>NZ_JARHUI010000009.1 GCF_029222925.1 Algoriphagus sp. CAU 1675 | reverse complement strand
GAAATCTTCCACCAATTTACGCTTGAAGTCTTCAGAATACTTTCGATGAGAATTAATCCTTTTTCCCGTTTTTAGCATCTCGATTCATCTTTAAAAACGGTCAACTTATTTCAGGGAATGACATTTGTTCTAGGTTCTAAGTTGTAGGTTTTGGGTTGAGAGTTTATCCCAATATTCATCGGGGATAAGTTTAAAGTTGAGAGTTTAAAGTGGTGCTGACTGTAGACTGCATTCTGTTAACTGTTCTTGGTTGTAAGTTGTAGGTTGTGGGTTGTAGGTTTAAAGTGAAGAGTTTAAAGTTTCAAGTTGGCTGAAGGAAACTGGAAACTACCTAATATGCAACTGCTTAGTATAAAAGGTTTTGGTACCAATTTTTAAAAGTGCAGATCGGGTAAGTTCGGGTTTTGAAAAAAAGAATTCGGAAGATTGATCAATTTACCATCTAAATAAAGGATAGTATTTTCTTAGAATAGTTAAAAATTGTGGAAAACTTTTTTCGTTTCGGACAAAAAATACCTTATACAGGGTATTTTTTTAAAGGATCTGCTTTTTACCTTTATGTCAGGGTGATTAAGCAACTTTTCTCATCATTTTTCCTAGAAAATATTTAAGGGATTTTTTTCAGCATTTTTTAATCCCTTATTCTTCACCTCTTCCCGAATTTTATATTTAGAATCCTGAATTTTAAGGTTTTGTGAGTTGTGGGTTTTGAGAATTGAGAATTGGGTTCCAGGTTGTAGGTTGACCTCAATGCTTACTGCTCAATAGCACTATCGGTTCATTGTTTAATTGGTTAACTGTTTAATTGATGAGGGAAAATGGTGATTGGGTAAAAGGACTCCGAAGGAGTCGAACTGTGAATAGCCTAGGGTGAAACCCTGAGAGAATTATGAATTTATAATGATGAATTGGTTATAGGTTGTGGGTTGTAGGTTGTAGGTTTTGAGAATTGAGAATTCAGAATTAGGTTCCAGATTGTAGGTTGTGGGTTTTGAGAATTGATAATTGATAATTGATAATTGGATTTCCCTCCCGATTCCATCGGGACAAGTTATTCTCTATTCTCTAATCCCCATTCCCTATTTTCTATTCTCTAATCCCTATTCTCTAATCCCTATTCCCCAAATTCCATCGAAACAAGTTATTCCTTAATCATCAATAAAACCTTACCTCACACTCGGGCTTTAGTTCTTTAAAATGATCCACACTTCTTTGGGACAGCCGGGTATTGAAACAGGCGAGTTGGAGCAGGTTGGGTAAGCCCTCAATAGGTTTCAGGGAGCCCAGATTGGTACTGGCCACATCGAGTTGTTCCAGCGCCAAGAGACCTTCCAAGCCTCTTAGGGTTTTGAGGTTGGTCCCGGAGATATTCAGCTTTTTCAAATTGAATAAATTACTGAGGGAGGTCAGATCCTCTATTCCCGTATTGGAAATATCGAGTTCCTCCAACTGTGCCAATCTACCCACAGGGGAAAAATCCACTACAGGGACCTGTGAAAGCCTCAAGCTGGTCAACAAATGCATTTCAGCCAATGGGCCCACCGAATGCAGGGTAGCATCAAAAATATCCAAAGAACGAAGGTTCACAAACATCGTCAATGGACTGAGATCCTGCACATTGATCCTCTGAAACTCCAAGCTGGACTTAGCGGTCAAATTATGCAATTGACTGCTAGTTGGAGATTCCTGAAGGCTATATTGTCTTTTCAAAAGGTCTTTCCAGTCTGTGCTGAGGGAATTCCACCAGTCTGTCAATTCCTGAGTACGATAAATCAAGGTAAGCTCAGGTTTTCTGATCAGGATATCCGGAATTTCCTCAGGAAAAACCGGGGAAGCATCCACATTGAGGTAGGCAAGCTCGGGAAGGGACAGTATATCCAAAATGCTCTGCAGCGGACTTCCGGCCAAATTGATGCTTTTCAGGAGTTCATTGTCTTTCAAAGCGGAGATATCCCCTACCTGAGTGGATTCCCCAACTATTTCCTCCAGGGTTTTTACTTCGCTCAAAGGCAATAGGTCCGATACCTGATTTTCTGAAAAGTCGATTTTTCTAAGCTTTACAAAGCGGGTTGCTGGATTAAGGCTTTGAATTCCGGAAGCTCTCAAATCCAATTCTTCCAAGCCTATGGTCTCTGTCAAAACCTCCACGTTGGGTTGATCCGACTGGATTTTAGGATTGGCTTTTCTCAATACAGTCTTCCAGGAATCGGACAGACTCCCCCACCAACTCTCCAAATCCCTCACATGGTGGATGAGAAGAACTTTGGGGTTGTTGCGGATAAAATTATCAGCTGCGAGGGGGGATAAACTTGTCTGGTCAGCCAATACCTTGCTCAGATAGGGCTTTGAGTTTAAGACTGAGATATCTCCTACCTCTGTGGCGGTGAGGTCAATAATTTCCAATTTATCCAATGTTGCCAGTGGACTCAGGTCCTGGACATTGGTTTCGGAAAGGTTCAAGGCTTTCAGGGATTTCAATTCTCCCAAGCTGGAGAAATTGATCATGAAATTCTTGCTGACATTCAGGTTTTCAAGGAGGGAAAGTTCCCTGATATTTTCCAGATTGTTGAAGCCGCTGGATGTGAGGTCCAGAGCTCTAAGACTGTCAAAGTCGTTGAGTACAGAGAAACTGGAAATCGGAGTACTCACCGCTTTCAGGGATACTAGGGCCTTGAGATTACTCAGGTCTCCTATTTCATGGATTTGGGTATTGGAGATATCCAGGTGCTTCAGGCGTTCTGAATACTTGATAAACTGAATATCTGAAGTTGGGGTATTGGAGACATCCAAGTACTCCAAAAATGTCACATTGGAAATAGGTGCCAGTTGGGTAATTTGGGTATTGCTCAGATTCACATAACGCAGTTCCCGCAAAGCTTCCATAGGACTCAGATCCAAGAGGGAGTCCGTCCCTGAAATATCCAGGGAATCCACGGCCACAAACTTGTAGAGTTGATCAAGTCCTACCGAATCCCCTTCATTCATATCGAATCTTTGTTGGAAATACGCCTTCCAATGTGGATTCAGGATTTCCCACCATTCCAGCAATTCCTCATCCCGGCTGAGTTTGGTGGTGTACATGCTGACGATTTTCAGCTCCTGGCTTTTTTCCAGCAGGTTCACTTCCACAAATCGGGGTTTGGTATTGGTCACTGCCTTTCCGTCTTTTCCGGTGGCAGTGATGGTTCTGTCCAGGGATACTAGGAAAAACACATCCCCGTTTTCTTTTTGTCCCGGCTTTACATCCCGGACTTTAAACTTGAAATTGACGTCCTTATAAAAAAACTCAATGTCCTTGAGATAGGCAGTCACATCCTTGTTGGTGACTACTTTCCGGTCCAGCAGCAGGTCATCTTCCACCTGAACCTGTGCATCTCTAAAAATCTTCAGGTAGCTTTCCCGGATGATGACATCCTTGTCCCTTGCGGGGGTTTCGGAGGAGCCAATGGTATTCATGAGGTATTCCAAGAAAAGCACCTGATCCTCCACTTTGGTGGCATATTCTTCCAGTTCGGCTTTGGTATAGCCTTTTATGGTTTGGGCAATACCTGCATACTGCCCAAGCATAAGGAAAATAAGCAATAAAGAATGCTTAATTCTGATCATAGATGTACTTTTCAATGGTTTCCTTATCTCCGGGGTTGAGTTTGACCAAATTGGAAATCAACCAGCCTGTATTGAATCCGGGCCTGTTGAACTGCCGTACTTCGAAATACCATCCCTGGACTTGGAAAAAATGGAATTTAACGTCAGACACAGTGTCAAAACGAATGTTGTTTTGTTTCATTTCATAGAGGAAAATCGTCAGATAATCCGGGTGAAATGAGGAGTCTGTGAAAGCTTCCGGGAGTTTGGAGTCCTGAAAAGCCCTTCTCAGATTCATAAATCCCAATTCATGGGATAGAGGATGGAGGAAATCTTTCTGATCTCCTTCCGGTTTGTTGAAAATATTTTTGAAAGGGGGAAAACTCACTGCATCGATCACCCATTCATAGCCCAGACCTTCCGGCTGGATTTTTAGGATGAGGGTAGCCGTTTCCCTTCTGCCTTTATAGAAAAACTCAGCCTGCACTTCTGCAAACCAGCCTTCTCTGTGAAAATTGAGATAAAAGGGATAAACCGGGGAAAGCACATCCCCGATAAAATCGGATTTTAACTGTTGGGAGGTAGTTCCGGTTTGGTTGTCAAACAGAATCTGAATAAAGCCCTGTCTAAGCGGAAAATTTCGGTACAGGGAATCTCCGGGATAAAACCGGGTATTTCCATCGGGAGATTCTTCTCCATTAAACCTTCTGAAAAATTGATTGAGTTGTTTGGTAGATGCTGCAAACCTACCGTCATCTTTGATTGTTCCGGGAGAGCCAATGCCCTGCCCGGAAACAATCGAAATGCTTGCGAAAAGAATCGCAAAGGTAATTAAGGTAATTCTCATGCGGAAGTTTCAGTCACTCTCACGTCACCCAACATCACATCCCAGAATTCGATGGTGCGACCTGCGATTTGTGTCTGTTTTTTCTCTACGTAGATGGTAATGTCCTTTTTGGTGGTGTCTTTGTAGTTCATGCCTGTTTCGATGGAAGTTCCCTCGAATCTTTGGTAGATAGTGATCACCCCTACGTAGCGGCCATCAGGCTGTCTTTCCAAATCAGAAATGTACTGTATATCATACCAGGTAATGTTGACACGGTCATAGTTTAGAGCCATCAGTCTTTCGAAATATCTTCTCACTTTGTAGTAAGCGATTTCGCTGGAGTTGATGCTGGAAACACCCATTTCGGCACCTGGAGCAAAAAGCTCTTCTGCACGGTCCATTACACGGTTGGCCTCGGAAAACTGGGTTTCCTTGCTACCGATAATGCTGATGTATTTACTTAGGTCTTTTACTTTCTCCAAAGCCAGGGAGTCAATCGCCTGCTTTCTTGCAGGGCTGATATTGTCATTCTGTGCCAAGGCGGTTAGGGAGCTAGCAAGAAAAAGACCGAGAAAGAGAATAAGTGTATTTTTCATGTGTTTATTTTTATTTTCTAAGGCCGCATGGAATCTCGCGAAGTTGAAAATCATCTGATTGAGTGACCTTCTTCCTCATGTTCGATTTCATGTTTTCGTGATTTTCTTCGGGTGATTATTTTCTTCTTAATTCCAATTCAGACACCTTTCCCCTAGCATCCAGACGAATGTCGCTGATGTAGTTGAGGTTCTTCTTGGTATCCTTCAAATACTCCAAATATTTCTTGATGGTAGTAGGCTCATCGTAGTCTTTGATGCCGTTTTCTTCATGGATCACGATCAAAACAGGAGTGTCTTGGTTGGAGAACATTGCCAAAGCCTGCTCAATTTGCTGATTTGCAACAGATACGTTTGCAGCTGCTGCAACCGCGTTGAATGCATTTTCCAATTTTTCGGCTGCAACTTCCTCAGCAGATGGCCCTGGAGGTGGCGGAGGAGTTTCCTGAACTTGCTCTACTGGAGCTGGAGCTGGCTCAGGTTGTACAACCTTCTTTTTGGACTTACAGGCACCCATTGCAAGCATTGCAACGATTGCAATTGCAAGTGAGCGGTTAATCGAAAGTGTGAATAATTTTTCTTTCATTTTGGGGAATTGATTAAGATTTAATGGTTTTTTCAAAATTGCATCAAAGAGAAGATTTCCTCAATTCAAATTTGAGACAAAGTAAATAAAAACCCATGGATTCTATGCAAAGCATATTCCAAAAGCCTGATTCCTTATGCTAAAATTTGTAAATCCTTTGTAAGCGGTTAATTCTTAGATTAAAAAGTGGGTTTTGAGAATTAGGAATTGAGAATTATGAATGATGAATGATGAATGATGAATTGGGTTATGGGTTATGGGTTGTAGGTTGTGGGTTGTGGGTTGTATCCAATCGATTATCGTCACTGCGAGGAGGCGGTAAGCCGACGCGGCAGTCTTTTAGGTAGGTTTTGAGAATTGAAAATTGAGAATTGAGAATTAGGAATTATGAATGATGAATGATGAATGATGAATTGGGTTCTAGGTTGTGGGTTGTGGGTTGTGGGTTGTATCCAATCGATTATCGTCACTGCGAGGAGGCGGTAAGCCGACGCGGCAGTCTTTTAGGTAGGTTTTGAGAATTGAAAATTGAGAATTGAGAATTAGGAATTAGGAATGATGAATGATGAATTGGTTCTAGGTTGTGGGTTGTGGGTTGTATCCAATCGATTATCGTCACTGCGAGGAGGCGGTAAGCCGACGCGGCAGTCTTTTAGGTAGGTTTTGAGAATTGAGAATTGAGAATTGAGAATTGAAAATTGAGAATTCTGAATTAGGAATTGGGTTCTAGGTTGTAGGTTGTATCCAATCGATTATCGTCACTGCGAGGAGGCGGTAAGCGGACGCGGCAGTCTTTTAGGTAGGTTTTGAGAATTAGGAATTGAGAATGATGAATGATGAATGATGAATTGGTTCTAGGTTGTGGGTTGTAAGTTGTGGGTTGTGGGCTGTGGGTTGTATCCAATCGATTATCGTCACTGCGAGGAGGCGGTAAGCCGACGTGGCAGTCTTTTAGGTAGGTTGTAGGTTGTAGGTTGTAGGTTGTAGTTTGTAGGTTGTGGGTTGATCATCAGAGCTTACTGCTCAATGGTATTATTGGTTAATTGGTTAATTGGTTAACTGTTTAACTGATGAGGGGAAACGGTGATTGGGTAAAAAGACTCCGAAGGAGTTGAACTGTGAAAAGCCTAGGGTGAAACCCTGGGAGAATTAGGAATGATGAATTATGAATTGTGAATTGGGTTGTAGGTTGTGGGTTTTGAGAATTGAGAATTGAAAATTGAGAATTCTGAATTATGAATTGTGAATTGTGAATTGGGTTGTGGGTTGTAGGTTGTGGGTTGTGGGTTGTGGGTTGTGGGTTGTATCCAATCGATTATCGTCACTGCGAGGAGGCGGTAAGCCGACGCGGCAGTCTTTTAGGTAGGTTGTGGGTTGTAGGTTTTAGGTTTTGAGAATTGAAAATTGAAAATTGAGAATTCTGAATTCTGACCTTCCCAAATTCCTCCCGATTCCATCGGGACAAGTTATTCCCTTCTACTTAATTCGTCGAATTCGTGGTTTATTGGAGTAGTTGAGGAATGAGGATTTGGCTTGGAGGTTCAGGGTTGTGGGTTTTGGGTTCAATCCCTGAAAAAGTTAAAACCTTGATTTCAAAGCCATTCCCAATTTAAAATCGGTATAAACGAACTGTGTTTTCAAGTATGAATATAGTTGAAAAATACCCTATATAGGGTATTTTTTTTATGGATTTGAAATCACATTTTTGAAGTGTGTTAAGTTTTAAGATCAGGCTCTGTCCTGAAAATAAAATAAAGGCTTTGGGAATACCCAAAGCCTTTTATTTTTCAAAACCCACTTAATCACTGAAACTAAGCAGGATTTTCCCTGGCGGGAATGCCCATGATCTTTACGCTGTCCCCAAAGGATTTGGTCACCACTGCTCCAGCCCCTACAATCACCTCATCTCCAAGTTCCACTCCTGGCAATAACACCGCTCCGGCACCTATCCTACATTTCTTCCCGACTTTGGCTCCCCCAAGCAACATTGCTCCGGGACCGATTTCGGTAAAATCCCCTACCTCGCATTCATGATGCACCTGAGCCCTGGTATTGATCAATACAGCCTTCCCTATTTTGGTATCGGGACCCAAAAAAGCCAATGGCATCAAATCAGCCATTAAATCCTGATGGAATGAATAATTTTCACCGGAGGAAATTGGAAAAAGCTGTCCGCCAAGCCCCATGAAAAGCTTGTACAGATGCTCCCTATATTCCGGGTTGCCCACTCCAATTACAAAACGTGGGTCTTTCTTCAGCTCCGGCTTGAGCTCGGACAAATCCGAAATCAACTTGGCTTTGCTTATCTTACTTGGATCCTGATCATAAAACAGAATCTGGGCAGCAGGGATACCCAAGCGGAGTGCTACCGCGAAAACTTCCTTTCCATGTCCTCCTGCCCCAGCTATTATCATTTTTTATCCCATTGAATCCATTTAATCCCCCTAAAAAAGCAGAGGGGCTTATTTGTTGCCAATCCCAAAATGTTCAAAGCCCAGGGATTGGAGGTATTCTTTGTCGTAAATATTCCTTCCGTCAAACACCACCTTGTTTTTAAGGAGTTTTGCCACCGCTTCCCAACTTGGGATTCTGAATTCAGACCATTCGGTCACCAGCAATAAGGCATCCGCGTCAACCAGGGCGTCATAGGCATCCTTGCAGTAACACACCTTGTCAAAAAGATAATGCTCCTTAGCCTCCTCCATGGCAACCGGATCGTAGGCTTTGACTTTCGCTCCTGCAGCTCTCAGCTCATCGATGATCACAGCGGAAGGTGCCTCCCGCATATCATCGGTATTGGGTTTGAAGCTCAATCCCCACATGGCAAAGGTCATCCCAGTCAGGTCTTCCCCAAAACGGGCTTTAACTTTTGCTGCCAGCACATGCTTTTGGAACTCATTGACTTCCTCCACAGCCTTCAAGACTCTTAATTCATAACCATATTGCTGCGCAGTATTGATGATGGCTTTGACATCTTTGGGAAAACAGGATCCCCCATATCCTACACCCGGGAAAATGAACTTATTCCCAATCCGTGGATCAGAGCCTATCCCTTTTCTGACCATATTGGCATTAGCACCTACCAGTTCACATAGGTTGGCGATGTCATTCATAAATGAAATCTTGGTAGCCAACATGGCATTTGCCGCGTATTTGGTCATTTCTGCCGAAGGGATATCCATGTAAATGATGCGGTCACCACTGAGTTGGAAAGGTTTGTACAGGCGCTGCATAATTTCCTCCGCACGATCGTCATCCACACCAATGACTATCCTGTCCGGTTTGAGAAAATCCTCCACTGCGGCCCCTTCTTTCAAAAATTCAGGGTTTGAAGCAACGGCAAAAGGAAGGGCTACCCCTCTCCTCTCCAATGCACTTTGAATAGTGGCTCTGACTTTGTCTCCTGTCGTTACCGGAACCGTGCTTTTGGTAGCCACCACAATAAAATCACTCATCTTGGAGCCGATTTCATCCGCAACCGCCAGTACATATTTCAAATCCGCGGAACCGTCTTCCCCGGGAGGGGTTCCCACTGCGATAAAAGCCAGTTCCGCTCCCTGAATGGCTTCACCCAGATCGGTACTGAACTTTAGTCTTCCGCTTTTATAATTTCTCAGGACAATCTCCTCCAGCCCCGGTTCATAAATGGGCATGACCCCATTCTTTAGCTTCTCAATTTTTCTTTCATCCACATCCACACAGGTCACTTCTATCCCCACATCTGCAAAACAAGCACCTGAGACCAATCCTACATAACCTGTACCGACAACAGCAATTTTCATAACGCTAGCTTAAACTATATTCAAAAATTTCCGAGATCATATTTGATCTACAAATGACTTACTAAAAACCTTAATAAATGGTTCCCTTGTAAATATTATTCGGTTTTCTTTTTAAGAGATTTCTTAGCAGGGCACCGCTCAAAGAAGCCAATGCTCCCAAGAGAAAGCCCAAAACACCGGTGATAATAAATAAATAGATACTGGAGCCCAGTTGCATAAGATCAGCCATCTGTGCTGGAAGAGCACTGCCTGTACTGGCGCTTAAATAATAGCTTTGCCCAAGCCAGGAAAGCCCCATTCCAAGTCCTCCGCCCCAAAAGGCAGCCCATTTGCCGGGTTTGAGAACAAATGACAAGATCCCCAAAAGGACCATGATCATCCAATAAGTCAGAAATGGACTGACAAATACTACAATCAATGTGGAAAGAACCAGAATACTAATGAATTTCATCTATAAATAATTTGATCTTTAAAGGTCATCCCGATTGAAATGGAGAGGAATCCCGCATTGTCAAGAAACATCTCCTTTCTTGACAGTTTAGACCTGCTCGAATTCATGGGTTGGATTTGAAGGTGGTCTGAAATAATACTGAACCATTATCACCTGGTGTTCTCAGGTCAAAGTTTAGGTATTCTCCATTGGCCCATTTGGTGATAAAGTTTTTGTAAAACTTACTTCCTGGATTACCAGACTGTCCTCCCGGATAAATCCCAAAGGCTTTGATCTCATCTCCCAATTCCACTACCATTCTCCAACTGGCGCCGTGCCGGCCACTTGTTGCATTGAGGATACCTGATCCGCCCCCGGTAAAGACATTCTGCACAGAGAAGGGTCTAAACTGGGGCACTAAATGTTGAATGGAAGTTCTCTTGTAATTGGCCCATGCGTAATCCCCTTCCTCATTTTCCCAATTGATCATGGCCTCGAGCATTTCATCGAAGCCCTTTCTCACATGATCAGAGGCTGTTTCTAGGGCGGCTGTTTTCTCACTATCAAAGACGGGGCCTTCCGGCTCATTCTTCAGCAATTGAACCGTGGTATAATTACTTGGAGTGACGACCGGAACACCGAATTCATGCCAGGATTGCCAGATCTGGTTGAAAGTTTTGTTCCACCACACGTAAAAAAGCGTGGGAGCTTTCTGACCTGGATCTGCATAAAAATCCCAATCCTTTAATTCCTTCAGGTACTTTTTGGCCTTGTCATTGGAAGACTGATGATCTCCTAATAAATCCAGCATTACTGGCAAAGCCTCAGCGGCGTGCAGGTAATAATCATCAAACTGCAGGGCCATCATATGCTCGACTGTGATGTCGCTCATTTCCCGAAGCCGGTTGTTCAGTCGGCGGTTTCGGTAATGTTCATAGCTATTGTCAAATACATAATAAGGATAGGATTGATCTACCGGATGCTGATTGGCTGAAGAAACAAAAGCACGTTGGGGGTTTAGTGTGCTGGGGTTTTGTTCGTTGGGGATATAAGTTTGCCATTCCATTTTCGGATCGGCCCCGTCCATGAAAAATTTTCCCTGGTCTTCCCATTTTAAAGGGAATTTCCCCTGAATTCTCATGGCAATGTCCCCGGATTTGGAAGCAAACACAAAATTCTGGGCAGGAGCTGTGAAGTTGTCCAATGCCGCATTGTAATCCCCGTGGTTTTTGGCCTTATTCATCAGGACAAATGTCTTTTGCTCATTGGAACCTTCATGTGCGGTCCATTTTAGGGCAAAATTTACATCCTGGCGATTGGACCGGAAGGTCCGGTCATAGACAATGGGACCGTAATGGGTATAAACCACCGTGTCCAGAAAAACAGGCTCTCCTTTGACGTGGATTTCTTCCACACGGAATTGAGTAGGTCTCCATTCCTCTCCGTATTTATAGGCCTTTCGGTTCTCATCCTGAAATGTGATCTTATACCAATCTCTCGCATCCTTGGTGGCATTGGTCACTCCCCAGGCGATATGCTCATTGAATCCGGAGATCACCCCCAGCGCTCCCGGCAGGGTAGCCCCTTTCACAGAATGCTGTGGAGTGGTGAGCTGCATGGAATACCAGAGAGAAGGAAGGTTGAGGCTCAGATGGGGGTCGTTTGCCAAGATGGGATTCCCGTTCTTTGTCTTGCTTCCCGCAACCGCCCAGTTGTTGGAACCCACTCCTTCTTCTGGTTGGGGCAAGGGATCAATAACAATAGCATCCGAAGGATAGGAAATGCTATCCGGCCTGCTGATTGAAACAGGAGTAAAATCCCAACTGTGACCAGCCTCTATCACCGGATCAAGATCCTGAGGATACTGTGGGTACAACTTATCCAATAGTTCCTCTCCCAGAATCTTGCGTAGGTTGGAATATTCCAAATCCCTATCCCCTACCAACATATCCGACATATATTTTAGCAATAACAGGGATTTGTAAGGGGACCAAGGTTCCGGTCTATAATCTAAAATCTTGTACTCCAAAGGAAGACGGGCATCTGAGAGTTCTTCTATGTACTGATTGACTCCATCCGCATAGGCTTCCACCAAACGCAACAATTCCGGATCTTTTTCCTGTAGGTATTTTAAACCCAGTTCCGCTCCAAAAGCCAAACCTTTTCTCCGGGTCATGCGGTCCAATTCCAGGGCAACCGGTCCAACAATTTCAGCTAGCCTTCCTGCTGCAGCACGGGTCTGGAACTCCATCTGCCACAGTCTGTGTTTAGCGGTCACATACCCCTGCACCCGATAGAGGTCTTCTTCATTGGATGCGAAAATATGGGGAATCAGGTTTTCATCGTAAAGCACCTGGACGGGTTCGGAGAGATTGGAAAGGTTGATTTCCTCTTCTGCAAGTTCATCCTCACTGAGCATGTTTTGCCAAAAGCCCTGATTGGGGTCCAGCAAAGGTACAGTTGGAGGAAGCGGTCCAAGTGGAATAGAGACTGCGTATCCCAACAAAACAGTCAAGGCAATCACCAATAGGAAACCTAGATACTTCATGCGTTTATAGTTAATTTTTCAAAGGCCAATTGCCTGTTCAGAACTTGATTAAGGAGAATCTCGCTTATCTGATTATCATCCCTCAGTAAGACATATTCGTTATGCTCGATTCGATGGAAAGTTTTTAGGGCTCCAAAGCTAAAATAAAGCAAAATTCAATTAACCTAAAAAGTGGTTTATTCAAAAAGAAAAACCCTCATTTGACTGAGGGTTTGATTTGATCTTATTGAATGGTGATGGGGAGTTTGAGTTTTTCCCAACGGATAACTATACCGGGACTCTCAATATCTATGGAAAGTCTTTCTTGGGAATTTTCTTCCCAAGTAGGCATAACCTCCACTCTCAAGACGTCATTTTTTTCGTCATATTGAAAATGTCCATGTTCCAAATTCCATTCCGAGTTGAAAATCACAGTCCAAGCGCCATTTTCTTTGGGAATAGTAAAGAGGGAATATTTACCAGCTGCCAAGGATTTGCCTTCTACGGTCATATCTTCTGCAAGGTCCACATAGGTAGCCTCATTGGCTCCGGTTCTCCAAACCACATTATAGGGCACCAAATCTCCCCAGATCATCCGTTCCTTTACCGCAGGTGAACCATACTGGATTTTGAAGGACTTGCCTGCAATCTGTCCATCTTTAATTTCCAGAGGGCTGGGTCTGCTTTCCTCCTGTTCTTCAGCGGCTTCCGAATTTTCTACCATTTCTTCATTTTGGCCAGACTCAGTAGATTTTGGAGAGCAGGATGCAATTCCCAGAATAAATAAGGCTAAAAGCCCAAAAGAGTAGATTTTTTTCATAGGGTTATATTTTATTACTCACTAGCCGTATGGAATCTCCTGAAGCTACTAATCGTCCCCCCGGAGCCCCCTTGGCATATTCGATTTATGGTGTTTAAGTTACTCGTCGAAATAACTAATAAAGTCCCAACTAGCAAAACGTCCAATGAAGATAGTAGGTTTATCCTAAAATTTTCAAGCGGAAGAAGTCTCTTCAGATTTCCGATTTTAAGGTCTCTTTTGCTTCTTTACGGAAAATAGAGTTTTTAGATCGGAAAAATTACCTACAACTTCCAGTCAACTCTTTTCGATAGAGTATAGTACCTAGGCACAATCCATGAAATTTATCACAGGAATCATTTTCATTTGCTCTCTTCTGATTTTTGGAAGTGTCTATGTGGCTCCAGAGGATTTTAGCTATGCCGGTCTGCTTCCATTTTTTATTCCCGTAGTCTGGTTTTGCAATTTCTTTTTGTTTGGGATCCTGGTTTTAGCTTGGAGAAAAACAGCGATTTTACCCCTGATCATTCTCGTTCTTGGTTATCGCTTTGTATTGATCACGGTGCAGTTTCACCCCAAAAACCCCAATCCCGAAGGACTCTCAGTCCTTACCTACAATGCCCATTTATTTAATTACAAGTCAAGGGTTGAGGGGAAATTTGATCCCAATGTATTTACTTGGCTCCAAGACTATCCTGCGGATGTCAAAGTCTTTCAGGAGTTTTACCAGGACAACACCACGCCGTCCAGAAATGCCATCAAGTTATTGGGAAAAGACAGCGGGATGGAATATTCCTATGGCATCATTGAGGGCGATGCAAGAAAAAGATCCTATGGTTTGGCCATTTTTTCCAAATACCCCATAGTTCACGAGGGAAAGGTCTTTGACAACAACAGAACCAATGGAGCCATCTTTGCCGATATACTTTATCAGGGGGATACCATCCGGATCTACAACTGCCATCTGGAATCCATGAAAATCGATGCCAAAGCACTCGAAAACCTGGATGGGGTCCGCGAAAATTACCGGCAGACCCTTGGCAAACTCAACCGGGGCGGTGTGATCAGAAGCCAGCAATTGAGCGTCCTGGAGGAGCATGTCAGAAATAGCCCCCATCCCATTATCCTAATGGGAGATCTCAATGAGGTCCCCTACTCCAATACTTATTTCAGGTTGAGCCAGAATCTGGTCAATGCCTTTGAAAGTGCAGGGAGAGGATTTGGTTTTACTTATAATAAGGTTTTGTTCTTCCTGAGAATTGACCATATTTTTTCCAGTCCTTCCCTCAAGGCTGTGGATTTTAAAACCCACCGGGAAGTGGACTATTCGGATCATTATCCCGTATCTGCTACCTTCCAATTTGTCAGTCCTGAGGAATAAAATCCCAGGTCCCTGATTTTCAATTCCTTGTCAATTACCAGAACAGATTCCGAAGGCTCTGCTCTCTACAAGGACAAATAAAATAGCCTCTTTCATCCCGGTGACCTTCCGATTTTTGAGGGAAGCTATTATCTTGCCGGGAGAGAAAAATACCAGAAGGAAGCCATGAAGCAATACCATGATTTGATGCGAAAAATCCTGAATGAGGGAGTTCGAAAAACAGATAGAACAGGGACCGGAACCATCAGTATTTTTGGTCATCAGATGCGATTCGATCTATCGGAAGGCTTCCCTGTGGTAACCACCAAAAAACTCCACCTACGCTCCATTATCATTGAGCTCCTTTGGTTTTTGAAAGGAGACACCAACATCGCTTGGCTTAAGGAAAACAAGGTTTCCATTTGGGATGAATGGGCAGATGAAAACGGGAATTTAGGACCTGTTTATGGATACCAATGGAGACATTGGCCTGATGGAAAAGGAGGAGAAATAGATCAGATCAAAAATCTAATCCATCAAATCAAAACGAAACCTGATTCCAGAAGACATATCGTAAGTGCCTGGAATGTGGCCGATGTGGACAATATGGCTTTGCCCCCTTGCCATACCCTCTTCCAGTTCTATGTAGCAGAAGGAAAACTTTCCTGCCAATTGTATCAGAGAAGTGCGGACGTTTTTCTCGGTGTTCCTTTCAACATTGCCTCCTATGCACTCTTCACTATGATGATTGCACAGGTTTGTGATCTTGAGCCCGGAGAATTTGTTCATACTTTCGGTGATGCCCATCTGTATTCCAACCATTTGGAACAGGCGGAACTTCAGCTCAGTAGGGAGTGCCGTCCCTTGCCTACCATGAAGATCAACCCAGAGGTGAAGGATATTTTTGATTTCAAATTTGAGGACTTCGAATTGGTCAATTATGATCCGCATCCACATATCAAAGCTCCGGTAGCAGTCTAGTAGTTGTAGGTTGTGAGTTGTAGGTTGTGGGTTGTGGGTTGTTAATGCCTAAAAAACGTTGACCGGTTTATCTTACTGTTTAACATATAATTTGATCATATTCCAGAGTGATATTTGATCCTGAGGATGTTTTCTCGGATTTAATATACATCTTTTCGAA
>NZ_JARHUI010000008.1:27786-47241 GCF_029222925.1 Algoriphagus sp. CAU 1675 | reverse complement strand
AAATTGTCACTGAATCTGCGAACTCTACGCTCCGATTCACTCATCGTAAATTGTTCTCGTCTTGCCATTTTTTATCTAAGTTTTTTCAGACAAAAACGGTCAACTTATTTCAGGCACCGACAACCACTTTAAACTCTCAACTTTAAACTTATCCCCGATGAATATTGGAATAAACTCTCAACCCAAAACCTACAACTTAGAACCTAGAACAAATTCCCAATTCTCAATTCTCAAAACCTACAACCTATAACTTCCAACCCTCAACCCACAACCCATAACCAAATCCCTTCATTTTATTTACAAAAAATTGCAAAAGTCAAATCTCCGAGTAAATTTGTTACTCGTCGAGTAATTTTTTAACTCATCCCGCTAAGTCCACCTGGGACTGAAAGGGCGAAGCTTTATTTAAGTGAAGAATGATGAATTGATAATGATGAATTTTTTAAATCAGTTTTTTTATGGCCAATCAAATTGTTGACAAAACCCTTGCATTTGCTCAAAAAGCCGTCAATGTATATCTGCATTTGAGAAAAAATGGGCATTTCCGTCTTTCTGATCAATTTATAGGGGCCACTACTTCTATTGGTGCCAATGTGGAAGAAGCCCAGGCTGCACATTCCAAATTAGATTTTATTGCAAAAATGACAATTGCGTCAAAGGAGGCCAGAGAATCGAAATACTGGATAACCATTTTAGATAGAGAAGATTTGGTAGGAAAGGATCAAGACTTTGAATTTCTAAAATCAGAAATTAATGAAATCATTGCAATCCTTAATTCTATTGTCAAAAGTAGTAGAGAGAATCTTTCTAAGTAGGCTCTATAATTCCTAATTCCTAATTCTAAATTCCTAATTTCTTTTGCTAGAATCCCTAGTAACCTCCAAAACCCGCATCAAACTCCTACTCAAATTCTTTTCCCATAGGAATTCGGGATACCTGCGGGCATTGGCCAAGGAATTCGAGGAATCGACCAATTCGGTACGTGTGGAACTCAATAGACTTACCGAGGCAGGGCTTTTGGTTTCTGAAGATGAAGGAAAAACAAAGGTCTATATGGCCAATGAAAAACATCCCTTCTTTGAGGAGATCAAGGGAATGGTCAGTAAGTTCCTCGGTTTGGACGAACTCATGGAAAAGATCGTCAAACGCATGGGAAATGTGGAAAAGGCAATCATCACCGGGGATTATGCCAGAGGGATTGATTCAGGAACCATTCAGGTCACGCTCATCGGAAAAGACCTGGATGAGGAATACCTACGCTTCCTGATGGATAAAACCCATGAAAAACTCAAGCGAAAAGTACAAGTAGAACTCCTCGACTCCGATCCCGGGGATCTGAATGGGATTCTTGTGTATGGAAATTGATTTTGGAATGATGGAATAACTTGTCCCGATGTAATCGGGAGGGATCAGGGATTAGGGATTAGAGATTAGGGATTAGAGACTAGGGACTTAGGAATCCAATTCATAATTCTGAATTCATAATTCTCAATTTTCAATTTTCAATTCTCAAAACTCACAACTCACAACTCACAACTCACAACCTAAAACCTACAACCCACAACCTACAACTCACAACCTAGAACAAATTCTCAATTCTCAAAACCAAGAACAGTTAACAGTATGCAGTAGGCAGTCTACAGTCAGGACCACTTTAAACTCTCAACTTTAAACTTATCCCCGATGACTATTGGGATAAACGCTCAACCCAAAACCTAGAACAAATTCTCAATTCTCAATTCATCATTCATCATTCCTAATTCTCAATTCTCAATTCATCATTCATCATTCCTAATTCCTAATTCTCTCAACCCAAATCCGTTTTCATGCGCACTATTTTTCTCCTCTCCATTCTAGCAGTAATCGTTTTCCTCCAGATCAACGGGGAAAAGATTCCTGTCAATGAGGGGGCTATTGAGGATGGGATATTCTATAGAGAGGTAGGACGCAATTTCCTCTATGACATGGAAGAAGGAGGTTACAATCTGGTCCAACTCACACGCATCCTTCCCTTTGCCCTGCTCAACCTCTCTTTTTCGGCTTTTCACATTGTAAAGGACAATGAGGGATTACGCAACGGAATGATCATCTGGCAGGTCATTTACCTTGCTTTGGCAGTTTATTGGTATTTCCGGATCGCCAAAAAACTCCGCCTCAGAAATTCAGTGCTCAGCCTGGGATTTGTGTTGCTCTTTGCCAATTACGCCTGGCTCAAGTCCATCTGGTACCACCCCTTTAGCCCGGATCTCCTGGCTTTTGCCCTGGGAATGGGGCAGGTAAACTATTTCCTGCGCTACGAAAAATTCAAGCTGGGCATGCTCTCCGTCATCGGAACCTTTGTCTCTCCCTTGCTGCTGATTTCCGGTCTGCTCATGCTCTTCCTTCCGGGAGACAAACTCCCCGAATATGAGGGAGAAAGACCCAAATCCTCTTTTCCCCTGCTCATTGCCCTCTTGCTCCCTTTGGCTTTGGCGGTACTGGGTTGGGGCCTCTGGAACTGGGGAACTGAAAGTCTGGGTGAACAGCTACTCCATGTATTTTCCCTTCTTGCCATAGCTTTCCTGGTGGTGGGCATTGCAGTTCAAAATCCCATAGACTGGGAAAAAGCCATTCCGCAACTCAAAAAAAGAACCCGCACCGACCGACTCAGCAAGGGAATCATGGGCTTTTCGGGTATTTTACTGGTCTTGGTGATGCTTTCTGGAGACAATACCGGCTTAGGAGTTTTCCGCCTCCTGCGGGAATCCGGACAGGGAGTATTCCGACATCCGGGAGACTTTCTCCTGGAAACCTGCCTGCACTGGGGAATTGCGGTCCTCTTCACAGGACTATTCATGCATAGATTTCTTGAGGAATTGGGGAAACTGGGATGGGCTGTTTGCTTCACCCTGCTTTTGGGACTGCTTTTGATTCCCTTTTTCAAATCTGCAGCACTCGCGGCCTTGGTTCCCCTCTGGGTGGTGATTTTACTCAAGGCCCTCAAGCGCTACCACTGGAACAACAAAGACCTCATACTCACAAGCATCCTGGCAATAGGGATCTCCTTAGCCTGGCTGCCCCTCAACTCTGCGCAACTCAGGGAATGGATGGCTTCAGGAGGGGGAAATCTCAAATCCCTGGAAATCCAGAAATGGGCCCTGCATTTCGCAACCCTCATTTCCACCCCGGTTTATCTGATCTTACTCCTAATTTTATCACTCATCACCTGGTTCCTGTACTACAGAAAGAAGCAGTATGCCAGAAGAGGAGTTTTGGGTTAGGGACTAGGGATTAGGGATTAGGGATTGGGGAATAGAGACTAGAGACTAGAGATTAGGGATTAGGGAATAGAGAATAGAGATTAGGGAAACCAATTCATAATTCTGAATTCTGAATTCATAATTCTCAATTTTCAATTATCAATTCTCAAAACCCACAACTCACAACGTAGAACCTAGAACCAATTCATCATTCCTAATTCTCAATTCATCATTCCTAATTCCTCATTCCTTCTCTGGGACCACAGGCCCTTCGGGATTTTCGGTTTTTTCGAGTTTCGGAAAGCCGTTAATAAAATGGCTTAGCACCGAGCTTGCCTCGGTGATCCAGCCATTTTTAGGCATGAAGAAGGAGAAAAAATCCATCCTAAACGAAACAGAGGAATTTGAACAATCTTGGCAGGATGGAAGAAAAGACCGGGGCCGAAAGTTTTTCCTACGCGCATCCTGGCCCTTCGCGGTCAATTTCCACTGGAAATTGTCTGATCGCTCAGTCCCTTTTTGACAGCAAAAAGTAAAAGATCCAAAAGCGATTAGAGTTTTCAAGACAGGTGGCTAAGGAAAAAAACATCCCCTTTTAACTAAACCACGAATTTACCGAGTGAAACGAAGGGAATAACTTGTCCCGATGGAATCAGGAGGGATTAGGGATTAGGGAATAGAGACTAGAGATTAGGGAATAGAGAATAGAGAATAACTTGTCCCGATGGAATCGGGAGGGACTTAGGAATCCAATTCATAATTCTGAATTCAGAATTCATAATTCTCAATTATCAATTTTCAATTATCAATTCTCAAAACCTACAACCTACAACCAATTCATAATTCCTAATTCCTAATTCCTAATTCTCAATTCTCCCAACCTACAACTCAGAACCGTACCAATGCCTTCCCACATTTCCATCCATCCCTACCAAGCCGAACTTCGGGAACTGTGGGACAAACTGGTCAGGGAAAGCTCCAACGGGACTTTTCTGCATCAAAGGGGCTTTATGGAATACCACTCGGATCGCTTCAGGGATCAGTCCTTTTTATGTATGAAAGACGAGCAGCCCCTGGCTCTTTTGCCCTTGGAAGGAGAGGAGGAAAAGCTTTATTCCCATAGGGGCTTGACCTATGCGGGCTGGATCTTCAAAAGGGGTCTAAATGGGGAAGAGAAGAAAGAAATCCTAGAAGCGAGTCTGGAGGAATTGAGAAAAAGGGGAGTCAAGGAACTTGCTGTCAAAACGGTACCCTCGTTTTTCTGTACAGAAACCCAAAACCCATACCACCACTATCTTGCTGAAATAGGAGGGGAAATCAGTCAAGTCAATGAGTTTTACTATACGCCCTTGCCTATCAAAATTCAGGATAGGGGCAAAAGATGGGGAGCCAGAAAGGCATTCAAAAATGGAGTGGAGATTCGTCCAGCTAGCGAACTGAGTGACTTTTGGCAGGAAGTACTCATTCCCTGTCTTCGTGAAAGACATGCTACCTCACCAGTCCATAGTTTGGAGGAAATCCAACTCTTGAAATCAAGATTCCCCAAGGAAATCATCCTATGGGTGGCCTGTTTGGATGAAGAATTGCTGGCGGGAAGCCTTTTGTTCTTGATTGGAGATACCATCCATTGCCAATACATAGCCTCAACCCCCAAAGGAAGAACATTGAGATCCTTGGATGCGCTGATGTCGCACTTGATGGAAAAAGAATTTGCAGATAAAAAAGGATTTTCCCTGGGAACAGCTCAGGATTCCAAAAGTGGGAAACCGGATCAAGGATTGGTTCAATGGAAAAAGAGCCTGGGAGCACTGCCCATCCCTGTTCCTGTCTACCACTTCAAGCTTTCTAACTAACTGCCTTGGGCCTCTTGCGCTTCATCGGGAAAGTCAGGGAATTTGCAGTGCTTTCCTTCAGGCATCCGGGCTATAGGAAGCTAGGCGATCGCTGGGAACTCTTTAGAGTTCAAGTTGCGCTTTATTGGAAAGGTAAGTTTCGGCCCAATCGGGAATTGACCCAAAGGCTGTGGAACTATAAACTCACGTCAGATAGCCCCAAGACTCTGTTTTTCCTCTTTCAGGAAATCTTTGTTTCCGAGGTCTATAGATTTTCATCAGAAACAGACACTCCCCGAATCCTGGATGCAGGAGCCAATATAGGGCTAGCTGTCTGCTACTTTAAGATGAACTATCCTAATGCCAGGATCGCTGTAATAGAGCCGGCGCCAAAGGCAATGGACTACTTAAAAAAAAATGTGAGCCAAAACCAGTTTCAGGATGTAGAATTGATTGAGGCAGCCCTGTCCGATAGAGCGGGAAAGGAAGAGTTCTGGACGGCTGAATCCCTGCTCAATTCCTCCCTTTATCCCAAGGAAAAAAAGGGACAAAGCCTGGAAGTTCGCGGTATCCGTCTATCGGATCTATTGAGGGATGCGGCCTATGACTTGGTCAAACTGGATATAGAGGGAGCCGAAAGAAAAGTCCTCCAAGACCTCCAAGCCTCCGGTCTGATCAGAAAAGCCAAAACCTATATTCTTGAATACCATCGAGGAGATGGTATGGAAGATAGCTACGAAGAAGTCCTGGACCTATTCCAAAAATCAGGGTTTGCCCTAAAAAAACGCCTCCTGTCCCGGCAAGAACCTGTAGAAGAAATCCTGCATTTTGAGAGGGAGAATGGGGATTTGGGATTTGGTGATTAGGAAACTAGAGATTAGAGAATTGGGATTAGAGAATAGAGAATAGAGAATAGAGACTAGAGAATAACTTGTCCCGATGGAATCGGGAGGGATTTGGGAACCCAATTCATAATTCTCAATTCCATGGAGCGGTAATCATTAAGGAAGACCAAACTCTCAACCCACAACCTACAACTTACAACTTAGAACCAATTCATAATTCTCAATTATCAATTTTCAAAACCCACAACTTATAACCTGCAACCGATCCAATGACATTTTTTGAATTCGTTTTAAAGCTCAACGGAAAATTCCCCGCTCTCAGAAGATTTTCCCAATCTTTTGTAAAATCAGCTGTTTTAGACCCTAGGAAAAGGAGTAGACTGAATAGTCTTTATCATAAATTATCCTATTACGAGAAATCCATATTTCATGCACTGTTTGGTAGGATTTTCAGGGATGGGAATAGTTATGATATAGATGGGTATTGGATTTTGAAATTTGCAGGGCAAGAAATTCGAATTCCCTTAAATGGGGATTCCCTTTGGCTGGATTGGGAAACGGCGGTATCTGTATTGGGGCATGATTACGAAATCAAAGCCTTTTATGAAGAGGAACTCGCTTCTTCAAAACCTCCAAACTGCTTTATGGATATAGGAGCTAATTATGGAACTCATTCCCTTCTGTTTTTAAAGTCAGGTATCCGAACTATTTCCATAGAGCCCAATCCGGAATGCAAGGCCTACTTTGAGAAAATGGCAGAATTCAACCAAGTAAAAGGAGAGTGGTTTGGAATTGCTCTGGGAGAGAAAGAAGGAAAAGCGGAGATTGTATTTCCGGAAGGGGAAACCTGGTTGGGCTCCATAAAGGAAATCGACTTTAGCAATAGAAAAGAAAGTATTAAATCCTATCAGGTAAGTGTCGAGACTTTGGACCGTTTTTTAGAAACCAATGATTTGAAGCCTGAATTGATCAAAATCGACACAGAAGGCTTTGAGGAAGGGGTGATTAAAGGAGGAAAGGATTATTTATCAGAAAAGTATCCTCAGGTAATTTTTGAAGCAAATTCCATAGGTGAGAAAAAGAAGTTGATAAAACAGTTCCAAGGATTGGGATTTCAGATCTTCAGCTTGAAAATCAATTTGCCTGTGCGAGCTGAGCAAATGAAACTGGATAGGGAGACCAATTTTTTGGCTAAGGAAAATTAGACTTTAGAATCTAATGCTCTTTAATTCTTACGAATATTTGATTTTTCTACCTACAGTCTTTTTACTGTACTGGTATGTCTTTTCCAAAAACCTCAAAGCCAGAAATATCTTTCTCCTCCTTGTCAGCTATATCTTCTATGGCTGGTGGGATTGGCGGTTTTTGGGGTTGATAGCCTTGAGTAGTGCGGTGGATTACTGGTGCGGGGTCATGATGTCAAAAGACGACAGACGACAGTCCACGCCTGTCCGCTCTGGCGGAGCCGATTCTGCTTCTGACAGAATTAGGAATTCCAAAATTGGATTTCAAAATACAGAGGTATCCACCGTTCAACTGTCGACCGTGGACCGTGGACCGTTGACAAAAAAATCTATTCACAGTGGACCCTTGACCGGAAAAAAGGTTTACCTCACAATTAGTCTTCTCTTCAACCTCGGTCTCCTGGGTTTCTTCAAGTACTTCAACTTCTTTATTGAATCCACAGCCGAACTCATCCAAACGCTGGGATTTCAGGCCAATATCCATACCCTAAATTTGATTTTACCGGTGGGCATTAGTTTCTACACCTTCCAGACCCTCAGCTACACCATCGATGTGTATAGAGGCAAGATGGAAGCTACAAAGGATCCCATAGCCTTCTTTGCCTATGTGAGTTTCTTTCCTCAATTGGTAGCGGGTCCAATCGAACGCGCTTCCAATTTATTGCCCCAGTTTTTTGAGAAGAAGGTCTTTGATTATAGTCAGGGGACTACTGGATTAAAATTGATTTTGTGGGGCTTGTTTAAAAAGATCGTTATTGCAGACAATTGTGCCCATATAGTTAACTCCATTTTTCAGGATTATACTCATGTATCTGGCTTGGAGTTAATTTTTGGTGCGATATTGTTTGCCTTTCAAATTTATGGCGATTTTTCAGGTTATTCTGATATTGCTATTGGCACGGGAAAATTACTAGGATTTGATCTGATGACGAATTTTAAAACTCCGTATTTTAGTCGTGATATAGGGGAATTTTGGAGAAGATGGCATATTAGTTTGTCTTCATGGTTTAAGGATTATGTATATATTCCTCTTGGAGGGTCGAGAGGTACAAAACTTCAAAGTATCCGTAACATATTTATAATTTTTTTAGTCTCCGGTTTCTGGCATGGTGCTAATTGGACTTTTTTGGCTTGGGGTGGATTGAATGCATTTTATTTCCTTCCCGTTTTTTTGCTTAGAAAAAATAAGAAACCTATAGATTTTCACGAGATTGAAGGTCTTTTACCAAATTTAAAGTCCTTGATCCAAATCTCATTTACTTTTGGTTTAACCTGCTTGGCTTGGATTTTTTTTAGAAGCCCAACTGTTGGAGATGCATGGCAGTATCTTTCCTCAATTTTTAACCAACCCTTTTTCCCATCTAACTATAGCTTTATAAATTATGACCTTAGGCTCGCCTTAGTTTTATTTATTGTTCTAGAATGGTTGGGAAAGAGAGAGCTTAACTTTTTAGTGGTATTACCCAAAAAGAGATGGCGATATGGAGTTTATGCTGGATTATGTTATTTGTTGGTGTATTGGGGAGTGTTTGGTGAGCCAATCGAATTTATTTATTTTCAGTTCTAATGAAGAAATTTATAACTAGGTTTTTTTTATTCATTTTTATAACAATCTTGATTTTTCCATTTGTAACTATTTTTACAGAACTTGTTAAACCTGAAAGTTTCTTTTTAAGAATAAGGGATTTAAAAGGTAAGAGTAGTTTTACATGGACTAAATTAAGAGAAGTTGATAAAATAACAAATGTAGATGTATTAATTCTAGGTTCCTCAATGGTATATAGAGGGATAGATACAAGGGCATTTGATACATTAGGAATTAAAACTTTTAATTTTGGAACAAGTGCTCAAACACCAATTCAGACAGAGTATCTAGTGGAGAAATATATTGATAAGATCAACCCAAAGCTTATAATTTGGGATATTTCACCTAATTCACTAACAGATTCTGGATTTGAGTCGTTTATCGATTTGTGCTCAAATGATGGGGTAAATAAAGAAATGATTGACCAGTTTTTTCATTTGAAAAGATTTGATGCTGTTAGTACACTAGTAGCTGTTGGAATTAAAAGACTTTTTTTTCCAAAAAATGATTTTGAAGAAGAATTAATTAAAGGTAAAGATAAATATATAGAGGGTGGATTTGTGGAAAGGAAAATTGAAAAATCCGGATATAATCCAAGTATTAATCCTATTTATTTTTATCCAAAACAAAATCAAATTCAAGCAATTGAACGAATTTTGAAAAAATTTAACGAAAAGCAAATACCTACTATTCTTGTTGCTGCTCCAATTCATCCAGATAGGTATAGAACTTATGAAAATTTAGATTATTTTCGACAGTTAAGGTCTTCGTGGTCAAGAAAATTTGAAATAGTTGATGTGTTTGATTTTAATAATTTGAAATTACATCCAAATCTTTTTTATGACATGTATCACCTTAATCAACATGGTGTTGTTTTTTATAATAATGAATTGATTTATAATGTTAAACCTTATTTGTGTTTTTGATTATTTAATTTGGTGACAAATTTTTCAATTATTGTTGATAATGATGAGTTTTTTAATCTGTATAAAAATGAATTAATTATGTTTGTTTATATCTTGTTGCAATAATTACTAATTATTTAATAATATTGAATTTAGTTATAATAAAGCCCTCTAATGGCTGGAAACTGGTTGATTTTAAGGAATTATGGAGGTACAAGGATTTGCTTTATTTCCTAACCGTTCGAGGAATTAAGGCTCGCTATGCACAATCCATATTGGGAATTGGTTGGGCCATTATCCAACCTCTATTTACCACTTTGGTTTTTACTGTGGTATTTGGAGGATTGGCTAAGGTGGATTCTGATGGCATGCCTTATATTCTATTTTCCTATTTGGCTCTTTGGCCTTGGTCTTATTTCTCCGGTACCCTGACGGATTCTGCCAATAGTTTGGTGGCCAATGCCGGTATGATTACCAAGGTGTATTTTCCAAGACTCATTCTTCCACTTTCTTCCATATTCAGTAAACTCCTGGACTTTGGGATTTCCTTTATTGTGCTTCTCGGTTTGCTCATTTACTTTCAGGTGCTTCCGGGATGGGGAGTGGTTTTCCTTCCTCTGCTACTACTTCAACTCCTGATGTGTTCACTGGGAATCGGAATGATTCTTTCTGCTATGGCTGTACAGTACCGAGATGTGAAATATGCCTTGACCTTTATTGTGCAGCTCCTGTTGTATGGGGCCCCTGTGGTCTATAGCACCACGGCTGTACCAGAGGAATGGCAGTTTGCTTATTCTCTCAATCCCATGGTTGGAGTTATTGAAGGGATCCGGGCAGGCTTCCTAGATAGACCCATGCCATGGGAATGGATCTGGCCTGGGACCATAGTTGCAGTTCTTCTATTCGTTTTTGGTTTATTTTATTTCCGCCGAATGGAACGAGTTTTCGCAGATGTCGCATAGCAAAACCATGAGGCGGTCCCGATATAATAAAGTTTAACAACCCGATCGGGACTTGTGGATGGAAAGAATCTTTGCTGACGTATCGTAAAATTTGTACTACTTAAAATCTAATATTTATCAATTCATAATTCTGAATTCATAATTCTGAATTCTCTAAAAATGTCCGATACCATCATAAAAGTCGAAAACCTCTCCAAGCGCTACCGCATAGGTTTGCAGGAAAAGCGTGCGGATACCTTTGCTCAGCAGCTTTGGAATAATCTAAAAGCTCCAGTTGAAAATTTTCGAAGGATTCAAAGCCTGGGGAAATTTGAGGCCGAAGAGGAGTCTGTTCACTGGGCTCTAAAGGACGTGAGTTTTGAAGTCAAACAAGGAGAAGTGCTTGGAATTATAGGAAAGAATGGAGCGGGCAAATCCACCTTGCTCAAGATTCTATCCAAGATCACTGAACCTACCTCAGGTAGAATTGAAATGCATGGGAGAGTTGCTGCCCTTTTAGAGGTAGGTACTGGATTTCATCCCGAATTGACAGGTAGAGAAAATATCTACATGAACGGAACTATCTTGGGTATGACCAAAAAGGAAATAGACCGGAAACTGGATGAAATTATTGATTTTTCCGGGGTAGAGAAATACATTGATACACCAGTAAAATATTATTCTTCAGGCATGCGTGTCCGATTAGGTTTTTCGGTTGCTGCACATTTGGAACCGGAGATATTGATTATCGATGAAGTATTAGCGGTAGGGGATTATGAGTTTCAGCAAAAGTGCCTAGGGAAGATGGAGGATGTAAGCCAGAAAGAGGGAAGAACGGTATTATTTGTAAGTCATAATATGGCAATGATGAAAAATTTATGCAAGTCAGGATTACTTTTGGAAAAGGGATATATAGAATTTCAAGGTAATATTAATGAAACAATTGATAATTATATTAGAGAAATTGAAAGTGAGAAAAAGTTTAATGAATTGATAACAAGCCAAGAAGGAAAAGAAATTTATATAGAATTTGTTAATTTTTCAGGTGAATTCATAACTGGAGGTAAAATTGATTTATTATTTGGTGTATTTAATAAATTAAAGGGGAAAAATGTAGAGTTTTCAGTTTCATTTTCAACATTAGATGGAACACCTGCTCTACAATATTACTCTGGACATATGGGTGAAATTTTTAAGTTGTCCAAAGGGAAAAACCAAATTAAAGTTAGAATAGAAAAATTACCATTAGTTAATGGAATTTACTATATTAATTTGTGGTTAGGGTCAAAAGGAATGTCTTATGATTTTCATCGAAAATATAAAAGAATCGAAGTTAAGGCAGGAAGAATTATTGATAATGGTCCTATATGTACTTTTAATAATTATCCTGTAATAAACCCTGCAATTTGGGAGAAAAATGATGGTTGATAAAAAGTATATTACTCATAGCCGAGAGCCTTTTTTTGAAATAGCTTTTAAATATATTAAGAGTGGTTCTAAAGTTTTAGATGTAGGTCCTGGCAATGGATCCTTTTCAAAATTTTGTGGAAGAAACGATTTTTATCTTCTTGATGGAAATGAAGATACAGTTGAAATATTAAAGAAGAATTATAAAAATGTATATTTTGGAAGGATCCCAAAAATACCTTTTGAAGATAATAAATTTGATTTAATTCATTGTAGTCATATTGTTGAGCATTTGTATCCAAATGAATTATATGATTTTTTGAAGGAACTTGATAGAACTTTGAATAGTGGAGGATATTTAGTCATATCTACTCCTCTTTTTTGGGAGGGCTTTTACAATGATTTGTCACACATAAAACCATATAATCCAAAAGTATTTCAAAAATATTTATGTATGTTAAAGGGGGCCAATCCTTCTAGAAAATCTATTTCTACTAGATATGAAGTTATAGAGTTAAAGTTTAGATATAGAAATAACTATGATAGATTTAATTTTGTTAACTTCAAAAGATCAAACTTAATAAATAAATTTTTTGAATTAATTTTTTCCAGGTTAAGTAAAAATAGTTTTTTCTTTTTAGAAAAAACAGGCTACACTTTAGTTTTAAAAAAACATGAATAAATCTCCTTTGGTTTCTATTTTAATACCTAATTTTAATAAGGGAAAATATTTAAGAGAAACTTTGAATTCAGTTATTAATCAGTCTTATACAAATTGGGAGTGCATAATTGTAGATGATCATAGTACTGATAATTCTTGGGAAATCCTTAATGAATATTCCAGAAAGGATTATCGAATTAAGGTATATAAAAGGCCAGATTATAGGAAAAAGGGGGGTAATGCAGCTAGAAATTTTGCCTTTGAGTTATCAAAAGGTGAATTTATAAATTGGTTAGATTCTGATGACTTATTTACTTCAAAGAAAATTGAGAATCAACTTAAAATAATATTAGAATTAAATTCAGATTTGGTTTTGTCTAAGCTAGCCAATGAAAACAATAAATTGCCTGAAAAAAAATTTTATTTCATTGATGAATTTAACAGTCATATTAGGCCAATTAAATTTTTGACTGGTGATTTTTGGTTTTCAACCTCGACTCCACTTTTTAAAAGAAAATTTATTCTTTTAAATGATTTTCTATTTAATGAAGATTTAAGGAGGAATCAAGAAAGTGAATATTTTGCTAAATTATTGATAAATAATCCTAAAATTGGTTTCATTGATGAAGTTCATGTTATAAGAAGATATGATGATAATTCTATATTTTCTAATTATAAAAAATTGAGTCCTAAAGACCAAATTAATTCCGATTTTCCTATTTTTTTAAATTTGGCAAATTATTTTAAGGAAAAGGATGTTTGGGGACCTCTTGAAAAAGAATATTTTGTCAACTGGTATTTAAAAATCATACAATATTCAAATTTATCTTTTCCGTTTTTCTTTAAATTATTTTTTTTAACTATTAGGGATGGTAAGTGGAATCAAATTATCATTTTTTTTAAATCTATAATTTATAGGTTATTTAATTCTTATATTTTTAAAAACCTTTACTGTTTATGATTTCTGTTATTATACCTTTTTTTAATTCTGAAAAAACCTTAGCTAGAGCAATTAATTCTGTTTTAAAAAATGATTTTGTTTCCGAAATTCTTTTGATTAATGATGGTTCTTCTGATGAATCAATTAATATCGCTATGGATTTTGTCAATAGTTATTTAAACATTAATCTCTATCATCATCCTGGGATGAAAAATAAAGGTGCCTGTGCATCTAGAAATTTGGGAATTATGTATTCTTCATGTGATTGGATTCAATTTTTGGACTCAGATGATGAATTGCTTCCTTTTAAATTGGCCTCTCAAGTTCCTTTGATTAATGATGATTTTTGCTTTATTGTTGGAAATTCTATTTTTGTGGATTTAAAAAATCGTCAAAAAAAAATTTTTTATTTTAAAGATCCATGGGTTGGATTAATTAAAAGTAGATTGGGTAATACTGTTGCCAATTTATGGAATAAAAAATTTCTTTTAAAAGTTGGTGGATGGGATGAGTCTTTATTTTCAAGTCAAGAATATGATTTAATGTTTAGACTTTTAAAGATTAATTCTAATATTGGTTATTGTATGGAATTTTCCTCTATTATCTATAAGCAGGTTAATTCTATAAGTACTTCCATTGAATTAAAAAATATAAGAATCTTTAATTGGATTAAATTAAGAAATAATATTAAGACTCATCTTATTTCTATTAATCAATTTAATTTTCTCAGAAGATATTATTTTTATTCCTACATTTATAAATTTCATAATATTAATCAGCTGCCATATTTAAATCATAATGGAATTTATTATTGGTGGTTTTATTCTTTTATTTTATTTCTAAAGAAAAATTTATTTTTAATTTTAAATTCTATTGTAATAAAAAATAAATGATTACTTTGTTTTTGTTAATTAAAAGATTTTTAAAAGAATATAGAAATTCTTTTATTAATAATAAAAATATTAAAATTAAGATTTTCTATTTTTTTAAATTTATCTATCATAATTATTATTTTCAAGATAATCCATTGTCTCTTAAATTACCTTGGATAACTTATGCGGCATATGATTTTTTAATTAATAAAATAAATAAATCTTTTGTTGTTTTTGAATATGGAACTGGTGGTTCTACACTTTTTTTTCTGTCAAAAGTCTCTGAGTTAGTTAGTGTAGAGCATGATGAAACATGGTTTCAATTTGTAAAAGAAAGATTAAATAAAATTCAATTTAATGGATTGCATGAATTTCATCTAGTTGTCCCAACCTTGCAAATTAATAATGAAATTGAAATGAAATCATATCAAATGAAAGAATATAAACATTTCGATTTTAAAGATTACGTTTCTATTATTGATAATTATTCAAGTGAATATTTTGATTTAATACTTATTGATGGTCGTGCAAGGCCTTACTGTTTTTATAGATGTTTGTCAAAAGTTAAACCGGGTGGATATATTGTTTTGGATAATTCTGAGCGTAAACATTATCAAGATGTTTTAAATCAACATAAAGATTGGATTGTTTTTGATTTTTTTTCTCCAACTATTGCTTCTCTTCGATTTACTAAAACAACCATTTTTCAAAAACCATTATTAAACTAATGATTAGTGTAATTATTCCAATTTATAACAGGGGAGATTTAATAGGTGAAACTCTAGATTCATTGTTTAGACAGACCTATATTGATTGGGAATGTATAATTATAGATGATGGGTCTACAGATGATTCAGAAAATGTAATTTTAAATTATTCAAATAGGGATTCAAGAATTAAATATTATAAAAGACCTTCTCATTTTACTATAGGTGCAAATAGTTGTAGAAGAATAGGTTTAGAATATGCTAAAGGTAAATTTGTTAAATGGTTAGATTCAGATGATAAGTTGGATCCATTAACTCTTGAGATCCAATTAAGTCAAATCCAAAAAGGATTTGACGTGGTTTTTTGTAATTCTCTTGTTTTTAATTCTGATTTTTCCAAAGTAATTAATACTCAGTGGTCGCAATTATTTCTCTCAGATCAACCTGAAAAGGATTATTTACTTGAAAAACTTGCATGGTCTACACCTTCTGGTTTATGGGAAAAAGTTAAAATTAATTCACTTCAACCATTTTCAGAAAATTTACCAAATTCTCAAGAATGGATTTTTCATCTAAAATCCTTATTTGGAAATCTAAAAATTGGTGTATTTAAAAATGATTTAGTTTTTGTAAGAAGTCATTCTAATTCAATCTCGTATTCTTTTGATCAATCTTATTGGAAAAACAGATTTATATCTCGTCTTATTGCGGCTAATTTTGTTTCTAAATATGATTTTAATTATTTTTTATTCGTTAATGAATCCTTAAAATATATGTTTATTAAATATAAAATTTACTTAGATCCTGTTTTAACTTTTAGGTATTTTTATAATTTTTTGGTGGCTTTTTATAGAAAATTTTTTAGGAATAAAACCCAAAGTTTATCTTCATTTAAATTTATGGATTAAACATGAAGGTTTCTGTTATTATTCCAGTTTTTAATGCTGTAGAGTATGTCGAAAAGGCTGTTGAATCTGCTTTAAAACAAGTTGAAGTTGCTGAAGTTATTTTAATCGAGGATGGTTCTGCTGATTCTTCCCTAGTTATTTGCAGGAACCTTACTTCTAAATATAAAAAAGTTAAATTATTAACTCATCCCAATAATTCTAATAGAGGTCCCTCAGAAAGTAGAAATCTTGGGATTAAATATTCCAATTTCGAATTTATTTCTTTTTTAGATGCGGATGATTTATATGCTGATAATCGATTTGAATGTGATAAAATTAATTTTTTAAATCCTGAGGTATATATTAGTTATAATTCGTCAGCAATATTTTATCCTGATGGAAGGATTGTTGATTTTGGCTTTAAGGAAGATGTTTTGAATAATATTGATCCTATTTCTATCCATTCTTTTAGTAAGTTTATTCATGATAATGATATTTCTATTTGTGATACCAACAGTTTAACTATTAGAAAATCTGTTTTTGATACCGAAAAACTATTTGATATTAGACTTGATATGCATGAAGACACAGAATTATGGTATCGTATTTCCAGAAAATTTTTGTTTTATTCTGGATGTTTAAATAGACCAGTTTCCTATGCAAGAAGACACAGGAATAATCGAATTACTGAAGAATCAATTTCATCTAGGTTAAGATTTTTATTAGTTTGGATTGATAATATCGGATTAAAGGATTTAGAGGATTTTGAAAAAAAGGCTGTTTCATATCATTTAGCAAGGGCCTTATCAAACCCCATTAAAAATCATTTTCTCAGGAAATCCATTTTACATGGATTCCAACTGTTTACAAGTTTGACAAGGCCAGTGTTTATTCCTTTGTTTTATCATTGGGGCATGCGAAAATTTAACCTGTATAAATCTTGATTTATTTTTCTGTAATTATACCAACCTATCAGGATTGGGTGAGACTTGAAAAACTTTTGGAGGCATTAGCTAAGCAGTCTTTTGATGAAGATAATTTCGAGGTTTTGGTAATTAATAATGACCCTGAAAATAAAGTCCAATTAAAAGATGCATTTCCTTTTTCTCTTAGGGTTTTAACCGAAAAGAGATCTGGTTCCTATGCCGCAAGGAATAAAGGAATTCATGAAGCAAAAGGTAAAGTTTTAGCTTTTATCGATTCCGATTGCTTACCAAATTTCAATTGGTTGGAAACAGCATTTAAAATTTTTGAAAAGGATAAAGAAATGGAAATCGGTGTTTTGACCGGACCGGTTCCTTTGTTTTTTAAGGATCCAAATCAGCTTTCTCCGGCTGAACTCTATGAGAAATATACAGGGGGATTTACTACGGAGGCCTACGCAAAAGAAGGAAAAGCGATTACAGCCAATTGGTTTTCCTATAAATTCGTGATCGAGGAATTTGGAGGGTTTAATGCGGAATTAAAATCCAATGGAGATTCCGAATTATCTGGTAGGATTTCCCAAAAATATAAAATCGAATATTGCCCTGATTTGATTGTGCATCATCCAGCACGTTACCATACTTCCGACTTGGTCAATAAATACAAAAGGCTATTGGGAGGGACTTATGCTCGTAGATTTCAAGCTGATCTCAAGGCCTTTCGAAAACATCTAATCAAATTTATTTGGGCTAGATACCGTTTCGCCATCAAACGACTATTTACACTTTCACCCAAGGAATCTCTTCCAATTTTTCAGGTTTGTCATGCCATCAACAAGGGAGCCATTCAGGAATATTTTAACCTAATCAAGGGAGGAGAGACTAAAAGATGAGTGAGGATCAATTTGGACAGGGGCAAATTCTGAATTCTGAATTTAGAATTCAGAATTATCTAGTTTCTATAATAATCCCTGTTTACAATAAAGCTGAATTTATTCGGGAAACTCTGGACTCTGCCTTAGCCCAAACTTTTCCTCATATTGAATTGGTTTTGGTCAATGATGGGAGTACGGATGGAAGTTTTGACATTCTTCAAGAATATAAAGAGAAGTTTCCAGCTAAGATTCAACTCATTGATTCTCCCAATCAAGGGGTTTCTGCTGCTACCAATTTGGGGATGCAAGCCTCAAATGGGGAGTATATACAGTTTTTGGATGCGGATGACTTGCTCTCCCCGGATAAAATCAGTACTCAGGTCAATTTGTTTAAGGGAAAGAGGAAAGCCAGCATAGCTACCTGTTCCTATGTGGGCTTTAGGGATTCCATAAATAATTATGATAGAGTTTCGTATGGGGCCTTTTCATCTTTTGAATCAGGCCTGGATCTCTTGCTCCAGTTTTGGAATTTTCAGGAAATGATGGCCATCTCCTCTTATTTGACGCCCAGAGAATTAATTGAAAAGGCTGGTCCTTGGGATGAATCCCTAAGCATCAATCAGGATGGGGAGTTTTTTATGAGGGTTTTGCTCCATGCCAAGGAGGTGATTTATGATCCGGACTCCCTCGTGTATTACCGGACTCCAGGGCCTTCCAATGTAAGTCAGCAAAAATCCGAACAGGCCTTTCACTCCCTTTTAGCATCCTATCAGAGCTATGAAAGAACCACCCTGGCTCAAGAGGATTCCAATCGGGTACGGATTGCCCTGAAAAAGGTCTATCAAAAGTTTATCTACGATTGCTTTCCCCAGTATCCTGACTTGATCGCCCAAGCGGAAGGTTTGATCCAGAATCTAGGAGTTCCTCAAAAGACCTATATAGGAGGACCCAAATTCCAGATGCTGACCAAATACCTGGGCTTTAAAAACGCACTCCGATTGAAACGGTTTTTAGGATAGTGTGCGTCATTGCGAGGAGCATTTAAGGTTATTTTAATGATATTTAAGATCAACTATGCGACGAAGCAATCTTCTAGAAGAAACAAGAAACCAAATTGAAGACTGCCACGCTTCGCAGGCTACGCTCGCAGTGACGTTTAGCTCTTCGTCATTGCCAGCCCTTGAGGATGCGTCATTGCGAGGAGCTTTTCTGCTTTCCTTAAATTGTATCAAGATCAATCTGGCGACGAAGCAATCTTTCTATATGACCGAGTAACTGATTCACTGGTGAAATTCTATTGTAAGACTGCCACGCTTCGCAGGCTACGCTCGCAGTGACGTTTAGCTCTTCGTCATTGCCAGCCCTTGAGGATGCGTCATTGCGAGGAGCTTTTCTGCTTTCCTAAAATAGTATCAAGATCAATCTGGCGACGAAGCAATCTTTCTATAGGACTGATTAACTGCTTCAAAGGTGAAATTCTATTGTAAGACTGCCACGCTTCGCAGGCTACGCTCGCAGTGACGTTTAGCTCTTCGTCATTGCCAGCCCTTGAGGATGCGTCATTGCGAGGAGCTTTTCTGCTTTCCTAAAAT
>NZ_JARHUI010000008.1:0-27686 GCF_029222925.1 Algoriphagus sp. CAU 1675 | reverse complement strand
AGTATCAAGATCAATCTGGCGACGAAGCAATCTTTCTATAGGACTGATTAACTGCTTCAAAGGTGAAATTCTATTGTAAGACTGCCACGCTTCGCAGGCTACACTCGCAGTGACGTTGTTCGTCATTGCGAGGGTTTTGAATTGGATTTTGTGAGGCAATAAAGAGCTTTTGAAACCCGAAGCAATCTTTCATATTGACTTACAAATTGCCTCTTTGACGAAATTCTCTTTGAGACTGCCACGCTTCGCAGGCTACGCTCGCAGTGACGAAACCCACAACATACAACCTACAGACCAATTCATAATTCATAATTCATAATTAAAAATTGTGTTCTCAGTAATCATCCCTCTCTACAACAAAGCCCCCTATATCCTAAGAGCCTTGGATTCGGTCTTTGCGCAGACCTATTCAGACTTTGAGGTAATAGTCGTAGATGATGGTTCCACCGATGGAGGAGAGGAGCTGGTGAGGGAGAAGATTGGAGACAAGGTTCAGCTCATTACCCAAGAAAATGCCGGGGTATCTTCTGCCAGAAACAAGGGGATAGCCTTGGCTTCCCATCCCTATATCGCATTTTTGGATGCGGATGATTATTGGCATCCCTCTTATCTGGAGTATGTCAAAAAGGTAATCGATCAAAACCCGGATGCGATTTTAATTGGAGCGCATTATACTTTTGAGGATTTCAAACCCATATCAGAGCTCTCTTTTAGACCTGTCTGGAATTACTTTCAAGAAGCAATAGTCAATACACTTTTTTTTACCTCAGCCACTGTTTTGAAGCGTAGTTTTTTTGAAACTAACCCAGGCTTTGACCCTTCCATTAAATTGGGGGAGGATTTGGATCTTTGGTTTCAGGTCATGCTCCAATCTCCCCAGGCCTTTTACATCGAAAATTCTCTGGTCCATTACGCTCAGGAGGACGGAACTTCAGCCATTCAAAAAAACTACCTGCTAGAGGAAAGCCTGATCCCCAAAATTCTCCAGGATCCTAGCTATCAATTTGGAGATTCTGTACCTGATGGAATCTATAAAGACTTCAGGGTTTTTGGGACCAAATGGGTTTTATTTAACCTCTTTCCCTTTTATAGAAAACCTCAAAATAAAGATGCCCTTCGGAAGATAATTCCCTTACTAGGAAGGGATTATTTCTTGCTTTCTTGTTTTTATAGGCTCCCTTTTTTTATCCTAAAGTCGGTTTTTTCTTCCAAGAAATTGTCATGGCTTTTTAGAAGTTATATGAAATTCTGTTTCCGCTATATCTATAGAAAATGAAGGTGGCTCGCATCGTATCCGAACTGGATTTTGGGGGAGTGGAAAAGGTTTTGGCTTATTCCTTACCCGCACTGCAGAAAATTCCTGAGCTGGAACTGACTGTGGTCGTATTGGGTAAGGGCGGTAAGGTAAGTGAGGAATTAGAAGCAGAGGGAATTCGGATTCGGATTCTGAATTTTAATCCAAGAATCCCCAATTTCAAGCTTTTGGGGAAACTCATCGCCTTATTGGCCGAACTCAAACCCGACGTAGTTCATACCCAAGGGGCAGAGGCCAATTTCCACGGTATTTGGGCAGCCAAGCTTACCAAGGTACCGAGAATAGTAGGGGAGGAGATAGGAATTCCCAATCATCATTCCTTTTGGAAATGGGTTTTTCGCTGGATCTATAAAATGGCTCATTTAATCATTGCAGTTGCAGGAAATGTAAAGCAAAAAATCCAGGAATTAGGGGAGGTTGAAGGAGAGAAGGTGGAGGTGGTTTATAATCCGGTTTGTTTTGAGGGAAAAGGGAAAAGGGAAAAGGGAATAGAGAATAGCTTGTCCCGAATACATCGGGAGAAAGAAGAGAAAAAAATGAAGTTCCGGGAAGAAGTGGAGAGAATAGAAAAAATAGATGAGTACTTTGTTTTTGTAACTACCTGTAGACTGGTACCGATAAAGAATTTAGACAGCTTGATTCAGGCTTTTGGGGCATTAGTTAAAGAGAATCCAGACAGAAAACTTTTGTTGAGGATTGTAGGTGACGGCCCTGAACGGGAGAATTTAGAATTCAGAATTCAGAATTTAGAATTAGGAAATCAGGTAGAGATGTTTGGGTTTCAATCAAATATTTGGCCTTTTTTGCAAGAATCTCATGCTTTTGTTCTTCCTTCTTTGAGCGAAGGATCACCGGTGGCGCTGGCAGAGGCAATGAGTGTAGGACTTCTCAGTATTGTAACCCAAGTGGGAGGGGCATCTGAAATTTTGGGCAGTTCCCAATCGGGTATATTAATCGACCCATTGAATACCCTTGAAATCCAGGGGGCCATGCAAAAAATCCTGGATCTCCCCAATCAAGAAAGACGGGCCATGGGCGAAAGGGCAAAAGAGGAGGCAAAACGATTTTCGGTTGAGAATTACATTTCTTCACTTTTAGATATTTATCGCACAAATTTGCCTTTGTCCTAATCCCTTAATCTCCAATCTCTCAATCTCTCAATCTCTTAACCCCTTGATCCGCATCCTACACTGCATAGAAACCATAGCCTCCGGTGGAGTGGAGCAAGTGCGCCTGAGTTTGGTGAGAGGACTTCCAAAGGAAACCTTTGAACATAAAATCATCTGTACCTGGAAGGGAGGTCCCATCGCAGAAGCTTTGGAAAGGGAAGGGGTGGAGCTGATCCCAATTGGAGGATTTAAGCATCCCTTTGAATGGAAGAAGCATAAGGCTGTTTTGGACATAATCAGGAAATACAAACCCCATATCATTCATGGAGCCATATTCGAGGGAATGAGTATGGCGGCAATTTCCGGATCACTGGGAAGAGTTCCCATCCGGATTTTAGAAGAAACCTCCTTGCCATTAGGTAGAAGTAAAAAATCCCTTTGGCTTCAAAAACTCTTTCTTTCCCTTTCGGATGCCATCATTGGGATTTCTCCGGAAGTGGGGAATTTCCTGAAAACTACCGCAGGTTTGCCTGTCCATAAAATCCATTTGATCAATAATGGGGTAGATATTCCAGCTCCGATAGACCCAAAGGACTTAAAATTGCTGAAGGAATCTTTAGGGATACAAGAGGGAGACTTGGTCCTAGGCTCTGTGGGTAGGTTGTATGACCAGGTCAAGAGATTTTCTGACTGCATCAAGGCAGTAAAACTATTAGACTCCTCAACTATCAAATTTTTGGTAATTGGTGACGGTCCAAATAGGCAGGAGTTAGTGAATTTGGTAAATGATCTGGGACTCTCGGATCAGGTTTTCTTTTTAGGATATCAGGCCATCCCTCATCCTTATTATAAAATCATGGATGTCTTTTGCATATCATCTGCACATGAAGGCTTTGGACTGGTAGCAGCAGAGGCCATGATGCATGGGCTACCGGTGATTGCGAGCAGGGTTGGTGGATTACAGGATGTAGTGCTGGATGGGGAAACGGGCTTTTTGGTGCCTCCCTACTCCCCGGAATCCATCGCTGAAAAAATCCAAGTTCTACTCAAGGATGTTTCCTTAAGAGAGAAAATGGGAGCCCAAGGAAAGCAAAGAGCCCTGGAGCATTACAGTGCTCAGCGGTATTGCAAAGATGTGGAAAGTTTATATTCAGAGTTGCTGGAATTAAAAGGAATTGGGAAAAGAGAATTGAGCCTTAGAGAATAAGTGAATGACTTGTCCCGATGCAATCGGGAGAGAAATTTGAGCTCCCAATCTCCCAATCTCTTAATCTCTTAATCTCTTAATCTCCCAATCTCTTAATCTCCCAATCTCCCAATCCCCCAATCCCTTTATCCCATTACCTTTGCATTAAAAATTTTTAAGCCATGGAGAGAGCTGATACTTTTGAAGATTTGATTTGCTGGCAAAAAGCTTATCAGTTAAAGAGGAATATTAAAAAAGTGGTTATATCTAATTTTCCCAGAAGAGAGGAATATGATCTAAAATCCCAGATTCTACGGGCATCAAGGTCTGTTACCGCAAATATTGCTGAAGGTTGGGGAAGATACCATTACCTTGATTCGAATAAGTTCTATTACAATTCCCGAGGTTCCCTTGCAGAAATTCTCGACCACCTCATTGAAGCTAGAGATGATAAATACATCAATGAAGAAACTTTTCTTGATCTTAGACAACAAGTACTTGAAGCTATAAAAGTCCTCAATGGTTTCATATTTTACCTCAAAAGAGAATACCTCAAATCGATCAAAAAGTCCTAATTTCCCAATCTCTCAGTCTCTTAATCTCCCAATCTCTTAATCTCTCAGTCTCTCAGTCTCTCAATCTCCCAATCCCTCCCCCTCCAATTCCGTGCTAGATATACTTGTTATCATCCCCCTCCTCATCGCCCTGGTCAATACCAATTCCAGTATGGCTAGGAAGTTTGGGCTGTCCAGGAAATTGGAACTGCACCTGCATTACCTATTGGCTTACCACTTATTTTTCAGTATTTTCTTTACCTGGTATATTCTGAATTATGGGGGGGACTCCCAAGGCTATTGGAGATTGGGAATGGAGCAGGCAGTGATTAAAGGAGAGGTCACTTGGATGTCCTATTTTGGGGATTCTACTTGGTTTATTTTATGGTTGTGTTATGTGCCCAGTAAGATTTTAGGCCTAAGCTATATCACCGGAAATATACTCTTTGGTTTTTTGGGCTTTATTGGGATTCGCTACATCTATGTGCTGGTGGCCGAACTTTTCCCGATGAATCATGAAATATTGGGTATTCCGCTTTTTCCAACGGTGTTTTATTTTCTCAATCTCCATTTTTGGACGGCCGGAGTAGGAAAGGATGCCATTTCTTTTTGGGGCATTGCCTGGTTTTTATTTGCCCTGCAAAAGTATCAAAGTCGTTGGTGGCAGGGGTTGATCGCCCTTTTCTTCGTCTATATGGCAAGGCCCCATATGGGGCAGGCGCTGTTGGGTGGTGCAGCCATGGCTATCATGTTGGGCTCTGAACTGAAAATTCATTTCAAGGTGCTTATGGGTGCTGCAGCTGCCGTTGGAACCTACCTTTTATTGGATTCTACCGCGGCCTTTTTGAAGGTAGAGGAATTGAGTTTGGAATCCTTGGCCCAGCTTTCGGAAACCACTGCAGGAAATTTGAGCAGGGGGAGAGTAGGGTCTGCCGTGGATATTTCTTCCTATTCCCTACCCATGCGACTTTTTACGTATATGTTTAGGCCACTTTTTATTGATGCGCACAACTTTGTGGCCTTGTTTTCATCCGTCGAAAACCTGGTTTATCTCTGGCTGAGTTTCTTTATCTATAGAAACTGGACCCCGGAAGCTTTACGCGATATGCCTCTTTTCCTGAAGGCGGGCATACTTACCTTTATTCCCGTAGCCCTGGCCTTTATGAATGCCCTCAGTAATCTGGGTGTGGTGATGCGCATGAAAAACATGACCATGATTTATTTCCTGCTCTTTTGTTTCTTTTTAATAGCATATAATAAGAAACTTAGGATCGCTAGAGTCCAGGAGAAATTGAGATATTATAAGGAAAGAGAGGAGTTGATTAGGAAAAAGAAGGAAGCACAGGTTTGAGTGATGATTAATAGGGATTAGTTAATAGTTAATAGGGATTAGTTAAATAGAGAATAACTTGTCCCGATGTAATCGGGAAAGAATAGATGATAAACTTAAGCTCCTAATCCCTAATCCCCGTTACCTAATCCCTAGTCCCCAATCCCTGTTCCCCAATCCCTGTTCCCTAATCTCCTAATCCCTAATCCCTAATCTCCCAATCCCTAATCCCCAATCCCTAAATCCAATGAAAGGAGAGACTTTTGAAGATTTAAAATGCTGGCAGTCTGCTTATCAGTTAAAAAGACGGATTAGGAATGAAGTGATTCCTTTTTTACCAAAGGAAGAGCGATTTGAACTTGCCTCCCAATTAATCAGAGCTTCCAGGTCAGCGACGGCAAATATTGCAGAAGGTTGGGGCAGATTTCATTATTTGGAAAGCAGGAAGTTTTATTTTAATTCCCGGGGATCCCAAGCTGAAATGATAGACCATTTAATTGAGGCTAAAGATTGTGGATATATTTCTCTCGAATTATTTAAAAGCCTTACTTCTACTATTGAGGAATCTATCAAAATCCTGAATGGATATATTCGTTATCTAAATTCTAAAATTGAAACCAAAGGGAATGGATAATAGAGAATAGTTAATAGGGAAAAGTTAAATAGGGATTAGTTAAATAGAGAATAACTTGTCTCGATGTAATCGGGAAAGAATAGATGATAAACTTAAGCTCCTAATCCCTAATCCCTAATCCCTAATCCCCAATCCCTGTTCCCTAATCCCCAATCCCTGTTCCCTAATCCCCAATCCCTGTTCCCTAATCCCTAATCCCCAATCCCCAATCCCTGTTCCCCCCTTGAAACCCAAAATTCTCTTTCTCTCAAAATACTCCCGAAACGGAGCCTCAAGCAGAATGAGGACTTTTCAATTTTTGCCTTTATGGGAGGAAAATGGAGTACAAACAAAAGTTTCTCCTTTTTTTTCAGAAAACTACCTGAATCAACTCTACGCAGCAAAACGCCCGGGTATTAGTACTGTTCTTGCTTCTTATCTAAGGCGGTTTGGAGTTTTGCTTACGGCGTTTCGATACGACCTCATCTGGATAGAAAAAGAGCTTTTTCCCTATCTTCCCCCTTGGGCGGAATACCTCCTGAATCGTTTTGGAAAGCCCTATGTGGTAGATTATGACGATGCCATTTTCCATAATTACGATCGCTCACCCAATTGGCTCCTGAGAAGCCTGCTGGCTAAAAAGATAGACAAGGTGATGAAATACTCGGCTCTGGTGCTGGCAGGAAATGAATACCTGGAAAGCCGGGCCTGGGTGGCAGGAGCAGGAGCTGTGGAGCTTTTGCCCACCGTGATAGATCCTGAAAAGTACAGAGTAAAAACCGAAAAAGGAGATAAGGTGACGCTGGGATGGATTGGTTCTCCCACCACCCTCAAGTACCTGGCTTCCCTGAAGAAGGTATTTGAGGAACTGGCAAAAAAGCATTCCTTCCGCCTGCTTGTGGTCAATGCCCCCGGAGTGAGGATGGAAGACATAAACTGCGATGTGACCTATATCCCCTGGACAGAGGCAGGAGAGGTGGACCTCATACAGCAAATGGATATAGGCATGATGCCCCTGGAAAACAACAAATGGGAGCGGGGGAAATGTGCCTACAAACTCATCCAATACATGGCCTGTGGACTTCCGGTCATCGCCTCACCGGTTGGGGTGAATGCCGAAGTAGTAGACCATGGGGTAAACGGGTACCTGGCCGATCACCAATCCGAATGGGTGTTTTATTTGTCCGAACTCATCAACAATCCCGGGCGCCGCAGGCAAATGGGAGTAAAGGGCAGAAGCTTGGTAGAAGAAAAATATACCCGTGAAAAGAACTTCCAAAAAATGAAAAGTCTGGTGGAGAAGCTACTGAAGTAATCCCACCCATTATCCAAAATAAAGAGAGGAGAATCGAATCGGTTCTCCTTTTTTATTTGCTCTATTTCAAGGAAACCTGACCACGAATTCAGCGAATTAAAAGAAAGCAGCTGTTCGACATTTGCAATGTCGAACAATATATCGTAGGATTTCCAATCCGATAGGTCGTCTCTGTCTTGCTGGCAATTCAATCCATTTCCAATCCCCAACCCTGCGCCAGCGCTGGTTCTGTATTCCATTCTATACCCCAGGGTTTCACCCTAGGCTATTCACAGTTCGACTCCTTCGGAGTCTTTTTGAAACAGATCACAAATTCATCGGAAGCAGCCAGCTGTTCGACATTTGCAATGTCGAACTACATATCGTAGGATTTCCAATCCGATATGCCGTCGTTGTCTTGCAGGCAATTCAATCCATTTCTAAACCCAAACCCTGCGCCAGCGCTGGTTCTGTATTCCATTCTATACCCCAGGGTTTCACCCTAGGCTATTCACAGTTCGACTCCTTCGGAGTCTTTTTGAAACAGATCACAAATTCATCGGAAGCAGCCAGCTGTTCGACATTTGCAATGTCGAACTACATATCGTAGGATTTCCAATCCGATAGGTCGTCTCTGTCTTGCTGGCGCCCTAATCCATTTCCAAACCCAAACCCTGCGCCAGCGCTATTGATTCTAAAAATTCTGGGGCTACCTTCTATCGCCCCTCTGGGGCTTTTTTTGGTTCCGTCTTGTGAATTGGAATTCAAGACCCATAATCCACAATCTCCAACCCAGTTCATCATTCCTCGTAAGGGACTCTGGCCCTTCGGGATTTTCGGTTTTTTCGAGCTTCGGAAAGCCTAAAAAACAAGATAGCGTATAACAAACCATCACTTATTTCCTGAGCAAAACCGTGACTCATTGGCCTGTGAAGCAGCCGGTGCTTGGACGCAGTCAAGAAGCGTTAAGAAAATCAGCTAGCTCAAAGCTTGCCTTTGAGATCCGCTGATTCCAGCTGTTCGACATTTGTAATGTCGAACCACTTATTGTAGGATTTCCAATCCGATATGCCGTCGTTGTCTTGCTGGCGACCTAATCCATTTCCAAACCCAAACCCTGCGCCAGCGCTATTGATTCTAAAAATTCTGGGACTACCTTCTATCGCCCCTCTGGGGCTTTTTGATTAGCAAAAAGCCAGTAGGCAGTAGAATGTGAGCAGTCAGTGATCACCCATAACTTATAACTTACAATGTGGAACCTGCAACTTACAACCCAAAACCTACAACCGATCTCGGAGACTGCCATGTCGGCTTACTGCCTCCTCGCAGTGACGAAAGCCATGAGCTTATACACTAGCGTAAAACAAACCATCCCTTATTTCCTAAACAAAACCGTGACTCATTGGCCTGTGAAGCAGGCGGTGCTTGTAGGCAGTCAAGAAGCGTTAAGAAAATCAGCTAGCTCAAAGCTTGCCTTTGAGATCCGCTGATTCCAGCTGTTCGACATTTGTAATGTCGAACCACTTATTGTAGGATTTCCAATCCGATATGCCGTCGTTGTCTTGCTGGCAATTCAATCCATTTCCAATCCCCAACCCTGCGCCAGCGCTATTGATTCTAAAAATTCTGGGGCTACCTTCTATCGCCCCTCTGGGGCTTTTTGATTAGCAAAAAGCCAGTAGGCAGTAGAATGTGAGCAGTCAGTGATCACCCATAACTTATAACTTACAATGTGGAACCTGCAACTTACAACCCAAAACCTACAACCGATCTCGGAGACTGCCATGTCGGCTTACTGCCTCCTCGCAGTGACGAAAGCCATGAGCTTATACACTAGCGTAAAACAAACCATCCCTTATTTCCTAAACAAAACCGTGACTCATTGGCCTGTGAAGCAGGCGGTGCTTGGACGCAGTCAAGAAGCGTTAAGAAAATCAGCTAGCTCAAAGCTTGCCTTTGAGATCCGCTGATTTTTAGCGATTTGACAAGAACAAGCAGGAATGCGCCAGAGGCCATTCCAGGCTGATTCAGGCCAAGAGTTTTTTGTTACTTTTTGACAGCAAAAAGTAAAATATCCAGAGGCGATGGTAGCTTTCCAGGTGGGTAGCTAAGGAGGTCAAGCATCCCCTTTTAAATAAACCACGAATTCAGCGAATTAAAAGAATAGCTTGTCCCGATGTAATCGAGAGGGAATAGGAGAAAGGGATTAGAGTTCAGGGATTAGGGATTAGAGAATAACTTGTACCGATGTAATCGGGAAGGTAGACCCAAACGTTTAACGCTTAAACGATTAACGCCTTAATCCATCAAATCCCCTTTTGATTATAGAAGATTTTAAAATTTAAAAAAACTACTCCAACTGGAAGAAAAGACCGGGGCCAAAAGCTTTTTGATTCCTTTTTGGCTTCAAAAAGGGATAAATAAAAAAGCGATTGGAGCTTTCCAGACAGGTAGCTAAGGAGATCAAGCATCCCCTTTTAAATAAACCACGAATTCAGCGAATTAAAAGAATAGCTTGTTCCGATGTAATCGGGAGAGAATAACTTGTTCCAATGGAATCAGGTAGGTAATATCCTCCCTCTTTCCCCAAAAAATACCCTATATAGGGTATTTTTTTATTCTTCAATTCCCTTTTCTTTATGGTCATCAATTAGTTAAGTGTTTTTAAAAATAATATTTTAAATAATTTATTAACTAAAATTTTTGAAGATGGCTAAATACACAGTTAAAAAGGCAACAAATGTTCAGTTTCGCTGGACCCTTAAAGCAGGAAATGGAGAAATCTTAATTACAAGTGAAACCTATGTTTCCAAGCAAAGCTGTTTGGCTGGAATTGCAAGCAGTAGAATAAGTGTTGCTGATTCGAATTTTAAAAGGTTAAACTCTGTCAGAAATGAACCCTATTTTAATCAAATAGCCAACAATTATCAGGTTTTAGGTGCAAGCGAAATGTATTCTTCTTCTTTTGCTAGGGACATGGGAATTGAAAGTGTTAAGAAAAACGCACCGATTGCTATAATTGAAGACTTGACCTAAACACTCAATCCATTGAAATAAATAAAGTCAAACTAAAAAGAGGTTGGAAAACCTTTGGGAGAATTTGCTGGACAAAAAAAAGGCCCCAAATAGTGGGGCCAATTCTTTTACCTGATTACGTTCCTTTTCAGAAAGAGGCTTGATCAGATCTAACAGTACAAATATAATGGGATTATTTAAATTTTTAAATGACAATTATTGTCTAACATTCTGATTTACAATAAGTATTAACAATTGAAATAGCTTAGATTTATAACAGGTAAAATTTAAACCTTATTATTATGTCAACAAGAAACGGAATTAAGCCAGGGCCTAAAAGAATTGCCAAGACCACAGGTCAACCGGACAGAAGACAAAGGGATAACAAAGATACTCCCGGGAATACACCTTCTCTGAAACCACATAAACATAAACCAGGGAAGTGAGGAATCAGTGAATTTCCCAATGCTGGAAATTTTTCATTTCATTACATCCCCTTTCTTAGCACTACTGAACTTTTGATGATCAATGGGAGAGAATTGGTAAAGTCCCTTTGGGTTTGAAATTCTGGATTTTAACACCGAACGATCGCCTCCTCCTTGAGGAGAAACTGTCCCTAAATTTTAATCCTGAGAGCTAGTGGTTCGAAGCATACTGTGTCAGTTCGCAAGTTCCAATTTTCCCGAAATGACTTGGGAAGGTGATGCAGGAGGTTAGGCAGGAAAATTCCAATAAAACATCTCATAAAATGATTCTTATGGGACTTTGAAAGTGGTAGAGATCTGATAAACGAAAATTACGTCCCGGACAGTTGTCCGGGGTGGTAAGGATAGGAGGGAGGGATTGCTTCCAACTGTAGTACGGAACTTACATAGACACATCGATGATACTACAACTCCTAGAGGTGGGATTCTGTCAATTGGGAGCAAAAAGCCGTCATGGCATGTGAAAACTCTGGAGAAAAAAATCTGATTATTTCGCTGGAGTCATCAAATAGATTTTGGTTAAAGAATCTCTTATTCTAACATCAATTTCTAATCCAAGCAATAAGGTCCTTTTCTATTGGATTCAGTTTTGGTGATTTAAGGAATATATTATTTATATGAACAAATAGCTAGATATTGATTGAATCACAGATAAAATATCAAAGGCGGATAGTCTGTTTTTTGGATGTCCTCGGTTTCGGTTCTCTATTAAAGGAATTTGAAGAGGATGCAGATTTGGATAATGAAGTGTTTTCTTCTGAAAATTTGATTTCAGCAAAGGCTAATGCGTTTATTACTGCTTTTAAGTCAGTAGTTCAATTGATCCCTCAGAATTATTGTAGGTATTATCTATTTAGCGATAATATTTGTATCGCTGCTGACATGGAAGAGGATAAAAATATCGCAAATGAAATACTTTTTGTTGTTTCCAATTTATTTCAAAAAATGGCCTCATTAGGGTATTTTTTGAGGGGTGGGATAGACTACGGGTGGATGCTGGACGAAGAAGATATCGCGGTTGGATTACCACTGGCTAATGCTTATCGTATTGAATCTCAATCTGCAATTTTTCCAAGAGTTGTAATATCCGATTCATTTCGCAATCTATTGGAAGACATTAATGCTGATTTTGATTTTCAGTTAAAAACTGATCGAGACTTAATTTATATCGACCCATTTTATAACGTAATCAGAGCAGAAGATCGGCGTGAGTTTTTTGAAACTTATAGAAGTAGGATTTCCGAGAAATTGGAAATGTATCAGAATGAACCAAAAATTGAAGTAAAATTCAGGTGGTTGGCACTTTCATACAATAACTTTTTAGATCAGTTTATAGAAAATAGTGGAATTATGCTTGAAAATGAGGAGATAGTTGAAGAGGAAATAGAATACTTGAAAAACTTAAAAATTGACTTGCTATGAGTTCAACGTTGAAATATGTACCGGTTTTTAGGGCTAGACAACAGGAAATTTTGGTGTTAAAAGAGACTGACTTTGGCAGAAATATGTATCCAATGATAGAGGTCGTCAAGGAGAAAGACAGAAAAAATAATCAACAATCTTCTTTTGAGATTTACCGGGATTTAATAAACGCAATTACCTCTGACCAGGTGTTTTTATCTTTGCCAAACTACATAAAACTCTCAAATAGCACTCAGGCTGAGGTAATCACCTTTTCAAGAACAGTTCTTGAATCTGTACCCAATAGGGTTGATTTCTTTGGTCAATTTGCTGGAATCGAAAAAGTGGTGCCGGTTATTTCCTCTCTATTGAACCTTTTAGGTGAAGCAGAGACCATTAAAAGTCAATCGGAAAGTTTAAGAGTCCAGTTTCCTAGACTTGCCTACATGACGAATCCCGATTCATTTGAGGCGGATATGCTTGAAATTGAATCGGTAATACGTTTAGGCTCGGATTTTTTTATCTATGACTTAGGAACTGTCAGTCCTACAAATCCAATTTTCAGAAAGCATAATCGTGTACTTCAAGATGATCGATTCAATGGATTGATAAAAATTATCATTCGAAGCGCCTTAAACTCAGATATAAAAAATGTCGGTTTGGACCATGATGATGTTATATCCGAGGCCGATAATAGTTTGATCGAAACATTTGAAAGAGAAAAATTTGATGCTTTTGGGGATTATGCAGGAATCAAGAAAGATGACCTGACAGCAGGAGGCACCATCAGTCCGGGATTTATATTCTATGATCCTTATGACAATCTTTATTATGGTTTCAAAGCAGAAGAAAAGAAACTTTCTCAATTTAAGGACTTTATTGTTCCCGCAGTTTTAGGGAGTGTACCCTTTAGTAGGCTTCAAGAACAGTATCCATCTTTTATTGAAGGTAATGCTGGGGTGAAGATGCTTAGAGATATAAATACCGGAATAGAGAATGGTCAGAATCAGGCTAAATTCAAAAAAATAGCCATGCAGCATTACCTTCATTGTATGAAAGTTTGGATTGAGGAAGATCGAACTATTCCACTTTATCTGGAATAGATCAATTGTGGGTTGATCGGATGATGGAAAAAATATTGGTAGTCCAAAGGGAAAATCTCCGAAGATCTTTCTTTGATAAAATTCCATTTTTTAGCGTACCGCTTCTTTAGGATCTTTTTAAAAGCCTCATTAACCTCTATAGATGAGAAGTTTGCCAGAATCCAATTGGATTCAGTTGATTTAAATTCGCCTCGAAGCTCCTTGGAAGTAAGAGTTGATAATTGAGATTTTGGGTCAATAGTTTTATTTCGCCTGGAAGACCTAAATCGTTTGAGCTTTTTGTTTTTGACGATATAGATTCCAAAATCACTCGGCAATAATTTTAAAGCCTTATCTAAGTGCTTTTCACCCACTACCAAGTAGTTGTATTCAAAAAGGGCCAAGTAATCCTGACTTTGCTTTTCCAGCTTTTCCAGCGAGTCAAAATCAGATTTGATTTCAAAAGCAGTGGTTACACCGTTGATTTTGAGTAGATCAAGTCTTGAGGATAAAGCCCTGACTTCGAAGGCTCCAACAATATTTTCCTCAAAGAAAGCCTTGGTGAGTAGATGCTTCAAAAATAACTCATCTTCTAAATGAGTGAGAGCAAAGGAATTAAGCTGTTTGAGAAAATCTGTTTTGGATCGTACGGAGAAAAATTGATTTGGATCTAATGGTTTTAACCATTTGGCCAACTCCTTTTCACTCATAAGGGGATGGTATGACTTTAAATTTTTGGCGGTAAAAAATTCCCGAAGCCGATCCAAGTTTTCCATAGGCAAATAAAGGATTTCGGTTTGGAGTAAACAAATCTCAAGCCATAAAGCATCCACTCTGCTGCTATGAGTCGTACCGCTCGCAGCAATAAAATTAACCTTGCCTAAGTTATGTAAGAATTGCAATCCCAATACATACCCCATCTCACTCAAAAATCCTCCCTTCCCGCTCATTTTTTTGAAATTTACCCAAAAAAATACCCACTACCCGAGGACCGAGCGTTATGAAACAGTCTGGTAGACTGTTTTAGCAAGAGCCTGTCCCGATATTATTGCGTATCGAGAGGCCAGACTGTAGAGCTAGGAAATTCCCTAAAATACCCTTTCTTAGCAAGACGAAGCTTTTGATAATTAGCCAGAGTAAGTAGGATAATTCTCTAGGGATTACTTACCCTGGGCTTAATACTAAATGATCGCCTTCTCCTTTAGTGCCTGTCCTGAGAAGCATAGCGGATCGGGAAGAAGGAGGGATGAGGTTGAAAAGCCAATTGCAAATTGGATTGAATATTCGAGTGATTTGCAAACTTCACTTAGTCCTAGCAATGATTTCACTACTCCCAGCAGGGAGGTGTTGAAAGGCCTATCTGCTCAAAATCAACTGATTGTGACACCAAATGACGGACAAAAGTGGCGAAAGGGCTCTTTTTACATCAATTATAACGATTATTGCAATAGACCTAATTTTATTTCAATCCAATTAACCTGAATTTTTATGGCACAAACCTCGATTGAATGGACCGAACTCACCTGGAATCCGGTCACTGGGTGCACCAAGATCTCCGCAGGATGTAAGTTCTGCTATGCGGAAGTCATGACCAAGCGCCTCAAGGCTATGGGAGTGGACAAATACCAAGCTGGATTCAAAAAGGTAAGAATCCACGAAGATGCCTTGGAAATTCCTTACACTTGGAAAAAGTCAAAAGTAGTCTTTGTCAATTCCATGTCGGATCTGTTCCACAAGGATGTACCGCTGGAATTTATCCAAAAGGTATTTCAGGTCATGAAGGACAATGGTCAGCATGTCTTTCAAGTCCTAACCAAACGTGCAGATCGACTGGCTGAAATCAGTCATCTGTTGCCTTGGGCTCATAATATCTGGATGGGAGTTTCGGTTGAGGATGAGCGAGTACTGGATCGCATTGATTTTCTTCGGGATACCGGAGCCAGAGTCAAGTTCCTTTCCTGTGAACCCCTGATTGGCTCGCTACCCAATATCAATCTTACAGGAATAGATTGGGTCATCGTCGGAGGAGAGAGCGGCCAGAAAGCCAGACCCATGAAACCGGAATGGGTCTTGGACATACAGGAGCAATGCCAATCTGCCAAAGTCGCTTTCTTCTTCAAACAATGGGGAGGCAAAAACAAGAAAAAGGCTGGGCGAGAGCTGAACGGACAGACCTATGACGAGATGCCGGAAATTGAATTGCATAAATCGATATGAAGAAGGGAAATAGTTCAAAGTCCTATTACATCTTGGACAGTTGTCGGGATGGTAAGGATATGAATGAGGGAGGAATTGCTCCCAACGGTTGTCTTGAATTCCACCCAGTCACCACCAAAATTTGATTACTCCCAGAGAAAGGAAAATAAATCCAAGTTTCCTTGACTTGAGACTTACTTCACAAACTTCCGGAAGGCTGATACGATCTGGAAGATAAAGAAAGCGAGGACGATGCGGTGGAGACCGTCGAGAAAATAGACCCAAAAGGGATATTGAATTTCATCGAACATATCTGAGACCCTTCTGGCTGGATTGAATAGTTGAGGTATTATCTTACTGTGATCAGAAAGTTTGACCCAAAAGAAGTTCCAACCAGCTTTTGAGACATCTGGCCAAAAGTTGATTTCAGGATCAGCTATAAAAAACAATGGGAAGAAAAAGCCAAAAGAAATAAAAATGATTGCCCATAAAGGCTTGATCCAATCTTGACCATGGTTATTGGTTTTTCCAGCTAGGATTGCCCATCGATCTGCCTTCTTTACATTGCCTAGTTCAAGATACAAGCGATGAGTTTCTACCTCCTTTGCCTTAAACTCCAAAGCAGTGATTCGATCCGATTGCTTTTCAGCTGCTAACTTGAGTTGGCGATAGATTTCTCTCTTTTGAGATAAGATTTTTTTTGGGTCAGTCTCTGACTCATCTATATGAAGTTGATCTGATTCAAACCAAGTCACTCCATTGACAAAAATACTGTCCAATCTGGAATCAATGATTCGGACAATTGGATAAATAGAAAAATCAAAATCGTAAAACTCGGTGTTTCCGAGATTGGAGTTTTCAATTAATAGATTTTCAGCGTTAGTTTCCTTTCCTTTAGGTTTATTATTGTTTAGTGAAACCAAGGCCTTATTAAAAAAATGGCTGAATACTATTTCTTCAAAAAAGCAATCTCTGAAAAAGACTGAATTATTGAAATTGATTCCCTTCAAATGGACTTCTCTAAAACTTGTATTCCGAAAGTCTAAAACTCCAGAAGATTTTTCTGAGAAATTTAGATTTAATTTTTTAGTAGGACACTTTTCGCCCAAGAATGTCAATCCATTTTCAAATTGTGAGTCTTGGATAGTAATTTCCAAATTTTTGGATTTTGGAAGATTAGGGCTTTCAGATGATGATATTTTGAAACTATCTTGAAATTTAGCCCCATAAATTGAAAGGTATTTGTCTATTGAAGTGTTTTCAAGTAAAATTTCACCTTGAAATTCTCCGTTATTAAAAGTCAATGAGTCAAGATTTTGCCCAAGGATGTAAACATTATCTCTGTAAATTGAGGATCTGCCAAAAAAAATGATATCCTTACATTTGTTAGGGCTTATTCTTAAAGTTTCACCAGTTTTTACATTTTCTAATCTTAGCCCGTATCCATTTATTTCTGTTCTAATAATTAAAACTGATTGTTCAATTGAAGAATTTTCAAGTGATAAATTACCATTGATCAGTCCTCCTTCTAATCTTAGACTTCTCATTGATGTTTGCTCATTCTCAAACCCATGTATGAGCAGTCCATTTTTTAGGGTACAATTTTCAATTGCAAGGTTTCCTGAAATCTTGCACCTTGTAATTCCTAAAGATGCCTTTCTTAAAAAGAAACCTCCTAATTGTTCTTCTGAAGAAGTGCAATTTTCGAACTTTACCTCACCTTTAAACTCACAAAGTTCGAAAACGAAACCTTTCCCAAAATGTATATCTTTAAAGGTTACATTTCCTTCGAAAATTACATTTAGAAAGTAAAATTCGTTTTTGATAAATTCACTTCCATCAATTGTAATGTGATCTACAACAGTATATTTTTCTTCGTCCTTTCCAAACTCATTAGATGGAGATTCTTTAAAGTGTTCTATAAATCTCTCTAGAGAATATTTATTTCTCTCCTCTATCATTTTCTTAAAACTTGATGAAGCCATCACAATTCAATTTTCTGATAAAATCCATGCACATACCCTTGTCCCGGAGTAATGATTTTATTTCGCTCCAGCCTTCCCACAATCACAGCTGGGTGTGTTCCGATTTTTTCGGCAAAGTCACTAACTTGTTTGGTGGTCCAACCTCCATTTTTGCCTAATTCCATAAATTCAGCTTCTTCTTTTTCCGAAAAGGTGAGGGAGATTGCAAAGTCGTCAGCCTCCTTTTCCTTTACTTTTGCTAATTCTGAAGGTTCTACACCTTCGATAAAAACCTCTTTCTTTCCGTGTTTTAGAATATGTCCTGCCTCATGGAAGAAGGTAAACCAAAAGATGTCATTGCGCTTAAACTGATTGGATAGCTGAATCACAGGAGTGTCCCCAATCCATCGGGTTGCCCCGTGTACCTTTGCATGGGGTAGTGAAGGAGTATGCACTACTTTCACTCCGGCATCTCCTGTTAGTCTAGTAAGTCTTAGAAAGAAATCATCCGGATGCGTGGCCATAACTTGCTTAATCTCCTGAAGGGATTCCCTGAATTTCTTTTTATCGAAGGAAGCAACTTTTAGGGATTCGGCTTGGATCTCACCTTTCCGAAGCCAAGCGGCCAGGGCATAAGGATTTTTTCCGTCTTGATTAGTCAGTCTATAGTCCGGGGAATCCAAGGCCGTGTAGCAGCTGCAATTGTAGAATCCGTCCTTATTTCCCACCCGAAAAAATCGGAAAATAGCTTCGACCCATTCCAAAGGGTCTTTGGTGTTGACATTGACCCAGCCATGCTTGATCATCTCTCTGATCGGGAAGTTGGCTAGCCATTCTTTTTCCTGAATGACCCGCTCAGCTTCAAGGATCTCGGCAAGTTCGAGTCGGTAGTTTTTTTCCCGCTCCAGCCAAAAGTCAGCCGGCACTCCAGTGACCCGCTCCAGTTGGATGGCGGTTTCGGGGGTGATAGCGGCTTTCCCTTGAATGATTTCATTGATGGTTTTGATCGGGCGGGCCATTCGATTGGCCAAATCGGACTGGGATATCCCGAGTTCATTGATTGTTTCAAAAAGTGTATCACCGGGAGGGGAGATCAAGGACTTGACCAAGTCAATGTCTTCCTGGGTTTTGAGTTTCATAAGATAGTTTGGGTAGGTATTAATGGTAATCGATACAAAGTACTTGGATGGAAATTTCGACAACTTGGCTTAAGTCAATGCCTCCATCGTCTTTCAACGGATATGGCTTTATAGGTTCAAAAACCATTCTTCTGTTACCTGTAATGTTAATTCCAAATGCAATGTTTTTGTTGTCCACATAAAGTTCATGGAGACGTAGTCCAGGAATTTTTGAAATAACCTCGAGACTTGAGGCTGCCTTTAAGTCTGAAATTCTTTGCAGAATTTTTTTGGCATGAATGCCAAATTTGGCTTGAAGTTTTCTGTGGTCTTCAGCCAATTTTCGTAGTTGGTTGTTGTGGTAGTCAATTATCATACAAACATAAAAATAAATAAAAAAGTTTTAACCTTTAGGGTTAAAAATTATTTTAAAATCCATTTAATTCTGAAGAGCGGTAAAAGCTCTTGATTCTGATGGAGTTGATTTTCGATATCACTCAGTAATTTTTCTTTTTCTACTCGATTTTATCTTGGTCCTCAAAGAGTTTGCGTCCTTTTTTATTTCGCTTCCAGCTGTTTGACATTTGTAATGTCGAACCACTTATTGTAGGATTTCCAATCCGATATGCCGTCGTTGTCTTGCTGGCGCCCTAATCCATTTCCAAACCCAAACCCTGCGCCAGCGCTATTGATTCTAAAAATTCTGGGGCTACCTTCTATCGCCCCTCTGGGGCTTTTTGATTAGCAAAAATTCAAAAGGCAGTAGCGCAGTAAGCAGTCAATTTACAACCTTCGACTCACAATCTATCACTTAGGCTCCAATTCATTCTCCCTTCTTTAAATCCAAATCCTGACACACATAATCCAAAAGCTTACAAGGGTCTTCATCAATGGCCTTTGCGATTAAGTAGAGTTCGGCTGCTGTAAGTTTTGTTTTAGGGTTTAAAGTAAGTTCACCGATCCTTTGTGGAGTTAGCCCTGTCTTTCTAGCTACATCTGATTTATTAACAGATTTTCTGTTTAAATATTCTCCTAGTCTGGTCATGAAGTAATTCTTTATTTAAATGTATGAAAACATTAAAAAAATCAAGAAAAAGTTGATTTCAATTTTTGAAATATCATTTTTATAATGATATATTTACAGAATAACATGATAATGATTGAAAGAAATAAGGGCGATACGTCTGAAGCCTGTATTTTAATTAACCTAGAAGTGGAGCAAGCTACTAGATATAGAGATGCGCTGATCAGGATTCTAAGTCAGATTCCAGTGCAAAAAAGCAATCAGGTGCAGCTTAATGACATTAAGGAAGTCTATAAGCTGTTAGAATACTTTTCCGATAAACCCAAATAAATTAAGAATGATCGATCTCCATTCTCTTCTTTTTACCGGTTCCTCTGAAGTTAGGCCTTTCCCTAAAAATCAATTCTTCAGGCTTAAACAGAAAAGGTGGATATTGCAAAAATTTGGAGTTTGGGATTTTGACAGGCTTTATCCTCTCAAACCTAAGAACCCTATTTGAGACAGTACTGTCTCTCACTTTTTCTCCCGGATTGCCCGACCAGGACTTTGTATTCTCCGGTTGGCCTTCCATCGATGATCCGGGAGTGACCTTAGCGATAAGCCCTTTCCGCTGCAGAGGATTTTCAGCTTATCCCATTACCTATTTCTTAACCAGTTGATTGCTTGATCTATAGGAGGTTAGGGTGGGAATACTATGTCAGGCTCAGAAATAGCTTCTATACTGGAAGATATCACGAGCACCCAACCTACAACCTACAACAGTCAACCTATCCATTAAAAGCAAATGAAAAAAATCTTACTCATATGCTTGCTGGGAGGAGTATGTCTTCTCGGAAGCAAACTAAGAGCACAGAGCAGAGTTGCTGGCTCACCCGGGGACGATCATCTTCATGGGTCCATCCCCAATCGGAGCGGGGAGACTCGCTCCGATACTTTACCTGATCTGGACCCGAAGGAGAATGGGATGCTCTATCTGGAGATCAAGTCCTCTGTCGCATCGGATACCCTATGGATTACCTACTGGGATCACTTACTTAGGGATTCACCGGAGGTTACCCCTGGGCATACGATCCCCCTGCTAGGTGATAAAGGAACCTATTTTGAAGGGAGTTCAGGTACAAAGGTTTTCTCTTGGGAGATTCCTCAAGAAATTCAAAAGGGCTATGTCTCACTTGCATTCGAAGAAAATACACTTGCCAATAAATGGAGCTTTTCCGCAGGAGACCGGGTTCGGATAAGATTTGATCTCCAAAGAGGGCAATTGCTTTTCGGCGGACCTAAGGCAGCGTATTATCGTACCCAGCACCATTTGGACCAAACGTTTTTGGAGGAGCAATTCAACTCCGATCCCATCCTGATCGCAAGCAGGTCTGAAGGACTTTTTTCGGATCCAAACTCCCATGCAGCTTACCAAAAAGCCATCAGCCAGCCTCAGGATCTTCATGTCAGAATGAAGGTCCTGGTACCCAATCAAAACGGTTGGGACCACCTGCAGCACTATATTTCCCTTCCTATAATCCAACACCCAGCCTGGAATATTCTGAATCAGAATTCCCAGGACTTAACGGAAACCGAAAAGGGAGAGCTGATTGCCAGGGTTTATGGGCAAATCCTGGATACAGCAACCAAAAGGGCAGAGCTTATAGCAGATCAACTCATTCAAGACCAGAAAAAAGGACAGGTTTTCCTTGATTGGTCAAAAGACTATAAAGCTAACCAAAGTTCACATCCTCTTTTGGTTCAGGGTCTGACTCGTTTGGAGCTCCTTCGTTCGAAAATCCATCAAGAGCAAATATTGAACAGGCTCAGTCAATATCCTCGTCCCATTAAGGACGAGCTTATCGGGTACTTCCTGCTCAGCAATTACAACCGCCTCGAAGAAAATCTGGAAGACTACCTCCGAACCGGAATTGATGAAGTAAACAGCCCATGGATTAAAAACCGTCTGGAACAGCTCTTTGAGGTACAATCAGGTCCTTTTCTTTCTGAAGGACTTGTTGATCCATTCGGCCAAAAGGTGGATCTCAGTCAATATGAAGGAAAGACCCTCTTGCTTCATTTTTGGATTTCGGGATGTAAATTCTGTAGAGACGATTACCAAAAGGCCTTAAAGCCATTGGAAGAGCTGCTGGCCTCTTCAAAGGATATCCTATTGGTCACAGTCAATGCAGACGGGGGAGAGGCCTCCTGGAAGGCTAGCTTGGAAACAGGCCACTATTGCTCTCCCCAAATGCTTAACCTACGGGCTTTAAAAGGTTTCGGGGTACTTGAGCGATATAAAATCCATTCTTTTCCCCAAAAGATGATTATCGGTCCGGATTCCAAAGTCAAGCTCCAGACCTTGGACAAAATGGGGGCAAAGCAGCTGTTTCATTTATTAAACCGATTCCAAACCAACTCGGCTTTATCCTTTTCCCAAACCCAAACCCCAAATAAACTATGAGAGCATTTCTATGGATTTTATTCGGCTTTTTCCTGATATCTGGACAAAGCCGGGCCTTCCAAGCAAGGGAAGGACAGCTAAGCGGCACAGTAATGGATCCGGATGGGCAGGCCTTGCCAGGGGCACTAGTTTACCTCAATGGTACTGATTTTCGAACCATTACTAACGAACAGGGAAGCTTTGAAATGATGGTTCCCCAGGGAAACTATACCCTAATGGTATCCTACCTCGGTATGGAGACCTATAGAGCGTCAATCCAAATCCCAGTATCCATCCCATTGGACATTACACTTCATGCCAGCGAGCAGGAGCTCGGTGCCGTCGAGGTAGTGTCTACGGGATACCAAGAGCTTCCCAAGGAGAGGGCAACAGGTTCCTTTGTTCAATTGGACAGTCAATTGGTCCAGCGAAGGGTGTCGGCTAATCTGATCGATCGTTTGGAGGATGTTACGCCTGGACTTGTTTTTAACAGGGGGGTATATGCCCGTAATGAACCAATTACCATCAGAGGAAGAAGCACCATCAATTCGGATACATCCCCCTTGATCATTGTGGATAATTTTCCCTATGACGGTCCTTTGGAAAATATCAATCCCAACGATGTGGCCTCCATCACTGTACTGAAAGATGCAGCAGCTGCTTCTATTTGGGGTGCACGAGCAGGAAACGGGGTAATCGTGATCACCACCGTAAAAGGAAAGGCGGACCGGCCTATGAGCGTAAGTCTGAATTCCAATATGACCATTGGAGAATTTCGTGACTTGAACTACATGCCAAGAATGGCCAATTCTGACTTTATCGAAATTGAAAAGGATCTTTTTGGAAGGGGATTTTACCGTTCTACGGAAAATAATGCCAACAAGCCCAAGCTTTCTCCGGCTGTGGAGACCCTGATAGCACTAAGAGACAATAAAATCACTCCGCAGGAGGCAGAAGCCCAACTTGCCCTGTACGGGAATTCTGATCTAAGGCAGCAGATTACGGATTACTACCTCCAGCCTTCCCTGCATCAGCAACATGCCCTGTCCATCACAGGAGGAAGTGAAGCCCATGCTTATCAGGTGTCTTTGGGCTATGATCATAATCGTGCTGATCTCATCGGCAACTCCTCCAACCGCTGGACTCTAGGAGTAGGTGACCAATGGAAAGGGCTTAAGAATAAACTTGAGATGGGTTTGTCACTAAACTTGGCGAATCAAAATTCATTGATCCAAACGGATATCCCTACAGGATATGTTTATGACCGAATTGTGGATCAAAATGGAAATCCACTTTCAATAGCAGGAAATTACAGCAGCAGATATGTCAGCTCGATGGCAAACAGCGGATTATTGGACTGGAATTATATTCCTCTAAATGAAATTGGAGAATTGGATCGCCGAACCCAGGCCTATGATCTCCGAATAAACCCCTCTTTTCAATATGCAATCACAGCCGATATAAAGCTGGGCTTGTTTTATCAATATTGGAGAAACCTAAAAACTTCCAGAAACCGAGATCCACTGCAAGTCTATTCTACCCGGGATATGATCAACAAATTTACCCAAAGAGCAGAGGATGGTAGTTTGCGGACCCCCTTGCCAGTAGGTGATATTTTGGATGTTTCCCAATCCGATACCTATTCCCATACTTTTAGGCCACAGTTGACCTATGAAAAAGAATGGAATGGAAAACACCGCTTAAATGCTTTGGGAGGGTTTGAATTCAGAGACCTGCAGGGTTTGGATTGGTCCAGCAGATATTATGGATATCAGGACAATATGGGGATCAGTATTCCTGTTGATTTTGCGACTATTTATCCCTTATTCTATAATCCGGGACAGCGTTCGGCCATACCTTCCGGGATTTCCCACGGGGGGAGGGTGGACCGATTTGTTTCCTATTATGCGAATCTTGCCTATGGCCTGCAAAACAGGTATTTCCTGAATTTGAGTGCGAGAAAAGACCAGTCCAATATTTTTGGCGTTGAGACCAACTTAAGAGGTGTTCCACTCTGGTCCATGGGCGGAGCCTGGATTATCTCCGATGAACAATTTGCCAGGGAGTCCGGAATGCCCTTTCTGAAACTTAGGCTTACCCATGGCTATGCTGGCAATGTAAACAAAAACATTTCATCCCTGCTAACAGCGCAATACCTCACGGTATTTCCAACAGATCTTCTTCCTCAGGTGAGAAGTGCATCCATCCTCAATCCGCCTAACTCAAGACTGAGGTGGGAGAAGGTTAGGACAACAAATTTGGGTTTGGACTTCGAAACCCAGAATGGATTTTTGGGAGGGAGTCTGGAATTCTTCCAAAAGGATTCAAGGGATTTGATCGGGGAGTATTCTTTGCCGGCTGCCACAGGTCAGCGAAGCCTAACAGGGAATTTTGCTTCCAGCCAGGTAAAGGGAGCAGATATCACCCTTTTTGCAAATTGGTTGAGTGGAGACTTTAGGTGGACTTCTCACTTGATTTATAGTTCAATAAAGGAGAAGGTCACTGATTTTGAGAAGATCCCGACAGTTGCCAACCTTCTCAGCATTGCCAGTACCTCCATGCCCTATCCAGTGGTAGGAAGGCCACTATATGGAATCTATTCGTATTCCTGGGCAGGGCTTGATCCCCAGACGGGGGATCCTATGGGGTATCTGAATGGTGAACCCAGTTCGAATTACCTTGAGATGTTTAGGGCTGCTACTATAGACAATCTGCGCTACCATGGTTCGGCACGCCCAACCACTTTTGGGGCATTAAGAAACGAGGTGAGCTTGAAAGGCTTTAGGCTTTCAGTGAATATTTCTTATCGTTTTGGATATTATTACAGAAGAAGCTCCATTGACTACTATAGCCTCCTGAGAGGACTTCCCGGCCACGGGGACTACCAATATCGCTGGAGAGAATCAGGGGATGAAAAGACAACCTTTGTTCCTTCCCTTCCTACATCTTCCAATCTTCGAAGAAATGATTTCTATACCCATGCGTCCGTTTTGGTGGAAAAAGGAGATCATATCCGCCTAAATGATATCCGGTTTTCCTATACACTCAGCAGAAAGCAACATAAGGGACTTCCTTTTGATTCCGTGGAATTTTACAGTTATGCCAACAACCTGGGAATAATCTGGAAGGCTTCCGATGATCCTTTGGACCCGGACTTTCAGACGGCAAGGCCACTAAAATCCATCTCTTTTGGATTTAGAATGGATTTCTAATCAAAACAAAAAGGGTAAAAGGAAACTGATTTTCCTCATTTGGTCAGTTGATTAACCCAATATGGTTTCCCGGTAATCCGTTTTGGATGGCCACCCTTTTTTAATCCTAAAATCAATTTAAACTATAAAAAATGAAGAAGATACTTAATAAATATATGTGGGGGTTGGGTTTGATTACCCTGTTCTCCTGCAATGGGTTTCTGGAAGAAAAGCCCCGAAAATCTTTGCTTGTACCTGAAAAAGCAGAAGAAGTGAGAGCAATTTTGGACAATTACAATTATTTGACACTTTCCCCTCTCCTTGGATTTATGCTATCAGATGAGTGGGAAACAACCTCTCAGGATTGGGAGTCCTTTGATCCCTGGCAGCAAAATTCCTATCTATGGAATGAGACCATTTTTGATCCTCAAGAAAGATCTTCGGATTATCAAACATTACATGGCCAGATGTTTTATGCCAATACCTGCCTGGATTTATTGGGGAATTTAGAAGAAAGTAAGTCTGTTCAAATTTCCCAAATGAAAGGGGAGGCATTGGTCATTCGATCAAAAGTGCTGTTTGATTTGGCATTATTGTTTCTACCTGGCCCCAACAGCAGTTTGACTGACCAGATCAAAATACCGGTAAACCTAACCTCGGACGTCAATACTCCACTTCAAATGATCGGTGTTTCCGAGTTGTTCGTCTTGATTAAAAGAGATTTGGAGATGGCCTTTTCGATTTTGCCTGAAGAGTCAGATTTTAAAACTAGGCCAGATAAACGAGTGGCGATGGGATTGTTGGCAAGAATTTATCTCTATGAACAAAACTGGGAAAAAGCTCTGGAAGCCGCAAATTATGTAATCCAATATGGGGATGGATTATTGAATTATTTGGATTTGGACCCTACCAAAAGTTATCCCTTTTCGGTATTTAATCAAGAAACGCTTTTTTTTCAACAGATGCAGACTTCTATAATTCCATTAAGACCTACAACCTCCCTAAAGGAGGAATTATATGAATCCTATCTGGAAAATGATCTGAGAAAAGCCCTTTTTTTCAAAATGAGTCCAACTCAGGGTGCTCTGTTCAAGGGTTCATATACAGGTGGTTTCCGCCTTTTCAGCGGAATTGGTTTATCGGAAATGTACCTCATTGCTGCGGAAGCCGGGATCCGGATGGGGAGACAAGAAGAAGGGCTGCAGAGATTGAATGAGCTGGGAGAGAACAGATATTCTGATTTCAACCCCTGGCAAAATTTGTCACAGCAGGAGGCCATAGGGTTGGTCATGAAAGAAAGAAACCGGGAGTTGGTATTTAGATGCCTTCGCTGGATGGATATGAAAAGAACTAAATACTTGGATCCCTCCTTTACAACAGAACGGGAGATAAATGGGGAAATCTATACCCTAAAAAATGAAGAGCAGTTTATTTTAAAACTGCCACCTTATGAAAAGGAGTTGGTAAATCGTTAATTTGAAAGAACCCGGGATCAGGAATTCCGGGTTCTTAATCTTACTTATTTACCTGTTTCTGTGATCGGGTTGAGACTAATATTGACAAATTTCCTGTCAATATTTGGGTCAACTGGTTGACCTTCAACTGCATCAAAGAGACAGCCGGGTTGGTCATCAGAGTCACACAGGTAGGTTACACCCTCCTGACCTTCGATCAAGTACCAATGGGTACCATCAAATCCATACATTTCCGTTGCTTCCTCTTGAGGAGAGCTAAAGGCAAAAGCTGCAAATGCTGCCAGCACCAATGCAAGAGCCGGAAGCAGTTTGATTAATCTATTCATGATTGTGGACCCTTTTTTAACCCATCAAAAAGGGACAAACCGTTTCATCACCGCCTACTCTGTTCAGGGTTTTCGGCTTCGCCCTGTCAGGACTCCATCAGTTTAGGTCAGCCTCGAAACTCTGACCTTTTCGAGGAATGGATTCCCAATGTCATTTTTTGCAGCCCAAATCTTGCAAGTTTTCGGGCTGCGGAGCAGTGATCCCACCTCACTGCTCCATATTTTTTTTGATCGATTTGGCTTGGTCAGATTTACAAACTCCTTCTTTAATTGAATGGATATTTTCTGTATATTCAATAAGTGAAGTTGCTTGCCATCCACCCAAAGCTTAACACTCGAAAACCGGAGGATAACCCCTTCGGTTTTTTATTTGTAGTACTTTACTTTTTCAGGTACCAACCAATTTGAAGCAGGCAGTAACATCGATCCAAAACTTACAACTCACAACCTAGAACTGGTACCTATTGTCATTCCCTGAAATAAGTTGACCGTTTTTAAAGATGAATCGAGATGCTAAAAACGGGAAAAAGGATTAATTCTCATCGAAAGTATTCTGAAGACTTCAAGCGTAAATTGGTGGAAGATT
>NZ_JARHUI010000007.1 GCF_029222925.1 Algoriphagus sp. CAU 1675 | reverse complement strand
TTTCGAAAAGATGTATATTAAATCCGAGAAAACATCCTCAGGATCAAATATCACTCTGGAATATGATCAAATTATATGTTAAACAGTAAGATAAACCGGTCAACGTTTTTTAGGCATTAACAATCAACAACCCACAACTCACAACCTAGAACCTAGGATCAATCAAGAACCAAAATCGATCCTTTTTCAACTTTAGTACTTCCCATTTTGAAATTTTTGATCGTGATCAGTACTACATAGGTTCCGTTGGGAACTGTTTCATTATTGAAAGTCCCATCCCAATAACAGCTTGATTTGACGCCATTCTCCGGATTTTTGTCCTCACAAAAATAAATAAGTTGTCCCCATCTGTTAAAAATGGATACTGCCAACTCATCGGCTAGATTATCCGGGTAAATTTCAAATCCTTTTCCGGGATCTCCCAGCCTCATGGCATTGGGATACCTGAGTTCAGGCTCGCACTTGTCTTCTACTACAAAATCAGCAAAATAGGCACATCCCAAAGGGTCCTTTGCAATCAATGTGTAGGAACCTGCCTGATTGGGGGCAAAAATCTGTTCCGAACTGACTTCCTCGCCATCGAGGATCCAGCTGAATTCACTGAATCTACTTCCCGGGTCTATACTCTCTTCTATTTTTCTCTCGGTGCAAATGGTGTATAAACTACCCAATACCGGTGGATCGGTGAAGGATTGGGTGACCTGTATTTCCTTTTCTCCCAAAAGACAGCCCTCTGCATCCGTCAGGGTGACACGGTATTTACCTTCATGGTCAACGATGATTTGACTGCTGTTGTCATACACGCTCAGATGTACCTCTCCAGAGGCTTCCAGGCTGTACCATTGGACCAAATGACCCTCGGGATCAGTCAAAAGAGTGAGGGTAGTGGAAGAGTCTTCACTACAGAAAGGCCGTAATTCAAGTTCCAGTTCTGAAGGTTGGATAATACTAGCTTCAAAACTTTTCCCCACCGGACACATTTCCTGATTTGAATCCATTCCCTTGATTTGATAGGTACCGGTTTGGGTCAGAGAAAAAGCTCCATTTGAGTCCGGGCTGACCGTAGATCCATCCGGAGCGATCAGGGAAAAAATCAGGGCTTGCTCCGATTCTGGTATAAGTAGATATTCTCCGCAGGCTGTCACCTGAGCGGGTATCTCAAATTGTACATCGGGTCTTTTTTCTACACTATAGATATCCGGGACTGCATGGACCTTTCCTTCTAAATCCATTAGTTCTACAGAATAATCCCCCGCGGGAACTTCGGCTATAATTTGGTTTTTATTTTCAAACTCACCATTCAGTTCCTGTCCGGTATTCAAATCGGTGATTTTGTATGAACCGCTTTGGTTTTGAGTCCATTGGATGATGAGCTGCCCCAAACCTGTATCTCCCTCCTGACATTCGGCAGCAGAGGTGGATACGGAATAATCGAGAAACCCGGGAGGGAAAATAATTCCCGGAATCGTCAGTTGCTCGTTGTCAAAGACATATTCTCCTTTTCTGTCCCATCCAGAAGCCTCTGCTCCAATAAAAATATAAGTGTCAAAAATATTGTAGGAAGATACGCTGTAAGGGAAGGTGAAACTTTGCTCTTCTCCGGGTTCCAAGCTCGGGAGGGACCATGAATTGTAGCCTAAAAATTCATTGACATTTACATTAAACAGGGTAATTCCCCCTGTATTTTTTACCAGAATGGTAAAGTTGATAATTTCTCCTTCCTTGGTAAAATGATCCAGATCTGCTGAGATGGATACTGCTATTTCGGGGAATAGGCTACAATCCTCAATAATGATTTTTACTTCTTTTCGGTCACTTTCACAGGCTCCATCTGTTCCCTGGCTTACCCAAATGGAATATTCCTTGGGTTTGGACAAATCCACAATAGGGGGACTGGTCATAGGCGGGGTGGAGGGATCATTGTCTGGATAATAATAGACAGTATATCCGGGTGTGGCATCCACTGTGAGTGGGAGGGATTTTTCCTCCATACAAAATATCAAATCCTCTGTGTAAGGTTCCGGGCTTTTTGGATTCACAGTTAGTGTCAATGGGATTCTCATACCTGTGCAGGAGCCTTCAGGACCTTCGGATACCCAAATGGTTTCAGATCCTACCTGAGAAGTATTGACATAATAAGAGGGGAGAGGAGTACCACCAATTTCTTCAGAGAAAAAATAAACCTGAAAATCTTCCTGGCTTGGAGGAATTAGTTCTGATAAATCAGATGGAGGATCTCCCAGACAGAATTCCGGAAGCTCTCCCAGATTTAACTCTGTAAATAACATAAAGTCAGGGCAGTGTAGGGCAGCAAATTCGGCTTTTCCGGAAATGGGAACCTCAATGGGACCATAAACTGCATTGCCAGCGCATAGCCCTTCCATGTATTCTTTGATAAATGGAAGATTGGAGAAAGGTTGGTTAGAAATACTGCCTGTTCCCGAAATAGATCCGTTTACCAGGAGTCTAGCATCACAATTGTCATTTGCCAGCACAAAGCAATCCTCGGTCAATTTTAATCTATATTCCAAGGAGGCGATGATATCTTCTACATTTTCCAGAATAGGAATGTCGCCGATTTCCCAGATAATAGAACCGGCTATTCCCATAGTGGGGTCAAACCTGACCGTCCCAAAGGAAGAAGGGATCACCTCGGCGCTGACAAAAACTGCATTGTAAGGAATAGGGATGACCAGTTGGGAATTTACAGTGGATTCTGTTCCTACATTTCTAAGGTCTACCTGATAGATGATTTCCTCACCCGGTTGAACAGTAGGTGTGTCTGTTGGAGGGGCACCATTTATGGATTTGATATAATTATGGGCCTCGATATTGGGTGAATAGGATAAAACAGAAAAGGCCAGTGCATACAGGGTATAGAGATCCTGGCTGGTCCCATATCTGAATTTGGCAGAATTCTGGTTGTTGGCAATGATGGTATTATCCGGATTGGGTACTTCCCATTGGACGATGTCAATTCCGGTATTATTCAGGAGAAAGGGAGTTCTGGGATTGTCCTGATATACTCCGTTTTGGTCTTGGACAGGTGTATAGATGGAAGAATTGAAGAAGTTTTCAGGGGTGTTCAAGGGGTGGTTCAACTTGACCCAATCTCCTTTTTGATCCTGAATCTCCAAAAAGTCACCTCCGATCGGCTTGTCTCCCTCACTTGCCATTATTCCTAATTTCAGGCTGACAGGTCCCTCTTTTACCGCACCAAAACCTTGGATTTCTATTTCCCCATTTTGTTCCACTCCATTCCATGCCGCTATAGAAGTATATCCGTCAAAAATGGTCACATCCCGAAGGTTCATTTTTGAGTTTTGATAAACTACGATCAGGCCCCAGTTGCCAAAATATCCGACCTCATCGGATAATCCTTCCGTCAGCGCAATGTCGGCTACCGTATATTCTCCGCTGCCAGAAGATTTGACCAGATCAGTCACATCAGCGTAGCCCACATAAATTTCATACAGTTCTTCCTGTGGGTAGAAAATCGCGTTCCCGTCAGCAGTTACCTCGAGATAATCTGTCGCTCCGGGTGGTTTGAATTTCAGCTTTCTTTTGTCAAACTGTTCTGTGTAGTAGATATAGGGTCTATAGGTTCCTGAAGTGATTAATTGGAGGGAATTTTCCCCTTGGACAAACTCATCGTATTCCGTAGCAAGGGATCGGGTCAATTGCCCAATGCTGAAATTCAGGCCTTCAAAACTGAAGGTGATGGGTTTGAAAGTAGACGTAGAAACCGCGGTTTGATTTACTATCTGTAGGTCTTCTACGGAAACCCAGGATTCATTATTGATGGAGTAAATTACTTCTCCTTTGGCAGTGAATCTGAAAATTATGGTAACCGTTCCGTCATTGGATATAAGCTCATATTGAGGGAAAATCAAGCCGTTTTCATCAAAATTTGGGATTACAAAGAATTTATAAGGTAAAAAATCGACTGAATCCTGATCCTTTAATACTGTCTCTTGCTGATCTAAGGTTACGGGCTCATCAAGTCCTCCTCTTTTTGTCAGTTCAAAGTTCAGGCCTAAACCTGGGAGGGTTCTTCCTGACCAGTACAAACCGGCATAGATAATCTCTGTACAATTGGGGTCTGCACCATTTTCCTCTGAAAACACAAGTGTGGCCGAAGATGAATTGAAAGTGTTTGGGATATCGTCTATATCCACAAAGCGCATCTTTTCCAACGAGTTGGTTCCATCCTCCCGGTAATTTTCAAGCGTAAGGTTTGTATTGCCAATGATGCTGAAATCACCCCGGATTTGATAGATGTTGTTTTGAAGATTGGAGCTTCCTACCCTATGTTTGAAAGGAACCCGGTAGTCATTTTGTGCCCGAGCTGAAAAAGCAAAAGCTAAAATTCCCCAAAAAATCAAAAAGATTGTCAGGAATGTGTTTTTCCTCAAAATCATGCAATTAATTAAAAGTATTCAAACAGGGTTGATTCTATAGGTATTCCTACTCTTATTGGGGAAATATATGGAATTTAACTAATAACACACTTTTCAGTGCTAAAAAATTAATTCAATTTGAGTTTTTATCAGAAATCGATTTCCTCAATCATCTCTTTTCCATCTTGATATTTGGCTTTTAGGGGGAAGGGGGGAGTGGTCAGTGATCAGTTATCAGTAGGCAAAATGTCCACCCAAAACTTACAACTCACAACCTAATTCTCAATTCTCAAAATCTACAACTCACCTAAAAGACTGCCGCGTCGGCTTTCCGCCTCCTCGCAGTGACGACAACCGACCCTGCTGTTCGACATTTGCAATGTCGAACTATATATCGTAGGATTTCCAATCCGAAAGGTCGTCTTTGTCTTGCTGGCAATTCAACCCATTTCCAAACCCAAACCCTGCGCCAGCGCTGGTTCTGTACTCCATTTTGTATCCTAGGGTTTCACCCTAGGCTATTCACAGTTCGACTCCTTCGGAGTCCTTTTACCGAATCCATTTCCCCTGATCAGTTAAACAGTTAACCAATTAAACGATAGTGTCCCATTGAGCAGTAAGCACTAATGATCAACCTACAACCCACAACCTAGATCAGTCAGCTAAGGGAAATCAAAGATCGATTTTTAAATAAACCACGAATTCAGCGAATTAAAAGAATAACTTGTCCCGATGTAATCGAAAGGGAATAGGAGAAAGGGATTAGAGTTCAGGGATTAGGGATTAGAGAATAACTTGTACCGATGTAATCGGGAAGGTAGACCCAAACGTTTAACGCTTAAACGATTAACGCCTTAATCCATCAAATCCCCTTTTGATTATAGAAGATTTTAAAATTTAAAAAAACTACTTCAACTGGAAGGAATGGCCCTTCGGGATTTTCGGTTTTTTCGAGGTTCGGAAAGCCGTTAAAAAAATGGCTTAGCGCCGAGCTTGCCTCGGTGATCCAGCCATTTTTAGGCTTGAAGAAGGAGAAAAAATCCATCCTAAACGAGACAGAGGAATTTGAACAATCTCGGCAGGATGGAAGAAAATGCCGGGGCCGAAAGTTTTTTCCTACGCGCATCCCGGCCCTTCGCGGTCAATTACCTAGCTGTTCGACATTTGCAATGTCGAACTATATATCGTAGGATTTTCAATCCGAAAGGTCGTCTTTGTCTTGCTGGCAATTCAACCCATTTCAAAACCCAAACCCTGCGCCAGCGCTGTTTCTGTATTCCATTCCGTATCCTAGGGTTTCACCCTAGGCTATTCACAGTTCAACTCCTTCGGAGTCCTTTAACCCAATCACCGTTTTCCCTGATCGATTAACCAGTTATTCAGTTAACCAATTAACCAATTAACCAATAATGCCACTGAGCAGTAAGCACTGATGATCAATCAATAACCCATAACCCAATTAATAATTCCTAATTCTCAATTTTCAATTCTCAAAACCCACATCCTAATTCCCAATTCTTCATTTTTAATTTCTCATTCCTCCTTAGAGGGCCTGGCCCTTCGGGATTTTCGGTTTTTTCGAGGTTCGGAAAGCCGTTCAAAAAATGGCTTAGCGCCGAGCTTGTCTCGGTGATCCAGCCATTTTTAGGCTTGAAGAAGGAGAAAAAATCCATCCTAAACGAGACAGAGGAATTTGAACAATCTCGGAAGGATGGAAGAAAAGACCGGGGCCGAAAGTTTTTTCCTACGCGCATCCCGGCCCTTCGCGGTCAATTACCTAGCTGTTCGACATTTGCAATGTCGAACTATATATCGTAGGATTTTCAATCCGAAAGGTCGTCTTTGTCTTGCTGGCAATTCAACCCATTTCAAAACCCAAACCCTGCGCCAGCGCTGTTTCTGTATTCCATTCCGTATCCTAGGGTTTCACCCTAGGCTATTCACAGTTCAACTCCTTCGGAGTCCTTTAACCCAATCACCGTTTTCCCTGATCGATTAACCAGTTATTCAGTTAACCAATTAACCAATAATGCCATTGAGCAGTAAGCACTGAGGATCAACCTATAATCTACAACCCACAACATCCAACCTAGAACAGTGGTCAGTGATCAGTTAGCATTAGGCAAAGCGTCCACCCAAAACTTACAACTCACAACCTAGAACCTACACCAACTTTAAACTTTAAACTTTCAACTTATAACCCACAACCCACAACTCAGACCCCAATCACCAAAACCCAAAAACTACTCTCCTTGGCTTCGACCCCTTTTTTTGAATGTAAAACTAGCAGTTAGGCCAACCGAAAAATTTCTGGGCAAGCTTTCCACTCCAAATATTGCCCTGGCATGTTGTCCTTTTTCTCCCAAGATTTCCAGAAACAATTCAGAGGCACCATCTACCACTTTTGGGGCATCATCCCAGCCTTTGCTGCCTTGGTAATAAGCATCTATATGGTTCAAGCCTATAAAGTTATCCATGTCCACGTGCTTTTTGATTTGCGAAAGAACATTGAGTGCACAGAACTGCATTGCTTGATATCCATCCCGAGTATTTACCTCGGCTCCTAATCTTCCTAAGTAAAAGTATTTGTTCTCAATAATGGGAAACTGGATGGCTACATACCCAATGGTACCCCTTATGTTTACGGATACATACTTCCCTCCGGGACTACTTGCGTTCGGTAGAAATAAGCCCATTTTTTTCAACTTTTCTTCCATTTCAAAAGGCGATTAGTGGGTAAAAAACAAGATTTCTCCGTTTTGGGGAATCATTAGCCTGGAAGAAGAAATTCCCTTGCTATTCGCAAATTCTCTCAGCATTTCCCGGGTAAGGGTTTCATGATCCAAAGCCCCTATATGAGTCGCGATAACTATGCAGTTTGAAGCATATTGACTAAGTTCCACTACTTGTCTTTCGTCCATCACAACACTTAGGGTATCCTCACTTAATTCAACTCCCAGCGCATTGTATTTTTTGAAAAATCTGTTTCCTCCTGCATGGCACACAATAATCTCCGGCTTTACCCGGTCAATTGTTTCCATTACACCTTCATACCAAACCGTGTCCCCGCACCAATAAATTGTTTTTTCGGAAAAGTGGGAAAATACAAAGCCTGATACATTACCCATGAAGTTTAAAATTTCTCCTCTTCCATGCATACCTTCCGTTGCCTGGAGTTGAATTCCTTCAATCCACTGGGAATCATTTAAAGGGTGTACTGTCTCAAAACCCATTTCAACAAGCTTTGAAGCATCAGCTTTTTGACAATAAAGCGGAATTTCTTTCGGTATGACTTGCTGGGCCACTTCATCAAAATGATCCGGGTGCAGATGGGAGACTAAAACAAAGTCCACATCTTTTAGAATATCCTCAATACTGAGCGGAAGCTCAGATGTAGGGTTTTTGGATTTTCCGGCAAATGAGGGAATTGAAAACTTTGGAGCCAGGAAAGGATCAATCAAAAATGTCTTCCCGGCATACTTCAATTTAAGAGTAGCATTGCGAATTAATTGGACCTCCATCTTTTTCTTTTTTTGAAACAAAAATGGATCCTCGGAAACTGATTTCCTTATTCAAAATTGCTAAATCCTCCTTTGCGTACTTTTCTTTTTCTCAAGATCGGATAGATAGAATTGGGCTCTTGAAACCCATTCTTTAAGGCCAGTGCAGTCACATCATTCTCTCCTTCTGAAAGTTGTTCTTGGATTTTCCGGATCCGGATTTCCCGGATCATCTGATAGGGACTGCTTCCAAATGCCTGTTTGAATATCCGAATAAAATGAAATTTGGAAAGATTAGCGGCGGAACTCATCTTGTCCAAGGTTAAAAATGGGTCACTGTATTGGCTGAAGATCAAATCCTTTGCAATAGAAACCCTTTTGAATAGCTCTTTTTGTGTGCTTTTTTTCGAACTGTTGATGAAGCTTTGATGAGTTTTCTCCTTCTTGATGAACTTGAAGACCCAGGCCATAGTCTCTTCTATAAATTCCTCATGTTCCAGATTTGGGTACTGGTTTAAAAAGCGTTCCAGTTCTAGGGGTTTGTGGAATAGATATCCTGAAAGAAAGTCGAATTCCTCCTCACTTTCTGGTTTATCCAATAATTCCTCTTGACTTTTTAATTGACTTGAAAAAACGGCTTTAAACGTATTAAATCCCAGATGCAGATTGAGAATATCCACAGAAGGTCCTTTATTGATTCGGTATTCAAAACTTTCATAGGGAGGAATCAACATCAGTGTATTTCTACAGATTCTATAGTTTCTGGACTTAAGTTTGACGTCTACGGAACCCGGTCCTTTTACGGTAAAAATTGAAAAGGAACTTTCCGGTACAAACTTGGAATAGGAGCTTAGGCTTGTATCAACCAGTAAATCTGGCCAAATTAGATTGGTTCCCAACTCTATTCCATCCCATGTATTTCGAAGTCTACTTATTTGTTCAACTGGGGGTAACTCTTTGGAAATAAGCATTATTTGGTTTTTGTGCCCGGGAATTGCTTACGGAATGTCATGGCTTTTGTTCAAAATTCATGATTTCGCTGTCCTCTAGCCCAATTCCTAATTCTCAATTCTTCATTCCTCATTCTTCATCCCAGCTGTTCGACATTTGCAATGTCGAACTATATATCGTAGGATTTCCAATCCGAAAGGTCGTCTTTGTCTTGCTGGCAATTCAACCCATTTCCAAACCCAAACCCTGCGCCAGCGCTGGTTCTGTACTCCATTTTGTATCCTAGGGTTTCACCCTAGGCTATTCACGGTTCGACTCCTTCGGAGTCCTTTTACCCAATCACCGTTTTCCCTGATCGATTAACCAGTTATTCAGTTAACCAATTAACCAATAATGCCATTGAGCAGTAAGCACTGATGATCAACCTACATCCCACAACCAAAAACAGTGGTCAGTGATCAGTTAGCAGTAGGCAAAACGTCCACCCAAAACTTACAACTCACAACCTAGAACTTACCCCAACTTTAAACTTTCAACTTATAACCCACAACCCACAACCTAATTCATAATTCTCAATTCTTCATTCCTCATTCCCCATTCTTAATTCTAACTTCCTCATTCCCTTTCCATCTTGCTGGCAATTCAACCCATTTCCAAACCCAAACCCTGCGCCAGCGCTGTTTCTGTATTCCATTCTATATCCCAGGGTTTCACCCTAGGCTATTCACAGTTCGACTCCTTCGGAGTCCTTTTACCCAATCACCGTTTCCCCTGATCGATTAACCAGTTAACCAGTTAAACAAATAACCCAGAACAAACAGAATCAATAAATAACCCAACTTTAAACCTAGTAGGCAGTGATCGGTTAGCAGTAGGCAAAACGTCCACCCAAAACTTACAACTCACAACCTAGAACCTACACCAACTTTAAACTTTAAACTTTAAACTTTCAACTTATAACCCACAACCCACAACCTACAACTTTAAACCTTTGCTAATCAGCAATTTGGTAGTAAACAATAAATAAAGTCCCCACCTCAAAATCTTTCTATAAAAAACTTCCCCAAAAAGAAATCCGTAATCCCTTTTTAATCCAAGGGTTCTCCCTTCCGTAAAACTTCAAGATTTTTAAAAATGACGGTAAACAATCTGGAAGGGATTCCCTTCTCTGAAATCATTCAATGTTTTTACAAAGCATTTGAAAATTACTTCACTCAGTTTCCAAAAGACGATGCCTATTTTCAGGAACGCTGGAGAAAGGCTAATGTCAATTACCGTTATTCCTTTGGAATGTTCGATAATGGGGTTTTGGTCGGTTTTGTATTAAACGCCTTGGGTGAAAAAAATGGAGTATATACTGCCTACAATGCCGCAACAGGAGTCTTGCCAGCCTATAGGGGTAAAAAAATTGTCTCTCAAATTTTCAGCCATGTGCTCCCCCAGCTTAAGATCCAGGGAGTGGAAAATTACATTCTGGAGGTCATTCAGGAAAACACCATTGCCATTAAGACCTATGAACGGGAGGGATTCCGCATAACCAAACACTACCGCTGTTATTCAGGAACTCCTCAACTAGACAGTACAGATTTTTTTGAAGTCAGGAAATTGGACAGCAGAGCAATCAATAGGGATTTATTGGTCCATCACGACAGGTACTCTTGGGAAATGCATATCGATACCATTCAAAGGGGAAACTTCTCCTATTATGAGGTATTAAAGGAAGGTAAGCCTGAGTCCTATTTTATGATGCTTCCCGAGAGGAGTTTTTTACTGCAATTTGAGGTCCTGACATCCGAACCGGGAGCTTGGAAAAGGCTATTTACTGCTGTCAAAAGAGTATGTCCTACTTTCAGAATTATCAATGTAGATGCAGAAGATCAGGAAAGAATTCAGCTTTTGGAGAGCCTAGGTCTTGAAAACTTTCTGAATCAGTATGAGATGGAGAGGAGGATCTGATTTTGTATTGAGGGCTTGGGGAGGATTTTTCTCCTTACCCAAGCCCGGAATTTTGGCCAAAGGATCAGGGGAATAAGTTCAGTTCACGCCAAGCCTTCCCTTTTTCAAAATGGTGTCATCTATGATGTCCCCAACCCGGAGCACGTAATAAGCCCCTCTTTTAAGTTTGTAAAGCGGGATATTATAGGATACCGTGTAGAAGGTTCTTTTGTAATTATCAGGAAGGTCACCAAGTTCCCTTCCTATTCCGAATTGGAAATCAAGTAGGCTAAAACCAATAGTTGGGGCAAAGGAGTTGGTTGAATTTTCTCCCACAGAGGAACTGAAAAGAAAGCCAAAATGTATTCCGTAAGTTGGAGTAAAATCCTGATTGATGATTTCACCGTTGGCATCCCTGATTTCCCTGATTTCTCCTCCGGTAAAAACCAATCCAGCGCCCACAGAATTGAAAAATGAAACAGCCCCTTGCGCTCCATTCAAATCCGGGGATTCAAATCGGTTGAATTTTACCACAGGCAAAGTAAAGTTGGAGGAAAGAATTGTGGCTTTGTACTTATAATTTTTCCCGGCTAAATCTTTCTTGTGATCGACTATTGAATCCAATTTGTCCAAGGACTGTGCTAGTAGAAGTGAACTAAGAGAAAGCATCAAACAAATCGTCAGCGTAATTTTTTTCATAATCTTTAGTTAAAAGTTTAAGGTAAAAATTGAATTGATTTAAACTTTCAATTTGGGAAAACTTTGGAAATAGAAAAATCAAATTATGCTTTGGTTATCTAAAACCTGTTTTTGATAATCCCGTAAAAAATGTGTCCGGCCTTTTTCTAAAGAGCGTTTTTTTATCCTTTGGAAAGATGGACCAGCCTCAACTAGCAAGCTTTTTTAATCAATTTCCTCAATTGATCCAAGAATCAGTACCAATAAAAGATTGAGATGAAAACTCCATGGCCTTTGCATTTTATAAGGTTGGGAGCTAAGCTAAGGCGCTTTGAATTTGGTGTCCTGAAGAAGAGGTGGGATTTTTCCGGAGAGTGCATTTTGATCGATAAAACTCAGCAAACTCAATCTTTAGAATTATACAGGTAATAAATTATGGAGGAGAACAACCTGTTAAACCTGACGCCAAAGAATCTAGCTCTAAAGTGGATTGAATTTTATAACAGCCATAATCCAGAAAATGCGGCATCTCTTTACCATGAAAATGTGACAAATATTCAGCTTCCTTATGATAAACCAATACAGGGACGTGAATCAATGAGAATTACCTACGAAAATATTTTTAAGGCTTTTCCTGACATTCGCATTGAAGCTTTGAACATTGTTGAGAACGGGACCTGGGTTGTTGTAGAATGGAATTTTAGTGGGACAATGAAAGGGGAGTTTGCAGGCTACTCCCCAAATAACAATAAGTTTGATATGAGAGGCTGTGAGATTTTTCAAATTGAAAATGGAAAAATCCTTATCCAACATGGGTATTGGGATAGGGATACGATGTTTAATCAGCTCAAGCTAGGAAAAGTCTGATGCGTGAATATTTGACATACTATCTTCTATAGGCGGAAAGAGCTTTCCAGACAGGTTGCTACCGGAATCAAGCATAGCCTTTTAAATAAACCACGAATTCGACGAATTAAGCAGAAGGGATTAGGGAAGGTCACAATTCAGAATTCTCAATTTTCAATTCTCAAAACCTACATCCAGCTGTTCGACATTTGCAATGTCGAACAATATATCGTAGGATTTTCAATCCGATAGGTCGTCTCTGTCTTGCTGGCAATTCAACCCATTTCCAAACCCAAATCCTGCGCCAGCGCTGGTTCTGTATTCCATTCTATATCCTAGGGTTTCACCCTAGGCTATTCACGGTTCGACTCCTTCGGAGTCCTTTTACCCAATGACCGTTTCCTCTGATCGATTAACCAGTTAACCAATTAAACAATTAACCGATAATGCCATTGAGCAGTAAGCACTGAGGATCAATCAATAACCCATAACCCAATTCATAATTCCTAATTCTCAATTCTCAATTCTCAATTTTCAATTCTCAAAACCTACAACCTACAACCCACAACATCCAACCTAGAACAGTAGGCAGTGATCGGTTAGCAGTAGGCAAAGCGTCCACCCATAACTTACAACCTACAACTCACAACTTACAACCCACCTAACAGACTGCCGCGTCGGCTTACCGCCTCCTCGCAGTGACGATAACCGATTGGATACAACTCACAACCCACAACCCACAACAGTGGTCAGTGACCAGTAGACAGCAGTCAAAACGTCAACCCATAACTTCCAACTCACAACCTACAACCTACAACCTTCACCAACTTTAAACTTTAAACTTTCAACTTATAACCCACAACTTCCAACCTACAACCCACAACCAATCTAACAGACTGCCGCGTCGGCGTTCCGCCTCCTCGCAGTGACGACAATCGATAGGCTACAACTCACAACCAAAAACAGTGGTCAGTGATCGGTTAGCAGTAGGCAAAGCGTCCACCCATAACTTACAACCTACAACTCACAACTTACAACCCACCTAACAGAAGCCGCGTCGGCGTTCCGCCTCCTTGCAGTGACGATAATCGATTGGATACAACTCACAACCTAGAACTTAGAACCTACAACCCATGACTTTTAACTCAAATTTATTATATTAACTACCTGATTTTTAATTGTTTTCAATTTTAACCTTATCCTTTTATCGCTATGCAACTCAGCAAGAATTTCTCTTTACATGAACTTTTACGTAGTCAAACTGCAACCCGAAATGATATCACAGAACAGTTTGACCCGGATCTGGAAGTCATTGACAACTTAAGATTACTGTGTGAACATATCCTGCAACCTCTCAGGGATTCGATGAGAAGAGCGGTGTTTGTAAACAGCGGATACAGATGTGCCCGCCTCAACCAAGCCGTTGGGGGATCCACCAAGAGCCAACACCTCAAAGGACAGGCTGCCGATATTGAAGTAGCGCATCTCAGTACCGAGCAGCTGTATCAAAGAATCAAAAATTCAACACTTCCCTATGATCAGTTGATCCAGGAATTTGACCAATGGGTACACGTTTCCTTCAATCCTCAAGGGGGAAGAAGACAATGCCTTCGGGCTGTCAGGGAAAATGGCTCGGTCCGGTATTTGGGTGATGATTAAAAAGTCTCCTTTCTCCTTTTCCTTCTTTAGTTTTTAATTATTGTTTTAAATTCAGCATTTTTAATCCTGTATCCTTAATTCAAACGAATAATTGCCACAGCAACTCCTTTTCATTTCCTGGGACTCGGACTCAAGTAACTACCTGGAGAATTTGTTCTTTCCAATTTTAAAAGGTCTGCAGGATAGGGGTCTGATTCAGGCCTATGTCTTTCAGTGTTCTTGGGCTTCTGAAGAAGAGGTTGCCCGGATCAGGAGCTTGGCAAAAGATCAGGGGATTGTCTATTTCCATCAACAGGTTTCAAAAAAACCAAATGCATTGTTTGGGGCCTATCGGACCGTTAAACAAGCAAGAAAACGAATCAAAGCACTTTGTTTGGAGAATGACATCAAAGTTTTGATGCCCAGAAGTACCATGCCTGCATGGATAGTGAATGGCTTAAATGGCTTTTTGAAAAAGCAGGAAATAAGAGTTGTTTTTGATGCGGATGGGCTACCCATTCAGGAAAGGGTAGATTTTGGAGGACTTAAAAAAGGAGGCATTCTGTATAGGCTTCTTACTGAAATAGAGAGGAAGGCATTAATTCGGGCCGATCACATTATCACCCGCAGTGAAAAGTCCATAGAATGGCATAGAAAAAACAACCCAAGCCTGGGAATGGAGAAGTTTACGGTTGTATGCAATGGTAGAGATCCTGATTTTTTTGATTTTCAGATCGAAAGTAGAAACCAAATACGAAAGCAACTGGGCCTTCGGGAAAAGGATGTTTTGTTGGTACATTCAGGTTCCTTGGGGGAATCCTATGCTCCAAAAGCAATTCAGGAGCTCATTCAAAATTTTTTAAAAGAAGAATTGCCGGTTTACCTGTTGATTTTAAGCAGAAATTCAAAGTATGCCTCTAGTCTGTTTCCGGAAGAATCCATGGAACGGGTCTTTATCCATGAGGTTGATTTTAATGAAATTCCCAAATGGCTATCAGCTGGGGATGTGGGATTTAGTTTAAGAACCCAGGCCCCTTCTTTATGCGGATTATCCCCGATCAAGTTGGGAGAATATTTCATGATGAATCTTCCTGTGATCTTAAGCCCGGGAATCGGTGATATGGATGATCAGCTCCAATCAAAGGATTTCTGTTTCTTTTACAGGGATTTTAGGGATTTTCAGGATCTCAAGAAATGGCTATCTGGGCTCAGTGAAAGGAAGAGTTCTCCCAGAAAATATGCCATGGATAATTTTAGCCTTGAAAAAAGTCTGGATTATTACCAGCTTTCTCTTGGGAATTTGTAAGCCTGTAAATTTCTGATTTGCTTTTGTATCTTGCCTAAAGGCTATTCAATTCAAAATGTCAATTTTCTCATTGTTGCTTGTCAACATTCTGGTGTTTTTAATGGTGATTTTTGCAAGGAAAAAACAAAATTTCACCAACTATGAGACCTTTATTTTTCTTGGAATTTGGATTGTGCATCTGGGGGCTACTTTATATTTCCATTTCTATATTCTCAACCATGGAGGGGATTCAAGCCGGTATTGGAGTCTGACTGCTGACCAATCTCAGGCCGCTACATCCTGGATGCAACACTTTGGATTCAGTACTTTTTTTATCCAATGGCTTAATTATATTCCTTCAAAACTATTGGGCCTGAATTATTTCACAGGCAACTTGATCTATTCCTTCCTGTCTTTTGTCGGATTAGGATTTGTTTTTCTTTTGGTGAGGGATTACCGGAGGAAATATATGGATTCAAGTCACTTCTCGCTATTGTTGTTTTTGCCCCTATTTTTCCCAAATCTACATTTCTGGACAGCTGGGGTTTCTAAAGAAGCCCTGCTTTTTTTAGGCTTGGGACTCTATTTTCGGGGAATTCAAAAAATGGAGAATGGATGGGGATATTTTATTCTTGGTTTCCTCCTTTGTTTGATGATTCGGCCGCTAATCGCATTTTTTTTATTGCTTCCCTTACTTTATCTCTTACTTTTGAAACTGCGGGCAAAGCTTGTTTGGAAGTCGTCCTTTCTAGTCTTTTTGGCTGTTCTTTTCTTACTGATCCTGAATCGGCTGAAACTGATGGCAGGGATGGAAGATATTTCCTTTCAGAATATTCAGGATTTTAGTCATAGACAGTTTGACTTTCTGGATGCATTCGGCGCGAATACCCGTGTCGATATGCTGGAACTTTCTTGGCCTGAAAGACTTTGGACGGTTATTTTCAGGCCTGTTGGTCTGGATTTTTGGAGTTTTGATTCTTTTATAGTGTCGATGGAAAACAACCTTTCTTTTATTATTGTTGTGAGTGGATTGATTTTGGGGATTAGATTCCTCAACAAATTGCCTTTTGAATTGAAAGTCGCATCCCTGATAAGTTTGGGAATATTCATTATTCACACATTTGTTCTCAATAATTTAGGCCTTATGGCGAGAATGAAATCGATATGGATTCCATTTATACAGATGAGTGCGATCTGGCTTTTTATCATGGCAATAGGAAAGCAGCGTCAAGTGCAAAAAATGAAGGCTGAGGGGAGGCGGGACTTAGGCTTGTGAGTAAAAAGGGAACGCTGGTCATTTCATTGGATTTTGAGCTGCATTGGGGGAGGTTCGATAAATACCACCCAGAGCAGTACATCCATTATTACCGGAACACTAGGGAAGTGATTCCTGCTATTTTGGAACTCTTTTCCAAGCATGGAATCCATGCAACATGGGCTACTGTGGGGATGTTGATGGCAGACAATAAAGAGGAGTGGGAGGCTTTTTCGCCCTCAATCAAGCCTGATTATGCAGAACCAAAATTTTCAGCCTACCATTGGGCCAAGGATTTCAGGAAGGTTCCAAATGAAATCCTTTTCGCGCCAAATCTAATTAAGGAAATCCTATCCACACCGGGACAGGAATTGGGTTCCCATACGTATTCTCACTATTACACAGGGGAAAAGGGGAGTACGGAGGAAGCTTTTTTAGATGACTTGAAGGCTGCGAAAAGGATTGCAAAAGGCAAATTCGGGATAGATTTAAAATCCCTGGTTTTTCCAAGAAATCAATATGATGAAACAATATTGTCCATTGTTGAAAAAGCGGGGTTCAAGACCGTTAGAACCAACCCATCGGATTGGTTTTGGAAAAATACAGCCGAAGAAACCCTGATCAAAAAAGTATTTAGAACCGGGGATACCTTGTTTAGTTTGGGCAAGCAAACTTGTTTTGACAATCCTGTGGTAACAGAAAATGGGCTTTGTTGTATTCCAGCCTCCAGGTTGCTGCGTCCCTACCGTCCGGGTACTTTTTTCAATAAACTCCGTGTTAAAAGAATTAAGGAAGAGCTTTCATTTGCCGCAGCCAAGGGGCTAACGTATCATCTTTGGTGGCACCCTCATAATTTTGGGCATTTTCCCAAAGAGAATATGAAAGTTTTGGAAGAGATTTTGCTATTTACCCAAGGTTTAAAAGATCAAAGAGGACTCCAGTCTAAAACAATGGATGAGTTCATCACTGAGTTTTTACCGATCTCTAAGTCCATAAATTCATGATGATAATATCAAGACTTAAGAGCATTAAAAAGATTTTGAGCGAATGAATAGACCAATTGCGATAATTCTCATTGTTTTCGGCTTGCTGAGTTCCTGTATCAGTAACAAGAGAATCAATTATCTCCAAAATATTCCGGGAAATCCTGAGATAGGTTTGGATGAATTTATTCCTTACGCGACCGTAGACTACAAATATGTTTTGCAGCCCTTTGACATTGTGGATATAGACTTTGCTTCTTCCAATGATGAGCTGATCAAGCCTTTTGAGTTTCAGGGTAGCCGAAGCATGCGCACAGGCGGGGGTGGAGGCGGAGTGAACGACCTTTTTTATTTTACAGGCTATTCTATTGATCAGGAAGGGTATGTAGAGCTTCCCCAATTGGGTAAAATCAAGATTGGTGGCTTGACCGAAGAGGAAGCACAGCAAAAAGTCCAGGAATCCATCAATGTCTATTTTAAGGAAAAGGTTTTTGTGAAATTGAGAATTGGAGGCATTCGATTCACCGCATTGGGAGAATTTAGTAGGTCCGGGGCTCAGGTAATTTTGAAGAACCGGGCTACGATTTTCGATGCATTGGCAGTTGCCGGTGAGTCTAATATTCTGGCCAAGAAGAACAAATTGTTTATCATCAGGCAATACGATGGTGGCAGCAAAATTCATCAGATCAACCTCAATGACCGCGCTTTATTGGCCTCACCTTATTTTTTTATACAGCCTAACGATATATTATACCTGCAGCCAATGAACATTCGGCAGCTTGGAAGTGCGGATAATCTATCTTCTTCCCTGGGTTTGATTATTTCAGTAACTTCATCTATTCTATTGTTGATTGCCTTGTTGAGTAATTCCATATGATTGACGGAAAAGTAGACATTTCCAAGTTTGAGGAGGATGTAAAACCCATTAACATCAAGTATTACCTCATCAAGTATGCGAGGTATTGGCCCTTGTATGTGACTTGCGTGTTTTTGGGTTTGATTGTTACTTTTCTTTTTCACCGGTATTCAGTTGAGGAATATGAGGTTCAGGGCAGTATCCTGATCAAACAAAATTCCAGTCCGGAAATGAAAATTTTGGACCGTTCCAATATTTTCTCCGGGGCCTACAATCTGGAAAATGACATTTTGCTGCTTACCTCCAAGAATTTGGCAGAGGAAGCCTTAAAAAAGCTCCATTTCAATGTGACCTATTATGCTTCCACCAATATCAAAGAGGTGGAGATGTATGACCAGTCTCCGATTTTTGTGGAGGTTGACCCTAATTTCCCTACAATGGAAATGGGAGAGATCACTTTCACCATGTTGAGTGAAGATGAATTTATCCTTTCAAAAAAGGAATCCGGTTTTTTTGACTTCCTGAATGCAAAGGCAGATGGACCTGTAGATGAAGCCGTATTAAATAGGCCCTTCCGTTTTGGAGAGCTGATCAGTTCTGAAAAAAGCCAGTTTAAAATCCATAAACAAAAGCATCTGAAGGTAGGGGATAGAATGTCATTCGTGATCCATAACCCAATGAATGTGATCGACTCTTATTCCAAGGCAATTTCAGTGCGTCCCATCAACAGCTACGGTACCGTGCTGCAGGTTTCCATGGTCACTAAAGTAGTTGAAAAAGGAAGAGATTATGTCAATGCCTTGATGGATTCCTACATAGGGTATAGCCTTAAGGTGAAAAACCAAATGACAGAGAATACCCTCAACTTCCTTCAGGATCAACTGATGGTAGTGGAAGACTCCTTGAAGGCCGTGGAGCGGAGAATGTTGAATTTCAAGGTTCAAAACCAGTTGATGGATGTGAATTCGGAGTTTGGGGGAGTTTTGAGCAATATGCAAGACTTGGAAGAACAGATTCAGGCTATTGACTTCGAACTCACTTATTATCAATCCTTACAGCACTACCTGAATGAAAAAGGGAGGGATTATTCTGAGATACTGGCTCCTTCCTTAGTCGGAATAGCCGATGGCTCCCTAAATTCCCTGGTGGGATCTCTGATTTCTCTTTCTTTGGAAAGAAGGGGACTGCTTACAAGCGTCAACGAAAATCATCCCAAGGTTAAGGAGATGGATGCCCAGATTTCACGGGTTAGGGAGAATATTTTTGAAAATATCCACAATCTGGTAGAAAACACCAAAGAACGAAAGGCTCAGGCCCTAGCCAAGCTTTCCGATGAAGGAAAGGAGTTTTCTAAACTTCCCCAAGCCGAATCGGTTTTTATGGGTTTAAATCGGGAATTTAAACTTAGAGAAAACTTATACAACTACTTATTGGAAAAGAGAGCGGAAGCAGGTATCGCCAGAGCTTCCAATATTTCCGATAATTCAGTTCTGGATTATGCTCGTAGAGGAAGTCTTATTTTTCCAAAAAAATCCCAAAACTATGGTCTTGCTTTTGGCCTGGGATTAATCATCCCCCTCAGTATTTTATTGCTATATCATTACCTCAACAATAAAATTGTAGACCAAATCCAGCTTAAGAATGTCTTGAGAATTCCCCTGCTGGGAACAATTGGTCACAGTACAAAGGATACCAACCTCTTGGTTCAGGAGTTTCCAAAGTCCATGGTTTCAGAGTCCTTCCGCTCTCTAAGGTCCGCTTTGTTTTACATTGCCAGTGATAAAAAGTGCAAGAAAATACTTGTGACTTCATCAGTTTCCGGTGAAGGAAAAACCTTTGTAAGTATCAATTTAGCCTCAGCCATTGCGCTGAGCGGGAAGAAGACCTTGATCGTAGGCTTGGATTTGAGACGTCCAAAAATCTCAGAATACCTGGGGGTTTCAAATCAAACAGGACTTTCCAATTATTTGGTAGATAAAGCGAGCCGGGAGGAGATTATCGTTCAAACTCCCTATGAAAATCTTTATGTGGTTCCTTCAGGCCCTATTCCCCCGAATCCTGCTGAATTGCTGCTTAAGGATAAAATGAACGATTTCTTAAGCTCTTTGGAGGAGGAATTTGATGTGGTGGTAATGGATACCCCTCCAATTGGATTGGTTTCCGAAACCATGGACCTATTGAGATTTTCTGATGTCAACTTGTATATAGTTAGACAAGATTATACCCATAAACGTTACCTGATGATGGTCAATGATCTGTATGCAAATGATCAGATTGATAATATTTATGCGGTCTTCAATGGTTTGAAAGCAGGAATGGATGTATATGACTTTGGAGGATATAATTACGGATATGGTTACAATTATTCCTATATGCGGAAAAATGAATATACAGGAGCCTATTATGATCAAGATAACAGCAAGAGTCCTACCTCTTCCTGGCTTTCTAGGTTGTTAAGTAAATTCAGAGTGTAACAGATTGCTTATACCCTTTAATTTAATGGATTAGTAGTCCATTTTTTTAATCGAATGAATTCACTTTCCGTACCTTTATTCCCCTAAGTATAGCCCATTCATGAAAGTAGCTGCCCTCATTCCTGCACGATATGCTTCCACCCGATTACCGGCCAAACTGATCCAGGATCTGGAAGGTAAATCGGTAATTCAGCGGACTTATTTAAGTACGAAGCAAACAGGAGTTTTTGATGAGGTCTGGGTAGTGACTGATCATGAGGAGATCCAAAAACAGATTGAAGCCATAGGAGGGAAGGTGTTTTTCAGTAAAAAGTCTCACGAGAGTGGTTCAGATAGAATTGCCGAAACGCTCACTGAAGTGGAGGCTGACTTGGTGGTCAATGTTCAGGGGGATGAGCCCTTTCAGGATGCAAAATCCTTAAGGGATTTGGTGAATGTCTTTGAGGATAAATCAGTTCAGGTGGCTTCTCTTTACGCTACCATTTCGGAGGGAGAAGCAGCTAACCCCAATGCGGTCAAAGTAGTATTGGACCAGCATTCCGATGCACTTTATTTTTCCCGCTCGCCTATTCCCTACAATCGGGAGAATATTCCGGGATTGACGTATAAAAGACATATAGGGATTTATGGCTATAGAAGGGAAATGCTCCAATCCTTTACTTCCTGGCCTAAGGGCAATTTGGAACAGCTGGAAATGCTGGAGCAACTTCGCCTGTTGGAACACGGAATTAAAATCAGAATGGTAGAATCCCTTTACCAGTCCATTGCCATAGATACCAAGGAGGATTTGGAAATTGCCCGGGAATATTTGAGGAAAACCATTTGATCAGAATTTCAAAACTGGGTTTCTTGAAAAATTAATGAATTGGGTAAATTCACGCTCAGCCATGAAAGTTGAAGAGACCTGTCAGGTTTTCAAAACCTGACAGGTCTTGAACGTATTTTGGTACTATTGACTCTAAATAAAAGAAGCTGCCCTTGGAGAGCAGCTTCTTTTGTTTATAGAAAATTTCTATTTCAAATTTTTATGATCCATTCATGGGGATCAGCAATGGATCCATACTTGATGCCATCAAGGGCATCCAAAACCCGGTAGGAGAATGCATCACTTGTTTTACCGGGTAATTCATAATCCTTACCATCAATATTGATCAGACGGATATGAGCAATGGTTGCTGCAGTCCCTGTTCCAAATGCTTCTTCCAGGCTTCCGTTTTCCAGGGCTTCCTTCAATTCTGAAACCGTTACAAAACGTTCTTCGAGAGGCTGATTCCAATCCTTGGCCAATTGGATCACAGAATCCCTTGTAATTCCTTTTAGGATGGTACCTCCGTTGACAGGAGCAGTCAATAAAGTCCCGTTGATTTTGAACATCACGTTCATGGTGCCACTCTCCTCGATTTTGGAGTGGGTTTTTCCATCCGTCCAAAGCAATTGGTCATAGCCCGCTTTTTGGGCCTGTAGGGCTGGGTAAAGGGAAGCAGCATAGTTACCGGCAGTTTTTGCAGCTCCAGTACCTCCTTCAGTGGCTCTGGTGAATTTTGTTTCCACCTTTACACTTACCGGTTTGGAATAATAGTTTCCTACAGGGCAGGTGAAAATGATAAATCTATAGGTGTCTGATGGCTTTACACCGATGTAATCATCCATAGCAAACATGAAGGGGCGGATATAAAGTGAAGAGCCTTTGGCTGAAGGCACCCAATCTCTATCCAGATCCAAGAGCTGTGTCATTCCCTCCATAAAAATTTCCTTCGGAAGATAAGGCATGCACATTCTCTCAGCAGACTCATTCATTCTACTCCAGTTGGCATCTGCCCTGAACACCAGAATTTCCCCTTCCTCATTTTTATAAGCCTTCATACCCTCAAAAATAGACTGCCCATAATGTAGAGCAGCATTGGAAGGATTGAGTTGCATGGGAGCATAGGGCTCAATTCGAAGATCACTCCATTCTCCGTTTCTATAGTCTGCCACAAACATGTGGTCAGAGATGGTCTTTCCGAAAACCAAATTGGAAAAGTCGGTGCCGGCTAAATGGGAATGCTGAGTTTTACGTATCGGAAATGCTAAAGAAGTCTTCATGCTTTAATAATTTTCGGTGGTGCCGATAGGTTTGAGTATTGAGATGACAGGTTTTTTTAAATCAAGTCCTGGCTTTCCAGGTTACTTCCTCTACCTCTAGTTCCTGGGCCATTTTTCTTCCAAGGACAAAAAGGTAATCTGAGAGGCGATTGAGATATTGAATGACTAATTCATTTACTTGTTCATAGGACGCCAGCTCCACCACGATCCGTTCGGTTCTCCTGCAAACTGTTCTGGCCAAATGACAAAAGGAAACAGATTGATGGCCGCCGGGAAGAATAAAGGAGGTCAATGCCGGCAGTTCGCTTTCCATTTGATCCATCTCTTGCTCCAGCTTTTCCACGTCTTTTACATAGAGATCCGGTTTTTTCACCTTTTCCTTTCCGGGAGCAGTTGCCAAATCAGCACCTATGGTGAAAAGCCTATCCTGGATTTCCTTTAGAAAATCAGTCCTTTTTTGGTTGACTTCTTGATCTCTGAGTAGTCCTATATAGGAGTTTAGTTCATCTACCGTGCCATAAGCCTCAATCCTCAGGTCGGATTTGGGAACACGCACACCTCCTAATAAAGATGTGATTCCCTGATCTCCTGTTTTGGTATAGATTTTCATGCCTAAGCCCTTCTGATTTTCCTGCAAAAATAAGAATCTATTTCAATAAATCAGGTGTTGCTACGCATGCATTGCCACTCCTCTGGTAGGATTGGGGTTGAGGGTGTCTGATTCTACCAAGCCGTCTCTTAATCTCACGATTCTATGTGCATAGTGGGCTATATCATCCTCGTGGGTTACCATGATGATGGTATTTCCTTTGGAATGGAGTTCATGGAAAAGCTCCATTATATCATAGGAGGTTTTGGAATCCAGGTTTCCAGTAGGTTCATCAGCCAGAATGATACTGGGGTTGTTGACCAAAGCCCGTGCAATTGCAACACGCTGTCGCTGTCCACCGGAAAGCTCATTGGGACGGTGTTTGGTTCTTTCTTCAAGACCTACGTTTTTTAAAGCCTCGAAAGCCATTTCTTCCCGCTCAGATTTACTAAATCCCGCATACACCAAGGGAAGGGCCACATTTTCCAGACAGCTAGCCCGTGGTAGCAGGTTGAAGGTCTGGAATACAAAGCCAATTTCTTTGTTTCGGATTTCTGCCAGTTCATTTTCAGTCATGTCAGACACATCCTTGTTGTTGAGAATATAGGTTCCTGAAGTCGGTGTGTCCAGGCAACCGATGATATTCATGAGAGTGGATTTTCCGGAACCGGATGGTCCCATAAAAGCCACATACTCTCCCCGGTCAACATTGATGGAAATGGATTTGAGGGCCTGGATGATTTCCGAGCCCATTTTATAGGTTCTGTTGATCTCGTGGGTTTCAATTACTCTGCTCATGGTTGAAAATTTTCCTTAAGGTAAAGTATAGCTCAATAAAAATAGAATCTATTGATTGAAAATACGTTAATGCGATCTAGAAGTTAGACAATTGTAAGCTTTGGATCTCTTCATCACTTAGCCATTCCTGCATTTGAACCAAAGCTTCGGTGGCATAATTACTCAATCCTATCTCTCTGGCCAATTTGATCTTTTTAATCCAAAGGACAGGGTCACGGTTGAATTCCGTGGCCGCATTCAGGATTTCGTATTGTTTGAGTTTGTCCGGGTTGATCTCCACAGCACTCCAAATCAATGGACCTATATAAGGGTTTCCGGTAAGTTCTTCACCCAAGCCTTGCCACTTTAGAAAAGCCTCGACGCTAGCCTGATTTTTGAGGTCAGGATTGGAAAGGAATTTTCCCAAATCGGCTTGAGATCCTTTTTGATCCATTACTTCCTTGCCTAATTCCCTCAAGTCCGACTCATCCAAACCATGCGCTTTATATGTTAAAATTCGAATAGCCAAATCGGTTTTTAATTCTCCAGACGGGAATTCTCCCCAAGCTTTAAAAAGGCGATCGGGAATACTTTCATGGAAACTTGCAATCAATTGAAGATACCTGAAGTTATTGCCGGATTCTTCCAAAAGGAAGGAAGGAAGAGGAACCCCGGATTGTAGGGAGAGTTCTACAGCCTTCTCGATTTTTCCGCCAAGATACAGCCAAACCAAATGTTGGGCCTGAAAATTCTGAAAGCCATTTTCTTCAGCTCCCATTAACTCCAAGGATGCTTTTTCAAAATCCATTTGCTGGGCTAGTATGGAGGAGGAAAGACTCAGGAAGCGGGCGGCATCTCCCGGGTTTCTAAATGCAAGACCGTTTAGGTTTTTTATGGCATCACTGATTCTTCCTGCTCCCAAACTCCTGATTACGGCAGTTTCCTGAAGGTCCATAATGAATTGCTCAAAGCCGGGTTCCTGCCAAAGCCTTTCCAGAAGTTCCAAGTCCTGATTCGGATCTGAGAAATCTTTTTGGGAAAGTACATTCCTCCAGGCAGCCTGAATCACCTTGGGAGAACTTTCCTTTTCCAATTTTTCCTGGATAGCTTCAAGAAGGTCTTTTTCGGGTAAATTTCCCAAAGCATTTTGTTTGGCTACTTCGTTGATTTGACCGATGAGGTCCTCTGGAGAGTAAGAATTGTTTTCCAATACCCCCAATTTCGCTTGAAGTGCGGAAAGGTTACTTTGAAGTGCTTCATTTCCAGACTTTTCTTCCAAAAGGGAGAGCGCATCTTCGAACCGATTTGTTCTTACATAACACAGGGCGAGATTGCTCAATAGGCGAGGATCACCGGGAAACCATTTGAGCCCCTGTTCCAAATAATAAATGGATTCAAAAATATTGTTTTCCAGAAGAAGGCGATCACCAAGCAGCAGGATATTGTCAACTTGAGGAGCTTCTGCAAAACTTTGTTCCAAATGCTGCTTGGCTAAACTTGGCTGGTTAAGTTGTATTAGAAGATGGGCAGTCAGGTTTTTTGCCTTGGGATTGTTTCTATAGCGAAACCAGCTGTTTTCATAGATAATGCTGGCTTCCAGTTTTTGATCACTTTGGTAATAATAATCTCCCAGAATATTGTTGCTGTAGGAATTGACCTGAACTCCTATGATCCCCTCCGAATAGGCAATCATCACCAACATGGCAATCAAGCCTCCGATTCTCTGATGATAATAGGGGAGGTTGTAAGGTTTAAACAATATCCTATCAACTGCCTGGCCACTATCCATGAGGGTAGCAAAATTCATCAGGAGGTAGATCAGGAAAAAGAGACTAAAGCCAAGTTGGGTATATACCAAAAGATGCTTGAAAAGTTCTTCACCGGCCTGATTTCCCGATAGCTTGAGCTTCCAAACCATCCAAAGACTGATTCCAAATCCAAGCAAATACAAGACCTTCAAGGCCATGGGACCTGTCACCAAGTTGGAGGGAACAGAATTGGTTTTCGCTTCCAGAGTAAACCATCCTAAGATTCCTATGGGTAAAAGCAGGAGAAGAGGATTGAAAACAGGCAGGAATTCCAAAGGGGTACTAACCAAGTCAAAAAGGCTATTTAGCAGAATCAGCAAATAAACCAGGGTAATAAGACTGATTTGTATGGAAATCCTCAGGTTCAGGTTTCTGTTTGCCCGTGTAAGCAGGACAAAAATACCGGAGATCAATCCATGTCCGGACCAAAATATCCAGCAAATCGCCATACCAAAGCCAATCAAACTCAAGTGCTCCGCAAGAAATAGCGCTGGAGAAGGGATTTCTGCATAATGGATCAGGGCATAAAATGCCGCACCCGATATCAGAAGGTTGCTAAGAAACCGGAATGGATAGGAGTAAACTCCAGCTCGTATATGAAAATAAATGACCGGAAGTAGGCTGCCGCTTAAAGCAATGATGAGGGCAAAATTGGAACTGGGACCACCGATATTCAGTCCGTTCAGGTTGCTGAGAGTCAATAAGAGTATCCAGATAATACCTGCTAAAATGAAGTATCCTTTTTTGAATTCTGAAACCAAACTAAGGGTAGCAGCTCCAACAAGCCATACTAAAATCCCAAAAAACAGGGATTCTGGAATGGTGAATCCGGGGGCTAGGGACTTGAATTCCTGAAAAACCAAGAAGTTGTCCACCCTGATTGGAAACTCCAGTGGACCAAGATGAGCTAAGTCCAAAGGGATAGGAATTCTGTCCAGAAAATAACCGGCTTGGATGGCCTGATAGGGAACAGGGTTGAAAAAAAGAAAGTAAAAAGCAAAAAGCCCTCCCGTGATGATCAGAAGGAGGGCCGGGATTTTTGCAAGTGGGGGTAACTGATTGGGACTTTGCATCTGAATCATTCCAAGACCTTTGGTACACGGAAGTACTGAGAATCCCTTTTAGGGGCATTTTTGAGGGCATCTTCATGACTGAGGTGCTTGCCGGTTTTATCTTCCCTCATGTCATTGACCTCAGAGGACATGGTGGTCAAAGGCTCAATGTGTTCAGTGTCCAATTCATTCAATTTTTCCACCCAGTCCAGAATTTGACTCATGTCCCTGGACATTTTCTCGGCACTGTTTTCGTCAAATTCAAGCCTTGCCAGATGGGCTATTTTCTGGATTGCTGCTTTGTCTATTTTCATTTTAATCAGAATCTTCTAGATCATAAACTCTTTTTACGAGGCGATGGATACATCCATTTTTTCGGATTCAATGCTTTTGGGCTACATGCTTTTTTTATTGTCTTCGTCCAATTGCCTCTGGATGATTTCAAAGCATTTTTGCTTTAGGCTTTCTTCGGTATCTGATGGTTGAGGGCTGATTGCTTCATGCAATACCATCTTGGCTCTTTTTAGCCTCATCAGAAATTTCCCGTCATCGGGTAAAATTAGATGATTATAGGATAATGTGACAGGGATAATCGGGATTTGTTTGTCTAAAGCCAGTCGAAAAGCACCATTTTTAAATGGAGCCATTTGGGGTGGGTTTTTGGTGTAGATCCCACCCTCCGGAAATAATACAATACTGCTTTTGCTTTCCAAAGCGAGACCCGCTCTGCGCATCGTTTCTGCTCTGCTTCGAACAGAGGACCTTTCTACCGCAATATGGAGCTTCTTAAAATAATAGCCGAAAAGCGGGACTTTTCGTATGGAGGCTTTACCAATAAACTGTACGTCTCCCGGGATAAATCCCATCATGGCCACATCCAAATAGCTGAAATGATTGGCTAGAAAAATATAGGGTTTGCCTTTCTCAATTTTGGCTTTTTTCACCATATGCACAGGCATGAAAATGAGTGTGAAATAAACCTTGGCCCAGTACCTGTTGATTTTTCGTCCGAATTTTTTCCAACCGGGAATCCAAATACAGACCAGAATGAATGGAAAGCCCAACAAAAAGCTGATCAAAAACAAAGCTGATGCATAGATGGAATAGATTCTCCTCAGCAGCTTATTCATGGTTGATCATATGGTTGGCAACTTTGATGAAATAATTGAGCATCAATTCCCGGACATTGGGATCCAAGTCCAATTTGTCCATGGAAGAGATCATGGCATTGATCCAATGGTTTCTCATCTTCCCGTCTATTTCCCAGTTAAAGTGGCGCATCCTCAACCGAGGGTGACCACGCTCCTCCGAATAAGTCTGGGGACCTCCAAAAACCTGAAGTAAAAAAAGATAAAGCCTGCGTTCAGCGGGTGCCAAATCCTCCGGATAAAGTTTTCTGAGCTCCGGAATTGTCTCCACTTCCTGATAAAAGTAGCTGACCAATTCCTTGATTTTTTCTTCTCCTATGGCTTCGAAGACTGACTGAAATGGGTTCATGCCGTAAACTTAGGAAAATATCTCTCTTTCAGCCTTCCCATTTTTTGACTTTTAGGGAGGTGCCTTCCGTGGAAATCACAATGATTTTTTCACCTTGATCCAGAAATTCACCACGGGAAAATGCATCGTAAATTTCTCCCTCTATTTCCACCCTTCCACTTGGTCTCAACCTGGAATGTACCACTCCGGTTTTGCCATTGAGTTGCTCAGGGTAAAAACTGGAAGTATATCCTTCGTTTCTGTCCTGGGTGGAGGCTAGGGTGATGGCCTTAAATGCTCCCCATTGGTTGACTTTGGGAGTGAGCCAGAATACCAGCCCTACAGAGGCTATGGCAGCAAGTATGACAGTCAATAAAGCCGCAAAGAGATCGGAAGCCGGAACAAAATCAAAGTTGAAATTCTGGTTGGGAAGCATGCCTAAAAACAGACCGCCGAGTATGAATATTATTCCCAATACTCCAAAAATCCCAAAACCCGGAATCACAAACAGTTCAAGTGCAAGGAGAATTATCCCAAGCACAAAAACGATCATTTCCCAATTTTCAGCCAACCCATTGAGGTAATAGGGGATGAAGTACAAAAGTGCAGCAACAATAGCGGCCAATAGAGGAAAGCCTACCCCAGGGGTTTGAAGTTCAAAATAAATTCCCCCGATGATAATCAGGATGAGAATCCCACTGATGGCGGGATTCAGAAAAAAGGAAATGATCCGCTCCGTTTCCGAGCTTTCAAATTCTATAAACTCCGATTCTTCCAAGTTTTGGGCTTTCAGGATTTCCTCAATGCTTCCATATTCCCCATCACAAAATCCATGTTGAAGGGCTTCCGAAACCGAAAAAGTCAGCACAGATCCTTTTTCAGTGATTCCCTCGATTTCTATTTTTTCATCCACCATGGCTTCAGCAATTCTGGGATCCCTTCCCGAGGCCTCAGCCGTACTTCGCATCATGGAGCGCATATAGGATTGATACTTATCGGGTGCAGCTGATCCGTCAGTTCCGCTGACAACGGTAGCCGCTCCAATACTTGAGCCTGGAGCCATATAGATGCTGTCACTTGCAATGGAAATCAGGGCACCTGCTGAAGCTGCATCTTTATTGATAAAGGTATAAATGGGGATTTTGGACTCAAGAATCATGGTCCGGATATCATCGGCATCATTGACTGCACCTCCGTAGGTGTCCATTTCGATGATGATCAGATCTGCTTCCACTTTCACGGCCTGTTCCAAAGCCAACTTGACTCTGCGGTTCATGGCTGGGTCTATATCCCTGTCTATTTTAAAAGAGAAGACCTTTTTTTCTTCTATCTCCTGAGCTAGTAAAGGAAGCGAGAAAAAAAGCAGAAGGAATGAAAGAATGGGAATCAGGGTTTTCATAACAAAGAAATCTTTGTGAAAAGATAATAAAGGAAATTCTGAACTAGGTCATAAATCGGAATTTTGATTGCTTTCAACTAGAAGTTGATTTTATGGTTGCTATGGGAAATCAGTCCTAAAATCTTTCTGTTTGAATTTCTTTAGCATAATCTTTGTGTCTGAAACCCCTGTTGAATTATTTAGGAAACACTTCTAAACCCAAGCTTCATCCCATGTTTTCAGCTAAGAATATATCCTTTGCTTTTGTCCTTTTCCTATCATGCCAAACGCTTTTTGCTTTGGAAAATCCGGTGACACTTCTGGATTCAGTTGGAATACAAAGACAAGGGGACAAAACCTTTATCATCCATAAAGTGGAACCTAAGGAAACGCTTTTCGGGATTTCCAGAAGATATCAGACTCCTGTTGGGGAGATTGTTGAGGCTAACGATGTATTGAAAAGCGGGCTTAAAATCGGGCAGCAAATCAGAATTCCATATATCAGTAAAGCCACCCTTCCAGAAGGGGCCTCTCTTCATAAAGTTGCTCCTGGAGAGACGCTTTTTGCCATTTCCAAAAAGTATGGAGTCAGTGTGGGGGAGTTGATGGACTGGAATCAGCTGAAAGGAAATGATCTGAGTGTTGGACAGGCTCTTTTAATTCAAAAAGCTCAGGTTGAACCTGAAAATACTGTTGCAGAGCTTAAGCCTGATGAGAATAAAAGTACTGAGGTTCAGACTGTAAATGCTCCCGAAAAAACCGGGAAGGTAAACAATACTGAAAAAGTTGTTGAGCCTAAAAAGGCCGAGGAAAAGGTAGATGTTGCCCGAAAAGAAGAGGAAGTTAAAAGGCCGGTGGCAGAGAGTAAATCAAGTCCGGTTCAGGCAAGTTCTGAGCCTTTAGTTCCGGGTAACTGGATTTCCCATGAAGTGAAAAGCGGGGAGACTTTATTTTCGATTTCCTCCCAATATGGAGCCAAGGTTGAGGATTTAATCAATTGGAATGGATTGAGTTCCAATAATCTCCGAAATGGGCAAGTACTTAAAGTAGGGAGAGCTGAGGTAGGAGCTGCAAAAGTACCTGTGATAGGGGAGCCGAAAATTGTGTCCAGTCCCGGAGAAATGTATGTGGTTCCTGATGGTGCAAGCTCCGGTGGTTTCAAAAATATCCGTGAAACAGGTCAGGCTCAATTGATTGAAGGCACGGGTGGGCATAAGAAATACTTGGTTTTGCATAGAACTGCACCCGTGGGATCCATTATCCGGGTGAAAAACGAGCAGAATGACATTACCATTTTTGCAAGGGTAGTAGGAACCTTACCGGAAACCGGGGATAATGAAAAAATTCTGATCAAACTCTCGCAGGCTGCTTATGACCAGTTGAAGGCTGTAAATGACCGTTTTCCAGTGGAAGTACTTTATTGATCGCCCAATTGGAATTTTTGAGAGTTGGGATTGTTATACAGCAGAGGTACCTTTGCTGTGAAGCCAATAAGAATGAATAAAATCCAGCTCTTCTTTCACCACACATTCCGTTTAATCTGGAATGCGATCTTTGTGATTTCCTACCCAATCCTGGCAAGTTTTGGCTTGATCTTTATTGGGCTCACCTGGCTTTTTTCCAAGATTTCCCAATTTTTGACCCGCTTGAGACCCGAGGGAAAAAAAGTGGTGCTAAAAGAGTCTGATTGGGAGGTTTTACCCCATACCAATGAACTTATTGAAGCCAAATTGGTAAAACAGATCATGTTTGGGCCATCCGGTTTTAAGCTCCGCAGAAAAGACGGGGTTCCTACCATCTTGTCAGATTTTGTTTTCGGTAACAAGGTCAGAGTGATCGAGGAGGGGCTGATTCTTGAAAAATGGAATAGTCTCGACTCCAAAGATTTGCCTGACTTTGATATTTGCCTTTATCATCCTGACGAAGACAGCATTCAACCGCTGACGACTATCAAATGCTTTGATTGGCATATTTCTGAAAAGGACGAAAGTGGATTGTCCTTTAAGTGGTTTGACGGTACGCAGGGAGGAGAAGTAAAAGTTGCGCTTTAATGCAGGGCTTGAAGGATTTTCTTGACGAAAAAGTAGAGCAGTACAACCAGCCGGATTTCATCTCCAATGACCCGGTGTCCATTCCCCATAATTATTCCCTCAAACAGGATATAGAGATTTCGGGATTTTTTGCGGCAATTCTTGCTTGGGGGCAGAGAAAAACCATCATCAATAAATGCAAGGAGTTATTTCAGATGATGGACAATGCTCCCTATGAATTTTTGATGCATCATGAGGAAAAAGACCTTGCTCCCTTCTTGAATTTTAAGCACAGAACCTTCAATGATGTGGATACACTTTATTTTATTCACTTTCTGACATGGTTTTACAGGCAACAGGAATCCTTAGAGGAAGCCTTCCTGATAGGCCAAACAGGAGGGCCTGAAGCAATGGAGGGTATATTGTCAAGGTTCCATGAATATTTCTTTTCTCTTCCCGATGCCCCGGCCCGTACCAAAAAGCATATTGCAACCCCTGCCCGAAAAGCTGCCTGCAAGCGAATCAATATGTATCTCCGCTGGATGGTAAGGCAGGACGATAAAGGTGTGGATTTTGGGATTTGGAAAAAGATATCCCCATCCCAGCTCATTTGCCCCTGTGATCTGCATGTGGACCGGGTTGGGAGAAAATTGGGCCTGATTACCAGAAAACAGACAGATTGGTTGACTGCTGTGGAATTGACAGAAAGACTGCGGGAGTTTGATTCAGCGGACCCGGTAAAGTATGATTTCGCCTTATTTGGTTTAGGAATAGAGGAGAAGTTCTGAGTTTACGCTGACATTTTTGAAGTATGGAAAATTAAGGCTGGTTTTCCCCAAACACCTCCCAAATAGCTTCCAGGTAGTTGAATCTATGACCCTGTGTTGGCTCAATATAATTGCCTTCCAAATATTCATTCCAACAGCAAATCATCACAGTGTTTCCATTGGTTGACCGGTATTTCTGAGAAACCTGTCTAGCATCTTTTAAATTCGCCTTAAAGGTCTCTTTGGTGCTGTGCACCTGATCTTTGGAAGGTTCGGATGGGAAGCCGCTTGCTTGGGGCCAGGTGCCTCCCATCGGGCGCATATCCCAACCCATAGCCACTGGAACCTGGTATTCAAAATCAGGGTCTCCTTTGAATTGCTCGCTCCATTTTTCCCAATGACCTCGGTAGGTTTTGCGCATATCAGCATAGGAGTGGTTGTACTGTTCGAAAAAATTATGATACACATAGCCTGTCATGCCTTCAAATCCCATTCCTTTCAGTCTGGGGACGTATTCCTGTAATAGGAGTCTGTTTTTATACTGTCCTCCTTCCCAGGGTCTTTTCGGATTGTTGGCTTGCCAAAGGGTGGGAAGTCCATACATTCTCTCTCTTTCCAGCATGGGGCCGGCGGTGACCGCTATGAATTTGATCCCCGGAAGCCCCTGTTGTTTTGCAATCTTTTGAGAGAGATCCAACAAGCTCTTCATGCTTATTCCATAAAATGCTGCCCTTGATTCGGTGTCTTGGGGAAAGTAGAAGTATACTATTGGTCTGCCCAATGAATCTTTCAAGTAGTCCTTTCTCTTGAAGTAATTATCGGTCCAATGCCGGGTGATTTTTTCGTGAACCTGGAGATAGAGTTCCTTATTTGGACTTTCTCCCGGATAGTTCGCCTTTCTTGCCAATTCATCCGGGGAACCTATTGCCAACCAATGCATCCAGCGTTCATGGGAATCATCACACCAATTGATGGCCCATTTCATTTGTTCCTTTTCGGGAAGCTTGGAGTTTTCATTCAGCAATACATTCAATTGCTCATCCCATTCCGGTAAGCCAGGCACAGCTACTCTTCCATCTCTGTTACCGTCTATTCTCCAGCCTTCGGGATAATAGATTTTGGACTGGGGACCAAAATAACGGTGATAATAATAGTGTCTTCCGTAAAACCAATTGTAGGCAAAAAAATCAATCCCATACTGCTTCATGTACTGAAGTTGTTTTTTAGCTACTTCAGGATCATCCCGCTTGTAAAATCCTTTGAGTTCGGAGATTGGTTTTCTTTCCAGAAATGGACCTTCATAGGGGTACCTTGAGTTATAGATCCTTCCTTTAGGTCCCCAGGCCCCGGTGTCCTTTAAAAATGCACAATCATCTCTTCCACTAAGGCATGACCAAAAACTGTCCTTATCAATTTTTGGATTTCCGGATGTATTCCAGGAAGGCATAAAATACACCCCGACTAATTCCTTCCCAGACTTAATTGAAGTATTGGAGGAAGGGGCGGATTCCTTGGAAATAGGTGGAGTCCCCAGAAAATTGATTTGTGTGGTGCAGGTAGCCAAAGCCAAGGCTATTCCAAAAAAAAGAACAAAAATTCTATATCGAGACATTTCCATTAGAGCTAAAAGTGCTCTACTAAGTTAAAAAATTTAGGGCGTAAAGTCAGCTTAGGTTCTTTTTTAGAATTTGAATCCCTCGATATTCCGGAAGTAACTGTTCAAAATCCAGGGTATATGTAAGGCAGTGAGCATAGCCCGATTTTTCATAAAATCGTCTGGCCTGGGGTTGGGATTCCATGGCTTCCAACCAGATATAATCCAATTTATTTTCCATGGCGACTTCTTCTATATGTTGCATCAAGGCTTGAGCAATGCCTTTTCCATGGACCTTTGGATGCAGGTATAGCCTATGCAGCTTCATTGAATTTGGGATCTCAATTTGTTTTGGGGAAAAAGGGAAATCGTATTTAAGAATCCCGATTTTTTCCTGATCAAACTCCACGAAAAAATAATGACTGGACTCCCTGCTTAATTCCTTTTCAAGGTTCTTTTTACTGTAAATCAGATCGATGTACCAATTTCCTCCGTCTTTCCAGAAATGGCTATAAGCTGTTTTATAAACCTCATCCATGAGTTCGAATAGCTGAGTTTGGTCTTCAGCTTTGATAGGAATGAGGGTAATGTTTTTTTGGATGGAAATCATTTGGGGAAATTAAGGAGGGGAAACAAAAAAACCACAAACCTTTCGATTTGTGGTTTTTTGAGACCAATTGAAATTGGATTTATTTTCTTTCCAAGGCTCTTTTAGCTGCTTTTACTATGCTTACAGCATTCAAGCCATACTTTTCCATCAGTTGAGTAGGAGTTCCGGATTCTCCGAAGCTGTCATTTACGCCTACATACTCCAAAGGAGCCGGGTTGTGACGGATCAAAGTCTGGGCAATGCTATCACCCAAACCACCGTTGATCTGGTGTTCTTCGGCAGAAACTGCACAACCTGTTTTCTTTACGGATTCAAGAATTGCCTCTTCATCCAAAGGCTTAATGGTGTGGATGTTGATGACTTCTGCAGAGATGCCTTCAGCTCTCAATACAGCTTCAGCAACTACTGCTTCCCATACCAAATGACCGGTAGCAAAGATGGTCACATCTTTTCCATCAATCATTTTCCAGGCTTTTCCGATTTCAAACTTTTGATCAGCCGGAGTGAAGATAGGCCAGCTTGGACGTCCAAAACGAAGGTAAACCGGTCCTTCATGATCTACTACTGCCAAGGTAGCAGCCTTGGTTTGGTTGTAGTCACAAGGATTGATCACAGTCATGTTCGGAAGCATTTTCATCATTCCCACATCTTCCAGAATCTGGTGGGTAGCACCGTCTTCTCCAAGAGTCAAGCCTGCATGAGAGGCAGCGATTTTCACGTTTTTCTCCGAATAGGCTACGGATTGACGGATTTGGTCATATACCCGGCCTGTGGAGAAATTAGCGAAAGTACCGGTGAAAGGGATTTTTCCGGCAGTGGCCATGCCTGCTGCCAAACCGATCATATTGGCTTCAGCAATTCCGGTTTGGAAAAATCTCTCAGGGAATTCCTTTTGGAAAGCTCCCATTTTAAGGGAACCGATCAAGTCTGCACAAAGGGCTACTACCTCAGGGTTTTTTCGGCCTGCTTCCAACAATCCATCTCCAAATCCGGAGCGGGTATCTTTCTTTTCTGAATAAGTAAATTTTAAATCTAAGCTCATCTTAATTTTGATTAGGAAGGTGGATTAATAATCGCCCAAGGTTTCCGGTAATTGGCCAAGGGCACTGGCAAGTTGCTCATCGTTAGGAGCTACCCCGTGCCATTTATGTGAACCTACCATAAAGTCCACCCCATAACCCATGTCAGAGTACAGCAAGTTGAGAACAGGTTTGCCTTTGCGGCTCAGTTCTTTGGCTTTTTCCAATCCGGCCAGGACAGCCTTCATGTCATTTCCCTGACGGGTTTCCATTACTTCCCAACCAAATGCTTCCCATTTGGCTTTGAGGTCTTTCAGATCCATCACTTCCCGAGTTGGTCCGTCGATCTGCTGACCGTTATAATCAATCGTTGCGATCAGGTTGTCCACACCATAGTGGGCAGCGTACATAGCTGCCTCCCATACTTGTCCTTCCTGAACTTCACCGTCACCCATCAAAACATATACGGTAGAATCGTCTTTTTCCAGTTTTTTCACCTGAGCTGCACCAGTTGCCACGGATAGGCCCTGGCCCAAAGAACCGGAAGCAACTCGGATACCCGGAAGATGCTCTTCAGTAGCCGGATGTCCCTGCAATCTTGAATTCAACTTTCTGAAGGTTTTCAGTTCTTCCACTGGGAAATATCCGGATCTGGCAAGAACCGAATACCAAACAGGGGAGATGTGTCCATTGGAAAGAAAAAACAGGTCTTCACCTTTCCCTTCCATGTTGAACTTTGGATTATGATTCATCTGGTCGAAGTACAGGGCTACGAAAAACTCTGTACAACCCAATGAAGCTCCAGGGTGGCCTGAATTGACCGCATGAACCATCCTTAGGATGTCTCTGCGTACCTGAGAACAGATAGATTCGAGTTGTTCGATTGATTTTTTTTCCATTACGGAGGATTTATTTGAGAATTTGTGCTGTGTGTTCTTTGGTTTTCACCTTATCGATGATCTCTTCGATAGTTCCCTCCTCATCGATTACGAAAGTGGTCCTGGCAGTACCCATGTATTTTCTTCCATACATGGATTTTTCTACCCAGGTTCCGTAGGCTTCATGAACCTTCAGATCTGTGTCTGCGATAAGAGAAAAGGGAAGAGCTTGTTTATCTATAAACTTCTGGTGGGATTTTTCGGAATCTGAACTTATTCCGAGTACCACATATCCTGCTTTTTGCAGGGCATCGTAATTATCCCTCAGGTTACAGGCCTGTGCCGTACAACCCGGTGTGGAATCTTTAGGATAAAAGTAAAGGATCACCTTTTTCCCTCTGTAATCTGAGAGTTTGATGAGTTCTCCTTTTTCATTTTTTGCTTCGAAATCTGGCGCCTTTTGGCCTACTTCTAGTGTCATTTTTTAATGGTTTGAATGGAACAAATTTAACCTATAGTACCTTTCCACTCGGTCACATTTCCGGCAAGATCGGTTACTTTAAGTATAACCGGTCCTTTAAATGGTTGTTCATCCAATTTCTCTGACCAGATCAAAGCCCTCTTGTGTTCATAGCGCATGAGGACCCATTTTCCGTCAATCATGGCCTCAAAACTCTGAATACCAGAGAGATTGTCTCGGATGGTAAATCGGATTTCTGAGGAATTGATTCTCACCGGAGTGACAGTGGGTTTGACTGCATCTTCGGCGAGCACAAAAGTACCAAAATTTCTGGTTTTAAAACGGATAGATCCATCTTCCCAAATTCCTCCCACAAAGGACTTCCGTTCCCGGTTTCCCAGTTGATAAACATGGGTTTTCTGTCGGTTGCCAGTATATCCGGATACGTCCCATAAAACTTCCATGGAGCTGAATAGGTATTCATTGGGATCATTGAGATTGAGACGGGGATTGCTGCTACTGCCAGTCTCCTCTACTCTCAGATACAATGGATCGAGAAGTGTTGATTCTTCAAATCTTATCTGTACTCCTTTTTCTGCATAAAGTTGATCCCATCCAACAGGGATAAATGCATTGACTTTTGGGTTGACCAATTCGGAGCAAATGTCTACTTCCTCAGGGATGCCAAATCGCATATCCCACAAATAGGTTCTACTTTGGGCATCCTGATAGGCGGGTAGCATTTCATAGGAATTCGCACCTACATAGAATCTAGCCAATCCCCCCAAATGAGAATTTGGGGCCTTGATTTTCAGAATTTTACCTATGTATTCTACCTGGGCTCTGGTAGGAGCGGGGCCATCAGCCACCTGATGGTTCAATTCTTCCCCCTCCAAGGAAAAGAGGATTCTTCTTCTGTTTCCATAGGCATCCGAAAGCTCTAAGGTGTATTCCTTTTTTGTGCCTGCCTCCAACTCAAGATATCCTGTTTCCGGGAGATTGGGGTGAAGGTATTCGAATTTCAGGTTTTCCTGATGGTATAATTTGGTGAAACGGTTTTGATGGGTATGCAGTAAAAACTGCCGGGTGTAGTTGAAATCAACCTTGTCAACTTTTAGGTTGAATAAAACCAAACTGTCTGCTTCCCTAAGTTCGAAATAAGGAAAGCCATTTCTGTTGCTTGCCCCATCCAATTGGTCAAAGCCTCTGAATTCAAGACCAACTTTTCCTGAGATTTTGATGGTGGAAGGTAGTCTATAATTGTTTCCAACAGCCTGGGGAGTGATTTCAAGACGCTGAAATTTCCCGTTTACCCTAGAATCAACTTCAAGAGGAACAATCGCTACAATTTGAGGAGTGGGAGGGGTTCTGTCCAAAATTTCCGGAAATCCAAAAAGCAAGGGGTCCATGGCCCGGTCCAAGCTGTCCCTGATTTCGAAGTGAAGGTGGGGGCCTCCGGAATTTCCGGTGTTACCGCCATCGGCTATCCGTTCTCCTTTTTTAATGGGAATTTCTCCCGGTTCGGGATAGTATTCCAGTTCATTTGCCTTGGCTTCATACATCTTCTCCACCATGTATTTCTGAAGCTTTGGGTTGAAGTTTCTCAGGTGACCATAAAGGGTAATATGTCCGGTGGGATGCTTGATATAGATTACATTTCCATATCCGAAGGATGAGATTTTGATTCGGTGAATCCATCCGTCTGCTGCGGCATAAATGGGCTCACCTTCCACACCGCCAAACTTATAATCCAGTCCCGTATGGAAGTGATTAGGCCGGAGTTCTGAGAAATTACCCGATAGGTAGTTCCTTCCTCCTGGTTTTACGGGAGAACGGAAATAATCCCGGATCACCTCTTGGGAAAGAAGGGGTTGGCTGAGGCTAAAAAGAAATAGAAATAAATAGAGAGTTGGTTTACTTAACTTCAAAATCCAACATTTTTTGGGTGCCAATGAATCCTTCCAATCGATCTCCTACCTTGACAGGGCCGACGCCAGCTGGGGTTCCGGTATAAATCAGATCTCCCTTTTTCAAAGTGAAAAACTGGGAGACATACTCCAAAATGGTTCCAAAATCAAAAAGCATCATGCTGGTATTTCCTTTTTGGCGCAATTCCCCATTGATGGTAAGATGGAAATCAATGTCCTTGAAATCAGGGAATTCAGTGACTGGTAAAAAGTCTCCAATTGGAGCCGAACCATTAAACGCTTTGGCAATTTCCCATGGAAGCCCTTTTGCCTTACACTGATCCTGTAAATCACGGGCAGTGAAATCTATACCCAATCCAATCTCATCGAAGTACCGGTGAGCATATTGCTTTTGAATGTATTTGCCTTCTTTTGAAATCTTTAAAACCAATTCAGCCTCGTGGTGGATGTTTTGGGAGAAATCCGGATAATAAAAGGCTGCCCCGTTTTTGAGAAGGGAGGTATCAGGTTTCAGGAAAACCACGGGATTGCCAGGAGTTTCGTTCTTCAGTTCCTCGATATGAGCCGCATAATTTCGGCCGATGCAGATGATTTTCATAGGTTGTTTTGGTTCAATGGCTTGTAAAATAAACGCTTTGCTGTCTTTTATCGGGTATGTTGGCAGGGTTATTTTTTCAAATTCCCTGATTTAGATTTCCTCTTTTTAAAAACCAGAAAGTGGATTTATCTGAATTGGGTTTTGGACACTTTTTCAAATAATTTTTCTGCCCAAAGAGCATATATTTTTCCACTTGGGTGAAGCAGGTCTTCTACGAGCATTTCCGGTTGATTTCCAATGGCTCTATACTCTTGGGTAATGTCTATGAAATACACTCCATACTGATCACAAACCTCTTTTTTAGCCTGGTTATAGGCATCGATTTCCAATGCCACTTTATTCTGATCTACACCTTTTTCCTCGGCAAAAGCTGTGATTCCCCAATCCGGAATGGAAAGTACCACCACGTGATCCGGGAGATTTCCGGCAAAACCGATGGCCTTCAAAAGCATTTGCTCAAATTCGGTTTTATAAACCTCTACCTCCCTGCCTCTGTATTGGTTGTTGACGCCAATCAACAGGGTCACCAGATCATAAGGAGCTTTGATTAAAGTGGAATTAGCGATGCCTTCTTCCAACTCATCCACCGTCCAGCCTGTCTTTGCTATGATCAGAGGATTTTCCCATTGGCCTTTGCCGGATTCGTTAAGACGCTTTACCAATTGATTGGGATAGCGCTCAGGCTCTGCTACTCCCTCTCCAATGGTGTAGCTGTCTCCAAGTGCCAAATAGCTCAATGTTTTTTCAGTCATAGGAAGGCTGTTCGTGTCTGAGGTTTTGTTTTCTTCTCGTTGAAAGAATAAAATGCAAAAGAATAGTAATGTCAACCAAGTGTTTTGCATAGCTTAAGACTGGAAGATGTTTTCTAAAAGGTCAAAGGTGCCAGCATCTGCGTCCATTCGGACTTTCGCCCCTACAGGGACAATAAATTGCTTTGGAACATGTCCGATCATGGCACCACTATAAGCTGGAATTCCCAAAGGCAATACATAATCATCCAAAACCTGATCCACAGTAAGAGATCCGTAACCTCCACCGGGTTCACAGTCCGAGCATTGCCCAAAAATGAACCCATTGATTTTATCGAGGGTACCATTGAGTTTGAGCGTGCTCATCATTCGGTCTATTCTGTAGGGATCCTCTCCGATGTCCTCGATAAACAGAATAGAATCTTTGAAATCCGGATAATAAGGGCTTCCACTTAAAGCTGTCAAAACTGTGAGATTGCCTCCCAGAATTTTTCCTTCGGCAATCCCTGACCTAAGGGTTTGGATGCGGTTGGACTTGATAACTAGATCATCTCCTTTGACTTGCTCGTTCTGAAATTGAACCTTGGTTTTTTCGAAAAACAACTGCTCAAACTGGGCTACATTGAAGCTGTTCCAGCTTCCGGATCCATTTGGTCCATGAAAAGAAATCAAGCCAGTTTGGGCTTGGATGGCACAATGTAGCGCGGTGATGTCCGAATAGCCCAAAAGTGGTTTCGGGTTTTTTCGGATGGTTTTGTAATCAATCAGGGGAAGTATTCTGGATGCTCCGGAACCTCCGCGTATACAGATTACAGCTTTAACCTCTGAATCTGCGAACATTGCATTCAAATCATCAGCTCTTTCTTGGTCGGTTCCTGCTAGATGCCCTCTTCGGTTTTTGAGGTTTTGACCCAGCTTTACTTTAAAACCCAACGCTTCCAAAGCTTCCTTGGCAAATGTGAACTGCATCCTGTCAGCAGTAGCTGCCGAAGGACTGATTAATCCTACAGTGTCTCCTTTTTTTACGGAGTTGGGAAGGAGTGTTTTTCCTGCATCTGAGGCAGAATCAAAGGCCAAAAAAGGAAGTGTGCCAGCCATCAGGCCAAGGGATTTTAGAAAAGCTCGTTTTTGCATGGAGATTTGGGTTGATGGGTGAAATTAAGGCTTTTTGGAAAGGGGAAAAAATGATTCTTACTGCTTTGGGAAAGTTCGGTATCAAGAGGCGGTAAGGTACTTTCTAAAACATGTCCCGAATGCTGATCAGGACTTTTTCCATTTCTCTTCTGAGTTCGGAGGCTTTATAGGGATAGTTTGAATTCATAAAGGCGAAGCAGTAGGTTTTTCCGCTTTTTGCCTTGATCAGCCCAACCAGGCTGTGGTTGTTGCTCATGGTACCGGTCTTGGCAAAAATATAGGGTTGATTAGCCAAATAATTGTTTTCAAGGGTACCGGAGACACCTCCGGTCGGCAGTAGTTCAAGGAGTTTCTCTCTGGGAAGGATTTGATTGATTTTTTCAAAAAGCCCAACCATGGTTCTTGGAGTGAAAAGATTGTATCTGCTGAGCCCGCTTCCATCCACCCAAATCGGTTTGTCCGGAAGATCATACAAATATGTTTTGACAATGTACTCAATAGCTCTTTCTGTATTGATTTCTTGAAAAAGTTTGTCGGAAACCATATACATCAATTGTTCTGCGAGAAAATTGTCGCTTTCCAGCATCATTTCCTTCAAGATGGGGAACAGGGGAGCTCCTCTCCAGAGTTGATGGTTTTTGGGGAGTGGCTCAGGTGAATAAATCCAGGTTTTGCCAGTGGCTTGGGAGGCTAATTCAATAAAAAGCTTACTGGAAGTGATAAATGGAATGAATTTCTCATTTGACCTGTAAGTCAATGGGTTATAATAAAAATTATTTGAATGTACTTCCCTTTCCAAGTCTTTGGTTTCCTGTTTTGTTTTGTAGAGGCTGGCTTGGAAAACTTCCGGAAACAACCTGGGGCTGTTGCTGTTTTTTTTAATCTCCACGAGATTTCCATAAATGGGTAATGAGCTCCGCTCCGCTGAATAGGAGTATAGGTAGTCGTCCCATTGCCAACCTTCTCCAAACGACTTGGATTTCAGATTGGCATCCGAAAATTGGATGATGGAATAAGGTGCCAAAAGGGAATCAAAGTTGGGTTGATACAAATCCAGATACTTCCAGCTAGGATCTCCGGCGCCCCAAATTTTAAGGGTGTCTCCGGCTTCTACATAGCGTAGCGTCTGGGTGCTGTCCTGGAGTAAAAACAAACTGGAATAGAGGGTAAAAAGCTTGGTCACCGAAGCGGGAGTGAAACGCATTTGGGAGTTTTTTTCAAACATGACCCGCTGGGAATCCAAGTCATATAAGACAAACCCGGTTAGGTGTCCATTGAAAAAACTCTGCTCGCCGAGGGAGGATTCCAGCCTGGTGTATTGCTCTCTGCTGATTTGGGCATAAAGCTTTCCCTGCAAAATCAAAAACAGAAAAGAAAAATAAAAAAGTCGGGTGAGTCTCGTCTTCATCTGGCTATTTGAAGAAAATGATTTACAAATCAGAGCTATTTGAATCTTTGAACGCTGCCCAGAAAACAGAAAGCCAAGCCAAAATAAAGGCGATTCCTCCGAGTGGAGTGATGGCTCCCAACCAGGTAATTCCGCTCAAGGAAAGTACATAGAGTGATCCTGAGAAAATCAGAATTCCCAAAATCATCAAAACGGAACTGGAGGAAAGTGTTTTCCATGTTGGTTTGATCAAGGATAGTATTCCAATCAGGAATAAGGCCAAACTGTGATAGAAATGGTATTTGACGGCCGTTTCAAATGTTTCAAGTCTTCCTGAGGCCATAAGGCTGGCTTTCAGTCCATGTGCTCCAAATGCACCTATTCCCACTGCCAATGCCCCTAAAATTGCGGCTGCTTGAATGATTTTTTTTCCAGACATGTTGGTTGGTCTTAATGAATCAAGTGTTTAAAAATACTATGCATTTTTCGGGATGCACAGCTTGAAAAGGGATTGTTTTTAGAAAATCAGCCCCGTTTTCTTGTCGGCTTTAAGCTTTTTAAATTTTTGGTTTTGAGCAGGATTCAGAAGCTTGTTACTTTTTAGCCTCTGCTACCAAAAATAGCCGAACCGATCCTTACCATCGTGCTGCCTTCTTCCTGAGCAATTCTATAATCCCCGCTCATTCCCATGGATAGCTCTTCCAATTGCACAAAGTCAGGAAGGGCTTTTTGTTTTAGTTCATCAAAAAGCTGCTTCAGACCATGGAATTCTTTTCTGATTTGGGATTGGTCCTCTGTAAAAGTAGCCATGCCCATCAAACCCTTGATTTGGACATGTGTGAGCTGCTTAAATTCATCGGAGGCAAACATTTCCTCCAGTTCAGCTCTGTCAAAGCCGAATTTACTTTCCTCCTCAGCTATATGAATCTGCAGTAAAACCGGGATAATTCGGTTTATTTTTTTGCCTTGCTTGTTGATCTCTTTGAGGAGTTTGAATGAATCCACTCCATGGATCAGGTAGACGAAAGGAGCAATGTATTTTACTTTGTTGCTTTGGAGGTGACCTATCATGTGCCAACGGACATCGGAGGGCATTTCGGGCTGTTTGGCCATGATTTCCTGAACCTTGTTTTCTCCAAAATCCCGGATACCAGCCTCATAGGCAGCCATGAGGTCGGGCAAAGGCTTGGTCTTACTTACCGCGACTAAAAGGCAGCTTGGGTTGACAAAGGTTTTTTTGACAGCATCAAGGTTAGCTTTGATATCCATAATTTTCCGGTGATTGCGTTTCAGTAGAGAACAAAGATAGGTTCTTCCTCTTTACTTTTGGGAATGAATCAAGCAGTTTTGGAAGGCTTTGGGGTAGGGTTGATGCTTTCGGGAATGATAGGGCCGGTTTTTTTCTCATTGGTACAAGGAAGTATACTTCATGGCTTTCGGTACGCTTTATTACTAGCCTTGGGAGTATTGTTCAGTGATTTCTTTTATGTGGTGGTTACCTATTTTGGTGTAGAGGTGATTACTGCTTTTTCTGGTTTTGAACAGTTTTTGGGCTATGTCGGCGGATTGGTTTTGATAGGATTCGGACTTAGGTCTCTTTTAAAAAGGGCCAATGAAATCATTTTACTGGGGGAGGAACTGCCAAGAGTTTTCAAAAAAAGAGAGGCGTTTTTAAAGGGTTTTGGGATCAATGGGATCAATCCTTTTGTACTGTTGTTTTGGATTTCCATTGCGAGTGGTTTACACTTGAAAGAGCATTTCTCCGAATGGATGGTAGTTGGATATTTTTCGGTAATTCTAGGAACAGTGTTTGGAATTGACCTATTGAAGGCCCTGCTGGCAAGAAAATCCGGCAAATGGATGACTCCAAGATTGATTGGCTATTTAAATAAAGTGGTGGGAGTATTGATTATTGGTTTTGGACTCAAAATGTTCTGGATGACCCTTGGGAAATATATTCTTTAGACCAGTCCTTGGTTTTCGTTCCCGCTGTCCTGCTTCTCCAGAAACTGTACTTTGCAGACTCTTATCGACGAAATAGGCCAAAAGCCACCTTTCTTTAAGAGGGGTTTGGATTGGAAATCCTACGGTAGATCCTCGGGATTGCAAATCCCAAGGAGCGTTTTTTAATCGTCTTATCCGGAGAAGTATAAGTCTGTTAGGGCTCTGTCTTTGTATTCTTTTTTCTATTTTTAAATAATTTAAAATACACAATCCCTGATCACCCAATTTGCGGTTGTGTTCTGCCTAACATAAAATAAGTGTCATGACTCAAGTAAAAGCCTATGCTGCCCATCAGGCGGATAAACCTTTGTCGCCCTATCAAATTGAAAGAAGGGAACCGGGACCCTTTGATGTAGAAATTGAAATTCTGTATTGCGGAGTTTGCCACTCGGATATTCATACTGCCCGAAACGAATGGAATGGAACCATGTATCCAGTGGTCCCAGGGCATGAAATAGTAGGGAAAGTGACCCGTATCGGTTCGGGAGTTACCCAACACAAAGTTGGGGATACAGTAGGAGTGGGCGTTTTTGTGGATTCTTGTGGACATTGCCATAGCTGCGAACAGGATCTGGAACAGTATTGTGAAAATGGGCACTCGCAGACTTATAATTCATTTTTGCAGGACAAGAAAACCATTACCTATGGAGGGTATTCCACTCATATTGTAGTCACTGAAAAATTTGTACTGAAGGTCTCAGATAGTCTTCCCTTGGAAGGAGTGGCCCCACTTCTTTGTGCAGGGATCACTACTTACTCTCCTCTTAGATATTGGAAGGTGAAGAAAGGTGACAAAGTTGGAGTTGTAGGACTTGGAGGTTTAGGACACATGGCTGTTAAATTAGCCTCTGCAATGGGAGCGGAAGTTACCATGCTGAGCAGATCCCCTCAAAAGGCAAAGGATGCGGAACGGCTTGGAGCACAGCACTTTGCTTTGACAACTGAAAAGAAGACCATGAAAAAGCTGAAAAACACCTTCGATTTGATCATCGATACGGTCTCTGGTCAGCATAACTATAATGATTATCTCGCCCTTCTGAAAGTTGATGGAACCATGGTTGTCTTGGGAGCACCTCCAGAGCCGGAAAAAGTGAGTGCCTCTTCATTGATCAGAGGAAGAAAAAGATTAGCAGGCTCCTTGGTCGGAGGAATAAAGGAAACTCAGGAAATGCTGGATTTTTGTGCAGAGCACAATATAGTTTCAGATGTGGAAGTCATTCCAATTGACCAAATCAACGAGGCATATGAGCGGACCATGAAAGGGGACGTCCTCTACCGTTTCGTTATTGATATGGCATCTCTGAAACAAATGACCTGATTTAACAAATAGAAACAACAAAAGGGAAAGACAGTAGTCTTTCCCTTTTGTATGAAACAAAAAATCCTCCGATGGATGCTCATCGGAGGATTGGTCTTTAATTTCTATAGATTAGTCAGCTAGGTACTTGCTTACCGGAGTATAAGGCATATCAAATGCTTCTGCTACAGCCTGATAAACAATCTCTCCATTGATCACATTCAGTCCAGGAACCAAATCAGCGTTATCCTGAGCAGCTTTCTTCCAGCCTTTATCCGCCAATTGGATAGCATATGGAAGGGTAGCGTTGGTCAAGGCAAGTGTGGAGGTATAAGGAACCGCTCCTGGCATGTTGGCTACGCAATAATGAACCACATCATCAATGATGAAAGTTGGGTTTTCATGGGTAGTCGGCTTACAGGTTTCGATACATCCACCTTGATCCACAGCCACGTCAACCAAAACAGTGCCCGGCTTCATGTCCTTCAACATATCTCTGGTGATCAGGTGCGGTGCTTTCGCTCCCGGGATCAATACGGCACCTACAATCAGGTCCGCTTCGGTGATCATTTTTCTGATATTGTATTCATTGGACATCATGGTCTTCACGTTGGCTGGCATAATGTCAGCCAGGTGTCTCATTCTAGGGAGAGATACGTCCATGATCGTTACATCGGCTCCTAGTCCAGCAGCCATCCAAGCCGCTTGGGTTCCCACGATTCCGCCACCCAAAATCAAAACTTTGGCAGGAAGAACCCCTGGTACACCACCTAAAAGGATACCGCGTCCTTTCAAAGGTTTTTCCAGATAATTAGCTCCTTTTTGAATTGCCATTCTACCGGCTACTTCAGACATAGGAACTAAAAGTGGAAGGCTTCTGTCTGGTTTTTCTACAGTTTCATACGCCAAACAAACTGATTTGCTAGCTACCATTGCTTTGGTCAATGGTTCGTAAGAAGCAAAGTGGAAATAGGTGAACAGAAGCTGATTTTCCTTGATCAGGGAATATTCAGCCTCGATTGGCTCTTTTACCTTCATGATCATCTCGGCGATCTCATAGGTAGCCTCGATGGTAGGAAGGATTTTTGCACCAGCAGCTTCGTACTCGGAATCCTGGAATCCGCTTCCTTCTCCAGCTGTATGTTGGATATAAACAGTATGGCCTCTTTTGACCAATTCCTTGGCACCGGCAGGTGTCAGGGCAACCCTGTTTTCGTTGTTTTTGATTTCCTTTGGAACACCAATAATCATGACTTGTATGTTTGGATTTATAAATTCTGTAAGCAAAGATACTAAGCAAAGGTAAATGGAAAAGCTACTTATAGAATAGTATTTGGTATCATTTCGAAAAAATCCATTATTCAGAACTTTGTACTGTTTAAAGTCTAGAATTTTAAGAATATTTCAAGATTTAAATTTTAAGCATTTAAAATTTTGAAAAATATTTTTAGCTAAAGTTTTGATATTCACTCTATTGAAAAATTTTAAACCTTCAGTTTTTTAATTTGAAAATTGAGTAATATCAAAATAATATTCTAAATATTATCATAAAATCGAGTTTCGTCCAAATTTTTGTTTGACTTATATTGGAATTCAAATTTGGAAAAAAGAAGTATTTGGCTATTTTTGAAGGTAGTTAAAAGAACAGATCAATACCCAAAGTAACTTTTGAATTACTATTCTATGTCAGAAGTAAAAAGCTATCCTAAAAAACAAACGGCGTTGAAGCTGGATAAAGAGGCGATTTTAGAGGATTTTAGAATTGCCATGCTCAGTAGACATGCCTCTCTGATGGGGAGGAAAGAGGTTTTTATGGGAAAAGCCAAATTCGGAATTTTTGGAGATGGAAAGGAGCTGGCTCAGATTGCCATGGCCCGTGCTTTTCAAATCGGTGATTTCCGTTCAGGATATTACCGGGACCAGACATTTATGATGGCTTTAGGAGAGTTGACGGTGGAGCAATATTTTGCCCAGCTCTATGCCTATACCAATGTGGAAGCTGAGCCTGCAAGTGCTGGCCGTTTGATGAATGGACACTTTGCTACCCGCTCCCTAAACGAAGATGGAAGTTGGAAGGAATTGACAAAAATGTACAATTCTGCAGCCGATATTTCTCCTACAGCAGCACAAATGCCAAAGCTATTGGGCTTGGCCTATGCTTCCAAAGTGTTCAGGGAAAACAAAGGTTTGAAGGATTTCAAAAACTTTTCGATCAATGGTAATGAAGTAGCTTGGGGTACAATTGGGAATGCATCCACCTCGGAGGGTATATTTTTTGAATCCATCAATGCTGCCGGAGTGATGCAGGTGCCGATGGTTATTTCAATTTGGGATGATGGATACGGTATTTCGGTTCCCAATGAATATCATACCACCAAAGGCAGTATTTCTGAGGTTTTGTCTGGTTTTGCCAGAACTGAAACCCAAAAAGGTTTTGAAATCATCAAAGTAAAAGGATGGGATTATGAAGGCTTGTTGAAGGCCTTCTCAACTGCCGGTGAAATTGCTAGAAAAGAGCATGTGCCTGTTCTGATCCATGTGGAGGAAATGACCCAGCCACAGGGGCATTCTACATCCGGATCCCATGAGCGTTATAAGTCGGCAGAACGGCTGAAATGGGAAAAAGAGTGGGATTGCAACGCGAAATTCCGGGAGTATATATTAAGTAATGAGATAGCAACGGCTGATGCTCTTGATAAAATCGAAGCCGAAGCAAAGGCTCAGGTAAAGCGGGAAAAAGAATCCGCTTGGGCAGGCTTTAGTGGAGATATCAAAAAGGAACTTGCAGAGGCTGTACAGTTGATTCGTGAAGCTGCACAGGATAGTTCCCGTAAAGTGGTGCTTTTGCAAATGGCAGATGAACTGGCCAAAACCATCAATCCAATTCGAAAGGATGTAATATCCACAGCACGTAAAGCCCTGTTGACTTTGAGGTTTGATCAAAGTGCTGCAAAAAGTGCATTGAGGACTTGGCTTTTGGATCAGTCGGAAATCAATTATGGCAGGTACAATAGCCACTTGTATTCTGAGTCTGAGTGGAATGTCCTGAATATTGAGGAAGTTGCGGCGGATTTTTCCGAAAATTCACCTTTGGTGGATGGGAGAGAAGTATTGCAATCCTTTTTTGACAAGAAGCTTGAAAGTGATCCCCGGTTTTTTGCATTCGGTGAGGATGTTGGGAAGATAGGAGATGTGAACCAGGCTTTTGCTGGGCTTCAGGCTAAATATGGAGAGCAAAGAGTAGCTGATACAGGAATTCGTGAGAGTACGATTATTGGGCAGGGTATAGGTGCCGCCTTGAGAGGTCTTAGGCCGGTGGCAGAGATTCAGTATTTGGATTACTTGCTGTATGGATTGCAGATGCTTTCAGATGATTTGGCATCTCTCCAGTACAGAACCAAAGGGGGACAAAAAGCTCCCCTGATTGTTCGAACACGTGGACACCGTTTGGAAGGGGTATGGCATTCAGGTTCTCCCATGGGAATGATCCTGTCAACCTTGAGAGGAATGGTGGTTTGTGTGCCTCGGGATATGACCCAAGCAGCCGGGATGTACAATACGCTCTTAGCTGCCGATGAGCCGGCTATCATGATAGAATGCCTCAATGGATACAGGCTCAAGGAAAGATTGCCTTCCAATTTGGGTGAATATACCGTTCCAATCGGTAAGCCTGAAATTTTGAGAGAAGGAAAAGATATTACCATAGTAACCTATGGCTCAATGTGTAGAATCGTGATGGAGGCAGCTGCAGAGCTTGCAGAAATTGGGATTGATGTTGAAGTGGTGGACGTACAGACTCTATTGCCTTTTGATGTTCACGGTGTTATTGGAGAATCTGTGAAGAAAACAAATCGGGTATTATTTGCAGATGAGGATGTTCCGGGAGGAGCTTCAGCATATATGTTGCAACAGGCCATAGAAGGGCAGAAGCTTTTCGAATATTTGGATTCAGAACCAACAACTCTCCCGGCAAAAGCCCATAGACCTGCCTATTCTTCTGATGGGGATTATTTTTCAAAGCCAAGTGTAGACGATGTAGTGGAAAAGGTTTACGGGATTATGCATGAGGTCAATCCAAAAAAATTTCCCCAACTTTGATTAGAAAGGGATAAAAAAATGCCTCTGAATTTTTTCAGAGGCATTTTTTTATGGAATATTCCGGGTGATCTGTCTTAGCGTGACTTCAGGGCTGCTGACTTCATTGCTCCTGTTAAGCTGCCTGTCTTGGATCTCCACATCTACCCGAATCGTGTCAGTTCTGAAGATGGATTCCCAACCTGATGAAAGCATAGCATATCGGATATTTCCTTCCACTGCCTGGCCTTCTTCTGTGTTTAAGATTCTGGGAAATCTTCCGTTGAAGGTGGTATAAAATGGAGGGTCTTGCCATCTAAACTCAGTAAACTGTCCATTTCTTTTGATGTAAAAGCGAACGAAAATATTGTACTGGTTGGGGTTTTGTTTGACCCAAATGGTGTCTTTTACCACCTGATTATTTACAATTGGGTCAATAACCCAATCAATGGGGTTGTAGCTTGGTGCTTCTATCGGTTTGTTTCCATAGGTTATGAGGTTGCCTGCCGCATCTCTTTGATATTCCACAGCATTAAATGGTGGAAAAATGTCAGTTGCCGCCAAGCCTAGATCTCCTTCGGCATCCTGAAAATCCAGCCCAATGATCAAGGAATCAGGGCCTGAAGTTGGGATGTATTCCAAGGATTCAAAGGTGATGGAAGGCACGGATGGGAAATTCTCAGGAGGATTTACACAGGCTGAAACCAAGGTCAGTAAAAAGAATATTCCTGAATAGTTTTTGAAACGCATAGGGCGAAAGTAAATTTACAGCCGAAGTTAATCTGATACTTTGGTTGGATTGATGCAAAATATAAAACGATGCAGGATTTTAAAAGTTTTTCGGAAGGGCTGTTGAATTTAAAAATGGAGGACTTTGAATCCAGGGCATTGGAGCTATTTCACTATCAGAGTGTTCAAAATCAGATTTACAGGAAATATTTGGAGGTCAGAAAAATTGATCCCAGCCAAGTAACCGAACTCAAAAAAATTCCTTTTTTGCCCATCCGTTTTTTTAAAGATTTTCCAGTAGTCTGTGGGAATCCCGAAGAGTATCAGACTTTTTACTCCAGTTCCGGAACTACAGGGATGATCACGAGCCGACATTACATCTGGTCTGAACCTTGGTATCTGGAGCATTCCAAAGCAATTTTTGAAATGAATTATGGAAGTCTGGAAAATTTTCATGTTTTGGCACTGTTGCCTGCCTATTTGGAAAGAAAGGGGAGTAGTTTAGTCAGTATGGCTGATTATTTTATTCGAAAATCTGCTTCAGAGCATTCGGGTTTTTATTTGTACAATCAGGATGAATTGTTGGAGAAACTTCTACTATTGAAGAATGACGGAAAAAAAGTCCTGCTGTTGGGAGTCACTTTTGCCTTGCTGGATTTGGCGGAGTCAGGAAGGGAATTTCAGAGGATGGAAAATTTGATTGTGATGGAGACAGGGGGGATGAAAGGAAGGCGAAAGGAAATGATCCGGGAGGAAGTTCATGATATCTTAACAGCATATTTTGGAGTGGCTCACATTCATTCTGAATATGGGATGACTGAACTGATGTCCCAGGCCTATTCGAAAGGTGAAGGGAAATTTACCATTCCTCCCTCCATGCGGGTGATGCTGAGGGATTCAAATGATCCATTGTCTTGGTCCACTCGTTCCCAAGGTGGAATTAATGTCATAGATCTTGCAAATTTCCATTCCTGTGCATTTATAGAAACTCAGGATTTGGGGAAATTTGATGATCAAGGGCAATTGGAAGTCTTAGGAAGATTTGATAATTCAGAAATCCGTGGTTGCAACTTGTTGGTGCAGTAATTGCTTCCTTAGGATTAATTGGACATATTTGGAAAGATTAACCATTCACGCATGAAAAAATTAGCCTCAATCGCATTACTCATTGGAATTTTAGCACTTGGTGCATGTGCATCTAGCAAGCCATGCCCGGCCTACGCCAAGGCTACCGTATCGCATAAAGCAAACGGTTAAAAAAAATGCTGACTTTTAGTAGTCAGCATATTTTTTTACATCCTCTAGGCTGATTGTGGATTCTCCGAGAATCACCAGCCTTTCCACCACGTTTCTTAGTTCTCGGATATTTCCTGTCCAGGGAAATTCCTGTAGTTTTTTAAGTGCATCCTTGCTGATGGATTTTTTTGCGTCTCCATTATCCTGGGATATATCACTTAAAAACTTCTCAACCAAGAGCGGAATATCCTCTTTTCTATCCTTGAGAGCAGGAACCTGAATCAGGATGACACTTAGCCTGTGGTAGAGGTCTTCCCGGAATCTTCCTTCCTCAATTTCCTTTTTCAGGTCTTTGTTGGTTGCTGCCAATACGCGTACGTCGACTTTTATGTCTTTGTCACTTCCTACACGGTTGATGAGGTTTTCCTGTAAAGCCCGCAGGACTTTGGACTGTGCGGAAAGTGACATGTCTCCGATTTCATCCAGGAAAAGGGTTCCCCCTTGGGCCTGTTCAAATTTCCCTGCTCTTTGTTTATGGGCTGATGTAAAGGCTCCTTTTTCATGACCAAATAACTCGGATTCAATCAATTCAGAGGGAATGGCCGCGCAGTTTACCGCCACAAAGGGAGAGGCAGCACGGTTACTTTTCTCATGGATCCAGTGGGCTACCAGTTCCTTGCCGGTTCCGTTTGGACCTGTAATTAAAACCCTGGCATCGGTAGGAGCAACCTTTTCTATAGTTTCCTTTACCTGTTGAATGGGAGCAGATTCTCCCACCATGTCAAATTTTTTGGAAAGTTTTTTCTTCAGAACCTTGGTTTCAGTGACCAGATTCTTTTTGTCCAGAGCATTCCGAACAGTAAGCAGAAGTCTATTGAGGTCAGGAGGCTTGGGTATAAAGTCAAAGGCTCCTTTTTTGGTGGCTTCTACGGCTGTTTCAATGCTTCCATGTGCCGAAATCATTATGAACTGGGGGGATTTGTTGAGGGCCTTTGCTTGATCCAAAACCTCAATTCCGTCAATTTTAGGCATTTTCACATCGCAGAGAACCAGATCAAAATCTTCCTCTTTCAGTTTTGCCAATCCTTCTTCTCCATCTTTTGCTTCCGAAACCTCAAATTTTTCGTATTCAAGAATTTCTCTCAGGGTAGCTCTGATGACTTTCTCGTCATCGATGATCAGTATTTTAGACATAGGGCTAATTTAAAATAAAAAAGTGCAAGTCTATAAGCCGGGTTCTGTTTCCCTTGCGGGATTCCTGTCATTTATCTAGCCCTGACTTCGCAGTCAGGATCGATCGATCTACCCACCCCGGAATTCAACCGATAGCAATCGGAAGAAATCGAACGAGCAATTCTTTGCCCGGGGCCTATTTGATCTTTCAACCCATAAGGTTTGCCATGCAATGCCGGTCACCCGACACCCGGTGGGCTTTTACCCCACCTTTTCACCCTTACCCCAATGCCAAACTGGATCAGGGCGGTATATTTTCTGTGGCACTATCTGTATGCCAACCGTCTCCAGTTGACACCCTTCCCGTTAGGAAGTATGGCGCTCTATGTTGCCCGGACTTTCCTCCTCTTCCCGATAGTATCGGGATCGCGGCGACAGGACGACTTGCACATCACAAAGAACGTCAATTTTTCAAAACCAGTTTCTTTCTTCTTAATTAGAATTAGGATGAAATCTTATTGCTGGTGATAAATTTCAATTTTTTAGAAAAAAAAGAATCTCTTTATTAAACAATTGGGATTTCTTCCAGTTCATAATACCTGAAGGCTTTTTATAGCTTTTCTTCATAGTGCTGGGTTGAGCCGCTCCTTTTGGAGCGGTTCTTTTTTTATGACATCTAGTATCATTTTTCATTATTGAGACTTTCAATTTTAAATGCAACGCTGGGAATGGTTACCTTTGAGAAAAATTCAAGCTTATGATCCTGGTTGGAAATGCGGTGCTGTCCGATGATATCAAAGAAAATTTTTTTGTTTGTGATCTCGAGGCCTGTAAGGGGGCATGTTGTGTAGAGGGGGATGCCGGTGCACCCTTGGAAGATGAGGAAACCAAGATCATCGAAGAGATTTACCCAATTGTCAAAGATTATATCACCGAGGAAGGTAGAAAGGTCATAGAAGCCCAGGGAACTTGGGTGTATGACAAAGATGGAGATAAAGGAACGCCCACCATAGGGGACAACAGGGAATGTGCCTATGCGTTGTATGATGAGAGAGGAATCCTAAAATGCGGGATAGAGCAGGCATATCTGGATGGAAAAATCACTTGGCAGAAGCCTATATCCTGTCATCTTTATCCAATTCGAGTGACTAAGTACGATCAGTTTGATGCATTAAATTATGACCGCTGGCATATTTGTGATCCCGCATGTCAATTGGGTAACAGCCTAAAGGTGCCTCTCTATCGTTTTCTGAAAAATGCTTTGATCAGAAAGTATGGAGAGGCTTGGTACGAAGAATTAGTGAAGGAGATTGAAGGTTAAGCCTAGTCTGTTTTGATTTGATAATGGCGGATGGGCTCTTCTCCCAAGAGGTGTTCGATGAAGTAATCCCATCGTTTTTTGGTAAAATAGTCCCCGTTGGTTCTACCGAAGCTGTGGTTTCTGCTAGGCCATATAAATAGATCAAAATCTTTTCCGGCCTTAATCAAAGCTTCTGCAAGTTTGAATGTTGCTGAAGGGTTGACATTTTCATCAATTCCTCCATGTGCCAATAGCAGATGCCCCTTAAGCTTGTGTGCGTTGGTGATATTGGATTGTTCATGGTAGAAATCACCCACAGGATAACCCATGTACATTTCAGGCCACCATGCTTTTTCCATCCTTTGATCATGATCCCCGGCTGAAGCTACAGCCACTTTGTAGAAATCAGGATGCAGAAGCATGGCTCTTGCGGCATCATATCCCCCCGCGGAATGTCCAAATATCCCAACTTTTTCGATGTCTATGAATTTGTTTTGTTGAGCCAGTTGCATAATGGCCAATACATGATCAGTGGTGCCATCGCCTAGATTATTGTAAGACACATCATTGAAAGCCTTTCCTCTTCCTGCAGTACCTAGTCCATCCACTGTCACCACAATAAACCCAAGCTCTGCCATAGGTTGTTGAAGTCCAACGATTCCTGCTTTGAATGTTTTTGGAGTAATATCAATGTGTGGACCCGTATAGGTATAATCTATTATGGGATATTTCTTTCTAGGGTTAAAATCCGTAGGTACATAGTAGATGCCATAAATTGTGGTCTTTCCATCCTTTGCTGTGGCAGTGAATGGACGGGGACTTTGATAGCCTCTTTTCAACAAATTAGAGTGATTCGCTTTGGATACGGTATGGATGATTTTTCCAGTTGCTAATTCCCTTACCACCGAGTGGGTCGGTTCATCAATTGTGGAATAGTTATCCACGAAATACCTCCCGCCCGGTGAGTAGAAGATTTCATGAAAGGAATTTTCCGGAGTCAGCAATTCAAGACCCGAACCATCCATGTTCACTTTGTAAAGAAAGGAATAATAGGGGTTAACAGCTTTCTCTCTTCCGGATGCTTCGAAATAGACCACCTTATTATCTTCATCCACGTGTAAAAGACTTTTCACAACAAATTCTCCTGAGGTGATTGGATTGATGAGCTTTCCATTGTTCCAGTCGTAGAGGTAAAGTTGATTCCATCCGGAATGATCAGTTCCCAAGATAAACTGTCCGTTTTTCAACCTTTTTAAGATTGGATTGCTTACGTGAGTTTCTGAAGATTCCGAATAGACAGGTCTGATTTCTTTGGTACTTGGATCAAGTTCTATGAGATCAAATTGCTTGTAGCCCCTGTGCATACGGACTCCAAAGAGTTTAGATCCCGCTTCATCCCACCTAAGGTTCGTTCCTATAAAATGGGGTGAGGTCAAAGAAGTGAATTTGCTTTCTTCTTTAGTTTCCAAATCAAAAATTACGGGAATATAGGTAACTACCGTGCTGTCCCCGGGTGAGCCTCGGTAATAAGAAAGAAGTTCAGGCCGAAAGCGCTGATCCTGGCTCCAGTCCAGCAACAGCATTTTTTCAGCAAGCCTCAAATCCACGATTTGGGTTTGGAGTTTTTTGGAGTCTGGTGACCAATTGACTGCAAAATGATCAGGACGTTCTCCATTTTCTCCGTGTATTAGATCCCACCAGCCCCAAAATGAAGCGTATTCGAATCCTTTCTTGCCATCAAAACTCAGCTGGATCTCTTCTCCGGTTTCCTGGTTTAGGACAAAAAGGTTGTAGTTTTTTGTATAGGCCTTCCATTTTCCATCGGGAGAAACCGAATAGGTTCTGCTTTCAGGCTCTAGTTTTTGTTTGGACTCAAGTTTTCCATTAAGGTAGGTCCAGGTTTTATTTTTCCATTCAAAGCTTATTACTCCATCCTTTTTTATTTGGATTTGGTTGAAGGGCAGATTACTGGTTTCTATCGATTCACCACTTTCTTTACTTAAAACCAAAGCCAGTTGCGTATGATCAAAAGCCTCAACTGTTTCCCCTTTTTCTAGATCAGTGATGAAAAATCTTTTGCCATGCTCTGTATAGGTCTGGTGCCAAAAGCTGGTTTTGCCTTCCAGCCAATTGGGAATTACCTCCAAGTGATATACTTCCCTTTGGATATTATTGCTTAAAAAATATTCTGCCCTATGGTAAGTTTCTTCTTTTATCTGTGCCTTGAGCGGTGACAGGACCGAAAAAACGAGGCATATAGGTAGGATTTTAATAACTGTCTGCTTTAAAGATGAAAATAGTACCATTCGGGGAAGGGGGATGGGGTAAATATTAAAGTACGATCTAAGAGGAACTCAAAATAAGGATTTTGGATGATTTGAGTTAACCTGATTTCAGTGGGGAAAAGTATGGGCTCATTTGTCGGATGTAGCAATAAAAATCCCGGTCTGGAAAAACCGGGATTTTTTTAAAATTGAGTCCCATGGCAAAATTGCCAATCCAAAGATTAAACTTTGATGTAGATTTTCTTTTTGTCCATCCAAAGGCCGATTAGCCAGATCAGGAGCATGTAGAAAATAGCAAATAGGAAGGAGGCATTTTTCGGACCGAGCCAACTGGTGAACAGGTTAGCATAAATGGCTCCTTTCAATGTGGTTTCACCTACTGGGATCATTGAAAAGATTCGGATTACGATACCAGAGCAAACGTAGAGGATGAGTGGATTTCGACCAAAGGCTTGGAAGAAATAAGTCCAGCCTTTCCAGTTTCGGATTTCTGTAATGAAGATCAATCCACCCAGGATAATCAAATCCCAACCTACAGTTAATAGCACATAAGGGCTGGTCCAGATTTTCTTGTTGATGGGGAAAACCAAATCCCAGGCATAACTCAAAGCGATCAGAATAATCCCGAATATCAGCAAAGTCTGAACAGACTTCATGGTGTTGCCTTTTTTCTGGATCATTTTGCCAGCTATATATCCACCAATTACATTGACAATGGATGTGAGTGTACTTAGGATTCCTTCCGGATCAAATGGAATTCCTTCTCCCATGTACATTCTATCGGCACCGATAGCCAAGAGATCTAGTTTGATAGCTGCATTACCTGCTAATCCATAGGGATCGCCGGCATCTCCAAAGAAATACATGATAGGCCAATAGGCCAACAATGCCGCCGCACTGAAAATCCAGCCGGTACGAATTCCACCCCAATACAAGATCAAGGCAGCAAAGAAATAAGCCAAAGCGATGCGCTGAAGCACTCCGAAAAATCGGATTTCAGTCAAATTGATAAAAGACATTTCCCCTGCATCATTTAGTTCATAAAATGGGAAGGCATTCAGAAGCCAACCGATTAAGAAAATGAGCAGGGTTCTTTTGCCAACTTTTTTGAGGAATTCATTTCTTGGAATCTCCTGGAGCCTTTTCATAGCAAAGCTCATGGCATTGCCGACTACAAAAAGAAAGGTGGGGAATACCAGATCAGTTGGAGTGAAGCCATGCCAGTCCGCATGGGCAAGGGGAGCATACAGATTGCTCCAACTACCCGGTGTATTGACGATGATCATAAATGCGATGGTCATGCCTCGAAGTACATCCAAAGCAAGATATCTGTTTCCAATTCCGGATTGTATAGGGATTTGGGTCATTTGGGTGATGGTTAGTTAGGAAATAAATAAGAATGTCTTTCAGCCTGAATTTAAAATATTATCTTGTTATTCCATTCTTTAGTTAATTTTTTAAGAAAGATAATCTGATAAAGATGAAAAATTTTGAGATAGAAAACTTAAAGGTTCATGCTCCAATTAAATTGGAAGAAAGGTCTACGTTCCTGAAAACCAGCCTTTCGGATGAAAAGAAGAATGAAATCCTGAACCAATACCGGGAAGAACTCAGCCAGCATCAGGATATCATGTATGCTCAGGGCAAATACGCGGTTTTGATTTGTCTTCAGGGTATGGATACTTCCGGGAAAGACAGTTTGATACGGGAGGTTTTCAAGGAGTTTAACCCTAGGGGTGTAATAGTCCATAGTTTCAAAAATCCAACTGAACTGGAATTGAAGCATGACTTTCTGTGGAGGCATTACCTGCAGTTGCCCGCTAGAGGGAAATATGCGGTATTTAACCGGACATATTATGAAAACGTATTGGTCACCCGGGTACACCCTGAATACATATTGAATGAGCATATACCGGGGATAGAAAAGGTGGGGGATATTACTCCCGAATTTTGGGATAAACGTCTCCGCCAAATCAATGATTTTGAAAAACACCTGAGTGAAAATGGAACCATTATCCTCAAGTTTTTTCTGCATATGAGCAAGGAGGAGCAGCGTGAACGTCTCCTTAGAAGGCTTGAAAATGAAAAGCACCACTGGAAGTTTTCTCCCGGGGATTTGAAGGAAAGAGAACTTTGGAAGGAATATCATGAATGCTATGAGGAGGCTATCAACAAAACATCCACTTCCTATGCCCCTTGGTATATTATTCCATCAGATGATAAGGAGACCTCCCGGCTTTTGGTAGCTCAGGTGATCCACGATAAAATGATGAGTCTTAAAGGAGTGAAGGAACCTGAATTGAGTGATGAGATAAAAGCTAATTTTGCCTTATATAAAAAAATGTTGAGAAAGAACTGAAGTGGAATTCAGTTTATTTGAGCAAGAAATGATCTCATCAGTTGAAGCATGAATTATTCAAGAATCACATTCTTTCTTTTTTGGATTTTCCCTTTTGCGACCTATGCTCAAATTGAAGAGAGTTTGATAGAGGTTAGCTGGCAATATTTGGAAAACTCTCCGAATGAACCTGCAGGGTATAGGGCTATGTTTGAAATCACCAATCACTCAGGAGCTGATCTGGAAGCAGGATGGAGTCTGTACTTCAAGAGCCCTTTTCTTTTGGGTGAAGTGCAATCCGAAAATCCCGATTTTCAAATCCGGCATTTGACAGCCGGGCTTTTTGTCATAGAGGGCAGGCCCATAAGTCCTGCATTATTGCCTGGGAAAAGCTTCAAGGTTTTCTATTCGGCATACGATTCATCTTTAAAGACCGCCCCGACTCCTGAGGGTTTGATTTTGAAAAAATCCGATGGATCCTATTTTGAAATAGGAAATTACAAAATCCTGAAAATGAGCCTCCAGGAATTCGAAGGTGCTGGAATGAATACTTCACGTTCAGACCCAGATAGAAGATCTTATTCTCAAACACCTCCTTTTGTACCAATCCCAAAACAATGGAAATACTTAGGCACTTCGGATACAGTTAGTAATGCCGGATTGGTTGTTTTGGGAGATAAGGTTTTTTCAAATGAGGCCAAGTTCCTTACCGGTAAAATTTCACAAGCATATAAGCCGGAGATTGACAGAGCTGAGAAGCCACTTCAGATCCGCATTGCAAAAAGGGATGAAATTCCTTCTGAAGGGTATAAGTTGGAAATCAGAGATAGAAGAGTCCTTATTCTGGCTTCTGACACAATGGGGGCTTTTAATGGGGTTCATGCTTTTTTAGCTTTGATGCCCGAAGAATTTTGGGATGGACCAGGAAGCCGGATGATTCTGCCACAAGTGGAAATTGAGGATTTTCCGATCCTTCACAAGGATTAGAAGAAACTTCTGTTGGAGGTTACATTTTAAAGGGAGGGGATGGAGTTTCTATATTTCATCACAAGGGCCCTATTTTCAATATCTCCCTTTTCGTCATTTGAGCTATGGAAAATTTCAGGAGTAAAGCCATTTTTTAGCATCATCTCGGTGGCTTGAACCATGATGGCTTGTAAAAGGGCGGCTCCTATGACCGTGGAAGTGGCTCCAACTTTTTTGTCCAATTGGTCCATCTCGATCACAGCATCCCCAACCTCACCACAATTGTCTAAAAATAGGTCTGCGACCTGAAAGAGTTTCAATCCCGAGGAATGGCGGGAAGGAATCGTTTTGCTATGTTTGAGGTTTGTGATACAAATAATTTTCGCATTTCTTTTTTTTGCTTCCAAAGCGAGGTCTATACAAAAGGCGTTTATGCCTGAATTTGAAGCTAGGATAAAGATATCTTTTGAAGTGATGGGAAAGGGGGAAATCAGCCCTTTCGCATACCCTTCCTTCCGCTCTATTATACTACTTCCCGAAGCACACCTGTGGAGCATCAAATCCTGATCAAAGAGTGGGATGACCCGTGCAAATCCTCCTGCACGGTAAAATATTTCCTCTGCCATCATGTGGGAATGACCGGTCCCAGAGGTATAGATCCATCCGTTTTGACTTAAGGAATCTGCTATCCATTTTGCTGCCAAGAGAATTTCATTTTCCTGCATAAATGCCTTCTTGAGTCTTTGGTCAATAGCTTCCCGGTAGCGTAAATAAGCTCTTTTCATTTCCTTCAGTTTAACAGGATTTCATCAATAAAAACCCAGCCCTTTGCTCCCGATCCGGGATGCCAGGAAGGAAGGGATGCGATTGGAAAGACTCTGACTTTCAGTTTTTCAAATGCCTTATCTCCAAGGTTAAATTTCAATAATTCGGATCGGGGGTCTCTGATTTTATCGGATGGTTCGGGGCTTTTCTGGATCATGGAATTCCATTTTCCATTTTCCCAATACAGAATTTCAACTTTGGAGGGAGGAAAAATATAAGCTCCTTCATGGTAAAGTAGGCTAAGTTCTAGGGAACCGATTTTCTGATTGTTACCAATGGAAAATTCTAGATCCAGAGGAGAGTCCTGAAACCCTAACCATTCACCGGAAGTATGATTGTTTTTTCCTTTGACCTGGTCAAATAGAGTCTTGGATCCTTGAGCTTTATAGCGGGGATTGGGATCCGACTTGAGCTCGTACAGTTCAGGTATGATGCCTGATTTTAGGAACACCGTTGACTGGGTTGGAGACCCTTTCCATCCTTGGGCGAATACCCTTGCCTTGAGCTTTCCGGAATTTTTGACCCAAATGGGGACTGAATAAACTGGACTTTGAATACTGTCTGGCTCGGATTCATCCAAGGTATACCGGATTTGGACCGACTGAATCGGATGAGACAGTGTAATCTCCAAACTATCTGAAAAGAGACTTTTATTTTGAGAAATTTTAGGGGGATTTAATTCATAGACAATCCCTGTGCCCTCAAAGCCAAAATCAATTTGGGTGCTTTTCAGACTTTTCCGAAGCCTTTCCTTTTGAAGCTCATCCAGACCAGTCTGCCAAAGGTACAGATGGCTTAAATCCCCAAGATTTTCCAAAATGGATATTCCGTCTTGGTTAATTGAGTTTCCAGCAAGCGAAAGTTGCCGTAGGTTTTTCAAACCTTCAAGCTGTTGGATTTGACCTGAACTTAAACCAGTGAAATTTAACTTGAGTCTTTCCAGATTGGGGAAGTCATTCAGAAAACTCAAGTCCACACCCTCTAATGGCATTTTATTCAGGTTCAGGTGAACGAGTTGTTCTTTGATCATTTTGAGATCGTCCAGCGATGTTGGATCAAAGGCACTGATTCCAAAATAAGAGACTTCCAAGGCTGGGGATTCCGGATGAATAGGTTTGACACTTCGGTAATAATTATTGAGACTCTGGACCAATTCCTGGGATACTGGGGAAAAAGAATAGGTTTTCTCTTCACTAAATTGAAGTGTAGCAATTTGGAATAAGGGGCTTGTTGAGTCGATTTCTGTGACTTTCTGATCGAATGCTGCTCCTGCCCGTACCCATTCCTTGAGAATGCTCAATTCTTCATCGGATAGCTGGGATTTGTTTTTTGGAGGCATGTGTTTTTTGTCTTCAGTTGGAAGACTGATGCGCTGGGTCATTAGAGAGTTTTCCAAATCACCAGCAACTACAAATGGACCTGATTTTCCTCCTTTTTGGATGCCTTCCAAATGATCCATCCTGAGTTCACCTTTAACTTTCCCTTCCCGGTGGCAACTTTGGCATTTTGCTTCCAAAATTGGTTGAACCATATCCCTAAAAACCTCAGCTTCACTTAGGGATGGTTTGGGTAGATCATCGGGCTTTAAAGGTGCCAAAAGAAAGTTTTCACCATGGGTTAGGTTTGCTCCCCAATGACCTGTAGCTACTAAGCCGAGAGCCAAAATCACACCGAATGCCTTATTGAAGGTAGGGCTCTTTTTTCTGAAAAAATAAAGCAAAACTGATCCCAGAAACACAATGATCCCGGCCCATTGATGCCAAAGAATTTCAGATCCTTCATAGTCTTCCCTGGCAAGGATGAGACCTGCTAGGACTGTGAGACCTGCAAAATTGATCCCTATCAAAATGACAAGTTCTGTGATTTTTTTCAATTCCGATTTTTGAGGCATCCAAAACAGAAGGAATCCCATCAATAATAGGACAATTGGAAAATGAAGGATCAAAGGATGTGCCCTGCCCAGTACCTGTAGCCAATCAGGAAAAAAGACTGAATTTGAAGGAATGGATAATATCAAGCCTAGGCCCAGCCAAACGAAGATCAGGTTTTCTAGAATTCCTTGAAGAGAGGGTTTTTTCATGCTGGGAATCAGGTAATGATATCTTTTACGACTTTTCCGGATACATCTGTCAGCCTGTATCGTCTTCCCAAATGCTTATAAGTAAGCCGCTCATGGTCTATTCCCATCAGGTGAAGAATGGTGGCTTGGAAATCATGGACATGAACCGGGTTTTCGGTGATATTGTAGCCAAAGTCATCTGTTTCTCCATAGACCATTCCGGACTTGACCCCGCCACCGGCCATCCAAATCGAAAAGGCTCTAGGGTGATGATCTCTTCCATAATTTTCCACCTGGATTTTACCCTGGCAATAATTAGTTCTTCCAAATTCCCCTCCCCAGATTACCAGAGTTTCATCCAATAGCCCTCTTTGTTTCAAATCAGTGATTAGGGCCGCTGAAGCTTGATCCACATCTTTTGCCTGGCCGATCATTTGGTTGGGTAAATTGTCATGAGCATCCCAACCCTGGTGGTAAAGTTGGACGAACCGAACCCCACTTTCAGAAAGTTTTCTGGCCAAAAGACAATTGGCAGCATAGGTTCCCGGTACCAAACAATCCGGTCCATACAATTTGATTATGGAGTCCGGCTCTTTGGATACATCGGTGATTTCAGGAACAGCCGTTTGCATTCGATAGGCCATTTCATATTGCTGGACCTTGGCAGTGATTTCTGGGTCATTGAATTCCCGGTAGCTCAAGTCGTTCATTGCTGCTATTTGGTCCAGCATTTTTCTGCGCTCGTCCCGACTCATGGATTTTGGGTCTTTTAAGTACAGAACAGGATCTTCAGAATTGGAAAACTGCACTCCCTGATGGGTGGCATCCAAAAATCCATTGCTCCAGAGTTTGCTGTAAACCCCTTGTCCATTTCCTTTTCCCTTGCTGAGCAAAACACAAAAAGCAGGCAGGTTACTGTTTTCGCTTCCCAAACCATAGCTGAGCCATGAACCCATGCTGGGTCTGTTACCAACTTGGGCACCTGTTTGGAAGAAAGTCAAAGCAGGGTCGTGGTTGATAGCCTCTGTATGCATGGATTTGACGATACAAATATCATCTACAATACTGGCTGTATGAGGGAATAGGGAGGAAATCCATGCCCGGCTTTCTCCGTATTGTTGAAAATCAAAATAGGAACCTACCAAAGGGAAAGAGGCTTGTCCTGAAGTCATACCGGTAAGACGCTGGCCCATTCGGATGGATTCAGGAAGCTCTTCTCCAAAATTCTTGTTTAATAGAGGCTTGTAATCAAAAGTCTCAAGTTGACTGGGAGCTCCGTTTTGAAATAGGTAGATAACCCTTTTTGCTTTGGGGGCGAAGTGGGGGAGTGCATTCAAAAGAGCATCTTCAGCGGGATTTTTTCCACTGAACAAATCTGGGACAAGAAGGGAACCCAAGGCGGCACTTCCAAGCCCCAGACTCAGACGGGATAGGAATTTTCTTCGATTAAGATTAAGTCCTTGTTCTAATATCTCCTTTTCCATGTCAAATTTTGGTAATGGTTTCCTCCATGTTGTACAGGCTTACAATTACTTGCATCATTGCTGCTGTTTGGGCATTGATTTGGTTTTCGGAAAGTGGATATTCTCCAACTTCTAAACTTGGGCGTATTTGCTCAGGGCTGAGCTCAAATCGATTAAGTTGATCTTCAAAGTAGGCCAAAAGCAAATCCTGTTCTTCCTTTATAGGCTCTCTGCAGAGTATTCTTTTGAAGGCACTTTGAATAGCTTTTTTGGGATCATGGCCTTCCTCCAGCACTTTTCCCGCCAACACCCTTGAAGCTTCCAGAACCATGGGGTCATTGAGCATTACCAAAGCTTGAAGGGGAGTATTGGTTCTTCCTCTTCCTATTTCACAGCGATCTCGGTTGCTTGAGTCAAAAATGATGGCCTTTGGTGGCGGAACAGTCAGTTTGATGAAATTGTAAATTCCTCTCCTATACAGGTCGTTTCCCTTATCCTGTACGTAGGTGGCAAGAACACCCCGGCCGGAAGAAGCCGACTCCCAAATTCCCTCAGGTTGATAGGGTTTGACACTTGGACCTCCGATTTTGGGATATAGCAATCCACTGCTAGCCAGAACCAAATCCTGAATGTTTTCGGCAGGAAGTCTTAGTCGGGGGGCCCGGGATAGGAAAATGTTTTCGGGGTCCAATTCCAGATGCTTTTCCGAAATCACTGCAGACTGTTTATAGGTGGCCGAACTTAGAATTTGCTTCAAAAGGCGTTTGATGTCCCAGCCGTTTTCCATAAAGTCCACTGCCAGCCAATCCAGAAGTTCAGGGTGGGTAGGGAGGTCTCCCTGCATTCCAAAGTCTCCTGCTGTTTTGACTATTCCAGTACCGAAGATTTCCTGCCAAATCAGGTTAACGAAAACCCGGGCTGTTAATGGATTGTCCGGACTGGTAGCCCATTTTGCAAGCCCCAACCGGTTTTTCTCCAAATCTTCTGGAAATTCTAAAATAGAAGCTGGAGTAGAGACAGTTACGGGAAGGGTAGGAGCATCATACACACCTCTGTCTAAAATGTAGGTGGTGCGTTTTTCTTTTTCCTCCAACTCGCCCATTACCGAAATGCTCAGTCGGGTAGTATCCTCGTGATTGATGAAATTTAGAATGCCCGAAAGATCTTCCTGCTCAACCCATAGAATTGGGGTTTTGGCAGGTTTTGAAATACTTACATCTCCTTCATACCCTTTTTCCGGGCTATTGTTGAAAAAGGCAAATAGCTCGAAGTAGTCTTTTTGGGAAAAGGGGTCATACTTGTGGTCGTGGCATTGTGCACATTCCATTGTAATACCTAGAATGCCCTTGCTGAAGGTGTTGGTTTTGTCCAGCACGTATTCAATGCGGTATTCCTCATCAATGACACCGCCTTCTTCCGTGTATTTATGGTTTCTATTGAATGCTGTGGCAAGGATTTGTTCCTTAGAAGCATTTGGTATAAGGTCACCGGCCAATTGCCAGGTTAGAAACTCATCATAGGGTAGGTTTTTGTTGAATGCATGGATCAACCAGTCCCGGTAGGGCCATTGGCTTCGGATATTATCATCTTGGTAGCCATAGCTGTCTGCATAGCGGGAAATGTCCAACCAAAGGATGGCGAGTTTTTCACCAAAACTGCTTTGTGCCAATAAACCATCCAAGAGGTTTTCATAAGAGTTTTCCCCCGAAAAATCCCCAAAGCGCTCAATCATTTCAGGACTGGGTGGGAGCCCCGTTAGATCCAGACTTGCTCTTTTAATTAATTCATGAGGTTTCGCCTCTGGGTTGGGGGTCAATCCTTTCTCCTTCATCTTTTTAAGCGTGAAGAGATCAATTTCATTTATTGCCCAACTATCTGAATTTGGAAGCTGTGATTTTTTAGGTTTCACAAAAGCCCAATGAGGCTCGTACTCTGCTCCTTGTTCTATCCATTTTTTCAACAAAGCCACTTCGGTTTCCGAAAGACTGAGGTTTGATTCGGGAGGAGGCATGAGTTCACTTGGATCAGAGGAACTGATCCTATGATAGAGTTCTGAATCCTGTGGTTTGCCTGCGACCAAAGCATACTTTCCAGGGCTATCCTTTAGTGCTGAAAAAGCGCCTTCAGGGGTGTCTAACCTGAGGTTTGCTTCCCGTTTATTCGCGTCTGGTCCATGGCAAGCGAAGCATTTATCCGAAAGAATAGGACGGATATGGAAATTGTAGCTCACTTGGTCTCCGTTCTGTAGATCGGGGGTCTCCATTTGGGGTGGTCTACAGCTCCAAGCAAAAAAAAGAAGGGATATAATCCCCGCAAAATTCAAGGATTTAGCAAAGGCCATTTGGGTTTGATTCTATTAAAGCAAATAAGTTATGGAAAAAAAATACAAAAGGTTAATTTTCTTTCATAAAGGTTTTATGAATGGCATTCCAATTTGCATAACTTTAATAGGAAGCTTTTATTTTCACTTAATTTCCTGATTATATGGGTAAGTTGCCTCAACTTCTGTTTTTTTCGATTTTGCTTCTTTCCTTTTCATGCAAAACCTATCGTCCGGTTCAAAATCTCAAGCCAAAAAACGCTGATAGAACCCAAGGGCTTGTTGAGGCTGATCTTCAGAAGTTAAGGATTGGGGACCATGTCATCGTTGTGACTTTTGCAGATGAAATTTTAAAAGGGGAATTGATTCGAATTATGCCTCAAGGCTTGGAGATGTTGGTGAAAAAGTCGAATGGGGTCAATGAGGAAAAAGAACAGGTTCGTTCTTTGGATTTAGGAGAATTGAAAGCAATAAAAGTGAAGCGCTTCAGTGGTGGGGCCACTGCTGGCTTTGTTTTGGGGATGGGGACTGTTGCTGTTCTTGCTGCAGCTGCGATGTTCTTGGTTTTATTGGGTGCAATATTTTCCGGTTTTTGACAGGAAGCAGAAAAGCCACTCCATGGAGTGGCTTTTCTATAGTTACAGGATTCTGTTTTAGGCTTTAACCTTCGAGAAATCAAATGTTTCCAGGAATTTGGTAGTGAAGTTTCCTTCTTTAAACTGCTCGTCTTCAAGCAATGCAATGTGGAAAGGAATCGTAGTTTTAATCCCATCGATTACAAATTCCTCCAAAGCCCGCTTCATGCGTACAATTACCTCTTCTCTGGATTGACCACTGACGATCAGTTTCGCGATCATGGAGTCATAGTTTGGCGGGATCACATATCCTGCATAAACATGGGAATCAACTCTTACTCCACGGCCCCCTGGGAAATGGAGGTAGTTGATCTTGCCAGGACTTGGACGGAATCCATTTGAAGGATCTTCCGCATTGATCCGGCATTCCATAGCGTATAGTTTCGGGAAATAATTTCTTCCGCTGATTTTTTCACCGGCAGCAACTTTGATCTGTTCCTTGATTAAGTCAAAATCTGTTACTTCTTCAGTAATTGGATGCTCCACCTGAATTCGGGTGTTCATTTCCATGAAGTAAAAGTTTCTGTTTTTATCAACGAGAAACTCAATGGTTCCGGCTCCTTCATATCCAATGGCTTCAGCACCTTTGATGGCGGCTTTTCCCATAGCCTCTCGAAGTTCATCAGTGATGAATGGGGAAGGGGTTTCCTCAACAAGCTTCTGGTGTCTTCTTTGAATAGAACAATCTCTTTCAGATAGGTGACAAGCTTTTCCATTGCTGTCTCCTACTACCTGGATTTCAATATGGCGAGGTTCCTCAACGAATTTTTCCAGGTAAAGTCCATCATTTCCAAAAGCAGCACCGGATTCCATTTTGGCATCATCCCATGCTTTTTTGAATTCCTTGTCTTCTTTGACGATTCTCATTCCTCGTCCACCACCACCGGCTGTAGCTTTTAGAATGACAGGGTATCCCATTTCTTGGGCTAGCTTCAATCCTTGATCTACGGATTCAAGTAAGCCTTCCGATCCGGGAATGGTAGGCACGCCTGCAGCCTTCATTGTGGCCTTTGCGGTGGCTTTGTCTCCCATTTTTCCGATCATTTCAGCAGAAGCTCCGATGAATTTTATTCCATATTCATCACAGATTCTTGAAAATTCGGCATTTTCGGAAAGAAAGCCATATCCAGGATGGATTGCATCAGCGTTGGTGATCTCTGCTGCTGCAATAATTCTTGGAATGTTCAAATAAGATTCCCTGCTTGGGGCAGGACCTATACAGACAGCTTCATCGGCAAAACGAACGTGCAAACTGTCCTTGTCGGCCGTAGAATAAACTGCCACTGTTTTGATCCCCATTTCCTTGCAGGTACGGATGACTCTCAGGGCGATTTCTCCTCTATTGGCTATTAATATTTTTTTAAACACAGCGTAGTAGTTTGGGTGGAAAAATTATCCTGCCGGATCTACAAGGAACAAAGGCTGATCATATTCAACAGGGGTAGCATTGGAAACCAATACTTTGACGATTTTTCCGGATATCTCCGATTCAATCTCATTGAAAAGCTTCATAGCTTCAATGATACAAACTGTTTGTCCTGCCTTAATAGTATCGCCTACATTTACGAAAGGATCTGAATCTGGATTTGGAGTCAGGTAGAAGGTACCGATCATTGGGGATTTGATTTCCACCAAGTTGGAGGCTACTGGAGCAGGAGCCGCCGCTACACTTTCCTGAGGAGCTGCAGGAGCGGGAGCTGGAACAGGGGCAGGAGCATGAATATGCGCATGAGGTCCTTCTACCACTCTGACCTGAGGAGCTTCTGTGTATTTTTTGATGGATAGTTCAAACTCTTCAGTCTTGATTTTAACCTCAGCAAGTCCTGAATTTGAGATATAGTCAATTAACTCCTGGATTTCTTTTGCTTTCATAGGAATATTAGTTGTGTGCTCTGAAGCACTAGTTGGGTTTAAAAACAATTAAAGCTGTGTAATTTAAGAAAATCGCACAGCTTAAAGTAACTTATTTCACTCTTTCCGAGTAAGATCCGTCCCTAGTGTCCACCTTAATCATGGTGTCCTGCTCCACAAATAGAGGGACCATTACGGTAGCTCCTGTTTCGACAGTTGCTGGTTTTAGAGCGTTGGTAGCAGTATCTCCCTTAATACCCGGTTCGGTATAGGTAATCATCAACTCCACAAAAGGAGGCAATTCAACCGCAAGGGGTGTTTCAGTTTCGTCATGTACCAAGATGTCAACCAATTGTCCATCCTTCAGAAGGTTAGGACGTTCGATTAATTTTTCCTCGATCACGATCTGTTCGAAGGTATTGGTGTCCATAAAGTTGTATCCCATATCGTCCGCATAAAGGAACTGATTGGGTCTTTTTTCAACTCTAGCAGTAGTGACTTTTTCACCCGCATTGAAGGTTTTGTCCAGGGTTTTGCCGGTCGTTAGGCTTTTAAGTTTGGTTCGAACAAAAGCAGCTCCTTTTCCGGGCTTCACGTGCTGAAATTCCACAATGCTATAAATGTCATTGTTCATTACCAGACAAAGTCCATTTTTAAAATCTGCAGTACTTGCCATATATCAGTGAATTTATTTTCCGTGAATTATTTAGGATCTAGTGCCCATTTTACATAGATGGCTCCCCAAGTGAACCCTCCGCCAAAAGCAGCTAAAATTAGGTTATCACCTTTATGGAGTTGCTTTTCGTAGTCCCAAAGACAAAGAGGAATAGTGGCCGCGGTAGTGTTTCCATAGCGCTCAATATTCATCATTACTTTTTCAGGACCTACTCCCATGCGGTTGGCAGTTGCGTCAATGATTCGCTTATTGGCTTGATGAGGAACCAACCAGGCAATATCTTCTCCTTGGAGTCCATTTCTTTCCATTACTTCCGCACTAACATCCGCCATATTGGTAACGGCGAATTTAAATACAGTGGAACCTTCCTGATAAGCGTAATGCTCACGTGCATCGATGGTCTCGTGGGAAGCTGGTCTGCGGCTTCCTCCGGCTTTCATGTGAAGGTAAGGTTCTCCAGATCCATCTGCCTTGAGGATGGCGTCCATCACACCAAATTCTTCGGTAGTGGGCTCCAATAAAACGGCACCGGCTCCATCACCGAATAAGATGCAAGTGGTACGATCTTGATAGTCCACAATGGAGGACATTTTATCAGCACCAACTACAATCACTTTCTTATGTGTACCGGATTGGATAAACTGTGAGCCTAACTGGAGGGCATACAGAAACCCGGAACAGGCGGCTGAAACGTCAAAACTGTAACTGTTTTTGGCACCTACCTTATCGGCAATGATATTTGCAGTTGCCGGGAAAGGCATGTCAGGGGTTACAGTAGCGCAAATGATCAGCTCAATATCCAGTGGGTCGGTATTGGTTTTTTCCAAAAGGCCTTTTACAGCTTCAATTCCCATTACTGAGGTGCCTTGGTTTTCGCCTTTGAGGATTCTTCTTTCTTTAATGCCGGTACGGGAGGTGATCCATTCGTCGTTGGTTTCTACCAGCTTTTCAAGTTCTTTGTTGGTCAACCGATATTCGGGTACATATCCCTGTATACCGGTGATCATGGCTCTTATTTTGTCCATTTGATTTTGTTTATTTCAGAGGTTTGGATGACAGACCTCTGTTTTGGCATTGGTCGTTAGCTTCTATAAAGGAGTGCCAAAAATATTACAATTGCTTCTTACCACCAAAAGAAATCATCTTCTTGAAGGCTAGAGTGCTGGTAATCTGAGATATGGGATTAGCTATAAACAAAAAATCCATCCCGTCAACAGGATGGATTTTATATGTTTGGTTCTGGGTATTAAGCCAAAACTTCTTTTTCGATGATTACATTTCCTTTGTAATACAACTTACCGTCCAACCAGAACGCTCTGTGAGGAAGGTGCATTTCGCCTGTAGTAGGGCATTTAGCCAAACCTGGAGCCTCCAACTTGTAATGAGTTCTTCTCTTATCTCTTCTGGTTTTCGAAATTTTGCGTTTAGGATGTGCCATTTTATGCGTGGTTTATGATTGTTCTTTATTTTTTAACTTTTTAAGCATCTCCCAGCGGGGATCTGCTATTTCATCTTCATTTTCTCCGGATTCATTTTCTTCTGCTATTTCACCATCGTCTTCATAAGAATCGTCGATGTATACATAGCCACCTTCTGCCTCAAGATCCTCATCATCAAGTTCGTTTCGATAATCAGGATGGATTTTTTTAGCAGGAAGTGAAAGAATGATGAATTCATAAATCAATTGAGCTACGTTCACTGAAGGGGTATCCCTGGTGATCATGTAGACATCTTCATCAATTTCTTTTTCTTCAGAGCCATATTTATAAATGATCTCTTGTGTAGTGTCGATTGGATAATCAAATTCCTCCAAACTTCTATCACAGGTCAATCTGACGGTTCCCGCAATGCGAAAACTCATCTCAATTAAATTTGCTCCTTTGTTCATCATGACCCGTACGGTCAAGTTTCCCTTTTCAACCAGGTCGTTGTCTTCAAACTGTTGAAAAAAGCTGTCTCCGATCGAGAAGTCGATCTCGTGCAGCCCTTCTTTGAACTTAATTACCTCAATATCAAAGCTTCTCAAGAATTTCACGATTTCTCCTCCTGATTTAAGACCGCAAAAATAGGTATTATTTTAATTTTTCTGAAATACTTCGGAAAATAATATTTGGTTTTTAATCTAAAGTCTTTCCTATCCTTTATTATGCTTCTTCCAAAGCCGCCTGATGCTCGTGGATGATATCTGCTGCCAGAAAAATTGCCGCTCTCATTGATCCCTCATCTGCCAGATTTTTCCCTGCAATATTATAAGCAGTTCCATGATCAGGTGAGGTGCGGATTACCGGTAAGCCAGCTGTAAAATTAACACCTGAACTGAAGGCAATGGATTTGAATGGGATTAGTCCCTGATCGTGGTACATGGCCAAAATCCCATCAAATTTGCTTTGATGCATCATTCCAAAGAACCCATCAGAAGGATAAGGGCCAAAAACCATTTTGTTTTCATCTTTTAAATCCCGAATTGCCGGTTTGATGATTTTTTCCTCCTCATCACCCAATAGCCCGTCTTCACCTGCATGAGGATTGAGTCCGAGAATGGCGATTTTAGGTTTGCTGATGCCAAAATCCTTTTGAAGGCTTTCAAGCATCAGGTTGGCTTTTCCCTTGATCCTTTCAGGAGTGACATTTTGAACCACCTTTGCCAAAGGGACGTGTCCAGTCACCAATCCTACTCGGAGTTGTTCTGAGACCATGAACATCAGGCTTTTCTTTGCACCAACCGATTCGGTAATGAATTCAGTATGACCAACAAAGCGGAATTCTTCAGAATTGATATTGTTCTTATTGACAGGTGCTGTAACCAAGGCCTGAATATGCCCTTCCTTTAGGTCTTCCATAGCGGCCTTCAATGCAGCTAGGGCCAATTTTCCCGCTTCATGGGTTTCTACTCCCGGAATTACTTCCGGACATTCTTCCAAAACATTGATTACGTTCACTTTCTTGTGCTGGATTTCATCTATGGACCTGATCTGTACAAAGTTGAAATCCTCCATGCCCAGGGCCTTTCTATAAAAGCTGATTGCTTTGCCGTGCCCATAGATCAAAGGGGTGAAGTTTTTATGGGTACGGTTATCCAGTAGGGCTTTCATGGTAACCTCTGCTCCGATTCCATTGATATCACCAATGCTGATTCCTATTATGGGTTTGGAAGTTCTTGTGCTCATAAAACAGGGTGTATGTTAAACTCAGTCGGTTAAAAGTAGGACTTTAGACCTTTAGGAATATTATCTTAATTTTAGGCTGCAATTTATAAAAATTTATCAGAGCTATTCGATGGAAAAAGTCAGAGCCAAAAAACATCTTGGGCAACACTTTCTGACCGATTTGAGCATTGCGGAGCGAATAGCTCAGGCTGTAACGGGACATGGAGGAGTTGATTGTGTATTGGAGATCGGTCCCGGAATGGGAGTGCTGACGGATTTCCTGTTAAAAAACCCTTTGGAGCTGTATCTGATCGATATTGATACAGAATCGATTGAATATCTGCATAAAAAGTATCCCCAATTAAATGATAGGATTATTGAAGGGGATTATCTGAAACATGATCTGGGCAAACTTTTGCCGGAGCGCTATGCAATAGCAGGCAATTTCCCCTATAATATTTCCTCCCAGATATTTTTTCGGATATTGGAGGAAAGACAAAAAGTCACAGAGGTGGTTTGTATGCTTCAAAAGGAAGTGGCTAAACGTATAGCTTCTCCAAAGGGGAACAAGGATTATGGGATATTGTCGGTATTGCTTCAGGCGTATTATGATATAGAATATCTGTTTTCAGTTCCTCCCGAAGTTTTCAATCCTCCTCCAAAGGTTAATTCAGGTGTGATCCGGCTGATCAGAAACGAAACGGAAAAGCTAGATTGTAATGAAAAGTTGTTTTTTCAGGTCGTAAAAGCTGGATTTGGCAATAGGAGAAAAACGCTGAGAAATTCACTGAAGTCTTTTCAGCTGAGCGAAGACCTGAAGGCTCATTCCTTGATGGATAAACGTGCCGAGCAGTTGGATGTGGCAGATTTTGTATTTCTAACCCAACAAATAGAAGCCTCTCGTGGAAATCATTAAGCAATTCGAACTTTCGAAAGAATACCTGGAAAGCCTTCGGTTAGGGATAGAATCGGAGGACCTTGGGTTTATTGTAGAATCCCTGGATGGAGTCAATGTGGCGGATATCGCAGCCATATTGGATGAGCTTTCCATGGAGGAATCCATCTATGTCCTACGTGCTCTTGAGAAGCAGTTGGCTGCGGATATTCTTATCGAGCTTGATGATAATTCATTATTCAGAGTACTAAAGGAATTACCGGAAGCCGAGATCGCCTCCTACATAGAATTGATGGATTCGGATGATGGAGCGGATATTTTGAATCTGCTTGGGGAGCGTGAAAGGGAAGAGGTAATCAGCCATTTTGAGGACAAGATCAAATCAGATCAGGTTCTCGAACTCCTTCGCTACGAAGAAGATACCGCTGGGGGTATCATGGCAAAGGAATATATCCGGGCCAATAAGAATTGGAGTGTAGTCCAGACCATTAATGAGATTAGGAGACAGGCAGAAAATGTAGAGAAGATTTTTTCCATATATGTGGTAAATAATCGGCAGCATCTCCTTGGAAGAGTTTCCTTGAAAAAGATTGTTTTGGCATCTGACGAAACCAAAATTGAAGACATCTATGAGCAGGAAGTAGTCTCTGTTCCGACCTATATGGATCAGGAGGAGGTCGCCGAAATCATGCGAAAGTATGATTTGGAATCCGTCCCGGTAGTCAACGCAAAAAACAAATTGGTGGGCCGGATCACAGTGGATGACATTTTGGATGTAGTAAGGGAAGAAGCTGAGGAAGATATTCAGGCTATGGCCGGTATTTCCGGGGATATTGAGGAATCCGATTCTATTTTCCTGATTACTAAAGCAAGATTGCCCTGGTTGTTGATTGGTGTCATTGGTGGCTTGATGGGTGCCAAGATTATTGGTTTTTTCGAGGTTGGACTCAGCAAGTATCTGGCGCTGGCTTCTTTTATCCCATTGGTGGCGGCTACCGGGGGAAATGTCGGGATACAGGCTTCTTCTTTGATTGTACAATCCCTGGCTACCAAGTCAGTATTTGACGATACTCCCTTACAGAGATTTATAAAAGGCTTTTCCATAGCAATTATCAATGGCATTGTTTTAGGGACCTTTGTTTTTTGTGTGGTTGTCTTTTTATATGGCTTTGAACCGATTTTCGGAATTACTGTAGGCACGGCACTTTTCTGTGTGGTTTTGCTTTCCTCTTTTATGGGTACAGTGACTCCTTTGGTTCTCAACCGTTTTGGAATCAATCCTGCCATTGCCTCGGGTCCTTTTATCACCACTACCAATGATTTGTTGGGATTGGCGGTCTATTTTGGGGTGGCTATGCTTTTGCTGAATTTATAATACCATGAGGATTCTTATTATTGACGAGATGCATTCAAGCATTATTCCTATGCTTGAAAAGGACGGTCACCACGTAACTTATTCTCCTAAAATCACCCGCGAAGAAATCATCGAGCAAGTAGGAGATTACGATGGACTGATCATCCGATCCAAAACTCCCATGAACCGTGAGTTGCTGGAAAAAGCATCTAACCTGAAGTTTATCGGTCGGGCAGGAGCGGGTTTGGATCAGATTGATCTTGATTTTATGGCTGAGCGTGGAATTCAGCTGTTTCATGCAGCAAAGGGGAATCGGGATGCAGTTGCCGAGCACGCAATCGGTGGACTCTTGGCTTTGTTTAACCATCTGATCCAAGCGGATTCAGAGGTTCGAAAAGGAATTTGGGATCGGGAAGGAAACCGTGGACATGAACTCATGGGGAAGACCGTTGGGATCATGGGCTTTGGCAATATGGGAGAGGCTTTTGCGAAAAGGCTCCGGGGGTTTGGAGTGGAAATACTGGTATATGATAAGTATAAGCAGGACTTCGGAACCGATAGAGTGCAGGAGGTGATTTGGGAAAAATTGAAAGCTGAAGCGGATGTTCTTAGCATCCATGTACCCTTGACTCCTGAAACCCGAGGTTTTTTTACTTTGGAAGAATTAAAGAGTTTTCATAAGCCATTTTGGTTGATCAATACTGCTAGGGGAGAAGTAATTAATTTTAAAACCCTGAATGATGCCTTGGATTTAGGAGTGTTAAAAGGTGCTGTCCTGGATGTTTTGGAAAATGAAAAATTTCAAAAATTCACTTCTGAACAAAAAGAGGAGTTTGAGAAATTGGCATCAAGAGGAAATGTGATTTTCAGTCCCCATGTTGCCGGATGGACTTTTGAATCTTATGAAAAGATCAACAAAGTACTGGTAAAACAGATCCGGGAGGCCTTTGGGAAATCAAAATCTTGAAGGTTGAGGTAAATTCTACCTTATTGCTTTCTATTTGACAATTACTATCTTTGTCTTATAAATATCAGAGGCAACAAACAAAGTAACGGTCCCCTCCATGTGACCGTTACTTTGTTTTTTGTGCCTTGTGTAAAGTCGAAAAACTATGAGTAAAGTACAATACTACACCGAAGAGGGACTGAAAAAGCTGAAAGATGAGCTTCAGGAATTGAAGACTAAAGGAAGAGCTGATATCGCTCGTCAGATTGCAGAGGCGAGAGATAAAGGTGACTTGAGTGAAAATGCTGAATATGATGCAGCAAAGGATGCTCAGGGACTTTTGGAACTTAAAATCGCAAAGTTGGAGGCTGTGGTAGGCAATGCCCGGGTTTTGGATAATTCCCAAATGGATCAGTCCAAAATCGGAATCTTGAGCACCGTTAAAATCAAAAATGTCAAAAACGGAATGACAGTTACCTACACGCTGGTTTCTGAGGAAGAAGCGGATTTGAAAGCGGGTAAGATTTCCCTTGCCTCTCCCTTTGGAAAAGGACTTGTTGGAAAATCAGTTGGTGATATCGCGGATATCAATGCACCTGCTGGAGTATTGCAATTTGAGATTTTGGAAATCAGTTATTAAGAATTTCTTTTCGAAATGTTATATCCCGGTATTCGCCGGGATTTTTTATTTTCGGGTATTATGGCAAGCATCTTTACAAAAATCATCAACCGGGAGATTCCCGCCCACATCATCGCTGAAGACGATCATCATATTGCTTTTTTGGACATCATGCCTTTGGTTAAAGGGCATGTTTTGGTAGTCCCCAAAAAAGAGCTGGATTACATTTTCAACATGGAGCCCCAGGAATTGGCGGATTTACATGTATTTGCTCAAAAAGTGGCCAAGGCTATAGACAAGACCATCAAGTGTACTCGAATCGGTGTGGCAGTAATTGGACTGGAAGTTCCACATGTGCATGTTCATTTGGTTCCCTTAAAAACCATGGATGACATCAATTTTACACGACCTAAATTGAAACTGTCCCAAGAGGAACTAGGAGAAATAGCAGAGATTATAAAAGGAGGTTTTTAACTCCAATGGGAACAAAAAAATCCGGATTGAAGAGTCCGGATTTTTTTATGGATTACAATGTGATTATCCCAACCAAGAGCCCCAGGGGATTCTGCTTAGAATCAACACAAGCGCAACAGCATACATCATGTAAATGCTTCTGAATTTTGAGCGGGAAGATTCCAGTTTTTTAGCTCGGGAATAGCCCACAGTGATGAGGACAATTGCAATGATGTTGATCAAGGGATGTTCTAGCGCCGTAAGCCTTGCGATTGGATCCGACATTGCACCTCCTCCAGTCAAAAGCTCAAGACCCAAAGGACTGATAAAGTAAAGTACCAAGCCTGCCAACAATTGAATGTGGGCCAGAATAAATGCGACCATGGCAATTTTTCGGTCTTTTTCGGTGAAATCCCTGCCGGTCAATGAACCAACTAGCATTAAGACGATCACAATAATCAAGGCAATCAGGACCAGATAAGCCAAGCCTGAATGTAAATGTTGTATCCCTGTGTACATGTTTTTAGTTTTTGTTTGGATGAAAATAGTTGAAAAGAGAATAAAGTACCCGGTAATTTGTTTGAAATTTTACTCCACAAAAAGTACCAGGCCTTTCAAGTATTCTGTTTCAGGGTGAAAGATATTGATGGGGTGGTCGGCAGGCTGGGAAAGTTGGTGTAAGATTTTGACTTTTCTTCCCGATTCCAGTGCAGCTGCAGTAATGGTATGGGTAAACAATGCCTTGTCCACTACTTGACTGCAGGAGAATGTAAATAAAATACCTCCTGTTTTAATCTTTTTCAAGGCTTCTGCATTGAGCCGCTTGTAGGCCTGCACGGCATTGTGCCGGGCTTTGATGTTTTTGGCAAATGCAGGTGGGTCTAAAACGATAATGTCATAGTCGTCACCAATTTCACGGATGTATTTGACCACATCAGCCACCTTGGATTCATGCTTTTCCTTGATTTGACTGTTTAGGTTTATGTTTTCTTCTGTCAGTTCTATTGCTTTAGGGGAAATGTCCACGGAATGAACTTCTGCAGCCCCTTCAAGTAAGGACAATACCGAAAAACCTCCTGAATAGCAGAAAGTATTCAATACTTTTTTGTCCTTTGAATAAGAAGCCAGCAGTTTTCGGTTTTCTCTCTGATCTATAAAAAAGCCGGTTTTTTGACCTTTTTCCCAATCAATACGATAGGTCGCTCCATATTCTTGGACCAAGTCAGTCTCAGGCTTTCCAATGATCCATTCATTGGAGCTTATCCCCAGATTTTTGGGAAGCGTTTCAGCACTTTTGTCAAAAACTCCGCTCAGTTTATCTCCATAGGTATTTTGAATGGCTTGAGCGACTTCACTTACATGCTGATGCATTCCTATATGGTGGGCCTGGATTACAGCAGTTCCATTGTAAAAATCCACAATCAGGCCGGGAAGCAAATCCCCTTCCCCGTGGATCAGTCTGTAAACATTCGTTTCAGGGTTTTCGGTCAGGCCCAAACTTTTTCTCAAAGAATAAGCAGAGGCGATCTTTTCATTCCAGAAGGATTGGTTGATTTCTCTTTTTTCAAATGAAATAATCCGAACCATAATGGAACCATTGGAAAAATGTCCTATTCCCAAAAACTCCTTATTGGAGGAAAGAACTTCAACCAATTGTCCGGATTCTAAATTGGGTTCCATTTGGGCAATAGCGCCTGAAAATACCCAGTGATGTCTTCTTTTGAGGGAGATTTCCTTTCCCTTTTTTAATATGATTTTAGAGTAGTTCATTCGATGGTGATTTTTTGTCAGGGAATCTATAGCTGCCGAATAGCATGGAAAGAGCGCTGACTGCCAACCCGAGAAGGTGAGCCGGGATGAGTGTTTCAAAGTTTTGAAATCCCAAATAAGCGATCATTCCAAAAACCATGGACATCAATGCGCCCATTTTTGATGCTTTTCTCCAGTATAGCCCAGTAGTGATTGGAACAAATAGGGATACCAGCATCAATATAGAAGCTCCAGCTACCAATTCATAAATATTGGATTTGATGGTAGCCATGATGGTGGCAATAATTGCTACTAAGACAATATTTGCGCGCAATATCCACAGGAAATGCCTGTCATCAAGCTTCTCTCCGAAATAAGGGCGGATGAGGTTTTCTGATATAATCGCAGAAGGGGCAAGTAAACCCGAACTGGTCGTACTCATAATCGCTGAGATCAAGGCTCCAAAAAAGACTATCTGTACAGGTAAACCTCCGTGTTGAAGCACCATTGATGGCAGCAGCATTTGTTTGTTTTCCAGATAAAGTTCGGGGTAAAGGACTTTTGCCCCAAGTGCGATAAATAATGGTAGAAGCCCAAAAGTAAGGTAAAACCCTCCGGCTAAATAGGTGGATTTTACCGCAATATTTTCGGATTTGGCGGACATGACCCGCTGATAGATATCCTGTGAAGGGATACTCCCTAGTCCAAGAATGATCCATGCACCAAAATAATTAACCCAAGAGAGTATATCCGCTTGAGGAAAAAACTGAAAACTTTCAGGAGGAGCTTGAGAAAGGATTTTCTCCATTCCCCCGGCTTCCTGGGTTACCATCAATGCAACCCAAATCAATCCGATGACAATCATGGTGGTTTGGATGAAATCGGTAATGGAAATGGCCCACATTCCTCCCAAAAAAGTATAGAAAACCACTATGCCAGCAGATATCAAAATTCCCTCTGTCAAGCTAATATCCGTCACGGCGCCCAAGACCAAACTTAAGGCAACCAATTGGGCAGCTACATAGCCAAAGTAAGCCGGAATCATGAAAATGGAAGCAAAGAAACCAATCCGGCTTCCAAAAATCCTTTTGAATACGTCACCAATGGTTAAAACCCCCATTTTGTACATGGGACGGAGGTAGAACATCCCAAACAAAACCAAACAAAGAGCGCCTCCGAAGGGATCCTCGATTACACCGATCAGGCCTTCTTCAAGATAAACTGAGGAAGCGCCAAAGATAGTTTCGGATCCAAACCAGGTAGCAAATAGGGCAGAAGCAGAAAGAAATAGCGGGAGCGATCTTCCCGCCAATACAAAATCATCAGAACTTTTTACCAGCCTGGAGGACCAGGCGCCTATGACCACAGTGATGGCCAGATAGGCTATGATCGCGGTAAGAAGCAAGTTCTCTTAACTTTTAGAGTACATTTTTTCCCTAAGTGCCTTGATTTCCTCGCTTTCCAGGTAATCATCGTAATTCATTCTCCGGTCAATTGTTCCGTTTGGAGTGAATTCAACGATTCGGTTGACAGAGGACTGCACAAATGCATGGTCATAGGAGGACATCAAGACCGTCCCGGAGAATTCAATTACCGCATTGTTGAAAGCAGTGATGGACTCCAAATCCAAGTGGTTGGTAGGCTCATCCATGACCAGCAAGTTTGGGTTTTGAAGCATCATTTTGGAAATCATACAACGAACTTTTTCTCCTCCGGAAAGGACTGTACACTTCTTTAAAGTCTCCTCTCCTGTGAAAAGCATTCTTCCCAAAAACGTTCTCACATAGGCTTCTTCCTGATTGCTGGAATATTGTCTCAACCAATCGATCAGGTTGAGATCCGAATTGAAATACTTGGAGTTGTCGTTGGGCAGATAAGCCTTGTTGATGGTTACGCCCCATTTGAAGCTTCCCTTAGTCGCAGGTTGATCTTCCATGATAGTTTGGAAGAATTTGTTAACTGCCTGCTTGGTTTTGGAGATGAAAGCGATTTTATCACCCTTGTCTACCATCAGGTTGACATCTGTAAAATAAGTGGTGCCATCCTCTTTTAGCTCGAGGTTTTCGGTCATGAAAATCTGATCTCCTGCTTCCCGCTCAGGCTTGAAAATGATTCCTGGATATTTTCTGGAAGAAGGCTCAATATCATCCACATTGAGTTTTTCGAGCATTTTCTTACGGGCAGTTGCCTGCTTGGATTTTGCCACGTTGGCAGAGAATCTGGCGATAAATTCCTGAAGTTCTTTTCGCTTTTCTTCAGCCTTCTTGTTTTGGTCAGAGCGTTGCTTGAGGGCAAGCTGGGAAGACTCGTACCAGAAAGTATAATTACCGGAGTAGATTTTGATCTTGCCGAAGTCAATATCCACGATATGAGTAGAAACTGAATCCAAGAAATGTCGGTCGTGAGAAACAACAATTACAAGGTTTTTGAAATTAACCAAAAAGTCTTCCAACCAGCCAATGGTATCCGCATCCAGGTCGTTGGTAGGTTCGTCAAGGATTAGGATGTCAGGGTTTCCAAATAATGCCTGAGCAAGCAAAACCCTTACTTTTTGGTTTCCTGCCAAGTTTTTCATCGGCTGGTAATGCAAGTCTTCTGAGATGCCCAATCCGGAAAGCAAAGCCGCGGCGTCGGATTCAGCATTCCAACCGTCCATTTCGGCAAATTCAGCTTCCAATTCAGAGGCACGAATTCCATCTTCTTCAGAAAAGTCCGGCTTTAGGTAGATGGCATCCTTTTCCTCCATGATTGCATAGAGTGTTTTGTGTCCCATCAAAACGGTTTTTAGTACTTCCACTTCATCAAATTCAAAGTGATTTTGCTTCAATACTGCCATTCTTTGTCCAGGAGTGATGTTGATAGCACCAGAGGTGCTATCAATTTCTCCGGATAGTATTTTCAAAAAGGTAGATTTTCCGGCTCCGTTGGCTCCAATCACACCATAACAGTTGCCTGGGGTGAATTTGAGGTTGACGTCTTCGAAAAGGGTTCTTTTTCCAAATTTTAGGGAAAGATTATCTACTGAGATCATTCGTTTTTTTCTTTTTTTAGAAGCCGCAAAGATAGGGATTAAATTTTTGCCATTGCCCGAAATAAGGCCTTTTGAATAAGCAAAATTGAGGCTGTATCATTTAATCGAGATTATTTTTTGCAGTTGCTTATATTGAAGCCTAAATGTTTGGAAAAGAAGAAATGAGGAAAGTTTACTTTCTGTTTTTTTTGGTGTTTTTGGCAGTACATTTTGTTGCCTTTGCCCAGGTTTCAACCCTTGGAAAAGAGTTTTGGGTTGGCTTTATGGAAAACAATAAAATCCCGCCGTCCAATCAAGGAATAGGGGCGTCGGATTATGCCGTGTTGGTGATTACTGCGGCGGAGAATACTTCTGGATCTATAGAATATTTGGGGAGAGTTGCCAATTTCAATCTCTCTTCAGGACAGCAGTATACTCTACGTGTTTCATCGGACGACCTGGATTTGCTACACCGGACATCCGGGGCGGTTGAAAATAAGGGAGTATATATCTCAAGTTCAGGTAAAATAGCAGTTCATGCATTCAATGAGCGGGTTAGAAGTGCAGATGGAACCGTTGTGCTTCCTGTAGGAACCTTGGGACGTGATTATTACATCACTTCGCATTATGAAACCCTCACCGCTTTTGTTCAATACGATGGAAATATCAATGATGAAAGCACACTCTTGGTAGTGGCAACAGAAAATGATACAGAAATAGAAATCACTACATCCGTTACGACTCAAAGTCAATATCCGGGAAACTCTCCTTTTACAATCAAACTCAACAGAGGCCAAAGTTTTCAATTGAAAGCAAAGGCTGATTTGACTGGATCCCGTGTTCGTGTTGTCGGAGATGGTGGAGATGAATGTAAAAAGATAGCGGTCTTTGGAGGAAATAAATGGACCTCAGTAGGGAATTGCGGGGAAGCAAATGACCATCTTTTTCAACAGGCTTACCCTGTAAATACATGGGGGACTTCTTTTGTCCATGTGGGTCTTACGGGGAGAACCTCAGGTGAATTGGTTAAAGTCCTTGCATCCGAGGATGGGACAGAAGTCCGCGTCAATGGAGCCCTCAGAGGGGTAATCAATCAAGGGAAGTGGCTTTCCTTGGAATTTGGCGCTAATCAGTCTGCTAAGATTGAAACGTCCAAGCCTGCGTCCGTGACGGTGTTTTCTAAAAGTCAGGCTTGTAATGTTGCAAACGCAGCAGGATCACAGACGGGTGACCCTTTTATGATCACTTACAGTCCAAGCGAGCAATTTTTAACAGAACTTACCTTCAACTCTATGGATTTACCCTCCATTGTGAACCATTATGTCAATATAGTGGTCAAGGCAGGTACTGAAAATCAAACTATTTTGGATGGGCAGGCGATAGGGAATCGTTTCTCACTGCTTCCATCAGATCCAAGCTTTGCCATTGCAAGTGTCAATATCAGCCGAGGGGTTCACAGGCTTTCCAATCCTGATGGTTTTGCAGCATATGCCTATGGTTTTGGTGAATTGGAGTCCTATGGGTACGCTGCCGGAGCGGCATTGGAAAACCTGAATTTTGAAACATCGGTAGCTTATGAATTTGAAGTTGGCGGTGATAAAACAGCCTGTTTGAATCAGGAAGGCGGTTGGAGTATCCTTTCTGAGAATCCAGATTTCACCTATTTCCTTTGGGATTTTGGAGATGGGTCACCCTTGAAAGAAGGAAAGGATGTTTTGCATACTTTTTCCGAACCCGGCGAATATGAGGTAAAGGTCTCGGCTGCAATAAGCCCCAATTCATGCGATGAATTGGAGGAAGTGTCCTTTTTCGTCGAGGTATACCCTTCAGAAGTTGAAATCTTGGGACTTTCCTCTGTTTGTCCGAACGAGGAAGGCATAGTATACAAAGTCAATAAAATCGGAGATGTTTCTCACGTGGAGTTTTCCATTACAGGAGGGGAGATCATTGAAAACTATGGTGATTCTGTATTGGTAAAGTGGGGGGACCCCAGTGATTCTGCACAACTTTTGGCTATTCCCTATACTGAGGCTGGTTGTCCCGGTGAGGAAGAGGTCTGGCCGGTAATTATCAATCGAAGGTTGGATGCAGAATTGCCTCAAGGTGCAGTTCAGGTATGTTTTGATCCAGCAGCTTCTTATTTCTATTCGGCTCCGAATTCCAGTGCTGGAAGGGCTTATGATTGGACTGTTTCCGGTGGACAAATAATTGGAGGAGAGGGAAGTGGTGAGATTGGGGTGGTTTGGGATCAAGCAGGGATAAAGGGTGAAGTATCTTATACGGTTTATAGTTTAGTTGATGCCTTATGTGAAGGGACTTCAGAAAAGTTGGAAGTTAATGTTACCGATGAATTATTGCTGTCTGTTTCTGACTTGAAAAACCTTTCATGTTCTGGAAGTGCATTAGGGGAAATTAGTATTCAGATCAGTGGTGGTGTGGGGCCATATCAAGTGGAGTGGGCCCATGATTCTAAATTGGATAGCCCATCTATTTCTGGACTTGTAGCTGGAACCTATTCAGTCAAAGTAACCGATCAGATTGGCTGTGAAAAAAAATTGGAAAATATCGAGATCGTGGAACCGGAACCTTTGGAAGTTGTTTTATTGAATTCCGAAGGAACTTCCTGTTATGGGAAACCGGATGGAAGAATCACCCTAGAAATTACCGGGGGAATACCTCCTTATAGTTTGGATTACAATGGCGTAAATGAGTTTTCAAGTAGCATAACCATAGACGCAATGCCACAGGGATTGTATTCTTGGATTGTTTACGATTCCAATGGCTGTGAAATTGAAGTTCCCTTCGAGATTACTTCTCCCTTGGCTACTGAAGTGGACGTAAGGCTTTTAAAGCCAGCTTGCCCCGGAGGAAATAATGGGGAGTTATTAGCCGTGCCTGCTGGTGGTGTCGCTCCTTTTGTTTATTATTGGGACGCTCAATCAACCCTTGGCAATCAATTACTTGGTGTTTCAAAAGGAAGTTATTCTGTATCTGTGACAGATGCGAATGGCTGCGTCGGTATGGGTACAGGAGAGATGATAGAAGAAGCGCCCAAAGTCCGGATGCCCACCGGATTCAAGCCCGAAATCGATCAGGAATTGTTTTCTTCAGTTTCAAACTGTGAAATATCGTTTGAATTGTGGATTTACAATCGATGGGGTCAATTGGTCTATTTCGGGGATACTGGTTGGGATGGCATGATTTATGGAAGTAAATCAACCCCTGGGACTTATTCCTTTAGGTTGCAGTATTCCTTCCCTTTGGATGGAGAGATAAAAGTGGTAAACAAACAGGGGACATTTGTTCTTATTAGATAAATTCAACCAAATTGAAAAAGACAAAAGCATAGCATGAAGCACTTAAAAGGATTGGTACTAATCTTTTTTGTGTGTGTTTCATTTTTCAATAGCTACGCCGGTTTTGCGCAGCTCAACACAGTAGGTAGGGAGTTTTACCTTGGTTTCATGGAAAACAAATTCATGGAAAACAGGGTTGATGAGGCTGCATTTGTGATAGTCGCCCAAGAAGCTTCCTCAGGTTCCATTCTATTTATGAATCAAACTGTTGCTTCCTTTTCTCTTCAGGCTGGTCAAACTTTTTTATATAGAATACCCACTACAGATCTTGTAAATGGGATGATCCATAGAGATTCAGAAGTGGTTGAGGAAAAAGGAGTGAAGATTTCCGCATCTGGGGATATTGCAGTTTATGCATATAACCTTAGAGGGGCCAGTTCTGATGCAACCCTAGTTTTGCCGATAGAAGTCCTTGGGAAAGATTATCTGGTTACTTCACATTATAATGAACCCTCTGTTGGTGATAATCTTGAAAGTACCCTGTTGATTGTAGCAGTGGAAGATGATACCCAAATAGAAATAATCCCGAAAGCTAATACAGTAGGTGGTGTAACTGCTAATACACCTATAACCATTTCTTTAAATGCCAATCAAAGTTATCAGCTTAAAGCTTTGGGGGATCTCACTGGATCCAGTGTAAAAGTGACCAATGGGGTTGAGGGAGATTGTAAGTACATTGCTGTTTTCGGAGGAAATAAAATGACTCAAGGAGCTACTTGTGGTAGTACTTCAGATCATTTGTTTCAGCAAACTCTTCCAACTTACCTCTGGGGCAATTCTTACATTCATGTGCCTTTTATGGGAAGGGCATCGGGGGAGTTGGTCAAGGTTTTGGCATCTCAGGACGGAACACAGGTCTTTTTAAATGGTATAGCTTCCGGGACAATCAACGCAGGTGAATTTCTGACTTTTGATTTTGGGGCTGATGAGGTTGTTGCAATTGAAACTACGGCACCTTCTGCTGTAAGTGTAATTTCAAAAAGCCAGTCATGTGATGTAGGTTCTCTAACCACCTTCGGAGACCCTACACTTATCACTTACAATTCCAATGATCAACTGTTGAAGGAAGTGACGATTTTCCCTGACAGGTTTATGGATTTTTTATACCACTACGTCAATATTATCGTGCCAACTTCCTCTGTTAATTTGACCGAGCTGAATGGGAATAATATTGGAAGTCAATTCAAGCCAGTCTCTGGGAATCCAGAGTTTTCTTTTGTTCAACTGCAAATTGATAAAGGAACCAATACAATTTCCAATCCCGAGGGGTTTTTGGCATATGCTTATGGATTGGGTAGTAGGAACTCCTACGGTTATTCTGTTGGAGCAGCCTTTACCAATGATCTTTATGAAGCCAATAGTACCTATCCCTTTGAAGTTGTCGGAGACAGAGTGGCTTGTTTTGGGCAGGAGGGAGTTTGGGAAATAGTGCCTGAGAGTAAGTTATTTGATACTTTTACCTGGGATTTTGGAGATGGAACCCCCGCTAGTCCGGGGCAAATTGTTTCTCATACTTTTCAGACAGAAGGAATTTTCCCAGTCACTGTTCTAGCCTCAAAAGGTTCTGGAATTTGCGCTTTTGAACAAGAGTATATATTCGAAGTAGAGGTCAAAAAAGTAGTTGCTGAGGTACTTGGCCCTGATGCCGTTTGTGCTTTTTCTGAAATTACCTACACCCTGGGAGATACTTCCAACTTTGAAAAAATCGTGTGGGGTAATGTGGTTGGAGGGACTGTGCTTTCCTCTACAGACCAATCCATTACGATTGAATGGGGAGATGTGAATTCAAACGCTTCATTGGAAGCATATCCCTATGCTCCCAATGGATGTCAGGGCGAACTTATCGCTATTCCTGTGGTAATTGGAAGTACTGTGGAATTGGAAATACCAACCGGTGAAAACCAGATTTGTGGTCCACAATCCCAAAGCAAAACCTATGAAGTTCCCAATCCTTCTTCTGAAAGTACTTATGAATGGTTTGTGACAGGGGGAACTATTCAAAGTGGAAATGGAACAGTTTCCGTTGAGGTATTATGGGATTTTGACGCTCCAGAAAATAGTATATACTATGTCAGAAATGACTCTGGAACAGGAGCTTGTGGTGGTGTTTCAAAGGAACTTGTCATTGAGAAAATTTCCGAGGTTGTTATTCCTGGAATTGAAATTTCAGGCTCGGCTTCAGTTTGTCCACAGGCAGAAATCACTTATTCTTTGAATAATCCCGATTTGGTAGGGTTTGTTGACTGGATAGAAGTTATTGGTGGTACGATTGTTTCAGAGACGGATAAGACGTTGACAGTTTTTTGGGAGGGAGAGCCAGGATCTAGCGGGTCGATTTCTGCTATTCCTTATACACAAGATGGTTGTCCCGGACAGTTGTTAGAGTTGGCAATTGTCACTGAAGAAACTCAAACAGTAGGACCTCCGGTTGGTTCTCAGGTCATATGCGGCCCAGAAATCCAATCAATTTCCTATGAAGTAAGCAATCCGGTCGGTGGTAATACATACCAATGGAATATTGTCGGTGGGGAAATTATCAATGGGGATGGTACAGAGACTGTGGATGTAGTCTGGGATATTACGGCTCCTGAAAGAAGCCTGGGCTTTGTAGAGATCAGTCCGGATCCATCCGTTTGTTCCAAAATTTCCGAAACCTTGCTAATAGAAATTATCGACCCTATTTCATTAGTGGACGTAGTGCCAGTTTCACCAGCTTGTCCCGGAGGTTCAGATGGTTCATTGGCATTGGTTGTTGCTGGCGGAACGGGAGACTTTTCCTATAAGTGGAGTCATGATTCTACTTTGGAAGGTCCATTGGCGGAAAACTTAGAATCGGGAACCTATACAGTTGAAGTAGTGGATTTGTCCGGTTGTGGTTATGCTGAGTTCACCTTAGTTTTAGAAGATCCGGACGGCATACAAACCGAAGGACAGATTGAATATTTTACTGCAACATGTTCAGACGGAAATGATGGAAGTTTCCGGGTAAAGCTTTCTGGCGGCGTTCCCCCTTATCAAATTGAAGGTGTAGAGTCCTCTTGGGACGGAACATATTTATATGCATCAGGCCTCTCTGTTGGACCTTTTTCCTTAAGTATTTTAGATTCGGAGGGCTGTAGCTTGCCTCTTACGGGAGAGATTTCAGGGGGAGAACCTATGACTTTGCAATTTGTGCAAAACAGTCCAGGTTGTCCCGGTGGAAATAACGGATCTTTATTCGTGGAGGTAAGTGGGGGTGTTCCACCTTACAATTATTCATGGGATACTGGAGGCCCTGTGGCAATTGCGACGATGGGTCAAGGAGTGGCAAATTCATCTTCAATGATTAGTGGGCTTCCTTCAGGGCAATATTTTGTAACAGTTAGTGATGCAAATGGTTGTCAGGTAAGAGCGTATGGAATGATTGCGGAAAGCCAGCCCCAGGTGAGAATGCCAACCGGATTCAATCCCGAAGAAGGCTTGTATGTTCCAATTTCGAATTGTTATTTGAATTTTGAAATGCAGGTTTTTGACCGTTGGGGAAATATTATTTATATGGGTTCAGATGGTTGGAATGGCAAAGCCAAAGGAGAAGATGTTCCTCCTGGGGTTTATACTTACTTGGTAGTTTATCAATTTGAGGAAGATGGCACCAATCAATCGGCCGAAAAAAGAGGGAGTTTCACTTTAATCCGGTAAATTTCCTTGGTGAAGCTGGATAAAAAAGTGATGAGAATAGACCTTTATATTCGACAAGTAACTCTGTTGTTTTTTCTTCTCCTGCCCGGTTTTTTTTCATTTGGGCAGACTAGTACTGTTGGGAGAGAGTTCTTGCTAGGCTTCATGGATAACAACAGGAGAAATACCCAGCCGGACCGAGTGGTATTGATCATTACTGCGAATGAAAAGGCTGCCGGAACAATCCAAACCCCCAAGCAAACCATTACTTTTTCACTAGAAGCTGGAGAACAGTTGATCCGGGAATTTGACGGGGATGAAGAAAGTGCCATTCACAGAGAAAGCGGTAAAGTTGAATACAAGCCTTTTTGGGTGAAATCATCTGGAGATATCACGCTGCACGCCATCAACGGAAGGGAATACAGTTCGGATGGAACCGTTGTATTGCCATTGACTGCCTTGAGTACAGAGTATTTGGTGACCGCCCATTTTGATGTGTTTGATCCCAGTCAAAACCCTGGAAGTAACCAGAATTTTGAAAGTACATTATTGGTGGTGGCAACTTCCAATGATACGGAAGTGGAAGTGATTCCCAGTGCAAGAACAGTCAATACAATTCCGGCAGGTTCCCCGATTCGATTTATCTTAAATGAAGGGGAAAGTTATCAAATTAAAGCTTTGGAAGATCTTACTGGGTCTAGGGTCAGGGTATTGAATGCGGGTGAGAACGACTGTAAACTAGTTGCGGTATTTGGTGGAAATAAGACCAGCAGTGCGGGAGATTGCGGAACCAGCGGGGATCATATTTTCCAACAGGCATATCCTCTGGAAAGTTGGGGAAAATCCTATATCCATATCCCTCTAGCAGGAAGGACCTCTGGTGAAATCGTAAAAGTGTTGGCTTCTCAGGATGATACGGAAGTCCGGATCAATGGGCAGTTTGTGGGAACATTAAACGCAAGAAAGTTTGCCAAATTTGAATTTGCCAAAAATGAGACTGCAGTAATTGAAACCAGTAAACCGTCTTCCGTGGCCGTAATTGCCAAAAGCGGTGGCTGTAATGAGTTTGGAGTGGCTCCATTGGGAGATCCTTCCCTTTTCACTTTGAGTCCCAATGAACAAAGGTTGAAAAACATTACTTTTTCTACAGGAAAGCTCATCGGAAGTTTTAACCAGAATATAGTTCATTATCTGACGGTACTCGTTCCCAAATCGGCTGTTTCTCAAACCATCCTAAACGGTCAGAATATAGGAGGAGATTTTTTGCCAATCCAAGGTTCTGATTTTGAATATGCCAGGGTCAAGGTGAATTTTGGGGTGAATCAACTTATTAATCCTGAGGGTTTTATAGGGTATGTTTATGGTTCGGGCTCCATTGAATCGTATGGATTTGCAATTGGGGCTAGTCTGCAAAACCTCCAATTTGAAACTGAAACCACTTATGATTTTGAAGTAGATGGTGATAAAGTAGCCTGTTTGAACCAAGAGGGAACATGGGAAATACTTCCTGAAAACTCTGAGTTTAAGGTTTTCGAGTGGGATTTTGGAGATGGATCTGAATGGGTTTCAGGACAGGAGGTTACTCATATCTACGAAAAAGAAGGGAAGTTTTTGGTAACCGTTTATGCTTCAACCGGCGAGCAAAGTTGTGGTGCTGAAACTGAATTTACATTTGAAGTGGAAGTGAACCGAGTCTCAGCCGAATTAAAAGGTCCGGAATCAGTTTGCCCGGACAGCCGTGAGACTGTTTACTTTCTTGAAAATCCCGAACAAGTGTATTCTGTTCTTTGGGAGCAGTCAGGTGGAACCATCATTTCTCAGGATGATTCCTCAATTACCATAGATTGGGGGATTGCCAATCAAGATGCCTATGTCCGTGCCATTCCTGTTGCTGAAAATGGATGTTTGGGTGAAGTTTTGGAAATTAAGGTGGAAATCACGGACGATTTTATCCCTGAAAAGCCTGAAGGTCAAGAGGGGATTTGTGGAACTCTAGCTTCTATTTTTCTCTATTCAATTCCATATCCTTCAGATGACAAGAATTATGTATGGTATGTGGAAGGGGGACAAATTCTTTCAGGGCAAAATACAGTCGAAGTTGAGGTGAATTGGGATTTAAATGCGCCTGTTCGATCCTTGTTTTATGAGGAAAGTAACGTAGTAGATGGGAGTTGTGCCGGAACTTCCGAAGCCTTGGTGTTTTCTATTTATGAGGAATTAATTGTCCAAGTGGAGGAGGTGGAAAACCCAAGTTGCCCGGGGAGTGTCGATGGGAGAATAGAATTGAGTGTAAGTGGAGGTTCAGGTGAGTTTGTATTTGTCTGGGTTCACAATTCAAATTTGGAAGAACCTTTTGCAGAAGGGCTTTCTTCCGGTACTTATGAAGTAAGAGTCACAGATCTTTCGGGATGTGCAACCAAACTTTTGGAAGTAGAATTGGTAGATCCTAAACCATTGGAGTTGGGGATGATTGATTCCAAATGGACTTCTTGTTCCTCCTCAGAGGACGGAAGTTTGATTTTGGAAGTAAAAGGAGGGACAGCTCCTTATTCTATTGCGGGCTTTGAATCTGAATGGGATGGGAATCAGCTAACGATAATTGGTTTTTCCAAAGGAATACACCAATTACAGTTGATGGATAGCAAGGGATGTACTTTGGAATTTGAGGCAGAGGTGGGAGGGCCTGAAGAGCTAAGTTTGGAATTTATAGAGGAGAGTCCAGGTTGCCCTGGCGGTTTGGATGGGGGATTAAAGGTTGTTCCTTCGGGTGGAACTCCTCCTTATTTCTTTGAATGGGAGAACGGATTATCAACTCAGAATATTGACCAATTGGCTTCGGGTGAATTTTTTGTCCGTGTTACGGACTCCAATGGCTGTGAGGTGTCCGGGGCTGGCAAAGTTTCTGAAGCAAAACCCCAGGTTAGAATGCCAAGCGGTTTCAATCCAGTAGAGGGGCCTTTCGTTCCAGTTTCAAATTGTAGTATCACTTTTGAGTTGTTTGTCTTTAATAGATGGGGACAACTGATGTATAGTGGATCTTCAGGTTGGGACGGGATTTTTGAGGGAGAATTTATGCCTCCCGGAGTTTATTCTTATTTATTACAATATGAGTTTGCATTGGATGGAGAGTTTGAGAAAGAAGAAGTCAACGGTGCATTTACCTTGGTTCGTTGAAGTTTTTGATTATTGACTGTCTTATTTGTTCCTTTTGGATAGTTTTGCCCAAGACAAACTTTTAAAAGTATTATGAAGAAGATTTTGATCACTGGTGGAGCTGGATATATTGGCTCTCATACCGCAGTTGAATTAATCAATGCAGGATTCGACCCAATAGTATTGGATGACCTTTCTAATTCCGATGAAAAAGTTTTAGATCGATTGGAAGAAATTTCTGGCAGAAAATTGACTTTTTATAAAGGAGATTGCAACGATAGGATTTTGTTGGATCAAATTTCTTTTGAGCATGAATTGGCAGGTGTTATTCATTTTGCAGCATTCAAGGCAGTGGGTGAGAGTACCCAGTTTCCTTTAAAATATTATAAGAATAATCTGGGTTCTCTTTTGGTTTTGTTGGAGTTTATGAAAGATCAGGGTATTAAAGATTTGGTGTTTTCCTCCTCCTGTACTGTTTATGGTCAACCGGATCAACTTCCTGTAACAGAATCTACCCCAAGAAAAGAAGCAGAAAGCCCCTATGGAAATACAAAAAAGGTTTGTGAAGATATATTGGTCGATTATGTTAAAAGTAAACCCGGAATAAGGGTTATTTCTTTGAGGTATTTTAATCCAGTGGGAGCTCATCCAAGCAGTAAAATAGGGGAGTTGCCTTTGGGTGTTCCTAATAATTTGGTGCCCTACATCACCCAGACTGCTGCAGGTATCCGAAAGAAGTTGACTGTTTTTGGAGATGATTACGATACTCCGGACGGGACCTGTATCCGGGACTTCATCCATGTAATGGATTTAGCGGATGCTCATGTCAAGGCCTTTTCTTTTCTCAATCACCAAGAAATGGATTATTACGATGTATTCAATGTAGGAACAGGGAAGGGAAATACCGTGTTGGAGGTCATTCAGGCATTTGAAAAAGTGAATGACCTGAAACTGAATTATGAAATAGGGCCAAGGAGAGAAGGGGATATTGAAAAGATCTGGGCGGATACAAAAAAAATCAATGAGGAGTTGGGCTGGTATTCTAAATATTCATTGGAGGATTCCATGAGAGATAGCTGGAATTGGCAGAAAACATTGGGAAATTAAGCTTAGAGAGGGAAAATTATCTCCCTGAAAAAGAAGTTTATACAGAAAAGGAGAAGAAATTTTAAAATTGCCTTTTGTAAAAATAGATCAAAACAATACCTTTGCATCACTCAAAACCAAGGGAAGAAGCGATTCGGTTCTTGGCTTGATAAAAAGGAGCGGTAGTTCAGCTGGTTAGAATGCCTGCCTGTCACGCAGGAGGTCGCGGGTTCGAGTCCCGTCCGTTCCGCAAAAGATGAAGCAAGTTCATCAAAGTTTATCAGTATTGGAGCGGTAGTTTAACTGGTTAGAATGCCTGTCCCGATTCATCGGGAAGGTCTTAGATTCCAGTTGCGTTTCTTGCTAAGTGATGAAGGAAGTTCATCGAAATTAAAAAAAATGGAGCGGTAGTTCAGCTGGTTAGAATGCCTGCCTGTCACGCAGGAGGTCGCGGGTTCGAGTCCCGTCCGTTCCGCAAAAGCCTCAGATTGTTCTGGGGCTTTTTTGTTTTTAGACTAACGGCTATGGATTTTTATGTTTACATCCTCAAGTCAGAGAGAGACGGTTCCCTTTATGTAGGTTCATCCCAGAATCCTGAAGACCGATTATTAAAACACAACCGGGCGCATAAAGGGTATACAGCACGAAAACGTCCCTGGAAAATTGTGCATGTGGAAAAGTACGAAACGAAATCCGAGGCGCTAACAAGAGAGCGTTTTATCAAAAGACAGAAATCAGCGGTGTTCATAAAAGAGTTGATTTCCGGTCCTGCTGGTTAGAATGCCTGTCCCGATTCATCGGGAAGGTCGCGGGTTCGAGTCCTCCCGAGGATCGGGACAGGCTGTCCGTTCCGCAAAAGCCTCAGATTGTTCTGAGGCTTTTTTGTTTTTAGACTAACGGCTATGGATTTTTATGTTTACATCCTCCAATCAGAGAGTGACGGTTCCTTTTATGTAGGTTCATCCCAGAATCCTGAAGACAGACTTTTAAAACACAACCGTGCGCATAAAGGGTATACAGCACGAAAACGTCCCTGGAAAATTGTGCATGTAGAAAAGTACGAAACGAAATCCGAGGCGCTAACAAGAGAGCGTTTTATCAAAAGACAGAAATCAGCGGTGTTCATAAAAGAGTTGATTTCCGGTCCTGCTGGTTAGAATGCCTGTCCCGATTCATCGGGAAGGTCGCGGGTTCGAGTCCACCCGAAGATCGGGACAGGCTGTCCGTTCCGCAAAAGCCTCAGATTGCTCTGAGGCTTTTTTGTTTTTAGACTAACGGCTATGGATTTTTATGTTTACATCCTCCAGTCAGAGAGTGACGGTTCCTTTTATGTAGGTTCATCCCAGAATCCTGAAGACCGATTATTAAAACACAACCGTACGCATAAAGGGTATACAGCACGTAAACGACCCTGGAAAATTGTGCATGTGGAAAAATACGAAGCGAAATCCGAGGCGCTGACAAGAGAGCGTTTTATCAAAAGACAGAAATCAGCGGTGTTCATAAAAGAGTTGATTTCCGGTTCAGCTGGTTAGAATGCCTGTCCCGATTCATCGGGAAGGTCGCGGGTTCGAGTCCTCCCGAAGATCGGGACAGGCTGTCCGTTCCGCAAAAGCCTCAGATTGTTCTGAGGCTTTTTTGTTTTTAAACTAATAGCTATGGATTTTATGTTTACATCCTCCAGTCAGTTTATGCCTGGTTGTTGATAAAATGTAATTACTCAAATCCTATGCGGGTTCCTGATTCAATATGAATGTTTACACTTGAAGGAGTTTTTCCAGAAGCCTTTCTAGGTTTTGGAATAAAATGATTTTGTCAATACTTGTATTCTGAATTCATTTTGGGTTTGTCACTCAGGTATATTCCTTATCTTTGTTCGTTTCAAAAATCACCAAAATGGTATTAGAATTCGAAAAACCAATAGCTGAATTGGAGCAAAAACTTCAGGAAATGAAGGATTTAGCAAAAGGTAGAAATATCGATTTAAGTTCGGATATTGAGTCTCTGGAAGAAAAAATCCTTGCTTTGAAAAAAGAAACTTTTCAAAACCTTACTCGCTGGCAGCGGGTACAGTTGTCCCGACACGCTGATAGGCCTTATGCTTTAGATTACATTTATGAAATCACGAATGAATTTATAGAACTTCACGGTGACCGAGGTGTAAAAGACGATAAAGCCATGGTTGGGGGACTAGGGGATATCGACGGAAGGACTGTGATGTTTATTGGACAGCAAAAAGGCCGTAATACCAAGCAGCGTCAAGAAAGAAATTTTGGCATGGCTAATCCTGAAGGATACCGAAAAGCCCTCCGTTTGATGAAAATGGCGGAGAAGTTCGGGAAGCCAATTGTAACCTTGATAGACACTCCCGGTGCTTATCCTGGACTTGAAGCCGAGGAAAGGGGACAAGGAGAAGCAATTGCAAGAAACCTCAAGGAAATGTTTATGCTGAAGGTGCCTGTAATTTGTATTATCATCGGTGAAGGAGCCTCCGGAGGTGCATTGGGAATTGCCATTGGTGACAAGGTGTATATGCTAGAGAATACATGGTATTCTGTAATTTCTCCAGAATCCTGTTCTTCTATTCTTTGGAGGTCTTGGGATTACAAGGAGCAGGCTGCAGAAGCCTTGAAACTGACTGCTAGTGACATGAAAGGAAATGGATTGGTGGACGATATTATTCCAGAGCCTTTGGGAGGTGCTCACAAGGATCTAAAGTGGATGTCCAAGGCTATTAAAGAAACCATCCTTACAGCTTTGAAGGATCTGGATAAGTTGAAGCCTGAACAAAGAATTGAACAACGCATCGACAAATTCTGCTCGATGGGTGTAGTTGTAGAATAAATTAATAACCCCGGGCCTTTCAAGTCCGGGTTTTTTCATTTTAATCCATGGAATTATACGTAGTCAACACTGGTCTTTTTAAACTAGATGGAGGGGCCATGTTTGGAGTAGTGCCCAAAGTATTGTGGTCTAGAACAAATCCAGCCGATGAAAATAACCTCTGTACCTGGGCTATGCGTTGTTTACTTGCCGTAGACGGTGACAGAGTTGTCCTTATTGATAATGGGATTGGGGATAAACAGGACGCCAAGTTTTTCTCCCATTATTATTTGCATGGGGATGATTCATTAGAGAAATCACTTCGAAAATTGGGAGTGGGATTTAATCAGATTACTGACAACTTCCTTACCCATTTGCATTTTGACCATTGTGGAGGAGGAGTAGGATATGGTTCCCATGGACAATATGTAATGACCTTTCCCCGGGCTACCTATTGGTCTAATGATGCACATTGGAAATGGGCAACGATTCCTAACCCAAGAGAAAAAGCCTCCTTTTTAGAGGAAAATATTCTTCCTATGCAGGATTTGGGACAATTGAAATTTGTGGATATGAACTCCAAATCACTTTTTCCCGGATTTGACTTTATAACAGTGGATGGGCATACGGACAAACAGATGCTTCCCAAAATCAAGTATAAAGGTAAGACGATAGTTTTTGTTGCAGATTTACTCCCCTCAGTAGGTCACATCCCTCTTCCTTATGTGATGGGCTATGATACCCGGCCTCTAATCACCATGGAAGAAAAAGCGAAATTTCTCGAGGAGGCTGCCAGGGAAGAGTATGTTTTGTTTTTGGAACATGACCCTGTAAATGAATGTTGCACAGTCAAAATGACTGAAAAAGGAGTGCGGCTTGACCAAACTTTCAGATTGGATGAAATCTGATTTGAAAATCGGGATTGCGCTATCTGGGGGAGGTGTTCGAGGGATTTCCCACTTAGGAGTCCTTAAAGGCCTCAATGAAGCTGGAATTTATCCCACAAAGGTTAGTGGAACCTCTGCAGGTGCCATTGCTGGTGCATTGTATTGTCAGGGGTATAAGCCTGAGGAAATCTTAAAAATCATTATCGAAACCAATTATTTTAAATTTCTAAGGCCAGCTATTTCCTGGACAGGGATCTTAAAGATGACCAGTATTGAAAGTCTGTTCAAAATTTATCTGGCTCATAATGATTTTTCCAAACTTCAGATTCCTCTCATAGTGACTGCTACCGATATCAAAAAAGGAAAGGCAGTCTATTTTTCAGAAGGGGAACTGATTAGGCCTGTCATGGCTTCCAGTTGTATTCCGGGAATGTTTGAACCCATAGTGATTGGAAATAAATATTTGGTAGATGGGGGAGTATTGAATAACATGCCCGTCGAACCCCTAGATGGAACTTGTGATTATGTGATTGGGGTTAATTGTAATCATCTCCCTGAGGAAAGCAATATCAAAAACATGAAAAACCTGATCGAAAGATCAGTGATTATGGCATTGAACCAAAATGCATATAGTCGAAGTTCGAAGTGCGATTTCTTTATCGAGGCTCCAGGTTTAGGAAAATATGGGGTTTTTGATATCAAGAAGGCCCCCGAATTATTCAAGGCCGGATATGACCGAATCCGGAAATTTATAGAAGAAAACCCCTCTATTTTAGATTTGGCAAACTCTATTTCAAAAGCTAAAAGCTCATGATGAAATTTCTCTCCAAAATTGTCTTTTGGATCACAGGATGGTCCTTGAATGCCAACTGGCCAAAAGGACTGAAAAAAGCCGTACTCATTGCCATTCCGCATACTTCTAATTGGGATTTGCTATATGCCAGGGCGGCATTCTATTTAATGGATATTCCTGTTAAGTTTACAATCAAAAAAGAAGTAATGGTAGGACCCTTAGGTTGGTTTATCAAATCTTTAGGTGGAATAGGGATAGACCGAAAAAGAATCCCTGGAGGAAGAAAACAAACTTATACTGAAGCAATGACCTCTATGTTGAAAGAGGCCGATGAATTGGTAATCATGGTGACTCCCGAAGGAACCCGCAGCGCGGTTAAAAAATGGAAAACAGGATTTTACCACATCGCTTTGGGTGCAGAAGTACCCGTTGTGATCGGATATCTGGACTACAAGAAAAAAGAAGCTGGAATTGGCCCATGCATTTTTCCGAATGGAGATTCAGATGCTCAAATTGAAGAGATGAAGGAGTTTGGAAGAACAGTCACTCCAAAACATCCTGAGAAAGGAATTATCTAAACGAAAAATACTTTATAGGAAAGGCCGGAATTGTCATTAACAAATCCGGCCTTTCTTTTTTGGTGGCTTATCAGTTCAGGAGTCTTTTTTGAAATCCATGCTTACTGAGTTGATACAATATCGAATTCCTCCACGGTCTTTGGGACCGTCAGGAAATCTATGTCCTAAATGGGAACCACATTTGGCACACAAGATCTCCTCCCTGATCATAAAATGGGAATAGTCCATTTCTACATCAATTGCATCTGGACGTATGGGGTGGGTAAAGCTAGGCCAACCACAACCACTATCGTACATTTTGGAAGAGTGAAAAATTTCATTTCCACATGCCTTACATTCATATATTCCGGTTTCCTTATTATGATAATAGGTACCTGTAAACGGACGCTCGGTTCCTTTTTCTCTCAACACATGGTAAGATTCCGGGTCTAATTTGGCTCGAAGTTCGTCTTCTGAAAGTTGGATGGGATAGGTTTTCTTGCTCTTATTTTTCATTGAGGCTGTTTTTTTAAGAACTGTAAACTCCTAACGGAAGTTTACTCCGGTTTCAAAACCAAAGGAGCTTTGGAGCTTTTTATGATTTCCTCTTTATCCATTAGCTGCTTTCTAAACAGCCCCTTTGCGTATAGTTCTGCCTGATCCTTGTAATGGTTACTAAATCGGTTTCCACTTTGCCCTGTTGGCAGTACAGATATTGAATTTTCTACAGCTGCAAAGTCCAATAAAATTCTCATGGCAGGGCCAGAACTTACCCTATAGATTCCTTTTCCGTTCAGTTTGAATGCCAATTTATTGACTGCTTCTCCGTTTGCAGGTATAGGCTGAGTTCGAACATTGAAGATTTTGTCCAATGGTTTTTTAGCCCCGAGGGGATGAGGGTGCTCGGCAATCACCACATTGCCCCAATTCCAGTCTTCGTAATTGGAACCAAGTTGGGCTTTGAGTTCATCCAATGTGATTTTTAGGCTTTCGGTAAAAATTTGCTCACGTGTTTCCAATTCGGCAGTGTTTTGATTGTCCCACCAAGGATTGTTTTCATTCCGGATAAAATAAGGAATGGACCTGATCATGAGGAAGGTTTCTAAATAATTGTCAAACCCTGTTTCACCCAATTCATCTTCCATTCCTAGTCGGAGTGTATGGTAAAGCCATTTGTAGTATACTGTAGGAGCGGAAGAATTAAGGGAATGATCCCCATCCCATTGCTGTAGGATTTCTAAGGGAAAACTGAATTCCTCAAAATGAGATAAATCTACCTGTTTTAGCATCTCACGAGCATTTTCAGGATGCCTTGTATTAATGGTTTCCAGTTGGAGTTTTTGCATTTCCTCAATGGTCCAATCATCCTTGGTTTTGAGTGTAGAAGCAATCCGTTCCCAGCGTTCACCGGGGTAATAATAACCGGGGTAAAGTACTCCGTTCCTCAGCGTGTCGGGCTGATTATTTGCCGACACTACAATTCCGGACTCAGGATTGATGCTCATTGGATTCATGGTAAATGGATACCATCCCAATGGCTGAGAATCAGGATCGGAACCATCTGCAAATATTTTGGAGTGGGCATTATTACCACGAATGGGTAATTTTGCTGCTGCCCACCAGGCAATATTCCCAAGGCTATCCCCATACATGATATTCAATCCAGGAGCATGAATTAATCTTGCAGCCTCCGCAACTTCCTGGATAGATTGGGCATGATTGATTTGATACAAGGCTTCAAGTGCCCGAGTTGGAAACTCGGTGTAAACCCACCACGAAGCGACTGGATTGGAAGTGAGTTGGGCGATTTCTGGCACTACTTCGTTCATCACTGGACCATGAATACTTTCTTTGATTTCTAAGTCAATTGGATCCTGGCCTTTGATTTGGATTTTTTCAGTTCTAAATGAAAAAGAGTACGTGGAATCACCGATCAAATATTCGTTAGTGTTTTGTGGGTTGGGTTTTTCTTCAAAAAAATCCTGATCATCATTTTCAAACATAGTCAGTCCCACGCTGTGAAATTTGGAATGGCCTACCAATCCAAATGGAATTCCCGCAAGGTGGTTTCCATAATAGTTGTACCCGGGATATTCTAGATGCGCTTCATACCAAACGGATGGGGATGAAAACCCAATATGGGTATCATTCGCAAAGATCACTTTTCCACTCGCAGTTTTTGTTCCCGATATCACCCATGAATTTGACCCTTCCAAAAGTGGAACGGGTAAGTTTTCCATCATTCCGATAAAGCTCTTTGCTGTTTCAGGCAGAGTAAGGAGTGAATCCGGGTAATGGTTGGGGATAAAGTAATGCTCTGGTAGTGCACCTAAAGAAAGAGCCTCCAAATACTCAGGCTTTAGATTTCTAGCCATTCCAGTGATCAATGGATCTGTTTTTACTGCCATTGCAAAGGTGTAGGACATATATCCTATGATCCCGTGCATGTCATTCATGGTGAACTCTCTTGGTTTTTCTCCCAGTAAGGTATATTCTATGGGAAGTTTCCCGTTTTGAATAAATTCATTGACGCCTTCTAGGTAGGCATTCGCAGCCTTTTTATAAGGGGATTCGTTTTGGCTGTTCCAAAAGTCGGTACTTTCAAGCGCATGTTGGGGAATTCCTAGAGTTCTAAAAAACTTGTCTATTTCAAGCAATTCTGGACCCAATAATTCCGCGAGAGTTCCTGTACCTACCCGCCGCATCATTTCCATTTGGAAAAGTCTATCCTGAGCATGAAGGTATCCCAAGGCCTTGTAGGCATCCAACTCATTTTGGGCATAGATGTGGGGAACCCCAAATTCATCAAAAAATACTGTTGTTTCTTCCTGTAGACCGGCTAGGTGCTTTTGCCCCTCATATTGGGGAGAGTGAAGGATAATAATGGCAATTAGTCCAATCACTAAGAATACCAAAAGGGAGCCTAGAATCAATCCGATTTTTTTCATAATTATTAATTTTGGAAAAGATAAGGCAATGCCGGTGAAAGGAAAAGTAGTCTCAAAAAGGAGCTACTTTTTTAGTATTTGTCAAAAATCAGACATCCTCAATAGCCTTGAGAATTAGCTTGCATGCCTCATGTATCTGCTCTTCAGAAATTATCAAAGGAGGAGCGATCCGCATGGAATCATCACAGAATAAAAACCAATCGGTAATTACACCCAATTCGATTGCCCGATCAATAATAGGCTTAAGAGTTTCAAAGGAGTCAAACTCTACTGCCATCATTAGTCCTTTGTTTCGGATTGTTTTGATTTTGGAGTGGACCAATAATTTTTTAAAAAGTTCTGCTTTGGTATCAACTTGATCCACAAGGTTCTCATTTTGTAAGACCTGAATAGTTGCAAGGGAAGCAACAGCACTTACGGGATGCCCTCCAAAAGTGGTGATATGTCCTAAAAGTGGATTGTTTTTGAAAACTCCCATCACCTCTTTGTTGGCAATGAAGGCACCAATCGGCATTCCTCCTCCCATTCCCTTTGCACAGACCAGGATATCCGGCTGGATGTCAAAATGCTCAAAAGCCCAGAATTTTCCTGTTCTTCCAAAACCGGCCTGAATTTCGTCAAGAATCAAGAGCGTGCCGGTTTCATCGCATCGTTTTCGTAGTGCTTTGAAATAACTTTTTTCAGCAATTCGGATGCCCGCCTCACCTTGTATGGTTTCCAATATTACTGCAGCGGTATCTGCATTGATTTGTTCCAGATCGGATTCCAATCCGTATTGAATGTGTTGGATTCCGGGTAAAAGAGGTCTGTAGGCTCTTTTGAAAATCTCGTTTCCTCCAACACTCAGAGATCCTGCACTGCTACCATGATAAGCATTGACGCAGGAAATTAAATTTGGTCGGCCTGTATAGCGTTTGGCGAGTTTTAAGGCCCCCTCTACAGCTTCCGATCCGGAATTAACCAAGTAGACATTGTCCAATTCCTTTGGGAGAGTATCAGATAGGGCTTTTGCCAGCAGGACTTGTGGACTTTGGACATACTCCCCATAGACCATGAGATGGAGATATTTGTCCAATTGGTTTTGGATAGCCTCTAAAACTTTTGGGTGACGATGCCCGACATTACTTACACCGATCCCTGAAATCAGATCCATGTAACGCTCTCCATTTGGACCGTAGAGGTAGATTCCCTCTGCTTTTTCCACCTCAATCATAAGCGGAAAATCAGTGGTCTGTGCCAAATGCGAAAGAAAAAGCTGTCGATTGTTCATTTTCTAATTCAATTTTAAAAACTGGAAAACCTGTAAAAAATTCCCAAAGGAAGCTTTTTTCCAAACTGGTCCTGAAGATACAGCTCTCCATGCTCGGGGTTTTCTACTTTTTTAAAATTGGTTTGGATTAGGTTTTCTGCAATCAGGGAAGAGAAACTCAGGGAGTACATGTTCAATAATAAAAACCTGTCCTTGGGATCAAGAATTTCAGCGCAAATTTTCAACATTTCATTGATTTGCTCTTCCAATACCCATTTTTCTCCGTCAGGTCCTCGACCATATGCAGGAGGATCTAGAATGATTCCTTGGTATATATTCCCTCTGCGGGCTTCTCTTTTGATGAACTTCATGGCATCGTCTACCATCCATCGGATGCCTTCCAGTCCGGAGGATTCCATGTTGTGTCGGGACCAGGTAACTACTTGCTTGACAGAGTCCAAGTGAGTTACATCCGCCCCTGCAGCTTTTGCAGCTACCGAAGCAGCTCCGGTGTATGCAAATAGATTAAGGACTTTTGGTTTTTGTACAGGAGATTTCTTAATGGTTTTGTACAAGTAATCCCAATTGACTGCCTGTTCCGGAAAGAGTCCGATATGTTTGAAGGAAGTTTGTGCCAAGTTCAATTTCAGATTCAACCCATCTTGATTGGAGTAGGCAATGCTCCAATTATGAGGCATTTTTTTTAGTTGCTCCCATTGCCCTTTTTCCGGGTTGTTTTTTTCCTTGGCGAAGTGGGCGTGTGCCAGTTTTCTCCATTCGGATTCTGGCATACTTTTGTCCCAAATAGCCTGGGGTTCAGGTCTACTCAGAATAAAATCTCCAAAACGTTCGAGTTTCTCAAAACCTCCGGTATCTATTAATTCATAATCTTTCCAAGGCCCTGGTTTTAGGGACAAAATACTTTCTTTCATCGTTTGTGTGATCTGCCTGCAAAAATAGGGAATTATTCAGGAAAGGAGTGGAGAGCTTTGGATAGGTGTTTTAGCAGTCTTGGTTCTGATCATTTACCGAGTTATTACTGTGACTTTGGACTTAGATAAAAATTTCACCAGCAAAAATAAGCCCCTTGGTTTTCAGGAGGATAAATTCAGAACTTCATCCGGATATTCCTTAAGTCAGGTTTTTTGTACTTTTGGTCTTATTTTAATCTTTAAATAACCCAGATTAATTCGGATAATATTGGGTCCAAATTCACCCTGAATGGCTAAAAAATTCATTGATGTAGAAAAAGCTATAGGATCGAAAAATCCTTCCTTGCTCCGATGGATGCCTGGGTTTGCTTTATCCTACATCAAGCGGGTCGTTCATGAGGATTGGATGAACCAATTAATGGTCAAACTCAGTCCACTCCATGGGATTGATTTTGTCAACGGACTTATCGAGGAGTTGAAGCTAGAAGTTGAATTGGTTGGGGAGGAACATATTCCCAAAACAGGTGGGATAATCATAGCCGCAAATCATCCCCTTGGAGGATTGGATGGGATTGCAATGATGTACGCGATGGGCAAAATCCGTCCGGATATCCGATTCATTGTGAATGATATTTTGATGGCGATTGAAAACTTTAAGCCTATTTTTATCCCGGTTAATAAGTTGGGGAGAAATTCTTCAGAGACTTTGGAGTTAGTGGAAAAGACCTATGCTGGCGATTTTGCGGTGTTGATCTTTCCAGCTGGTTTGGTGTCCCGTAAGTCTGATAAAGGAATCCGAGACCTAGAATGGAAAAAGAGCTTTATTTCCAAAGCAAAAAAATATAAGAAAGATATTTTACCTTGTTTTATAGAGGGAAAGAATTCTAAATTTTTTTACAACTTGGCAAATTGGCGCAAAAAATTCGGGATTAAGGCAAATATTGAGATGTTTTATCTGGTTGATGAGATGTATAAGCAGCAGGGTCAGACAATTCGAATCACTGTGGGCGAGGCGGTTTCATTTCAAAAGTTTGATAAGTCTAGAACCGATGCGCAATGGGCAGAAATTATAAAGGAACAGGTTTATCAACTTGGTGAAAAGAATGGATAAGGTAGCAGATATTATTCCCGCAGTTGACCGGGAGATTCTCAAATCTGAGCTGACTGAAGAGCGCTTTCTTCGTTATACCAATAATGGGAATAATTTGGTCTTCTTGGTCAATTACCACAATGCACCCAATGTACTGAGGGAGATTGGCAGACTCCGTGAACTTACCTTTAGGGCTGCAGGGGGCGGAACAGGTATGGAAATGGATCTGGATGAAAACGATACTTGCGAAAACTGTTATACTCAGTTGATTACCTGGAATCCAGAAGATGAAGAGATTGTTGCAGGATATAGATTGATCTATTGCAAAAATGCTATCCAGTCCAATGGTTCCTTAAATCTTTCTACTTCTCATTTGTTCGATTTTTCCGAACAGTTTATTCGGGAATATATCCCTTATACGATTGAACTGGGAAGGTCATTTGTTCAGCCTAAATATCAACCGAGTGTAGATAATAGAAAAGGAATTTTTAGCCTGGATAACCTTTGGGATGGTTTGGGAGCTTTCGTTCTTCTCCATCCTGAGGTCAAATATCTATTTGGTAAGGTCACGATGTATCCCCACTACAATCGTGAAGCGAGAGATTTGTTGCTTCGTTTCCTTCATCATTACTTCCCCGATGGGGAGGACTTGGTCAAGCCTAAGCCTAATCTGAAGCTAACCTATGAGACTGAAGTAGGAAAAGGCCCAGACCCTTTTGTTGGGTTGGATTACAAGGAAGGATACAAGCTACTGAATAGTAGAATAAGGTCTTATGGTGAGAATATTCCACCTCTGATCAATACGTACATGAATTTGTCTCCTACAATGATGACTTTTGGCACAGCCCTGAATGATGAGTTTGGGGAGGTGGAGGAAACCGGTATCCTCATCACTTTGGCGGATATCTATGAATCAAAAAAGCACCGACACATGGATACTTTTGAGCGGGACAGGATTTTCGGTAATCGGGATGTTTGAAAAAAAAATAACGTTGATAGTTGGGGCTACCACTAATCCGAGCAGATATGCTTATGCGGCAGCCGAGATGTTCCATGAAAGAGGGATGGATTTTATTCCCATGGGAATAAAACAAGGAACTGTTTTTGGAAAGGAAATTCTGGATTTGAGGACCAAACCCGAACTGAAGAATATCCATACGATCACCCTTTATATTGGCCCGGCAAATCAGGCGGAATGGATAGACTATCTGATCAGCCTTAAGCCCAAGAGAATCATCTTTAACCCCGGAACTGAAAACCCCGAATTTTACCGAAAAGCCCGATTTTCAGGCATAGAAGTACTGCCTGCTTGCAACTTGGTTATGTTGAGTACAGGGCAATATTAAGGCAGGCAGTTTTCATTTATTGATAAAAACAGAAAAGGGAGGAGATGGGCTGTTTTCAAGCTCGGTCAACTCACTTTTTTTCTTTATCTTGCTGCATTAAATTTTGAATATAAAACCACTGATTTGGCCCCTTTTTAGGGCTTTTATCTGAAAAATATGAGTGAAGAAAAACCGAAGAACCCGGCAGAGTATGGCGCCGGTAACATCCAGATCTTAGAAGGTCTTGAGGCAGTTCGAAAGAGACCTGCCATGTATATTGGAGACGTTGGAATAAAAGGCTTACACCACCTGATTTGGGAAGTTGTAGATAACTCTATCGATGAAGCTCTCGCAGGACATTGTGATACCATTCATGTTACCGTACATGAGGACAATTCCATTACTGTGGAGGACAATGGTAGGGGTATTCCTACAGATATGCACCCGAAGGAAAAGAAGTCTGCTCTTGAAGTAGTATTAACGGTTCTTCACGCTGGAGGTAAATTTGATAAGGATACCTACAAAGTTTCCGGTGGTCTTCACGGGGTGGGTGTTTCCTGTGTTAACGCCCTTTCCACTGATCTGAAAGCGACTGTTCACCGAAACGGAGTCATTACCGAGCAGGAATTTAAGATTGGTGTTCCTCAATACGCTGCCAGAGAAACAGGCAAGACTGACAAAAGAGGGACTATCATCCACTTTAAGCCTGACGCTTCGATTTTTACAGTCACTGAATATAAATACGAAACTATTGCCAACAGGCTTCGGGAAATGGCTTTCCTGAATGCTGGGATCCGAATTTTCCTGACTGATTTAAGAGAAAAAGAGGAAGACGGTTCCTATAAATCCGATGAGTTTTATTCGGAAGGAGGCTTGGTGGAGTTTGTCCAGTATTTGGATGAAACTCGCGAGAAGATTATTGATGCCCCTATATACATTGAATCTGAGCAGAATGGGGTTCCAGTACAGGTCGCCATGAGTTACAATAATTCCTATGTGGAAAATGTGGTGTCCTATGTGAATACCATTAATACCTATGAAGGCGGTACTCATGTAACTGGATTCAGAAGGGCTTTGACCAGAACCCTGAAATCCTATGCTGATAAATCGGGAATGCTTGATAAGCTGAAAATCGAAGTTTCCGGGGATGATTTCCGGGAAGGTTTGACTGCTGTAATTTCTGTGAAAGTGGCTGAGCCGCAGTTTGAGGGACAGACCAAAACCAAATTGGGTAACTCAGATGTTGTTGGTGCTGTGGACAGTGCGGTTTCTGACACGCTTCAGAGTTGGTTGGAAGAGCATCCTAAAGAAGCAAAAACCATTGTAGGGAAAGTGATCTTGGCTGCCCAAGCCAGGCATGCTGCAAGAAAAGCCCGTGAGATGGTTCAGCGTAAAAACGTTCTTGGTGGGGGAGGTCTTCCAGGGAAGCTTGCGGATTGTGCCAATAGTGATCCTGCCGTTTGTGAATTATACCTTGTGGAAGGGGACTCCGCAGGTGGTTCTGCCAAGCAAGGAAGAGATCGGGATTTTCAGGCGATTTTGCCGTTGAAGGGTAAAATCCTCAATGTCGAAAAAGCCCATGAACATAAAATCTACGATAACGACGAAATCAAAAATATTCTGACCGCTCTTGGTGTCAAATTTGGTACTGTCAATGATGATAAAGAATTGGATCTTTCAGGTCTTCGTTACCATAAGATCATTATCATGACGGATGCTGATATTGACGGATCCCACATTAGAACCTTGATTTTGACTTTGTTCTTTAGATATATGAGAACATTGATCGAAAAAGGGTATGTCTATATCGCCCTACCTCCTTTGTATTTGTTGAAGAAAGGAAAGGATGAGCGTTATTGCTGGACTGAGGAAGAGCGAAAAGCCTTGACCAAGGAGATGGCTAAAGATGGAAAAGAGGATAGTGTGGGTGTTCAGCGATACAAGGGTCTCGGGGAAATGAACCCAGAGCAGCTCTGGACCACTACCATGGATCCAAATGTGCGGACCATCAAACAGGTGACCATCGAGTCAGCAGCTGAGGCAGATCACCTTTTCAGTATGCTGATGGGAGATGAGGTAGCCCCAAGAAGAGAGTTTATCGAGAGAAACGCAAAGTATGCCAGAATCGATACTTGATAAAAAAAAGGGGCTTTTCGGCCCCTTTTTTTAACTTTTTATAGAAACATAAAACCAATCTATTTATTAGAAATTTATATTGGTATCGGTAAAATCCATTCAAATGAAATTTGCAGTCGGAGATAAATACGAATCGATTATTCAGAAAAGTGATCTGGTAAGCCGTGACCTGAGTTGGTTGAAGTTTAATGTCCGTGTACTTGATCAATCCAAAAAGGAACACAGAAACATTTTTGAAAAGCTGAAGTTTTTGGCAATAACAGCGTCCAATTTAGACGAGTTTTTTATGATCCGGGTGGGTTCACTTTATAATTACCTGGATTACGAAAAAGAAAGGATTGATTATTCAGGGTTGAGGGAAGAGCCATTTAAGGCCAAGTTGATGAAGGATTGTCAATTGTTTCATTCCGCTCAGCATGAGCATTTTACCGATAAGATTCTGCCAGAGCTTGTAAGGGAAGGAGTTTCCCTTTGCAATACGTCCATGTTGACCGAGCAGGAGCAGGAGAAGGTTAAGCAGTATTTTTTGAAAGCAATTTATCCAATGCTCACTCCAATGGTTTATGATGGATACAGGACTTTTCCTATTCTGATGAATAAACTGTTGGTGTTTGGGGTGGTGACTACCAGTCCTGGAGAGCGTAAGGATATGAGGAAGCTGAGTTTTGTTCAAATTCCGGCTAATATCCCGCGATTTTTTGAAATTGAGAGAGATAATTCCCTGCTGCTCATACCCATTGAGGAAGTGATTCGCGAACATATCATCTCTCTTTTCCGAAATGTCAATATTGAGGGGATTAGTTTGTTTAGGATTACCAGAAATGGTGATTTTACCCTGGAGGAAAGTGAGGATATGGATGCTAACTTTCTGGAAGAGGTGAAGCGCAAGCTCATGGAGCGGAAAACTGGTCGTGTGGTAAGGATAGAAATTGAGGAGGGGTACAGCAAGTGGATGCTGAATTCACTTCTTGAAAGATGGAATCTAAAAATGGATTCTGTTTTTCTTGTGAAAAGAGCCAGCATGATCGATTTTACGGGATTGTGGCAGATCGTAGGGGGCAGACGGTTTAAGGATAGACTTCCTCAAATGCATGAGCCTGTCAAACCACTATCCTATCAGGAAGAGGGAAGAGCGGATATTTTTGAGATTCTCAAGGAAAAGGATGTGTTGCTGCATCATCCTTACAACAATATCGACTCTATTCTGGACTTGATAGAAACAGCTGCAGAGGATCCCAATGTGATGGCGATTAAAATGACCATCTACCGGCTTGCAAAAGAAAGCCGGATAACAAAAGCTTTGTTGAAAGCTGCCGAAAACGGAAAGCACGTATCGGTACTTTTTGAAGTCAAGGCTAGATTCGATGAGGAAAACAATATTCGGGAAGCCAAAAAGCTGCAAAAAGCAGGATGCTTTGTGATTTATGGAATTACCCATTTGAAGACCCATACCAAGCTTCTGCTGATAGTTAAGAAAGATGATTCGGAGATCACCCGATATGTTCATTTGGGATCTGGAAATTACAACGAGGACACAGCAAGACTTTATACCGATATTGGCCTGCTCACGACAAATGAAACTCTGGCAAATGATGTGTCTGAGTTTTTCAATGTAATTACGGGGCATTCTATGCCAAGTCAGTACAAGAATCTGATTACAGCTCCTAGGGATATGAGAAATCAATTGATTGAATACATAGAGCAGGAGGCAGAAAATGCGCGTGCTGGACTTCCTGCCGGTATTTTTATTAAAGTGAATTCCCTGGAAGATTCAGAGATCATTTATGCTCTGTATAGGGCTTCTCAGTCAGGAGTGACCATAAAGTTGATTGTCAGAGGGATTTGTTGTTTGAGGCCCGGAAGACAGGGACTCAGTGAAAATATTGAGGTTTTATCAATTGTAGGGGATTTTCTGGAGCACTCTAGGATCTATCATTTCCACAATAATGGTGAGACCCGAACCTACGCAGGAAGTGCGGACATGATGGTGAGAAGCTTTGACAAGAGACTGGAGTCCTTGTTTAAGGTTGAGGCTCCTTTATTGGAAAAGCAATTGATGAATATTCTTTCCTACAACCTTAAAGACAATGTCAATGCCTATAGGATGCAGGAGGATGGGACTTATCTGGCAAAACATCCTGAGGGAGATGAGCCAGAGTTCAATGTTCATAAGGAGTTCTTTAACTTAGACCCTGAACAGGTTATTCAGGTAAAATTGATTGAATAAAAATAGGACCTCTAATTTGGAGGTCCTTTGTTATTTCTTGGTGGCGATAGGTTGGATAGGGATTGAAAAAGGGATTACATTTTTAAATAATGTCCCTTTCTGAGTCTTCTTCTAACTCGGAAATAATTGACAACCCCTACAACCAAGAGTACAATACTGAGCCCAAAGGCCAAATAACCAAGGTCCTGAATTGGATTGAGATTTTCAACCTCAAACAAAGCAGTACCGCTGACTAGAAAATAGAGTGAGGTTCTGATATAGGACAATAAGGTCCGGTCATTTGCCAAGGTTGTTCTTTGTCTGGCTAATAAATCCCGGATAATCAGTTCGTCTTCAGTGTCTTTTTCCATGCTTGTAATTCTGATTTTCATCTAAATTTAAAATACTTAATCCTTATGAAAAGAATCTTATTGCTTTTATCCATTGTAATTTTTTCTGGGAGCATTAAGGCCCAGGAAAATTCGACATCCTCTGATTCGGACACTACCTATTGGCAAAAAGAAACCGCTGGAGGACTCAATTTCAACCAGGCGGCTTTCAGCAGCAACTGGCAAGGTGGGGGTGTGAATTCCGTTGCTTTGGGAATCTATCTAAACGGTCGGGCCAATTACGCCAAAGGAAGTTGGAGTTGGGACAATACCATGGATTTTATCTATGGAGTTGTCAAAAACAAAGGGGAGGAGGGTAGAAAGTCCAATGATCGAATTTATTTGGATTCCAAAGTTGGCTACAAAATCAACGATAAATGGAACTATTTTTTCGCTGCAAACTTCTTGTCTCAGTTTGCTCCAGGTTATGAATTTAGTGATGCGGGAAAGACTTTAATCTCAAAATTTGCCAATCCTGCTTATCTGACTACAGGGGTCGGGATAGAATATAAACCCAATGCAGAATTCAGCCTTCGAATGTCACCTTTTTCTCCTAGATGGACTTTTGTGACTGATACCGAACTTTATTTGAATGTCCCGGATAATTATGGAGTGGAAATCGGGAAAAAGGTGAGAAGTGAATGGTTGGCCTTTAACCTTCTAGCAGACTGGAAAAAACCGCTTGCTGAAAACTTGAGTTTGATGGTTCGTTATCAGATGTATGCGAATTACGAGACCCTTGGGTTTGATACGATTGACCATCGCTTGGATATAGGTTTGACTGCCAAGATCACCAATTTGGTGAATGTTAGTCTCACCAGTTTGAGTATTTACGATATAGATCAGGACGAAAAAATACAATTTAGCCAAGGCTTGGCATTGGGCATTGCATTTAAGCGAAGTACCTTCAAAAAGTGATTAACAAATAAAATCAAATTTTTATTCTGGATTTTGTTTTGTTAATAATTGTATTATTTTTGAATTCATTGTGGTAGTTAAATAATAGTTGGTTTAGTTTTCAAATAAAGGGCAGGGGATTTTCTCCTGCTTTTTTATTTTATTCTTGGAATAATTACATTTTTAAATTCTCTTGCTTTCAGTTTCATTTTTTGGACTGTAAATAAATTGCTTGGTCTTTCCTTTATTTTTTATTCACAGCTTATTATCATAAATGAAAGAATTATTCTCTGGCTCATAAGAAATAAAAAAAGCCCAGACTTTCGTCTGAGCTTTTGTACACGCGGAAGGATTCGAACCCTCAACCCTCGGAGCCGAAATCCGATATTCTATCCAGTTGAACTACGCGTGCCTCAATTATTTGAATTAGCCTTTCAGTACGTTTTGTACTTTCTCTGCTGCTTCTTTCAAGGTGATGGCAGAAAATACCTTCAATCCTGATTCATCAATGATTTTGGCACCTTCTTCAGCATTAGTTCCCTGAAGTCTTACAATGATAGGAACTCTGATGTCTCCGATTGACTTATATGCTTCAACCACACCGTTTGCGATACGGTCACATCTTACGATACCACCGAAAACGTTGATTAGGATTGCTTTTACGTTCGGATCCTGAAGGATGATTCTGAAACCTGCTTCAACAGTGGTAGCATTTGCGCCTCCTCCTACATCCAGGAAGTTGGCAGGCTCACCACCTGAAAGCTTGATCATATCCATGGTAGCCATCGCAAGACCTGCTCCGTTTACCATACAACCTACGTTACCGTCAAGTTTCACATAGTTCAAGCCGGATTTTCCTGCTTCTACTTCCAAAGGATCTTCTTCTGACAAATCTCTCAATTCAGCAAGTTTTGGCTGACGATAAAGCGCATTGTCATCTAGATTAACTTTGGCGTCTACTGCAAGGATCTTGTCGTCTGAGGTTTTCAATACCGGATTGATTTCAAACTGAGAAGAGTCAGTTCCTTCGTAAGCTTTATATAGTGCAGAAATGAATTTCACCATTTCTTTGAATGCAGTGCCACTTAGACCAAGTTTGAAAGCTACTTTTCTCACTTGGAAAGCCTGAAGACCTACCTTAGGGTCGATCCATTCCTTGATGATCTTTTCTGGGTGGTTTTCAGCTACCTCTTCGATGTCCATTCCTCCTTCAGTAGAAGCCATAATAACATTGCTGCCTGTGGCTCTGTCAAGAAGAATAGAGAGATAATATTCTTTTGGTTCTGATTCACCTGGATAATAAACATCCTCAGCGATCAAAACTTTGTTTACTTTTTTGCCTTCTGGTCCCGTCTGGTGTGTTACCAAAGTTCCTCCCAGAATGTTCTGCGCTTTACCTGCCACTTCATCCAGGCCTTTGGCTAAAACCACACCGTTAGATCCGGTTTCTTGGATTTTGCCTTTACCTCTACCTCCAGCGTGAATCTGAGCTTTGATCACATACCAGGAAGTTCCGGTTTGAGCGTTGAGTTTAACAGCTGCTTCGTGTGCGGCCTCAGGAGTGTCGGCTACAATGCCTTCCTGAATTCTAACACCGAAACCTTTCAATACTTCTTTAGCCTGATATTCGTGAATATTCATCCTCTGAAAATTTTTGCACGAAGTTAATCTCTTCATGCCGATAAATCAAACCGACAAAAATCCTTTTTTCCTAAAAAGAGCTGTTATTTCCTGGATTTGAGGGATTTGTTATATTTTTAAAATCAGAAAAAAACTTATTATGCTGAAAGCCAAAGGTATCCATAAATCCTACGGAAAACTTCATGTCCTAAAAGGGGTGGATTTGGAAATAAACAAATCTGAAATTGTTTCTATTGTCGGCTCCTCCGGTGCTGGTAAAAGTACCCTGCTTCATATTTTAGGAACCTTGGACCAACCTGATTCAGGAGAGGTTTTTATGAATGGAACCTCTTTGTTTTCCTTGAAAGGAGACCAGTTGGCGAAATTCAGAAACGAACAGATCGGCTTTATTTTTCAGTTTCATAATTTGCTTCCCGAGTTCACAGCGTTGGAAAACATTCAAATTCCGGCTTTCATCCAAGGAAAAAAGCCGGATCATATTCATAAAAGAGCCCAGGAACTGGCTGAACTATTGGGGATTTCCCATCGATTGGAGCATAAACCCAATTCCTTGTCCGGAGGAGAACAGCAACGTGTGGCGGTAGCAAGAGCCTTGATCAATAATCCTGCTGTAGTTTTTGCAGATGAACCCTCAGGAAATTTAGATACTGCAAATGCGCGCTTGTTGCACGAATTGTTTTTCACACTCCGGAAGGAACTTGGACAGGCCTTTGTAATTGTCACCCATAATGAAGAACTGGCCGAGATGGCGGACCGGAAGGTGATTATGCAGGACGGTAAAATCCTTTAAGCCCCCTTCAACTCTAGTTGAGTAAGCATGGATTTAATATGGGCCTTGGAATCAAGGATTCCTGAATGAACTGCTGCTATTTTTCGGTTTTTGTCAATTAGATAGGTCACCCGTTTGGGCATTTTGATCAGGGGGATCAAAGCATCATAGGCCTTACAAACTTCCCCTTGGGGATCGGAAAGGAGTTCAAATGGAAGACGGTAACTTTTTTTGAATTTTTCGTGTGTGGAAAGGTCATCTCTGCTGACTCCAAATACCGCAATATCCAAATCCCTGAAGGCCGCAAACTGGTCCCGGAATTCACAGGCTTCCGCAGTACATTTTTGAGTGAAATCTTTTGGATAGAAAAATAAGATAAAGGGTTTTCCAAGGTAGTCTTTTGAAAGATCCAAAGTGATTCCGGAGGTTCCTTTCAGACTAAAAACCGGAGCTGATGTGCCAATACTTAATGCCATGTTTAATGATTTTCCATAGAGAACTGTTTTGGGAGCCTTAAGGTTCTGATCTCAGTCAAATGTTTATCAAAGGGCAGAGTAGAACTTTCCCAAGGAGTGTTAACTTTGTGAACTATCACCTCCAATACCACGAATTTGAAAATCAGCAGCGTTCAGTCCATGCTTTTGGCTGGGATTTTTTTTGCATTGATGAATGTGTCTGTCAAGTACATTCCCCATATTCCTGCTATTGAGATTATTCTATTCAGATCGATTTTCAGTTTGATTTTTAGTTATCTGGTACTTAAAAAACAAAAAGTCCCTGTTTTTGGAAATAACAAGAAATTGCTGATTACCCGTGGGATAGTGGGTTCAATAGGCTTGATAACATTCTTTTATACTCTACAAAAAATACCTTTGGCGAGTGCAGTGACGATTCAATATCTCTCTCCCATATTTACGACCATCCTCGGTATTTTTTTGGTGAAGGAGAGGGTAAAGCCCATTCAGTTTTTGTTTTTCGGGATTTCATTTGCCGGAGTTTTGGTTTTACAGGGTTTTGATACACGGGTAAATTTACTTTATGGAAGTATTGGGCTTATATCTGCGTTGTTCTCAGGGCTTGCCTACAATGTCATCAGGAAACTTAAAAACACAGAGCATCCTCTGGTCATCATATTTTATTTTCCTCTGGTTACTTTACCAATTGCAACCTTGATTAGCTACTTTACCTGGGTACAGCCAATGGGCTGGGATTGGTTGATTTTACTTTGGATTGGTATTTGTACACAGACAGCCCAGTACTTCATGACAATTGCTTATCAGAATGCAAATGTGTCCAAAGTGTCTTCTTTGAGCTATTTAGGGATTTTATATGCCCTGTTTTTCGGCTTCCTTTTGTTCGGAGAGACCTTTGGGCTAATGTCTTATGTAGGCATGGGCCTGGTGCTTCTTGGGATTTTATTGAATCTCAGAGAAAAATAAATTCGAGAGTGGTTACAATATTGTGACTGGATTCGACCAATTCAAAAGATTGAGTTATGCGCGTAAAATCCATTTTTTCCCTAGTCTTGGTAGTAGCATCACTAGCAGGGATGTTTTCCTGTTTGGATGAGAAGGAAAAACCTGAAGATGGAATATTTTCAGGACCAGCTGACTGTGCTTTGTTTAGTTACTCTGACACGATTTTCTATATCAACCCAAATCAGAACCAGTTTATTGTTCCGGACAATCCTTTTCAGGGGACTTATACTGCAAGCCCCGAAGGATTGGTTATTGATCCACTTTCCGGAATTATTGATATCAATTCCAGTGAGACTGGATTGAAATACAAAGTTACCTTTACTGCTTCTAATCTGGCCGGCTCCTGCGAAACCTATTTGACTATCGGAGGGGTGAACTATGAAGATAAAATTTATGTCTTGGACCAAAATCAGATTTTAGCAGCCCCTATTTACAATGCTGTACCGGGCTTACCACTTCCTTGCCCGGATGATGATGGGGTGGATGATGGATCTATCGATGATGACAGTTGTGACTTTGATGTCGAAAACCCAACGGGGGAATTATTGGAAGATTTGGGTTTTGAGATTTCAAGCAAAGGAGAGTTTGATCTCCTAACAACTGTTGAGAATGGGACCTTTGGGGAAGTTCCGGTGAATGGGGCTTTTCTGGACGTGGAGCTTTATTATCAATTGCCAGATTTAAGTGCCAATACGCTGAATTCCATTCCATTGCGATTCTTTTATTTTGAAACCATGGATGATATCCCTCAGGAGCTATTGGATGATTTGAATGAAAAAAGTGGGCTGATCAATGAAAATAAAACTGGAAATTCAAATAATTTAAGGCTTTCAAATTACACCCGTCCTGCAGGAAAGCCAAGACCTCCATTCATAGTGATCGTGGCCAGTTTGCAATAAGTGATGGGCTGATCAATTTAATCAAACGTGCCCCATCTTAATAAAATCCAGCTTTTTTGTTTCTTATTTATTTTTCGTTCAGGCCTGCTTTCTGCACAGGACCCTTTGGCAAATTTACGCTTAGCGGATTCCTTGTATTTTTTACCCGAACCAACAGAGGAGCAAGATTGGAAGGCAATAGATTTGTATTCTGAGGTTCTTCACAGTCTTCCCGACAAGGAACATGCCTCTCAATACGTTGAGTCGGCAGAGAGATTGGGGAACCTTTTTTTGGTTTATCAAAAGCTTGAAGAAGCTGCCTCTTCCTATCGAAACGCAATCAGGATATCAAGAGCCTACCAGCTGCCGGATACTTTGATTTACAATAGCCATTTGTATTTAGGAGAAACCTTATTCGGACTTAGCAAACTTGACAGTTCTATCTATCATCTGGAAGAAGCAGAGAGATTACAAGCCCAACTGAATTCTCCGGGACAGCCTGAACGAATGTTCAATGCCTTGGGCGTGTATTATTTCGAAACAGGGAATTACATTCAAAGTATTTCCTATTTTACAAAGGCTGAATCCTTTTTGGGCGATAATGAAGGAGAGTATGAAAAATATGCCCGTTACAGTTTTTTGAGCAATAAAGCTTCGGCCTTATACTATTTAGAGGAGTTTGACAGTGCCCGGGCAATTTACCAGGATCTACTAAAATACAATATTAATACCGACCAGATCAGGACCAATTTGGCGAACACCTATCTGAAACAAAATGCACCTGAAAAGGCTCTGAATGAACTCAAGCAGATCCAACAGGCAGAATCAGGAACTTCCTTGTCCTACTTGAACCTCTTGACAAAAGCTTACCTTCAAAAAGGAGCTCTCTCAGATGTGGAATCTACCTTAAATAAGGCTGAGCAAAAATTGTCAGTTCTGAATTTTAGGAGAAAGAATTATCAGAAAGGGATTCACCTTGGGTTAATGGCTGACTTTTATAAGGAAAAAGGAGAGCTCGAAAAAGCTCTTGAATTGTACCATAAGGCTGTTGTACAGCTTCATCCGGATTTTGAAAGCGAGGATCCTTGGGAAACTCCGGAAGAGTTTGCTTTGGGGATGTCCTCTGTTTCCTTGTTCGAAATGCTGGTAAAGAAAGGAAAGGTTGCTTGGGATCTTTATCAAAAAGACAAGATGGAGGAATGGTTTGAGCTGGGACTTAATACCTTTTCCAGAGCCTTTCAATTGGCGAATTACATCAGTCTTAATTTTGACAATGATGAAGCCAGAATATTTCTTGGTGATCAAGTACTCGATGCCTATAGTTTTGGAATTGACAGATTGTATGATTTCAGTCTGGCACAGAGTAGGAGAGAGCTAATGGAAAAAGCCTTTGCATGGGCAGAAGAAAGCAAGTCCAGTGCCCTAAGACTAGGCGCTATTAAAAATTTGACAAAAAGAAGCGCAGGTATTCCGAGGGAACTACTTCAGCAGGAACAAAATTTACTGTTTTCAATTTCTAGAAATTACCAGCAACAATACATTACAGAGAGTCCGGAAGCAATGGACGCATTGGCCTCTGAGTACAATGATTTACAGGTTGCGCTTTCCCGTCTTCGCGAAAGATTCAAGGAATACACAGGTACAGACTATATTCCCAAGGAGTTTTCTCTAAAGGAATTTCAGGCAAATCTGGATTCAAATACTGGAGTGCTCTCTCTTTTTCAAAGTGAAACAAAACTCTATGTTTTCTGGGTGGGGCATAAAAATTTTGATCTTAATGTGATTCCCCTCGAACAAATAGAATTTGATAAACTCAATGAATGGAGAAAAGAAATCCAAAACCCTGTTTCGGGAAATAGGTATATTTCCCCGGAATTTTTAGAGAATTTTTCCAGACACCTGCTTGGTCAGTTTAGGGGAAGGATGGATGATGTAGGTCAGCTGCTAATCGTCCCACATGGACTGTTTTCTTCATTTCCATTTGAATTGCTTCCTATGGAGGACAGGTATTTGCTTGAAGAGTGGCCCATTGGATATGAGTATTCCGCGTTGATGGTCCGAATTGAAGAGCGTAGAGACTGGCACCCGGATCAGGTTTTGGCATTTGCTCCTTTTTTGGAACCCGGTATTGGTTCGGATTATGGACTGTCTGACCTTCCAGGATCCGAATTAGAGCTGTCTGTATTTTCTGGTGAAAAATTGAAAGGAAGGGATGCGAGTCTTCCATCATTTATCCAAAAGGCACCGAAAGCCCGTTTTATCCATTTGGCAACTCATGCTGTAGCCTCGTCCAATGACCCGAATGCTGCTTTTATCGCATTTTATCCGGAAAGCTCTGACTTCAGGCTTTTTTCTCAGGAACTCAGTTTCCAGATTTTGGACAAGACGGAACTGGTTTTCTTAAGTGCCTGTGAAACAGGCTCAGGGCAATTGAGCAAAAGTGAGGGGTTGATTAGTTTGGCGAGAAGCTTTTTCCTTGCTGGATCCGAACAGCTTGTAACTTCCCTTTGGGTATCAGAGGATCAGGCCTCGGCATATATTTCTTCAAGATTTTACCATCATTTGGATGAAGGTAAAAGTTACGCCAAGGCACTTCAGTTGGCCAAGATTGACCTTTTGAGTGACCCCGCCATGGCGCAATATTCCCATCCTTCTTTTTGGGCAAACTTCATTTTGATTGGACCCCCTCAGGAAATGACCCTCTGGGATGCCTTTCAGAGAATTCCTCTTTTTGTTATGGTTATTATTGGAGGGGTAGTGATCTTGTTTTTGGGCTGGATTCGTCTGAGGAGACAGACCTAATTACTGTTTTTTTTCTCATCAGACGTTCTGCTTTTTCCAAAGACAACAGACCTTTGGTGATTAAATTCGGTGCTTTGATCAAATTTCGGAATGCCGGAACCATGGCGCCAACTACTAATAGAAAAGCCAATAATTCACCGGGACTTCCTTTAGAATCTGGGAATAGGGTTATGCTGAGGAGGAGACTCAAAATTAAGGTAGGTCCGATGATACTTACCAATGCCAACCGCTTGCTTTCAATATTTTGGTAGTTTAGACTGGCATTTAAGTTGGACCGGTTTCTACTCCTGAAATTCCGTATTACTCTGTTTTTCTTTTCCTCTGAAGTCAGTGAACTGTGTTTGGCAAAGGCGTCCGTCACGAAATTGAGCAGTTGGCTTTTCCTTTTCCGTTTTTCGACAATCAGAGGCTCTTGCATTTTATCCAGAATGAAAACCAAGGGGACAATAAGTGCTGTTCCTACAAGAAGTACTAGACTCCAAGTTGGGTTGAGGTAAATCAGAAGGAAAATACCCGTTCCTACAAATAAACTTTCCTTGATTCCCCTGTGAATTCCATTGACGAGCATGGTTCGAATGGACTGGAGATCACCCGAATATCGTAACAGATATTTTCCAAATGGAACGGACTGAAACAACTCGGGAGTCCAAAAAATCTGTTTACGAAACAGCCTTCGAATCAAGTCAGCACTGAATCGCTCAGCTTTCACCTGAATACCTATTCGTTCAAAATACTGAAGGCCGAGTTTCAGTAAAATAACCAAGGCCATGGCAATATAAAACTGATTGAGGGTGCTGATCTCGATCCCAAAACTGGACAGGAGTCTGGATTTGCTGATTCCTTCCTTATACATCAGGTCAAAAAACCAACCAGTCATGAGACTTAGGAAAAAAGTACATACACTTGCAGCCCATCCTAGGAAGATCAATAGAATGAGAGGAACCTTTTGGTCTTGCCAATACCTTCTCAGTGTTCTGTTTTTTACCCATCTCATAGCATCCATTTTTTCTAGGTTAGGCTAGAAGTAAGTTTGTTTGGGTAGTACAGACCGGCCAATTGCCTTCCTCTAAGTCCTCAAGTGTGAAAATAGGCAAGAACATTTCATTTTCTTTATCCAAAAGATATTCTTTTACCTCCGTAATCAACAAAGAACTCGCTGTAAAAAGCCCGGAAAGAGCCGAAGGCATAATTCCCAATTTCTTCAAAGTGGATACGCCTTGCACAGCAGATAAACTGTCTGCTGCAGAAAAAACCAATTGGTGGATCCCGCTGGTAAACATCTGATTGTTGAGAAGCATTTTGGTTTCACGCTGAAATAAGCCGTCGGCAATTTCTATGATTACATAATCTGGAGAGTAAACCAATACATCTCTCAGCAAACTTTCATAGAGGTTTAAAATCTCTTGCTCGCTGCATAGAAAGGTGGAAGGATACCCGTATTTTGAAAAATCAATGGATTGGTTCGCTCCCATATCGTAGGCAAGGTTTTTATCCTTTGGGTACGCTGTTCCCGTAAGTTTGATATAGGAGGCTTTATAGCCTTTTTTTCTTAACCCATGGATTAAATAAGCGGCTGTAGTGGTTTTTCCACTGTCCATAGAGCTTCCCAACGACAAAATTACTCTGGTCTGAAGGGCTCCTTTTCCTGAAAAGGGGATCAGGTTTTCTTTTTTGGAGTTGATGCTATTGGAGATATTTCCGTCCCTGTCCGCATATAAGCCAATCATTTTGAGCCGTGTAGGGCCTATTTCATCGTATTTACTATGCATGGTTTTTACGACTCCTATCACTCCTCCGCCTCCCAGCATATGATACTCCTCTTGTAGGCTTTCCGGTACATATCCTTCAAATTGGTTCGTAGCATAACGGTTGCCAAAAGCCCCCATGATCAAGTCTCCCTTCACCAAAGTCATATTTCTTCCTGCAGTTTGGATCATGCTGTGCTTTCCAATTTCCAGGACTTCGAAAAGCCCTATATCTCCAGCCTTAAAGCAATAATCAGCTGGAATTTGGTTTTGTTCTAGTAAGGATTCCGGATGGATTCCATGACAAATCATTCCGATTTTGATTCTTGTTTTCATATGGATTGTTAAAAATTAATGGGTAATAAACTGTCTTTGTTTTTTCCTTTGAGCTGATAGCTCAGAGATAGACCCACAACATGGTAGTTGTTGAAAGGCCTTTGGATTCTGTTTGAATCCATGTTGAGTACATTGATTTTGTTGGTTTCAGAAACAGCAAGATTGAATTCCTGCTGATTCATGTAGTAAACCGATAGGCGGATAGGGTCACTGAGTATGAAATTGAAATTGACCAAGGCTCGGCCTCTGTGAAATCCATTGGAGGGTTTTTGGGTGATCACTTCTCCGGAACTGGAATAGTAGGTAATTGGATCTCCTCCTATGTTGTAAAATAGGCTATAACTAAATGAAGGGGCGACTTTTAGGAATTTCAATCTTTTCCTGAACCCCAGCCTTGACATTAAAATGATCCGCTGGTCGTATCTGCTTTCTTCCCGATTATGGGTTTCAAGTTGAATTCCATTTTTCAAAGTCAACCGTCTGTTCAGTCTGCTGGAGTGAAAGACGTTTGCAAATACTCTGTTGGTGACATTTCCGGAAGGGGTACTCATCCAGATTGTCCCCGCACGGGTGCTCCAGGTTCTGTTGAACCTATAGGAAAGCCGGAATTGATACCAGTTGAAGTTGTTTTCAAAAGACCCATTGGTCAGATCTGTAGAGCGGAGATAGGCAATCCGTCCATCCAGATTTTTTGTCAATGGTAATCCTAGGCTTAAGGTATTCCAGACCCTCCATTCATCTTGAGCAAAACTCCTGATTGGGGAAAGGATAAGTAGGAATAGGAAGGTTGAGAAATATAGAATGGGTGACTTTCGCATGGTTGTTTATTTGAAATCACCTATAAGTCGGAGCTCGTCAGCGATATGTAACTATAGATTTAGAAAAAAACATAAAAAAAGTCCCGAAACCTCAGATTCCGGGACTATGCATAAGGAAGCTTTTCAAGCTTATTTTATTTTAAACTCTATTTCACTGGAGTTTTTGATGAATTCAACAACTTGCTGGTAAATATCGGTATTGACGTCTTTGCTGATTAATAGGGTGCCATCAGTCAACTCTGCATTTTCCAGGACCTCTGTTGGGATGCTGTTGAACCAAGCCAGAGCATCAATTTGAAGAAGTGCCAATGGATTGCTAACAGCATCTATGAAGAACAAGGCATCATCATCCTCGGCCTCAAGTTCGACTTCAAAGTCAAATTCTTCATCATCATTTCCGAAAACTTGAAGCCTAAATGGAACTGAACTTCCATCTTGTTTATTGAATGTGCCATCCAATTGTATACTTGGCTCGTTTTTGTTGTCAATTAGATCAATCTCAACTTCTATTTCTTCATAGTTCCCTGCCGGAATATTGATGAAAAAGTCTGCCCCAGGATCCAATTCATTGAACTCGATCTTTTTGATTTCAGGGAATTTATATTCCAGTTCTCTTTCAAATATTCCATTTTCATCCTCTCCCTCAGTTTCAAGTTCAAGTTTCTTGATTTGGATAAATCCTGAAGTGATATCTAATCCGGTTTCCAGAAGTCTTGCTCCAGGACTGGTAGTTTGTCCGATTTTTACGCCGACTCCGATTTTGACTTCTCCTTCTCCGAGTACGTTTGGATCTGATTCCTCAGTACATGAAAATAAGGTACTTACAGCAATTGCAAAAAGGGGTAGTTTAAAATATGTTTTCATGGGTTTTAAAGGTTTTATTTCTTGGTCGAAACACGAAAGATAATTGTAACCTATAAAATGAAAAAAAGTAAAAAAAAGCTCGAAAAGAGCTTTTAAAGGTGATTAAGATATTAAATCAAGATTTCATTTTCAGGATCTTGAGTTTCCATAACATCAATTTGGAGACATTTTTATGGTAAGTGTGCTGCTGGTCATCGAGAATTTTTTCAATTCTTATTTGGGCATTATCAAAATCTCCTTCGTCTAGATAAGTCTTGGCAAGATAGTAGTCAATTTCATCTGAAAACGCGTTTTGATTCAGTTTGGAATTGCTTTCCTCAATCTCCAAGAGTAAGGAGGTGGCATTTTCAGGTTGGTTCAATTCCAAAGAGGACATGGCCAAAAGGAATTTGCCTTTGGGTTCAAGTCCGGCTGAATTTTCTCCCAGATTCAATACTTCACTGTAATTTCCTTCTCTATAAGCCTGTTCCATCATGGAAAGGGAGTTTTCACCGGCTCTAAGTACCGGGGTTGAATATCTCAGATCAAATTCAGATTCCAGTGAAGAGGGGTTGGTTGAAAGAAACAGAACCGCAAAGGCACCTACCAAAATAAGCGCAAAAGAGGCTGCTATTCTGCTCATCCAAAGTGTGATGTTTTTCCCTGTTCTGACTTGGAAAGGGGTTTTGCTTTCAGAACGATCCTGAAGATATTCTTTTTGTGTGGCTTTGATGAGCTCTTTCCATCCGCTTGCTTCGGCACCCTTACTGCTCAATTTTAGAATTTCCAAGTCGGTTTTAAGCTCAGGGTTTTGCTCCAATTCCCTTTCCAGAAGCGTGCTTTCCTCGGCATTTAATTGCCCATATAGGTAACGCTCCAGTTGCTCCAAATCAAATGTATTACTCATGTCGTAATGCTTTTTGCAAGTTTTTATAAATCTCCGGCGAGGATTTTACTGACTCATTCAATGTCTTTAAACATTTGTATTTTTTGTTTCTTAGTACCTGCTCAGAACTGAAATCCAATTTTTGGCAGATTTCCTTCATAGGTAGTTCCTCGTAATAAAACAGCTTCAGAATCTGTTTACACTGTTCTCCCAAGCGGTCGAACAGATCCATTACATAATTCAGGCTTTCCTGTTTTGCGATGGCTTTGGTGACATCCTCATCTGTCTCTTCCGAATTAGAATGAAAAATTCCTTGTCTGTTCAGAGTACTTTTTCTCTTTCTTAACTCTGTGATCCACAGATTCCTGCAAATGCTGTAAAGGATTGACTTAATGCTCGATTCACCCCTGAACTTTGCATCGCTGACCATTTTCACAAAGACCAACATCACCTCCTGGATCAGGTCTGCAGCTTCTTCATGGCTACCTGAGTTTTGAAGAATATAATTTTCCAACATCCCATAGTGCTCCTGATATAATTGGCGGATTGCGGTATTCTGATCTTTCTTTTTACTGATTTTTTCGATCAATTCCTGATCGCTAAAACTTTTGGCTAGCCTCATTGCTAATTCACTATTGGGTCGATACAAAGCCTAAAAATGTAACTACAATATCCAAAAATCTTTTGAAAAGGCGCATAAAATTGAAATCGCTCCTTTTCATCAAAAGAAATTTAATTTTCCTCGTTTCAGGACTAAGGCTGTTTTACCTTTAAGTTCAAATTTGGATGTTATGAGAATCACCAAGGATCTTTACCGTGGCAGTCTGGCTTTGTTGACTGATTTTTACCAGTTAACGATGGCTTATGGCTATTGGAAATCGGGAAAAGCAGAGCAGGAAGTAGTATTCAATTTGTTTTTTAGGAAGCATCCCTTTCATGGAGGTTTTACTTTGGCGGCAGGATTGGAATATGTGGTGGACTATTGCCGGAATTTCAGATTCACTAAGGATGATCTGGAGTACTTGAGAACTATGAAAGGGAAAGAGGGAGAACAGTTGTTTGAGGAGGAGTTTTTGAAGTACCTCGAGCAGATGAAGTTTTCCTGTGATGTGGATGCTGTAGAAGAAGGAACAGCGGTATTTCCAAATATGCCCTTAATTCGGGTAAAAGGCCCTTTGATTCAGTGTCAGCTTCTCGAAACCCCTTTTTTGAACATCACTAACTTCCAAACTTTGATTGCTACCAAGGCAGCCAGAATCAATCTGGCAGCACACGGAGAACCTATATTGGAATTTGGTCTAAGAAGGGCTCAGGGAATAGATGGGGCTTTGGCCGCCAGCCGGGCTTCTTACCTTGGAGGATGTTCCTCTACCAGCAATGTATTGGCTGGAAAGCTTTTTGGAATTCCAGTTTCAGGAACTCATGCCCATAGTTGGATTATGTCATTTGAAACGGAATTAAAGGCTTTTGAAGCATATGCTGAGGTTTTTCCTGACCATTGTATTTTCTTGGTTGATACCTATGATACCATCAATGGAATTCGAAATGCGATCAAAGTGGGTAAAATTCTTAGAGAAAAAGGCAAGGAGATGATCGGGATTAGAATTGACTCCGGGGACTTGGCCTATTTTTCAAATCAAGCCCGAATCATGTTGGATGAGGCAGGATTTCCTGATGCAAAAGTCGTGGCCTCAGGAGATTTGGATGAGTATTTAATCGATTCATTGGAAGGACAGGAAGCGAGCATAGATATCTGGGGCGTGGGGACCAAACTGGTGACGGCTTTTGATCAGCCCGCATTGGGAGCTGTTTATAAACTTTCTGCGGTTAGAAATGAAAATGGGGAATGGGAGCCCAAGTTGAAACTTTCCGAACAATCCCTAAAAATCAATATCCCGGGTTATCATACTGTAAAGCGGTATTATTCCAAAGGTAAAGCAGTGGCCGATATGATCTATTTGGAAGGGGCTAAGATCAACCCCAGGGGAGTGGTGATCATTGATCCCAATGACCAAACTAAAAGAAAACGCCTGATGCCGGAATTTTATCAGGAGGAGAACCTTTTGATTCCGATTTTTAGAAAAGGAAAGATGGTGTATAAGTTACCGGATCTGGAAAAAATAAAGGAAAGAGCCAACAAACAAATTGAAGCTTTGGATAAAACCCACAAGCGATTTGTCAATCCCCATATTTACCCTGTGGGATTAGAGGAAAATCTCCATCACCTGAGAATGGATCTGGTTATGAAAGCAAAGAAATTTGACGAGGAAAATGGAAAATCATAAAAAGGCCCTTGTTTTGGTGGATATCCAAAACGATTTCATTCCAGGTGGGGCATTGGCGGTCAACAGAGGCGATGAGATTATTCCAATTGTGAATATGTTGCAGAAGAAGTTTGAATTAATAGTAGCCACTCAAGATTGGCATCCCGCAAACCACAAAAGTTTTGCTTCCAATCACCCCGGAAAGAAACCCGGGGAAGTGATTGACTTGAATGGTTTGCCTCAAGTCCTCTGGCCAGACCACTGCATTCAAGGTTCGGTGGGGGCTGAATTTCATAAAGACCTACAGAAGGATAAATGGACGGCAATTTTTCAAAAAGGGAAAAATCCAGAAGTAGATTCCTACTCGGGTTTTTTTGACAATGCCCGTCGAGGAGATACCGGCTTGGGAACCTATCTAAAAGAAAAAGGGGTGGACCAAGTTTATATATGTGGCCTGGCCTTGGATTACTGTGTGAAGTTCACAGCTTTGGATTCGAAGAGTTTGGGTTTTGATACAGTGTTGGTTACAGATGCTACCCGTGCGGTCAATTTAAACCCAGAAGATGGGAATCTATCCATCCAGGAATTGCAAAATGCAGGGGTAAAAACACTGACAAGTGATTCAATTTTAAATCAATAAGTATGTTTGAATACAATCCCGAGAAACACTATCCACAGGAAACGGAAAGCCGTGTGGTTATCCGGTTTCAGGACTGTGATCCCTTGCGGCATCTGAACAATGCCAAGTATTTCGATTACTTTTTCAATGCGAGAGAAGACCAGGTTCCTAAATTGTATGGATTGGAAATGATAGACCTCATCCGAACCTACCAATCGGCATGGGTGATTTACAATCATAATATCAGCTATGTAAAGCCGGCCATGGTGGGGGAATGGGTTCGTATTATGAGCCGGATTATCTGGCATAATCACAATACCATTCTTGTGGAATATTACATGACAGATGATTCAAAAACCCAACTGAAAACTTTGCTTTGGTCAACCATGCGTTTTGTGACTTTGGCTGAAGGAAAGTCCACTGACCATCAGGGTGCTGTACTTGATTTCTTAAAAGCAACTTCTTTGAACCTGGACATTTCCAAAATGGATATGAAGGAAAGAGTGAAATCCCTGTCTATGCATCTAAAGCAGTTATGAACTTTCTCTGGTATTTGTGTCAATACGAACAAGACCTGTACAATAGTGTACAGGTCTTTTTTTTATGGCATACCATAACTTTCACTTTGAATATTTTTTTGAAAATTAATTTTCCTAAACTGACACAATAAGGCGCAACCTTAAATATTCCACTTTTTGGACTAATCTGTCCGCTGGTGTGACAATCGGACAATGATTGTTCCGATTTTTATGCATGTTTTGCTAAAAATCATCCCTTTATACCAAATAACATTTTGTTAATTTTTTAAAAAATTCAAAAAATTCTTTTGCTCAAAAAAAGAACGGGGAGGGTTAAAATCCACTTTGGTACAGCCTTGGTACTTTGACTGGTACAACAACACTAAACCAACATTATTATGAAAACCTTATTCACGTTCGCACTTGCAGGATTGTTAGCAAGTAGCAGTTTTGCAGCAAATGACAATGATGACTTAATGGCCCTTTCCGATGTAGGGACTAAGTTCAAAAAAGTAAATGTCCTTCTAAAGGACGGGGTAGGTAAAGCCAAGGTTGCTATTATGGACCAGGATGGTAAAATGCTTCATCAGAGAAAAGTAAAAGTAGAAGACCAAGATTTGGTCATTCCTTATGATCTAAATGAGCTTCCTTGTGGAGAGTACAAAGTCAAGATCACCACAGAAGAGGAAGAGGTCCTTTACACAGTCGAGACTTTTGAAAGAGCTCCGGCAAAAGAAGAAATGCCTTTGGTAGCTTATGGTAAAAAACTGGATGATGAGACTGTGCATTTGGCTGTAGTTGGCCTAATGGAACCAGGAGTGGAGGTGAAAATCCGCTATGAAGCGAATGGGAATTTGATTCATTCCGAGGAAATCGATCAACCTGAAGGCTTCAAAAAGGATTACAAGCTGAAGGGAGTTAGCCCTGAGGATGTATATTTTGAACTGAAGGATTCACTAGGTAGGACTAGAGTCATCCATATCTAAACCAACTTCCAAAAAGGAGAAGAAAGCTGCCCTAATTTATTGGGGCAGCTTTTTTAGTTGGAGTCCTAGAAATAATACCATCCGAATTTGGGAATCCCCACTTCTGTAAATAGGGATTTAAAAACCTTTAAATAGGCTCAAAATACCTATTTTTGAATATCCTAACCAAAATTATATAAACCCAAATGTTTGGACTACCAAGAATGATGTTTACCGAAGAGCACGAGCTCTTCAGGCAAAGTGTCCGTGATTTTATTGCTCGGGAAATCACCCCATACAATGCGATTTGGGAGAAGCAGAAGATGGTTTCCAGGGAATCCTGGAGAAAACTGGGAGAAAATGGATTTTTGGGAATACAAGCCCCGGAAAGCTTAGGGGGCATGAATATCGATGACTTTCGATACAATGCAATTTTTATTGAGGAATTGGGTCTGAGCGGCTGCTCAGGGCCGGCTATTGGGTATCCGCTCCACAATGATATTGTGATGCCTTATATTCTCCATTATGGCACCGATTCGGCGAAGCAAAAATATATTCCTAAGATGGTCGCAGGAGAATATATCGGTGCCGTGGCTATGACTGAGCCGGGAGCTGGATCCGATTTGCAAGGGATGCAGACGAGGGCAGAGGATATGGGAGATTATTATTTGGTCAATGGTTCCAAGACCTTTATTACCAATGGCTATCTATCAGATGTAGTGGTTGTTGCGGTCAAAACAGATCCGGGGAAAGGTGCCAAAGGAATCAGCCTGCTTTTGGTCGACCGGGATATGCAGGGGTTTTCGAAGGGAAAGCCATTTGATAAAGTGGGACTTCATGCTCAGGATACCTGTGAGCTGTTTTTTGAAGATGTCAAGGTGCCGAAGGAAAACCTGCTGGGAAAACCCGGTGATGGGTTCAAATATCTGATGACTGAATTGGCTCAGGAAAGATTGGTGGTAGCCCTGGCAGCAGTTGCTTTGGGTGAGTTTATGCTTCAGTCCACCATTACCTATGTGAAAGAGAGAAAAGCCTTCAATAAAAGTATTTCAGATTTTCAGAATACCCGCTTCAAACTTGCCGAGATGACTGCAGCCCTAGAGCAGGGGAGGATTTACTGTGATTACTTGGTTCAATTGCACAATGAAGGTAAACTGGATTCCGCAATGGCCTCCGCAGCCAAATACAATATGACGGAGTTGCAATGCAAGGTGGCAGACGAATGTGTCCAATTGCACGGAGGATACGGCTACATGTGGGAGTTTGGAGTGGCAAGGGCCTATGCAGATGCCAGAGTCCAGCGGATTTATGCCGGAACTAATGAGATCATGAAAGAACTTATCGCAAGAAAAATCCTGAAATAGAAATTTAGCTTTGTTCAAGCTGAAGATTTTTCGCTTATTAGATTCTCAAAAAATTAGCACCCAAATAACCTAAAATAGTATATGAAGGATTTTCCTTGGTTCAACTATTACCCTGCCTCTGTAAATAAGGAAGTTGATGTAAAGGCCTATACAAGTGTTGCCGAATTGTTTGAAGAAAGTATAAAAAAATATGGGGATGCCGTTGCCTTTGAATGCATGGGAAAAACCCAGTCATTCAATGAGCTTGAAAGGCTAACCGCCCAATTCGCAAATTACCTGACCCAAGTTCTCAAACTTCCAAAAGGCTCAAGGATAGCCATACAGATGCCGAATACCCTGCAATATCCCGTTGTTATGTTTGGGGCATTGCGTGCTGGGATGATTGTGGTCAATACCAACCCCCTATATACAGCGGCCGAAATGAAGCATCAGTTTAATGATTCAGGTGCTGATGTATTGGTCATTGTAGCCAATTTTGCCTACAACCTGGAAAAAATCATTGGGGAAACTCAACTCAAACATGTAATTATCACCGAATTGGGGGATATGCTTGGAGGCCTGAAGGGAGGTATTGTCAATTTTGTGGTCAAGCATGTCAAGAAAATGGTTCCTCCTTTTTCTATTCCCGGCGCGGTAAACTTGAAATCTGCGCTTAATCAAGGGGCCAAATATACCTTTAAACCTGTAGCTCTAAATCTGGAGGATTCCGCCTTTTTGCAATATACCGGTGGCACAACAGGGGTATCCAAAGGGGCTGAACTGACCCATGGAAATATTGTGGCCAATATGCAGCAGATATCGGAGTGGATGAAGCCTAAACTCAAGGAGAGGGAAGAATTTGTGGTGACAGCCCTTCCGCTATATCATATTTTCGCACTGACAGTAAACTGTCTGGCCATGCTGAAAATTGGAGCTCATAACTTGCTGATTACCAATCCGAGAGACATGAAGTCCTTTATCAAGGAATTATCCAAAAAACGCTTTACTGTATTTACTGGGGTAAACACCCTTTTTAATGGATTATTGAATCAGGAAGAGTTCAAGAAATTGGATTTTAGCGGGCTCAAAATCGCAGTAGGTGGTGGGATGGCCGTTCAAAAAGCAACTGCGGAAAAATGGAAGAGTGTTACTGGTGTTTCATTGGCAGAGGGCTATGGCTTGACTGAAACTTCGCCTGTTGCCACCTGTAATCCCATAGATGGAACCGAAAGAAATGGAACCATCGGGATTCCTCTTCCAAATACGGAGGTAATCATTGCGGATGATTCTGGAAACGAGTTGCCGCTAGGAGAAAGGGGAGAGATATTTATCAAAGGTCCTCAGGTGATGAAAGGCTATTGGAACCGGCCTGATGAAACGGCTAATGTCATGCATGGGGAATGGTTCAAATCTGGAGATATTGGGATCATGGATGAATCTGGCTTTGTCAAGATTGTGGATCGTAAAAAGGAAATGATCCTGGTTTCGGGCTTTAATGTATATCCAAATGAAGTGGAGGATGCTATTGCTTCCTGTCCAGGAGTGTTGGAAGTAGGGGTAATTGGGATGCCTGACCCCAAATCCACCGAAAAAGTAGTAGCCTACGTAGTTTCAAATGACCCTTCTCTTACAGAGGAGCAAGTGATCGCACATTGCCATGAGAGCCTGACCAACTACAAGGTTCCGAAAGAGGTCTATTTCACTGATGAGTTGCCTAAAACCAATGTGGGAAAAATCCTGAGAAGAAAAATCAAAGAAGCCCATTTGGAAAAAATCAAAGAATAAAGAAAAAACCACCTTGCGGTGGTTTTTTTCTTTTATTTGTTTTTGCGGTACAAGAGTGCTTGTTCTACCCCTCGTATTTCAGCAAGTCCTTTTAATCTGCCAATGGCTGAGTAGCCCGGATTGGTCACCTTATTCAAGTCATCCAGCATTTGATGTCCGTGATCTGGGCGCATAGGAAGACTTTTTTGGCGTTTTTCCTGCACCTTTAGAATCTCATCGATCACTGCTACCATAGGTACGTCGCCTTCAAGATGGTTGTCTTCAAAGAAGTTGCCCTCGGCATCTCTCTTTGTACTTCTCAGGTGGATAAAATGGATATGGTCCCCAAATTCAGCAACCATGGCAGGAAGGTCATTGTCTGGCCTAACCCCATAGGACCCGGTGCAGAAGCAAAGGCCATTGTGGGCACTGGAATTGTCCGTTAGGATTCTTCGTGCATCAGCGGCAGTACTGACAACTCTAGGCAGGCCATAAAGAGAGAAAGGAGGATCATCCGGGTGAATGGCTAAATAAACCCCTGACTCTTCAGCTACCGGAATAATTTCTTCCAAAAACAAGCGTAAATGTTCCTTGAGTTTGTCGGCATCTATGCCTTCATAGGTACTGAGCATTTCCTTAAACTCTTCCAAGGTGTATCCTATTTCGGATCCAGGGAGGCCTTTCAAGATATTGTCAATAATGAGCTGTTTCTTTTCCGGAGATAAGGCTTCATAATAGGCCTTTAATTCCTCCACTTCCTTGGGACTGTATTCTTCAAATGCCTCGGGCCTTTTCAGGATAAATAAGTCAAAAGCCTGCACAGCCTTTTTCTCGTAAAATAATGCCCTTGCTCCATTGGGCAGTTCCCGCTCCAAGTCAGTTCGGGTCCAATCCAAAATAGGCATGAAGTTATAAGTAACTATGAAGATCCCTTCAGCGGCCAAATTTCGGATCGATTGCTGATAGTTTTGGATCAGCTCCTGATAATTTCCAGTTCTTGTTTTGATTCGTTCATGGACAGGAACGGACTCTACCACGGACCAGGTAAGTCCAGCCTCCTCTATGATTTTTTTTCTCTTTTGAATTTCTTCCCGGCTCCACACATCTCCATTTGGAATATGGTGCAAGGCAGTGACAATTCCGGTAGCTCCTGACTGCCGGATGTCTTTTAAGCTGACCGGGTCATTAGGGCCGTACCAGCGCATAGTTTGCTCCATTTTGTAGCTCATAGCTTGGGTTTTGTTGTTAGGGATTGTTGCAATTAAAACGTTTGATACAGAAGAAAGTACTAGACTCCCGAATAGGCACTGAAGCCTCCGTCCACAGGGATGACGCTTCCGGTCACAAATGCCGATGCATCCGAGCAAAGCCACTGTAAAGTGCCAAGAAGATCTTCAGGCTTACCAAATCGATTCATGGGTGTGTGAGAAATGATCTGATTTCCTCTACTGGTTAAGCTGCCGTCTGATTGGGTCAAAAGGGTCCTGTTTTGCTCGGTGAGAAAGAATCCCGGGGCGAGGGCATTGACCCTGAAATTTGGTCCGTGTTTGCTGGCCAATTCTACAGACAACCACTTGGTCAGATTGTCGATCGCTGCTTTTGCAGAGGCATAGCCCATCACTCGGGTCATGGGTCTGCTTGCAGCCATGGAGCTGATGTTCAGAATATTGCCTTTGGAGTTTTTCAGCATCAAGGGTAAAAGGGCTTTGATGGGCAAAACAGTTCCCATGTAATTCAGATCCATAACCTTTCGCAGTGCCTGAATGTCCAAATCAAGAAAATTCTGATCCGGTGTAACAACTGCACCAGGCATATTTCCGCCTGCGGCATTGATCAAAATGTCCAGATACCCATGGTCTTGTTCCAGCTTTTGGGCAGTTTCGGCTAAGCTTACTTCATCAGTGACATCCGAGATATAGCCAAATGATTTCCCACCCTCAGCGATGATTTCTTTGACCAATTCATCGACTTTATCTTTGTTTCTTCCAAGGATCAGCACTTCAGCCCCTTCTTTTGCAAGGTGAAGACTCATAGCTTTTCCCAATACACCAGTTGCCCCAGAAAAGGCTATTTTTTTTCCTTCAAGTGAAAATAAGGATTGTTTCATAGTCAAAATTGGTAATTAGCCTGATTGAAGTCAAAGTAATTTTTTGCGTTATGATAGCATATGTCAGAAATTATCTTTCCAAGCCATTTTTCATCCCATGGGAGTTCACCGTTTTCCACGTCCTGTCCAAATAAGTTGCAGAGTATCCTTCTGAAATACTCGTGTCTTGGGAAGGAAAGGAAACTTCTGGAGTCAGTAAGCATTCCTATAAAACAACTGACCATTCCCATATTGGAAAGGGTGTTGATTTGTTTTTCCATTCCGTCTTTTTGGTCCAAATACCACCAACCGGAACCAAACTGGATTTTTCCTTTGATGGAACCGTCGTTGAAGTTACCGATCATTGTTGCAAAAACTTCATTGTCCCTTGGATTGAGGTTGTAGAGTACTGTTTTGCAAAGTTGGTCATCGGAATCCAGGGAATTTAGGAATTTGGCTAAAGCTGTGGCCTGATCAAAATCCCCTATGGAATCATATCCTGTATCCGGTCCGAGTTTTCTCAACATTCGGGAGTTGGTGTTTCTCAGCGCTCCGAGGTGAAACTGTTGTACCCAGCCTTTTTCATGATACATTCTGCAGAGGGCCTGAAGAGTTTTGAATTTGAAGAAATGAATTTGACGTGGTGTAAGTTTCTTTTTTGCTCTTAGCTGATCGAGGAGCTCATCCATGTCAAACTCTTCTTTTTCGAAGTAGTAAAGTTGCTCAAGTCCATGGTCAGAAAGCCTGCAGCCTCTTTGGTGGAAATAGGCAACTCGGTTGGAAAGAGCTTCTAGTAATTCATCGAAGGAATTGATAGATATGCTGGATTTGGTTTCCAGTTTTTCCAAATAGGCAAGGTAAGTTTCTGGGGATTCTACTGCATAAGACTTATCCGGTCGAAATGCAGGGTACAAGCCGAAAGAGCTGTCCTTTTTGGAAAACGCCACATGTTCACTTAGTGAATCTGTGGGATCATCGGTTGAGCAGATTGTTTCCACCTTCATTCTTTGAAGTAAACCCTGGGTGCTGAATTCCGGCTTGGAAAGTTGCTCGTTGCAGCTGTTGTAAATTTCCGTTGCGGTAGATTCATTGAGCAATATTTCAATTCCAAAATACCGCTTCAACTCCAAATGGGTCCAATGGTAAAGCGGGTTTCTCATGGTAAAAGGAACCGTATAGGCCCACTTTTCAAATTTTTCTTGATCACTTCCATTTCCGGTAATGAATTTTTCAGAAACCCCCAAGGTCCTCATGGCTCTCCATTTGTAGTGGTCTCCTGCCAGCCAAATTTGGCTCATTGTTCCAAAGGATTTATTGTCATTGACCTCAGAGGGAGGGAGGTGATTGTGGTAGTCTATGATTGGGAGATCCTTGGCATAGGTATGGTAAAGGATTCTTGAATATTCGTTTTGAAGCAAAAAATCCTCACTTAGAAATTCTGCTTTTTTATCGGAAGAGACCATATGATGGAAAAGGCTTAATTGGGGTTGTTTTTCAACCTTGAATTTACCCTGAAATCGGTGCTTATCAGGGATTAAATACGAAAACGTTTTCGAATTTATATAAGCGGGAATATAGATGAACCTGAATTGATTTGTATTTTAGTTCATACCAACCCAACCTAACCTAGATCCTATGAATAACGGGGTAAATCTAAAAGAGCTGGCAGCTGAGCTAAAGCTAGCACCCTCTACCGTATCACGTGCTTTGAATGACAGCTGGGAAATCAGTGAAGCCACAAAGAAGAAAGTGATCAGTATGGCGGAGAAGTTGAATTATCAGCCCAATCCGTTTGCCAGAAGCCTAAGGGAAAATAAAAGCAAAACTATAGCCGTGATTATTCCCGAAAGGATCAATAATTTCTTTGCTCAGGTAATGGACGGAATTGAGAATATAGCCCAGGAGCATGGATATCATCTGTTGGTTTACAATACCCATGAAGATGTGGATCGGGAGAAGAAGATTGTCAATCTTTTACTGAATGGTCGTGCCGATGCTGTAGTGATGTCCGTGTCCAGCCAAACCAGTGATATTTCCCACTTGGAAAAACTCTATGCCAGAGGTTTGCCTTTGATATTTTTTGACAGGATTTGTACGGATATTCCTACGACGAAATTCATTACCAATGATTATGAAAGTTCCTATCAGGGCACCAAGCACTTAATACAGCAGGGATGTAAAAAGGTGGCCTTTTTGATGTTGAGCAAAGAGCTTTCAATAACCAAGGAAAGACATCGCGGATATTTAGATGCTTTGCTTGAGGCAGGCTTAAGTCCTGAGCCGGCTTTTAGTCTCAACTGCAGTATGTGTGAGGAGCAAAATATTGAGTTGATTCGGGAAATGCTTTGGTCCAATAATCGACCAGATGGAATTTTGGCCTCTGTGGAGAAACTGGCTTTGGCAACTTATCAAGCTGTCAAAAGAACCAAACTGAGAATTCCGCAGGATCTGAAAGTCATCAGCTTTTCAAATATGGGAATTGCAGGTTTGCTGGAGCCCTCTCTTACAACAATTACCCAACCTGCCATTACGATTGGGCAGGAGTGTGCCAAGCTTCTGATCAAAAAGCTAACGAAGCCTAAACAAAATGATTTGATCGATCAGGTGATTACGATCCCGTCAAAAATCACTATTCGTTCATCAACATTGGCGGAATAACCGAAGTCAGAATACAGTTTTATTTTCTCAATCCTAAGCCTAAAAAAAGCTGCTTCGAGTAATCGAAACAGCTTTTTTGAATTGTGCCTTCTGGGTTTAATAACCCGGATTTTGAGGGAAGGAACTTGCTCCTCCTTCAGCTCGGTCAATTTGGTTTTGTGGTATAGGCCGAAGGACATGATAATCTTGGATATTCGGTGCTCCTTGTGGATTATAAGCTTTTACACGTTCCACAAGAATTCCCCAACGCTTTAGATCAAGCCAACGGGTTTGTTCCCCAATTAGCTCTCTTGCTCTTTCCTCTGTCAAAAATTCGAAAGTCATTTCCGCTGAATTAATTTCCATTTCCGCTTCTTTCCCCGGGAAAGCGGCTCTCCTGCGAACTACATTGATGGTTTCCGCAGCCTCAGAAACTTTACCTTGCATTAATTGGGCTTCAGCAAGTAAAAGATAAGTGTCCGCTAAACGCATCACAATATAGTCCCGACCACCTGCCGGTTGTGTACGGTCGGATCTTCCTGGGTCTAAGTGCTTGTTTAGGGTAGGGAACAGTTTTTCTGTATATCTGCTTGGAGTCAAAACCTGATAAGGTTTGCTCGCCTGCTCATCCAGGGGCATTTCGTATCCAGGGACATAAATAGTGGTATCTCCCGAAGCAAAAGTCAAAGTTGATTTTGTAGGATCAAAGGTACTGTTGTATGTGCCCGGACGATTTGATAGGTATACGTGTTTGAAAGATTTATCATACCGGCTGTCATTAATCCGATCTCCGAAAATCACATTCAAAGTATAATCTGTCGGACGGTATCGCTTCCAAGGTCTTCCGTTCTCGGTGTCTCTCTGCATACCTGGCTGGATGTCGTATTCCATCAAGAAATAGAGATGGGAATTGTTACCTCCTGCATTGGTCAAAGGATCATAGGTATATTGTACTGACCAAATGACCTCATCGTTCATTTCGTTGCCAAATTTGTATACATCTGCAAAATCTGGAAGTAGGGTGAACCCGTAGTTGTCGATTACATTTTTCAACAGAGGTTCAGCAGCTGCATAATCTGCGGTGCTCCCGGCATCTGTGGTAGCTCTTGTGATATATACTCTACCCAAAAGATGTTCTGCAGCAGCCCGTGTAGCACGGCCATAGTTGGAAGATCTTTTTGCAGCTTCCAGGTTGGGAATAGCTTCCTGAAGGTCTTGGATAATAGAAGCATAAATTTCAGAAATCGGGGCGCGTGACACTTCCTTGGTAGGGACTTTGGTTTCGCTAAGCTGAAGATCTACTGGACCAAACAACTGAACCAATATGAAATAGTGATGGGCCCGGATAAACTTTGCTTCAGCTATTCTTTGATTGACGATGTCCTGAGAAACCCCCGTGACACTGACTGCACGCTCGATTACAGCATTACATGTATTGATTCCTCTATACAACTCATCCCATACTTCTCGTGCATGACCATTTCGGGAGTCAAATTGATTGGTATAGGTATTCATAAACTTCCAACTGCCATCTGCTCCATTGGTATAGGTGTCTGTACCGAAGATGGTAAAGTTGTGGCCTCTTTCGGTACCATACCAGTTTCTGAAAGTGCTATAAGCAGCATTTACACCGTCATTGAGTCCTTTTGGAGTGCTTAGGTATTCATTTCCGATTTGGGAAATGACATCCTCTTCCAAAAATCCGCTACAGGATACTGCCATACCCAAGCCAAGGATGATTGCTGTGGATTTTAGGTATGATTTTATTTTTAGAGTATTTGAAATATTTTTCATGACTACAATTTTTTCAGATTAGAATTTTGCATTGATGCCAAAAGTGAATGAGGTTACTGCAGGAGTGATGTTAGCATTTACCACACCGCCTTCTAGACCTTGCTCACCATCAATAAAGACTTCAGGGTCAATTCCCTTGTGCTTGGTTCTATATTCAGAGAATATAAAAGGTTGCTGAATACTGCTGTAGACTCTAAGGCTTGTCAAACCAATCTTTTTGGCAGCCTCTGGGGTGAAAGTATACCCGAAATTGATATTTCTAACCTTGATAAAGGTTCCGCTGAAATAAGACATGGAAGAGTTATACTTCGGCCTTTCCTGATTTTGATTTGGTCTTGGATAATCATTGGTAGGGTTATTTGGTGTCCAATAATTGACAGCTAGGTTATTGTATCGGCCAAATAAAGTGTTGAAGTTGTCATGGAATGCCGAGCGGATCATGGATCCAAACCTACCGAAGATGAAGAAGCTCATATCGAAATTTTTGTAGGAAAAACGATTGGTCATACCCAATGAAAAATCAGGGACTGCCGATCCAAGGAATTGGCGATCGTCGGCATTGATCTTACCGTCTCCGTTGTAGTCTTCGACTTTAATTTCTCCGGGCTTGTCTCCGAAAGAGCTTGCCAAGTCGGACTCATTTAGCTGCCAGATTCCTATTTTTTTCCAATCATAAAATACCGTCAGGGGTTTTCCGATAAATCTTCCGGCTGAAACATCATCGCCGTTTGGAAGAGAAATGATTTCCTCTCTGTTTCTAGTGAAAATTAGGTCGGTAGACCATGTGAAGTCACCCTTTTCCATATTCAAGGTAGAAAGGGTTAATTCTACACCTCTGTTTTGCGTCTCTCCGATATTGGTTGTAAAACCCCCAAATCCAGTGGAGTTGGGCAGAGGTTGCGGTGCAAGTAGGTCAGTGGTATTGGTAATGTAATATTCCAAACTACCCATCAACCTTCCGCCCCAAAAAGCAAAATCAACTCCGGAATTGAAAGTGGTGGAGGTTTCCCATCTCAAATCAGGATTTCCAATAGTGTTTGGGCGATAACCAAATGCCGCTGTATTGTCAAAGGCATAGGTAGTTCTTCCCAGCAAGGCCTGAGTTTGATAAGGGTTGATAGCTTGGTTACCAATAGAACCGTAGGAAACCCGGAGTTTCAAATGATCTACAGAGGAGGAGCTTTTTAGAAATTCCTCTTCGGAAATATTCCAACCTGCAGCTACAGAGGGAAATACACCGAATTTATTGTTTTTACCAAATCTGGAACTTCCGTCTGCCCTGACAGTTCCGGTTAGTAAGAATTTGTTTTTGTAATCATAATTGATTCTTGCCATGAATGACATCAAGGCCCATTCTACCAAATTGGTGTTTGCTCCAGTGATTTGGGAAGCATCGCCCAATCTATGGAATAACTGGGACTCGGCAGGAATTCCTTGTACACTTACTGTTGTTTGTTCGAATTTGTCTTTTTGGATGGACTGAAGTGCTGTAAGGTTGAGATTATGGTCTGAGTTGAATGTCTTGGAATAGGTAAGGATGTTTTCCAAGGTATAGTTGAAACTGAATCTCTCATCTACGCTTCCTGTAGGATCACCTCCTCTTCGGGCGTTGGTTTGAGAGCCTGTAAACCTGCCTGTTCTACGAATGTTGAAATCAGGCCCAAATACCAATCGGTAGTTTAATCCTTTTGCAATCTCCCAGTTGACATACATGCTATTGAAAATTCTATAGCGTTTGGTCAGGTCTTCTTGGGCTCCAGGGACGATTTCTGCGAATGGATTTGTTCTTAAACCGTCTGAAGTAGGAAGGAAAATGAGGTTTCCTTCATCATCATAGGGTTTTCCAAGTGGGTTTTCGGCCATTGCTCCTCCTAGTGGGTTGAAATTTTCTCCATTTCTCTCACTATAAGAAACTAATGTTGAAGTTCCAATCTTGAATTTGTCATTAATTTGATGATCGATATTTACCCGGAATGTATATCGGCTAAAATCTTGGTTGATAACGACTCCTTTGTCATTGAAATAGTTGGCCGAAACAAAGAAATTGGTTTTATCACTTCCTCCACTCACACCTACTTGATGGCTTTGGATTGCTCCAGTCCTTAGGAGACCTCCAACATAGTCAGTACTTCTTCCTAAGGCTAAACTTTCCAATTCCACAGGTTCGAAAAGGTTGGCATCTGCTTCTGCGGTAGCTGGTCCTTCAGGATAGTTTCCGGTAGCTCTACGGGACTCACGCTTGTATTCCGCAAAGCCGGGTCCATCGAAAACCTCAATTCTCCCCAATTCATCATTTACACCATAGTATGAATCCAAAGAAACAACTGTTTTACCCTTTGAACCTCTTTTTGTGGAGATCAGCACAACGCCATTGGCACCTCTGGAACCATAAATTGCTGTTGCAGAAGCATCCTTTAGGACTTCCATTGAGATAATGTCCTGTGGATTGATGTCGTCCAATCCACCCACTACTGGAATCCCATCAATTACATACAGAGGCTCGTTGGACGCATTGAAAGATCTTCTTCCACGAATACGGACCTGTGGAGCCGCGCCTGGTTTTGATCCAGGTTGGGTTACGTCAACCCCAGCAGCTCTTCCTTGCAAGGCCTGACGGGCATCTGTAATAGGCAATTCCTGAATCTCCTTATTCCCGACAGATGAAATTGCTCCAGTAAGTTGGCTTTTCTTAGCAGTTCCATATCCAACTACTACAACTTCTTCAAGATCGGCAAGATCAGGTTTTAGGGTAACGTTTATTTGGCTCTGATTTCCTACTGTCACTACTACTGGGGTATATCCTATAAAGGAAAAAACCAGTATCCCATCTCCTGGGGCGGCGATTGAGTAATTCCCGTCAATGTCAGATGTGGTACCTTGGGTTGTACCCTTTAATAAAATGGTAACCCCCGGTAGGGGGAAACCTGTTTCATCGGAAACGGTTCCGCGGACTTGCTGATTTTGGGATTTTGCTTGGTTGAAACCCAGCATCAGCAATAGCACCACCGTTAGAGAAGCGTATAGTTTTAGACGCATAATTAGATAGGTTTATTGTTAAAAGAATTGGAAAATGAGTATTCCGGCTCATAGGGAAAATTGAAATGAACGGTCAAAATTCACCTAGAAACTTTGTATAATTTAGATGAATGGTATGGGTTGACCAAAATGTCTAAATAGATAATTACGGAATCGATTTCGTGTGTAAAAATCAAAAAATCAATAAGTTATATTGATTTTTAAGGTTGTAGGTGTGGTTGAGAGGCTTTTGGAAAAAACGAGTACTAGTAAAATAATCAAGAAAAAATGTGACTAAATGAAAAGGTTTTTATACAAAAAAAGCTGTCGATTTTAAGGTTCTCGACAGCTTTAAGATTTAGTGTAAATAATCGCTTAAACCTTGGGTGGCTCCCAGCCTTTTTCATATTCTCTGGACCAAAGAGCCATAGCCTCCTTGGAGTTGGTGATATGTCCATTGCTTGGATCACATTCCAGTGTTTCTCCGGTTCGGTAGGAAATATTGGCAAGGTGGCAGAGTAGGGTACTTACTGCTCCTTCCTCGATATTGGAGTTTTGTTTTTCCAAACCTCTAACCGCATTGAAGAAGTTTACCACATGGGTGGTGCTCATGTCTCCTCCTCCTCCGAGTTGGGTACCTCCTTCATTTCCCGCGGACTGGCTGTCTTTGATCATTTTTCCAGCTCGGTCATATAATTTATATCCGCTTCTGTTGACAAAAACACTTCCCTCGGATCCATAGATGATCGTTCCTCTATCCGCTCCATACGTCTGGTAGTTGTTTCTGCTTTTTCCATCCCATTGGATGGTGCTTCCATTCGCGAATTTGAAAGTGGCTTCCATGGTATCATACATGGTCCATCCATCGTCGACAAAGTGGTATTTTCCGGCATCTACCATCACCTGAGTTGGATAATCGACCTGCAAAGCCCATCTGGCTACGTCCAGTTCGTGGGTCGCGTTGTTGCCTGTTTCTGCTGTTCCGTATTCCCAACCGTACCAGTGCCAGTTGTAGTCCCAGGTATTGTGGGTATATACTCTTCTTGGAGCCGGTCCTTGGAACATTTCCCAGTCCAATCCATCGGGAACCGGAGCAGGGCTTGGTTTGATAACTTCCCCTCGTGAATTGCTGTAAAATGCTACGGCTTTGTAGACTTTTCCAATAGCTCCGTTATGTATAGCCTGGATTATTTCTCGGCTTTCCGGAGCTGATCGCTGCTGATTGCCCATTTGAACTACTTTGTTGTATTTTTTTTGAAAGGCTATCAGGAGTTCTCCTTCCTTAGGGTTGTGGGAGCAGGGCTTCTCCACATACACATGTTTGCCTCTTTCCAGAGCCAACCAGGTTCCCGGGGCATGCCAGTGGTCTGGAGTAGCATTGATCAATACGTCCAAATCAGCATCCTCCAATACTTTCATAATATTCCCTTCTTGCTTGGGCTGATAGGAAATATGCTTGGAAAAATTAGAAGCAGCCTTGGTCATTTGACTCTGCATCACATCACACAAATACAGGAGATTGACATTGCTGGATTTCATCCCTATGGGCTCATAATAGGCTCCAAGCCTTCTTCCTAATCCGGCTATGGCGACATTCAGCCTATCGTTGGCTCCAATAATCCTACCATAGGATTTTGCCGAAAAGCCTACAGCTCCAAGAGCCGAAAGCCCTAATGTTGCAGCTGTGCTTTTTTTGATAAATTCTCTTCGGTTGTGCTTACTCATGGTTTATTCTGGGTTCTTAGTTTAAGGTTTTGATCTTGATGTTTTTGAAGCTTACCTGATCTCCATGGTCTTGAAGTAGGATTCGGCCCTCTGGAGCTTCTCCAAAGTTTTCCCAAATCTTATACTTGCTGATTGCTACCAAATCTCGGTATTCCTGAGATCCTCTCACATATTCTACCACTTTAACTCCGTTGAGGTAATGCTCGACTTTGTTGTCTGGATAAACGACAACCCGACCTTTGTTCCACTCACCAATAGGTTTGATAAAGCGTGGCTGCTTGTTGGCTTTGATCAGGTCGTAGAGGGAAGCCAGGGTCCGGTTTCCTTCAATTCCCATTTTGGCATCTGGATGGTTTTCATCGTCCAAAATCTGATACTCCAAGCCGATTGCCGAACCTTTGTTTCCTTCACTGAGCGTAACAAAATATTTCAGGCCGCTATTGGCACCTTCTGTCAATTTAAATTCAAAGGCCAAATCAAATGCACTGAATTGTTCAGTGGTTACTATATCTCCTGCATTGGTGGATTCTCCTCCATTGGAGGCCTCTATTGTTAAGATTCCATCGGTAATAGTCCAACCAAAATCCGGGAAGCTATCCTTGTAAGCACCGATCCAGCCATCAGAATTCTGGCCATTAAAAAGCAATCTCCAACCGTGGGAAATTTCGTAATCGGTCAATTCATTTAATCTATTGTTTACGACAAAAATATCCTTGCTAAAAGGCATAGGGTCAAGATTTTCGGTTTTGATCCTTATGTTTTTAAAGTATGTTTTTCTTCCCGCATCTTCCGGCTTGGAGATGCTGTGAACCTGTAGACCCACAAAACCAGTCTTATCCATATCATCCACGACATAGGCTACTTCCTGACCATTGAGCCAAGTTTTGATTTCATCGCCAATCACCTCGATTCTGTAGTGGTTGAATTCACCGAGTTTGAAAACTGATCTGGCCTCAGGGTTAAGTTCCAATGGATAGAGCCATCCTCTTCTGGCTTCGTCATAAACTCCGGCAGACCAGGCACGGTCTGTGGGGTCAGCCTCTATTTGATATCCGTAAACCAAACCTTTTCCATCCCTTCCGTTTGGATCAAATTGTCCACGGGCCATAATCCCCGAGTTGGAGGAAACATGCTCCACTTTCAGATCCAATTCAAGGATAAAATCACCAAAAGTCTCCTCTGTGATTAGAAAGGTGTTGGGAGATCCGGCTACGGCTGTACCGATTATGACTCCGTCTTCAACGTCAAAAGTTGCGGTTCCGGCCACGGCTTTCCACCCCGAAAGGTCTTTGCCGTTGAAGAGATCCCTCCAGCCATCATCTGCTTTTTCAGATGGAGAGCATGAGAAAAGGAGAAGGTTCGCGAGAAATAACAGCGAATAAAATGGATTTACTTTCATGGTTTTCTTGGTTTAACACTTGCCTAAATTCCATATTTAGGATCAGTGCTACAAATAGGTGTTGCTGTAAGTTACGCAATCGTTTACGACTTTTTTTCCAAATATTGACCAATGGTGTGGATATCTGGTAGCCCCCCGATTTTGGTCTAAGTTTCTTACTTTTGCGCATGCTTGATCTGAATGAAAGAAGAAAGGTATTTGTAACCTGTAAGGACAGGTCGGTCGCCTACCTTGAAAAAGAAATCCGTGAACTGGGCTTTGTGCCTGAGGCTGTGAGCCGTACGGGTGTGGAATTGAAGGCCTCTATGGAAGATTGTATGGATTTGAATCTCCATCTGAGAACGGCATCTCATGTTCTTTTTGAAATCCGTTCTTTTTACCTACGAAATGCCGATGATATTTACAGAAGAGTGAAATCCATTCCTTGGGAGGATTACCTGGATGTGGATGGATATTTTTCGGTCAACTCCGTAGTTGAAAATGAAAGTGTGACCACTCCTTTGATCGTGAACGTGAAAGTAAAGGATGCTATCGTGGACCGCTTTAGGGAGCTTTATGGTCGGAGACCCGATTCAGGTTCTGATTTTAATGGACTGGTATTTCAGATGTATTGGAAAGAAACACAGGCGACCCTTTATATCAATACTTCAGGAGAGACCCTCGCCAAGCACGGCTATCGCAAAATCCCAGGAAAAGCACCTATGATGGAGGATTTGGCTGCTGCCACGATTTATGCTACAGAGTGGAATACCCGTGTGCCTTTTGTAAACCCCATGTGCGGTTCGGGTACCTTGGCAATTGAAGCTGCGCTAATGGCTACCAAACGTTTTCCAGGTTTGTACAGAGATCATTACTCCTTCCAGTCTCTGAAAGGCTATGATGAACAGGCCTATCTGGCCAAAAAAAGTAAGCTGGAAAGAAAAATAACTGAAGTGCCTGAAGTCAAAATCATTGCTTCAGATATTTCCCTTCAGGCTATTTCCTTTGCCAAGGAAAATGCAGTCTACGCAGGCGTGGATCATATGATAGATTTCCAAGTTTGTGATTTTGCAGAAACCGAAATCCCTGAGAGACCCAGAGGGGTAATCATGTTTAATCCAGAATATGGAGAACGCTTAGGGGATATTTCTGAACTCGAGGCTACCTATAAGCGCATGGGGGATTTCATGAAGCAAAAGTGTGCCGGATATAGAGGGTATATTTTCACAGGAAATATGGAACTGGCAAAAAAAGTGGGCTTAAAAGCCAGCCGCAGAATCGAATTCTGGAATGGAACCATTGATTGCCGTCTGCTGAAATATGATTTGTACGAGGGGAAAAGGGATTAGTAGGCAGTGAACAGTAGGCAGTTTGAAGTTGTTAATGCCTAAAAAACGTTGACCGGTTTATCTTACTGTTTAACATATAATTTGATCATATTCCAGAGTGATATTTGATCCTGAGGATGTTTTCTCGGATTTAATATACATCTTTTCGAAA
>NZ_JARHUI010000006.1 GCF_029222925.1 Algoriphagus sp. CAU 1675 | reverse complement strand
TAAAAATCAGAACCGCCAAACAGCAAGCCCCTCATCTCTTTACCCTGTAAACTTTCCCTCTACCAAAATTTCAACTTCCAAACCCGCCGTTCGCGTCGATTGGGAGTGCAAATATCCGGGAAATTATCGATCTAACAATAGCTAAAGCAAAAAATCAGTACAGGAACTTATAATTCTCTGATATTGAAGCTGAAAAATTTACCAAATTATCATCCGTTTTTATCCGACTTAGTGACAATCAATCAATAGTTTATCATAGAAATCATGAATTTTTCAGAATATTCGTCTTGAAAACTTCTGTAAAACCTAAAATCTGAAAGCAGGAAGGGCCGACAAATAACCTTTTCGATGGTCTTTGGATGAAAATACATATCGAACCGAAATTTCATGCGCCCCTCCAGAGTAGGATTGACCTAACTTGGAAACAGAAAAATCAAAACTATACCCAATATCTAGTCCGGAAGACAAGGCGACACCAATCAAAGCGACCAATGATTCATTATTAGGCAAATTATACTTTGTTGGTAAACCACGATACCACAAACCCAAAACCAAAGGCTCAAAATAAAATTCAAAGCCTAAATCCAATTGTGAAAAAACTCCTTGCTCCTTATAGTTGAATGCCAAAGCCATGGAACGCTCCTGGTCGGTATTATTGAAATAATCATTGATATCCCCAGGAGAAAGCAGAAAACGATATCCCCCATGAACTGAATACCTAATGGGCAATGAATTCCTGTCAATTTCCAAATAACTATTGGAAGGCTCCAATAGATGAAAGGCGGAAACCCCAAACCAAACTTTCTTCCCATAGAAAAGTAATCCTGCATGAAGATCAGCTGCACGGATTTTACTATCTTCTTCAAAACCAGCTCCCGGCTCACCAATGACCACTCCTCTGTCTATATCCAACTGAGATCCTAATATCACTTCGTCAAAAAAAGCATCTCTCATCAAAAAACTCCCCTGCATACCTGCCTGCAAGAAGTTATGTTCACCAAGATGTAATCTATAACTATAAACTGATCCAATTTCATTGTACTGAGTTTGTGTAAATGATTCTTTGGCTCCGGAGATCACCATTCCAAATCCAGAATTTATTTCCGGTGAAAAAAAATCAGCATAGGCCGTATAGGCAATAAAACTTTGATCCAACGCAGGCCATTGATTCCTGAAATTAATCCCCACTCTTCTTTCATCAGTACTTCCGACAAAAGCCGGGTTTATATAAAAAGGGTTGGCATAAAACTGCGAATACTGGACATCTTGAGCATTTGAAAAAGTCAAAGGCAACAATAGTAATCCCAAAACCCATAGTAACCTCTTCATCTTACCAATTTGAATTTACCGGTCTTGACAATCTTTTCCCCATCAACTGAAACCGCATTGAAGCGAAATACAAACCAACCCGCATCCAGCAATTTACCCTCAAGCTTCCCATCCCAACCTTGGCCATTTAATTCCTCTGATCTGAAAATCAGATCTCCCCAAAGATTAAACACCAATAATTCCACACATACTAAGCCCTTATACTTTGGAGTGAAATACTGATTCTCAGAATCATTTGGAGTAAAAGCATTGGGAACCATGATCCTGTAGCTTTTGGTAATGGAAAGCAGCTTGCTCACGGACTTTTGACATCCGTATTCATCCGTAATTGTCAAGGTAATTTCAAAGTCTCCTTTTTTTCCAAAAACATGAGTAGGATTCTTTTCTGAGGAAAAACTACCGTCTCCAAAATCCCAAAACCATTCTATTGCCCGGTCGTCTGACAAATCCATGAACTGCAGTATATCATCGGAAAAAATCCCGCCATCCTCATCATTCTGAATACCAGTACCTTGAACTTCAAATTCAAAATCCGCAAGTAACTCCCTTTCCAGAATCACAATTTCAAAAGGAAAAGGTTCGGAAAAACAACTCAAGTCCTTATGTTTCAACCTTAATTCATAAATACCTGATTGAAACAATTCTTCGATTTCCTCATTGACCCAGGTATTTACTCCATCGGACAATTGATAATCAAAAGCATTTAAATCAAAATTTAGAATCCCTGTTCTACCATCCACAGGCTCCCCAGGTACGCACCCAACTACTGGAAGCCTCAAGACTGGTTCAGGGAATTCGGGATATTCAATCTTGACGATATTTGATACACTGGGGCAATTTTTTCTATTATATACAACAGCATAATATTCTCCTTCACTGTCCAGTGTCAATATAGCGTCTTCTTCCCCTGCCAAAAGTTCTCCATCTTTATACCACTCAAATCGTTCATAAACTTCTTCTCCCCTAGCTTCCAAGGTGAAAGTTTCCTCAGGACAGAGTCTCACCAATTCTTTGAGCTCAGCGGCACCTTCCGGGAATACACTGACCGGCTCAGGAGATTCCTGAATCAGCAGAGTCATAGAATTTCCCTCAGAGGTCTTTCCATAGCTATCGGTGATGGTATAGAAAACTGTCACAGTTTGTCCAGTAAATCCTTCAAAGGGAAAAAAAGTGAAATCACCACCCACATCTCCAGCTCTAAAAATCCCCTGATCCAATACCAACTCCCTATTTTCTTCTCTGCACTTCCCTTGTGAACAAATGTCTGAGCTTTCTTCTTCAATATCATCTAGAGACTTGTAAAACTGTAGACAGCGGATCACGCTGTTTGGATTTGGCAGTACCACCTCCTCATCCGTTATAAAATAAGTGTTCTCCTGTCCCTCACAGGAAGCTATATCCGAAAAGTCCACTCCCTCGGGATCTAAAAGTCCCTCATCATTGGATACCTCCACTATCAAATTTTTGATTTCATGAAAATTAGTACTTCCTCCAGTTGAGGCAGAAAAGCCCACCTTCAAATTATCCGGAGCGCTAAACTGATAAGGTATTTTATCAAAAATCGTCACCAAACGAGGGTTATTTGGCTCAGTAGTCACTTCCATTTCTAAGGTAAGAAGGTAACCCACATCATTTGGGTTGGGCTCCAAATTAATGAACACCTTTCTATATCCTGCCTGATTAGGGGTTGTAATCCGGGAAGTTCCTGTTCCTCCCGAACTGATAGGAAACTGTTGATTAATGGGTAGTCCATTTACACCGTCTTCCATTGTCCTTTTACCCATTATGAAGTCATACCCCAAAAAACCATTTCCCGGGCCTCTTACTACAATGGCATCAGGGGCCAAACCATCTCCAACTCCGGGAAATCCTCCCGATTTTCCTTCTGAAGTATTTCCAAAATTCCCATATTCATCGAAGCCAATTCCTAAATAAGCTCCCGCCAACCCAGGTTCATTGCCCCTCTTGGAATAACCTAAAGAACCTCCGAATCCCCCAATTGCAAAATTTGGAACTGCAGCATCAAACAGAAAGAATGTCAATCCATCTGCTCCTGTTCCTCCATAACTGAAATACTCAAAGGAAGCCTTGATTCCAAAAAGTGAAGAAAAAGGAATATCCACATAAACGTAGCCCCTTTGACCAGTTTCATTGGAGGTCAATCTCAGAACTCCGGACACCAAAACCGCATCAGCACCATAGATGGTGGCCGATTGGGTAGTACTACCCCCAAAAGTCTCGCAATAGGGAAAGCCTACCTGACCATATGAATTGAGACTGATCAAGCACAGGAAGAAGGCTGAAAATAATATCCGAAAACTCAAGGAATAAAGGTCTGAATCTTCTTCCAAGATAGAGTTAAAAACTCCATAATTAAAAAAAAGCCTCCAAACTTGTGTTTAGAGGCTAAATTTTGAAACCCTTTTCAGTCAACGCTGAATAGTCTGGGTTCGGTCAGGACCCACAGAAATCAATTTGATTGGAACTTTCAATTCTGATTCCAAATAATCCACATAGGCTTTGAGCTCATCGGGAAACTCCTCATAAGAGCGGACGTTTTCCAATGAACAGTTCCATCCCTTCATTACTTTATAAATTGGCTTCACTTCTGATTCAGAAATTTCAAAACTTAAACGGTCTATTTTTTCACCGTTTGGCAATTCATAATGAGTACATATTTCGATTTCTTTAAAAATATTCAAAACATCAGCCTTCATCATAAACAACTGCGTAACACCGTTGATCATAATGGAGTATTTCAAAGCAGGCAAGTCCAACCATCCGCATCTTCTTGGACGTCCAGTTGTACTCCCGAACTCATTCCCTTCTTTCCTCATGTCTTCACCTGTCTTGTCAAAAAGCTCTGTAGGAAAAGGTCCGCTTCCAACACGGGTGCAATAGGCCTTGAAAATACCAAACACTTCACCAATTTTAGATGGAGCAACTCCCAAACCCGTACAAGCGCCTGCTGCCATTGTACTGCTACTGGTCACAAAAGGATAGGACCCAAAATCCACATCCAGCAATGAACCTTGCGCTCCCTCAGCAAGGATCCGCTTATTGGATTCCAAGGCATCATTAACTACGTATTCGCTGTCAATCAAATTGAGGGTTTTGAAAAACTCAATTGCGGCAAAAAACTGTTCCTCCATTTCCGCAAGGGCATCAAGCGGGTATTGATGAAATGAAAGGGTAGTTTTATGTTTTTCTACAAGAGTATTGTATTTTTCTTTAAAATCATTAGCCAAAATATCCCCAACTCTCAACGCTGACCTTCCAATTTTATCTTGGTAAGTTGGCCCGATCCCCTTCAGTGTGGAACCGATTTTTTTATCCCCTTTTGACTGCTCGTAGGCAGCATCGAGTAATTTATGGGTAGGAATAATGATGGTGGCTTTCTTGGAAATCACCAGGTTTTTCATGTAATCGATGGAAAACTTCCCGAGGCCTTCAATCTCCCTTTTCAAAACAATAGGATCCAAAACGACCCCGTTTCCAATGATATTTAGGATTTGGGATCTAAAAATCCCAGAGGGTATTTGATGTAGTACGTGCTTGATTCCATCGAATTCAAGTGTATGTCCTGCATTGGGTCCTCCCTGAAATCGAGCAACAATTTCATATTCAGGAGCCAAAACATCTACAATTTTTCCTTTTCCTTCATCTCCCCATTGGAGACCCAGAAGTACGTCCATCTTCATTTGAAGTGCGGTCTAATCAGTTATGCAAAGTCTTTTTGAAGGGCGAAATTTGCGATAAGCCCAAAGAAAACCAAGGGAAAAAGGCTATTTATTATTTCTGGTAGTTCAAGAAACAAAAAAAGCCCTCTTCCGAGAGCTCTCATTAATCAAGAGGTTTCCTTTCAAATGGCATCTTTAGCTGCCTGAATCGAATCATAAACCGTGAATATATTATTGAGCTTTGTGATGATTAGCAATTTTTTTACATGCTCTGAGGGAGAAGTCAGCAACACTTCCCCTCCTACATTTCTCATTTTTGTCAGCATGGTAATCAATAATCCAATTCCACTGGAACTGATATATCTAACTTCACTAAGGTCTACCACAAAATTCCTGACACCTTCCTGAACCGCATCAGACACCAACTCTACAAGTTTGGGTCCTACCTCATCTCCAATCAAATCTCCTTGTATATGTAAGTAATGAGCCTTTGGACTCTTTTCTAGCTGGTAAGTCAATTTCATGGGTTATTCACTTGGTCTGTTTTCACAATTTTCTTTGGAGCAGGCACCATACAAAATCAGGGAATGGTGCAGCACCTTGAAGTTTAAGATATCTCCTACGGTATTTTGGATATTTTGGATACGCGGATCACAAAATTCAAGTACTTGATTGCAATCAACGCAAATTAGGTGATCGTGCTGCTTATAGCCGTAAGATTTCTCGAACTGAGCCAGATTTTTACCAAATTGATGCTTGGTAACCAAATCGCACTCCACCAATAGATCCAAGGTATTGTACACCGTTGCCCTACTGACCCGGTAATTTTTGTTTTTCATGCTGATGTAGAGAGACTCTACATCAAAGTGTCCTGTACGACTGTAAATTTCTTCGAGAATCGCATACCGCTCCGGAGTTTTCCGGAGTTTTTGATTTTCAAGATATGCGGTAAAAATTTTTTTGACCTCTTCGAAAAGGGTGGCATTCAAAGACATTGCAGGCTATTTTTTTCAAATATAACTTTTGTTGGACAAAATTGATTCAAGCTTTTAATCAAAACGTGTAACCTTAATTATCCCTTCCACTTGGGAAAGGTTTTTCATCAATTGATCCAAATGACTGGTACTGTGTACGTACAACTTGATAGTTCCTTCAAAAACACCCGCATCAGAATCTACGGTAATAGAGCGCATATTTACTTTTAATTCATTGGAAATCACCTTGGTCAAGTCATTGATCAAACCAACCCGATCTGTACCAATTATATGAAGCCCAGCCAAAAAGGCAATTTCCTTTTGGCTAGTCCATCTAGCTTTGATCACTCTATTCCCATGATTGGACAAAAGCTCCAAGGCATTTGGACATGAAGTTCTGTGAATTTTAATCCCCTCGTTGACGGTTACAAAACCAAAAACATCGTCTCCTGGTATGGGGTTACAGCACTTTGCCAAAATATAGTCCACCACATCCATATCCTCTCCTATCAACAATTGATCATGATCAGGACCTTTGAGGCTTTTGATTTCCTTGGTAAAAGATAACTCGTCTTTTACTTTTTCCTGCATGGATTTTTGTCGGAGTTTTTGGGTATCCTTGAAGTCCTTAAAGGATTTGATTGAGGTAGAATCGATGATCCCTTTTCCAACCCGATAATAAAAGTCATTCGCGGTCTTCAGTTCAAAATAAGCTCTCAATTTCTCCACCGTTTCGGAGTTGAACTCCATCTTCATCTGCTTGAGCTTACGCTGGACAATCTCCTTACCATCCAAAATCGAAGATTTTTTTTCTTCCCTTAGCGCATCTTTAATCTTCGCTTTAGCCCTTGAGGTCACCACATTGTTTAGCCAGTCCTCTGTAGGCTTCTGCTTATTGGAAGTGAGTATTTCTACCTGATCTCCATTTTTTAATTTATGATTGATTGGGACAAGTCTCTGATTGACCTTGGCTCCTATACACTTGGCCCCCACCTCTGTATGGATCTCAAATGCAAAATCCAAAGCCGTGGCTCCGAAGGGCAAAACTTTCAAATCTCCTTTTGGGGTAAAAACGAAAACCTCCTCATGAAACAAGTTGCCCCTGAAATCATCCATAAACTCAATGGCATTCCCATCATTGGATTCCAGCATACTTCTTACCTGCCCGATCCAATCATCCAATCCTGAAGTGGATTTTCCTCCCGAGTCTTTTTCCTTGTATTTCCAATGGGCAGCATACCCTCTTTCTGCAATATCATCCATGCGGGTAGTCCTTATCTGAACCTCAACCCATTGGCCAGTATTGCTCATAACAGTCGTATGAAGAGACTCATAACCATTGGAACGGGGAGTACTGATCCAGTCTCTCAATCTGTCTGGATTAGGCCTATAAAAGTCCGTGACGATAGAATAAACCTGCCAACAATCTGCTTTTTCATTCTCTAAATCACTATCCAATATTATTCTTACTGCAAAAAGATCATATACCTCCTCAAAAGGAATTCCCTGTTTCTTCATTTTATTGTAAATGGAATAAACAGATTTGGGCCTTCCTTTGATGGTGAATTTAAAACCTTGCCTTTCCAACTCCTCTTCTACAGGTTGAACAAAACTTCTGATAAATTTATTTCTGTAGGATTTAGATTCGTTGATCTTTTGGACTATGTCCCTGTAACTTTCCGCTTCGGTATACTTTAGGTAAAGATCCTCCAGCTCAGATTTTATGGCATACAAGCCAAGTCTGTGGGCGAGCGGAGCATACAGGTACATTGTCTCAGATGCAATCTTCAACTGTTTATGCCTAGGCATTGAAGACAAAGTCCTCATATTGTTCAACCTGTCGGCCAATTTTATTAAGATCACCCGAACATCATCGGATAGGGTCAGGAGCATCTTCCTAAAGTTTTCGGCCTGTTGAGAACTTCCGTATTCAAACACACCTGCAATCTTGGTCAGTCCATCTATAATCGTCATGACCTTGTGCCCAAATTCTCTTTCGATGTCTTCAAGTTCCCAATCGGTATCCTCAACCACGTCATGCAGCAGTGCAGAAACAATGGATGTAGTCCCAAGACCGATTTCTTCCACACAAACCAAGGCCACCTCTAAAGGATGGTATATATAAGGTTCCCCAGATTTGCGACGCATGTGCCTATGAGCCTCCAAGGAAACATTAAATGCCTTTTTTATTAGCTTGGCATCACCATCTTTCAGAAAGGGTTTGGCTAACCGGAGCAATTTCCGATACCGTTTGAGAATCTCTTTTCTTTCTTCTTCTAAATCCACTTGAATCATACAATAGGAATTTACTACAAAAATGGGAAGGGGCAATCAAGGAAACATGCTTTTTGAAAATATTTTTTTTTCATCAGCACTTGCAAATTGTAAATTAGTATCTACCTTTGCATCCACAATTTGAAACCGGAAAATCAACTCGGCGAAAAATTGAGATTTATTGCGGATGTGGCGAAATTGGTAGACGCACTAGACTTAGGATCTAGCGCCGCGAGGCATGGGGGTTCGAGTCCCTCCATCCGCACAACATACCGAACCCTCAATCACTACACTGTCTTTGCGAAGCAGGAAAGAGATTGGGGGTTTTTAGTTCAACTCATCTTAAATTTTAAGCGCCTTGGAAATCACACTAGACAAGCATTCAGCAAATCAAGCTTCTATTAAAATTAAACTAACAGAAGCAGATTATCAACCTAAGGTTGATGCGAAACTGAAAGACTATGCCAAGAAAGCCAATATCAGAGGCTTTAGACCTGGCAAAGCGCCTGTTTCTATGGTGAAAAACATGTATGGGACTTCCCTTTTGGTTGAGGAAATCAATACCATTTTAGGAGAAGCTCTAAATGGATACCTTAAGGAACAAACTTTCAGAGTCTTGGGAGACCCTCTTCCTGTTGAGTCTACAGAGGACAAAATCGACTGGAAAAACCAGAAGGATTTTGAATTCGAATACAAAATCGGATTTATTGAGAATTTCGAACTTCCTTTGGATTCCAAAATCAAGGCGACCAAATATTCCATTAAAGTTGACGATAAGCTGGTCAATGAAACCATAGAAAACCTGAAGTCCCAGTACGGCGAAAGCAGCAATCCAGAGACCTCTGAAGCCGGTGACAACATCTATGGTGACTTGAAATCAACTGAAGGAGACTTCTCTAAAACCCTTTCTCTTCCTTTGTCAAAGGTCACTAAGAAATTTGCAGGAAAATTCATCGGAATCGGAAAAGATACCGTTGTGGAATTTGATGGCAAAGAGGTTAAAAAAGGAGAATGGTCTGAGGCATTTGGCCTTTCCAAGGATGAATTGGAACACACCAAAGGTGCTTTCACTTTTACCGTGAAAAACATCAACCGCACCAAAGAAGCCGAGATGAACCAAGAGTTCTTCGACAAAATCTTCGGTCCTGACCAAGTGAAAACTGAAGAGGAATTTACTGAAAAAGTAAGAGAGACACTTCAAGCCAGCTATGACAGAGAGTCAAAGGTGTTTACAGAGGAAGAATTGAAAAAGGTTTTGGTTGAAAAAGCAAACTTGGATCTACCTGAAGACTTTTTGAAAGAGTGGTTGTTCAAAGCGAATGAAGGTAAGGTTACCGAAGAAGATGTGGAAAAAGAATTCCCTATCTATGCCAAGCAACTAATCTGGTCATTGGTTTCCAATGAGCTTGCAAAAGCAAATCAAATCCAGGCAGAGCATGCTGATGTGATCGAAAAGACCAAAGAAATGATCCGAGAACAATTTGCTTCTTCTGGACTTGGATCCCAAATGGAAGAAAGCATGGATATGTTTGTTGACAATTACCTCAAAGGTAACGACGGTCAAAACTATATGAACATGCTGACATCTGTTCAAAATGACAAAGTTTTAGCCTTCGTTCAAGAAAAAATCGCGATGAAGGAAAAGGATATCAGTATTGATGATTTCAAGGAACTTTTAGAAAAGTAATCCACTTTAAAACATATAAAAAAGTCCTTATTTAAGGGCTTTTTTTATTTTTGTTTACCACAACAAACATTATCATGATCAATAAAGAAGATTTCAGAAAGTTCGCCATACACAATCAAGGCGTCAGCGGAACGGCATTTGACCAATATACGCAGCACATCGAAAACATGACACGTTCTGTGATCGAGGAAAGACCTTCCAATTTCCGTGAAATTGATGTGTTTTCCAGGCTTATCATGGACAGAATCATCTTTTTGGGGACCCCGGTAGATGACCATATCGCAAACATTATCATTGCTCAACTTTTGTTTTTGGAATCTGTTGACTCCAAAAAAGACGTCTTGTTGTACATCAACAGTCCGGGTGGCTCAGTTACTGCAGGGCTCGGCATCTATGACACTATGCAGTACATAGGACCAGATGTGGCTACCATCTGTACAGGTATCGCTGCTTCTATGGGTGCCGTATTGCTGGCAGGGGGCGCTAAAGACAAAAGATCTGCTCTTCAGCACTCAAGGGTTATGATCCACCAGCCATCAGGAGGAATGCAAGGTCAGTCCAAGGACATGGAAATATCCCTTAAGCTTATCCTTTCCATGCGTCAGGAACTGTATCAGATTTTAGCAAATCACACCGGCAAAACCTACGAGGAAATCGAAAGAGACTCAGACAGGGATTACTGGTTGAAGGCTCCAGAGGCCAAAGAATACGGCCTAATTGATGAAGTATTAGTTAAAAAACCAGTTTAATGGCTCAAGTTACCTGCTCATTTTGCGGTAGAAATAAAAAGGATGTGGACCTCATGGTCTCCGGTATATCGGCACACATCTGTAATTTCTGTATAGAACAAGCTCATACGATTCTTGGGGAAGAAGAAAAAACCAAGAAAAGCAGTTCTGGAAAACCGAAATTCAAACTTAAAAAACCAAAGGAATTGACTTCCTATCTAAACCAGTATGTTATTGGTCAGGAAGACGCCAAAAAGGTTTTGACAGTTGCCGTTTACAACCATTACAAGCGTCTTCAGCAGAAAGCTGATCCTGATGAAGTAAAGATTGAAAAATCGAACATCATCATGGTTGGAGATACCGGCACCGGAAAGACTTATTTAGCAAAAACCTTGGCAAAAACCTTGGAAGTACCTTTCTGCATTGCGGATGCAACAGTTTTGACTGAAGCAGGATATGTGGGTGAAGACGTGGAAAGTATTCTGACAAGATTACTTCAATCTGCTGACTACAATGTGGAAGCAGCGGAACGAGGAATTGTCTACATCGATGAGATCGATAAAATTGCCAGAAAATCAGATAACCCATCCATTACCCGCGATGTAAGTGGAGAGGGTGTTCAGCAAGCTTTATTGAAGCTTTTGGAAGGGACCGTTGTAAATGTCCCACCACAAGGAGGCAGAAAGCATCCTGACCAGAAAATGATTGCAGTTAATACGGAAAACATTCTATTTATCTGCGGCGGCGCTTTTGACGGAATTGGAAGACACATAGCCAAACGACTGAACACCCAACCTTTGGGCTTCAGCAAGGAAAAAGGCACGATAATCGCAGACCGCGAAAATCTTTTGCAATACGTGACAGCACAGGACTTGAAAGCTTTTGGTTTGATCCCTGAGTTGATCGGAAGACTTCCGGTCCTCACTCACCTTGATCCTCTGGATAGGGAAGCTCTTAAGAAAATCCTTACTGAACCAAAAAATGCTCTGGTAAAGCAGTATACCAAATTACTGGAAATGGAAGGTGTTAAACTGACCTTTGCAGAAAGCGGTATTGATTTTATTGTAGACAAAGCCGTAGAATTCAACCTTGGAGCAAGAGGGCTGCGTTCCATCTGTGAAGCTATCATCACTGATGCGATGTATGAGCTTCCATCTGATGAAAATGTAAAAGAGCTCATCATCAACGAGGAATATGCTCGTACAAAATTTGATAAATCTAAATTCAAGCGCCTTCAGGTAGCCTAAAGGTCTATAAAAAACAAAAATGCCCGGATTTTAACCCGGGCATTTTTTTTTATGCTTTTTTGAAACTTTACTCTAGTTCCACCTCAAAATAGTATTCAGTACCGTCCTGGAACATTCCCAAAACTACAATTTCTTGTCCGCTCAGATCATTGAGGGTTTCGATTAGACCTTCGGCATCGCTTACACGGATTCTACCGTCATTCCCAATCAGTGAAGTAACAATAAAACCAGGTCTTGCTCCTGCCCTTCTCCAGTTCATTCCATTTACTGAAGAAATCATCGCTCCACCAGAAATATCAAGTGACTCTTTTTGTTTGGCAGAGAGGTCTTCAAATATTACTCCCTCGAAGGAATAGGTTTTAGGAATTTCCCGCTTCACTATTTCTGTGTCTCCGGCAAAATTTTTCAGAGTAGCTCTGGTGCTGTATTTTTTACCGTCACGGATATATTCCAAGGAAACTTCATCCCCTGGCCGCTTTCTAGCCACCATTTCCTGAAGAGTAGCTACATTGTTGGTTTCTCTTCCATCTACAGACACAATCACATCTCCAATTTCCAAACCCGCTTCTTTTCCTCCACTGTTGTCATTAACCCCTGCTATATAAACGCCCTGATCCACAGGAAGCTCAATTTTCAGGCTTTCTTGCAACTCAGGAGACACATCCTGAATGCTAACCCCAAGAAGTCCTCTTTGTACAGCACCGTACTTCATCAGGTCATCCATAACTTTTTTGACCAAACTACTAGGAACAGCAAATGAATACCCTGCAAATGAGCCTGTGTTGGAGGCAATGGCTGTATTAATCCCAATCAATTCCCCGGCAAGGTTCACCAAAGCTCCACCTGAATTCCCAGGATTCACAACAGCATCTGTTTGGAGAAATGATTCAACCTGTAAGTTATTCTCGACCGAACCTCTCAAAATGCCGATATTCCGAGCTTTTGCAGAGATAATCCCGGCAGTTACTGTAGAGTTCAGGTTAAAGGGATTGCCCACTGCCAACACCCATTCTCCTACCTTCATGTCATCAGAGTTACCAAATTTTACAAATGGAAGATTCTCTGCATCGATTTTTAGAAGAGCAAGATCTGTGGTCGGATCGGTTCCAATCACTTGAGCTGTATACCTTTTGTTGTTTTCCAGAGAAATATCTATCTGAGACGCATCCTCTACCACGTGATTGTTGGTAACGATGTAACCGTCAGAAGAAATAATAACTCCGGAACCAGTGCTCATAGGCACCTGCATTCCCTGATTTCCCCTTGGAGGAAAGCCGAAAAGTTCCTGCATAGGGTCTCTTTCCGATCTACCTGAATAGGAAAGTGTACTTTTTACATGGACTACAGCCGGAGTGACAATTTCAGCAGAGGCAACGAAATTGATGCCGTCTGGTATATTGAAGTTTTCTCCAGACAATAAGTTGACAAAACTAGTCTGTTGTTTTTCATCAAAACTGCTTGCCTTTTGGGGTTGAATCAAAAAACTCAACCCTGCCAAAGCAATAAAACCTCCGATCACAGAGGCCAGTAGCATTCCAAGAAAGAATTGTTTTTTGCTCATAATGTATTTGTATCTAATTTAAGGTTCATAAGTTAAGACTCAAATAAAGTGCTTTAGGGTTAACCAATAGGTTCAAATTAACAAGAATTAACCGCTTTTTACTTCCCTTTAGAATAAAGCTAAAAAAGAAGAGTGGGTTCCTCCACTCTATATTATTTCACCTCGATTTTTGCCTTGGTGACTTTTTGTTCAGCCTTAGGCAGAGTGACTTTCAGAACCCCATCTTCATAGAAAGCTTCAACTTTTTCCACTAAAATATTATCAGGGACATAGAAGGATCTTGAAAATGATCCAAACTGGGTCTCCATACTATGATAGTTCTTACCTTCTTTTTTTTCTTCGAACTTTCGCTCACCAGAAATCGTCAATCTTCCATCCGTCAAGTCCACATTGAAGTCATTTTTTTTCATACCCGGAAGTGCCACTTCGATTTCAAATGCTTTTTCATCTTCGGAAATATCTACAGCAGGGCTGAATCTCCTACTCACATCATTGAAGGACTCATTGATAAACTTGTTTAAAATCCCATTGAATCCAGAAGGAAAAACTGGATCAAGTTGGTTAAATCTTGTAAGTTTCATGGTTTTGTTGGTTTAATGTTTACAGACTCTATTCAGAGAATTGCGTACCAAGCAGAAAAACAAGTCATTTTGTCTTCTTTACTTAAGAAAACTCTACAAAAACTGTCATTTTATCCGCAAAACCAGTTGTTTCTGCTGTCTTAGAACTTCATAAGAAAGCTCGAAAAAAGTCAGCAACAAGGAATCTAAAATAAAAAACCCCTGAAGGAAAACTTCAGGGGAATCACTAAAACAAGAACTTCAAAAGCGCAATTAGGCTTTTTTGACGTTGATGGCGTTTGGCCCTTTTTTACCATCCTTGACGTCATATGTTACTTTGTCATTTTGAGCAACTTTATCCACCAAGCCGGTTGCGTGTACGAAGACATCGTTTTGAGACTCATCGTCAACGATAAATCCAAAACCTTTGGCTTCATTGTAAAATTTTACTGTTCCGGTAAACATAATAAATTGTTATAAATTGTAATTGAAAGTGCATTAAATGTAAATATTCATTCAAAAAAAACAAAATAATCATTTTTTAATTTGAGAAAATGAAAAAAATTATTTTGATAAGACATGCGAAATCCTCCTGGGACAACCCTTGGGCCGATGATTACGAACGTCCACTTGCTGAGCGGGGACTTCGGGATGCACCAAAAATGGGGAAAAGATTAAAAAAAAGGCAGGTTTCACCTGACCTGATTTTAAGCTCTTCAGCGCTCAGGGCCATTCAAACGGCGGAAATAATCGCCAATGAATTAGGCTATCCTTCCCATAAAATCATTAAAGAAAAAAATCTGTATCACGCCTCCCCAAATACCATTCTTAAATACATCCACCAACAGAAAGACTCCATCAAAACCATTGTGCTAGTAGGACACAATCCTGGACTAAATGATTTGATTGCCTACCTAGGTGGAAATCTTGAAAATCTCCCCACAGCAGGACAATATGCATTTAAGCTCAAGGAAGATAGCTGGAGGAGGCTTTCACCTTCTACTGTGGATTTTTGGTTTTTGGATTATCCCAAATTAAAACCCTAAGCAACTTCAAAATTACGAACATCTTGAATTACCTCCGGGAATTTTTCCACATGGGAAAGCATGAATTCGATTTTAGCCGCTACATCCTGTGCTTTACTCAAATCGCCATTGGATTTATATTTTTGGAACTTATCCAATTCTGGAAAATCCTCCTTTGAGGCCTCTCGTATGTTTTGCTGCATATCGGTATCCACGACTCCGGGAGCCAAGCTGTAAAATTTAAAATTAGGACTTGAAGATTCCTTTGCAGCTACCATGGTAAACATAGCAAGGGCTGCTTTGGTACTGCAATAGCCTCCCCAACCAGAAACCGGCCTGCTTGCAGCACCCGAACTGATATTACAAACAACTTTTTTCCCTGCTGTTGTCTTGTAAGCTTTGATAAAAGCATTGGTAAGATACATGGGAGCCAATAAATTGAGATTTATTTGCTTTCTAAGCTCAGCAGGATGCAATTCCCCGATCGGCTTAATCTCTCCAATCCAACCTGCATTATTGATCAAAACAACCTCCTCAAAATCTTCTTGGGGAAAAATAGTCCTAAGGTTATTTTCCAAAACATCCAACTCAGAAAGATCAAGATCAAGCTGAGTCAGGTTCTCTGCAGAATTTTCCAGATTGGTCCTAGAAATAGCAATAACTTGAAATCCAGGTTTTTTCAAATATTGATCCAAGGTAGCTTTTCCCAAGCCTTTGGAATGACCAGTAAGAATAAGTAGAGATTTTTTCATGCAATTGGGTGATTTTGCAAATCTCTAACAAGATTCATCCCAATTTTTCATTTTTGGAGAAATAAAATGAAAAAAAATCAAAAAAGTGGATTTAAAAAGCAATAAACCCGATACAAAATGCATTGATTTCGGGTTTATCGCTTTTTATTTAAAGAATATATTGGGACAAATCCCTGTTTTTGACCAAGGTGTTTAGACGCTCCTCCACCATTTCCTTGGTTACCATAATCCTTGAATTTGGCTCAATTGTATCTGGAACCTCAAACAGAAAATCATTCAACAATTGACTCATTACCGTGTGCAGTCTTCTAGCCCCAATATTTTCTACTTCCTGATTAATCAAAAATGCCAATCGAGCAATTTCTTCAATGGCCTCCTCATTAAACTCCAAATACACCTTCTCTGCTTCGAACAAAGCTTGGTATTGTTTTGTCAGAGCATTTTTAGGTTCTCTTAAAATCCTGGAAAAATCTTCTTGAGTCAAGCTATTCAATTCCACACGGATCGGGAATCTTCCTTGGAGTTCAGGGATTAAATCCGAAGGTTTGCTAACATGAAAAGCCCCCGCTGCAATGAACAAAATGTGATCTGTATTGATTACTCCGTATTTGGTATTTACCGATGAACCCTCCACAATAGGAAGCAGGTCACGCTGAACCCCTTCCCTGCTGACATCGGGTCCCCCACCGTTTTTTCCGGATTTAGAAGCAATTTTATCGATCTCATCGATAAAAATAATCCCATTATTTTCAGCCAATCGAATCGCTTCTTCCTTTACTTCATCGAAGTCTATCAGCTTGGAGGTTTCCTCTTCCATTAAAACCTTCCTTGCCTCAGCAATACTAAGTTTTCTTTTCTTAGTTTTCTTGGGCATCATCCCTGAGATCATATCCTGCAAGCCTGCCATACTCGCATCATCGATCAACCCGTTTCCAATCATTCCGATTCCAACTGGTGAAGTTGCCTTTACATTGATCTCAATCTTTCTTTCATCCAGTTCCCCATTTCTTAATTTTTCTCGGAAACGTTCACGGGTCCTTTCATTCAACTCCGAATCAGAAGTAAGCTCTTCTTCTTGAGAAGCCGTCGAAGGAAGATTGCGGGTAATTCCGGAACCTTTGACAGGCGGAATCAAAATATCCAAAATAATCTCTTCAACCGATTCTGCCGCTTTGGTCTTTACCGCTTCATTCTTCACTTCCCTCACCAAATGAATAGACTGCTCAACCAAGTCCCTTACCATACTTTCTACATCTCTGCCTACGTACCCTACCTCAGTGAATTTGGATGCTTCAACCTTGGTAAAAGGAGCTTGGGCAACTTTTGCCAAACGGCGGGCAATCTCTGTTTTCCCCACCCCGGTAGAGCCAATCATTAAGATATTGTTTGGAACTATGTCTTTCTGAATTTCAGATTTCACCATCATTCTTCGAATCCTGTTTCTCAGTGCAATGGCTACATTCCTTTTGGCGTCATTTTGACCTATAATATATTTATCCAGTTCAGCGACTATCTGTCTTGGAGTAAGTGAGCTAATTTGATCCATCATTGAGTTGTTAAAATGATCTGTTTTTGATTTTCTGGGTGAATGATGCTGGCCGTTTAATATCTTGACTTCCACACCCAATATCAATTGAAGGCTTGAAGTCCGGATTATTGAAAAAAATCCTAATAAATGCGGGGAAATGCTAGTTGAAACACTTCCCCTGTTTTATTCTTATTTAGACTCCTGATTAAAGACAAACTGCAAGGGATTATCCACTTTCGACTTCAAAAGGGCAATATCCAAAACCTCATCTACCTTGTCCACAAAGTGGAAAACTATACCTTTCACATATTGAGGATCTATCTCTTCAATATCTCTGAGATTCTTTTTGCAAAGGATGATTTCCTTGATTCCAGCACGCTTGGCTGCAAGAATCTTCTCTTTGATCCCTCCAACTGGCATCACTTTACCGATCAAACTGATCTCCCCAGTCATGGCAAGTTTGGCTTTCACCTTCCGTTGGGTAAATACGGATGCCATGGCGGTCAACATGGTAATACCCGCAGAAGGCCCATCCTTCGGAACCGCTCCGGCTGGAACGTGGATATGAAGATCATATTGGTCAAAAACCCTATGGTCTATTCCCAAAGTTTGAGCCTTGGACTTCAAATAGGAAAGAGCTGTCATTGCAGATTCTTTCATCACATCCCCCAATTGGCCGGAAAGGGTCAATTTTCCTTTACCTCTGCTCAGACTTGATTCAATAAAGAGAATTTCGCCGCCTACACTGGTCCAAGCGAGTCCTGTTACCACTCCGGCTACAGAATTATCCTGATAAATCTCTTTATCGAATATCTCAGAGCCTAATATTTTGCGAACAGCTTCTGGGGTGATTTTTGGATCATATTCCTCTTCCAAGGCTATGGATTTGGCGATATTCCTCACCACTTTCCCGATCGCTCTCTCAAGACTTCGAACTCCAGATTCCCTCGTATAATCTTCAATGATCTTAACCAAAGCAGTTTTTTCAAAAGAAATCTGTTTTGCCTTCAACCCATGTTCTTTTCTCTGCTTGGGAACCAAATGTCTCTTTGCGATTTCTACCTTTTCTTCTTGAGTATATCCGGTTACTTCTATGATTTCCATCCTGTCCCGAAGTGCAGGCTGAATAGAATCCAAAGAATTGGCAGTTGCGATAAACAGAACTTTGCTCAAGTCATATTCCACCTCAAGGTAATTATCCATAAAAGCAAAGTTTTGCTCCGGATCAAGCACCTCCAAAAAGGCAGAACTAGGATCCCCTCTAAAATCTGAGGAAAGTTTATCGATTTCATCCAGCACATAAACCGGGTTGGAAATCTTCACCTTTTTCATGTTCTGGATGATTTTTCCAGGCATAGCTCCCACATAGGTTTTCCTATGGCCACGGATCTCAGCCTCATCATGTAGGCCTCCAAGAGACATCCGAATATATTTCCTTCCCAAAGCTGCAGCTATGGATTTTCCTAAAGAGGTCTTACCGACCCCTGGAGGGCCATATAGGCAGAGAATAGGTCCTTTCAGGTCATTTTTCAACTTGAGCACAGCCAGATATTCGATGATTCTATCCTTCACTTTTTCCAATCCAAAATGATCGGAATCAAGGATTTTTCTGGCATTTTTCAGGTCAAAATTATCCTGAGTAAACTCATTCCATGGCAGTTCAACCATGGTTTCAGCATAATTGAGCGCGATGGGGTATTCAGCCGCAGATGGATTGATTCTAAGAATTTTATCCAGTTCCTTTTCAAAATGCTTTGCTACTTCAGGAGGCCAGTTCTTCTTAGCTCCTCTCGCTCTGAGATCTTCAACTTCTTTTTCCGGTCCCTCTTCTCCCAATTCGGTTTGAAGAACTTTCATCTGCTGACGCAGGAAATAATCCCGTTGCTGCTGATCTATATCTGTATGAACTTTCTTTTGGATTTCAGATTTCAGCTCCAGCATCTGGATGTCTTTCATCATAAATTCCAAAAGAAGTGTAGCACGCTCAACTCCATCGTTGATTTCCAAAAGCCTCTGCTTGGATTCAACCGGTGCATTGATATTGGATGAAAGGAAATGTGTCAGAAATGGAGTATTGTCAATATTGTCCAAAGCCACCTGAGCTTCCCTTGGAATTTCTGGGTTAAGATGCAATATTCTGGTTGCCGCTTCCTTCAGAGACTCTTCCAAAGCTTGAATTTTTTTCGAACTCTTTGGGAAATTTTCATCCAAATAATCGACTTTGGCGATAAAATAAGGATCATCGGTGACTTGCTCTTTGATCCTAAATCGTTTTTTCCCCTGGATAATAATGGTGGTATTTCCATCTGGAAGGACAATCATTTTTATGATTTTGGCCAAAGTTCCAACCTGATAAATATCCTCCCAGGCAGGGTCATCATTATTAGGATTGATTTGGGCACAAACCCCAATCAGCTTATCACCTTTTTGGGCTTTTTTGACAAGTTTAATGGACCGTTGTCTTCCTACGGTAATCGGGATAACTACCCCTGGGAAAAGAACAGTATTTCTTACGGAAAGAACAGGAATTTCTTCCCCAAAAACCTCTTTACCCTGATCTTCACCTTCTTCATCAGTGATTAGTTGGATCAGATCTCCTTCTCCGGTATAATCACCATTCATTAGATTTTCAAACAAGGAATTTTCAAATTGACTCATATAGACAGATTGACAGACCAGCTGTCGGTTTAACTCAAAACATATTAATAACCTTCAAAATACAAAGGTTCTCCCTTAAAGTTCAATGCCTATGCCAAACCTACAATGGGTCAGAATGGCAGAAAAAAACCAGACTTCTCAGCCTGGTTTCAAAATTTATTCAGTTGAAATTTTACCAACCAGTAAAGAATTTCAAAATATCATTTCCAATCGCGAAAACCATTAGGGCCAATAGAATCACCATTCCAACTTTCTGCGCATTCTCCAGGAATTTGTCTGAAGGAGCTCTACCTGATACCATCTCATACAGCAAGAACATTACGTGTCCTCCGTCCAATGCCGGTATAGGCAACAGATTCATAAACGCCAGAATCATGGAAATCAAGCCTGTAATGCTCCAAAATTTAGTCCAGTCCCAAGTATGTCCATAAATTTTAGCCATACCGATCGGCCCACTGACGTTCTTGGCAGAAACTTCCCCCGTGAACATTTTACCCAGGGCTTTTGCATTGACAATGACTACTCCGAATGCACGGGCAGTCCCTTTGTTTAGCGCCTCACTTATCCCATAACTTCTTCTAACTGGCTCAATCAAGGCATTCACCCCAATATCAATGGTACCCCTATCAGTGACCGCAACAGTAGTAGAAGTGGTGTCTCCGTTGGAAAGCAAGGTAATCTCTGCATCCTGATTCTTTGATTTTGCCAAAGCGGACTGCAACTCGTCAAAATAAGTGACAGGTTGACCATTAACGGCTAGTATTTTGTCCTCAACTTTGATTCCAGCCTTTTCAGCTGCTCCTCCCTGGTCTATGGCACTAAGCTTAAAAGGGAAACGTACACTGATAAATTTATCGAAAGCTTCCTCATTGTTAAAAACATTGATAAAGCCTTTCGGAATTTCCACCTTAATCTGCTCCCCATCTCGATCAACGGTATAGTAAGCATTCTCTGTCAGCAGTACATTCCCACTACTGAGTTCATTTAGTCCCTGATATTCCTGCCCATTTACATTCAGGATTTTATCCCCGGTTTTCAATCCAATGGACTCCCCGTATTCATAGGCTACTATACCATTTTCTATGATCTGGTCTTTTGAGAAATAAGTTTCTCCATTTTGGTAAACCAAAAAGACAAATATGACAATCCCTGTAATCACATTCACGATAATCCCACCAAGCATCACAATAAGGCGTTGCCAGGCTGGTTTGGACCGGAACTCCCACGGTTGAGGCTCAGAGGAGAGCTGTTCGGTATCCATGGATTCATCCACCATACCTGATATTTTCACAAAGCCACCCAAAGGAATTGCTCCTATGGAGTACTCTGTTTCTCCCCACTGGAATCCTGCGATTTTCGGAGGAAATCCAATGGAAAATTTTTCCACTCTCATACCAAACAGCTTTGCTGTCAACAAGTGACCCAATTCATGCAAACCCACCAGAATTGACAATCCCAGGAGTAACTGGCCCACCATAATCAATGTATCCATTATACTTTACGCTTTATTAATTCTTTTGTAATCTCTCTCGCCCTCTGATCAGTCTCCACGTAGTCTTCCAAACTTGGATGACCTATAAATTCAATTTTAGTCAAAGTTTCCCCAATCAAGTCAGACATTTCCAAAAAGCCTATTTCTTCTTTCAGGAATGCTTCCACAACGATTTCATTGGCGGCATTCAACACACAAGGAGCATTTCCTCCCTTAGCTAAAGCGTCAAAAGCCAGCTGAAGGTTCCGGAACGTCTTTAAATCTGGTTGTTCAAATGTTAAATTGGGGTACTTGAGAAAATCAAATCTCTCAAAATCACTTTTCAATCTATGAGGATAACTCAGGGCAAACTGAATGGGAATACGCATATCGGGAAGTCCGAGTTGCGCTTTCATCGACCCATCCTCAAACTGCACCAAAGAATGAATGATAGACTGAGGATGAACAACCACTTCTATTTGTTCACTTTTTAACCCAAAAAGCCACTTTGCTTCAATCACCTCCAGGCCCTTATTCATCAGTGAAGCGGAATCTATGGTGATTTTGGCTCCCATGTCCCAATTGGGATGCTTCAAGGCCTGAGCCTTGGTGACATTTTGGAGAAAATCACGATCCTTACCCCTGAATGGTCCTCCTGAGGCTGTAAGAATGATCTTTTCTATAGGATTATGGAATTCCCCAACCAAGCATTGGAAAATTGCGGAATGCTCAGAATCTACGGGGTAAATATTCACTCCTTTTTCTTTTGCAATCGCAGTGATAATCTCCCCTGCAACCACTAGAGTTTCCTTATTTGCCAAGGCAATCTGCTTGCCTGCCTGAATTGCATTGACGGTCGGAATCAGTCCGGAATAGCCCACCAAAGCAGTTAAAACAACATCAATGGTCTCCATTTCAACGATTTGGGCAAGTGCCTTTTGTCCGGCAAAAACCTTGATATCATGAGGGATCAAAGCCTCTTTGACTTTTTGATAACTTGCCTCATTTCCGATTACCACAGCATTGGGCTGAAACTCCAAGGCCTGAGCAATCAATAAATCACAGTTGTTTTGGGCTGTAAGGACCTCCACCTCGAATTCCTCCGGGTGCTGACGAATTACCTCCAGGGTTTGAGTACCAATACTTCCGGTGCTGCCCAGGATGGCTACACGTTTCGCTTCAATCATTCATTTGGGATTTTGAGGATAAAAACTTCTGCAAGATGCAGAAGGTTTTCTCAATAAGCTGACAAAATTACAAGATGCCTAGACTTTTCCTTGCCCAATTCGTCAGTTTTTAGCCTTAGGATTAATTTTTGATGTTTGGACGCATGAGAGCAGTGATTCCAATCCTTAAAAGATGTGAAATTGAAAAACTGAACCTAAACTAAGTCGTCAAATTCTAAAAAATTCATCCATGAAGAATTTCCTAAAGAATATCGCGTCGGCCTTTCTGGCAGGTCTTGCAGGAGCTGCACTTTGGACATCTGTGGATTTCAATAAACAAGAAGCAGATTACCCTACAAATGAAAAGTTCTCGACTGCACCGACTCAATTTATCAGCCAAACCTCGGCAACCAACTCTGGTTTGAGCAGCGATTTACCGACCTCATTTGTGGAGGCTTCCGAAAAAAGCACAGGCTCTGTGGTCTTTATCAAGAATTTCTCCGGAACCGATCCTAGACGTTACAGCATGTTCGACTACTTCTTTGGAACCGGTCCCTCACAGCAAGTCAGTTCTGGATCAGGAGTGATCATTTCCGAAGATGGATTTATCATCACCAACAACCATGTCATCGATCGTGCTGAAATTTTGGAAGTAGTCCATCAAAAAAGAACCTATCAAGCCAGATTGGTTGGGACTGACAAAAACACAGATATAGCAGTACTAAAAATTGAAGCTGAAAATCTACCAGCCATTCACCAAGGAAGCAGCAGGGATCTTAAAATAGGAGAATGGGTTTTGGCCGTAGGAAATCCCTTCAATTTAACCTCCACTGTTACAGCAGGGATTGTTTCTGCCAAGGAACGCCAAATCAATATCTTAGGAGGAGACTTCCCTCTTGAGAGCTTTATCCAAACTGATGCCCCAATTAATCCTGGAAACTCAGGAGGTGCTTTGGTCAACATCAAGGGAGAATTGGTTGGAATCAACACCGCCATTTTATCGAGAACGGGTTCGTATACGGGATATGGTTTTGCTGTCCCTGTGGATATTGCCATGAAAGTGGCCAATGACCTCATCCAATATGGTGAGGTGCAAAAGGCTATTCCAGGAATTGAAGCTGTGGAAATCACTCCGGAACTAGCAGAAGAAATGAAAATTAAATCTTTAGACGGAGTTATCGTGACTCATGTCATTCGATCAGGAGCTGCAGAGCAGGCAGGAATCCAACGAAATGATGTAATTACCCGATTGGGTGACCAACCAGTGAAAGGAATGGGGAGTTTTGAGGAGGCCCTCTCCTATTATTACCCGGGAGATGAATTGGCCGTCACTTTCTTAAGAAATGGGGCACCTAAAACCACAACCCTTCTCCTCCAAAATCTGGAGGGAGGAACAGGCGTTCTGAAGAGAGAATATTACAGTTCAAGATTACTTGGAGCTAAACTTGAAGCCGTCAACACTATAGAAAAAGATAAATTAGGAATTACCCATGGCATTAAAATTACTGGCCTTACCCGAGGGTATTTGCGAGACCTCGGTCTGAGGGATGGATTTGTGATCACTCGGATCAATGAAAAGGATGCTCTGGATCCGGAGGCTGTAGGCAAGTTCTTGGAGGAGTTCAGCGGCCGGCTTCTTTTGGAAGGTGTAGCACCAAATGGTCAACCATTTATGCAAAGTTACTCTGTGAAATAATCATAAAAGGAAGCCTTTCGGCTTCCTTTTTTTTGCTTATATCACCACTTCTATTCCTTCTTTTGTCTAAATTGAAAGAAAAGAATTAGCTATGAAAACCTTACCTCAAACCTGTGAACAGTGCCTGGACGAGTTCAGTAACGCACTGGAAGATCTTCGCTCCTATGCTAACCGGAACAATCACAAACCCATGACTGAATCCCAATCCAGAGATTTAATCATCAGCTTTGAAGTGGCCCATGAAATTGCCATGAAACTGATCCGCAAATATTTTGAAAAACTGGGAAAAGGCCCCTTCTCTGGATCAAGAGACGCTACATTGGAGGCCTTTCATGCGGATCTGATTGACGATGGGAAAGCTTGGCTGGATATGATTATAGATAGGATTCAGTACAATCCGGTTTATTCAATTGATACCCAGGGAAAATTTCTGGAAAACATTCAAAAACAATACATCGGCCTTTTTGAAAAGTTTGAAGACACGATGGAAAAAAAGCTCAATGAATAAAAAGGGCTTGACTTAATAAGACCTCATTTTGAATTTTTTCTTCAGCTCGTTTACTGAATTTCTAAATGAGCTGTCTGTTTCCATCAGGTCATTAACTGTGTGTACAGCATGGATTACGGTAGAGTGGTCCCTTCCTCCAAAATGATATCCAATGGATTTGAGCGAATGATTGGTAAACTCTTTTGAAAAATACATAGCCACCTGTCTCGCCACTACGATTTCTTTCTTACGGGTTTTGGCTTTCAAATCTTCTGCTTCAATGCCATAATATTCAGAAACTGACTTCTGAATAAAATCTATTCCAACCTCGGTTTCAATATCCTTAATGATATTTTTCATCACCGTCTTGGCAAGTTCCAAGCTGATTTCTACCCGATCCAATGAAGCATAAGCTATAAGGGAAATCAATATCCCCTCCAACTCACGAACATTCGTGTCAACCGTGTAGGCCAAATATTCCACTACATCATCTGGAATAAAAATACCTTCTGACTGCATTTTTCTTCTGATGATGGCAACCCTAGTTTCAAAATCGGGCATTTGAAGATCTGCGGTCAAGCCCCACTTGAATCTGGACAACAATCGTTCCTCCAAACCTTTCAAGTCTCTAGGAGGACAATCAGAAGTCATGATAATCTGTTTCTTATTTTGATGCAGATGATTGAAAATATGGAAAAACATTTCCTGAGTTCGATCCTTTCCTGCAAGAAACTGGATGTCGTCAATAATCAACACATCCACCTGCATGTAAAAATTAGTAAAACTCTTTACGTTTCCATCCTTGATTGCATCCATAAACTGGTTTACAAACTTCTCGGAAGACACGTACAATACAAACTTGTTTTCAGGGCCATTTTTGATTTCGTTGCCAATGGCTTGAACCAAGTGGGTTTTACCGAGTCCAACTCCGCCATACACCATCAAAGGATTAAATGAAGTAATTCCCGGCTTGGTAGCTACTGCAAACCCGGCAGATCTGGCGAGTCGGTTACAGTCTCCTTCGATATAGGTACTAAAGGTGTAATTTGGATTTAAGTTGCTTTGCGTCAAGGCCTCGGCCCCCAAAGACTGCATTTCAAAAGGAGTAACTTTCTGTTCTACAGGTTGGGTTGCACTGTTTTTTTTCACCCCGTTGTTGCCCTGCGGGTAAGAAACCACGTAAGGCTGGTTTGACGAATTGCCACGGTCCACAACCACAGCATATTCCAATCTTCCACTTTGCCCTAAGGTAGTCTTGATGGCAAGTTTTAATTCCTGAACATAGTTATCCTCCAACCATTCGTAAAAAAACTGGCTTGGCACTTGGATAGTCAAACTTGTTCCCTCAAGTTTGACTGGATTGATAGGCTTAAACCAAGTTGAAAAGCTCTGCTCATTGACGTGCTGTTCAATAACACGTAAACATTCATTCCAAACTGCGCTAGCTTCTGAACTCATTTGAGAAGGTTTCTGAAAACAATGACCCGGACGGATTTCGCAAGGGTGTCAAATTTGAGTAAAAATCACTTAAATAAAAAATCCAAATCGGGTTGAAAATTTAAAAATTTCTACCTCTACAAAATCTTATCCACATAAACTTTTCCGCAGAAGTCTTATTAGGTTCCTACCTTCCGGAAAAACACACAAAACAACTACAAAAGCCTTGAATCGACTATTTTCACAGAATCCTTACTCCAATTGAGGAATTTCTGGCTATTCACCTATCAAATTGAAGCAAACTAACGCCATGACAATCCCCTTGAATTTTCTATTTTTGAATCTATAGATTAACGTTTAAAAACGTCGAACCCAAATATGACTAAACCAGACTTTTATCCCTTTACCGGCATTTCAAAATCCGAATGGAAAGCAAAGGCCGTGAAGGATCTCAAAGAAAAAGACTTTGAAAAGACATTGGTTTCCACCCTATGGAAAGAGCTGAAAATCCAGCCTTACTACGGTATAGAGGACAAACCTGCCGAAAAAACCGAAACCCTTTTTAACCCCGAATCCGGAATCCCAGGCTTACCTCCCCGTATTTGGAGCAATGCTGTTTCAATTTTCCCTACAGATCCCAGTTCTTCCAACAAAGAAATTCTCCATAACCTTGAAAACGGAGCAGACTCCCTAATCATCCATTTTCAAGGAAATGAAAACCTAGAAAAATTATTGGAGGGAGTATTCCCTGAATTTATAGAGATCAATTGGGTGATCGAAGGAAACTCAAACCAGGAGGCCTTTTCCCTAATCAAATCATGGGTTGAAAAAAAGTCCATTCAAAAAGAGCAATTGAAAGGATCAATCCTTTGGTCTCCATTTGACTTTGCTTTTTCAAATTCCGGAACCCTAGAAGAGGCTTTTGAATTAGCAGAAAAGCTGATCGAGGATTGGAAAGAATACCCAAATTTTCGCCCCATCACTCTTGATTTTGCCCGATATTCCAATTCTGGGGCAAATGGAATCCAAGAATTAACCTTTGGAATGGGGGAACTTATCGAATTGATAGATGCTCTCACGGAAAAAGGGATTCAACCTGAGAAAATCTTTCAAAATCTTGCTTTTCACACCACAGCCGGTCAGAATCACTTTGGGGAAATTGCCAAAATCAAAGCGCTAAGAAGATTTCTAGTCGAATTAGCTGCACAGTATAAGTTGGAAATTTCGCCTGAATCCATACACCTGGTTGTTTCAAGCAGCCTTTGGAGCAAAACACTCATGGATAAAAACTCCAATTTGATTCGTCAAACTTACGAAGCCATGGCTGCCATTCTCGGAGGTTGCAATACACTTTGGGTTCGACCGCTTGAAGAAACAACGGCCTCTGTAATGGAAAAGAGAATTGCGAGAAATGTTTCTTCCATACTGAAGGAAGAAAGCTATCTGGATAAGGTTATGGATCCTTCAGCAGGATCATATTTTTTGGATTCACTGGAAACTGAACTAATCCACCTGATCCGAAACAAGATCGTGGAGCTGGAAAAAAGAGGTGGCTGGATCTCCGATTTTTCCAGCCGAAGGATTCATCAAGAAATCCGTGAAACCCGAAAGGCAGTTCAGCTGGCAGTTTTAGAGGGAAAAGAGCTAAAAGTGGGTACCAATAAATTCCCAGCTAGCGGATCGCTTATCAACAACCTCCCTTTTGTGCACATTGAAGAAAAGGAGCAAGATCTGCAGCCCTCTCGAGCTAGTTATTTGGTGGAACTTCAAAATCTCGGAAAGCTATGAGACCTGATTTGAAAAACTGGGAATCCCCCGCCATAAAGGACATTGACTCTTCCGGATTTAAAAGCTGGAATGCACCCGAGCAGATTGAAATCCCTCCTGTTTTTGACAGCAAAAGAATCTTAAAACTCCCTCATCTCAATTTTGGTGCTGGGGTTCCGCCTTACCTGAGGGGTCCATATAGTACCATGTACGTCATAAGACCATGGACCATCCGACAGTACGCTGGGTTTTCTACTGCTGAGGAGTCCAATGCATTTTACCGAAGAAATTTAGCGGCTGGCCAAAAAGGTCTTTCCGTAGCCTTTGACTTAGCCACTCACCGAGGCTATGACTCAGACCATCCTCGAGTAGTGGGCGATGTGGGGAAAGCAGGTGTGGCCATCGATACAGTTGAGGACATGAAGGTACTCTTTGACCAAATTCCTCTGGACCAAATGTCCGTTTCCATGACTATGAACGGAGCAGTGATCCCCATTCTGGCTTTTTACATCGTCGCAGCGGAGGAACAAGGGGTGAAGCCAGAAAACCTTAGCGGAACAATTCAAAATGATATTTTGAAGGAGTTTATGGTGAGGAACACTTACATCTACCCTCCTCAAGCAAGCATGCGGATCATTGCGGACATTTTTGAATATACTTCCAAAAAAATGCCTCGTTTCAATTCCATTTCCATTTCCGGTTATCACATGCAGGAAGCAGGTGCCACGGCAGATTTAGAATTGGCCTATACCTTGGCAGATGGACTTGAATATCTAAGAACAGGAATCAAAGCAGGTTTGGACATTGATGACTTCGCTCCGAGACTTTCCTTTTTTTGGGCAATTGGAATGAATTACTTCATGGAAATTGCCAAAATGAGAGCGGGACGACTTCTTTGGGCCAAAATCGTCCAAGAGTTCAAGCCTAAAGACCCCAAATCCCTCGCTTTGAGGACGCATTGTCAGACTTCCGGCTGGTCCCTGACCGAGCAAGACCCTTTCAATAATGTGACCAGAACAGCAATTGAAGCTTTGGGAGCTGCCATGGGGCATACCCAATCTTTGCATACCAACTCACTCGATGAGGCCATTGCTTTGCCGACGGATTTTTCGGCCAGAATTGCGAGAAACACCCAGTTGGTTTTGCAGGAAGAAACAGGAGTCCCAAAAATTGTGGACCCCTGGGGAGGATCCTTGTATGTGGAATATTTGACCGATCAATTGGTGCAAAGAGCATGGACCTTGATCGAGGAAGTAGAAAATCTAGGCGGAATGGCCAAAGCCATAGAAGCAGGACTTCCCAAACTCAGAATTGAAGAGGCTGCAGCTAAAAAACAAGCCCGAATAGACAGCGGGAAGGACATCATCGTCGGAGTCAACCGCTATCAAATCGAAGAAGAATCCGAAATCGAACTACTTGAGGTCGACAACCAATCGGTTCGGGAATCCCAAATCAGAAGACTAGAAGAAGTAAAAGCCAAACGAGATTCCAAAGAAGTTGAAAAAACCTTGGATGCTATTACCCAAGCCGCAAAAAACCAAACCGGCAACTTATTGGATCTCGCAGTGGAAGCCGCTAGAAAAAGAGCTACTTTGGGAGAAATCTCAGAGGCTATGGAAAAAGCCTTTGGAAGGCATCATGCAAAGACACTTTCCATCACCGGAGTATATGCAGCAGAAGTGAAAAATCAGGACTCTTTCAAAAAAGCAACAGAGCTTTCGGATAAGTTTGCAGCTCTTGAGGGCCGTAGACCCAGAATCATGGTAGCCAAAATGGGCCAGGACGGACATGATCGTGGAGCCAAAGTAATTGCCACGGGTTTCGCGGATTTGGGCTTTGACGTAGATATAGGCCCCTTGTTCCAAACTCCTCAGGAAGTCGCAGAACAGGCCATAGAAAATGACGTCCACATTGTTGGAGCGTCCTCTCTTGCCGCTGGACACAAGACTCTGGTTCCACAACTCATCCAGGCACTCAAAGATCTGGGCAGACCGGATATCATGGTGGTGGCCGGCGGGGTCATACCCCCAAAGGATTATCAATTCCTTTACGACTCGGGAGTGGCTGCGATATTCGGCCCGGGCACGGTTTTATCAGAGGCCGCAACGGAAATCCTGGAAAAGTTACTGAACCAATAAACCTCAGCCCACCTTCGGGTGGGTTGTTGTTTCTGTAAAATCATCCTACTTTGATTCAAAGCTTCTGAACTACTTGGTATGGATAATTACCTACTTATATACGACCCAGGGATTCCTGAAACAGAAAGGAACAATTTTTTTGAAAAACTAAATCCTGCCCCAGCATCTTACATTTCTCTGGATGACTTTTCCTTGGAGCAACATCCCAAAGACGAGATCTTGCTTTTTTGGCTATCCGACTCACAAAGTCTATCGATTCTTGAACAACTCAACGAAAACAGCGCCGAAATTGCTTTTCTACCGCACCCGGAGCTAGTGCAATTGGCAAAAGGATTGGGCATCCCTGCTTCAAAGGAAGATGCCTTCTACCGATTCAAAGAATCAGAAAAATTCCAGGAAGTCGACCTTTTGGAAGTCAATGATCAACTAGTCCTGAATTCTTTGGTTATAGGAGAATCATTGGGAGTTTTTTATGATCCTCAATCAAAGGGATTTTTCAAAGGACTTCGGGAAAGAATCCTTCATTTTTCCAAACTTTTAAGAAAAGTGAGTCTTCAAAAATTCAGCATTTCCTTTGGAAAAATAAAAGAGGAAAAACGCAATCTGGATATCGCCGCAATGGGAATAATGGCAGTGGCTCACTGTGAAACAAATTTTGTATTTCGAAGATTAATTAAGGATTCCGGCCTCCATGATGGGCAAATCCACCTGTTGATATTGGCTCCCAAAAGCCTTTCGGATTTGATATACTTTGGATTGAAAAATTTGTTCTTCCCTTCCAAGAGCAATCAATTACCGGATTTTGTCAGCTATCTGGCTGTTGAGGAACTGGAAATCAAATCACCTGACCCCATTCATTTTGCATGTGATGGAAAAGAATCCCAAAGTCAGCAACTCCAATTGAAAATCTCTCCAAAAAAAGGGAGAATCCTGACTGGGTTTATTCCTTCGGAAGAAAGTGGAAAGCCTAAAAAGGAATTGAATTTGGGGATTTTGCCAACAGGAGACCTAAGAGAAGAATTGACAAAGGGTTACCTTCCTTGGACCCGGCATGCCACCACAGAGGAATTCAAGGAGCTTTTTCTTTTGCTGAAAGAAAACGCGCAAACCTCCTCCACTTTTTTGGTGCTCATGGCCCTTTCCACCTTGATTGCCACTTTTGGACTTTTCGCCAACTCCACACCTGTGGTAATCGGAGCCATGATTTTGGCTCCCTTGATGGGACCGATCATTTCCCTGGCAATGGGAATGCTCAGGCAAGACGGGACTTTGATTAAAAACAGTCTAATCACTGTTTTTTGGGGAGTTCTCTTTGGATTGTTTTTTTCAGTGATGATCACCTGGTTTACTCCCTTGAAAACCATGAATACCGAAATTCTTTCCCGGATCCGGCCCAATCTTCTTGATTTGGGAATAGCAGTGGCCTCCGGAATTGCAGGTGCCTATGCCCATTCCAAAGAAGAAATTGCCAAAACACTGGCAGGAGTGGCTATTTCAGTAGCTTTGGTCCCTCCTCTTGCAGTAGCAGGAATTGGTTTGGGTTGGAACAACTGGAATGTATTCGGTGGGGCCATGCTTCTCTGGGGCACCAACCTAGCTGGAATTGTAATGGCTGCGGCAGTCACTTTCCTTTTTTTGGGTTTTAGCCCCTTTAGACTTGCCCAAAAAGGGCTGCTCGTTAGCATTTTGATCCTAATTGGAATCACCACCCCACTTGCACTGAGTTTTCGGGAAATGGTTCGGGAAAATGCAATCATCCAAAACCTAAGTGGAAGAGAAATTCCACACGGCCTGCTCCGGGATGTAAATGTGATCAGTTTCAGACCTCTAAGACTGTCCGTAACCATCTTGTCCGAAAAAGAGCTAAATGCACAGGATTTTAAGGAAATCAAAACTGAAATCGAATCCAGAATCGAGGAACCAGTCCAACTGGAGCTGACCTTGGGTGCAAAAATTTTAGAATAAATCAAACCTCCATTTCCAGCAAGGCATAACTCAGACTTTTCCCATGGGAATCCATTGCTAAGGAGGTAGTGACTCCTCCTCCCAATGCATTAAAACAAGTAAACTGTATAGCTTTTAAATCCGGTAAAACATACCGGACCACTTCCCCATGAATTTGATGCACCAAATGTTCTTTCACTTTTTCAGTGGTTACCTTCTCCATCAAAAAATCGAAATCTGCCGGATCAAAGGGGATGAGAGATAGGATCAGGGTATTTCCCTTATCCCCTGCTCTGCTGTGTGCTATTTCTGCTAATTTTCTGCTCATGATTCAAAAATTTGGATTCCCAATTCGATCTTTTCCCTTTCCAATAAGGTAGAAATTACACCGATTACTTCCTGAATCGATTTTCTAGCTCCTCCACCTCCTGCAGGCCCATTGGTATAAAGCGCCTCCACCTCTTCCCCAATTAACCTGGCCAAGTTTTCCTCCCTGCTAATTCCTGCCACCCTTAATCTAACTTCATAGGGATTTGAATTTTTGGATAGCTCATCCCCATGCAAGGAATTCATCCCAATAAAGTCTACCCGAAGTTTTTCAAAAAGAGTCCCAATCCGTTTTCTAATAATCTCACCTGCCAGTTCAGCTCTTTCCAGGGCATGTGCTCCCCCGTATGAAATTTCCCCCTCTCCCAAAAACCCTGCATGATACCCCACGCTCACCTTAAGTTGCTCAGGCTTGCTCTTGCCTCCTCCACCAGTCACCTTGACCAGATCTTTTCCAACTTGCTCAAAGCCTACACTTGTAAAATCGGCAATCACATCGGGTGTATAATAATTGGATGGGTCGATGACTTCGTACAACAATTGCTCTTTAACGGTTTGTAGGGTGATGGCACCTCCGGTCCCCTCCACCTTGGAGATCAGCCCCGTTCCATCAGAAAACACATCTACAAAGGGATGACCAAGGATATGCATATCAGGTATGGGCTTGGAAAGGGGATCAGCAAAATAGCCTCCGGTAATCTGTCCTGCACATTCCAAAAGATGGCCCAAAACAGTCCCTTTGCCTAGTAAGTCAAAATCATCTTCTTTCCAACCAAATTCATGGATCATGGGAGCCAGAAACAAAGAAGGGTCAGCCACCCTACCGGTCAATATGATCTGGGCATCGGTAGCCAAGGCCGGCAAAATAGAAGACACGCCCAAGTATGCATTGGCAGAAATTATAGGTCCGTAACTCTCAAGAGCCTTATTTCCCTCCAAAGAGGGTTCTCCACCAGAAACAAATGAGGCCACATCATCTCCAAGGACTACTGCAACCTTTACTTTCAAACCCTTTGAGCGGGCTATCTCAAGGATTTTTTTTGCTCCTGCCATCGGGTTAGCTGCACCCATATTGGAAATAAGCCGGGTATCGTGTTTCAACAAAAGGGGCAAGAGACCTTCTATTCTTCTCTCCAAAAGAATATCAAAACCAGTCTCCGGATTTTGTTTCTTTCGTTTCTGCGCCAAAGCAATGGTACGCTCTGCCAGGCATTCCAATACCAAATAATCCAAGTTTCCCTTTTCGGTCAGTATCAAAGCAGGTTCCAACCGGTCACCCGAAAACCCAGCCCCACAACCAATTCTTAATTTCTGTTTCATTCGTCAAATGGATATAATTCCCATTAAAACCGATACCAACAATATCACCAAGGTTACCAAAAATGCCAAGGGAATGGTTTTCTTTTGGTGCTCACCCAAATCCACTCCTGCCAATCCGATGAGCAAAAATGTAGACCCTGTCAAAGGGCTGACTGGGAATCCCGTCGTCATTTGCCCCATGATTGCGGCCTTACCAACCTCAATAGAACTCACCTGAAAAGTCTCTGCTGTGGAAGCCAACAACGGTAAAATCCCAAAATAGAAGGAATCGGGATCAAAGACCAAACTAGCCGGCATGGCAAGAATTCCGGTCATTAAAGGCAATTGTGTCCCTATCTGTTCAGGAAGGAGGTTTTCTATACTACCCGCCATGGCCTCCATCATCCCACTTCCCTTTAAAATCCCAGTAAAGCACCCTGCAGCAAAAAGAATACTAGCCATGAGCATAGCCTCCTTTGCATGCGCATCTATCCGCTTTTTCTGATCCTCCACCTTGGGATAATTGATCATCAGCGCTAAGGCAAATGCTACCATGAAGACCACAAAGGGAGGTGCCCATCCCAAGACTATAGAACTGACTGCCAGCAGAATCAAGAGAATATTTATCCAAAAAAGCCTAGGTCTGTGAGTTTCCAATTGCTTACCCCTATCCTGATTCTCAATCTCACCTAGATTGACGGGATTTAAGGTGCTTCTCTCCTTTTTTCCCAGATAATACGCTATTCCAAATACCGTGAATAAACCTACAAGAAATGGAATAAAAATGGGATTAAACAATTCAGTAACAGAAACACTCAAAGCTGAAGCTGCCCGAATCGTAGGGCCTCCCCAAGGCAAGATATTCATGGTCCCTGCTGAAAGTGCCACCACGCTTGCCAAAGTAAGCCTACTCATTCCTAACCTGTCATAAACTGGCAGCAAAGCTGGAACAACCACTAAAAAGGTAACCGCACCCGACCCGTCCAAATGGATCATCATAGCCAATAAAGCTGTGGCAAGACTGATCTTAACGGGATCATTCCCGGCAAATTTCAATAGTTTAGATATTATGGGTTGAAATGTCCCTGCATCCAACAAAACCCCAAAAAACAAGATCGCAAATACAAACATGACCCCTGTGGGTGCGATGCTTGTAAGTCCTTGGGAAATCATAGCCGGCAATTCCTCCAGCTTTCCTGCTAAGACACCACTCATAACCGGCACCAGTACCAAAGCGATAACCGGAGAAGCTTTTTTGGAAATCACCAAATAAAGCAATAAGAGGATGGTAAGTAGACCTAATAATGCTAGCATGCTTATTGGTTCAGGCTTTCCATAAATTGCAATTGGGGCCAATACCGAACCGGTCTGGATTTTACCTCATCTCCCAATTCCATAACCATGGGGTTTTGAGGATCAAAAACCGGCCATTCCGGCCATCCATCTCCATTGGGATTTCCTGTTTTGATAAAATTGAGCCAGTATGAACTCATGGCTTTTTCCAAGTCATAGTCAACTTGCTCAAAGGGCCGGTTCCAATTCCTCAAAGTATGAAGGGCATAGCTAAACTCGGCAGAATGGAAAGCACCATAATTTGGCTCACCGGGAGGAATCCTAGTGAAATAATACAAATAGGCAGGGTAACTCCCCTTCTCGGTCTGCATTTTGGCCCAGGTATAATTTTGGAAACCAAATTGCAACTCTCCGATTATCCCTTGGGTTTCTTCTAATTCTACTTCATTTCCCGCAGGGAAAAGTTCGAGATATTCACCCGCTCTTCCTCCATATTGCTTCACAGCATTTTTACGGAATTCCTCAGGTGTTGGCTTTGGCCCAAAGGAAACATTATCATCCGCATTCCATCCTGTCAAAAGTGGAACATCGGATTGTGAAGATTGCTCAAAGGTTTCCCTGACAGAAGGAATAACTTTGCCATCAACCACAGGGCCGAATCTTCCTGGAATTTTCAACAGGCTGTCAGCGTCAAGAAGTCGAAAATCCTGAATGGATGCTATTCCCAAATCCTTCATCAGGGTTGCTCCCCTTTCTTCAGCTCCTGTGAATCCTGAGACCAATCCTCCACCACGGTTAAACATTCCTCCACTTTGAGCAATAGCTTTTTGAAAAAGACCTTTTGCCTGTGGGGACACCACAAGGGCATTGACACTGAAAGCTCCTGCGGACTGACCGGCAATGGTCACATTTTCAGGATCTCCTCCAAAAGTTGCAATATTAGACTTGACCCATTCCAAGGCTGCGATCTGGTCCAGGATTCCATAGTTTCCGGATACCGCATTATCACTTTCTTGAGAGAGTTCAGGATGGGCAAAAAATCCAAAAATCCCCAATCGATAGTTGATCGTAACTACAACGATACCTTCTTTGGCCAAATCCAATCCATCATACAATGGAACAGTTCCCGATCCCCCACTGAATCCTCCCCCATGGATCCACACCATGACGGGTCTTTTTTCATCACTCTTTTCCGCACCGGTCCATACATTCAAGTACAGGCAGTCCTCAGAAATCGGTTCTTTTGGGATTAGAAATTCCTCTGACCATGCAAAAAATGGAACCGGAGGATTTTGCATAGCTGAAGCAGGGTTTGCTACACAGGCTTTAATCCCGTCCCAAGGCAAAACAGGCTGTGGAGCCTTCCACCTCAATTCCCCAATTGGAGGAGCTGCAAAAGGAATTCCTTTGAAGATTTTGACTTGAGAAAGAGAGTCCTGAGTTCCTGAAACCTTTCCTCCTGTGACTTCAAGAGATTGGACTTGAATCAGATTTTCAGAAGAAGGTTTGGAACAGGCCAGTATTCCAAGAAATAGAATCAGATGCAGTTTTTTCATGGGATGCGGATTTGCATCCTGAAGAAAAAGAAAAAAAATATTGTATCAAAGTGAAACAATATTCCTGTCAGTACACGAACACAGGATTACCGTTTTCACAGACCACACTCTTAGGAGGCCCCACATACATGCAATCTGAATAGATTTTGTTTTTGATGTTGTATTCTTCCTGTAGCAGGTTGTATTGCCTCACTTTTTCCAAAAAATCCGGCACGTCTATTTTTTTGGAATAGGCAACATATTCCCAAGGACCTCCACATGGCTTACTTCCCAGGGCCACAAAGTCCCAATCTGAAGAATTGGAACAAGTTTGGGATCCTGCAAGGGATTTTATTTCTGCATAAAGTTCTTCGAGTTCATCAAGGGAATATTCCTTGGTATCGGATTCAAAAAGTTGACAACCCACCATCAGGAATAATAATACTGAAAAAAGGAAACGGTTCATGTTTTTCGGAGGCTTTTTCCAATTAACGAAAAATGGAAAGGTATCGCTACATCAGTTTTTGGGCAAGCACCAAAATCTTTGAAATAAAAAAGCCACCCAAATGGATGGCTTAAATTGAAAGCTAATCTTTATATCTTATTGATCTTCTCCTCTTAATTTTACTACTGCCCCTTCCAGCAAATCACTGATCCGGATTTGGCAGGAAAGTCTGGATGTGGGGAAATATTCAGGAAGGTTTTCCAACTGATCCAATTCTATATCGGTAGCGTGTTTCAAGTCATCATTTCCTTCTAGGATTTCAACATGGCAGGTAGCGCAAAGGGCCATTCCACCACAAGTTGCCAAAATCGGATATTCTGAGGCTTTCAGAATTTCCATAAGGCTAAATCCCATATCAACCGGAGCTTCGATTTCCTGTCGGTTTCCGTCGTGATCTTCTACTGTAAAGTTTACCATGGCGCAAAAATAGAATTAAAATGAATTGACACCGTTGACGGTAGTGTATTTGAAGCTTAATTTCTGATCCGGATACACAAACTTGAAGGCTGAGTGCATCATAATTGCCGCCTCATGGAAGCCACAAAGGATCAATTTCAGTTTACCCGGATAGGTATTGATATCTCCGATGGCATAGATTCTTTCCACTCCGGTAGAATAATCACGGGTATCCACTTCAATGGCATTTTTATCAATGGAAAGTCCCCAATCAGCGATCGGACCCAACTTTGGACTCAAACCGAAAAGCGGGATGAGGTAGTCGGTTTCAATCTTGATTTCCTCTTTGTCCTTTCCCTCCAATGTCACGGAATCAAGGCTTCCATTCCCATTTACACTTTTCAAGTTGGCAGAAAGAATCAAGTCTATCTTTCCTTTATTTGCTAAATCAAAGACTTTCGCAGCAGAATCAGGAGCTCCTCGGAACGTCTCATTTCTATGAACAAGTGTGACACGCTCTGCAACTTTGGAAAGGTAAAGTGTCCAGTCCAATGCAGAGTCTCCTCCACCAGCAAGGACCACTTTCTTTCCTCTAAAAGTCTCAGGGTTTTTCACCATATAGGTAATTCCCTTACCTTCAAAAGCCTCCAAATTTTCCAATACCGGCTTGCGTGGCTCAAAACATCCCAAGCCACCGGCAATGATGATCACCTTTGCGTGCACGTGGGTCTTATCGCTGGTGGTCACCAAATAACTTCCGTCTTCCTGCTTATCCAGATGATCCACTCGCTCTCCCAAAGTAAAGGTTGGCTTGAAAGGCTTGATCTGTTCCATCAGGTTGTCCACAAGTTCCTGAGCCTTTACTTCCGGATATCCAGGGATATCATAGATGGGCTTTTGTGGATAGATTTCCGAAAGCTGCCCTCCTACCTGAGGCAAGGCATCAATCAGGTGGCAGCGCATTTTGAGCAAACCTGCTTCAAAAACCGCAAATAGGCCCACTGGGCCAGCTCCGATGATGCAAATATCTGTGTGAATCATGCTATGTGAACTTTATGGGAAAATTCCCTGATTTTCAATTTTATTCTTCTTTGTAACTTAGAATCCTACCTATCTGTTATTCGATTCCCTGCCCGTCGAGATTTTGATAAATCGTATTCAAGATTCTCTTAAACTCCTCGAAATCTTGCTCGCTGAGGTTCTCCCAGGCTTTCTCACGAATTTCTAGAATTTTGGGGCGTAAGGATGTGACTTTCGATACCCCTGAATCTGTTAGATGCAACTGAAAACTCCTGCGATCCTGAGGATGAGGCACGCGTTCCACGTATCCTTTTTTACAGAGTAAGTCAATAATCCGAGTCAAGGTAGGATGGTCTTTAAAAACCAAATTGGCCAACTCAGTCTGACTCAAATGCCCGTTTTCAGAAAGGTTTTTGAGTACTAACCATTGATCTACTGTGACATCAAAGTCACCTTCCTTGAATTGCTGCTGAGCATACTGCTTCACCTTTCGCGCGGTGCGATCCAGTAGAAATGAATACTTGGCAAACTGCTCCTGTGTCATACAAATAATTAGTATGACAAATATATGAAAAATGTCAACATAATTACCAATACCCGAGTCAAATCCAAGGTTTAATAGAGTGGATAAATAATTTCAAACTGGAGATAGGGTTTCCTTACTTCAACAAAAACCGAATCAAATCATCGAGGGAATCGAAGCTGGTTCCATCATAAAAAATTGAAAATGGATCTTTCACCAATCGAATTGGTGAAGCTATCTGTTTAACTCCTGCTTTGTTCAAGGCCTTTTGAACCCAATAAACCATATCTCCAGGCCCCTCTATTTCCAACTCAGCCTGAGGATGTTGAAACTCAACCCTCCCTCTTTTCATACTAAAGTGAAATTGTCCCCCTGCTATCAGTTCGTTGATCTCACCGCTAAAAACCAAATCCTCTGGCCTCCCACTGATCAATGGAGTTCCACAGTTCATCAACCAGAATCGGTCTGCAGTTTCCAAGGCGATATCCAAATCATGAGTTACAACCAGTATGGCTTTTTTCTCCTTTTGGGCTATTTCTCTTAATAAGTACATAACCTCATATCGGTTGACCAGGTCCAAATGTGCTGTGGGTTCATCCAAAATCACTACATCACAATCCTGAGCCAAAGCCCTTGCAATCAAAGCTTTTTGCCTTTGCCCATCACTGATTTCCCCTAACCTTTGATCTCTCAAGTACTGAATTTTGGTATTTGATAACGCCTCTTCTACTGCTTCCTCATCCTGATTGTTCAAGGAGCCCATCCAGTCAGTATAGGGAGCCCTTCCCAAACCAACCAATTGATATACCGTCATCTGTGCTGGCAATACGGGTTCGGTCAAAACCACTGCCATTTCCCTGGCCAATTCCTCTCTGGGATAGTCCTCAATTCTTTTCCCATTCAGCAATATCTCTCCCCTCCAAGGTTCCAGCCTTCCCATAATGGATTTGACCAAAGTAGACTTCCCTACCCCATTTGGTCCCAACAAACAGGTCAATTCACCTGAATTCAAGCTGAAATTCAAACCAGACAGGACTTCCTTCCTGATTTTCCCTTGGGTATATCCCAGGCTTAGGTTTTTTCCTATCAAAGCGGGTCCTTTCATTTCAAAATTCCTTACTGAAGTTTTTACGAAGAACCAGACTTACCACAATAGGGGCTCCTACCAATGAGGTGACTGCATTGATCGGAAGAGTTTGAGCCGAACCAGGCAATTGCCCAACAGAGTCACAAAGCAATAACAAAACAGCTCCCATTACCGCTGATGCAGGAAACAACACCCTGTGATCGGGAGTTTTCCAAATCATCCTGGCCAAATGAGGAACCGCAATTCCGATAAACGCAATTGGACCGCAAAAAGCAGTCACTGCTCCGGCTAACAATCCTGTACTTAGAATCATTGACCAACGCAGGCGAATTGGATTTATCCCCATACTCTGAGCGTAGGCTTCACCAAGAAGCATCACATTGTAGGCCTTGACCGAAAAAATCATAGGAATCATCCCAATAAGCAGGATAAGTGACAGAATTCCGACTTGTGACCAACCCAAAGACCCAAGACTTCCCATAGACCAAACTGTAAACAATTTGAGGGCTTCAGCACCCGAAAAATAAGAAAGTAGAGAGATTACTGCTGAAACTGCCGACCCAAACATCAAACCGACAATCAAAAGGGTCATACTATCTTTTACCTTCCATGCTACAAGGCTCACTAAAAGCAGAACTGACCCTGCTCCCAGTGTTCCCGCAAAAGCAGTAGCCCAAGTATTGAGAATCCCAGCAGACAAGCCAAGCCCTGTCCCTGCAAGAATTAAAACTGCTACTCCCAATCCTGCCCCCGAACTGATCCCCAATACAAATGGTCCAGCAAGTGGATTCCTGAAAAATGTCTGCATCTGAAGGCCACTCAAACTCAAGCCAATTCCAGCAATCATAGAAACTACAGCCTTGGGAAGTCTGAAGTGAAGTACAATCTGCTCGTGGGACGGTCGTTCCCAATTACCGAATAGCAGTCCTTCAAAAATTTCCTGTACCGAAATATGCACTGAACCCAAACTGATATTCAGCATAAAAACCAGAACAAGGACCATTAGCCCTGTAAAAATCCAAATACCTGTTTTAGTGTTTTTCATCGAGTTGATTATAAAAATACAACTCATAATCAGGAAGTAATTCAGGGTGAAGGATTTTGATCAAATCTTTTAAAACCAAATCCGGTCTCATATAGCCCAATTCAAAATACTCCAAGCCTCCCTGGGGGCCTTTTTTTCCTGTATAAGTGTAAACCTCTCCTGATTTGAAAGCTTCGAAGGCCTGATACCTTGGCTCAGCTTCCCCCATACTTTTCAGACCTTCAAAGTCCGCCGAACCAATCCAAAATTCTGCATCCATGGCATTCTCAAGTACAAATTCATAACTCAACTGAAGACTACCCAATCCTTCCTGATCCCGGAACACATAATTGCCTCCTGCATTTTCAAGGATTTCGGTCCCCCAACTTTCACTTCCGGGAGCATACCAGATATCCTGGTACAAAACCCCGCTGAGCACCGTAGGTCGCTGAGTTTCTAAAAGGTTTTCCACCAATTTCCCCGCATTCAAATAAGAGCTTTCAATTCCTTCAAATATTGCTTTTGCTTCTTCGTACTTTCCCAAGAGCACCCCTGTAAACTTGATCCACTCAGCTCTTCCCAGGGGATGTTGCTCCACATATTCCCCGTTGATGGGGCAAGGTACACCGGCCTTTTGCAGAAGATCGAGATACCTCAGGTCATCCCCGAGTGTAGAAATCATCACCCAGTCAGGTTCCAAGTTCAAAATCATTTCAGGATTAGCCGAAGGACCGGAACCAAGGTCCTTGATCTTTCCTGCCTCGATCCTTTCCCAAACTTTATGGGAAGAAATCAAACTTAAATTTGGAAAGCCAACCAAAGCGGAAGTATTTCCCAATAGGTCCAAATGAGGGATTTGCGTAGTAGAAGTCAACACCACCCGTTCTATTGGCAACTGGACTACTGCATCAAAATCTCCTTCAGGTCCCTCAATTCCCTCTTCCAATACCAAATAGGAGAACCCCTCTTCCGCACCTATCCAGGGTTGGATAACATCCAGCCTCCAAAACCCTTCCCCCTTGTAAATGGAAAAACCTTTCGCATAAGCCAAAGAGATTTGCTCTACTGCATCCTCAGGTTTGTTTTCCTTTCCTGAACAGGAAGTCAAAAAACTGATAATCAAAAGATAAAGAAGAACACTAGGGCTAGTTGGCACTTGGAGAGGGATGATTTTTAAACCTTCAAAATAAAGGAGTCCTGATACTGAATCCAAAAAAGATTTTTTTATTCCCTTTTTTCCAAAACAAAATGCCCTATGTTTGTGGGAGAAATAGGTTCCCAATTCACATCGTGAATTTTGGGATTAAAAGGGAATCCGGTGAAATACCGGAGCTGTCCCCGCAACTGTAAGTCTTTCTTGATCCAATCGAGAATACGCTTTTGTCACCCCAAGCCATTGGTCAATAATCTTTCTGACTGAGAAGGCCGACAAAAGTAAGACAAGCCAGGAGACCTGCCTAATTCTATTGATTCTGTGCTTTCGGAGGAAAAGCGATGAAGACATGCATGCCAAGGCAGTGTTTTGAGTTCAAAACCTGCAACAGTTACATTTCTTCCCATTTCTCTTCAAGCCCGAGTCGAATTGACCATTAATTCGTTCAGGCATGATTCTATTTATTTGGGTTATTTCCCTTTTCAGCCAAGCGTCTGAAAAGCTGGACACTCTTGCATTGCAAGAGGTGCAAGTGAGTGCTCCTGCATTTGAGCGATTTGGTCAAGGACAGAAAGTCCTTTCTTGGAATACAACCCAATTGGCAAGACTGCAAAACCAAACCCTATCGGATCTCCTTTCAGAACAAAGTCCTGTTTTCGTCCGAAGCTATGGCCCAGGAATGTTGGCTTCCCCATCTTTCCGGGGTACTTCCGCTGGGCACACAGCCATTTACTGGAATGGTCTCCCCCTAAACAGCCCTTCTTTGGGACAAAGTGATCTTTCCCTTTTCCCTTTAATAGCCGTAGACCATGCCAGTCTGCAGTTTGGATCGGCAGGAGCATTAGTCGGCAATGAGGCGATTGGAGGAAGTGTTCACCTCAACTCCAAGATTCCTTTCAACCTTTCCAGCAAGCTTCTGTTTTCCCAGGAAATCGGAAGTTTTGGGCAATCCAATACCCATTTGAAATGGAGTCGCTCCTGGAAAAAAACAGCTCTTCAGAGCAAGTATTACCGTCATTTTGCAGAAAATGACTATCCCTTCAAAGACCTTTCCCTGCCAGGTACACCAGAAAAAACCCAAGAACATGCACGTGTCCTTCAAGAGGGCTTTGTTCAGGACTTTTCCTGGAGAATCAAACCCGACAAACTATTTAAATCCTCCTTTTGGTACAACCGGGCCGATCGAGAAATCCAAGCTCCCATGGGATCCTCCACTCAGGATCTACAAAAAGATGAGAGTTTCAGATGGGTAGCAGATTATGAAATCATCAAATCCCAATCCCAGTGGATTTTAAAATCCGGTTTGGTCAGTGAAAAGCAGTTTTTCAATCAATCGCTTAACCAAACCCGTCAATTCTTACTCTCCGGAGAATGGGATTATGCAAGCAAGGGAAATTGGTCCTTTCACATGGGATCGAGAATTTCTTTGATCAAGGGAGAATTAAGTACCTATTCAGCTACAGACCAACGAATTGAATTCTTCCAGTTTTCAAAATATCAGGCAAGTGAAAAACTCATTCTTTCTCTGAACTTGAGACAGCAGGTATTTGGAGACACATTTCAGCCATTTATTCCGGGCGCGGGACTGGACTGGAAAATCTGGAAAAAGGAAGAACAAGAACTTACGTTCAAATTCTCAGGTGGAAAAGGCTTCAAAGTCCCCACACTCAACGACCGCTTTTGGAGTCCAGGAGGCAATCCGGATTTACTACCCGAGAAAAGTTGGAGTGCCGAGTCAGGGTTTGAATGGAAAAAAAATAAGCTGGGTCAAACCCTAACTTTTTATACCCTGAATGTGGACAATTGGATCATCTGGCTACCCCAAGGTTCGATTTGGACTCCTCAAAACATCAAACAAGTCATTTCTAAAGGCATAGAATATTCGGGAAATACAGGATTCACTCTTGGTCAAAGCATTTGGGAAAGTAACTGGAGTTTCAGCTTTAATAAGGCAGTACCCATCCGGGGAACCTCTAAAAATGACGCTTCAATCGGAAAACAATTGCCTTATACCCCCATCCATCAAGCGGCCATTGGTCTAAAGGGAACCTGGAAACATTGGCTTTTATCCTTGCAAGGGAATTATACGGGACAAAGAAACATCACCGCAGATAGTCCCAAAACCATGGCTGCCTATAAGCTTTTTCATTTGGCAGCAAGTTTTAAAGGGTTGAAAATGGGGAGACTGCAAATTCCCATGCAATTCCGAGTTCAAAATATATTCAACACCGATTACCAAGCTATCTATCTGCGGGCTATGCCGGGAAGATCTTATCATTTTAATTTATCAATACAACTATGAAGTTTAATTACATTCGATTCAGCAAGGTTCTTGCACTTTTCTTTATTCTCTTTTCCTGTGTGGAAAATGAACCTGAAAGACCTTTGGGTGAATATGATTCAGGAATTTTAATTATGAATGAAGGTTCCTTTGGAGCAAATGACGGCGAAGTCTATCATCTGAACCCAACTACCGGAACACTCAAATCAGACATTTTCGAAGCGGCCAACGGAAGACCTTTCGCGGGTTTGCTCGAGGACCTAATTTATGAAAATGACAACATGTATCTCGTAGCAAATACCGGAAAGGTAGAGGTAGTCAACCCAGGAGATTTTACAAGTTTGGGTGCTGTCACTTCAGGTTTGGATCAGCCCCGGTCTTTAACGGTAAACTCAGGAAAACTTTTTATCTCAGACTATGGTCCCTATGACCAAAACTATGGAACTCCCGATTCCTACATCGCCGTAGTGAGAAACACTTTAGGTGGAAATGTCGCAAAAAAGATCTCCGTATCAAGAAAACCAGAAGACATGATCTCATTTGGAAAGTATATTTTGGTTGCGGGATCTGAGGAAAGTAAAGTCGAGGTAATCGATGCGGAAAAAGAGGAAGTCATCAAAACAATTGAAGTAGGAGGAAATCCTTCCGTATTTTATGAAGCTGCGGGGAAAATCTGGCTTTATTCCACTGGACTAAGCGAGGTGTATTTTTACAGTTTTCATCTAGACAATTTCACGCTGGCTACCACCAATATTTACCCAATTGCCAATGCTACTGGAAAAATTGCCTTTGGAAATGATGACATTATGTACCTCCTGACCAGCTCGGGGTGGCCAGATTACAATGACGGTATCGCTCAGGTATCTGTACTTGGTCCTGAACTAAATCCCAATTGGTACAGCGGATCCGGTTTTTACGGAATTGGGTTTGACAAAAACAGAGGAGAATTGTATTTGGCCAATTCCAATGGATTCCAAGGAAACGGCACCATTACCGTTTTGGATGAAAATGGTTCTGAACTTCGAAATTTAGATTCCGGAAGAGGGCCTTCTGGTTTCATGATGCGATAATCTTCTCTGAAAATCCAAAATGCCTCCTTTCCAAATAGAAAGGAGGCATTTTTAATTTAGTAGCTATGGAGAATTTCAATAGCTACGAGTTTTTTGGCTTAAAATTCTCAAAAAAGACATTCACCAGCTTTCTGGCAAAAGTCATTGGGTTTAGGGTTCCGTCTTTCACATGCTCCTTTTCATTTGCCAACAGATTTTGAACCTTCACTTGCTCATGAAAAGCTTTCCCCAATAAGTATTGCACATATTCATCCAACCACTTGAGTCGCTGCCCAGCACGGTTTTTTTCGAAGTACCCTGAACCCTGCATTTTTTCCTGATAATCCTGAATTTTCATCCAGCAATCTTTCAATCCCTCTCCAGTCAAAGAGGATCCTGTCATCACAGGAGGAGACCAATTATTTTCCCCTAAGGGAAATAAATGCAAAGCATTTCGATAATTCGCACGTGCTATTTTAGCCGCTTTCAAGTTATCCCCGTCTGCTTTATGAACCAGAATCCCATCGGCCATTTCCATAATTCCCTTTTTGATTCCTTGGAGTTCATCTCCGGCACCGGCCAGCATCAACAATAGAAAAAAATCAACCATGCCCTTCACGGCGGTTTCGGATTGCCCTACTCCAACGGTCTCCACCATGATCACATCAAAACCCGCCGCTTCACAAAGAAGCATTGCTTCCCGGGTTTTGGCACTAACTCCTCCTAAAGTGAAACCGGACGGACTAGGCCTGATAAAAGCTCTTTTGTCTGCCGAAAGCTTTTCCATCCGGGTTTTATCCCCGAGTATGCTTCCTTTACTTTGTTGACTGCTCGGGTCCACTGCCAGCACAGCTACTTTCTTCCCTTCCTCAAGCAATATTTTTCCAAAAGCCTCAATGAAGGTACTTTTCCCGACTCCAGGAACACCCGTAATCCCTATTCTTATTGATTTTCCAGAAAAAGGCAACAAGTCCTGAACCAATTTACCCGCAAGATGAATATCAGATTCCAGAGTACTCTCTACCAAGGTAATTGCTTGGGAAAGCAAAACCCGGTTACCAGAAAGTACTCCCTCTTTGTATTCTTCTAAGGATTTTCGCTTCATCATTGCTTCACACCTTTTGTAAACCTCACCTCCCCCATGGGCGTCTTTTCATAGGATCCCAAGAGGGAAGCATTGAGCTCAGCATCAAAAAACGGTTCTTTCGGGTTCAAGTCAATAGGACCCTTGACATCCTCAGAAAAGAAGAAAACCAAGGTCCTGCCATATTTGGTATGAGGCTGGGCATTTCCAAAATCCTCCATCCAATCTTCTTTGGAGTCCAAACACCTCACCGCATACACTCGAATTACCGGACCGGTATTGTTTTCATTTCTGAAAAATCCGATCTGTTCGTATTTTCCCTCAAATCGCTCCAATCCAGGCTGACTGAAGCTTTCCATGAAAATATAGGCGATCAAAACCACCAAACCGGCGGCAAGAATCAAGAAAATCAATTTAGAGCTTTTCAAAAACTTTAGGGGCTAATGGATTTAGAGTTTAATTTAGCCGAAAATTCTGAAAATGGGTTTCGAATATATCAAAGCACTTCACATCATATTTGTAGTCACCTGGTTTGCAGGGCTTTTCTACATCGTCCGACTTTTTATTTACCAAACAGAAGCAATGGAGAGGCCGGAAGAGGAGAAAAACATCCTAAAGCCCCAACTGGACTTGATGGCTTCCAGACTTTGGTACATCATCACCTGGCCATCTGCGATTCTTACGCTGATTTTTGGAGCTTTGGTCCTAAGCTACCGAATGGGATACCTGGAATTGGGATTCATGCAAGCCAAATTGGCTTTTGTAGTATTGCTTTATGCATATCATATTGGCTGCCACAAACTCTTCAAAGAATTGCAATCTGGACGAACTCGCTGGAGTTCTACTCAGTTAAGAATCTGGAATGAAGCCTCAACTTTGCTTCTTTTCGCCATTGTATTTCTGATCGTACTTAAAAATACCTTAAGCATGGTATGGGGTATCGCCGGTCTGATTGGATTGGCGATAGTATTGATGTTGGGAATCCGGATTTACAAAAAATACAGAACAAAATCCTAATCAAATGTTTAAACTCAAGTCTAGCTTAATTACCATTTTGGCCTCTGGTCTTCTTTTATTGAACTGCAAGCCAGCTTCCGAAGCAGAGTCTGAAACCTTACCCATATTAGGAAACTGGCATATCGAAGAGATCGAAATTGAAGGCAAGATTCTAAAGGACACAGTATACCACAAAATCGCTGACTTTTCTTTCACTAACCAGCTTGGTGAGACGGTGGACAATTCTGTTGTGGAAGGAAAGGTTTATGTGGCAGACTTTTTCTTTACAACCTGTCCGACCATTTGTCCTATCATGAAGAAGGAAATGCTCCGGGTATACGATGCCTACAAGGACAACCCTAATTTTAAGATTTTGAGTCATTCCATAGACCCCAGCCATGATACTCAGGAAGTATTGAAGGATTATGCTGAAAAACTGGGAGTAGACAATGCCGACACCTGGAACTTCCTCACAGGAGAAGCAGAGAAAATTTATGAAATCGGGCAAACCAGCTATTTGACCACAGCCATGGAAGACCAAAACGAGCCTGGAGGATTTCTTCACAGCGGTGCCTTTGTATTGGTTGATCAAAAAGGCAGAATAAGAGGAGTATATGACGGAACCAAAGCTGATCAGGTAGACCGCTTGATTCGGGACATTCCAAAGATTCTGAAATGATGCGCGTAATTACCCTAATTTTCGTATTGCTTGCAGCCTATTCCTGTGCACCAAAATCTTCAAATGAAGCTAATACCCTTGCCGGAATATCCGACCCAGAGGTGATGAAATTTGCCATCACTGGAAAAACCCTATACGAAAACTACTGTGGCAACTGTCATCAAAGTGATGGGATGGGATTAGGAAAGCTCATCCCTCCTTTAAAGGATTCGGACTACTTCAAAGAAAGTCTTCACCGAAGTGTTTGGATCATGAAGTATGGACAAACAGGAGAAATTGAGGTAAACGGTCAACTATACAACCAACCTATGCCTGCCAATCCCCAATTGACTCCATTGGATATAGCCCAAATCAGCACATATCTGTATAATATCTGGGGAATGGAAGAAGGGGTTATCACTTCCTCGGATGTAGAAAAATTATTGGGAGAAAGGCCGGAAGGTTATTGACCTTCCAGTACCTTTGAAGCCCTGTCAAGGGCATTTTTGATGTCCTCATTTACCTGATTGACCTGATCCATTTGGCCTTGAAGGTAGGTTTTGAGTTCTTCAGGGGACATATCTTCATCATCAACTTTGTACTGCCTCATCCAAACAAACATCCCCTCGTAGGCCTGACTGAGTTCCAAAGCTACGGCTTTCAACTCCTCGATTTGAAGAGAGTCCGGTTCTGGAGAAGATTCCAATTCTTTTACTTTTTCATTCGCTGCCTTTTCCAAGGACTTTAGTTTTCCCATAAGAGGCATCACCTCGTCATGAACAGCGATGACATCATCTCTAAGTTTTTGATTTTCTGAACTTGGGTTTGGACCACAAGCATTTAAAAATAAAGCTGTTATAATAATTAAAAATGAAGGTAATCTTTTCATAAATACTGTATTTAGTCTGTCAAAGATACTATTATTTCCTTTTTAAGTCTTATTGAATAGTATTTTTAAGTAGATGTATAAAATTCAACTATGCATTCTTAATTTTATCACATCTTAAAAATGCGCTTTATGAAACCATTTTGCTTTGCGGACGGCCAAATCATCCCAACAGAATCTGCAACCATACATCCTATGGATCTGGGATTAATCCGGGGGTATGGGATTTTCGATTTCTTTAGAACAGTCAATTACAAGGCTCTTTTTCTGGATCATTACCTAGATAGATTTATTGCCTCTGCAAAGAAGACCTACTTATCCCTGGACTATTCAAGGGATGAACTGAAGGGAATTATTCAGGAACTTATAGACAAGAACGACCTCAAGGAAGGTGGAATTCGCATGGTTTTGAGCGGAGGAATGTCGGAAAATCATTTCTCTCCGGGAAAAGGCAAACTATACATCTTTGCCGAATCCCTAATCTTCCCTTCCCAACAAAAATATGAGCAAGGGGTCAAGTTACTTTCCTTGGAATACGTCAGGCCCATCGCTGAAATCAAAACCACCAATTATGCTTTGGCGGTTTGGCATAGTGCACAATGGAAACAACAGGGAGCCGAGGATGTAATCTACCATCTCAATGGATACATCAGTGAGAGCTCCAGAAGTAATTTCTTCATCGTAAAGGATGGAGTCATAAGTACCCCTGACCGTCATATATTGATGGGGATTACCAGAAAGCACATTTTGGAATTGGCCGAAAATGTAGAAGTCCGCCCTATTACCATGCAAGAAGCTTTGGCAGCTGACGAAGCCTTTATAACCAGCACCACCAAAGTCTTACTGCCGGTAACCCAGATTGATGATCTTAAAATCGGAAATGGAAAAACCGGGCCTGTTTCTCTCGACTTGCTGGAAAGGTTCAAAAAAATGGAAAAAGAACTATGTGGATAATTAAAAACAAAACCCGGCTGAGACCGGGTTTTGTTTTTAATTATCCACTAATTGGGCATCTTTTAAAATGTACATCAGCTTCTCCGGATCGGAGGAATTTAGTGTAAGTTTTCCTCTGACTTTTACCCGCTTAGAGGTATATTTTATAGGACTGGAAAGCATGACTTCCATGACGGTTTCCGGTCCTCCTGACCCACAAAAAAAACATTCAGCCAGAGGCAAGCTGGAGAGGATAATATGCTCCGGCTTGAACATCCCCTCAAAAGGAATGATATAGCCATCTGCCTCCACCACTTTTCCTTCCAGTTTCTTGATGTTCTCAGAAAATACCGGAACATACAATTCCCCAAAATTATCCTCGCTGATTTTATAGCTTACTTCTGAGAGACTTTTCCATACATTGGTCTGCTGTGCTTGAAGGGAAACTGATCCCAAAACAGAAATCAACAGGAATAAGCCAAGGAATTTTATTCTTTTCATACGCTAATTAAATTTCGGCCCTAGTTAAGCCTTTGTCAGCTGCTTTGCAATACTTGTTTGATAAGCTGACCAAGCTGGGATAAGGGAGGCCACAATACCCACTAATAACGCATATACCACTATCCAAAGTTCTTGCTTTAGGAAAATCCATGCCTGAAGTGAGGATACAACCCCTTGATCATTATTGGAAATCAATACTGACAAAAAGGTATGCCCCAATAAAATTCCCAAAACAGCTCCCAAAAAAGTCAACATGATCCCTTCCAGAAACACCAAGATCAACAATTGAAATCTGGATGCGCCAAGCGTTCTTAAAATCGCTAAATCATATTTTCTCTCCTTTAAAGAATTATATAAGGCTATGAATATTCCCAATCCCGAAATAATAATCAGTACAAAGGCCAATCCCTGTAAAAGGCTAACGCCCACACCGAGCAGTTCGAATAAGCGTGACATTTCGAATGAAGGGGAAGCCGCTTGCATGGAAGTTCCGGAATTGATCATTCTTGGAAGTTGAACTGCTGCCATTGGGCTTCTGTATTGAACTAGAAGGGTGGTGATTTCCTTTCCTTCTCCATTTTCAGGGAATCCGGAAATAGCCACAGGGCTATGGTATTTTTCTTCATGAGAACTGGCCTCTAAACCAGCATCCTCCTCAGCCTCATCCTCGTGCATATACCAAACGGATTCTATACTGGTTATAATCAAGCGATCAAGCACTGTTCCCGTTGGCTGAAGTATTCCAGTGACCTGATAGGCATGTACCTCGTGCTCATGACTTCCAATACTGATTCCGTGGCTTCCTGTAAACTTATCTCCTACCCGAAGCCCTGACTTTTTTGCAAACTCAGCACCTAGTACCACCTCAAAGGGGAGCTCCCAAATTTTCCCCTCTGAAAATTCGACTTGATATAAATCCAGGTAATCGTAATTGGCTCCTACAATTCGGTAGCCTTGGAAATTATCCCCCAAAGCCAGAGGAATCACCCGTTTGACAAGACGGTTTCTGGATAGCTTTTTGGCCTCATCGATTGGAATATTACCGGTTGGAAAATCAATATGATACACACCAGATAGGATGAGTTGCAGGGGGCTCCCTTTGGCTCCGACCACCAAATCTATCCCTTCGGCATCCTGGGTCATTTTTTTCTCAAACTGATCCTGAACCAATATTAGCACAGTAATAATAGCCAGCCCCAGTGCAAGTAAAAACACATTCAAGCCTGTGGAAAGAGGCCTGAATGTCAAATATTTCCAGCTTAATCTAAAAAGATTCATAAGGTATTTACTTCTATGAAATTGGAAATATGGTTTTTTACCCGCTGATCGTGGGTTACGATAATTAAAGCCGCACCGATTTTTGCAGCCTGATTTTTAAGAAGTTGGATGACTTTTTCTGTATTTTCATCATCCAAGCTTGAGGTTGGTTCATCAGCGAGAATGAGTTTCGGCTTGGTGATGACTGCTCTGGCTATGGAAACACGCTGAGCCTCACCTTCACTTAGAGTTTGAACTCTTGAATTGGCCTTTTTTCCAATCCCCAACTCCTGAAGCAATTGAAAAATATCCTGTCCCTTATTATGAGAAAAATGACTGGCAACTTCAAGATTCTCTTTGACATTCAGGGGAGCCAATAAATGTGGCTTTTGAAATACAATCCCAATGTTTTTTCCACGGAACCGATCTGCCTCGGCACCTTTCAGGGAAGCCACATTTACTTGATCCAGAAGTACCTCTCCTGCTTCTGGCACAAGCAAACCTGAAAGCAGATTGAGCATTGTGGTTTTTCCGCTTCCGGATTTCCCCAACACAAGAATAGCTTCCCCTCCCTCCAGTCGGATATCAGGGAAAGTCAGGGGATTTTGTCCGGGATGGGAATATTTTAAATTTCGGGATTCAAACAGCATTTTACTTAGCAGGGATGGTAACTTCAAAGGTAGTACCTTTGCCTACCTCACTCACAAAAGTGATATCACCTTTGAGCACATCCAAACATTTTTTTACGATTGACAAGCCAAGACCAGAGCCTTCTACAATTCCCACATTTTTGGCACGAAAGAAACGGTCGAAAAGCTGTGGTTGTTCACTTTTGGGTATTCCGATTCCTTGATCACTTACCTTTCCTACAAGATTTCCGTCAACATAATCAAGTTCAAAAAGCACTTCCCCTCCATCCTTGGAGTATTTCACGGCATTGGATAGCAGGTTTTCAAAAACCTGATATAGAAGTTCACTATCTGAAGTGATGGTTTTCGGCAAGTTGCCAAACTTTGTTTTGATGGTGGCATCGTTTTCTATACCGGCTTTAACCGTGTCCAAGACCTCCTTAAGAAAAGCTCCCAAAAACATTTTTTTGGGCTTGTACTCCATCTTATTTGCATCCGCTTTTCCAAAGAACAATACACTGGTAAGAAGATTGTTCAGGGCACGAACGGAGTTTTCAATTTTAAGTGCATGCTTGGCGATCTTTTGCTTAAAAGGGTGCTCCTTCTCGGCATACATCTGCAGAAGTTGTGCTGAACTCAGTATAGAAGTCAAAGGGGTTTTGAATCCGTGGGAAACGTTAAGCACGATTCGGGATTTAAGCTCATTGATTTCTCTTTCCTTTTCAAGTGCCTTGGTCAGCTCTTTATTCGCTTCGTAGAGTTCAGCGGTTCTGATTCTTACCTTTTCCTCCAACTCATTATTGAGTTTTTGGAGTTCCTTTTCCTTTCTATCCTTATAGATGGCCAATTCGATCACCATATTCAACTCCCTGATATTGAATGGCTTGATCACATATGCACTGGGATTTGTGCCCACCACCTTATTGAGGGTCTCGGCATCTGAGCTGGCACTGAGGTAGACTACAGGAATATCATATTTTTCATTGATGATTTCAGTAGTTTTTATTCCATCCAGTTCACCTGCTAGATTGATATCCATCATGACAATGTCAGAATGATTTTCCTCTAACAGGTCCAAGGCCTTTTCCCCTGAATCGGCAATACCTATGATTTCATGATTGTTTTTTTCGAGGGCTCTCTGAAGTAAAAGTGCAGAAACGGAGTCATCTTCAACGATGAGAATTTTGAGACTAAACATGCAAAATAATCTGGTTAGCAAAGATTAAGGTCTGAAAATACAAAAATTATGATTCCGGCAATGGAATCTTTACAACAACCAAAGTCCCTTTGTTTTTTTCTGTCTCTACCCGAATCTCACCGTTCAATAGATCCACCAGGTTTTTAGTGATAGTCATTCCCAATCCAGTTCCTTCATATAATCTTTTGTTACCGGTACTTTCTTGCTCAAAGGGACTAAAAACCTTTCTTAAAAACTCCTCCGACATACCCACTCCCTGATCTTCAAGTTCAATTACAAGACTGGAGTTCTGAAGCGCTACAGAAAGTCTGATTTCTCCCTTTTCGGAATATTTGATCGCATTGCTCACCAAGTTATTGATGATCATCTCCATAAACCTCTTGTCAATATTTCCATGAATATCCTGGGCTGGGTACTCCTCCCGGAGTTTCAAACCCTTTCTCTCTGCCATAGATCGAAGCGGCGACATGATTTCCCTGAAAAACGCGAGAATATCCGTATCGGAATATACTACCTCCATTTTATTGGCCTCAATTTTAGCCATGTCCAAAATGGAGTTGATGGTTTTCAAAAGTCGTTCCCCACTTTGCAGGATGATGTCCAACTGGGAGATGAGCTTTGCATCATCCTGTCTCGTCATCATGATATGCTCGGTTCCGCCCAGTATACCATTGAGTGGAGTCCGGATTTCATGACTGATGTTTGAAAGTAAACTGGTCTTGAATCTGTTGGCCTGCTCGGCTTTTTCTTTGGCGTCACGTAATTTATTTTCAATTGCTTTTTCGGATGAAATATCTCGTACCACACTCAAAATAATTTTTCTTCCTTCACTATCCTTTTGAATAATCCGGTTGAAAATCTCCACTTCAAATGTTCCGGAAGGCCATGGAACGGTGGCCTCAAATGAAAACCCCTCCTCGTCTATTTCACTGATCTTTTCTCTAAAAACCGGAAAAAAGGATTCCTCAAATTCTTTATTCACGATGAGAGTGGTGACGTTCCTTCCCACGAGATCTTCCGGCTTCATTTTCAGCAATTTTGCAAATGCAGGATTCGCAGCAATCAGTTCTTCTCCGTCAAAACTCAGGACCAAACCGTCTTTAGAGCTATCCCACACGTTTTTAAACTGCTGTTCGGCAATGAGTTTTTCCTGGTTTTTCTTATCAAAGGCAGTTTCCAGCACTCCTACTTTTCGTAATTGGCGGTAAAAAATATTAATCAAAATTCCAGCGCCAATCAACAGAATGACCGTCAAGGCCAAAAACCAGAACTGTAGGTAAAAAGGTTTGGCAATCTTAAATCCGGAAAGTAAAACAGTGGATGAGAACACTTTTCCCCCATAGGATGCTTTCAGTTCAAACTGATAGGATCCCGGTGGAAGATTTCCATAAAAGATCCGTGTGGAATGAGGGTCTTTGACAATCTCCCAATCATTGGAATACCCTTTCAGCCTGTAGTGAACCCAAAGCTCCTCTTCCTCATTAAAGCCAATAGCTGAATAATCCACTTCCAGGAAGTTTTTCGTAAAGGGAGCTTCCAATCCCGGATTTTTCACCAAGGACTCTCCTCCCACGCTGGCAGACTTAATAAAAACATTGGGGCTGCCAAAGGCTTCAAAGCCCTCGTCCTCGAGAAAAATGGAAAAACCCTTCATGGTGCCAATCATGATCCTACCATGATTCCCTTCAACCAAGGCGCCTCTATTGACTTCATTCCCAACTAGCCCACTTGTTTCATTGTAATGTGTGAGTTGACCCTTTTCAATGACAAAAACCCCATCATCTGTTCCCAACCAAATCCGATCTTTACTATCCTCCAGTATCGCGTAAACGGGGCGGTCAATTTCACGGTCATTGATTAGGTATGGCGAGAGCTTTCCGTCTTTGATGATTTTGAAACCGGATTCGGCCCCCAACAAAATACCATTTTCAGTTTCCAGATAATCATAGCCTTCTACAATAATCATCCGCTCATTCTCCAATACCGGCTGTTGGTTTTCCAGCTTACTGGCTTGAATCACGATAATTCTTCCATCACTGAGTTTTGCAGCTTTCCTAAGGTAATAAAATGAGCCCCCCAATAAATCCTGAATTTCTTGGTCTAGGTTTTTTTGATAAAGCTGATCCCCTCTAGCTGTCACAGGTGCCACAAACAATGTTTTTGGACTGGTGATGTAAATACTATCCTGAACCACCACCGAAGAAATGTTGATTTCAGGAGGAGCTTTGTAGAATTCCAATTTTTCAGTCTCCACATCAAATCGTCCTACCCCTCCATAGGTGGCAGACAACCATACATCATTGGCCTTTCCTGCAGAAAAATTGACAATTCTCTGAGTCGGAATACCTCCCGGACTCTGATCATTGTAAATGGTTTTTATGTTGTTTCGGCTGGACTTCTGCACTCCATTGTTAAAGCCAAACAAAAATGTACCATCCGGAAGCTTATGGATTGCGGTAATTTCCTCAAGAAGAAATTCAGATTGCCAAACTCCATAATTTTGAAACTTCAGGCTGTTTAGATTTGCCAGACCGCGAACGGTGCCAATCCACAAAATCCCTTCCCTATCAATCAAAAATGATAAGATTGAAAATGAATTGAAAACATATTCCAAGTCGATTTCCAATGGCAAATTCCCTGAATAGGGAAGTTTCTGAAGTGAAGAATTGAAATGGTAAAAAACATTGCCACCAAAGAAATCCAGGCCAAATTCGTCATTGGCAAAGAAGAATTCCTTTTCAAAACCAGTAGCTATTATTTCACTGGGTTTTAGTGCAGCCTTCCCCCTTGCCAGATAATTTTTACCTAAAAAATAATAGTCCCCAGTTTCTGGGGATTTCCTAATCAAAACGGGTAGAGAGGGAAGTTTAATCCCTTCAAAATTCACATCCTCTAACCCCTTGCCTTTCCATAACTTGACCTCATATGTGAAATTCAACAAAACACCTTCTTCCAAAGGCGTAATGGAATTGAGAGGACCTGTGGATTCAGAATCCCTATCTATTTCAAAAGGAAGCTCATCATTACTCCAGCTAAAAAGCTGGAATCGGGTATCCAAAAAATATTGCTTCTCAGCACCTGTACCGTCCACAAACAATTTGATCCCTGAGCTATATCGGGGGTCTATTTTAAGATTTAACTCTACCTCTTCCCAGGAGCCATAGCCACCCTTAAACATTTTGGGCAAGCCTCTATCATTATAAAGCCAAATGCTTCCATCCGGATCCTTTAGAATAGAAACCTGAAAATCAAACTCTGAAAAAAGGGAATCCGGCAAGGAAAAAGTTTGTATTCCATCAGAGTAATACACTCCTCTTGGAGTGGAAAACCACATTCTACCCAAAGTATCCTGCTCAATTTCAACAATTGTCTGAACAGGAAGCTTTATCCCCTTGGGTTTTGTATTTACTTTGAAATTTTGAGCTGAAGCATTGAATATGAACAAACTACCCAGCCACACCCCTAAGATGAACCCCAATCGAAATCCCATAAAACGAATATAGAAAAAGAAACTACATGTCAAATTCCGAGTATAATGTTAATCAATTCTTTTGTCAGCGGTGGGTTTCTCTTATTTTTGTGGCAAACTTTAAAAACCGAAGCATGAGTGTACTAGTCAATAAAAATTCAAAGGTGATCGTACAGGGTTTCACCGGATCTGAAGGCTCTTTTCACGCACAACAAATGATTGAATATGGAACCAATGTTGTGGGTGGTGTAACTCCAGGAAAAGGGGGATCAACTCATCTGGAAAAGCCAGTTTTTAATTCTGTAGAAGAAGCCGTTCAAAAGACTGGTGCAGACACTTCAATCATCTTCGTACCACCTGCTTTTGCAGCTGACGCGATAATGGAAGCTGCCGATGCGGGAATTAAAGTGATCATTGCTATCACTGAGGGTATCCCTGTAGCCGATATGATGAAAGCCAAGCCTTACATCAAGGAAAGAGGAGCCATCTTGATCGGACCAAACTGCCCAGGGGTGATCACTCCGGGAGAAGCAAAAGTGGGTATCATGCCTGGCTTTGTCTTCAAAAAAGGAAGAATCGGTATCGTATCCAAATCCGGAACCTTGACTTATGAAGCAGCCGACCAGGTAGCAAAAGCTGGCTTGGGCGTGTCTACTGCGATCGGTATCGGAGGAGATCCTATCATCGGAACATCCACCAAGCAAGCTGTACAAATGCTAATGGAAGACCCTGAAACTGATGCAATTGTAATGATCGGTGAAATCGGAGGAAACTACGAAGCCGAAGCTGCACGCTGGATCAAAGAAACCGGAAACAAAAAGCCAGTTGTAGGTTTTATTGCAGGACAAACTGCTCCTGCCGGTCGTAGAATGGGTCATGCCGGTGCTATCATCGGTGGTGCAGATGATACGGCTGCTGCCAAAATGAGAATTATGAGAGAAAATGGCATCCATGTCGCAGAATCTCCTGCAGAAATCGGAGCTACAATGGCTAAGGCCCTGGGTATCGAAGCCTAATTCTCCATTCAATATATTTCAAAAGCCGTCCCGAAATTCGGGACGGCTTTTTTGATTCCAATCCGATATCCTACCTTTGCGCCTTCAAAAGACCAATTCATGATTTCAGTTGATAATGTGACCGTTCAACATGGCGGCACGGCCCTATTCAGTAATATTTCCTTTGCCATCAATGACAATGACAAAATCGCCTTGATGGGAAAAAACGGAGCAGGAAAATCCACCTTGCTCAAAATCATTGCCGGACAGAGCAAACCTACCTCCGGGGCGGTTTCCGCTCCTAAAGGCTATGTGGTCGCTTACCTTCCTCAGCATTTGCTGACTGCAGATGACTGTACTGTATTTGAGGAAACCGCCAAGGCCTTTTCCAGCTATCTGGGCATGAAAGAAGAAATTGAACGGATCAACGAAGAACTGACTGTCCGAACTGATTACGAATCAGAAGATTATTACAAACTGATCGAAAAGGTCTCTGAACTCAGCGAAAAATTTTACGCTATTGAGGAAATCAACTACGAGGCAGAAGTTGAGAAAGTTCTTCTGGGCTTGGGTTTCGTACGGGATGATTTTCAAAGATCCACTTCTGAATTTTCAGGGGGCTGGAGAATGCGAATCGAGCTGGCCAAAATCCTTCTTCAAAAACCAGACTTGATCCTCTTGGACGAACCAACCAACCATCTGGATATTGAATCTATCCAATGGCTTGAAGAGTTCTTGATGAATAAAGCAAAGGCAGTAGTGGTCATCTCTCACGACCGAGCATTTGTGGACAATATTACCACCCGGACCATTGAGGTCACCATGGGGAGGATCTATGATTATAAGGCAAAGTATTCCCATTATCTAGAACTTCGAAAAGAGCGCAGGGAACAGCAGCAGAAGCAATACGAGGAACAGCAAAAGTTCATCGCCGAAACCACCCAGTTTATTGAGCGGTTCAAAGGGACCTATTCCAAAACTCTCCAGGTACAATCCCGTGTCAAAATGCTCGAAAAATTGGAAATCGTCGAAGTGGATGAAGTGGATACCTCCGCTTTAAAACTCCGATTCCCTCCCTCTCCTAGATCAGGAAAATACCCGGTGATCGTCGATGAGATGAGTAAATCTTACGGAGATCATGTGGTTTTCAAAGATGCATCCATGACCATTGAGCAAGGACAAAAAGTAGCTTTCGTAGGAAAGAACGGGGAAGGCAAATCCACCATGATCAAGGCTATCATGGGAGAAATTGACTTCAATGGAAAATGTGAATTGGGACACAATGCCATGATTGGTTACTTCGCCCAAAACCAAGCCTCGCTACTGGATGAAAGCCTGAGCATTTTTGAAACAATTGATCAGATCGCAGTAGGCGAAATCCGAACTAAAATCAAGGATTTATTGGGAGCCTTCATGTTTAAGGGAGATGACATCAACAAAAAAGTCAAGGTCCTTTCCGGAGGAGAAAAAACCCGTCTCGCTATGATCAAATTACTATTGGAACCTGTAAACCTTTTGATCCTTGACGAACCTACCAACCACTTGGACATGAAAACCAAGGACATCATCAAGGATGCGCTGAAAGATTTCGACGGGACCTTAATTGTGGTTTCACACGACCGGGACTTCCTGGATGGTTTGGTGACCAAGGTTTTTGAATTTGGCAATAAACGGGTGAAGGAACATTTTGAGGACATCAATGGATTCCTCAGAAACAAAAAAATGGAAAGCTTAAAAGAAGTGGAAAGATAAACCCACCATTTTTTTTAGAATTGGTCAAAATGAAAAATCCCGGCAAATAACCGGGATTTTTTCTTGCAATGCTTTCTCATTTCATAGGTGAAAAAGGAAGAGTCTTCAGGAATTTGGCATCTACTTTTTCAACGATTTTCCCATCTGCCTCTGAAGCATCTCTAGCTTTGATCCATTCTGGGTCTTTGATGAATGCCTGGAATGCTTCCTCAAACTCCGCTTGGTTTTCGGCTCCCAGTAAATAAACCAATTTTGATTGGGCTCCATCCTTCTCAACCGTCAGAAAATATGGATAATTTCTCAATCCTTGCTTTTCAAAAAGTGCCTGAGTATGGTCTCTAAACCTCGCTACCAAATTATCAACCCTACCCTCAAAGCAATGATAAACACGGAGTTGAAAAACGCCGCTTGGAGAGGGCTTCGGTCTATTATTCAGGCCCGGAGCCAAAGTCATAAAGACCTCCTCGATGCTTTTTACCAAATTTCCGTCCTTGATAGACTCCTGGTATACTTTTTTCCATTCCGGATCGTTCAAAAACACCTCCCACATCGCATCTCTGGAAGCTTGATCTGGATAGCCTAAAATATAGGTCAGTGTATTATCCGTCTCATCCACTGGCAGAAAATAGCCTACATTTTCCATCCCAATTCTTTCAAATATGCCCGCAGTATGATTCTGAAATCGTTTGATCAGGTCTGGCATTTTCCCTTCGTGAGCGGTATAGGTCCGCATTTCGAAATAGGTAGACTGTTGCTGGCCCAAAGAGGGAAGAGCAAGAATTAAAGCAACAAGAAGGTTAAATAATTTCTTCATAGGTTGATTTTAGGTTTTAAGTGAAATTTTAACACTTAAAATACCGGATAAAAATCAATTCCTATACTTTTTATGAAAAAGGGGAGCTAAAAAATAAAGCCTGCTTACGGCATGGAAACCAGAAGCAGGCTCTTTAGTTTAAATAGGAACTATTAGATCAAGCGTTTGACCGTCCAAATGATCAGGGCTAGTAGAAAAACAATGATGGAAATCTTATTGATTCCATGCATCATCCTAAGATTGAGATTTGTCTTTTTATTTGGGTCGGGCTTTTGAAATACCCGGATGAAATATCCACCAACCTCACCGAGTTTGAAGAATTCCTTTAATTTATTTTCTGATGCCATAGTATCTGAATTTGCTTTAGAACAGAGACTCAGGAAAATAAGTTTACCACCTTAATCCAATTCCTCCTATTCATTGAATTTAATCAAATGGTTTCCGGTTCGATCCACATTCCGTCTTCCCTGATGATATTGATCAGCTCATCAACCGCTTTTTCTGAAGGGACCGATCTTTTCATAACCTCTTTTCCTTTATACAAGGTAATCTTACCCTTTCCTGAACCCACATATCCATAATCCGCATCTGCCATTTCTCCAGGGCCATTAACAATACAGCCCATTATACCGATTTTAACTCCTTTCAAATGATCGGTTCTCTTTCGGATCATAGCAGTAGTTTCCTGAAGATCAAACAGGGTTCTTCCACAGGAAGGACAGGATATATACTCTGTTTTAGACATTCGGGTGCGAGCGGCTTGCAAGACTCCAAAGGAAACGGAATTATGCAGTTTGATTTGATCCAAAAGCTCGGCGCGGCTGTGCTCTCCCTCCTTCTCGAGGGAAATAAAGATTCCGTCTCCCAAACCATCAACCAACAATCCTCCAACGTCCGTTGCGGCATAGAGCATAGTCAGGTCTTCCGATTGATCAGGATAACTCACCTTCACCACAACCGGGATGATACAGTCTGATTCCAACAATCTCACGAATGATCTTCTGACAGCCGGCATTGCATGTTGATTGGCTGTTTTTAAGATCAGCACGGTATCTTTTCTATCCTTCACCAAAGGAATAGCTTGCTCAATTTCAGTATCGAAAATCTCTAAAAAATTCAATTCAGAATGAAGCTTATTGGCTTCTTTGTAATCCGAAAGTGTAAACAGAGGGAACTTATTCAACTGATCTGGGGCCTGTCTCCAGATTTCAGAGTCTTGGATTTCCTTCATACCATTGGGAAGCATGAAAGGAATAGGGTTTGACCCAGAATAAACAAAATCACATCCCTGGTCATTCATTTTCCATTTATCCAGCTCTGGCAAATAGAAATGCCCTACCGCTTTCATTTCCTTCTCCGATATTTGTTGGATTCTGGAAATATCCGTAATCACTCGGGGCACATTGTGATCTCCGAAATTATATACTTCTGCCGCTGGCCTTTTGCTGTACTCAAAGGGATTAATCGGGTAATTGGAGATTTCAGGTATGGACTCATGGCCAGCCCTGTGGAGATAGCGATCAATCAATGCCTTGGCAACAGGTGCTTCAAACTCTGGATCTTCTGTCAGTGATACCCTAACTGTATCTCCTAATCCATCTTCCAATAGTGTCCCGATCCCAACAGCAGATTTGATTCTACCGTCTTCTGCCTCACCGGCTTCTGTGACTCCCAAATGAAGAGGATAAGGCTTGAATCCTCCTTCATCTAGTTTTTGAACCAACAACCTATAAGCCTGAACCATCACTTGTGTATTGGAGGACTTCATCGAAATCACGATGTCGTGGAAGTTCTCAGCTTCACAAATCCTCAAAAATTCCAAGGCAGATTCTACCATTCCAAGGGGTGTGTCCCCATAGCGGCTCATGATCCTGTCAGAAAGCGAACCGTGGTTGGTCCCAATACGCATGGCAGTACCATTCTCCTTGCAGATTTTCACCAAGGGAAGAAAGCGCTCTCGGATCCGTTCGAGTTCCTCCTGATAGCTTTGGTCCGTGTACTCAATTACCTCGAACTTTTTCTTATCGGCATAATTCCCGGGATTGATACGAACCTTTTCCACAATTCCCGCTGCGATTTCGGCCGCATTGGGAGTAAAGTGAATATCTGCCACCAAGGGCGTATTATACCCTCTTTTTCGGAGCTCAGCCTTGATGTTTCTTAGGTTTTCCGCCTCTTTTATACTTGGAGCCGTAATACGTATCAGCTCACATCCGCTATTGATCATTCGGATGCACTGCTCTACAGACCCCATGGTATCCATAGTGTCAACCGTAGTCATAGATTGAACCACAATTGGATTATCCCCTCCAATAATGACATCTCCCACTTTCACGGGAATGGTTTTTCGGCGGGAATAACGCGTAAGGCTATCGCAATAAAAAGAGTCAGCTGATTTGATTATTGGCTCCATGAACTTAAATATCTCCTAATTGGGGACGGACAATTAATTCTTCAACAACAGATTGGGGGGAAAGGTTATAAGCAGCCCAAACAGATTCTGCCACGTCATCTGCACGCATAAATCGCTCTTCAGGCAGATCTATACCCTCCCAGCTTGCCGTGAAGGTAGCTCCCGCCAAAATAGATGTGACTTTGACTCCATGAGGCTTCAGTTCCTCTCGCAGGCATTTGGTCATCCCCAACATAGCCCACTTTGAAATTGCATAGCTACCTCCGTTTGGATACGCTTTTGTACCTGCAACAGATCCCATACTAAAGATATGCCCGGATTTCCGTTGGATCATTTCTTTGACAAAACAACGGGACAAATAATAGGCAGAAAACAAATTGGTATGCATGATAAACTCAAAGTTTCCCTCGGGCTCATCGTGTATAGCTCCTGGAAGAAAAATGCCGGTATTGTTCACCAATACATCTGGGTTGGAAAAGCCCTTTACTTTTTCGGCAAAAGCATAAACCTCCTCTTTTTTGGATAGGTCAGCAACTTCAGCCAATACCTGAATACCCGGATAATGAGCCTCCAATTCTGCCTTCAGTTCTTGAAGTTCCTCTCCATTTCTGGAGCAGGTCGCAATATCAAACCCTTCCTTGGCAAAGCGCTTAATTATAGCTCTTCCAATTCCTTTTGTCCCTCCTGAGACAAGGATGCATTTCCGCATTTTTGTTCGTGTTTTAATAGTTAGTATGACAACTATCTAGCTTGGACAAAGTTACATTTTTTTATCAAAACGGTGCTGAAACCTGCATCCTTCCGATATGTACTATTCTATCCAATCCTTGGGAATTCCTTCCTTCGTATACCAAATTCAACTGAAGTCCTTCTCCGATCTTTTGCAGCCAATTCACAGTCCATGTGACATTACTTCCGGGAGTTAGTGCCTGGAGCATTTCGTAACCTACTGGAGAATTGCTCTTTCCATTGTAATCAATCTGGATCCATTTCACGTTCCCGTTAAGCGTTGTTCGGATTGCCTTGGCATAGCGTATCTCTATTCCAACCTGATGGATACTTGCCAACTCTTTAAATTCTTCATTAGCTATATTTTCCTTACCTGTAAAAGAGTAGGTTGCTGTGGTTCTAAAAAAAGGACTGGGTTGCCAAGCAAATTCAGGTCCCAGGGAACTCTGCTGAATGGTATAATTCCTGTTTTCGAAAAAATCAGAGGCGGACTCCCGTTCACCGGTTCCCGCCAGAATTCTCAAGGTAGTTTGAGAACTGAAGTTATATCGAGCGTTCAATTTCCAATCTTTTTGGATCAAGTCTTCAAAACCTCCCGACAGCAACTGCTTCAACTGGGAATCAAAAAGAGAAAGGTCAAATCCATAATTTGCTGATGCCCGGTTGAAGAAAAAGCTACTTCGGATCACCTGTCTTACCGAAAGAATATCGTCCCTACTAATCCCGCTTACGAAGGGATTGATTCTGTCTTTGAAATCCTCCGAAGTCACTTTTTTCTCCACACTCAAACTGCTGGTGTTTGAAAATTTGGACAGAAATGCCTTCAGCCCTCCCGACTCTCTCCAAGTCTCTGGAAGTTGTGCCTGAATCCGGTAATTCAGCAAGGAACTGTAAGCTTGAATGTAGGTATCAGTAGGAACAAAAATCTTGATGTATTGCTTCTCCTCTGGATTGATTGCAAGATAAAATTCGTTCAGTTGTTGAATACCATCCTCATTATCATCCCTCCAAGTATGGGTACCATCTCCGTTTGGGGCAGGTAAAAAAACAAATTCCCGCCGGAGCTCCCTCCCGTTCCCAATGGCATAGCTTAATTCATTTCGGATGAGATTTTTCCCCAAAGTTCCCGAATAATCCAACTTTCCCATGACCGTCAACTCGTTGGGCAAATCCCGCATGATATATTCCATTTCACGATAAGTAAAAGTGCTGGTTAAACTGTGTTGACTCCACCTCTTTTGAAAAGTGAAATTTGAAGTAAATGCTCTCGTGTCATTTTCCAACTTTCCATCATAAGGAGCCTTATCCTCTCTCCAAGCCGCATCTGCTCTAAATTTCAACCCAAGTGTGTCATTACTTTGGAGAAACACTAAATGCTCCTGAAAATTCATAGCTGTACTGATGACTGAGTCGGTCCTTGCCCTTTTTAGGATATTCCTATCCAATGAAAACTGGTAACCGGGAACCAGAATTTTGGATTGAAAGGAAAGATTGCCCAAATACCGGGTCCAATCCGAGTCTAGAGAATCGCGCCCACTGTTCATTCGGAAAAACTGCTGTCGAACCCTCCATCTTTTTCCAAGCTCCACATTCCAGTTGGCAGTATGCTGCGCCCCGTCCAAAACTTCCGCCCGATTTCTTAAATACAGTTGATAATCCAAGCGGTTTTTTTCATCCTTTTCCATACCCAAGCCGGCTTTAAAAAATCGCTCTGCCGCAGCCTGCCCCAATTCCTGGGCTGTCAATCCCCAATCCCGGTCAAACTCTATGTACCGGAAGCGGTCTATAAAATTGAAATTGGTGGAATTAAATTCGAACTCAGTCAAGCCTTTAAACTCATAGCCTTCCAAAAAGCCAACAGCCCTTTTTTCAGATTGAAGACCTATTTTCCAACCAAACCCCTCGTTGTTTTCATCTCCGATTTCTGAAAAGAGATTTTGATCCTTGGAGGAAAGGGCAAATTCTGTATATACTTTTTCATACTCCCCCAACTTTACCCTTGTTCCTGCCGTGAGCATTCTTTTGCTATCAGGAGTAGGCAAGCGGGTCAAAATCGAATAATCCCCCTGTGCTTGTCCATCCACCCTGGGGACATATTCATAGACTGTTCCGTTGGAAAGCTGGTTCAACCTTCTATAATCTCCCTGACCTGCCCCAACTTGAGTAAATGAAAGTGCAAAGTGTGCTCTTTCGGGATCAGTGGAATATTCGTAATAGACGACAGAATTGCCTTGGGAATCCATCTCGGTAACCCTTTTATAAAGAATTCTATTGGGATCATAGGCAACGCTATCAATTCTGGGAATTCTGGCATTATCGACTTGATCTCCAACTGAGGCAAGCAAGGCCAATTCTTCTTGGGTAAAATCAGTAAACAAAGGGCGGTTCCTGTTATCCTTTTCTTGATAAAAATTCAAATAGACATCTACTTTCCCATTGCTTTGCAAATGATTTGCTCCCAAAATAGACCGGGAATAGTTTCGCTCGGCATACTCAAAATCAACACGGACACGGGAATATTGGGTAATGAGCACCTTGGGAGTAAAGGTGATCTCAGCCTGATTGTAATCAATCACATAGTCTGCATTGAAGCCCCTTTGAAGAAGTTTTCCATCCAAAAACACACGTTCTGAATTTGCCATAATGATTACAAACCGTTCATTATTAGGACCACTCAGTCTGTAAGGCCCTAAAACTCCCTCAAGTATGGGAACCTGAATGGATGCGAATTTTCCTTTTGCCACCGAAGCAAATCCCTGGGAACTGGCACTCCAATTACCTTTCATCTTGTAATTGGAAGTAATTTGAAGCCCTTGGACATTCTTGTAATAGCGCAAAAATTCCGACTGCCTTTGCTGCAAGACTATATCCCCAGCTGCCAGCTTGAAATCATCATTATAAAGTTCGATCAACACATTGTCAAAATCCTGAATCTGTTGGGTGTTCCCTTCCGGTTGAAAGGGCACATTCTGGTCGGTGATACTTGCCCGAATATTAAGATTTTCGGCTATTTCTCCCTCCAACTGAAGGTTGAGTGCCGAGTTGACAAAGACATTTTGGGTATTCCCAAAAGATACCCCCCTAGTCAGACTTCCAGATTTATACAGATTGGTCGATGGAAACAATTCTTCCCTGTAATCAAAGGAGGGAGTTTCAACAAGTCTGTTGTCCCTAAACCGGGCAGTAGAATCATAATTCTCAACAAGAGTCCTTCTGGAAATACTCTTGTCAAACCGGATCCCAAATGTCCGATAGCATACCTGCAATGAATCAGGCATTTTTTCCCCCTGATCCAAAATTCTAAGTGTATTCCCGTTCAGGTTGAATTCATAAGAGTAAGTTTTTCCTGCTTGATCCTTTACCCGGATACTTTCTTCAATCACAGAAAGGGAATCGAGTTCTCTATTCTCCTTAAAAAAATCCGCTCTTACCCAACGGCATTTCTCCTGTGCCTGTAAGCTAGTGAGGCTAAGGAGCAATAAAAAACAGGAAATAAAAATTACGCGTATTTTCAAAGCGATCCCTCTTTTCAAAACAAGGTACTAAAAAGAGCTGTCATTCAGCCAAAGGAAAAGTCAAGTAAAAGGTGGTGCCTTTGCCGAGCTCCGTCTCAAACCAGATCTTTCCTCCTGCAGTTTCCACACCACTTTTGGCAATAGCCAAACCCAACCCAGACCCGGTTGATTTGGTACTGAAATTTGGAACAAAAATCTTGTCCCTCAATTCGGGGGGAATACCTTTTCCATTATCGGTGATTTCCAGGAAAACAGCTTTTTCGGTCAACCACAACCAAACCTTGATCGATGGCCGCACACCGGGGGCAACTGCCTGCACTCCATTGATGATCAAATTGGAGATCACCCGGCCAAACAATTTATCGTCTCCAAAAATTGGGATGTTATCAGTATAGGAGTCGTCTTGAAAAGACAGATCCAGTCTTTGGTCATTTTTAAACAAATCCAAAACCTTCCCCAATACCTCCTTGAAATTCATCAACTCATTTTTAGGGAGAGGCATTTTTGCAAAAGTGGAAAAAGAGGAAGCAATCCCACTCAAAGCGTCCACTTGATGAATGAGCGTTTCCAGAGATTTTTTCAGCTTTTCCAGATCGTCCAGCCTTCCTGCCTCCTGCAATCTCAAAAGATGCTGCAAGGTCAGTTTCATGGGAGTCAGAGGATTTTTGATTTCATGGGCTACCTGCTTTGCCATTTCCCTCCAAGCCGACTCTTTCTCTGTAGAAGCCAAGACCTTCTTACTAGCCTCAAGCTTGTACAACATGTTATTGTATTCATTGACCAGCAATCCAATCTCATCCTTGGAGTCCCAATACATGGGCTCGTTGTTTTCCAGATTGGTAGTTTTCAACTTTTGTGTCAAAAGCCTGAATGGGAAGGTCAGGTTTTGGGAGACAAAATAGGAAACCACCAAAAAGAGAATAAAAATGACCACAAACGCATTGAAAATATTGCTTAGCACATCCGCAATCAAGGTATTTAGTTCTGTTTCGGATTCAAAAAACGGAACAGAAAGAATAGCACTGTTCTGCTGTCCATTTGCGGAAGGGATGGATAAATAAACGGATTTATAATGAAGCTTACCCACGGTTTCATCAGCCAAGAACTGAATCTGGTTTTTTTCAACCAATTCCGACAAAGCTTCAGGGTTGATCCATTCCGATAGAATTTTCTTGTCAAAAATATTAGGTCGGTTGGTGGACTCAAGTTTGCCGGAGGCAGAATACAAATAAATATCCGAGCCGATGGTATTGGCAAGGTTGGACACCTCCTCATTTAGGGCATCTTGATCCACTTCCTCAGCTCCCCTATTCCCTAAAAAGCTAGCTAAGTTTCCTCGAATCAAGGCGGCTTTTTGGATATACTGCCTGTCCAAGTCTTCCCTGTAGCTATTGGCCAGAAGTCCAACCGTAATGATACTGATAATGATGATTGGAAAGAAAAAAGCAAAATTGAGGTACAACTGAAGCTTGGTTGAATAGTTGAACTCAAAATTTTGATAGCCCTTCAAAAGGGTATGGAGCAAAATTGAAATAAATGTTAGGAATACAAATACCACAAAAAACAGGGAGATATTCCCGAAGAAATAGGAAAAGGGCCTGTTTTCAGAAGAAATCACAATAATATCTCCTTCATTTTGGATTCCAAAATGATGAAACCCATTCGCGTGGATCCCTTCAGTGAGAAGTTTTTTCTCGGCAAGTCTTCCCTTCAGTCCAGCACTGAGATAATTAAAAGTACCGGAATTGCGGATGAGTTCTTCATCCTTGAAAATTGCATAATCAAATTGGATAGGGTTCAGCTTCTCGCTGTATTTCTTATCAAGTAAAAGCTTAGGATACACACTGCCGGGCTGAATCCTCAATTGGTTCAACTCTAAAAACAAGGTTCCCAAGGAACTCCCATCCTTTGTCAGATTGATAAAAGCAATAAACTTGTTTCCAATATTCCCTTCCCGACCTCGGATAAAATACAAATCCTTCACTCCAGTGAGGTAATCGGATTTGATGTATTTGTCCCTGAGTTCCTTTAGACCGGCACCACTCATGGCATTGAGATAATCCTGCCCTGTTGGAGAAAAGAGACTGACTTTCACTTCAAACTGATCAAAATAATTATCCAAATAAATTCTCCTGATTTTGGCATCTATAGGATCTTTGGAAAGAAGAGGATCGGCCATCCTGTTCTGGATGAATAGGTCACTTTTGATCCTGGTGAAAATTTCTCCCAAGAAAAACTCAGTCATTACATCGCTTTCGATGAGGTTTTGATTGGCAAAGCGGGTCTTGGCCTGTATGAGTTGTTCTTTTTCAGTTTGGAAAATTGCCATGCCTGAAATTCCGGCTGTGATCAGACCTGCAAAGAAAAAGGTCAAAAAAGTATTCAATCCCAACCTAAACACATTCTTGAAAAGGCTAAACTTAATTGTGAGAGCCAGAAACACAACATGAAGAAACCAGGCAATTCCTAGCCAAGTGTCAACCAATAAAAATAAAATCAATACCGGAAAACCCAATACTGCCAACCCTTTGAAGTACTCCTTTTTGTCCGCTCTGACTTCCAGCAAAAGGCTACTCAAAGTAATGCCCAGAAGGACATAAACTGCTGCCCACAGAAAAACGACAGTGAAACTTATCCCCTCAAAAAAACCAAATGTAGGGATGGCGCTGATGTCCAAAGGCCATTGGGAATTTCTGACTAAATCCCCTGGTAAATACCAAATAAGCCCAAAGCCAAGAGAAGAAATCAGGAAAGCCGCTCCAGAAATGATTTTAAACTCCTGGTCCTTATCAAAAATCTTAATCTTCTTATGGGTCTTAGGGGAAGCAAGTTGGAAAATTATCATCCCAAAAATGAAGACTCCACATATGGAGTTGATCAAGAGATCTCCCAGACTTGGGTTCAACCAAGAAGAGGCATAATTTGCCGGATCAAAAAGAGGAAAATTAAAATAGGTCCCTGGAAAATTGAGCACCAGCATAACCAATCTGAAGCCCAATAGAACCAAAGCTCCATAGCCTATGGCCTGCCACCGTCTACCTTTTCTCCATTTTTTAAGAACAAATCCTGAACTCAAAATAAAGTACAATAAAAAGACAGAGGTGAAGAATATCAAAATTGCAGGATTGGCAATTCTACCGGAAGGTAAATACCCCAGCTTGAAATCAATTCCGAAAAGCGGGATTCCTGCCGGGTTTTTCACCACAAAGGAGGCTTCCTCCTCTGGAGCTTTCAGCTCGAAAAGATTATTGCCAAAAACCAGTGGATTGGCCCCTGTTTCCAAAAAATCATTCTCTATTGATCCAGGCCAGATCAGACGAAAAGCATGAACCATCCAAAATGTCTTTCCATTCCGGCTGATTTTTCGATTTTTGACAAGAAAGGTACCATAGGGATCAGTGAGTAATTGATATTCTTTTCCTCCCTCAATGGTGGAAAAATCAAAGGACAGCGTGAAATCTGACCAAATGATCAATCTTTTCTCAGAATCCAGAATAAAAAAAGGATGACGGAATTGGTTGGATGAAACCGTTTCAAAAGTCACTGATTCTTCAGGCGAGACCGCCATAAGAAGCTGGATGTAATCCTCATCAAACTCTTTGTCAATTTCCCGAACAGTCTCCTGGATTTCTTCAAAGTATGATTCCTCATCACTTTTCTGAAAGAAAAAGAAATTAAGGATCAATACTGCCAGGAGAGAAAATGCACTGATCAAGATAATCAGGCGCCGATGGTCTTGGTTCATTTACCTTAAAAATAAAAAAAGCAAAGTCCGCTATCAAACTTTGCTTCTTGAATGCTTTAACGAATAGCCATTTTGGCCTTTCTTTTTTTTGCAGCCCTGTACCAAAGCACTCCAATAACAGTAGCAATCAGATACGGCATCGCAAAGAGGTAAAGAATGCCATTATTCAAGCCAGCACCTATGCTGGTGTCTCCATTGCTCACATTATTCTCTACCGAAGCCCTGCACATGGCACACTGGGCGAAACTCATTCCCTGAACAAGAAGTAAGAGTCCAATCGTCAAAACTATTCGAGTAATTCTTTTCATTTCAATCCCTCCTATCTTTTCAATAAATATTAGGACCAACCCCAGTTTAATGAACGTAATAAGGACTAATCATAAAATAGACAATCACGCCCGTTACCGAAACATACAACCAAATCGGATATGCAAATTTAACAACTTTTCTATGCTTTGTCCGCTGATCGGTGTAGCCATAATAGTACGCAAACAAAATGGGAAACAGTGCCACTGCTGCGAAAACAATATGCGTGATCAAAAGAAAATAATAAACAGAACGAATCCAGCCTTGACCTCCAAATGGAGTGCTCTCTGCGGCACCGTGGTATATCACATAGGAAACCAGAAAAATAGCCCCAAGCGTAAAGGCAACAGTCATCGTAGCACCGTGGTAACTGTACATTTTATTTTTAACAAAATACAAGGCTAGTAGTAGTGCCAGACTTGCAGCTGTGTTAATAACCGCATTGAGATGAGGAAGAAAATACACCCACTCAGCTCCGACATCAATTTTGGCAGGCATAAACAATAGGACAGCTACTGCTAATGGGATAATCACTGAAATAGCAATGATCCAATTTTTTACTTTGGCTTCATTCTGAAGCAAGCTTGTGTTAGTTTTTTCCATGTAATAATACTTTTGTTTCCAGCATTAACAAATCCACATCCTCTCTGTTCGTTCCGCTGTAATATCCACGGATTCTGCCCAACTCATCGATAAGGACAAATTTATCACTATGCACAAAATCATCCGGTACTCCGAAGCCATCCAAGGTAGGCAAAACAAAGCCACACCTGGCCAATTGATAGGTTTCCTCCTTAGGACCTGTTAGAAAATCCCACTTTCCTGCTTGAGCCCCATGTTCATTGGCATAGTCCATCAGGATTTTTGTTGTATCATATTCAGGATCAATACTTATGGACATAATTTGCACCATTGGTTCGTCCCGAAACATATCATTCACACGTTCCATCTCTTTGGACATAACCGGACAAATGCTGGGACAAGAAGTAAAGAAGAAATCAACAATAGTGATTTTCCCTTCCATTTGAGCCCTTCCTACAGGATTGCCTTCCTGGTTGGTAAAGGTGAATTCTGGAATAAAATGCTGTGTGGTGTCTGTAACAGGACATTCCTGAAAAGGATTATCCACACCGTGCTCAAAATAAATGGGTAGGTCGTAATTATTGGTCCCAAACCCCTTTAAAAAAAGGATGATCAAAATCGGGATTAATAAAATACAAACTAGTACCAACCCCTGAAGTATTCTTATGCCTCTCATGACTTACACAACAAAAAAGAAGGTTGAAGTGTCACACCTCAACCTCTTTTTTTTTGAAATATTTTTAATTCTACCAACGCATCATAAAGATGTCGGTACCTTCTTTTACTAGTGCGATTACCAACCACACCAAGAAAATCAAGGGAACAATAATGGAATAAAACAAAGGCTTTACTTCATCGCCCAAATGCATGAATTCCATCATGATGTACTTAGCTTTCCAAATAGTCAAAGCAATGAACAGGAAGTATAGCAACAATCCTCTGTCCATGGTGAATGCCATGATAAATTCGGCAACGGTAATTGCAAGTAGAATTCCTGCAGTTTTCCAGATTTTTTTGATTTTCTCGTTGTTTCTAGGGATTACCTCTAGGGTCGACTTGTTTTCCTGAATTTCCATATTACAAGATTTTAAATGCTTAGATCAAATAGAACAAGGTAAATACGAATACCCAAACCAAGTCTACAAAGTGCCAGTAAAGACCGATCTTTTCAACCATTTCATAATGTCCTCTTTTGTCGTAAACTCCGACAGCAGCTTGATAGAAGCAAAGGAACAACAACACTACCCCGATTGTCACGTGGAAACCGTGGAAACCGGTAATGAAGAAGAATAGCTGTGCAAAGGCTGCCGGTCCGTATTCATTCACGGTAAGATTAGCTCCGAATACAGTTTCGGTTACCTCTCTATTTAAGCTATTGATATAAGTTAAAACAGAGCCTCCGTCTGTACCATGGATAAAGTGGGACCATTCCCAAGCCTGACAACCTAGGAAGGTGATTCCTCCGACCATAGTCCAGAGCATCCATTTTACAACGTCATTTCTATCGTTTCTGTGACCGGCTTCCACTGCAAGCACCATGGTAACAGAACTTGAAATCAAGATGAAAGTCATGATCCCAACAAACACCAACGGAGCATGTACCCCATGTAAGAAAGGCACTGCCTCAAATACCAATTCAGGTATAGGCCAGTATTCGTTTGATCCCACAAAAGAATCAGCAGGACCAGCATATGCCGGATAGCTGACGCGAATTGCAAGATAGCTGATCAAAAACGCAGCGAAGGTGAAGATGTCGGAAAGCAAGAAAAACCACATCATGAGTTTTCCGTAGCTTGCTTTTAGAGGTTCATTACCACCTCCCCAAACTCCTCTTTTTGAGCTGACTCCTATAGCAGTAGAATGCGCAGACATAAATTATTGATTTGTACTAGGTTTATTTTAATGATTCAGAAGCAAAAACATGAACAGATAAATCCATAAGCCGCCTAGAAAATGCCAATAGGTTGTAGCCATTTCCATTGTATCCAAAGCTTTAGAATGGACTTTATATCTGAAAGTCGAAATTAACACAATAATCAGAAATATCACACCGCTGATTAGGTGTAAAGCATGCAATCCGGTGAAAACGTAAAGGAATGAGCCGGCTGGGTTTCCAACAAAGAAAACCTCTCTGTCTACCAAAGCTACCCAACTGTACCATTGGCCTACCAAAAACACCAATCCTAATATTACGGCCAAAACCATCCCTGTCCTGAGTTGGGCAAAGTTGTCTTTTTTAGCAGATAAGTAGGCCCAATGTAGAGCTATTGAACTAAGCACTACAACTCCTGACGTAAACCAAAAGATTTCTGGCAACTCATAATCCAACCAATTACCTTCTGCCTGGCGGACAATATAAGCACTGGTAAGTGCCGCAAAGATCATTACAACAGTCACCATGAAAAGCCACATCGCAAACTTCTTAGGATGCATTGAAATGGGCTGTTCAACTATATCAACGTATTTAAGCTCTTTCTCCATATTAAGGCATTTTGTCCAGTAAATAAGCAATTTGGACGATTGGCAAATAAAGGAATGAACCAAACATGATTTTCAAGGCTGACTTGCGCGAACAATCTCTCATCAAAGAGAATGTCTGAGCTAGAAACAAAACCCCGCAGACAGTTGCCACCACACCAGAATTCAACCCCGTCAATCCGAAATAACTTGGCAATAAACCCAAGGGAAGAAGGAATAGGGTATATATCATTATCTGAATGGCTGTATTGAGATCCTGTCCACCACCACTCGGAAGCAATTTGAATCCTGCACGTTTATAATCCTCATCACTTACCCAGGCAATAGCCCAGAAATGGGGAAACTGCCAAATAAACTGGATTCCAAAGATGATTAAAGCTTCATAAGTAATGGCACCAGTTGCAGCTGTCCAACCCAATAAAGGTGGCATAGCTCCGGGAATTGCACCAACAAAAACAGCAACCGGACCGACTCTCTTAAGAGGAGTGTACGCGAAAACATACAGGAGCATGCTCAGAATTCCAAGTCCTGTAGTCAATGGGTTGGTAAAAATCCAGAGAAGTACAATTCCTAAAATAGCAACAAAGGTGGTGAACCAATAAGCTTCAGAAAGAGATATAATATGAAGAGGAAGAGGACGGTTTTGGGTACGCTTCATCAACTTATCTAAATCACGCTCCATGATTTCATTTGCGGCACCAGATGCACCGGAAATCAAAAACCCTCCCAAGGCTAAACCTAAGAAACCAGACCAGCCAAAGCTTGCCCCACGATCCCCGAGTATATAACCAAAGACTGCTGAGAATGTAACCAAGGCTGACAATCTAAGCTTCAGGAGATCTGAATAGGCTTTGATTCTCCCGGTAACAAGGTTAATTATGTTATGGCCAGTTATTCCAACTGCACTCATTGTCAATTTGAATTAATCTTAAACTGAACACGGTCCCTGAGCTGAAGAATCAATCCAAATTGAATTCCTAAGATCAGAGATCCAAGTAATAAATGTATGGGTTGGAGAAATGCAGGAATACCAAAATAGGCCATCCCAACTCCAGTTGTTATTTCCAATAGGATCAATAGCAACAAAACCTGAGACCACAAGTTTACTTTTGATCTGCGGTCGCTAAACCTAAATGCCCAAAAGAAATACAGTACATGAAGCACAAGAAGAACCAAGGAAAATGATCTATGGATCAGAAAATCCATACCTACTCTTCCTATCCATTCTTCTCTCAGGAGATTTCCAAGTGAAAAGGAAATCTGATCTATCTGCTCCCTAACTTGAGTACCAAGAATAACCTGAACAAACATCAGTACGAACCCAAGGAAAAGGATACCTTGAACTTTGAAAGGAATCACTTCAGAGGTTTCCCCTGATGAAAGGAGTTTTACAGAACGGTGATTCACATACAATAGAAGCCCCACCAGAAGAAGAGCTAAAACCATATGGAATGTAATCATCCAAGGCAATAGATTGGTTGAAACAACCAAAGAGCCAATCCAGCCGGTAAACAAGACCACTATCAAAGAAGCAATGGATAGTACCGGGATGGATTTGTCAAATTTTGCCAATTTGAAGGATTTCCAAACCGTCAGGAGAATCAGTAATCCTATAGCCACACCTACAAGCCTATTGATATATTCAATCCAAGTTTTGGTAGCATTGAATTCCTCTTCTACCAAAATGGATTTGTCATTGGCTATTTCGTTAGCTGTTTTCTCAAAACCCATTTTTTCAAGTGTGGCTACGAACCTTTCGTTCTTAGCTAATCTTTTCTCAAGATAAATTTCTTGATAATTTTTTGGGAGCTGATCCACACTCGTTGGCGGAACCACACTCCCAAAACATTTTGGCCAGTCAGGACAGCCCATACCGGATCCGGTACTTCGAACTATTCCACCGACTAGAATAAGAAAATAAACAGCTATCACCGTCACCATAGAGGTACGGCGAAAGCTGTTTATAGTAGTATCACGCTTTTGATTCATTTGCTTCCAGAAGATCAGCCTCTTCTTTCATGATTTCCAATTCCAACTTCACTTGCTCTTGCTCATGTGGTAGGTTGGATTCAGGAGTAGCGGAAAGAGGAACAGTCTGTGGAATGAAATCCTCTTCAGCTCCTGGTTTGGAGTAATCGTAAGGCCATCTGTAAACAGTTGGAATTTCTCCAGGCCAGTTTCCATGACCAGGGTTGATTGGAGTAGTCCATTCCAAAGTAGTAGATCTCCATGGGTTTGCAGATGCTTTTCTTCCTTTGAACATGCTGTAGAAGAAATTGAACACAAAGATGAACTGCGCTGCGAAGGTGATGATGGCGGCTGCAGATACAAACATGTTCAAATCAGTATACATATCTGTAAAGGCAAAGTTTGTCCAGGAATAATATCTTCTTGGGAAACCTGCAATTCCAATGTAGTGCATTGGGAAGAATACCATATAAACACCCACAAAACTTATCCAGAAATGAACGTAACCCAATCTTGCATCCATCATTCTTCCAAACATCTTAGGGAACCAGTGGTAAATACCAGCCAACATACCAAAGAAGGAAGCTGAACCCATTACCAAGTGGAAGTGTGCAACTACGAAATAGGTATCATGCAATTGTATATCGATAGCTGAGTTTCCAAGGAAAATACCGGTCAGACCACCAGAAATAAAGAATGACACCAAACCAATTGAGAAAAGCATAGCTGGCGTAAACACCAAGTTACCTCTCCAAAGCGTGGTCAGGTAGTTAAATACTTTTACAGCAGATGGAATAGCAATAATCAATGTCAAGAACATGAAGATCGATCCCAAGAATGGGTTCATACCTGACACGAACATATGGTGCGCCCATACGATAAATGAAAGGATAGTGATACCCAACATGGAAATAATCATCGCCTTATAACCGAAAATTGGCTTTCTGGAATTAGTGGCAATTACCTCAGAAGTAATACCCAAAGCTGGTAACAATACAATATATACTTCTGGGTGTCCAAGGAACCAGAACAAGTGCTGGTACAATACAGGGCTACCTCCGGTATTTGGAAGAGCTTCACCTCCAATGTAGATATCTGCTAGATAGAATGAAGTTCCAAAACTTCTGTCAAAGACCAAAAGCAAAGCAGCTGCAAACAAAACCGGGAAAGAAAGCAATCCGATAACAGCTGTCAAGAAAAAGGCCCAGATTGTCAAAGGAAGTCTGGAGAAAGACATCCCTTTTGTACGCAAGTTGATAACAGTGGTAATGTAATTGATACCCCCCATCAAAGACGATGCAATAAAGAAAGTCATCGCAATTAACCAAAGGGTCATACCAAGACCAGATCCAGGAATCGCTTGTTCAAGAGCTGAAAGAGGAGGATAAACTACCCATCCACCTGCTGCAGGTCCTGTCTTGATAAATAGGGAAATGAACATGATTACACCCGAAATGAAGAACAGCCAATAGGATAGCATGTTCATAAAGCCAGATGCCATGTCCCGTGCTCCAATTTGCAATGGAATAAGGAAGTTTGAGAAAGTACCGCTCAAACCAGCTGTCAATACAAAGAATACCATGATGGTACCATGCATTGTCACCAAAGCAAGATAAAAGGTAGGATCAAGCTTACCACTCTCATCAATCCAACCTCCAAGAAGAGGACGCAGGAATTCAAGATCCATATCTGGGAAACCCAGTTGCAATCTGAAAAGAATGGAAAGGAAACCACCAATAACTGCCCAGAAGATACCTGTTACCAGATATTGCTTGGCAATCATTTTGTGATCGATACTGAAAATGTATTTGGTTACAAAATTATCATGATGCTCGTGATCGTGGTGATCGTGAGCTGCTGCGTCATGATTTGCGACAGTTGCTGTTGCCATAGTTTATAATTTTGTTTTTTGCTTTCGCCTTATTTAATCTCTGCCAGTTCCTTGGATTCAACCTCTCCTCCCTTTGCAAGGGCAGGGTTCATTTGAATAAAGGATTTCTGTTCCGTCAACCACTTTTGGTAAGCCGCAGGCTCTACCACTTCAATCACTTTCTTCATAGAGAAGTGTCCACGACCACAGATTTCAGTACAAGCAATTTCATATTCGAATTCCGGATCATCCAATTCAGCCCTCATCTCTTCAGTCGTCTTGGTAGGAACAAACCAGAAGCGCGTTGGCATACCAGGAACTGCATCCATTTTCAACCTCATGTGTGGAGCGAAAACAGAATGCAATACATCTCTCGCTCTGATCTTAAACAAGACAGGTTCTCCTTTAGGGATTACAATTTTCGGAGCAGGGAAATCATCCAGTGAGTTTTTATCTGTGAAATCAATACCATGTCCATTGGAAGCCGTGATCAATCTATAATCATGATCTCCCAAAACATTGTCTTTTCCAGCATAGCGAACATCCCAGGCAAATTGATATCCCATGATTTCAATCACATGGGCCTTTTCAGGAGCTGGTGCAGTAATATCAGACCATGCCATCCAACCGGAAATAACCAAACCAGCAAGCACAACCCCTGGAACAGCAGTCCAGATCACTTCTAGTTTGTTGTTATCAGGGTAGAAAGATGCTTTTCTTCCTTCCTTATACTGGTACTTATAAGGGAAAATGAAAAGAAGGACATGAGTAATAAGAAACACCACTCCGGTAACCGCCATGGTGATCCAAAACAAACGGTCAGTAACAACCCCGTGCTCAGAACCGATTGGCAAATGATAATTGTGGAATTCTTTGATAGAATACCAGAACATCAAAGCACCAATAGCCACAAGGAAAACGATAAACAAAATAGCATTAACCTTATTGCTTCCCGTAGCGATTTTCTTGTCTGAACCTTTTACTACTGAAACCAAGGTTTGGATTCGGTATACCATCCAAATGATGGACAGAAGCAAAAGAACCCCAACTGCAATTAGAAATCCGTACATATCTTAAACTTTTCGCCTTTAATTAAATGTGATGATGATAACTCTCTTCCAACATTGGGTGATTCTTTGGAATCAAGTTACCCTTGGCCAATCCACCCAAAACTACCATCGCAGCTGCTGAACCAAATACAAGGAACATTCCAACTTCCATCAAACCAATACCTCCGTTATGCCCCAAAGTACCTGGCTGAACCATCAGGAAGAAATCAACCCAATGTCCAACTAATAGTAGGGTACAAACCAATTTCAAGAAAACTCCATGTCTTTTAGCATCTCTAGTCATTAATACCAAGAAAGGCAGGAAGAAGTTCATTCCAATATTTACAAAAATAAAAGATCCATAAACATCACTGCTTAGTCTCTCGATGAAGTAGACCGTCTCTTCAGGGATATTTGCATAGTAGATCAATAGGAACTGGGAAAACCACAGATATGTCCAGAAAATAGAGAATCCAAACACGAATTTACCAAGATCATGAATATGGTTCTCATTTACCATTTCTAGATATCCTTTTCCTTTAAGGAAAATAGTGATCAGAGTGATGGCAGATAAACCTGCTACAAACCAAGATGAGAAAACATACCATCCAAACAGAGTGGAGAACCAGTGAGTATCAATAGACATCACCCAATCCCATGCACTTACAGAAGATGAAACTGCAAAGAAGATCAAGAAATAAGCTGACCAGCTTCTCATTTTGTACCAATAACCGGTTCCTCCCTGAATATCTTCAGCATAGGAAAATGACTTCAACTTATTGAAGAAGAACACCCAAAAACCAAAGAACAATACCATTCTCAAGATATAGAAAACGGGGAAGGATCCCTTTTCCATTGGCCAATAGAAAAACGCTCCCTTACCATCAATGATGGAATCGTACTCAGGAGAATTTTTGTCAAAAAGATAGCTATGAGTCCAGTGGAAAATATCGTGATTGGCAATAAAGAAAGTTACAATCATCAATACAGCAGCATAAGGAAGCCAGCTTCCCAAAGAAAGCATTACTCTTAGAATTGGTGTAGACCAACCTGCCTGAGCAGCATATTGAATTGCAAAAAAGAATACACCGATAATTGCAATACCTGTGAAATAAACATTGTTGATCCAAAGGTTGGCATACAGTCTTTCATACCAATGGAAGGCATGACCGGCAGCTTCTCCGCCTTCTTCATGATGCCCACCACCGAGCATAGCCATCACAATACCAATAGCAAGTAAAGCAGCACCAATAATCAATACAGTCATGATAGACTTTTTGATGCCCGCGTTGAAATCAAATTTTTGATCCAAATTATAATGTTGTGCGTCGTGAGCCATGATTATTACTTCTGAATTACTTGTTTAACATAGTGAACAATCTTCCATCGATTCTCAGGAGTAATTTGAGAGCCATGAGCACCCATTCTACCTTTTCCTTTGCTAATCACGTGGAAAATATGACCTTCTGGAAGAGTAAGGTAAGCACCACCTTTTAGGTTAGCTACACCTCCAATAACTTCACCGGCCTTGCCATCACCTTCACCGTTTTTACCGTGACAGGTTGAACAATACTGCTGAAACAAAACTGCTCCTTCTTCCAAAACAGCATCAGAAAGTTCAATTGGATTTTCTACAAGAGCAGCTTCTTCCAATTCAAAAGCCTTCAAACGATAAGGAAGATAACCATTTTTATTACGTGGGACCGTATTGGCTACAGGTTCACGCATATTCATATTGTGAGGGTTATAAATGTTACTGTTATAAAACTCACCTTTACCATCTTCTCTGTTGGACAGCCAGTCTCCTTGGGTTTCGTCTGTAATTTGAGTCAAAGGCTCATAGGCTACAGAGTGGTACATTTGAGGGGAATATTCCAACCCTTGGTTTTCGCCTCCGGCTCTACAGCCTAGCAAAGCAACACCAAAAGCGGCAATACCCAGAATACTAAGTGTTTTAGCAATCTTCATATCTCCGGAATTACTATTCAAAACTTTTATTATTAACCTCTGTAGCTCCAGAAGACTTCAAAATCTCTTTGATTTTTTCGACTTCCAGGGTACTGTTATTTGCGATATCGATAGCCATCACATGCTTGTCATCCGTGATTCTCAAATCAAAGATTCTCGGCTGAGCCCAAGGCTTCAGATCTGAACTGATCATAAACACTCCCACCATTCCGAAAGCAGCCAAAAGAACAGTCAATTCGAAAGAAACAGGAATAAAATCAGGAATAGCTGCGAAATCTTTACCACCAATAATCATTGGCCAATCAAACTTCATCATGTAAAGCTGCATGGTCAATGCGAGAGTTGTTCCCAACAAACCAAACAAGAACGCCGCAATAGGCAGACGGCTTCTCTTATATCCCAAAGCATGCTCAAGGCCGTGCACAGGATAAGGAGAATAAACTTCATGGATTTTTACACCACTTGTTCTTACGTCCTTCACAGCATGAAGCAGGACATCTTCGTCCTCGTACACTCCAAGAATAAAATGAGTATCTCTTTCCATGATTATTTAGCTGCTTTTTCAGATGAAGACTTCAATACAGATTTTACTTCAGCCATGTTGATTACCGGGAAGAACTTCGCAAACAAGAAGAACAGGGTAAAGAAAAGACCGAAGGTGAACAGATATACCCCAACATCAGCCCAGGTTGGATAGAACATAGCCCAAGATGAAGGAAGGAAATCTCTGTGAAGTGAGGTTACGATAATTACAAATCGCTCGAACCACATTCCTGTGTTTACTACCAAGGAAAGAATAAAGGTAGCCGCGATAGAAGTCCTGATTTTCTTAATCCAGAATAACTGAGGAGAAATCACGTTACAAGTCATCATAGACCAATAGGCCCACCAATAAGGACCAGTAGCTCTATTGATGAATGCATATTGCTCTGCTTCTACTCCTGAATACCAGGCGATAAAGAATTCAGTAATGTAAGCGATACCTACAATTGACCCAGTGATGATGATTACAATATTCATCAATTCAATGTGTCCCATGGTAATGTAATCCTCCAATTTGAAGACCTTACGGGTGATAATCATCAAGGTCAATACCATCGCAAATCCAGAGAAAATCGCTCCGGCAACGAAGTATGGAGGGAAAATCGTAGTATGCCAACCTGGAATAACCGAAGTAGCAAAGTCAAAGGATACGATTGTGTGTACAGAAAGTACAAGTGGAGTAGCCAAACCTGCCAAAATCAGCGAAACTGATTCGTATCTCATCCAAGTTTTTGCAGCACCATCCCATCCAAAAGAAAGCGCACCATATATTTTCTTTCTCAAACCCGTCGCTCTATCACGAATGGTAGCAAAATCAGGGATCAAACCGATGTACCAGAATACAAGAGAAACAGAGAAATAAGTAGAAATCGCAAACACGTCCCAAAGAAGAGGTGAGTTAAAGTTAACCCAAAGCGAACCAAATGTGTTTGGAAGTGGTAAAGCCCAGTATGCACCCAACCAAGGGCGACCCATGTGAATTACCGGGAACATGGCTGCACAGATAACGGCGAAGATGGTCATCGCTTCAGCTGCACGGTTGATAGATGTTCTCCATTTTTGTCTGAAGAGCAACAGTACCGCTGAGATCAATGTACCAGCGTGACCGATACCAACCCACCACACGAAGTTGGTGATATCCCAAGCCCAGCCAATTGTTTTATTTAGACCCCACATTCCAATTCCTTCCCAAAGTGTTGCAATCAATGCAATGGACCCAAGGACCAAAACACCAACTGCTGTTAGAAAGGCCAGAAACCAAGCCATCGTTGGCTTGCCTTCTACCTGTCGGGACACGTCATGTGTTACGTCATGGTAGGTTTTACCACCGGTAACTAACGGCTGACGTACGGATGAAGTAACCTGCATAGTTTATAAAATTATGATTACGCTTCGTTTTTGTCTTTATTTCTGATTTTGGTGAAGTACCAAACGTTAGGACTAACGTTGATCTCCTCCAATACGTGGTAGGCTCTTTCCTCATTCACTTCTTTCAAAGCTGAGGTAGTGTTCTCTTGAATCTGCAACAACTGAGAAACTCGGCTACCTGGATCGTTCATATCTCCGAATACCAAAGCATCGGTAGGACATGCTGTAGCACAAGCCACATTGATTTCTCCATCCTGAACCTTACGCTTCTCACGCTTAGCTGCCAGTTTACCGGCCTGGATTCTCTGCACACACATAGAGCATTTTTCCATTACTCCACGTACTCGAACCGTTACATCCGGGTTCAATACCATCTTACCCAAATCATCGTTTTGAGCTACGTTGACTCCAGCGAAGTCTTTGTTGTCATGATATTTGAACCAATTGAAACGACGTACTTTATACGGACAGTTGTTGGCACAATATCTTGTACCGATACATCTGTTGTAAGTCATCTGGTTCAAGCCTTCAGAGGAGTGAGTAGTAGCGGCAACAGGACATACAGTCTCACAAGGAGCGTTGTTACACTGCTGACACATCATAGGCTGGAAGGTAACCTCAGGATTTTCTGCAGCTACTTCCATTCCGCTCAAGTCATCTGCTGGTGCATCCGAAGAATAGTACCTGTCAATTCTTATCCAGGCCATTTCTCTTCTGTTCAATACTTCTTGCTTTCCAACTACCGCCACGTTGTTTTCAACCTGACAAGCAACCGAACAAGCAGAACATCCAATACAGGAGTTCATATCGATAGCAAGACCCCAGTGATGCTGAGAGTATTGATGGCCTTTCCAAAGGGAAATTTTGGAAGGTTTTACAAATTCACCGTCTTTATAAATTTTAGGATGGCTGCGTCCTGCAGAAGGATCTATTTGATATTCTGCCAAGGTAGCTTCCTGAATCACATTCTCACGTCCCATGAAGGTTTGGTGAGTCTGAGTTCTTGCAATCTTGTAGGAATCACCAGTTACTGCAATTTCAACTCCTGAAGTGATGTCAAAATTCACAAAGCCATTTGAAGCATCAAGAAGGTCAAATGCGTTTACACCTACACCGTCAGCAACTCTACCAGCTTTGGTTCTACCATAACCCAAAGCCAAACCGAAAGTACCATCTGCTTGACCTGGCTGAATTAGGATTGGAACAATAAGCGATTTTCCATTTACAGTGATGGAAGCTTTTTGGGTATTCTCCTCAACCATGGTCACTCCATTTTCAGAAGCCCATTTTTGAGAAACTGTCAGATAGTTATCCCAAGTTGCTTTGGTGATTGGATCAGGCATTTCCTGAAGCCAAGGGTTATTGGCAAATGTACCGTTACCGATACCTACTTTTGCATAAACAACCAATTCAGCTCCGGCATTGTCTGTCTTGTATGCTTTTGCAACAGCGGAAGCTGCAGCAGCTACATCACCAACTGGTGAAGGAGTAGTAGAAGAGGTTTCTACAGCAACAACCCCGTTGTAAAGAGATCTATCCCAGAACTCCTGGAAAGAAACTCCATTGCCAATAGCGGAATACAAAGTGCTATTCCAGTTAGCCTGAAGGAAGTCGTAGTAGTTGGTTGAAGCTCCAGCCCAAGTCAGGAAAGAATCCTGAGCCTGTCTTGTATCAAAAAGCGGAGAGATCGCAGGCTGAGCCAATGAATAATATCCTTGCTTTGGCTGGAAATCATTCCAGGACTCAAGGAAATGGTGATCAGGAGCAACCACTTGTACATGGGAAGCAGTTTCATCCATAGTTCCGTTCGTCGCCAAGCTGAATTTCGCCTTGGAAATACCTTCGGCAATTTCAGTTCCTCTAGCGTGATCATAAACCGGATTACAGTTATAGAAGATAACTGCACCTACTTGACCACCTTTAAGTTCGTTTACAAACTGGTTCATTCTAGCATCATCCCCTTTTCTGTAATAAGCAGGAGTCGAGAAGTCAACAGTTGAACCATTATTTCCGAGCAATTCGTTGATTGCGTTTATCACAACCTGAACGTTTGGATCATTGGATCCGGAAACAACCAAAGAAGCTCCTTTAGAAGCCCAAAGATCATTTGCTGCTTTATCAATATTAGCAACTTCCACAGCTGGAGCCGATACAGTTGCTGCGCCCGCCTTCTTTGCGATTGCATTATACAATGCCAAAACAGCCAATCCACTTTGAGAAGCCTTGATTGGTGTTCTGTAATCAGCATTGGCCCCAGTCAAAGATAGATTGGACTCAAACTGATAATGACGGGACATTTCCGGCTTATCCTTGCTAATTTTTCTGGTTTTGGCATATTGACCAGCAAATTCAATAGGAGAAATCCAGGTTCCTAGGAAATCAGCACCAAAAGAAACGATGGTCTTTGCCTTGTCAAAAGAATAAGAAGGAAGTACAGCAGCACCATAATAGGTTTCTGCTGCCTTGGTGATACCATAATTGGAAAGTGCATCATACATGATCACCTCAGCTCCACCAAAAGCATCAGCAAATTGCTGAATAGCCTTCTCTGTGGATGGAGAAAGGATGGTATTTGCAACAATCTTAATCGAACCTGCAGCAGCAAGTTTTGATTTTACCTGGGAATCAACTGTAGCCCAGTCAGATTTTTCACCATTTACATAAGGTCCGGCCAATCGCTGCTTGTCGTACAAGGAAAGTACGGAAGCTTCTACAATTGCATTGACTTTGCCTTTATTTATAGGAGACAATTCGTTACCGTCAATTTTGATCGGACGGCCTTCTCTGGTTTTTACTACCACAGAAGCATAATCTCCTCCTGATGCGAAGGTTGATGCGTAATAGTTTGGAATTGAAGGGTTGATGTCAACAGGCTTATTCACATAAGGAATAGCCTTTCTAACCGGAGCTTCACATGCTGCCAAAGATGCTGCGGCTAAGCTGAATCCCATCAATTTAAGAAAATCTCTTCTGGAAGCACTGCCATCCTCGCTCAAAGCGGAAGGAAGCTCAGGGAATTCCCTGTCGGCTTGCTTTACAAACTCTGGATCGTTTTTGAGCTGCTCAAGCCCTTTCCAGTACGTTTTTTTAGTTTCCTTCATTTTATGATATAGGAATGAATTAGCAATTGATGAATTAATAGTGGCACTTAGCACACTCTAGACCTCCGATGTCTTTTACTTTCAAAGCATCTTTGGAATCAGAGTGAAGTTGAACCAATTTATCGTAGTAAGCATTGCCATCAGCGGCAATCTCAGTTTGTCTGTGGCAATCAATACACCAGCCCATGGTTAGGGAAGAATGTTGGGATACCACTTCCATTTCCTGGATAGGTCCGTGACATGTTTGACACTCAATACCTCCTACCTTCACGTGCTGTGAGTGATTGAAGTAAGCCAAGTCAGGCAAGTTGTGAACTCTGACCCACTCAATAGGCTTATTTTGCTCAACAGCATCGTAGATTTTCTGAATTTCAGGAGAGATACCATCCTTACCGCCTACGTTTTGAACGTGCATGTGGCAGTTCATACAAATGTTAGCAGATGGAATGTTGGCTGATTTACCGATTTCAACTCCGGTATGGCAATACTGACATGCAATTTCCAACTGGCCTGCATGCAGAGCGTGGGAATATGCAATTGGCTGAGACGGAGCATAGCCCTGCTGCACACCTACTGAGTACAATCCATCAATTGCAGTTTTGGCAACCAACGCAACAACAAGAGCTGTTACGATGATCACAAAACCATCACTCTTCAAGATTTTACCAAATTGGAATTTTTGTGAAACAAATTCACGGTCATCTTCGTCCAAGTCTTGTTTGTTGACATATTTGGTCAAAACCGAAATGATCAGTCCCAAAACCACCAAGATCAACAATAGAACTACAACCAAAACAACTACAATGATGGTAAGGTATTCACTTGGAATTCCCCCTCCTCCACCAGCGGCGGCACCTTCAGTGGCAGCAGCTGCTGCAGGATCTACCTTGTCACCATACTCGATGTAGGAGAGCAAGTTGTTTAAATCATCATCACTCAAAAATTCATGAGACGGCATCACTATATTATTGTACTCCTTGAAAAGGGAGTTCGCATAGGAATCGCCGGAAGCTATTACAGCTTGTGAATTTTTAATGAAACTTTTAGCCCAATCTAAAGACTGTCTGTCTGTAATTCCTCTTAGAGCAGGACCGGTATATTTTTGGTCCAGCTTATGACACTGCTTACAGTTTGAATTAAATACTGTTTTACCTGCCGCAATTGCATCATCGGTTTGTGCAAGAGAAGGATCCACAGCAAAAGCCTGTGTTCCAATCAGCATAAAAAACAGCACTGCCAGTGTGTGGAATTTCGATCGAACCCCTACTAACGAGCGTTTGGATAACATATTATAGCTAATTAAATAGTTTAATCGGTTTTCAATAACCCCTGCAAAGGTAGTATGCGAAGCCAATTTTTCAAACAAGAGTTTATGGCAGATTTCTTTCTGCTAAATTCCCCCTAATTTATTTTATAATTTTGATTTACAACAACTTAGCCCCCATTAGATGCAATTAATTCAATTTAGAATCTTTATAAATAAATAGACGGTAATTATATGGGGTTGACTAGCATATCCCTTTAAAAAACCCTAGGATTTTAATAGAAAAAAAGCCCCTTATTATCAGCTAGATAAAGCCTATAGGGCAAAAATTAACTTCACTTTTTTGCTTCAAAATAGAATATCTCTACATTTGCAATCCGATTCAAAAACGGTCGCGTGGCCGAGTGGCTAGGCAGAGGTCTGCAAAACCTTGTACAGCGGTTCGAATCCGCTCGCGACCTCCACAAAAAAAGCATCCACCTTGGTGAATGCTTTTTTTTTTGAGCAACTATCTTTTTTACAATTCACATTACCTCGGAGCACCTTAAAAGCTATATCCTACCCCAAACTGCAATCCAAACTCCTGAAGAACCTCATTTGAAGTCAATGAATCCTCAAAAGGAATAACTCCATGCCTTTTATAATTCGGAAACAGAGAAAAGACAAAATCGCCCACCGGCACCTTTGCTCCTATTCCAGCGAGATAACCTATACCACTCTGATCCGAAAAATTATTCCATTCTGATTGCTGAAAATCCAAAACAGGGCCTGCTGCAAAGTAGAGGGCTTTGCCAATGGAGTATTCCAGATATACGGGTATTGAAATCATTTTAAAATTCTTTTCGTGTCGATAAAGAATTTGAGGCATAAAACAAGCTGGGCAAGATGGTGAAAATTTCACCTCTCCGTATGTATAACCTATCCCTGAGCTGATCCTAAACTTGGTGCCGATGGATTTGGAAACCAGTATCCCAAATTCATCTACCCGGTTCATTTCCGCATAGCCTATTCCGATGAAATCCACTTTTCTTGCTACACTCGATCCTGAGATGCCGTAAAAGGCTTTGACAGAAAGCCCTGATTGGGCAATTGCAGAAAATCCCGTAATCAAAAAGATTAGTATTAGATTATATTTCTTCATTCGCATGGAAGTTACGTTTTTACAATCACGAAAAAATTGCAAGTTCCGCTACAGGCACAAAAAAACGCCGACTTTTTAGCCGGCGTTTTCTATCTATAATGGGAGTTGGTTAGAATTACTTCTTTCCTTCCATTTTCTCTTTCAACTCTGCCAAAGCATCCAAATCACCTAGTGTGGATTTTTCTGCTGGAGCTGGCATGTCTACGCCATCTTCCTTCTTCTTGGAAGCTTTCTTTGCAGGCTTTGCTTCCTCACGGAACATTGCCGTGTGAGAAAGAACGATACGCTTGTCGTCCTTGGAGAATTCAGTCACTTTGAAATCCAAAGATTCACCAACTTCAACCTGAGAACCGTCTTCTTTCTCCAAGTTTTTAGAAGTAGCAAAACCTTCTAGACCATATGGAAGCTCAAGAACTGCACCTTTGTCGTTTTTGGAAACAACAGTACACTTATGAACAGAACCGATAGGGAAAACAGATTCGAACGTATCCCAAGGGTTCTCTTCCAACTGCTTGTGACCCAAAGCCAATCTTCTGTTTTCTACGTCAAGTTCCAAAACAGCTACTTCTAGCTCGTCTCCTACTTTCACGAATTCAGAAGGATGCTTGATTTTCTTAGTCCAAGAAAGGTCAGAAACGTGTACCAATCCGTCGATACCTTCTTCCAACTCAAGGAACAAACCGAAGTTGGTCAAATTACGAACCACACCTTTGTGCTTGGTACCTACGGCATACTTGGTAGCCATATCTTCCTTAGTCCAAGGATCTTCAGTCAATTGCTTGATACCCAAAGACATTTTTCTTTCTTCTTTGTCAAGAGTAAGAACTACAGCTTCGATTTCATCTCCTACTTTCACGAAGTCAGCAGGGTTTCTCAAATGCTGAGACCAGCTCATTTCAGAAACGTGGATCAAACCTTCAACTCCAGGAGCCAACTCCAAGAACGCTCCGTAGTCAGCTACGTTAACAATCTTGCCCTTCACTCTGGAACCTACTTCAAGGCTGGAAGCCAAAGAATCCCATGGATGAGCAGTCAACTGCTTCATACCCAAAGAAATTCTCTTCTTGTCATCGTCGAAGTCAAGAACCACAACCTGAACTTTCTGATCAAGCTGCAATACTTCTTCCGGATGGTTGATACGACCCCAAGAAATATCGGTAATGTGAAGCAATCCGTCTACACCACCCAAATCGATGAATACACCGAAATTGGTCATGTTCTTGATCACACCTTCCAATACCTGACCTTTCTCCAGGTTGTTCAGGATTTCTGCTTTTTGCTTCTCGAGATCCTTCTCGATCAACACTTTGTGAGATACAACTACGTTATCGTTGGTGTGGTTGATCTTAACCACTTTCACTTCCATCTTCTTACCTACATAAACATCAAAGTCTCTGATAGGCTTCACGTCAATCTGAGAACCTGGCAAGAAGGCTTCTACACCGTATATATCTACGATCAAACCACCTTTGGTTCTTCTCTTCACAAGACCTTCGATCACGCTGTCATTTTCAAGCGCACTCTCGATGTCCTGCCAAGCACGAACGATCTTCGCTTTCTTACGGGAAAGGATCAACTGACCCAAGGCATTTTCCTGCTCTTCGATGAATACCTCCACCTCGTCACCAGGCTTGATAGACTCTAGGTCACGGAATTCGTTCACAGGTACCAAACCGTCAGATTTGAAACCAATGTTGATGATGACATCCTTGTCATTCACACCAACAACTACCCCCTTGATCACTTCTTTCTCAGTGATCTCGTTCAATGTACCTTCGTACATTGCAGCCATCTGCTCACGCTGAGCTTTGGAGTAGCCTTCTCCGAACCCTTTGGTTTCGAAGTTTTCCCAGTTAAATTCTTCTTTGTTAGACATAATAATAAAACTCTGAATTTCAACAGCCCTAGAGTCATCAGGCTGAGGTTTTTTAGTTATGGATTTAGCCATTTGGACAAGCCAAAAAGCCCCGCTCACCCGAACGGACTGCAAAGGTACTGATTTTCTGCCATTTCATAATCATCCTGTTTAAAAATGAATATTTCTTTTCATGGACCTTTCTGGCCACAATTGGATAATAAAAAGAGATGGCTTAAAATTGATTTCAAATAAAAAGCCCCGAAACGCTTCGGGGCCTGTGCAAGCAAAGAGTTAAGAATTAATTATAAACCCAAAATTACACCATATTCTTAGCAAATGAAAATCCTGAGAATCCTTTACACCTGCTATGCCGCTATCCTCTTTGTCGCCCTAATGCTGGTTTTTGGGTTATTCATCGTCTTACCGGTTCTCCTCAGTCCGAAGGGTGGCAAACTTTCCATAAAATTCATTCGCTATTGGGCTGGAATATGGTCATTCCTATGTGGGATAAGATATGAGATATATGGAAAAGAAAATATCGATCCTTCCCAGCCCTATATCTATATATTCAACCACCGCTCTTTTTTGGATGCCCCTATTATTCCTATAGCGATCCCTCAGGAAATTAGAGCTTTGGGAAAGAAGGAACTTTCCAAAATTCCTGTCTTTGGGCAAATAGTTGGCCGCCTCGCGGTATGGGTAGACCGCTCCGATGCAGAGTCCAGGAAAAACAGTGTCAAGAAACTGGTAGGGATACTGGAAAAAGGAATATCTATTGTTGTAGCACCTGAAGGGACCCGAAACAACACGGATGCCGAATTATTACCTTTTCAAAAAGGAGCTTTCAGGCTCTCTGTGGAGACCGGAATTCCCATCATGCCTCTAATCGTCCTAGGAGCTGATAAACTCATGCAAAGAGGTTCTCTATTGTTGAGACCTGGGAAAGTCAGAATTTATTTTTCAAAGGCCATGAATCCACCCAAAGCATCGGATTCCGCAGTCAATGATTTTACTATGAATTGCCGATCACGGCTGGAAGCAATGATTCTTACTCATGAGTGATCAGATTATCAAGTGATTTGATTTATTAAAAAAATTTTCATCCTTTTACTAAGAGAATAGTAAATTTTAAAACTTTTATTACTTTAGGATCAATTATTTAATCTACTCAAAATCATTTTTATGAAAAACATTAGAAAACACTTTGCAATTTTCTCTTTTTTTCTCATCAGCGCTTGTACGGTAGAGAATCCCCCCCCCTTTTTCAAGCGGAGAAGAAGTAACCGGAAAAGGGGATCCTGAGAGTCTTATGGTCTTAGGGAAAAAAAAAAGAAAACCCATTTACGATTGAGAATGTAAAGGCTGCAATCGAAATTCTTGAAAAAGAATACCAAAAAGAGAATAAGAGGCTTAATTGTTCCAATTGCTCATCAAGTCTAAGTCCAACTCACAGATATGTCAAATTTAAGCCTCAAAATTATGACCAGCTTGCTGCTTTAGATTTGACTAATTATGATTTATGGGATTACCCATTAGATCAAGACGTGCAATTTATCGGGGATTATTACCATGACCCAGCGGTCGGACCGGACGGCATCACATATTTTTACACCTTAGTACCATTCCAATACCCGATATCAGTCAATGTTCCATACGACATAATTTCTGATGTTTATTTATATCATGAGGACGATGGCGATATTCAGGATGCGGATCCATGGGATCCAACAGGTCCAGGATGCTATGATCCTGCAGACACGGATCCTGCTTGTGCTGTAGCTAAGAAAAAATCAGTCAACAACACATTGGAAGCCACAAAAGCACTAGATAACATGGGAATTGACCGGATAGAACTTTACAATGTAATGATGGAACTGTCTGGAAACAAGGATGAAATCCTGGATCCAACCGAAGTAAAAGCAAGAATTAATACAACCAATACCGCTGCTGGAACTATAAAAATCAGGGATAATTCAATTAATGTAGATGTACCATTGGGAGGACTTTTGGTCAAAACCAGAAGATGGTTTAAACTTCGAAGAGCGCTGACTAGATCCAATGGGCAATACTCAATCTCTGTCAATTATCGAAAAAAAGCAATTGTTTCAGTTCACTTTACTGATGGGTCCAAAAAAATTAGAGGGCTTAATAATCTCTGGAAATTTTGGCAGTTTGCTATTCCTGTTAAAAAGACTTTGGGAGAATTCAGTACGGCAGAGCTGGAGAATGTTTCTTATACATTCCCATATAATTCCGACCCCAATAGCAACGCGGCTGCACAGTGGGTAGCAGGTCATACTTGGAATACAATTAGAGGTGCCAGCCTCAAAAACGGCCAATTTGGAATAAACTATGCGACTGATGCTTTAAATATCTGGATCTCTTCTCGAATTACAAGTTCGGCTTCAGCCCCTATGCTTAGAACTTTATTCAATACTTCCTTAATATCTAGTGGTATTGATTTTTTCTTGTTGGGCACAAGCGGATCAATGGGGGTAGCTGCAAAACAAATCCTGCAAAACCTATTACCTGATATCACCTTAAGATACGGTGATAGTGAAACTCAAACTAGATCTGCTGCCCAAATAACAGAAACCATATACCATGAAATGGCTCATGCTACCCATTATACCCTTGTTGGGAACGGTTATTGGACAGATTATATTTCCTACATTATATCCAATGGAGGATATGGTACCAAAAATTCAATAGGTAGTGGCCGAATCGCTATTGCGGAAGCCTGGGGAGCTTATATTGGAGGGCTATATGGAAGTATGTATTATGGAAGTTTTACTGGAAATAGTAATGCCCAGTTTGTGTATAATAATTTACTAAACAACTTAGAATCACAGAAACCATCAGACACATCCAACTCAAACTATTGGATCCCTAGAGGGTTGTATTATGATCTCACTGACACAGGTGAACCTTCAAGCACAGGAGTTGTAGACAACGCCAATCTTTATACTCCTGCTATGATTTTCCAAAGTCTAAATAGTGAAGTGCTTTCAGTCGGACAGTTTAAAACAGACCTTTTGAGTAGAAACAATAATCTGCAATCCACTCAGGTAAACCAATTAGTACAAAGCTATGGGTACTAGCAAAATAATAAAAAAGGCTGGGCTAATTGCCCAGCTTCTTTCCTTATTAATGCTGGCTTCATTTTCTTGCGCAGATGAGGATACACTGTATCTGAGCAAAGAATTTCAGTTGCCAGTGGAAGTTATGCCCCAAAAAGAGATTTACAAAGTTGGTGATACCATCATTGTTAATATAAATTTCTCCAAGATCTTATCGGATAGAGAAAACACTATAACATACCTCTTTGAAGAATATGATTTTGGTACTTCCGTAAGGATAGTTGAGCTTATTGATAAATCTCAACCCTTAGGTGGACAACCAGGTGCAATTGAATCGTTTCAGTTTATTAATCAAATTGGAGGAATTTATCCTTTCGGATCTGGAGGAGGAGAACTAGAACTTGTTTTTACTGGCGAAAATTATGTCTTCTCAGGTAAAATGATCGTGAAAAAACCGGGAGTATTTAATATTTCATTTTTATGTGACTTTTCAAAACCTGCTATTGCATTAGATGCTCCCTCTGGCTACAAAAATATAGTTGCTGGTGTTGGTCCAAGTTTCACTTTGGTAAATTCTGGTATTCCATTTAATTATCACTTATTTCCCAAATATACAGCTTCCCAATTTGATACATCTGATAATTCAAGCTCGCAAGCTAGAAGCTTTTTCCCTTTTGTGGTTGAAGAATAACATAATAAATAAGTATATATTAAGCCAATTCAAAGTTAACCTTTTAGGTAGAAATAATAATTTACAATCCACCCAGGTAAATCAATTGGTACAGAGCTATGTTTACTAAATCAATAAAACCCGTTTTTGTTAAATTTGTCAATCTATTTTTATTGCTTGGGTTGTTTTCATTTTCCTGCACCGAGGAGGACACCTTATACTTGAACAAGGAATTTTCTTAATATTTAGAGTAAAAAGCCAATGGAGGCAATGATTCTTACTCATGAATAATCTGAGGTGCTTCGGGCTCTTCAACCAAAAGATCCCCCGTCAAATCCTCAAATGCCACATATATCGCCATATAAGAAAAAGGTCCCGTAATCAGCAGGCCAACTCCCAAAAAGAGTAATCCAACAATATTAATCACCAAAAGCAATAAGAGGAAGGCAAAAAACCTCCACCATATTTTAGTAATCAGCTTTCGGCTCAACTCCATGGAAGTCCAAAACTCCGTTCCTGCAAAAAGCACAAAGGGCATGGCAAAGCTATAGGCAACGCCCAGATAAATTCCCGGTAAAATCAAGGCTAAAGCTCCCAGAACGGTAATAATTCCCACTACGATATTTACCCCAACTACAGGCAACCAAAACTTGAAGCCGTCAAAGCAATTCCCAAATTGAACTTCCTCTCCCCTACTGATCCGGTTGGCTACCAAATAGAACCCCGCCGTAAGTGGAGGACTAACCAAGAGACTGATTATTGTGGAAAAGTCCTCTAAAAAAAATGCAGACCCCGCAGAAATTGCCACAATCAGCACAAAAAAGGAAATCAAAATCAGGGGCTGGGCTTTAAATAATTCCCAACCCCTCTTGAGGGTATGATCTATATCAAAATTAATCGGTGAATTGAGCAATTGCTCTACTTTTCTGGGATTGACCAATGCTTTATTATTTGGTGAATACTTCTAATATATCGTGCTTGGTAATGATATGAATTTTTTCGTTTGAATCACGGACCAAAACGGCTTTTTCTTTTTCTATCATGGAAGAAAGCACATCCAAAGTACTATCCAAAGCCACAAACTGCATGGATGGCTCCATGATTTCCTCTACTTTTCCATCCTTCAATTCGGGACTTTCTATGATTTTGGAAAGCAACTTGGTATCTGTCAGACTACCTACTACTTCCTCTCCATCTACGACTGGGATTTGGGAGACACTTGCACGGTTCATCAATGCAATTGCAGCTTTTACTGAGTCTGATTTATTCACAGCGATCAGCTGATAATTTGCAGGTCGCTGTGCAATGATATCCCTGGCGGTAGAGAAGTTTTTATCCTCCAAAAATCCATGGTTCCTCATCCAGTCATCATTGTACACCTTTCCAAGATATCGGGTACCATGATCAGGAAGAATGATGACCATTGTATCCCCTTCTTTCAGGTTTTCTTTGGCATATTCCAAAGCCCCATGAACAGCGGAGCCACATGACCAGCCCACAAAAAGGCCTTCTTCTCTCGCCAGTCTTCGGGTCATGACGGCCGCATCCTTATCCGTAACCTTAACAAAATGGTCAATTACATCAAAATTGACATTCTTGGGAAGAATATCCTCCCCTATTCCCTCGGTGAGATAAGGGTAAATTTCCTTCTCATCAAAAATCCCGGTCTCCTTGTACTTTTTGAAAACCGAACCATAGGTATCAATCCCAACAGTTACGATCTCAGGGTTTTGTTCCTTTAGAAATTTGGCCGTTCCGCACATGGATCCGCCTGTTCCCACACCCGCTGCATAATGGGTGATCTTTCCGTCTGTATCTCCCCAGATTTCAGGCCCTGTAGTTTCATAATGAGCTGCAGAATTGGACATATTGTCGTACTGGTTCGGATAAAAAGAGTTGGGAATATCCCGGTTCAGTTTTTTGGCAACCGAATAATAGGATCTGGGGTCGTCCGGTGTGACATTGGTTGGACAAACAATCACCTCTGCCCCCACAGCCTTCAAAATATCTATCTTTTCCTTGGACTGCTTATCCGCCATGGTGAAAATACACTTGTAGCCTTTAGCCACTGCCGCCAAGGCCAAACCCATTCCTGTATTCCCGCTTGTCCCTTCGATAATCGTCCCCCCGGGCTTCAGCAATCCTGCTTTTTCTGCATCCTCCACCATTTTCAAAGCCATCCGGTCCTTCATAGAATTTCCAGGATTGAAGTATTCTACTTTCACCAAAACTTCACCTTTGATGTCTTTGGCAAGTTTATTCAACCGGATCATCGGGGTATTCCCGATGGTTTCAATGATAGAATTATAAATCATGGTAGTTATAATTTGGGTCAGTCAAAATTAAAGTTTTTTTCCATCCCCTGAGGGAAGAAAGGGTATTTAACCACATAGATCAATTTTTATATCCCAGAATAAAGGGATAAATCCGAAAAATCCTAAAATCAAAAGCCGGAATCTTACTCCCGGCTTTTGCTTCTTTCTTTTTTCAAATGCGAAAAAAAACATTTTCCGATTAGTTCATATAACTATCCCGGATAGACTTAAACTCGGAAGTTGCTTTCCAACCCGGCCACAAGGAACTGTTTGCAAGATATTTTCCCACATTATAAAGTAACTGTACATCATCAACAGCCCCGTCCAGATTCCATCTTGAAGGATCGTATTCATCTGAAGGCTTGTGATAATACTGTGCTGTATAGTTGCTCTGGAGTTCTTTTCCATACTCTGGCCCTTTTTCAAAATGGTCAATCCCGGTACCAAAATACAGGGCTGGAATTCCAATTTTGGCAAAGTTGAAATGGTCTGAGCGGAAATAATACCCAGCAACTGGATTAGGCTCCGGAGCACTATATCGTCCCAGTTTTTCCAATTCCTGATTCAGCAGATCTTCCATCTCTGACTGTCCCACACCAATGATGGACACATCCTTCATTTTACCATAAGGATTGATCCCATCCATATTGATATTGGCTACGGTTTTCTCCTTGGGATAAATCGGATTTTGGGCATAATACGCAGAACCCCAAAGCCCTTGCTCCTCAGCTGTCACAGAAAGAAAAACCACCGACCGCTTCGGTGTCGGATCGGTTTTAAAGGCATTGGCCAAAGCCAACAAAGCTGCAGTACCTGATGCATTATCCAGGGCACCATTGTAAATACTATCTCCTGTTTCATCAGGTTTACCAATTCCGAGATGATCCCAATGCGCAGTATAAATAATGTATTCATCCGGTTGTTCTGCACCTGTCAATTTCGCCACCACATTTTTGGATGTACTGTAGGTAGCATTGACCTTCATAGATGAACTTGCCTTCATATTCATAGGAACAGGCTGAAAATCTGCTTTTCTTGCCTTTGCAAGCATTTCACGCTCATTCATTCCTGCCATTTCAAAAAGCTTATTGGCTACCGGAAGGGTAACCCATCCCTCAAATGCAAGCTTATATCCTTCTTTACCTCTATCATCTAGGAAAAGCTTAGGAGAATTCCAGTTATTCTGCACCACATTGAATCCATATCCAGCCGGTATGGTATTGTGAACGATCAAACAACCTAAAGCTCCTTGACGGATTGCTTCCTCATATTTATAGGTCCATCGTCCATAGTAGGTCATGGTATTCCCTTTGAAAAGGGAAACATCCTCTGTTCCAAAGCCAGGATCATTGACCAAAACAACCACAATTTTTCCTGTGACGTCGATATTCTTATAATCATCCCAACCATATTCAGGAGCGACTATTCCGAATCCGGCAAAAACCATTTCCGCATCTTCAAAACTAAGCTCAGGGTCTGTCCTTTGAGTCCAGATGACATAGTCCTTCAAACCTTCCAATTCCAGACTTTCAGTACCTGACTGGATTGTCATGGTAGAAGCAGGAATTGTTTGGATGGATACCATTGGTACATCTTGGAAGTAAGAATCTCCATTTCCTGGTTCCAAACCCATATTTTTAAACTCTGCCTCCAGATAGTTTACGGTGATTTCCTCTCCTTCTGTAAAAGGCATTCTTCCCATAAATTCATCAGAAGCAAGTTTTTGGATACTGGGCTCCAAGTCAGCCACCTTGAATTGATAGGGTTCTTTTGTCCCACAACTCCAAAGAGTAGCTCCAATAAGGACTGCTGCGATCAATTGATTTTTCATAGAATTGGTGATTTTTCAGCTTATACTACTCACAAAATAAAGGGTTTTGGGATTCCCATAGACTTTCCTGAATTTAAGTTCTTCAAATCTATCAAAAGTCAAGCATGAAACCCTCATCCAAAAACCTAATACTCCTATTATTTCTATTTGTCCACATTCATGGATTTTCCCAGGAAAAGAAACTCCGACTAGCTATTGCCGGACTTACCCATGGGCATGTGGGCTGGGTACTCCAAAGTATGAATAGAGGCGATTATGAAATTGTCGGTATTGCGGAGAAAAACACCCAGCTTGCCCAAAAACTGGCCAATCAATATGGTTTTTCCATGGATTTGGTTCACGAAGATCTCCAGCAAATGCTTGAAAAAACCCAACCGGAGGCAGTTGCAGCTTTTGGAAACACCTTTGACCACTTGGCTGTAGTAGAATCGGCTGCCCCGCGAGGTATCCATGTGATGGTGGAAAAACCCCTTGCTGTAAGCCTGGAGCATGCCATGAAAATGAAAGAACTGGCAGACAGACATCAAATCCACTTGTTGACCAATTATGAAACGAGTTGGTATCCCAGCAACCATAAAGCCTATGAGCTGGTTCGAACCGGAACAGTAGGTGAAATCCAAAAAGTCATCGTTCGAGACGGTCACCGGGGACCAAAAAAAATCGGGGTCAGTCCGGAATTTCTGGAATGGCTCTCGGACCCCACCTTAAATGGCGGGGGAGCTTTGATGGATTTTGGATGCTATGGAGCCAACCTCATGACCTGGCTGATGAATGGGGAAGTTCCGATATCAGTCACAGCAGTTACCCAGCAACTTCAACCAGAAAACAACCCGAAGGTAGAAGACGATGCTACGATTATTGTCAATTATGCACATGCCCAAGTAATCATTCAGGCATCCTGGGACTGGCCTATTGGAAGAAAAGATATGGAAATCTATGGGATGACCGGGGCAATATTTGCAGACAACAGAAACCAACTGAGAGTTCGGATTGCCCAGAGATACGACGGTTTTGATGAACAGATTTTCAAGCTTCCCGAAATGGATCCTCCCTACCCTGATCCATTTTTATTGCTGAAGGCAGTAGTCCGAAATGAGCTGGAACTGCCCGAATACGACTTGTACGGGCTCAAAAACAACATGGTAGTAATGGAAATTTTGGAAGCAGCCCGAATAAGTGCTTATGAAGGGAAAACCATTTTTCTCAGCAGATAAAAGTGCTTTCTAAATGACTCTAAAATATTGGTTTCCTGATTTATATCATTGGATTGACGGTAAGGATTTTTGAGTTTTAATCAAGATTAAAATAGGTTTTAAAACTAAAAAATTACAACCATGGGCACAGTAGCAAGAAAAGACAGAGGACTTTGGCCAAAAATGGTTAAAGACTTCTTTGGTGCAGAAAATCCATTTGATTGGACTGATAAGTTTTGGTTACCGGAAAACTCAGTGGAGGTTCCCTCTGCCAACGTAATCGAAAATGAAAAGGAATTCAAATTGGAATTGTCTGCTCCGGGTTTTGGAAAAGAAGATTTTAAAGTAGACGTTGAAGATGGAGTTTTATGCATCTCAGCAGAAAAAGAAAAATCTTCCGAAGAGGAAAAAGAAAATTACCGTAAAAAAGAATTTTCCTATTCCAGCATCAGGAGATCTTTCACCCTTCCCGAAAATGTGAAGGAGGATAAGATTGACGCCAAGTATGAAAATGGTATTTTAAAAATTGTTCTCCCTAAAATGGAGGTTATGACAAAAAAACCTGCCAAAGAAATCAAAGTGGGTTAAAAGCAGTTTGTTGGCAAAAAAGAAAAATAGCCCTGGAAATTTCCGGGGCTATTTTTATGCTATATACCATTCTTATTCCAAACCTTCCCTATCCAAAAGATAAACCAAAGCTGTCATTGCTGCGGCTCCTAACTCCAACTCCCTTTGATCCACTGCCTCAAACACATCTGCAGCAGTGTGGTGATACATAAAATAACGCTGGGAGTCCGGATGTAAACCAACGAGCAAAGGTCCCTGATCTCGAAGAGGTCCAATATCTGCTCCTCCTCCCGGCACATCCAATTTCCAGATATTATACGGCGTAAAATACGACTTCCAGGATTGAAGTTTTTGACGCTGCTTGTCTGTACCGGTTGAAGAGAATCCAATTGGTAAAAAACCTCCTGAATCAGACTCAATGGCCGCAATGTGATTTTCACCTTTTTCCTTTGCCACACGGGCATATTCAGTACCTCCCCGCAATCCATTTTCCTCATTCATCCACATCACTGCACGAAGCGTCCGTTTTGGTTTCCAACCCAGTTCACGGTACAACCTCAACACCTCTATTCCCTGCATACAACCTGCTCCGTCATCATGAGCTCCTTCTCCAACATCCCAGGAATCCAAATGCCCCCCTACTGCAATAATCTCATCCGGTCTCTCACTTCCCCGGATTTCCCCTATCACATTATAGGAAAGCACTTCTTCATGCATCTTACCATGGGACTCCAAATAGACTTTCAAATCCTTCTGGTCCTTCAATAAACTCGAAAGAAGTTCAGAATCCTGGGTACTGATCGCCAACGCCGGAATTTTGGGATAATCCGGATTATATCGCTGATTTCCGGTATGAGGGATATCGTCTATTCTGTTGCTCATGGATCGTACCAAGACTGCTTTGGCTCCCAATTTTGCTGCTTCTGCCGCTCCGGAACCACGCTGTCCCACTGCTCCGCTATAGGCCTGAAAGGTATTGACCAAAGTAGGGTCCATAGGACCATTGAGGAAAACAATCTTTCCTTTCACCAGATCACCAGCGGCTTTCAAACCATCCAACCCTTTGACTTCCACTACCTCTCCAACCAAGCCCCCTGTCCCCGTTCCCTCGGTATTCCCCAGCGCAAGAGCACTCAACTCAACAGACCCCAGTTTATCGGAATTAAGGACTTTCACCTCATCCTTTTTGCCCCTCACCCATTTGGGTACCATCACTGGTTGCAGGTAAACGGTATCAAATCCATAACTTTCCATTAGCTGCTTGGTATACTCCACAGCAGCGGCGGCTTGAGGAGATCCAGATATTCTATTGCCAATTTCTTTGCATAGATACCTCAGGTTTTCATAGGTATGCCCATTGGAAAGCTCCGTATCAAAAATGAGTTTGATATTTTCCTCATGGGATTGCGACCACACCAGATTGGGCAATAAGATTAGACTCAGTAATATTTTTTTCATCATAACCAGGATTTGTTCAGAATTTAGGGAAAGTTCAGAAAGTCAAAAAAAAGAATCTGTCAAAGCCTTAAAAAAGAAATGTAAGGGGCTATCAGGGAATTTCAGTAATTTCCGTTTCTACTTATTCCAACAATCACATGAAGCACCTACTCCTTCTTTTCTTTCTGAGCCTGCCTTTTGTTACAGCCGCCCAAAACCAAACCAAACCCTATCTCAATCTTGAAGATGCCCGTAGGATTACTGCCGCCGCTGAGGAAAAAGCCAAGGCAGAAGGCCGGAACGTAGTCATTGCCATCTTGGATGATGGAGGCCATTTGCTTTCCCTGATCCGAATGGATGGCGTACAAATCGGCAGCGTGGATGTAGCCCAGGCCAAAGCGAAATCCGCTGTCTATTTCAAAAGGCCCACAAAAGTCTTTGAAGATGCTATGAAAGGTGAAGGCAGCGCCAGAATAGGTGGACTTCCTGGCGCTGTAGGTGTGGAAGGAGGACTTCCAATTTTCAAAGACGGGATAATCGTCGGATCAATTGGCGTATCCGGTGTCACTTCTGCACAAGATGGAATCATCGCTGCAGCTGGATTGGCAGCTTATTAAATATCCCATTTGATAGTGAACAGCCCATACCTAGGCTGCACTAAGTAAGAATAGGTACTGATCAGGCTTTCGCTAAAGCTATCTCTACGAATGGATCGGGTATCCAGGATATTCCAAACAGAAAGTTGGAATTCCCATGGACTCTTTTTCCCTTGGTAAATCAAAAAAGCATTTAGAAAATCAAAATCGCTTTGAGTTCCGGTAGCCTTGTTGAGGTAGGCATTATAGGTATAATCAGACTTGAGCTTTAACCCTTTGAAGATATCCAAGTCGATTTCCAGCTTTGGGCTATGGGTGGTAAAGGTGTTCTGAATATTTCCTGAATTGTAATTGTTGGCAGTAATCGCATATCCCAAATCCACCTCCAAAACTTTGAAAAAAGTCGTTGTCAACTTGGTATCATAAGTTTGTGAAAACTGTCTGTTTTCAGTGGGAAGATTCCCAAGAAACAAATTGGTTTTATAGGCATTCCATCTTCCTCCAACCTCAAACTTCATTTTATTGAGGGATTTATCCAGTCGAATATCTCCATTCAAAGTTTCATTGATCGGTTCCACATTGATCAGACTCAACAGCCTGTTAATTCCGGAGAAATCAGTGATGGTGGTGATTTCATTTCGCTTTCTTTGGTAATTCATATTTCCAAAAAGAGTCAGTCCGGAAAACATGTCAAAGTGATTATAACTCAAACTATGGTTGGAAAACAGTCCATTGTCAAGCGCTCGGTTTCCCTGGAAAATGGCATTGTAATCCTGTAAAACATACCCCTGAGCAAGCTTTTGGATATCCATGAAATTGGCTTCTGTTTGGAATCGATAGGTCAGGGATTTGTTGGATTTAATATTCCACTTCGTATAAAGTCCCGGAAGAATCAGAGTCTTATCAAAATTCATTTCATCGGTAAATTGAAGGTCTCTCCAAGCGTATCGATGTAAATATGCGGAAGGACTGATAATCCATTTTCCCCACTTGGTCTTCCAAGTCATCCCCAGATAAAAGTCCTGAAGGCCAAATTCATTGTCATTGTCAAATTCCTCGAAATTTTCCTGACTTCCCTCCTGATTCAAATTACCGGTAAGGGATTGAAAAAGGTTTTGATATCCCAAAGACCAGTTCAAATGATTGGTAGGGTTTAAGATGTAATAGTAATTCAAAGCTCCTTCCAAGGTATGGCTACTAATTTCCTGATTTTGGAAAAATCGGTAAGATTCCGAATCCTGAATCGGATACATTCCTGCCAAAGGCTTTAGGTTGGAGGTTAAATCAAAAAGAGGATCGTTGAATTTCCTTTCCGCGTTAAATTCCATGGAAAAAACATGGCTTTCATTGGGAGCATGAAACCAATCCAACCGATGCTGCCAGCTGTATGGATTTCTGGTATTTACTGCTCCGATATTTTGCTGATTTTGACCAACTGTAGAGTTCAACCAGTTGCTGTTTTCAATATCAGACAGTTTTCCAAAGAAGCTGTACTTCAGGTAGGTTTCTTCTTTTGGGGTATAGGTCAAGGAATATTTCCCCAAACCCGATTTATTATTGACCCGACTTGCAGAATTCAAAACCTCCTGGGTATTCTCTTCGGAATTTAGGTAGGTCCGAAGGGAAGAACTTCCAAGTTGATTATCTGAAGTGGATGCAATCAAAAAACCGGAATGTCTCCACTTTTTGCTGGGTGAAAAATTAAAATTCAAGGCACCCAAGGTAGTTTTCAGATCAAAGGCATTGGTGCGAGTGGCCATGGGAATACCCAAATCATCGCTGTTGAACTGAACTCTGGAGCCTGATCTTCCACCAAGACCAGCCATTCCTCCACTAAATCGGAAATAATCCTGCAAGGTGAAGGTTTGCTCGCCTACATTGTTGGTTCCTCCGATGAGGTTTATATTCAATTTTGGAGCATAGTAGAAGGTATTTGCATGTCCAAGGTATCTTTCCTTAGGTCCTGCCCCGGCGGTCAAATCACCGAAAACCATGTTCTTTTTCCCATCCTTCAACTGAATATTCAAGGCTAAAGTCTCGTCATTGTCCAAACCTCGAACAGGAGCGATTTCATTGAAGTTTTTTAATACCTGGACTCTATCGACAGCATTTGCAGGCAGGTTTTTGGTGGCCAATTTGGTATCTCCATCAAAGAAAGTTTTGCCATCCACAAGCACTTTATCCACCTTTTTACCCTGAACTTTTACTTCCCCGTTTTCGTCCACTTGAAAGCCCGGTAGCTTTTCTAAAACATCTTCCAGTTTCCGCTCATTTCCTGTTGTAAAAGCATCCGTTTTGTAGGTCAGCGTATCCCCTTTCATAGTGACAGGCAATTCCGAAACCACCTCCACCAAACCCAACTCGGTATCGGCCTGCTCCAAAACGATCAACATGGGGACTTCAGAATCCCATTCCTTTACAGGCATTTCAAATTGTCGATAACCCACAAAAGATACCCGCAACAAATATTCATTGCCTGGAGCCAAGGTGATTTTGAATCGTCCTTCGTCATTAGAAATACCAAAGCCTCCGATCTTTTGAGTGCTTTGGTTGATGGCGACCACATTGGCATAGGCAATGGGACGGTTAAGCGAATCCAAAACCTGACCCACAAGGGGCTTATTTTGGGCAAAAGCAGAAAAGGTAATTCCCGTAAAAAAGAGAATCACAAAAAACCGGTTCAAAAAAGGCATAGTTGGTTTTGCTTTTTGGTATTAGTTGCCAATTCTGATCGTGAACTGATTTCCTTCTCCTGGTTTACCCTGGTAACGGTTCATCATCTGCTTCATACTTTCTTCCTGAACCTCTCTAAATTCTTCCCGGGTCACCTCTTTTCCTCTTTTGGGTCTGACAATGGCCACAGGTTCGGCGGAAGGATTCAACTCGATTTTTTCGCAGATGAGCGTTCTGCCGGAGTTTTGCAATTCCAGAATCAATCCTGGCAATCCAAAATAATTTTCAGGGCCATGTGGAACCGGAATTTCGGGTGTAAACCAAGCCGTCACTTGGATGGTATCCTTCACATTTTCCATTTCCGTCATTCCGGTGGAAAATCGCTGGGAATCCACAATCCGTGTATACGTGGCCTTTTGGGCAGAATAATTCCCAATTTGTTTGGTCTCCCCGGTCAATTCCCATTCGGCATTCTCCAGAGCGTCCTTGATCAGAAATTCCTTTCCCATGATTTCCTGCTCCTGTTCAAAAGTTTGGTCAGCGATGTTTTTATACAATACCCGATCCTGGCTACCTGTATTGATCACAATTTGCATCCCTCCTGAAGAAGCTGTTGCCGGGCCTCCCCCCAAACTTTCAACTTGCTTCCAGTTGGATTCGATTGGATTGAATGACAATACGTATTCCCGCTCCATCTGCTTTTTAAGCTGGGCCTGGATTTCTGCCATTTGCTCCGGAGCCATCTGAGTGGAGTCCAACGAAAATTTGAAAGTAGAGGAGGACTTATAATAGGCTCTTCCCGTAATCCCTTGTGCAAATCCTTCTGATGTCAAGGTGACAGCGGCGAAAAGGGAGATAAATAGAATAAATTTTACTTTCATACTTGTTTCGTTTACCATGCAAATCAATATAAGCATTCCAAAACACTGCGTTAAGCACTGTTAACGTGTGTTAAGGTGGGTTTTATCCCTTTAATAATGCCCCTAATTTAGCAAAATGAAAAGGCTGGAATTCAAGCGAATTGGTATTCTGATCGGAGTGACCTTACTCTTTGCGATTGGCATTCAGGCGTGGCGCATGGTTTCCCAGTTTAAGGTCATTCAGTCCCAATTAACCAGTGACATTCAGGAAAGCTTGGACAATGCGGTGGAGAATTACTATGCGGACTTGGCAAAAACTGACTTTGTGGCCATTACTGATTTTTCCGGACCGGAAGACTTTCAGAATCTAGATAGCCTTTCAAATTCCGGTCGGATCACAAAGGTTAAAATTGATCATGTGGACACCTTGGGGGGATTCTTGAATAGGGTAACGGAACACAATAAAATTTTTGAAACTTTAAGTAAATCGAACGGAAAAGGGTTCGATTCCATTTTTTGGTCCGAAATAAAATCTGATACTTCCTCCAAATTAATCATCGTGGACTCTACCAAACGAATAGCGGTAGACAGGAAAAATGATCTTCAAATTTTCTTTGGAAAAAATCAAACGGATAGCATCGATCAACTCAAATTCCTAACCAGTAAAATCATTATTTCCATCACACGAGATAGCTTGGATTTTGACAGAATCAATGGCTTCCTTTTCCAGGAACTGGAACGGCGAGGAATCCATATTAATTACCGATTGGTTCAGTTAGGAGGAAATTCCAAAGAAGACAGCACGCTCCTTGCCAATACTCCGAAAATGCCATTTAAGACTGTTTCGAGATCAACTTTCCTTCCTGCTGGTCAGAGTTTGATGATGTATTTTGAAAATACCGCCGCCACAATTTTGAAGAGAGGTCTGGTGGAATTGCTAACCTCATTGGCATTTTTGGCCATCATAGCTTTTGCCTTCTATTACCTCTACCAAACCATCAAAAACCAGAAGGAAATCGCTGAAATCAAGCAGGACTTGATCGCCAATATTACTCACGAGTTTAAAACTCCGATTGCCACGACCCTTTCTGCTATTGAGGGAATTGAGCAGTTTAATCCCGGAAATGACCCACAAAAAACCTTGAGATATCTTGGGATTTCCAAGTCACAAATGCACAAACTCAACCAGATGGTGGAAAAGCTTTTGGAAACGGCAACCTTAGATACCGATCAATTGGTATTGAAAAAAGAGGCGATTGATCCGGAACCTCTCTTACGCCAACTCGTCCAGAAGTTTCAGACTTTGGCACCGGAGAAGCAAATTGACCTGATTCTTCCGGCGAATTGCAAGCCTATTTACGCTGATCCTTTCCATTTTGAAAATGCTCTCTCCAACCTTCTGGATAATGCCAATAAATATGGGGGAAATGAAATCAGAATTTGCTTGGATCAGAATGGGCTGAACAAAATCCGAATCCATGATAACGGAGGAAATATCAGTTCTGAGCAAAAGGAGCGGGTTTTTGAGCAGTTTTACCGAATACCGAAAGGCGATATCCATGATGTCAAAGGCTTTGGAATCGGATTGTACTACGTGAAAAAAATCCTGGAGAAGCACGAAGGCAAAATCGAACTCGAAACCGGGAAAAACTCCACCACCTTTATCACTTATTGGCCATGAGCAAAATCAACGTACTGCTGGCAGAAGACGAACTGGCCCTCGGAATGATCATTCAGGAAAGTCTGGAAAGCCGGGATTTCAAAGTCCGCCTATGTCCCGACGGGCAAAAAGCCTGGGAATCCTATCAGGCCCAAAAGCCAGATATTTTGGTTCTCGATGTGATGATGCCCAAAAAGGACGGATTTACTCTGGCTGCCGAAATCCGCAAAATCGATCCCCATACTCCGATCATATTCCTGACTTCCAAGAGTCAGACCGAGGATGTGGTCAAAGGCTTTGGCTTGGGAGCCAATGACTACGTGCGCAAGCCTTTCAGCATGGAGGAACTGATCGTACGGATCAAGGCCCATTTGGATCGACTCCGAACCCGACAAAATCAAAGCGACTGGATTGGAGTGGGCAAGTATGAATTTCATCCCACTCGTCAACTGCTCAAATTGGAAGAAACTGAAACACCCCTTACCGCTCGGGAAAGCCAACTGCTTCAAATGCTTTTGGAAAATGCAAATGACATCACTGATCGGACGCTGATTCTAAATCAAATCTGGGGTTCAGACGACTTTTTCAATGCCCGCAGCATGGATGTCTTTATCACCAAGCTCCGCAAAAAACTCCAGGACGACCCAAATATCCAGATCCTGAATGTGCGGGGGTATGGGTTTAAGTTGGTGTGTTAACAAGAAAGCCTTTCCAAAACACGAAGCTTTGGAAAGGCTCAAAATATAAATTTAATGAGTAGACCTTTTTAGATCGCAATCTCCTTTTCCCCTGCCTTCTTCACCTGTAAAGCTCGCTTGGTTACTTTCAAATCCCGGAAATACCCGATCGTTCCGATATCGACATAGAGACCTACAAAGCCTTTCTTGGTTTTGCCCACCATTTTGTCCACGATAAAGGAAGAATACTTCAGGTCGTTGATAAAAAGCTCAGCAGTTTCTCCATTAACTTCAATTCGCATGGTGATCCACTCGTTCAAGGCCACAGGAGCAGATCCTTCATATTGATAGGGAGCGATCTTTCTTAACGTATCAAACTTGTAATCCGGATAGGAAAAATACTGCACTGCATGGTTTCTAAATCGCTGATTGGAGGACCTTCCAACCTTTGGCCGTACATAAATGCTTTCAAAAGCAGAATCATCAGGTGCAACTCTGAAAAATAGACCAATAAATCCTGCGATTCCGGAATATGGAGCTGGGTCTTTCAATTGGCTGTACATTTTTACTTCGATTGTACCATTCTCAAAATCCTCCAAGCCAATCAATCGGGCATAGTGAGGCTCATCGACCGTTGCTTCGACTCGTGTAGAATCAAAAGGAATTGCATTAAGATCGCGTTCTATCTTTAGTACTTTTTTGCCTTGGAATTTAACGATCTCGCCGGTGACATTGTGAAGTTCAAACTCTTGGTTTTTGAGTTTGAGTACTTAGGCATTTGCAAGAAATCCTATTCCCAAGGTCAGCAAAAATGTATTTAGAATTTTCATGTCATTTTATTTAACTGATGCCACAAAATTCCTAAAAAGGGCTCATCCCTACCCTTAACCTAGATTAAGAAATCAGCCTTTGATTTGGATATTCTTCCGGATTTTGCTCAGAAACTCAGGGGTGATTCCCAAGTACGAGGCAATTTGGGTATTGGGTAGTCGATTACTTAAATGGGAATACTGTTCCAAGAAGTCCAAATACCGCTGCTCAGCAGTGGAACTGAAGTTTTGCAGGACCCGATTCTGAAGCTCGATGTACTTGTGCTCTATCATCACTTTAAAAATCCGGTTAAGCTTGGGCACCTCGATAAAAAGAAAGAATAGATCCTGCTGCTGAACCTGAAGGATTTCTGAGACCTCCAGCGCTTCGATATTCAGTTGGCTAGTTTTCTGGGTGTAAAAACTGGAAATATCAGCAATCCAATCATTCTCTGCCGCAAACTGAATATTGTGCTCAAAACCTTTGTCATCAACCCCATACATCCGAAAGCAGCCTTTCACCACAAAGGTGTAGACTTTGCACACCTCTCCAGCTTTCAGGAGTTTTTCCTTACGCTTGATTTTCTTTGGAAAAAATTTGGCATCGATCAATTCCCTTTCCTTTGAGGAAAACGGCATGAATCCTTCCAAATACTGAATCAAATCCTGGTTAATCATAGAGAAAATTAATCAATAAAATATGATCTAGAATTTAGAACTCACTTTTCTACCGGCAATCTGGCCCCAGTTTCTTCCCACCAAGATTCGATCTTTGCTTTTAATCCAGAAACCATTTCAGGCATTTTTCCAGAGAGATTATTTTCTTCCATCGGGTCATTCTTCAAGTCAAAAAGCTCAACCTTTTCCCCTTCGAAATAATAAATCATCTTGAAATCTCCAGATCTAACGATGGTGTGGGGAGTCACATCCGGTTCCCGATAATGTGGAAAGTGCCAGAATAAATCTCGATTCAACTCCTCTTTTTCCCCGATCAAAATTGGCCAAAGACTACTTCCCTCAAAACCAGCTTGGTTTGGATTTTCACCCAAGGCATCCAAGATCGTGGAGATCCAATCCATGGAGATGGTAGGCATTGAGGAGGAAACATTGGATGGAATTTGATTGGGAAGACTGACAATAGTCGGAATGCGAATCCCCCCTTCATAAGGATATCCTTTATACTCCCTTAAGCCGATATTCCAGGTTACAGGATTGTTCTTGTTTCCAATAAGCCCCCCATTATCTGAGGTGAAAATCACCAAGGTATTTTCTCTTAATCCTGTTTGATTTAGGTAATCCAGTAGCTTTCCAACATTACTATCCAGGTTTTCAATCAAAGCTGCGTACACCGGGTTTCTTTGTTGTCCGGGAGTTTTTTGACGGTATTTTTCCACCAATCCCTCAGGCCCCATGATCGGAGTATGCACCGCATAGGGCGCCCAATGCACAAAAAAAGGCTTTTTGGAATTGCTCTTCAAAAATCCGATGATTTCGTCAGATTCCCGATCGGTCAAGAATTCATCGGTTTTCCGAGGGGGTAAATTTTTGATTTGGTAAAATTCTCGTGGGGTTTGAGGGATGTAAGGATCAAAATAGCTGGGAGGTTGCCCCAGATCATTTCTCCAATATTCACATCAAAACCCTGGTCCTCTGGATGGATTCCTTCCTCACCCAAATGCCACTTACCGACATGAAGACTGGTATATCCCAAAGGTTTCAGTCGTTCAGGAATCGTTTTTTCTTCCAAGGGCAGAAAACCTTGAATCTTTGGAGTCTTCAACGGTTTATCTTTAAACTCCTCGTATTCCCCGGGTAATCCAGAAGTGGAATACCCCTGAAATTTTGCCCGAATCCAATCGGTAATCCCGATTCTAGCTGGATATTTCCCGGTCATCAAAGCCGCTCTGGAAGGAGAACAAATCGAGGCTGCCGCATAAGATTGCGTAAACCTCATCCCCTCTTTTGCCAATTGATCCAAATTGGGTGTTTCATAAAAATCACTTCCAAAAATACCCAGATCCGTAGCCCCCAAATCATCCACATGGATCAGGAGTACATTCAGTTTTTTATTTTCCTGTGAAAAAGCCTGGTTGACAAGAAAAACCAAAGCCAAACATAGTAATGAACATTTCATAGGGACAATAAAAGAAAAAGTCCGGAAAACCGGACTTCAAATTAATACTTTAGACTTCTTAGATACGCAATACTTTTGGGCAAAGCCTCCAGTTCGTGGTCGCTTTCATCTTCGATAAACATGTGCTTGATGCCGATTTTATTGGCTTCTCTTAGAATGGCCGGAAAATCCAATTCTCCCTCACCCAAAGGCACATCGTTTTCAGGTCCTGTGAGTCCGGTCATATCCTTAGGAGCTCCCTTTTTGAAATCTTTGAGATGCAAAGACACCCATCGTTTGCCGTATTTTTTCAACAGAGCCGCCGGATCTCCTCCACCAAAATGCGTCCACATCACGTCCATTTGTAGGGATACATATTTAGGATCCGTGTTTTTTACCAAATAGTCAAATAGGGTCTCGTTTCCATAGGGCTGAAACTCGTACCCATGGACATGGTATTTGAAGGTGATTCCATTCTCCCTCAGTACTTTTCCACCTTCATTGAATACCTTGATCGCACGGTCTGCGTCCTCCTTGGAGAACTGACCCCGCTTGTGAGGAATCCAGGCACACATCACATACTTGGCTCCCAATGCTTTTGCCCGATCAGCCACGGCTTGTGGGTCTGATTCCAATTGCTCAAAACCTGTCCCGGTTGAGGGAATGGAAATCCCCCGATCTGCCAACATATTCTTAAACTCCTCTGGACTTACGCCTTGAGGTGCTCCACCTTCAAATTCTGTAAAACCCATTTGTTGGATAATATCTAAGGTAGGTTCTACTCCATTTTTCCAATGGTTCCTGAAAGTGTAAGATGCAATCCCCAAAGGAACTTGAAACATGGGATCGCCCTTTTTCTGGGCATTAGATTCTTGTGGAAACAGGGTCCAAGCCAAGGCCAGGATCAATAGGAAATAGGTTTTTTTCATAGGGTTTATTTTAAGTCAATTGATATTTCAATAATCAATTGACAATTAAAGATTCTGCTTTTTCAATTCCTCCACTGCATAATTTGCCGCTCGGGCCGTCAAAGTCATGAAAGTCAGTGTAGGGTTCTGGGTACTTGCACTGGTCATGCTCGCACCATCCGTTACGAAGACATTTTTACAATGATGAAGTTGGTTGTATTTATTGAGCAAAGAGGTTTTGGGATCATTACCCATCCGGACTCCACCCATTTCATGGATATCCGAGCCGGGAGGTGATTTACGATCAATAACGTTTATATTTTTGAAGCCCATTCGCTCAAACATTTCGCTTTGCTGCTCTACAAAATCCTGGGTCATCTTATCATCGTTCTCTTTCCACTCCACCGACATGATGAGTTTTGGGATTCCATATTTATCTTTTTCATCTGGTGAAAGACGGATGTGGTTGGATTCTTCAGGCACCATCTCTCCCTGCATCCAAGCTGCCATGCTCCATAAACCATATTTAGGATTGAGCAAATTATCCCTTAATTCATCACCTATCAATTCTCCATTTCCATCCAATTGTCTGCTTGCTGACATGCCGATGGCATAACCTCTTAGGAAATCGGTTTCCTGACGATAAACATTCCGGAATCTAGGGACATAAGCATGACCGGGATTTCTACCGTCATTGAATTTATCCTGAAAACCTTCGAAAGTGGCATTTCCACTTCCCCGGTAATTATGACAAGTGATGAATTTACCCATCAGACCATTGTCATTCCCCAGACCATTTGGAAATCTTGAAGATTTTGAATTCAACAAGATGGCATTGGAGTTTAGAGTGGAAGCATTCAGGAAAATAACTTTCGCATAAAACTCTATTGCTTCCTTCGTATGCCGATCAATGACTCTTACTCCGATTGCCTTACCCTTTTGTTCGTCATATAGTACGGATTCTACTACAGAATCAGGCCTTATGGTCAAGTTTCCTGTTTTTTCTGCCCAAGGTAAGGTGGAAGCATTCGCCGAAAAATAACCTCCAAATACACATCCTCGGTTACACATATTTTGGTTTTGGCACTTATTCCTGCCCTGATCCTTGTGAATTTGCTGAGGGTCGGTCAGGTGAGCACATCGACCCTGCACCAAGTGCCGGTCATTTCCATAGAGTTCTTTGAGCTTTTCCTTGTAATATTTCTCAACACAACTCAGTTCAAATCCTGGCTGAACCACCTGATCTGGTAGCACATCCAAGCCATCTCTGTTTCCCGCAAAACCTACAAAAGTCTCAACATAGTTATACCAAGGCTCCATGTCCTTGTATCGGATCGGCCAATCCACCGCGTACCCATCTCTAGCAGGACCTTCAAAGTCAAAATCAGACCAACGCTGGGTTCCTCTCGCCCAAAGCAAGGATTTCCCCCCTACATGATATCCACGGAACCAACGAAATGGCTTTTCCTCAATATAAGGTTGCTCATCTTCTGCCAAAGCCCAATGCATGGTTTCCTCTCTTCTCCAGTTGGCAGCACCGATCCCGGATCTTTTCTCAATGGGGACCACACCACGAAATTCAAATTCCCAGGGGGCTTTGGAAGCTGTTGGATAGTCTTCAATATGCCGAACCATTCTTCCCCTTTCCAAAACCAGGGTTTTCAGTCCTTTTTCACAAAGTTCTTTGGCTGCCCAGCCTCCACTGGCTCCCGATCCGATTACTATCGCATCATAAGTGGTTTCTTGCCTGGCTTTCAGGTTAAGATTTGACATGGTGTGGTGATTTTGAGTTTTTGAAATCTGACAGAAAGAAATAAAAACCCTTTCTTTCTACCAGTCTTTAATTACAAAAGGTAGGAATTTGCTTTGAGCTGGTCAAATGGAAAGGATTCACCAAAAACCTCGATGCCTTAGGTGATTTTACAGATTTAAAGACTTATTTAACAACCTAACCCAGCTTTTCATTGATCCGAACCTTCGGATGAAAAGAGCCTGAAGACGGGGTTAGGTTGGTGAGCCTGATTTATCAAGGCCTCAAGCTCCTTTACTCTTTCTGGGAATTTGCCCGAAAGATCCGTGCTTTCAGACACATCCTCATTTAGATTAAATAACTCAATTTGAGTTTTCTCCGGGTCTTTAACATTTAGCTTGACCAACTTCCATCCATCTTTAAGGACGGCTTGCCTTCCTCCCAATTCATGAAATTCCCAATACAGGAAATCGTGCTTGGATTGATTTTCATTTCCAAGCAGGGTGGGTAAAAATGAAATCCCATCTATCCCCTCTGGAACTTCTGATCCTGTAATTTCTGCAAAAGTTGGCAACCAATCCCAGAATGCAGAAGGATGCTCTGAATGACTCCCTGCCTGTACCTTTCCCGGCCATTTCACAATCAAAGGCACTCGGATCCCTCCCTCGTACAAATCCCTTTTATATCCTCTGAAAGAAGCATTGCTATCAAAGAAATCCGGGTCAGCACCACCTTCCTGATGTGCTCCATTATCCGAGGTAAATATGACGATGGTATTTTCCTCAAGACCTAATTCCTCTAGCTTGTCCATTACAGCTCCAACATATTGGTCAATCCGCTCAACCATGGCGGCAAATGTCGCATGTGGATAAGCTTGGGACTGATAGGCAGGTATCACCATATCATCCCCATAATCCGAGCCCTTCCCGCCAATATGAGGGATTTCTTCTCCAAATTTTACCCTATACTTCTTCATCAGCTCATCATCCGGGGCTGCCAATTCTGCATGAGGCATCACTATGGGCATAAAAAGAAAAAATGGGGCATTTTGGTTTTCCTCAATAAAAGCCAGAGTTTTTTCCTGAATCATGTCCGGAGCATAAGTTGATTTCTCTGTCCAGCCATTTCCCGGTAGATTTATTTTTTCCTGATTATCCCAAAGGTATGCCGGATAGTAGCGATGTGCATAGCGCTGACAGTTGTATCCAAAAAACTGATCAAATCCTTGTCGAATTGGATCACCTGATGTACCGACAAAGCCAAGCCCCCACTTTCCAAAAGCACCTGTCACATAGCCTGCATCTTTCAGGATTTTACTTAGGTTTTGAAGAGTGTCCGGTAGAGGATACTGACCTTCTGGTTGAACTTCAAAATTCCCTCGAACAGGTGTATGACCCGTATGGAGCCCGGTGATGAAAGCCGACCTCGAAGGCGCACAAACCGGAGCTCCAGCGTAATGATTGCTGAAAAACATCCCTTCTTTAGCCAAGTGATCAAGGTTGGGGGTTTCTATATACTGCTGTCCAAGAAAACCCAAATCGCCATATCCCAAGTCATCGGCAAGGATAAATACAATATTCGGATTGGAGAATTCTTCTTCAGTCTTGGGTGGAGTTGAACAGGAAGCCAGAAGATTCAAAAAGCAGATTACAAGAAAAAAGGGGAACAAGGATAAATGCTTCATATTCAAATGTAAAAATTTATCCCAGTCAGGATAGCCCTAAAACAGAAAGAGGGAAGAAATTCCTTAGAATTTTTCCCTCTTCATGACTTGAAAATCGTAGTCCTCAAACCATGCCAAGCTACAGTTATTGTGACTATCATCCAGTTTCCCGGAATCATAACCTTAGGTCTTAAAATCTCACTCTTTAATATTTCAATTAAGAGCTATAGAAAATACTACTTCTGCGGATTAACCCGTCTCAGATAAGCATACTAAGATGCCGAACCCTTCATAGTTTATCATCAATTTTTCAACCTTAGTCCGGAAGCTTATTTCCGGCCTTTTATCTCTTACTTGGTATGTATAAAGTTGGCTAAATCATGGCTTTTTTGCAAATTTTGAGCAGGTTATTTTTACTGATTTTTTCCCACAAAATCGACTGATAAAAACACAGGTTATAAACAAAAAATCAATGGTTTGTGAACATTTTATCAACAAAAATTCAAGAAATCCTTTTTAAAAAATCCGACACAGTGAACTTCTAACAATTATAGGCTTTTGTTAAGAAATAACCATCTTCCCAAAATCGTTTTCCCAATTATCAGATCTGGGGAATTTTAGTAATTTCAATTTCTGTTCCCGAACCTTAATTATGCCTGTTTCTGAAATTTCCGTTCTAACTCTTCAAAATTTCAATCCTTTTTCCCAAAAGCACTATCGGGTACTGTTAAATTTTATTCTGAAAATAAGCTTGGTTCTTTTCTGTTTTCTGGGCCATCAGAACACTTTTGGCCAGGAGCAGTCTATAGATAGGGTTTCTTTTCCTGAAAAATCGCCAGTTGTATTTTTGAATGACACACTTTTCATGATCAGTGAACAAATAGGAGCATTTTCCCCTGCTGATCGGGCACAAATTTTCAGTTCAAAACTCAATCAACTTCTGGAGAAAAACGAATTCGACACGACTTCGCTCAAAATAAAAAAATCAGATCATGGCTATGAGATTTTCCATTCGGAATTAGCCTTGGGCAGCGTGACCCTTGAGGATGCAATAGCAGCTGAAAAAGGGGAACTGGAGTTAGCCTCAGAATATCTGAAAGCCATTAAATCCGCCTATGCACAAAAGAACGAGCAGCGTACTTTCACCCAACAATTGACAAGGACAGGAATCCTAATAGGGGTTTTTGTTTTGGTAATTATTCTGGTTCGACTGATCAACAATGGACTCAACAAATTGATTGATTACAGCCTAAGTAGATGGCACAGATTTTTCCATGGAATCAGTATAAAAAACTTTGAATTGCTTTCGGCTGAAAAAGAGGAAAGACTGTTAAAATCCCTTTTCAATTTTGTGAAGGTCTTGATCATCATCATCCTCCTGTATCTTGCATTGCCGATCATGTTCAGCATTTTTCCTTCAACAAAAGGAATAGCCCACACACTTCTTGGCTACATAACCAATCCGGTCAAGTCCATATTAAATTCCTTCTTCGGATATATCCCAGAGCTTTTTATGATTTTGATCGTGGTAACGATCACTTATTATGTAAGAGAGTTCATCAATTTTATTTGTGTTGAAATCGAACAGGAAAACCTCCATATTCCGGGGTTTTATCCGGATTGGGCGAGACCTACCTTCAATCTACTGAAAGTAATTCTCTATGCCTTTTCCTTTATCGTAATTTTTCCATACCTGCCCGGCTCTGACTCCCCTGCATTTCAGGGAGTCAGCGTATTCTTGGGGCTTTTGATCTCCCTAGGCTCTTCTTCAGCAATCAGTAATATCATTGCTGGATTGGTGATAATATACATGAGGGCTTTTAAACTGGGAGATCGGGTAACCATAGGAGACACCACTGGGGATGTAGTGGAAAAAACCATGTTGGTCACTCGCGTTCGAACTATCAAAAACGAAGAAGTCACCATCCCCAATTCTGCAATTCTAAATGGAAAAACCATTAATTATTCTGTAGAGGCAAATGGTCCTGGACTGATCTTACATAGTACCGTCACCATTGGATACGATATACCTTGGAGACAGGTGCACGAGCTTTTGATCAAAGCCGCATCGAAAGTCAATCTTCTCCTCAAAGAGCCAAAACCTTATGTACTGCAAACCAGTTTGGATGACTTTTATGTCAGTTACCAAATCAACGCCTATACCAAAAATCCGGAAAAAGCATCCCTAATTTATTCTGAACTCCATGCGGCTATTCAGGATGCATTCAATGAGGCTGGGGTGGAAATCATGTCTCCCCACTATCGAGCAGAAAGAGACGGAAACCAGATCACCATTCCTCCCACCTACCTTCCAAAAGGATAATAATTACCAAAATACCCAAAATATATCCGTGCCAAATTAATCTCCCAAACCACAAAAATGGCATCAATCATTCAGGCTAGCAGCATTTCCGATTTGAAAGGAATCCTGGACTTACAACAGAAAAACCTGTTACAAAACATCAGTCTTGAAGAGCAAAAAGATCAGGGCTTTGTCCGGGTGGAGCATGATCTGGCAATCCTAAAAAAGCTTAATGACCTGGGAGGCCATATTATTGCAAAGGATGCAGATCAAGTGGTGGCTTATGTATTAGCGATGACCAAGGAATCCAAAGAAGATGTCCCCATGTTAATTCCTATGTTTGAGCAGTTTGACCAAGTAGCCTATAAAGGCAAAAAAGTCTCTGATTTCAATTACATGACCGTTGGCCAAGTCTGTGTGGGAAAGAGCCATCGGGGAAAAGGGCTTTTTTATTCCTGCTATCAGGCGTACCGAAAGGCCTTTGAAGATCAATATGAATTTGCCATCACGGAAATTTCCCTGTCAAACACCCGGTCCTTAAAAGCCCATGAAAAAGTAGGGTTCGAAATCATTCACACTTTTAAGGATGAATACGAAAACTGGGCAATCGTGGCTTGGGATTGGAGATAATCCCGCTTTATTTCAGAGCCAAACGCATCAAATACATGTCAGCCGTCATGTAGAGATATTTTTCCTCCTTATCGAAGGCACAATTTGCGGTCCCTTCTCCGGTTCTGATAGTTCCTAAATGTTTTCCCTCTGGACTGATCACCAATACACCACCGGGTCCTGTCGCAAATAAATTACCCGCTTGATCCACCTTTAAACCATCCGGCAAGCCTTTATTTTCCCCACCCACCAAATTTGTCACATCCAGAAGTATCCTCCCTGAAATCACATTCCCATTATCGTCCAAGTCAAAGGCATAGTATCTCGCCTTCTCGGGATCGGATTGACCAATGTATAGCGTGCGCTCATCCGGGCTGAGCCCTATTCCGTTGGGCCTGCTCAAACTGTCAATCTGAAGGCTCAGACTCCCGTCCAGACCTATCTTGTAAACTCCCTGAAAATCCAATTCTTTCTCATCCCACTCATCCAGCCCATAAGGAGGATCTGTGAAATAAAGCTCCCCTTTGGTGTTGAAAACAAGATCATTGGGGCTGTTGAATTTCTTCCCTTCATATTCCCCAACCAAGATTTCAAATTCAGCTTTTGGATTCTGCAAAGAAGAGTTCATCCGGGCTACCTGACGCTCTCCATGCTGACAGAGAATTAGGTTTCCGTTCAAATCCAATGCAAGTCCATTAGCTCCAGGCTCACGCTTATCGCTTCTTTCTCCCAAATATCCAGAGGGCTCCAGATAAAGACTCAAACTATCTGATTCTGTCCATTTCCATACCTTATTTGCAGGTACATCGGTAAACAGCAAGGCTTGCTCCTCTTCCAACCAAAGAGGTCCTTCAGCCCACTCAAAACCGGAAGCCAATACCTCAATTTTTGACCCTTCGGGAATAAGGCTATTCAAAGCGGGATCCAACCTTTCTATGGAGCCCGTAAAGCCAAAGGGTGGGAGCTCCTCATTAACCTTTGGCGAAGAACAGGCCACTATTCCAAAGGCCAGCAATGATATCAGATTCTTTTTCATGGGGATTTGGGTCAATTGGGTGATCACTTCAATTTCATAAAATTCCCCAAAATCAGGAAACAAGACCCTGATTTTTGGGAAAAACAAAATTTATAAACCGGTAGCTTGGGCTGATCTCCCACGTTCAGACACCAGTTTTTCACGGATATTTAGCTTTCGGAAAGCTTCCAAAGGGGATAACACTCCTCCGGATCTTAACCTAGCTTCTCTTACCAAGGGTCTTACATCGGTTAAAAATGCTTCCTGCAAAACCTCTTGCGCTCCGACCAAATCCCCTCCCATTTGACATTCATGAAGTTTTATTCTGTCAATAAGCAATGCCTTTGCATAGCTGACCGCAATAGCTTCCAAGGCTTGAATCAGATCTTCCAGAGGATCTTTGGTATTGTGGCTTGCATCGATCATCCAGGAGATGCTTTCCCAGGATTGAACCCCGTCTTCACTTCCTCCAATCAGCTCGTTGAAAATCAGAAAAAGCTGATAAGGTTTAACACTTCCTGTACTCAGGTCATCATCCCCATATTTGCTGTCATTGAAGTGAAAACCTGCCAGCATGTTTTGATACATCAGAGTAGCGACGATTTGCTCAATATTGGTATTCGGAAGGTGATGTCCCAAATCCACCAATACTTTTGCCTGCTCTCCCAATTCCCGGCAAAGCAGGGCTGAAGTACCCCAATCCGGAATCACTGTATGGTAAAAGTTAGGTTCGTATGGTTTGTATTCTAAAAGGAGTTTCCAATCACTTGGCAACCCGGAATAAATTTCCTTGAGGGATTGACCAGTCCAATCCAAGGCCTTTCTGATGTTGGCCTGACCTGGAAAATTACTTCCATCCGCCAACCAGACTGTCAAACCCTTACTTCCCAAACTTTTTCCGATTTCAATTACATGAAGATTATGTTCAACTGCTTGTCTTCGGACACTTGGATCAGCATTGCTAAGCGAACCAAACTTATAGCTCAATTCCTGACCATAATCCTGAAAAGTATTGCTGTTCATGGCATCGAAACCAATCCCGAGCTCGGAGGCCTTTTGCTTAATGGCTTTCGGATCCTCAGGAATATCCCAAGGGATATGAAGAGATACCGCATCAGTCTTCTTGGTCAATTGTGCCAACAATCCGATATCTTCCAGCTTCTCATCCAGATTTCTGGGCTCTCCACCAATTGAAAATCTTCCAAAACGGGTACCTCCAGCACCCAATGCCCAACTGGGCACAGCTATTTGAAATTGCTGTATTTTGGCAATCAGTACCTCTACGTCTTTCCCTTCCCAATTCAGTTGATCTGAAAGCCGGTCCCAAGACTTGGAATGCTGGGGATCTATAGTAATAAAAGACTCAAGTTGAGCTTGACTAATTTTCATAATTCCAGATTTAAGATTTTTCGGTTTTGGAATTGATCCAAAAAGGAGCGGTGACAAACCATAAGCCCATCCCAATCGCCATAAACAAATGACAGGAGGATAGCTCCATCTTCCCTAAAAAGTAAAAGACGGAAGGACAAATGGTAAGCACCAAGCCTAGGTAAGAGCCAATTTTAAGTAGCGTTTTCATACAGTTTGGAATTTTGAAAGAGGATATTTAATCCTGGAAAGGACAACAAAAATCAATACGGCGACAAACCATCCCGGCAAGCCCAAGAAGAAGATTTCAACCCCGTAATACAAATTCAGAAATAGGCAGAAACCCAGTGTCAAAATCCAACTCAGGAAGGCTGGCAAACTAAAACCACTTCCTGAATTGAGAGCCTGTTCCTCTTGAAAACCCATTTTCCGGGAAAAATAAAAATCAGCAAAAATCACGGCACCCATAGGCATCAAGAGAAGCCCATATAAGGCCACAAAGTCCAAAAGCTTCATAACTAAAGCAGGGAAGCAAGCCGCCAAACTTGTAATTCCTCCCACAACCGCGGTGATTTTCCAAGTGGAGACTTTTGGGAAAATTGCCTGTAGTGCCAGGCCAGCCCTGTAAATGGTAGGATTTGCTGTAGTCCAGCCAGCCACCACTACACAAACCGCTCCTGCCACTCCCAAGGTTTGATAAGCAATGGCACCGGGCGCAAATTCCTGAGAAGAAGAATCCGCCTGAAGAAATACCGCGTATAAGATTCCAGAGGCAATCCAAGCAAAGAAATGTCCCAAATAAACCCCGGCAAATGAGAAAAACCCATACTTCCAGGACTTGGCATAACGAAGAATGGTTAGGTCTGACATCCCAATATGCATGGCCATGTTACAAAACCAGGCAAAGAATATTACATGCCAGATGGTAAACTTTGACATTCCGGCCAAAGGTATTCCAGTCCAGATCACCTCCTTAGCAGTGGCTATAAAGCCATCAAGGGAAGTCACCCCCAATTGGCTGAGGCCGGTAATTCCGGCAGCCAAAAAAATCAAAATCATCCAGGGAGACATAACATTTGCAAATCGGGCTACCTGATTGTATCCCTGAATTGCCACCAGCGTAATAATCCCTCCCATCAACAAAACAGTCAATACCCAACCGGAAGTCCGAGGCATCCAATCCTGTAAAGTAGGCATTTCCAAATCAAAGGGAATCCCTACGGCGGTTGCAGAAACTGCGATCATGGAGCCGGCCAAAAAACAAAACATCAGGGCATTGACCAGATTGTACCATCTGACCACCTGCTTGCCTGAAATCCGCTCCAATTGATAGTAAAGTGTCATTCTTTTTTTGGTGGCAATAGGCCCTGTAATTAGCCCCCAACTGAGTACTGCCAGTAAATTCCCGATCAACAAACCAAAGATCAAATCCCCTGCACTTACTCCATGGGCAACGAACAAAGGGCCAATCACAAATTCGGTTCCGGCTGTATGCTCACCGGCATACATTCCCAGAAAACTCCTGCTTCCTTTCAGCTTGTTTTCCGGTACAGGCTCCCGTTCGTATTCATTGGTCTCAGCTACGATTTTTTGTATGATAGATTTCTGCATCTTTTCTTAATTTCATTTTAAAAAACCAGAATTGAAGTAATTTCCCTATCCTGCACTATCCTTAAAACCCATATTAACCAAATAACCGAAAAATATTTTGCCAAAAACTCATAGTACCTTAGATTATGGAATAAAGCCATATTTCAGAGAAAAAAATCGAAATCAAAGTACAAACACCAATAAAAATTCATTTACTCACGACAGCACAGGATGCATGAATTTTTGTTTTGATTCAACTTCACAATCCAAACCAGTTAGCCATTAACGATGAATACAAGTTCTAGAAAATTCAACCACGTCAGTTACTTATGGGACGAAGCCAAAGCAGCGGCTTTGGAAGGAAATGAAGTTGATCTCCTCATCTACCGCTCCAATATTTTGGGAGCAGACCTGAGAATCACCAATTATGGAGGGGGTAATACCAGCTGTAAAACCATGGAGCCTGATCCATTGACTGGAGAATCCGTGGAAGTGATGTGGGTTAAGGGCTCGGGGGGTGATATCGGAACCCTTACCAAATCCGGGCTTGCTGGTTTGTATGTGGATAAACTAAGATCCTTAAAAGGCATCTACCGAGGACTTGAATTTGAAGATGAGATGGTAGAGCTTTTCAATCATTGTATTTATGATTTGAAATCAAAAGCTCCATCTATTGACACCCCCTTACATGCTTTTCTTCCTTATAGACACATAGACCATCTGCATCCAGACGCAGCAATTGCTATAGCCGCTTCCAAGGATGGAGAGAAAATCACCAAAGAGCTTTGGAAAGGCGAAATCGCCTGGGTGCCTTGGCAGAGACCTGGATTTGATTTGGGACTAAAACTAAAGCAGGCTCTGGATGACAATCCCGGAATCAGAGGAATCATGCTGGGTGGACACGGATTGTTTACCTGGGGGAATACTGCCTATGAATGCTATATCAACAGCTTGGAAGTAATTGAAAAAGCCTCTTCCTACCTTGCTGAAAATTATGGAGTCAGCAGGCCTGTTTTTGGAGGACAAAAAGTTGAGTCGCTGGATCCGGATGCACGAAAAAGACAGGCGGCTGAAATCGCCCCAATCCTCAGAGGCTTAGCTTCCTCAGAAAAAAGGATGGTCGGGACCTTTACTGATGCACCAGAGGTGCTTCAATTTATCAACAGCCATGATCTGGAAAAACTTGCCCCAATGGGCACTTCTTGTCCAGACCATTTCCTCAGAACTAAAATCAGCCCATTGGTTTTGGATCTACCTGCCGACACAGGCTTTGTCGACACAGATGCACTGAAGAAAAAAATCGGGGAGGCCTTTCAGGCCTACCGGGAAATGTACGCGGACTATTACGAAAAGCACAAGCATCCCAACAGTCCAGCCATGCGAGACCCTAACCCGGTGGTCATTTTATGGCCGGGAGTGGGGATGTTCAGCTATGCTAAAGATAAACAGACCTCCAGGGTAGCAAGTGAGTTTTATATCAATGCCATCAATGTAATGAGAGGAGCTGAAGCTGTTTCTCAATACGTATCACTCCCTTTGCAGGAAGCCTTTGATATAGAATACTGGCTATTGGAAGAGGCCAAGCTTCAGCGCATGCCAAAAGAAAAACCACTTTCCAGAAAAATCGCGCTGATTACTGGAAGTGCAGGAGGAATAGGTAAGGGAATCGCTGAAAAATTCATTCAGGAAGGTGCCTGCGTAGTCATCACAGATATAGATTCCGAACGACTCCATACCACTGAACAGGAGTTTGAAAAAAAATATGGGAAAGACGCATTCCTCGCAGTCCGACTTGATGTCACCAATAAACAAAGCCTTGAAGAGGCAATAGCTGCTTCCTGTCTCAAATTTGGAGGGTTGGATATCATCGTAAACAATGCCGGAATTTCCATCAGCCGCACTTTTGAAGAACATAGTGACCAGGATTGGGAAAAGTTAAACAACATCTTGGTAATGGGACAATACCATGTATCAAAGGCTGGAGTGGAAATTCTCAAGGAACAGGGATTAGGTGGAGACATTGTCAATATTGTAAGCAAAAATGCCCTGGTAGCAGGACCTAAGAACGTAGCCTATGGCACCGCCAAGGCCGCCCAGCTACACATGTCCCGTCTGATGGCCGCCGAACTCGCAGAGGACAAAATCAAAGTGAATGTTGTAAACCCAGACGCTGTAATTGAAAATTCCAATATCTGGGAAGGCGGATGGGCTGAAAACCGCGCCAAAGCCTATGGAATAGAGGTAAAAGACCTTCCGCAATACTATGCAAACCGAACCTTGCTAAAAGAAAGTGTCAAGGTCAGCGATATTGCCAATGCCACTTTTGCTTTCGTCAGCGGGCTTTTGGACAAATCCACCGGAAACATGCTCAATGTCGACGGGGGACTTGCGGCAGCATTCCCTCGATAAGCAAAACCACCCAATAAACCCACGAACCTATGCTTTTGGACAAGTCTGAAAAAATCAACGATTCCCGAACACCGAAATACCTTCAGGTTGTGAATTTGATTCTGGAGGAAATCGATACGGGAAAACTCAAGATCGGTGACAGAATCCCCTCCATCAACGAAACCAGCTTTGACCTACTATTATCCAGGGATACGGTAGAAAAAGCCTACAACGAACTGAAGGACCGGGGAATCATCACTTCAGTAAGAGGTAAGGGCTTTTACATCTGCTCTACCAATATGTCCAACAAGCTCAAGGTATTGTTGCTTTTCAACAAGTTGAGCTCTTATAAAAAGATCATTTATTATTCCATCATAGATACTCTGGGAAGCCAGGCATGCGTGGACCTGCACGTGCACCACTACAACAAAAATGTACTGGAGGAGCTATTGGAGCAACATTTGGGGAAGTATCACTATTATGTGATCGCTCCTCATTTCTTTGATACTGAATCACATCCTGAAACAGCCTGTGACCTCCTCAAAAGAATACCCAATGACAAATTGCTCATCATAGACCGGGCAGTAAAAGGCTTTGAAAACTCATTCGCCGGAGTATATCAGGATTTTGCCAAGGATATTTTCGAGGCTTTGGAGTCTGGTATTATACACTTGAGAAAATACAACCGTCTGATTTTGGTGTTCCCAAAAGGTGATCTTTATCCTGTAGAAATCATGGATGGCTTCAAGCGTTTTTGTTTCTTCCATGATTTCAAAAACCTCATAGTGGATGGTATAGATGATGATGAGCCTCTGGTGGAAGAGGATTGCTATATCGTTCTGTCGGAATCCGATTTGGTGAATATTGTGAAAAAATCAAGAGAGCAATCCTTGCGACTTGGACTGGACATCGGTTTGATCTCCTATAACGACACTCCTCTCAAGGAAATTCTCGCCGACGGTATCACCACAATTTCCACGGATTTTCAACATATGGGCAAACTCATAGCCAATCAAATTTTGGGACATGAGGACAAAATTCCTTTGAAAAACCCATTTAGAATGACCATCAGAAAGTCCCTTTGATTCAACCGAAGCCTTTGCATTATGAGTAAAATCCCGGTTACCGCCATTTTTGACATTGGGAAAACGAATAAAAAATTCTTTCTGTTTGATGAAAATCTGGATGAGGTCTACCACACTTATACAAGACTGCATCCCATTCCGGACGAAGATGGCTTCCCAAGCGAACCTGTTGGGCCACTGAAGGATTGGATGCGGCAGACATTCAAAGAGGCGCTGGAGTTTCCTCAATATGAAATCAAAAGGCTGAATTTTTCGGGACACGGAGCTTCTTTTGTACATGTGGATGAATACGGCAATCCTGCCACTCCGCTCTATGACTACCTGAAACCTTTCCCAAGCGAACTACTGGATCGGTTTTATGAGGAAAACGGAGGAAAAATGTCCTTTTGCAGGGCGACTTCCTCTCCTCCATTAGCCATGCTCAACTCCGGTCTACAGATCTATTTCATCAAATATGCCAAACCGGATTTATTCAAAAAAATCAAGCACAGCCTCCATTTACCCCAATACCTGAGCTTCCTTTTTACAGGAACTATGGTTTCAGACTATACCAGCATAGGCTGCCATACCGGGCTTTGGGATTTTGAGGCTGATGATTACCATGAATGGGTCAAAAGAGAGGGCATTGAGGCTTTGTTGCCTCCTATAGTCCCCGGAAACACTGTGCTCAAAACCACAAAGGAATTTGGAGAAATACCCTGTGGAATAGGAGTTCATGACTCTTCAGGTGCACTTTTGCCTTATCTCCGACAAGAAACCGAACCTTTTGCCCTGCTCTCAACAGGAACTTGGGCCATCAGCATTAACCCATTCAATAAATCTAAACTCAAAAAGAAAGAACTGAAACGAGATTGCCTGCAGTTTCTCAGTATCAGTGGACAACCTATCAAGATTTCCCGCCTCTTTATCGGCGAGGAACACAAATTCCAGGTAGATGAAATGTATTCCCATTGGGACCTTCCGCTAGGCACCTATAAAAAATTACAATTCGATGAATCCCTGTTTGAAAAAGTTCGGAATATCGGACAGAAAAAAATCCATTTTCATTACCTCAAGCCTGAGGATTTTGATTTGGAACAGGCCGAAAAAACGGACTGGAACAGTTTCTCGGATTTTGAAGAAGCCTATTATACTTTCCTTCATGAACTGACCGAAATCCAGGTAGCCTCTTTGGAATTGGTCTTGGATGACACCGGAGTGAAGCGACTCTTTGTGGATGGAGGCTTCAATGCCAATGAGGTATTTCTCGGAATGCTGCGCAAAAAGCTTCCCGCTTTGGAAATCATCCCCAGTGATTTTCCCAACGGTTCCGCATTAGGTGCCGCAATGCTGGTTACAATGACCTAGAAGGCTTAAATTCACTTTCCATGAATTCCATCTCCCCGAACATAGCCCTATTTATACCCTGCTACGTGGACCAGTTTTTCCCAAATGTGGGAATTGCCTCTCTAGAACTTTTGGAAAAACTAGGGTGTAGCGTAACCTACCCCATTGGTCAAACCTGCTGTGGGCAGCCTATGGCAAATTCCGGCTACGAAAGAGACACTGCAGGGACAGCAAGGCATTTTACAGAAATATTCAAGGGTTTTGATTACATCGTTGCTCCTTCAGGAAGTTGTGTCCTTCATGTCAAAGAACATTCTCCAAAGATTGCGGGAATGGAAAAAGAACAGAAAGGAATCCAGGACAAAATCTTCGAACTCACAGAGTTTTTAACCGATGTTCTCAAAGTTGAAAATCTTCAGGGAAGCTATCCGCATCGGGTGGGCTATCATGCATCCTGCCATGGACAAAGGGGACTGCGCTTAGCCTCCAGTTCAGAGTTGCAGGAAGCTCCGTACAACAAAGCACATCACCTTCTGAAAAACCTGAAGGGGCTGGAGTGGGTGGAGCTCAGCCGAAAAGACGAATGCTGTGGCTTTGGAGGGACATTCGCCGTTACAGAGGAGGCTTTATCCATACAAATGGGCAAGGATCGTCTGGAAGACCACCTGAGCCACCAGGTTGAGATTCTCACCGGTGGAGACATGTCCTGCATCATGCACCTGCAGGGAATTGCCAGTCGAAATAGAGAAAATATCAAGTTTAAGCATATCGCCGAAATCCTAAACGAAGCGATCTCATGAGTCATCCCGAAAATGCCAGCGCCTTTTTAAAAGATCAATCCAAAGCAAAATGGCACGATGAGACACTTTGGTTTGTACGGGACAAACGCGACCGGATCAGCAAAACTGTACCTGAATGGGAATCCCTTCGAAACCTAGCTTCCCAGATCAAAGACAATGTCCTTTCCAACCTGGACAACTATCTTGAAGAATTTGAAAAAAACGCATTAAAAAACGGAATCCAGGTCCATTGGGCAAAAGATGCAGAAGAACACAATGCCATCGTTCTGAAAATCCTAAAAGAAAAAAACTGCCCTGCAATTGTCAAAAGCAAATCCATCCTGACCGAAGAGTGCCATCTCAATCCTTATTTGGAAAAAAATGGAATCGAAGTCGTCGATACGGATCTTGGGGAAAGAATCGTACAGTTTCTCAATCAACCCCCAAGTCATATTGTCCTGCCAGCTATTCACCTGAAAAAAGGAGAAATCTCTGAGCTTTTCCACGAAAAATTACAAACGGAGAAAGGCAATGAAGACCCTGAGTACCTTACGCATGCTGCAAGGACACATTTACGGGAAAAATTTTTGGGAGCAAAAGTCGCGATCACTGGTGTAAATTTCGGAGTGGCAGAGACCGGTGAATTCGTAGTTTGCACCAACGAAGGCAATGCAGACATGGGTGTTCATTTGGCGGAAACCCATATTGCCTGCATGGGGATTGAAAAAATTATTCCTCGGAGAAAAGACCTTGGGGTATTTTTACGACTTTTGGCAAGGTCGGCTACTGGCCAACCCATTACCAATTATAATTCCCATTTCAGAAGCCCCGCTACCGGAAAAGAGATTCATTTGGTCTTAGTGGACAATGGGAGGACCGCTCAACTTGCCCGTGAAAAATTCAGAAACTCACTCAAATGTATCCGTTGCGGGGCCTGCATGAATACGTGTCCGATTTATAGAAGAAGCGGAGGATATAGCTATGGCAGTACTGTTCCGGGACCAATCGGCTCCATTTTATCTCCAGGGATAGATCTAAACAAATACAGCAGTTTGCCCTTTGCCTCCACACTCTGTGGAAGCTGCTCGGATGTATGTCCTGTGAAAATCAATATCCACGAGCAGCTTTATGAATGGAGACAGGAAATCACCAAGGCTCAGGGAACGAATGGCAAAAGCCTGAGCATGAAACTGGCAAACGGGATATTCAGGAGTCCACTTGCCTATAGAATTTCAGGTAAGCTGATGCGAATCGCTCTCAAAAACCTCCCAAACAGCCTGATCTATCATCCGATCAATTCTTGGGGAAAAGGCAGAAACCTTCCCGAAACACCCAAAGAGACCTTCAAAGAATGGTATCATAAAAACCGATCATGAGCAGCCGTGAACAAATATTATCAGCCATCAAAGGGATTGAAAGGGAATCAAAGCAGCTTCCTGATATTCCTGAATTTCCCCAAACTGAGAATCTCCAAAAGGTTTTTAAGGACTCCATTCAGGGCAACAAGGGAGAAGTTTTATCTGCTATTGAATTTGAAGAATGGATTGCATCTTTAGGTGACCAAAAAATAATCAGCGTCTCAAGCAGATTTCCAAACCTATCAACTATCAAGCTCCCCTCTGATCCCCATCAACTGAATGACCTGAACCTGGCAATCATTGACGGACAATTTGGAGTATCGGAAAACGGAGCCATTTGGTTAGAAGAGGAAAACCTCAAACTCCGAGCCTTACCTTTTATCACCGAGCATTTGGTGATTGTCTTGGATTCTCAAAAACTGGTTCCTTCCATGCATCAGGCCTATGAATCAATCGGCTCAAAACATTCAGGCTTTGGCCTTTTCATTGCAGGGCCTTCCAAGACTGCGGATATTGAGCAATCACTGGTTATTGGTGCCCATGGTGCAAAAAGTCTAAGGGTAGTGTTACTCTAATTTATTTTTGGGAAAAGACAGCGACCCGGTTCCCTTCAGTATCAAAGAACACACCCATATAGCCAACTTCAGGAGAGATCATCCGCTTTGGATAAAGCAATTTTCCTCCAGCTTCCTCTACACGTCCCAGTTCGACATCGCAATCCTCGGAAGAAAAATAAACCAGAGTTCCTGCTTTTGGGCTGGGTTCATAAAACTCCTTTTGATAAACCAGACTTCCACCCGCTCCTTTTGCGGAGGAGTCCATTGGAAACATAGCCATCTGAAAGTCTCCCAAAACCTGTTTGTTCAGATGGCAATCAAATACTTTTTGGTAAAAAGAAATGGCCCTATCCATGTCCCTGACAGGGATTTCAAAATAAGCTAGAGTGACTGATTTCATATTCAAATTGGTTTTGGTTTTATTTCAGCAAACTCTGGTTTTCCCCTTGAAAAAAATCGATTATACGCGGGTCAGTTTAATTGGGTAAGTTTTGCCTGCATTCCACTGACACACATAAATATTTTCATCTTGGTCTATACAGACATCATGACAATGTTTAAAAACAGGTTCTTTTTGCACCATCAGTTGTAACTCGCCATTCAAATAGGAAGGCTCAGTACCTCCCGGATTGGATACCACCCGGCTATCCCTGTCCAGTATGGTCACAAAACCCGAATTATCCATTTGCTCTAAATATTTGAGTCTGGACCAGCAGACCCCGGCATAGAGATTTTCTCCGTGGATGACTGGTCTGCACACAAAGGCACCCGGTAGAAAAATCGTCTCTAAATATTCTCCATCCAGGGTAAATTGCTTGAAGGAATTGTGTCCTCTCGAAGTACAAAGCAAAGTTGGCTCTTTGCCTCCACGGCTATCTATCGTAATCCCGTGGGCTGTTTTAAACTGGGCATCTCCATGTCCATCTCCTCCAAACTTCCGAATGAAATTCCCATTTTTATCGTATTGCAAAAAAAACTGGGAACCATACCCATCAGCTATATATAAATCACCGTTGGGTGCCACAGCAGTTTCCGTTGGCGTATAGCGCATTTTTTCTGAATAAATCCCTTCACTTACTGGATGGGAAATCTCGCTTACAACTTTTCCGTCCAAAGTGGTTTTTAATACCTTCCCACCATTGTCCACTACCCAGAGATACTCGGCATCCCCTTCATCGACTAAAGTGAGTCCATGGGCAGCTGACAAATTAAGTGTCCAAGTATCCAGGAGCTTTCCTGATTGGTCATAAATAATGACATTGTTTTTGGACTCATCTGTAAGCAGAATCATCCTCCCTTTCCGGTCCATCACCATTTCGTGACAGTTGTTAACCGGCACTTTACTAGGGTCTAGATTGCCCCAAGTGGGATCCAGTTTGTATTTGAAATCGCCGTGACCAAGAATGGTTTCTTGGCGGGCCAAAAGGGATAAATCAGGATTAATGCTCATTGCTAAACCAAAAAGAGAGGAGGTTTGGATAAATTTTCTTCTGGAGTTCATAATAGGGTGATAAGGTTCAAATTAGGTAATTTACCCTAAAACCGGAACCACACAACTCCTCGGATTCCAGCTTCCTTAAGATAAGGAATAAATTCAAAGTCCACATCCTGTTTGAGCATTTCCCAGCCCTTCTTCTCCTCGGTCAGGGATTTTATCTAGCTAAAACCAATACACTTTCCTCATCCCAATGGAGGTACACCCTGTCTCCTTTTTTATACTTTCTGAAAGGATCATCCACTTCCCAGATATCCCCTCCGTTTTTCAGACGAATCTGCAGTGAGTTGTAATGAACTAAAAATCTGGAATCCACCACATGTCCCAAAACCGACCCTTTGGTACGCAACCTCACATCACATGGACGGACAAAGGAATCAAAACGGTCGGGAATCAAATTGATCGGTGAAAAAAGACTGGCTACATAGCGGGTTTGGGGTCCTTGACACAAATCCTGAGAATTTCCCTCCTGTACCATTTCACCTTTTTGAAGAATAATCAAGTTGTCTGTAAGCCGCAGCGCATCATCCAGATCGTGGGTTACAAAAATTACCGTGGTCTCCAGTTCTGTAAACAAGTCCTTCAATTCAGCAATCAACTGGTGTTTTTGGATAGTATCCAAGGAAGAAAAGGGCTCATCCAACAAAAGCACCTCTGGCTCTATGGCGAGGGCTGTGGCAATGGCCACCTTTTGCTGCTGACCACCGGAAAGCTGCCTTGGAAGACGTTCCTTAAAAGCTTCCAAACCCAACTGCCTTAAAAGAGATTCCACCCTACTTTGAGTATAGGCCTTATCATAATGGAGTAAAGGCCGGGCGATATTTTCTGCCACACTGCTATTGGGGTACAAGTGATAGTCCTGATGGATCAATTTGATTTCATCATATCCCGCGACCAACTTCTTTTTGGGCCCAAGAATTTGCTGACCATCCAAAAAAACCTCACCACTGTCCTGTTCCTCCAAACCGGCCATAATTCTCAGCAGGGTACTTTTCCCAGAACCGCTTTCCCCAACAATTGAGACAAACTCCCCTTTTTTCAAGGAAATTGAAAAATTCTGAAGTGCTGTCTGCTGATTGTAGGATTTGGACAGATTTTGGGCGACAAAGTTACTCATGGACAGATTTCTAATTGTACTTTTTGGGGCAATGAGGCAAAGATCAACTCGTAGGAATGATCTGCCAAATCCAGAATCAATTTATCAGGTACATTTCCCAATACTGAAACCGAATTCCACCATTTTTTATTCATATGGTAACCGGGCGTAATCCCTTCATACCGTTCCCTCAATTCTTCTGAGCGCTCTGGATCGCATTTCAAATTGACAAAATCAAAAACCTCCAGGTCCAGAATGGCAAAAATCTTCCCTCCCACCCGGAAACAAAGCGTCTTTGCATCAAAAGGTGTATCCTCGGAAAACCCGGGCTTGGTCATGCAGTGATTGCGAAAAGCATCTAGAGTCATGAAAGGGGATTAGAAGTAAATATTGATTCAGGAGAACACTCCTACAAAATGGAAAAAATTTTGGGGAATTCCTCAGTAAGGGAGCATGAATCCCTTCCCCATAAAACCCTAAAAAACGAAAAATGGAGGACACAATGCATCCTCCACTTTCTTTCCAAAAAATCCTTCTCTTATTCCAAACGCCAAAAAATTCAAAACCATAACTGAACTCAAATGAACAGTTATTTCAACCAATCAACCATCATTTACTTCTAATTTCCGTCTAACTATTTGCAGGCACGGACCACTACAAAGGACCCTTCTCCAAAACCTTCCCGAGGGATTTGAACCATCTTGATGTTTTCAATTTCCCCAAAAATCGTCTGCGTAAAAACCGGTTCCTTGAATCGGGCTTCCTTCAACAGCTCTTTCACATCTTCCACAGAATAAAAATGTGCCTGTCGATAAAAGGTGCTTCGTTTTTTGTTTTTTTCATAGAGCTGACCAACTTGGCTATGTCGGTCTATAAACCCAATTATCAGAGACCCTCCAGGCTTCAAAACCCTATAGGCTTCCTTCAAGGCCCTGTGTATATCATCCAAATGGCAAATTGTCACAAACAGGACAAAATCAAAGGAAATATCCTTGTAGGGAAGACTCTCTGCCTTTGCATCCATCACTTCAATCCCTCTATCAAGGGCTACTATTCTCATATTCTCCGAAGGCTCTACTCCTTCCTTAATGCCTAATTCCATGGCATACCTTCCCGTACCTAATCCTACTTCAATTCCGATCAGGTCCTCGGGTAATTCTTGCATCTGTGAGCGAATAGCATTTATCTCAGTTTGATAGGCATAGGGGTACTTTTCAAACCAAGCTTCATATTCCTCAACATGGGTTTCAAATGGAGATATCGCAGTCATGGCTTTTTGTTTTTTTGTTATCCATCAAATGACAGCTTTTCAGGAAAAAAACCGAATGATTAAAATCACTCTGTCAAGTGATTTTCTGATGTAACACCCTAATTTTCTGAGATAAAAAGAAAATTAGGGCTAAATTATTAAAACTAGTCCCAAGGCCTGGATCCTGAATTATCCATCCTCCCAATATGAAAACAGATATTCTGAACGGTCATCTATCCGAAAGTCTAGACAGACTTGAAGTCTATCTTCAGGAATATGTGGAAAATGATCAGGAAGAAGCCCTCCACCAACTCAGGGTTGAGATCAAAAAAATCAAAGCTGTGCTGGGCTTTGCCAAAGAGGTATTTGAGAAAAACTATAGCTGCTTCAAACTCAAGTATCTTTTTGATAAGGCGGGAAAAATCCGGGAAATCCAAATCAACAAGCAGCTTCTAGAGAAAATCGGAGGGGAAACCAGCCGACTTTTTAACCAACTGACCCAAAGAGAAAACACCCTTCGAAATCAATTTTTAAAGGCTGCCCCTAGATATGTGGCTAATCTTCATAATTTCAAGCAAAAACTTCAACTTCCTCCCCATTTACCAGAGTTGTACCATATTCAGGATTACTTTAAGAAAAAAGAAAAAAAGGCCGAGGAATTATTAATCCAAAAGGATAGGGAAAAGCTTCATGGATACAGGATCCAAATCAAGAAAATGATGTATGTCTATGAATTCCTCCCTTCCAAAATTCAAAAAGAACTGAACATCCAGCCTGAAAAAATAAACAAGCTGCAAAAGCGTCTGGGGAAATGGCATGACACTTTTGCAGCTATTGAATTTCTCACTGAATTAAATTTCAAGAATAGCAACCCTGGAATTATGGCACATCTCAAAATCAAGGAGCAAAAGCAATTTGAGAAGTTTTTCGCCGACTGATTCCGGGCTGATTATGCTTTATTTTCTCCAGGATTTGATCAGCCCCGGCAACATCACCAAAGCAATGATCATCAAGCCAAAGGTCTCCCTGGCCTCTTCCATCTGAGGGGTTTTCATGGCTAGATTTTTCTGTTCCAATTCTTTGGAAACCCATCCAGTCACGGAGTCCGGCCAATAATAGACCGCTCCAATCAAACAGGCTACGACCAGAATGGTCAGAGGGATTTTAGGAAAAATCCCACGAATACCTAATAGACAAAATATGATTGCAACGGCGTAGATGCTTACCCAAACTTCAGGGTCGGGATCGTTGAACTGCCAATAAGCAAATAGAACAAAAAACAGGATCCAAAGTCCGTAGAATAGTTTATTGAATTTCATAGGTCAGGGGAATTAAATATTGTTAGTCAAAGAAATGGATCAGGCTACATCCACACAACCGTGATAATAACCAGGAGCAACTTTATATCCTCTATAGTCCGCCATAACTTCCTTGACAGTCGTAAAACCAAAAATGGTCTGAGACCTCATCAAATTGAAGAATTTCTTTTCCTCCTCCTTGTCGGACCTCCCCAAATCAAGCAGGATTTTCTCTCTTTCTTTCTGATCGACACTCAGGAAACCTTTGCCATCCAGTAAAGCCAATTGGGATTTGATCAATTCCTGATCTTCTTTCTCGTAGCATTTCTCAAAAAGCTTGATCAGAAACTTATCGGTACCAGTACTCAAAGCTCCAATGGGTCGGGCTTCCGGGGATGGAGTTTTGGGAGGTAATCCCTCAGGAATAAAAGTATCCGCTATAGCTGCAATTAACTGTTCCTCTTTAAATGAAAAGAAACCATTATGGGTCAGATGATCCACTATTTGCCACTTCCAGTCAGCCAAAACCAATCCTGCGATTCCAACCCCAGCAGCACCAAGAATTTTTAGAGATTTTCTACGATCCATGGGTTTATCGGTCAATTAAGATTTCAATATAAGTTTTTCCAGATATTTCAACCACAGCAATCCTTTAAAGGAAAAAGATAGATTTTAATGGTTGATAAAAAACTAAACCTGAATGATCCACCGGAAATCATTCCAACTCTTTTTCTGACAAGACTGATTTGAAACTGAAATTCCAGCACCAAAATCAGGGGATCATCCCGTAGATTGTAAAATAGACAGCAATAAAAAAGGCAGCTAAAATGCTGCCTTTCCGATTCCGATTATTCCTCTTATTTTCTGTAATCCAAAGGAGCTTTTCTATCTCCAACCAATGCTTCATACTCAAAACCTTCACCTTGTCTTTTGCTCAGCTCCTCTTTTGCTTTCTGGGCAATTTCTGGTGCTTGGAAAATATCCATAGCCGTCAGGGTCAATGTCTTTGCAGCCACCATCATTCCCTTTTGTCCTATAGAAGTACCACCAGCCGCTACAGCCTGCCAAGTATGTGCAGATGTACCCGGTACCCAAGTAGCAGTACCCAAGCCTGCAGTGGGCACCAGCCAGCTCACATCTCCAACGTCAGTAGAACCTCCGCTGCCTTTTTCGTTGACCATAAACGGATCGATTTTGGCAGCGTCTTCAGGAGAGGCCTTTACCCCAGCAGGGAATGTTTTGAAAATCTCCTCAGCGAATTTTCTTTCTTCATCATCATATACCACGCCACCTACTTTTTCCAGGTTTTTTTGCATTACTCTGGCCAGAGTCTCGTTTGGCAATAGATTGTAAACGCCATTGATCACCTCATATTCCATGCGGGTTTGCGTTCCTTGTGCCGCACCTTCAGCAGCATCTACCAATTTTTTGAAGATCTCCTTAACTACCATCGCATCCGGATGACGTACATAGTGGTAAGATTCGGCAAAGGCAGGAACCACGTTTGGAGCTTCTCCGCCCCGGGTAATGACATAGTGCATTCTGGTTTCCTGTGGCACGTGCTCACGAAGCAAGTTCACCATAAAGTTCATCGCCTCTACGCCATCCAAAGCTGATTTTCCACGATCTGGGGCCGCCGCTGCATGAGAGGCTTCTCCATAGAAGCGGAATTTGGTTGAGATATTTGCCAAGGAAGAATTTGCTCCGGCATTGTTTCTGGAACCTGGATGCCAGTGTAGCATGGCGTCCACATCATCCATTAAGCCAGCTCTTGCCATGTAGACCTTTCCTCCACCACCTTCTTCAGCAGGAGTTCCATATACGCGAATCGTCCCTTTGACACCGTTGGACTGCATCCATTCTTTAACCGTGATCCCCGCTGCAACAGAAGCCGTACCAAACAAGTGATGCCCACATGCATGACCTGATCCACCCTCAACAACAGCTGATCTAAATGGAACTGCGTCCTGAGAGACACCAGGCAAGGCATCAAATTCTGCCATGATTCCAATCACGGGAGCACCCGAACCAAATTCAGCAACAAAGGCAGTGGGAATATCTGCCACTCCAGCAGTTACTTTAAAACCGGCATCAGTTAGAGTCTTTTGAAGAAGGACAGAGCTTTCTGTCTCTAAATATCCCAGTTCAGGATTGGACCAGATTTGCTTTGCAATAGATCCATAAAAGTCGGATTTTTCATCCAGCTTTTTGATAACATCCTCTCCTTGAGCAAGGATGCCTGCAATAGGTAGAAGGAATGCAATTAGGGTGAATAATTTTCTCATATGCTAAATATTTGCGGTTAAAATACTAATACTTTGATTTGGAACAGAATAAAATTACACAGATTACCCCCAATACTTCATCTTTCCCATAAAATCCAATTTTAAAGGTAATCCGGCTTTCAGGCTACAACAAAGAGTCTCTCTCAACTTCTCAAAATCCTATTCTTCTTTGACTTTTTAATAAATACATTTACTTTTCAGACTGCAAGTTTTCAAAAACATATATTTTATTGTAATTTTTGAACATTACTATCTAACCATTACGCATTATGAAGAAACTGTTTAAAATCATTGCTTGGATTTTGGGTGCAGTAGTGATTCTTTTTGTGGCATCCATTGCTTACGTTCAATTAGCTTTCCCTAATGTTTCCGCAGCTGAGGAAGTTTCCATTGAATACAGCCCTGAGCGAATCGAACGTGGCGCTTATCTGGCAAACCATGTAACGGTCTGCATGGACTGCCATTCTACCCGGGACTTTTCTGTCTTTTCCGGCCCTCCCATTCCAAGCACTTTAGGAAAAGGCGGTGACCGTTTTGACCACAGTATGGGCTTCCCAGGAGTTTTCTACGCGAAAAACATAACTCCTTTTGGGATTTCTGACTATACCGACGGAGAACTTTACAGGCTAATCACCACAGGAGTGACCAATGATGGCAGAGCTATGTTCCCACTTATGCCTTATACGTATTATGGAAGAATGGACCCGGAGGACATTTTTGATATCATCGCCTATATCAGAAGTCTTCCTTCCATAGAAAGTGACATTCCTGATTCTGAAGCAGATTTTCCTGTAAACATCATTCTGAAGACCATCCCACACGATGCTCAGCCCTCCAAAAGACCAGATCCTTCCGATCAGGTCGCATATGGAGGATATCTTCTCAATGCCGCAGGTTGTATGGAGTGCCATACGCAGGCTGACCCACAAGGAATGATTATTCCTGAATTGGCTTTGTCAGGAGGAAGAAGTTTCCAAATGCCGGGTGGAACAGTTAACTCTTCCAATATCACCCCTGACCCCGAAACCGGAATCGGAAACTGGAATGAGGCTGCCTTTGTAGCACGGTTTAAACAATATGTGGATTCAGGATACGTAGCTCCAAAAGTGGCTCCGGGTGAATTCAATTCCATCATGCCATGGATCATGTATGCCGGTATGAAAGAGGATGATCTTAAGGCCATTTATGCCTACTTAAAGACCGTCAAGCCCATCAAAAACGAGGTGGTTAGATTCACCACTGCCGCCGAGTAAATCCTTTAAAACAAACTAGTTAAGCCCGGACCTTGGTGTGGTCCGGGCTTTCTTTTTTTGATATATGTAACCAAAGTCACCAAATTGATTGAAATTGAAACCCTACTTTTAGAGCGAGCTTGGATCAATATCACCCTCTCAAAATTGCTCCAATAAACACCAAGATTTTACCATTACAAATAATCAATTTAACAATAGATGAAATCCTCTAGAAGAAAGTTTATGGCCCAGCTGGGTGCCTTGGGAGCGGGGACCGGCATACTCAGTCTTGCCCCTGAAGCTGCTAAAGCTGAAACCAAAAACAAAAAATCAAACCCAAAATCCTTTACATTAACTATCCTTCAGACTACAGACGTTCACTGTCAAATCCATCCCCATGATGAATTATTCTGGGAAAATGGAAAGGCCGTTTACCGTCAAACCGGAGGATACTCCCATCTAAAAACTTTCCTTGATAAGGAAAAAGCAAAAGCAGAACACAGCTTTACAATTGATACAGGGGATATGTTCCAAGGATCGGAGCTTTCGGTTAAATCTACCGGCGAAGCCATGGTTCCAATCCTGAATGAAATTGGATATGATCTTTACCTTCCAGGAAACTGGGAAGTAGTATATTATAAAAAAGCCATGCAGCACCTTCTTGGATCCCTGCATGCACCAAAGATCTGTGCTAATATGTACCATGACCTTGGTGATGGAAAAAGAGGAGAGTTAATCTTTCCTCCTTATCATATCTGGACAGTGAATGGAGTGAAAATCGGATTCCTGGGATATACAGACCACCTGGTTCCTTTACGTCAGTCTCCCAACTATAGTAGAGGAATTGTATACACCAAACCAGAAGAAAATCTGGAACACTATGTAGATGTATTGAGAAACCAGGAAAAATGTGCCTTCGTGGCAATCATTGCGCACCTTGGTCTTTCCCAGCAAATCAATCTGGCCAACCTTCCTGAATGTGAGGGTGTGGATTACATTTTGGGTGGTGATACCCATGAGCGAGTTCGTAAACCAATCGTTGCAAAATATTCCAAGGTAGTTGAACCAGGAGCCTTTGGTTCTTTCGTTGGAAAACTTGAACTGAAGATCGAGGACGGAAAAGTGGTAGAAGACACCTACGAACTCCTTGAAGTAAGTGCAACAGAAAACAAGCCTGATCCGAAAGTTGATAAAATCATTGCTCAAAACGAAGAGCCTTTCCAGGAAGACATTTACCAAATAGCAGGATACAGTACCGTTCCGCTTTACAGGTATTTTGTCATAGAAAACCCCATCGACACCATGATTTTGGATGCGGTGAGCTGGCAGGTACCTGAGGTTGACATTGTACTTTCCAATGGATTTAGATTCTGTCCTCCTAGAACCACCCCTGATCATACTGGAAATATCCCAATCACACATGGTTTCATCTTTGACATGCTTCCTGTGGACAGCCAGATCCGTACCGGAAAGGTAAAGGGAAAGCAGATCTCGGCCTGGTTGGAAAAGGAACTGAACAACGTGTTTGCTAAGGAAGCTTCCAAGAGATTTGGTGGCTGGGTAATCAAGTTCAGAGGTATGGAAGTGAAATTCAATGCCTTTGGAGACGAAGGAAAGCGAGTGCAGTCTGTAATGGTTCATGGAAAACCACTTGAAGCAGAGAGAGTATACAGTATTTGTGCCTGTGAAAGAGACGGTGATCCAGACGACATGCTTTGTAGATTCAGAGGTGTAATGGATACCAAAAACACTCCTTTCACCCTGCATCAGGCAATGAAGAATTATCTGGGAGCTAATTCCCCAGTTACCCCAATCCCTCCAAAATCAGCCGTTGCCCTTGATGCACCGGAAAACCTTCTGACTCAGGTTTATGGAGTGGACTATGAGTTCAGATAAAAACACATTTCGAAAAAGGACGAGAAAAGTGTTTAATCACCCCAAAAAACCGGCCCAAAAGCCGGTTTTTTTTTGCTATTATGGATTCCCAAATGGTCTCTAGGGAAGCACCCACATTAGAATCATGCTCATTTAAAACTTCCCCGATCCAAATGCACTTGACCAAAATATATTTTCGCCTCTTTTCTTTCAGCATGTACTTTGTATTGGGTACTGCAAAAAATAGCGGAAATTCATTCCCAATCCTGCATTTTTCTGGGTAGTTTAGCTGTGAAAAGTGCTGATCCCCGTAAAAAATGAATCTCAAGAAATACAGTCTCTATCTGCCTCTCCTACTGACTATGTCCCAATTGGCCTGCAGTTCCAAGTCCACTTTCCGAATTTTCGAAAAGCCGATTACCTGGAATTCCGAGCGGGAGCAGCTTTCCATTCAATACCTAAAAGATCGCCATGGGATTGAAAAAAGCAACGCTAGCATTGAACCTCAAATGGTGGTGGTGCATTGGACCGCAATCAACTCCGCGGAAGTAACTTTTGATGTTTTTGACGCTCCAACTTTGGGAGGAAGACCTGAGTTGACCGGGGCCAGCAACCTGAATGTTTCCAGCCAGTTTTTGATTGACCGGGACGGCACGATTTTCAGACTTTTACCGGACACCACCTTTGCAAGGCATACCATAGGATTGAACTACTGCGCCATCGGGATTGAAAATGTAGGGGGACCTGAAGCTCCACTCACCAAAGAGCAACTCAAGGCAAACGAAGAACTCATCCGATACTTAAAAAACAAATATCCCATTGACTATGTGATCGGGCATCACGAATACCAACTCTTTCAGTCTACAGATCTCTGGAAAGAGGCTGATCCAGACTACAGAACCGTAAAAACAGACCCAGGGGATGAATTCATGGAAAAGCTGCGCAAAAACCTTGAAGATCTGAATTTGAAACCCATGCCCAAACTCTAATCCATGAGAACCTTAAGCAGATTTTTTGGCATAATCCTTTTCTCTACCGTTTTACTTCTATCCTGTAAAACCCAACAAAACAGTCACCGAACGTTGGGCAAAACGGGAATTGAAAGCACTATTCCTGCAAAACCTGAGCAACAGCTTCCTTCAAAACCAATTCCATCGGCTGCAATTGCCCTCCAGCCTCTGAATGTGGATTTGCCTGAAATACCCCGCGAATTCAGGGGGGTCTGGATTGCCACAGTGATGAATATTGACTGGCCCGAAAGAGGAACGGATTCCTGGGAAAAGCAGAAAAAGGATTTTAAGACCCTCTTAGATTATTATAAAGACCTGAATTTTAATACCGTTATCGTTCAGATCCGAGCCGCAGGAGATGCATTTTACCCAAGTAGCCTAGCTCCTTGGTCTCGATACCTGACTGGAAAGGAGGGGCAAGCTCCTGCCACCCGGGAAAATCCTTTAACCTGGATGATTCAGGAAGCACACAAGCGCGGATTGGAATTTCATGCCTGGCTCAATCCCTATAGGGCGACATTCGATTTAAAGACCGAGTCATTGAGCCCAGACCATGATTTCAACAAACACCGGGATTGGATGCTGAAATATGGCAGCAAATACTATTACAACCCGGGTTTACCGGAAGTAAAATCCCATCTGACTGCAATCATCAAGGAAATCGTGGACAATTACCAAATAGACGCCATCCATTTCGATGATTATTTTTACCCATACAAAGTCGGAACCGAGATTTTCCCGGACAAAAAAACTTATGAGCAGTATAAAAAAGCAGGACAATCGATAGAGGATTGGAGAAGGGCAAATGTAAACGACCTAGTCGAGGCAGCTCATCACACCATCAAATCCAGTAAACCCTGGGTACAGTTCGGCATCTCTCCTTTCGGAGTATGGAGAAATCAGGACAAGGACCCAAATGGTTCAGCTACCCGCGCAGGACAGACGAATTATGATGACTTGTATGCTGACCCGCTCACCTGGATGAAAGAAGGATGGATAGACTATCTCATTCCTCAACTTTATTGGAGCATGGACTATGAACTGGCCAGCTACAGAAAACTCAACGACTGGTGGTCAAACCAGAGCCACGGCACGAATATCTATATCGGCAATGGACCTTATAAAATCCGGGACAATGCCGATGTAGCCTGGAACAACCCACAAGAAATCAACAACCAGATCCATTACAGCAGGACTTTGCCTCAGATCCAGGGGAATGCCTTTTTCTCAGCAAAAAGTCTCTTTTCCAAAAATCAGGATGTAGCTGGGCTACTCAAGGAGGAACTGTACAACCTTCCCACCCTGCCTCCGGCTTATCAACCCACCAAAACCAGCAGAATAGAGCATCCTAGAGTACTGGTCGTTGACAGCAATCCGGATTTCACCAAAGTACAACTTGAAAGACCTTTGGATCCGGCTATTCGATACGCCATGATTCAGGGCTCAGATGACTTGGGCCAATTATCCAACTCCCATATCCACACTGTTTGGGTGGCGGGAAGCAGTATCCGAAACCTAGAAGTCAGCAGCCTCAATACAGCTTATTTAGCCATCCGTTGGGTGGATCATTTTGGCAGGATTGTGAGCACACAGGTTTTCCAAACCCCGAAAAAATCACGCCCATGAAAGACATGCTCGTCCGACTGCTTGCATTGCCGGACTTGGCAGAAACCGAAAAACGACTTTTCGACCGGGAAAAAATCATATTTCGAAGAGCAATTGCTCCTGAAAAGCACCTGGTGAGCGAATGGGTTTTGGAAAACTTCGGAGCCTATTGGCACTCCGAAGTGGAAGTTTCCTTTAGCAGACAGCCCGTATCCTGTTGGCTTGCCCAAAGAGGAAATGAAATTTTGGGCTTTGCCTGCTATGAGAGTACCGCCCGTAATTTTTTCGGCCCAACAGGCACCAAAGAATCCGAAAGAGGAAAAGGAATCGGAAAAATCCTTTTGGTCAAGGCTCTGGAATCTCTACGAGAGATGGGCTATGCCTATGCCATCATCGGTGGGGTTGGTCCTGCGGAATTCTATGAAAAAACAGTCGGAGCCACTACCATAAGCGGATCCGAAACCAGCATATACCAGCATTTACTTCGAAAAAATGACCCAAAATAATTCCAAAAACCCCTGGCTATGGGTTCCCTCCCTTTACCTGACAGAATCCATTCCTTATGTCATCATCATCACGGTATCGGTAGTGATGTACAAAAGCCTGGGAATCTCCAATGCAGACATTGGATTGTATACTTCCTTTCTCTACCTGCCCTGGGTGATCAAACCCATCTGGAGCCCCATTTTGGAACTTTTCGGAAATAAGAAAAAATGGTTTTTGAGCATGCAATTGATTCTATCCCTAGTCTTTTTAGGTGTTGGATTGACCACAGGACTTGACCAGTTTTTCATCATCACTTTGGCTTTTTTCTGGATGGGAGCCTTTGCTTCAGCTACCAATGACATTGCCTCCGATGGCCTATATCTGATTGCCCTCAAGCCCGATCAACAAAGTTTTTTTGTGGGTATGCGAAGTACCTTTTATCGTGTCGGGATGATCACCGGGCAAGGCCTGATTGTCATCATCGCAGGGAATTTGGAGAGCAGTTTGGGTGATCCAACCAAAGCCTGGTCCTGGACCATGATCATCGTTTCGGTATTGATGCTGGTTCTTACCCTACTCAATCTCATCACCACTCCCAAGGTGCTGGAAGAGCGTTCCGAAAAAACGGAACAACCCAGTATAGGAAAGGTTTTTCAGACCTTCTTCACCAAGAAAAACATCGGACTCTCCCTTGCCTTTGTATTGCTGTATAGACTTGGCGAGTCCCAATTGGTCAAAATGGCTTCCCCCTTCTTTCTTGACGAGAGAAGCCAAGGTGGACTGGGGCTGAGTGTAACGGAGGTCGGTTTTCTCTACGGTACACTTGGGGTCATCTCTCTTTTGGCAGGGGGAATTCTAGGTGGAATACTCATTTCCAGAGATGGATTGGGCAAATGGATGATGCCTATGGCATTTGCCATCAATGCTCCCAATATTGGCTATATCCTCCTTTCCTGGCAACAACCTGACAGCATCACCTTGCCTGCAGTGGTAGTGGTACTCGAGCAATTAGGCTACGGATTTGGATTTGCTGCCTACATGGTCTTTCTGATTTTCCTTGCAGAAGGGGCCTTCAAGACCGCCCACTATGCACTGGCTACGGGTTTCATGGCCATGGGAATGATGTTTCCGGGTATGCTTTCCGGATATATGCAGGAATGGCTGGGTTATCCGGGATTCTTTATATGGGTTGTATTGGCTACCATTCCGGGTTTTCTGGTTGCCTTTGCTGCTAAATACCCCAGAGATTTCGGAAAAAAAGCAGCCTAAACTGACAGATAAACTTCTATTAATTTCAAAACTGAATTCCCTTGAATACTGCACTCACAACCCTGAATAAAAAACAAAAAATCGCACAGGCCTTTTCCCCGGCTGCTTTCATCCATGACACGGAGGAAAACTACCGGGAAATTGAACGCATGATCCTGGAGGAGGAAATCGGCGGATTGACCTTCTTCCACAGTCGACACTCCGCAGCGGCCAATTTTGAAAAAAGAGCTGAAGTCCTGGACGAAAGTGGAACCTTTGAAAAATTGATCCAATTGATCAACCGCTACCAAAAACTAGCCAAAATTCCACTTTTGATCAGTATTGACGGGGAATATGGACTGGCAATGCGGGTAGAAAACACTCCCCAATATCCCTTCAACATTACCTTGGGATCCATTCAAAAGGACGCGGAAAAATGGGTAAAGGAAGTTGGTTTCCGAATGGGAAGAGACATGAAGCGCTCTGGGATCCACTTGAACTTGGCCCCTTGCGCGGATGTAAACACCAATCCCAACAATCCCGTCATCGGCTATCGCTCCTTTGGAGATCAGGCAGAAAAGGTTGCCAAGCTTTCACTTGCGGCCTATCAGGGAATGAAAAAAGCAGGAATCGGTGCCTGCCTCAAGCATTTTCCAGGACATGGGGATACCGAAGTGGACTCTCATTTGGGCTTGCCTATCCTTCATAAAACCAAGGAAGAACTGGAAAAAGAGGAGCTATTACCTTTTCAATATGGGATTGAGCATGGAGTGGAAATGATCATGGTAGGACATTTGGCCGTGCCTGCATTGACAGGCGGAAGGGATATTCCCGCCAGCATTAGCCGTGAGCTAATCACCGATTTATTGAAAAAGGAAATGGGATTTGAAGGCTTGGTCATTTCCGATGCCCTGAATATGAAAGCGGTCGCCAAGTATTTTCCGGAACCAGGCCAGTTGGAATGGGAAGCATTTTATGCAGGAAACGACATTCTTTGTTTTTCCGACCATGTCAAAGAAGGAATTGAAAAGATCGCAGAAAATGCAGCTGAGGAAGATATTGAAACAGTTTTCGGGAAAATCATGGATTTGAAACAGAAACTGGGAGTTTTTGATTTTCAAGCTCTGGAGGTTCCTGAGTTTGATTGGACAAGCCATTCCCAACTTCAAAAAGACCTGGCAAACAACTATGTCTCCGTAATCTCAGGAAGCATAAACAAAACCCAACTTCAAGAATTTGCCCAAGCTGGAAAATTGGGATACAAGGAGTTTTTCAGTCCGGGAAAGAGCCGTTTTTCTGAATTGCTGGATTTGCCCTTCGTATCCATGGATCAAGCGGAAAAGGCCTTGATCGCAGTCTTTGTTCCCACCCATAAACCCCTCAATCAATTTGGGATGGATTCGGAAATCTTAGAAGAAATCAAAGCAATTGCACAGAGCAAGACCAGCATCCTTATCCATTTCGGAAACCCATTGGCCTTAAAGCATCTGGGGAATCTGAAGGATTTCGAGGCAGTGATCTGTGCCTATCAGGGATTTGGGGAAGTGCAAAAGGTTGCAGTAAAACTTTTAGTTTGAGAAGCAGGGGAATTCGGGAAAAGAAGCTATTTTACTTAAAATAAACGCTATTAAATAATTGAATTTATGGCGCTTAGCCGTCCAAAATAGAGGGATAATCGAACCTTTATGGCGTAAATAAACAAGTTACCGCCAATTGTAAAAGACAGATAGCAACATGAATTGGGACTTAATAATTTTTCTAATAATACTAATCTGCTTTTTTGTAGGGTTAATCCTCTTTGTAAAGAAAGCACCAGTTTATTTTGCAAAGTATAGAGCAAAGACATTTGGACTAGATTTGACCATCGAAGAAGCCAAGATTGCTCAAAAAAATTTCTGTATAAAAAAAGAATTTTTTGAAGGTGTTAAAGGAATTAGGGAGCAACATAAAATACCAATCGAAAAACTGGCTAATCATTTTTTAGCAAACGGAAACCTATCCAACATTCTAGAAGGAATTAAAGAACTCAAAAGTAGAAATAGGAATGTTGATTTTAATATCCTATCCGCTATTGATTTGGCAGGTAAGGACTTAAAAAGTGAAATAATTGCATGTGACCAAGAACAACTTTTACAAACCAGTGAACAAGTGAATGATTCTTTGAAAATTTCTCTTGAAGCTAAATACAAGTTTGGTTTTCCAGAATCAATTTGGGCAGACAAACAACCCGAAGAGATTCAAAGAAAGATTGAAGAGAAAATAGTCCGATTTCTAAATTCATGGGAACATACAGAACCATTAAAAACCGAACAATTCTTAAGGGAAAACATACTTAATATCGACTTTTGGGAAAAAGAATTAAGAGTCGTCTTGGTTCAACAAACCATAAATTCAAAAAAGAAGAAATGAACAAATGGCGGTAACATTGGCTAAGAGCAAGCGGGCGGAAAGTGCTAATTTGAAAGTGATTACATTTAATAAACTATAACCGTTGCTGACAGTGAATCGGGTTTTAATGCCCGCCGTCTCCAAGCTGAATCCCGTTTCCAACCATTTGACAAAAAACCGAACAACATTTGACAACGGTGAACTTATTAAGCCTAAAAAAAAACTCCCCAGGATGTTCATTCACCTTGGGGTGTTTGCTAATATAGATACCGTGAAAGGTTATTGCTCCACTGAAAATTTATATTCAATGGTATGCTCATACTTTTCACCTGGATTCAAAACCGGGCTTGGGAAGTTGTCATGGTTGATGGCATCAGGCCAGTTTTGAGATTCCAGGCAGAAACCCCAATGCTGCCCATAGGTGATTCCGTCAGCACCTGCAAAATCGCTCAGGAAGTTTGCCGTGTAAAACTGCACTCCATTATTGTCGGAATACATATCCATCACACGTCCTGACACAGGATGTTTGACTCTGACAAAGTGCTTCATGTCCGGAGACTTTTCCAGTTTCATCACCATGTTGTGATCAAAGCCCTCTCCATTGGCCTCCATCTGATCGCCCAGGATCTTTGGAGTTCGAAAATCAAAAGGAGTTCCGGTCACATCCTTCACCTCTCCAGTTGGGATCAACTCCTCATCCACTGGGGTGTAATAGTCTGCCCAAAACTGGAATTCATGGTCTTTGACATCTCCTTTTACCCCAGAGAGGTTGAAGTAGGTGTGATTGGTCAGATTGACAATGGTCTTCTTATCGGTTGTGGCCTCAAAGCGAATTCGAAGTGTATTGTCTGTAGTCAGTTCCATCCAAAGGGTTGTTTCCAAATTACCGGGATAGCCTTCTTCCCCATCCGGACTCAAATAGGTCATCTTTACCCCAATGGTGGAATCATTGGAATAGGGTTCACCTGTCCAGACTTTCTTGTTAAATCCTTCCACTCCCCCATGCAGGTGATTGTCCCCGTTGGTTTTTGCCAAGGTATATTTTGTCCCATCCAGGGTAAATTCCGCATTGGCGATTCGATTGGCTACTCTCCCAGCCGTAGCACCAAAGAAAGGATTCTGTCTGGTCAAATATTCCTCCACAGAATCCATGGTCAGGGTTACATTTTCCAGGTTTCCGTTTTTGTCAGGTGCTTCGATTCGTGAAATCAGCCCTCCAAAATTGGAAAGCTCCACTTGCATGGTTCCGTTGTTCAGGGTGTATTTAAACACGTCCTTGCCGGCATATTCACCGACTTTTTCACTTTTGATCATGAGATTTATTTCTACTTTTTCTGGTTCTTGGGTAGGTTTTTGAGAGCATGCGACTCCAGTAATCAATAAAGCCGCAAAGGTTATTTTGGATAGTATTTTCATGGAAAAAAGGGGTTGAAAGCCAAGAGATTTATTTTCTGAGATGATTTTGTTCGATCTGGTCCAATTGAGCCTGAAGTTCCTCCTGTCCAATCCACTTCCCTCTAATTACCACACCCATTGGCTTCTGCATGGTTTTCAAATCCTCCAAGGGATTCTTCTCCACCATCACAAAATCCGCAGCCATTCCTTTTTTGATCATTCCCCATTCGGCTTCTTGTCCCATGTATTTTGCCGGCTCTACGGATCCGGTTTTCAGGATTTCATAATTGGACATTCCTGCCTCAGACATCAGAGCGATTTCATGATGAATGGAAAATCCAGGGACATTGAAAACCTGTGGGGAGTCAGAGCTCAAAATCATGGGAACTCCTGAATTGTGGAGCTCCATAAATAGCTTTCTACGGAAAGCCAGATAAGGGGCCACATTTTCCTTGTCCAAAACTCCGGTTCTCTCCAACTGCTTTTTGGTGTTGACCCACTGCTGGATCAATAAGCCGGGAAGATATTTCATCTCGGGAGCTTTTCTGAATTCATCCGCAGGGATGTATCCAAAATATCGGTCAAACAAAGTCAAAGTAGGTGCTACCCAGGTTCCCTTATCCAAAGTCAACTGAATCAAACCGGGTAATTTATCCATCTGAACCTGCCCTACGAGTTTCAGGTTGAAAGGGCCCGAAGTAGTTGGATCTATGACCAAATCATCCGGAAGCAGAGTTTCCAGATATCCATCCATATGTTCGACAGACTTGTAACCACTATTAAGGGCATTTTTCAGTCCTACAGCTAAAGGAACATGGCCTCCAAAAGGAATCCCCACTTCCTGTGCGGTTTTGGAAATAGCCCACATTTCATTCAGCTCAACACCGGGATGGATTTTCAGATGGTCATATCGCGCTTCTTTTTGATCCTTTACCATTTGAGCAGCCTGCTCCGGGCTGGTCACGGAATTTGCATTGAAAGAAGGTCCTGAAATAAAAACTCGTGGACCGGGAATTTCCCCTGCATTGACTTTATCCCTCAAAGCAATGTGCGTTGGATTTCCCAACATGCTTCGGATTCTCAGAACTCCATTGGCTAGATAAAGCCACATGGATTCTTCCTGCAACTGAGTACTGCCATCACTGGCAACTGGAAGATGCGCATGAAACTCAGACAAACCCGGGAAAACATAAGCCCCTTTTCCGTCAATGATGATTTCACTGTACATTCTGGGAGTTTGGGCAGTCAGCGGAATGATGTCTTTGATCTTTCCATCAACCACATAGATGGCCTGATTTTCCAAGATCTGGTCATTTTCCATACTGACCACATTCACATTGGTGACCAACATATCTTGGGCTAGCACCGGATTCAGCGCAACTAACAAGACGAAGAAGAAACCCATTAAAGGAGTTTTCATAAGGGATGACAATTGATTGAATTCGGAATTTCGGCCATTAAGGACTGGAAAACAATCCAGTGGTGGAAAATATTGGCTTCAATAACCGGAGAAGTAATATTCCAAAAACAAGAGGGAATGAATCCCTTCATCCCCTCTTGGATATTAAGTCCACTTGGTATGGTAAAACTTTCCGCTGGGATCATCCTTTCTCTGATAGGTATGCGCTCCGAAGTAGTCCCGTTGAGCCTGAATAACCGAGGCACTGGACTCGGCTGTGATCCTTCCGAGAAGATAATTGATTCCGGCACTCATCACCGGCATGGCAAATCCATGGGCAATTCCCAACCCCACCAATTCTGCCAAATCCTTTCTTCCGGAAATCACCTGCTCTTTCACTCCCGGCATTTCAAAAAACTCAAGGGAAGGGGAATAATGAACTGAAATATTTTCCATCAATCCGGAACGGATGATACAACCATTGGTCCAGATGCGTGCGATTTCATTGAAGTTGAGGTTCCAGTTTTTTGAATCGGAAACAGTCTTCATCAGCCCAAATCCCACCTCATGGTTAATCACCCGGGCTAAGGCATAGGCGGATTTGAGTTTGGGAAGCCAGGATTCCAGGGAAGCCTGCACTGGGATAAAAGAATGCTCGAATGTTTTTGAAAAAGCTCTTCTTAACTCCTTTCCCCCTGAAACTCCACGGGCATTGACCGCTTCAGCAAGCGGGCTGTAGGGAACCCCATATTCCAGTGCTGTGGTCAGGGACCAGGCCCCTGTTCCTTTCTGCCCCGCCTGATCCAGAATTTTGTCCAGCAGCAACTCTCCATCTTCCTTAAACAGAAGAATGTCGGTCGTGATTTCCAGCAAATAAGACTTTAACTCCCCTTTCCCCCAATCCGAAAAAATTCCCGAAACCTGCTCAGGGGAACAGCCAAAACCGAAGCGAAGCAAATGGACCAATTCTGCCAACACCTGCATTTCTCCATATTCAATGGAATTATGGACCATCTTGATAAAATGCCCAGATCCTCCCGGACCTACATAGGTGACGCAAGGTCTGCCTTCTTTGTCTTTCGCAGAGATCCTGCCCAGAAAATCAGCCACCATTTCATAACCTTCCGCATTTCCACCGGGCATGATGGAAGGCCCTTTTCTGGCCCCTTCTTCTCCGCCGGAAACTCCCATGGGAAGAAAGCGAAGATTTAATTGATCCATGCGCGCTACCCTTCTCTCGGAATCCTTGTAGAAGGAATTTCCCCCATCTATAACCAAATCTCCTGCATCCAATAGCGGGATCAGGCTGTCCAGTTGCGCGTCAATTGCCTCACCTGCCGGGATCATCATCAGGATTTTTCTGGGTTTTTCAAGGGAGTCCAAAAAAAGCTTCAAGTCTTCAAAAGCCTGCATATTGGCAAAGTCCGGGTTTTCATCCAGAACTTGTTGAGCAACTCCTTCTTCTTGTCCTTTTACAAAGCGGTTGTACAGGGAAACAGGCACACCTTTCTCGGCTAGGTTTAAGGCAAGGCTTTTCCCCATCACGCCCATGCCGATCACGCCCATTTTCATTTTCATGCTTTCCTTTTTTAGATAATCCAAAGCCTCATCCAGCATCTCCTCAGGACTTTGGTCAATACTCAAGTGATATCCATAGCTTGGTTCTTCCCAGGTGGCTATTTGAGAATCCAGCATCCCAGCCTTCATGTAGTGGTTTTGCCGGGCCTGCATTCTGGCCCAGATCAAATCCCGATCGCCCTTCAGATGAATCCACCGGAGATTATCATCTACAGACAATTCCTTACGGTAAGATTCTTTAAGGGAACTGCAAGCCAATACGGCCCCTCCTGAAAGTTCAGATTCCCGAAGTTGGGCTGCCAGTGCTTTTAGCCAAGGTTGTCTATCCTCATCATTAAGAGGAAAGCCCTGGCTCATTTTATCAATATTCTCCTTGGGATGGAAATGATCCGCATCAAAAAATGGCAAATGCAAGCGCTCGGAAAGCGCTGTTCCCAATGTAGTCTTTCCGGTACCGGATACCCCTGTGACAATAATTAACATGAAGCGAAATTAAGAAATTAGAGGCTAGGCAATCCTGATCTTAGGACTCAATTTTTAGATCAGAGAAAATAAATGCAGAATTGAGAACAAACTTTGTCTAATTTGAGACAAATGAATGCCAAGGAAAACATTATTTCAGACCAATTTTATTCTAAACGGGTTCGTGAACTTCATTTTCGACACCTTCGCATGGCCAAGCCAGAAAGCGACATTCAGTCCTGTGCTGCCCAAATGGCCAGGGAGCAAGTCAGCTGTCTTTTTATAGGAAACTCCCCGCAGGACATTCAGGGGTTTATCACGGACATCACCTTACGAGATAAAGCCTTGGCAAAGGGACTACAGTTAGATACTCCTGTTTCAGAAATCATGGAAAAATCCATGGTATCCATACATCCTGACTCGAGTTTGGTCGAAGCCCTCCTTTTGATGTTCCAAACCAAATCCCGCTACCTCCTTGTTCGGGAAAACCAAGAATTCATTGGTTGGATCAGCCGAACCAAAATCCTTACCGAACAAAGTCAGGGACCATTTATGTTTATCCAATCCGTAAAGGAAGCACGACAAATCCCAGAACTAAGAGAAAAATGGGGAAGAATGCCGGAAATCATCCATTTGCTTCTTTCCAGAGGCATGAAGGCGGGGCTGGTCAATCAGATCATTACCACGGTTGCCGACACCATCACCCAACGTGTCATCGAACGGGTGATCAAGGAAATCGGTCCGGCTCCGGCCCAATTTGTCTTTTTTGTTTTAGGTAGCGAGGGCCGGGGTGAACTGACGCTGAAAACCGATCAGGACAACGCGATTATCTACGAGGACAAAGCCAACGAGCATCGGGAAGAAGTCCGGGCATATTTTCTGGATTTTGCCACACGTGTTTCCACTGCCCTGGATCAGATAGGAATAGATTTCTGTGAAGGTGAGCTCATGGCCATGAATCCCAAGTGGACCCATTCCCTATCTCATTGGAAACGGAATTACGAACAATGGATCTCGGATGCCTCCCAGGAAACCGCGATGAATTATGCGACCTTTTTTGACTGTAGGGCTATTTACGGAAAAGAAAGCCTGCTCGAGGAACTCAAGAATCACATGGGAAACTTACTGGAAAAAGCCCCGGAACGTTTCTTCATCAACTTAGGCTACAATGCACTTCAATACGAAGCTCCGCTTACCTTCTTCAAAAAAATAAAAACCGAAGAAATCGAAGGAAAAAAACAGCTCAATCTCAAACAGACGATGCGACCCATGGTCGACCTTGCACGGGTTTATGCTTTGAAGCATAGAATTTTCGAAACCAATACCGTCCAGAGAATTGAGTTGCTCGGAAAGAAGGGCGTCTTTTCGCCTGCAGAAACCCAGGAACTGATCCATGCATTCAACTACCTGATGTCCATGAGACTGGAAAATCAGGCCGAACTCATTCTTCATCAACATGCAAAGCCAAAAAACTACCTGAACATAGACTCTCTCACCAAAGTCCAATCCGTTACCCTAATCGAAATTTTTAAAGTGATCCGGGATTTTCAATTAAAGATCCGAATCGCCTTTACCGGAACTCTATAAAATTTCCAGAAAGCAGATACTTTTTTAAATTTTTTATAAAAGTCATTTTTTATTATCCAAAGTTTTTTAATTTTGTTAAAACAATTATTTTAGAATTGAGTAAAGTTTGAACCGAAATATGATTCTGAAATATTTCATTTCACGGATTATATTTTTGGAAAGCGCTTAGAATCAATACTAATTGTTTGCCAACACATCTAAATCCAAATCTTACCTAACCTAAACTGTTCCTTCAGTATGCTCAGTAAGTATCCACTTTCAGAAGTTGAAAAAGCTTTTCTTCAGGAATCCGGTGTAGAAAAAATCACCACCAAGATTCCTTACCTCACTGTTGACAATTTCCCAAAAATGGGACTTTTGACGGCTTGCCGCTTTCTGGAATGGGCAGCCGCGAACCCCAATGGGGTGATCAGTTTGCCAACGGGAAAAACCCCGGAGTTTTTCATCAAATGGACACAGTATTTACTGGAAAACTGGGAAAGTAAAAAAGGCAAGGAAATCCGGGAAAAATATGGGCTTGGGAATACCAAAAAGCCAGTATTGAAAGACCTGACTTTTGTACAGATCGATGAATTTTACCCGATCTCTTCCTCCCAGCACAACAGCTTCTACGACTACGTCAACAAATTCTACATTCAGGGATTCGGCCTTTCCAAGGAAAAAGCCATCCTGATCAATTCTGATGAAATCCCTCTTGCCAACGGCATGCATTACTCCGAGGTATTCCCGGACATGAAAGTAGACCTTTCCCTGAGATTCCGGGACCCTCAAAATGATCTGGAAAAACTGCAGCAGAAATCCATCTACATGATTGATCAGTGGTGTGGAGAATATGAGCAGAGAATCCGGGATTTGGGAGGCATTGGTTTCTTTCTGGGAGGAATTGGACCTGATGGACACATCGCATTCAACACACGGGGATCACATATTTACTCCGTTACCCGATTGACCGAAACCAACTTCGAAACCCAGGCGGTAGCAGCAGGGGATTTGGGAGGTATTGAAGTTTCTGCAAACAGACTGGTAATCACCATCGGTCTGGACACCATCGTCTACAACCCAGATGCTGTTGCCATCATCATTGCAGCAGGAGAGGCCAAAGCCGGAATCGTCAAGGATTCTCTTGAGACCGAACTCAACAATATTTACCCGGCTACAGTACTTCAGAAACTAAAAAGCGGACGTTTCTACCTGACTAAGGGAGCTGCCGTGAAATTGACGGATTCCATGGATGCCTATTATGAAAAAGGCGAATGGACCTGGGAAAAGACCGAAAGATCAGTCATTGAGCTTTGTAAAAAACTCAACCGCTACGGCCACAGAATCAAAATGGAACACCTGAAGGCCGACAAATACACCAAACTGATTCCGGACCTTTCTGAGGATACGGTAAATCAGGTGATGAAGAGTATCGAAAACAAGCTTGCAAAAGGTCTGGAGCAGGAAAAAAATGAAGTTTTACTTCATACAGGCCCGCACCACGATGATATTTCCCTGGGGATTTTGCCGCATATCACCAATCAGCTCCATGAGCCTAGTAATGAAGCGCACTTCTCCGTACTGACTTCTGGTTTTACGGCAGTTACCAACACCTTTGTCATCGAAACACTCCAATACACCAAGAAATTGTTGGATGAGGATAAGATCCAAATGGTCAATTATGATGACTTTTTCGAAGTGGGCTACAGCCTCAAAACCGACAAAGACGTCTATCACTACCTGACCAATGTGGCTTCAGAAAATGCTGAGGCCAGAAAGCGTGGCCTGAGCCATCGGGTAGTAAGAGCATTGGTAATTATCTACGCTATCAAAAACAAAACCCAACTCCGGGAAACCATCAACGATGTGATCAGCATCCTGAGAAAGAGCTATGACGGAGAAAAGAATCCGGCTAAAATCCAAAAGCTAAAGGGTATGATCCGGGAGTTTGAAGAGGAACTCGTTTGGGCACACTTTGGGGTGCAGGTAAAAAATGTACACCACCTGAGACTGGGCTTCTACACCGGGGATATTTTCACCGAACAGCCCGACAAAAAACGGGATGTGGAGCCCATTTTGGATATGTTCAGAAAAATCAATCCAACAAAAATCAGCTTGACCCTCGATCCCGAAGGTTCCGGACCTGATACCCACTACAAGGTTTTGCAGGCTACCGCAGAGGCAGTACGTCAGTGGTCAGAGGAAAAAGATCTGAGCAACTTAAGAATAATAGGCTACCGAAATGTCTGGTTTAAATTCGAGCCGCACGAGGCCAATGTAATTGTTCCAGTATCTCTTGGAGACATGTCCGTCATGGAGGATTCCTTCTCCAACTGCTACCTTAGCCAGGTAAATGCATCATTCCCGAGTTATTCCCATAATGGAAAATTCAGTACAGTAGCGAAAAGAACATGGGTGAGTCAACTCGATGACATTCAGCTATTGTTGGGTAAAAACTACTTCTATCTCCATGAGCGTGCAAAAGTAAGATCCAGCCACGGCCTGATTTTCTTCCGCGACATGAATGTAGAAGAGTTCCTTGCTACAGCCAGGGAATTGGAAAAATCCATCGAGGGAATGCTTTAAGAATTTCAATTACCCAACCTATCTAGTGGAGAGCTGGCGCAAGTCAGCTCTCCGATTAACCTTAAACCAAATTAATCAATCAACAAGGAATGGAGAAGGCCATTTTGGGATTAGATATCGGAGGAACCGGCATTAAAGGCGGGGTACTGGTCAATGGGCATTTGGAAGATATTCGAAATATCCCCACTCCAGCCCATGAGGATCAGGAATTCATTCTGGAAACCATTGCCTTATTCATTGAATCTTATCTGCACCATGATATAGCGGGAATAGGGATAGGAATCCCCGGCCTGGTCAATGTTAAGGAAGGAATAGTATTGGGACTTGCCAATATCCCTGCCTTTCAGCATGTGGAGCTTAAAAAATTTCTAACCGAACGTTTCGGGAAACCCGTTTTCATCAACAACGACGCCAATTGTTTTGCTTTGGGCGTGCATAAATTCGGTGTAGGTAAAAAATTCCAAAATTTGGTCGGAATCACCCTGGGAACAGGTCTTGGAGGAGGAATCGTGATCAACGGACACTTGTATTCCGGAGTCAATTCAGCTGCCGGAGAATGGTGCAGTGCCTCCTATCTGGAACATAATTTCGAGCATTATTGCAGTGGAAAATTTTTCGCCAATTATTACCACAGCAAGCCAAAGGCGCTGGCAAAACAAGCTTTGGCAGGAGACCCTGTAGCACTTAAAGCCTTTGAGGAATACGGACATCATCTGGGAGAGCTTTTCAAACATATTCTCTATGCCTTGGCTCCTGAGGCAATTGTTTTGGGCGGATCCATCCGTAAAACCTATCCTCTATTCAAGAAGTCATTACACGAAACACTGTCTACTTTCAACTACCCAACCGTCCTGGAAAACCTGCATATCCTTCTTTCAGAACTGGACGAAACAGCTATCCATGGAGCTGTGGCCTTAGTAGATATTGAAACCGAGACTGTAAATAATTAAGAAAAAGTTGGTTTAGTAAATGAAAAAGACGACTCCTTTTTTGGAGTCGTTTTTTTTTTGACAGAACGCCTTCTGGACATTGTACCTGATTGGATTAACTTGCAATTGAAAAATAACCTGAATATGGAAGCTCCAAACCTGCTCAAAGTAGCCTTAGCCCAAATTGCACCCGTATGGTTGGATAAGGCAGCCACCCTCAAAAAAATAGAGGATTCCATCAAAGAAGCCGCATCTCACGAGAGCGAACTGATCGTATTTGGAGAAGGACTTTTACCAGGATATCCTTGGTGGCTTTCCATCACCCACGCCTCTGCCTGGGACAATAAAATCCAAAAGGAGATCCACGCCCACTATGTGCGCAATTCGGTGCAAATCGAAAAAGGAGATTTGGAATCCATTCAGGCTTTGGCCAAAACCCATTCCATAGCGGTTTATCTGGGTATCATCGAACGAGCACAGGACCGCGGAGGGCATAGTCTTTATTGCTCCTTGGTTTACATAGATCGGACAGGGGAAATCCGATCGGTACACCGCAAGCTCCAACCCACTTATGACGAAAGACTGACTTGGTCCCCTGGAGACGGCAAGGGACTTCAGGTCCATCCCCTCAAGGAGTTTACGGTAGGAGGACTCAACTGCTGGGAAAACTGGATGCCTCTGGCAAGAACAGCTTTATATGGTTTGGGTGAAGATCTCCACATTGCCGTTTGGCCGGGAGCGGTACGAAACACGGAAAATATCACCCGAATGATCGCCCAGGAAGCCCGGTCTTTTGTGATTTCAGTTTCCAGTTTGATGAGAAAAAGTGATTTCCCGGCCCATACCCCACATCTGGATATCATTTTGAAAAACTGTCCCGACGTACTCGCAGATGGAGGAAGTTGCATTGCCGGACCGGATGGAAAATGGATTTTGGAACCTGTTGCCCATGAAGAAGGTCTAATCTATCAAACCTTGGATTTCAACCGCGTTTTGGAAGAAAGACAGAACTTCGATGCCGTGGGACATTATTCCAGACCGGATGTGCTTCAATTGAAAGTAAATAGGGAAAGACAAGAATCGGTACGCTTTGACTGAGAAACAAAGCTATAATCGAAAAGCTATCCACAATAAAAAACACCTAGGCCCTATGCTCTAGGTGTTTTTTCGCTTAATACTTCACTGTTTAAGTCCGGATCTGGTTAAGCCCCTCTCCCGCTTTCCTTTAATTCAATATCCGTCAGATCTTCGATTCGGATTGGCTTTTTCTGTTCTATGCTGTTTCGTGCAGCGATCCCCACCAAAATCGACATGGCACCATCCCGGCTTCCTGCAGATTGTCTCCAAGGATCTGCCATATTCGGGTCTTTAAAGAGCTTATCCTTCAGTCGGGTATCTCCACCCCCATGGCCTCCTCCCCCATGAGGGATAGTGATGATTTCCCGCTCTCCAAAATTTTTGGTCAAGTGGATTTCGTCCTCGGCTTTTTCGTCCCAAGGCTGACGCTCCTTGATCCAGGCTTCCAATCTTCCCTTGGTGCCATTGAAGGCAATTCGGTAGCCTTCATAGGGGGAATAAGTCGTAAGGGAATAGCTGACCTGTACTGCGTTTTTGTATTTGATCTGAACAGCCATCTTGTCATAAATATCCACGTCATCCCGGAAAACACAGCCATCTCTGTGGTACCCGTCGTATTGCTCATTTTCAGTATACAGTTTGACCAAATGCTCATTCTTGGTGATATCCCAAAAGAAATCACAGTTGGAAGCATGGGGACAACCTCTACAGGTGCTGTGACGGAACGGACCTTTCTTTCCATAAAACTCCAAAGAGCCATAGGCAAAAACCTCCTCAGGATCAGAATTGATCCACCAGTTCAACAAATCAAAATGGTGGGTGGACTTATGTACCAAAAGTGATCCCCCAAATTCCTTTCTTCTATGCCATCTTCGGAAATAATCTGCCCCATGATGAATGTCCAGATACCAGTGAAAATCCACAGAGGTCAGGTCTCCGATTTCCCCTGCCCTGAGCAATTCGTAGAGCTTTTGACGATGCGGGGAGTAGCGATAATTAAAGGTTACGATCAGTTTCTTGCCGGATTTTCGCTCCGCATCCAATATGGATTGACACTTGAATTCATCCGTGGTCATGGGCTTTTCGGAGATCACATTGATCCCTGAATTCAGGCCCTTGATGATAAATTGATGATGGGTGCTGTCCATTGTCGTCACGATCAAAACATCCGGCTTGGCTTCCGAAAGCATCTGATCAAAATCCAGATAAAGAGGACAGTCTACTCCTATAAATTCTTTGGCGTACTTCAGGCGCCCCTCGTTTTTGTCACTAAGCCCTACAAACTCCACCAGATCCCCATACGTTCGGACCACATCCCTACCAAACATGGAGCATCCTCTCACTCCGGTCCCTACGAGAGCTATTCTCATTTTTTCTCCGGGCCTGTCAAACAAGGTCAAAGCCTCCGATACCGGATGAATCAAAAAACTACCGGCCAAAAGACTGCCGGATTTTGCAATAAAGTCTCTCCTCGATTGGGATGTTTTACTGATCATGGTTAAGTGGGTTTAAAAGATTGATAGGTAGTAAGATAATGAAAAGCCCAATCATCCCTCTGAAAATTTACGGAATCGTTTTTTCTGCCTGATAAAAGGGAAGGGACAACGAAAAAGTCTTGAATTCCTCTATTTTTGGACCATGGAGATCAGCCAGGCGACCCAATCCGTTTCTATTTCCGGACTTTTCCGGATCAGCAGACCCATCAATCTGCTCATGGTCGCATTTGCCCAAATCATGGCCTCCTATTTTTTGGTAAAAAACACCCAAGCAGGAATGCCTGTTCTTGAAGACCTTAAGCTTTACGGTCTGATTCTATCTACCTTGATGATTACCGCCGCCGGTTACATGATCAATGACTATTACGATGTGAAAATCGATTACATCAACCGGCCCCAAGAAGTGGTGGTCGGGAAAACCATCAAGCGACGCGTGGTGATTTTTCTCCACTCCCTGATCAATTTCACCGCCATTGGGCTGGGATACCTGGTTTCTCCCAAAATAGCCCTGGTCAATTTCGGAGCAGCTTTTTTACTTTGGCTATACAGCAACCAGCTTAAAAGAATGCCCTTCATTGGAAACTTAACCGTCGCTTTCCTGACTGGTCTGGCCATTTATCTTCCTGCTTTTTTCTATCAAAAATCCGTGTTGCTGGTACTTACCTATGCTATTTTCGCTTTTTTTCTCAACCTCATCCGTGAAATCATCAAGGACATTGAAGACCGGGACGGGGACCGTAAACACGGATGCCGCACTCTACCCATTGTCCTGGGATTCCGTAAAACCAAGCAGGTGATTTTTATAATTGCACTGGGCTTTGTCGCCTCCATCCTCTTTGTGACTTTCAAAATCCAGAATTTCCATCTCTTTATTTACTTCGGAATTTTGGGATTGGCCTTCGGCTGGTTTATGTGGAAAACCTATCAGGCAGACCGAAAAGAACACTTTACCAAATTGAGTTCCATTTCCAAAATCCTGATGCTGGTCGGCACCTTGAGCATGGGCCTGATTTAAAAAAAGAAGATATACACCACTTCAAAAAGCAATCTTCACCTATTTGCCAAAGATCCGAATCAGCAGATAGAAATTTTGAATTTTACCATAAAACCCATGGTTTCTTAGCAATTCACCAACATTCGCTGTAATTTCATGCGAATTTCTCAATCCATGCAAGACAGCAAAGTCATCGTTATCAAAATAGGATCCAACGTCCTGACCCAGTCCAACGGCCTGCCTGATCTGGAGAGGATGGAGCATTTGGTCAGTCAGATCAGCAAGCTCAGCTCCTCCGGAAAGAAAGTCGTGCTGGTCAGTTCGGGTGCTGTTGCATTTGGAAGACAGACCGTCTCCCTTCCTGAGAAACTCAATCCAGTGACGAAAAAACAGATCTGGGCCTCCACAGGACAGATCCGGCTGATCAATCAATACCAGCAGTTTTTTCATTTCCAGAAACTGCCCATCGCGCAGATCCTGGTGACAAAAGAGGACTTTCGGGACCGAAAGCACTTCCTCAACATGAAAAACTGCATTGAGGCTTTGTTGCAACAGGGGATTTTGCCCATCATCAATGAAAACGACACGGTGACCATCACGGAACTGATGTTTACCGACAACGATGAACTGGCAAGTTTGGCGGCTGCCATGATCAATGCAGACACTCTCCTCCTCTTGACCAATGTGGACGGGATTTTCACCGGAAACCCATCCGATCCCGAATCCAAACTCATAGAAAAAGTCGAAGCCTCCATGCCGGAGGTTGCCAGCTATATCTCAGCAACCAAGTCTTCCTTTGGCCGGGGAGGAATGCTCACCAAGTATGCCATGGCCAAAAAATCAGCTGACTTGGGCATTCAGGTGATCATAGCCAATGGCAAGCGCCCCCATGTATTGGAAGCATTCGCTGAGAAAAGCCTCCGATGCACTTGGTTTGAGCCTAAGAAAGTCAAGCAGGCTCCAAAAAAATGGCTGGCCCATGGCAGTCAATATTACAAGGGAGAACTGACCATCAATGCCGGAGCCAAAGCTTCCCTGACTTCGGCAATTATCAGAAGCCTCCTACCCGTGGGAATCACGGAGATTAACGGGGAGTTTTCCAAGGGAGACATTCTGCTGATCAAAGATGAAACCGGGGAAAAAATCGGCTTGGGAAGGGCTGAATATTCCTCCAAACTCGCCCAAGAGCGACTGGGACAAAAAAACCAAAAAGCATTGATCCATTACGATTACCTCTACCTATTTGACCATGACTGAGTATTCCCAAGTATTTGAATCCGTCCAAGCCAGTAGCCGAAAGCTCATTGGACTCAGTCCCGAAGAGGTCAATGAGGTCTTGGGGGATTTGGCGGATCTTGCCGAACGGGAAATTCCTTTTTTGCTGGAAGCAAATCAACAGGACCTGGAACGCATGGAGAAAAACAATCCCATGTATGACCGGCTTTTGCTCAATGAAGAGCGCATCAAGGGAATCGCAGGAGAAATAAGGCAGGTCATCACTTTGCCTTCTCCCCTGCAAATCCAACTGGAACATAAAACACTTCCCAACGGACTTTCCCTGGAAAAAATCACCGTACCTCTGGGAGTGGTGGGTATCATTTACGAAGCCCGCCCCAATGTGACTTTTGATGTATTTTCCCTGGCTCTCAAATCCGGAAACGGACTGGTCTTGAAGGGCGGTTCGGATGCGGATTTCTCCAACCGGGCCATTCTTCAACTCATTCACCGGGTATTGGAAAAACGTGGATTGCCTACCGAGGCTTTTCAGCTTTTACCTGCGGACCGGGCGGCCACCAAGGCCTTACTGGAAGCAGTTGGCTATGTGGATGTGCTCATTCCCCGGGGCTCTCAGGGCCTGATCAACTTTGTGCGCCAAAACGCCAAGGTTCCCGTAATCGAGACTGGCGCCGGAATCGTCCATACCTATGTGGATGAAAGTGCCGACCTGGAAAAGGCAAAAGCCATTATCCTCAATTCCAAAACGCGCAGACCCAGTGTCTGCAACTCCCTGGACTGTCTGATCATTCACGAAAGTAGACTTCCAGAGCTCAATGAGTTGATCTCCCCACTGTTGGAAAGCGGAGTTCAGCTTTTTGCCGATGCAGCCTCCTTTGGGTCACTGAGCCCACATTCTCAGATTGCAAAAGCAGAAGAAAGCCATTTCGGAACAGAGTTTCTCAGTTTGAAAATGGCGATCAAAACCGTGAAAAATCTGGATGAGGCGCTGGAGCATATCGCCCGCTATTCTTCCAAACATTCCGAAGCCATCGTTTCGGAAAACCAGACCCATATCGACCGCTTCCTCCTGGAAGTGGATGCTGCAGCAGTCTATGCCAATGCCTCCACTGCCTTTACCGATGGGGCCCAGTTTGGATTGGGAGCGGAAATCGGCATCAGCACTCAAAAACTCCATGCCCGGGGCCCCATGGCTCTCCGCGAACTGACTTCTTACAAATGGGTGATCCGCGGCAGCGGACAGATCAGAAGCTGAGCATGGACTGGCGGAAGTTTAGGGATTCTGAGCTCTAGTGAAGCTGAGATAATTCCTTAATTTTACTACCTCAAACCAATCCCCCAAGCCTTGAAACGCATAGCCATACTCGCATCCGGAAGCGGCAGCAATGCCGAAAAAATCATGGAACACTTCCAAAATTCCACCAAAGCCCAAATTGCTTTGGTAGCTTCCAACAAGGCCGATGCCTTTGTACTTCAGCGTGCCGAGAAATTCAAGGTACCTACATTTACCTTTACCAAAAAAGAGATGGATGCCGGGGTTCTTTTGGAGAAACTTCAGAAAGAACAAATCAACTGGGTGGTTTTGGCGGGCTTTTTACTGAAAATCCCCGAGGAGCTGATCCGGGCCTTTCCGGACCATATGGTTAATATACACCCTGCCCTGCTTCCCAAATACGGAGGAAAAGGCATGTACGGACATCATGTACATGAAGCCGTCAAAGCTGCCGGAGAAAAAGAAACCGGCATCACCATTCACCTGGTCAATGAAAATTACGATGAGGGAAAGATCATTTTTCAGGCCTCCACTCCCCTGAGTCCCGAAGACAGCCCGGAGGACATCGCCCAAAAGGTGCATGCACTGGAGCATCGTCACTTCCCGGAAGTGATTGAAAGTTTGTTGTAAAACCCTTTAGGCTCATGGAAAAAAGCAACAAAGTCTTTATTGCCACCAGTCTGGATGGGTATATCGCAGACTCCAAAGGGGGAATTGATTGGCTGGACACCTTTCCGGAGATCAACCAGGTGGACACTGGCTATGCGTCTTTCACAGCGGATATTGATGCCTTGGTGATGGGAAGATCCACCTTTGAAACTGTCTGTGGATTTGATATGGACTGGCCCTATCAGAAGCCCGTTTTTGTGCTCAGCACTACCTTGACCTCCCTGCCCGAAAAGTACCAGGACAAGGCCGAACTGGTAAAGGGAAGCCTGAGCGAAATCTTGGAATACATCCATAATAGAGGATTTTTCCGGCTCTATATAGATGGAGGCAAGACCATCCAAAGCTTTTTGAAGGAAGATCTGATCGATGAACTGATCCTGACCATAATTCCGGTGCTGCTGGGAGGAGGAACTCCGCTTTTTTCAGAATTGACGCAGTCCTTGATTTTTGAATGCAAAAACACCAACCTCTTTTTTGAAAAAGTGGTACAAAACCATTTTGTACGGAAAAGAAACTAAAGCAACAAAAATTACTTATTTTTTGGTTTTCAATCTGATTTTTCAATAAGATGAAGACCATTTTTGTCAAAAGCGGCATTTGGAAGAATAAGGGCTTGGTCCTGTTGGAATTTGCATACGATGAAGAGCTGAAAGAACTAGTCAAAACCCTATCGGGAGCTGTTTGGAACGGAAAAAGAAAGGCCTGGATTCTTCCGTATCAGGAAACGATTCTGGAGCAACTTCTCGCGCTTTTTAAAAGCAAAGCCTGGCTGGACTACTCGGAATTTAAAAAAATACAGCCCGAACAACTTCCTGCCGAACTTCCTGAATTAAGCAAAGGTCTGAACCAAGAGATCCGGAAATTTGCTGAATGGATGCAAAACCGGCGCTATGCTGAATCCACCATCAAAACCTACAGCCAAAGCCTGAGTCTATTTTTCCGATTCATGAACAACAAAAATCCGGAAGAAATAAGCAGTGAAGATTTGGAAAACTTCCATCAAAATTATATCCTTAGGAGAAAATATTCAGTAGCCTTTCAATCCCAGGTAATCAGTGCGGTAAAGCTGTATTTTTCAAACAAACTGAAGCGGAAGCTTGAACCAATGGAAATCGAGCGACCTAAGAAACCGAGACTATTACCCCATGTACTCAGCAAAGAAGAAGTGAAAGCCATACTCCAAGCTCCTAAAAACATCAAACACCGGACGATGCTCAGTCTGATCTATGCCTGTGGGCTGAGAAGGGGAGAGCTGCTGGGACTGAAACTCATCGATGTGGACTCAAAGCGGGGTCTTCTACGTATCAATCAGGGCAAGGGTGCAAAAGACCGGATGGTTCCCATCAGCGGAAAGACAGTGGAAATGTTGAGGGAGTATTACCTGGTGGAAAAGCCAAAAGAGTACCTGTTTGAAGGAATGACCAAAGGACAAAAGTATAGTCCGAACAGTCTGCAGGAAGTATTAAAAGCTGCTGTCCATAAAGCAAGAATCAAAAAGCCTGTCACACTTCACTGGCTAAGACATTCCTATGCCACTCACCTCTTGGAAAGCGGAACGGACCTGAGGTATATTCAGGAGCTGTTAGGGCATAACTCTAGTAAAACCACGGAAATATATACTCACGTCAGTCAAAACAGCCTTCAGCGGATAAGGAGTCCTTTTGATGATTTGTGAAAAATAAAACAACAAAAACCCGTACTTATCCACCCGATTTCGGGAAATATGTACGGAAAACCCGTATAAATAAACAAGTTGTAGCCAATTTTAGGAAACCGAACTGCATATGAGACACATATTTACAATATTGATTTTTTCAATTTCATTTTTTACTTACGGACAGAATTTAAATGATATTTCTGTTCGGATAAATAGTGAGCCACTTGATTCGTTACCTAAGTTTGTAATCAAGTTGAATGAGACTGAATATTTTTTAGATACTATTCCAGATACAATAAATCCAAGCTGGATTGAAAAAATTGAAGTTTTAAAAAGTGAGAAGCAAAAATACATTTATGGAAATGATAATGGAGTGGTTTTAATTTACCCCAAGAAAAAATATTTCGAACAAATTAGCTTTTTGCTTAAAACAACTCCAAAGAATCAAGAGCCAATTGACAAACCGACATTGGATAGTATTTATTTAAAAGCCCTAAACAGTAGGATTGACTTACAATTATCAAGTGGATGGAAATTCATTGAGCCAAACGAGCAGACTGAAAGGATTAAGAATAAATTTGACAAAAATAGCGTTTATAAATTCCTTTCAGCAGATGAATTATTTGATTATGCCTATAAGCACGGCAAGACTTTAAAGTTATATAGAGTTACGCATAAACAGATTTCAAAAGATACGATTGACATAAACTTCGGAGATTTGGCATTAGAAGTAAAAAAAGGAATTTTCTTTAAAGGTGGATTACATTTTAGAGAAGCAAATTATACTATTGCTTGTGGAGGGACAAATGGATACATACCTGATTATAGATTTGTTTATGACAAACAAACTAAGACTTGGAAAATAATTGGTGGTAGTTGTAAATCACCAGATTGGGAAGATAAATAGATGATTAAAAAATTAAAAACTGGCTACAACACGCGGTATAGTTAATTGCCGGTGCAGTGCGTATTCGAGCGGCACAGCTCGTATCAAAAGTAGTTGTAACTTGATAGGAAAGTGCTTCGAAATCGGCAACTAACCATACCGCCAAACGTTAGCGGTAATTTGAACCCAAAACAGAATGAGAGAACAAATAACAGTTGATAAAGCCATAAAACGAGGTCATTTAATAGTGAATGTTCCTGTATTTATCGCAATTATTGGCTGTCCAGCGTTAGCTATATACTTATCAAAACAGAATTTAATTCCTGGTTGGGGAATTGGAATAGCTTTTTTAATAGGGTTTGTTTTAGCTTGGTTAATTTGGAGTTTTATGATTACCAAGTGGAGAATTTGGGCATTTGAGAATGTGAGAAACGTACACGAATTAAAGAAAAGAGCCATCCAAGAAAAATTGATTTGGAATGACGGAAATATTTTCGAAAAAACTGAAATCAGAAATAACGAGGATAAGAGTAAACTTAAAAAACTTGAAAAGAAATTTGAGCAAGATGATGAATATAGAGAAGATTATTCTCTTCCACCAAAAATGGAAATTCACTATTCGAAAGCTTATAACTATTTTGAACTCGGAGTTTCGATTTTAATAATTGGAGTTGGAATCTATTTTTTCACTAAAGGAGAAACCAAACAATATATTTTGGGTGCAATAATGACTGGAATTGGACTTTACAGCACTATAAAGGAATCTCGAAAAGCACTTGATAAAAAACCAAAAATAATAATTGACTCGAAAGGAATCCAAACTAAAAATGTGGAATTTAAAAATTGGTCGAATATAGAAAGTGAGGAAGTAGTTCAGGAAGGTTATGGCAAATCAGCTAAATCCTATCTGACTTATTTCTACGATGAAGACGAGTTTGAAAAAATAGAAATTGACTCTCTGAATGTAACACACAGAGAATTAGAAAATATAATAAGAACATACAGAATACGAAATAATAAAAACTACCGCTAACAATGGCTATAAGTAATTGCTTGTTCTCGCCTACTTCTGAAAATCCTTGCGGATTTTCAGTTCGGTGTGTACTTGCAAAGTTAAGTGCTAACCCACGCAACTACTCATAGCCGAGACCGTTGTGTGCATGAATTCCCCGAAGAAAACAATTTGCAAAAGTGTATCCAAGTGACTACATTTGAAGATGTTTCTAATTGAGAAAACAGACGAGTTTGATAAGTGGTTTCGAAAACTCAAAGACTTCAAAGCCAAAGCGAGAATCTTATTGCGACTTCAACGCGTCGAAGATGGAAATTTAGGTGACATTTCATCTGTTGGCGAAGGCATTGAGGAAATGAGAATTCATTTTGGTCCTGGTTACAGGATCTACTTCAAAAGACATCAAACTCAACTCATCTTACTTCTAATAGGAGGAGACAAAAGCTCTCAAGAAGAAGACATAAAAAAGGCAAAAAAACTTTGGGATAAATATAAAGCATCATGAAAGCTTCAAAATTCGATATAGCTGAATACCTTGACAATGAAGAAATGGTTCAAGAATATCTCAACCATGTTCTAGAAGAAGGAAATGCAAATGAAATCGTTGCTGCACTCGGTCATGTTGCTAAGGCTATTGGTATGTCCAAAATAGCCGAACAAACCGGATTGAGCAGACCAAGTTTATACAAAGCACTTTCTGAAAATGCCAAACCACAATTTGACACTATTCTCAAAGTCTTAAGAGCTATTGGTGAGAACTTTCATTTGAAGCCAAGTCTATAATCACGCACACCAACACCGTGCTAGAGCCAGGCTCTCTTTGCGTTTTCAAACTCAAGTCTTTTACCTAAAAAGAACTCTGTTTCCAAACTAGCGAACCGAGTCAAAATCGCCCGGCGCCAGCACGGGGCCCGTTATGCTTCATAATTAGTGCTTTGATTAAATAATTGTAGGAATCAATTCCAATAGAATGATATATATAAAAAGATCTTTTAGTCTTTTATCGTTGTTAATAGTAGTTCTCTCCTGTTCACAGCCTAAAGAAGAAGATGATAAGATTAAGATTTTGTTTATCGGAAATAGTTATACCTACTATAACAGCAGCCCGGAGTTACTAAAGGCATTAATACACGAGAAATTTCCGGATCAGGTAGTAGAAACTCAGTTGATAAGTGGTGGTGGTATGACCCTTGCCGATCATTGGCAAAATGAAGGTACAATTCAAACCATAAGAACCGGTGATTGGGATTATGTGGTACTCCAAGAGCAAAGTAAGCTGGGTATGGGTGTGATGATCGATAACGACATATTTTTTGGACAAACAGAGCGATTTTATGAACATGCCAGAAAATTCGATACTGAAATTAAAAAAGCGGATGCTAAGACAGTGTTCCTGATGACTTGGTCAGTTAGGGATAAACCAAAAGAACAAGCCATATTGACACATGCTTACACAGCCATTGCCAAAGAACTAAAGGCCATTCTGGCCCCTGTTGGTTTGGTATGGGATGAACTGCGTGCAAATCCGAAGATTGAATTATATGCCGATGATGGAGGACACCCATCACCAATGGGCTCCTATTTATCAGCTGTTACACTTTACGCAACTTTGATGGCTGATGATCCACTAGGACTTCCGAGTGCTCTCTCAGGCTATCGTCTATCGAGTAGTGGTGAGCCTTCAATAGACCATGAATTACTAATTGATCTTTCTAATGAGGAAGCTCAATTGATACAAGAAGCAAGCTGGAAAGTGGTCAAAGCCCTACAAGAGTCAAATGATTACCCTGATATCGTACAGCCAGAACCAAGTTATTCCATTCCTGTCTTGAGCAAAGGTGAACCCCTTGAGCTAAAAAACATTATCGGAAAATGGTATGGAACCAGCACTTATGGGTCTGACTATCTTGGCCAAATAATGGAGATTAAAGATGTTGATGGTAAACCTGAAGCGAGCCTTTCATTTTACTCACCTCATGTACAAGATCAAATTCGAGTAGATAATGCTGTTATTAAGGAGGATCAATTGATTTTGACCCTTTATGACTCTTTAAGAGCCATAAACTCTGAAGTACGAATTTCAAAAAGCGGAGGTAATATGGAGGGGATATTAGAATCCTCAGGTAATTTACAGATGTATAAGCATTTATATTTTTCAAAAGAATCTTCTCTTAACGAAATTGATCTTTCAGAAATAGAGTTGCTGATGGAATCCTTCCAATCTAACATTGTAAAAGAGGGTTATGTAAAAGCTGCCTTAAAACATTACGAACAATACAGCGAACTGATTGGTGAAACATACAAGCCAGAAGAATTTTATTTGAATGCCGTGGGATACAATTTTCTGAGAGATGATAAAGTGAATGATGCCCTCAACGCTTTTGAATTGGCTATGGTTTACTATCCCATGTCAGTCAATGCTTATGACAGTTATGCAGAGGCTTTGATTGTTGAGGGTCGAACAGATGAAGCATTGGAAGTTTATACTAGAGCTTATGAACTTGCTAAAAAGACAGGCTATGAAAATCTGGCCTATATTGAAGAGAATCTGAATAAATTGAAAAATAATATTGCTGTAGATTTGGAAGGAGAAGCAACTCCGCCACCCCCTCCTCCTCCATCTCAATAATTACTTTTTATCAATTCTAATAATCTTCTCTGTTCAAAGTGAGTTAGCCAAGCCGGTCTGAGTTCCTTCCTTTCTATGAAGAACTTCAAACATTACAGATTAAAGACGAATAATCGAGTAGACGGCCTCACCAACCGTTAAGTTAGCGAGGTGCACCTCTCACTATTTATCCCGAAAATCGGGGCCACCGTATCCCAATTTTCGGGACAGTCGGTACGGGTCTTCCCGATAAATCGGGACAGGCTGTATACGGCGGTTCACTGGATTATTGGTTGCGATTTGAGGTAATAGGAAAGCATGGATTCATAGCCCTTCTTTCTCAGTCTTGACAAGGTGATCGTAGTGCTTAAAATTGGACTCTGGGCAATAGCCCATCCTCCTTTTTCACCTCCCCTACAGTCTGGCCCTCAGCTAAAAACTCCCACAGGAAGTTTTCTTGACGCTCAGTCCTCTCACGGCAAACCAGCTTGCCACTTGCTTGGCTTCGGGACAGCCTGTCCCGAGAATCGGGATTACCCCCGCGCTTAAGGGACTTTCACCCGTTGGAACGGTCATCGTTTTGACCTATATTCACCATTCAAGGCACACACATCACCTATATGCAAGCAGGGGTTTCGTGCTTCGTAGGACAGAAAAGTGCTAAATTTTAAGTTCAGTTCTTCGTAGGAAGTTCAGTGGTGAAAATCCCTGCCTGCGTATAGCTGAGAACCGGTAATGCATTTCAGATAAAGATAAATAACCAATTAACATGAAATAAAATGATGAAAACATGTTTCTCAATTTTTGCTATTCTAATATCTATTACAATCAATACTCAGGATTTTTCTGGAAAATATTTAGATCCCGACTTTTATCATACTAAAGAGTATTAGAAATTGAGAACTCAGATTATTGAATTATCAAAAATGTATTATGAGGCTTATGTGGAAACGCCGGACATAGTATACCACCTTAGCCGGATAAAATTGAGCACCCTCAAGATTAACGCAAAAGACTGATTTTAAAATCACTAAATCCAAAAATTAGGTGGCTCACATTTTCCGGTTTTGGTGGTCTCAACCATTCGGCTCATCCACCTCTGGGTCCATCATGGCAAAAAATACCCAATATTGGGTATTGTGGACAAGCCAGGCCCCACCTTAATTTGAAAGAAACCTAAATCATTACCATAAAAGACCGATCATGAGACAAGCTGTTTTTATTCTTTTCCTATTGTTTTCCATCCAAGGAAATGCGCAGACCCAAACAGTGACCATTGGCACCCAAGTCTGGATGGTTAAAAACCTGGAATCTTCAAGTTTTCAAAACAACACCGCAATCACACATGCCCAAAGCTTGGAAGCCTGGCAGCAGGCCACCGAAAACGGTCAACCTGCTTGGTGTTGGTACTATGACGAAACCACCGGAAGGCAATATGGCCACCTGTACAACATACACTCCATGACCAAGGGCAATCCCTGCCCCCAAGGCTTTCGGGTGCCCACCAAAGATGATTGGGAAGCCCTTTTCTCCCATGTGGCCAACGACCCTAAGGCATTGAAGAGCCTAGAGGGCTGGAGTGATGGGAGCAGCACCAACAGTTCGGGTTTCAATGCATTGCCCGGCGGTGTAAAAAGTGGCTACGGCGGGTTCAACGAATACAAAAAGACCGCTTATTTCTGGTCCTCAACAGCACATCCCGATGCCGCTTACGGACTGTATTCCGTGCCCATTGCCTGGCATGCCTCCAAACTGGCCCTCGTCCCTTCGGGAACAAAGGGAGGGTTGAATTGTAGGTGCATTAAGGAATAAACCAGTATCATCAGCATCATGAAATTAAAAATGTTACCATTTCTGTTCCTTGTCCTGATAGGAACAAAAACCTTTTCCCAGAAAGGGGATGTCAAAAGCCTGACTTTGGACCTCAACAGGGGGTCATTGAACTACAAGGGTCCTGCAACCGGATTTGAGTTTTCCGGTGTGGAATTCCGGTACCAGTTCGTGAACTGTGGCGGCGATGTGCAACTGGGCATAGGCTATACAAAAAATGCCAATTTCACGGCCTTCATGATGGATGGCCAACGCTACTACAAAGGCACAGTTGATGAAATAGCTCCAGGTATTTGGCCTTCTGCATCCAATGTCAGTATAGATGAAGTGCAGGCCGACCTCTATTATGGGAGTACTTTCTTTGGAAAAGTCAACCTCAATTACATCGTAGGGAATTTTGGAGGCTGTTTCGGGGAAACCTTTGATGTCCTGAAACAGGTGGGGAAGGATCCCAAAAAAGAAGAGTACAAAAATAATGTCAACAATTTTCGGCTAACCAATGTAATGGTTTTGAGGGGAGACGCCACTGGCGACAGAAGCCTTAAAGTTGCCTCTGCCCTAAAGGCCGATAAAAAGAAAAAGGAGGACACTGCCAAAGCAGACTCCCATTTGCGCCAAGGGCATGTGGAATATGGAATCGGCAACTTCAAAAAGGCAAAGGAACACTACCAAAAAGCCTATGCCCTCACCCAAAACACCAATACCTTAAAACTGATTGAAGATACCGATAAGGCCATTACCCATAGAGCAGAACAAGAGCGATTGCAAAAAGAAGCCGCAGCAAACCAAAATTCGACCAGTAGTGCTTCCCCAAGTTCATCTTCCATCGGTCCGGTTTTGACCTCAACGTCCACCACAACAGCCAAAACCGCTACTTCCCAAAGAAAGAGTACCCCTTCATCCCAAAGTTATTCAAAATCCAACAGTGCTTCGAAGGATGTTTACAAAAAGGCCGAAGAGGCTGGCAAAACCTTAAGGCAAATGGAATATGAAAGGGAGGCATACATAAGGCAACAGCGTGAAAAACTAAAATATGCCACAAATCCGGGCGCATACTATTTGGAAAAAAGCGGTGCATGGGACACTTTCAATAAACTGATAGACCAAATTGAACAGCGTGATCGAAAAACCGAGGAACAGTTAGATCGGGAATGGCGCGAAAGGCAAAGGAGGCAACGCTTGGCAAGGAAAAGGCAACAAGAAGAGAATGCCAGACAAGATGCGCTTGCCAAACAAAGGGCAGCGTATTTTCATTCCCTGCCCAGCGAGGAGTTGCCCTATAATGGGATCAATTCAAGCTATAACAAGCTTTATTATTTCTTCTATCACTACACCGGGGGGTTCAGGGATTTGGAAAACATCCACGTATCCAATGTTTTTGCCATTGGCCAATACCCCGATGGCAGTTGGCCCGATAGCAAGGAAATCATGGAAGACATTTATAAAGTCTCCATTGACCCAAAAAATTACACCAATGTTTATCATGACATCGTGGGCTATTTCCAATCCGAATCCGAGGCCCTTTCAGCTTACACAGCGTTCAAGAACAAATTAAATGCCCTTGACCTCAATACAAAATCGCTATATTATCTAGGGGAAAACGCCAATGTGGTTTATGGGGGGAACGAGGCAGTGAAACCCATTAACCAACTATTTGCAAAGGCCGCCACGCTTTTCAACCAAAAAAACTATCCCGAAGCACTCAAGATCTACAAGGAAGGTCTCAAGCAGAATGGTGGGAATTTTAACAAGGGGCTTTTCATGAACATAGACATGGAGGCCATTGGATACATCCACTATCTTCAAAAAAACTATACCGAGTCCAAAAAGTGGTTTGAAAAAGCCGCTGAAAATGGCTCGGTCTATTCCCTAAGGACTTTGTCCCAAATGTATTTTTCAGGTATTGGCTCGGAAAAAAACCCTGAAAAGGCCATCACCTATCTTTCAAAGGCAGTGGAATTGGGCGATCTGCAATCAGAAAGCGACCTTGCCCTTTACTATTTCAACAATAACCGTCCTCTTTTGGCCGAAAAGATGATGGTGCAGGTGGCCAACAATTGGGAACAGCCCATGGAGGTGAGAAACCGGTTCAAACTTTTGCTCGCCAAGGCCTTTGCTTATGGACAAAATGGTTTTTTGAAAATTATCGATAGATCTAAGGACTATTTCAGTGAACTGGTGTTTGATCAAAAGGTACTGGAAGCCCAATACGAATATGCCATGGTGAGTGTGGATGTCGGGTTATGGGATTCCTGTTTGATCAATCCTTTGCAAGATGTCATCAATAATCCAGAACAACCTGAAGACAAAAGAAACAATTGTCGTGTGGTAATGGCCGATGCCATTTTGTTCAAACATGAACGGACAAAGAAATGCAATACCACCATAGACCGTGCGATGGAACAATATTTGATCTTAAAGGAAAAAGGGTATGACGTGGATGATAGGTTGGGATTGTGCTATCTGGAAAAGAAAAATTCCTTAAAAGCCTTTGACATCCATAAAGATGGGATCTATTCGGGTTTTTATCATTACGATGGAAAAGATGTCCCACAAGACTATGCCAAGGCTGTGGCCGTTTGGGAGCAACAATCTTCGCAATATCCCGAGGCCAATATCTTTTTGGCGGTTGCCCACTTTGCCGGAAAAGGTGTCCCAAAGAATGTGGAACTTGCCAAAGACCTATTTCAAGAAGCATACGAAGAGGGTGACGAGGATGAATTTATGGCGTATTACAACAATAATTTCAAACTGTTCCTGCGCCATTTCCCCGAATTCATGAAAGACCATGATGCCTTATTTTCATTTCTTGAAGAAGAAAATCCCAGTATTGCAAAGACCGGTAAAACCGTACAAGAAGAGACGGGACAGAGTCCATACGATGCAGTATGGAAAGCGACGAGAACTTATCCCACCATGGAAATGAAAGGTTACTATTTTGCAAGAAAGGGAGATAAGATGGCCCTGCTGGATTCTGTTTACAATTTCGTGGTCCCATTTAAGTACGAGTCCATCGAACTGGTGGGCAGGGGTGCAAAAGGAGTCGTAAGGCTCAACGGAAAATATGGGGCCTTGGATAAAAATGGGGTGGAGACCATCCCACCCAAATACGAAGCACTTAGAATGGATGAATATGACAATCAATATATTGTGGCAAAATTGAACGGAAAATATGGACACATTGACAACCATGGCAACATCAAGACTCCGTTCATGTATGAAAGAGCGGATTTCTTTTACAACGGCTTGGCGAAGGTAGTATTGAATGGAAAAGCAGGGTATATCAACTTAGCCAACCAAATGGTTGTTCGAAATCAGTTTGAGGATGGATATGCATTTATTGGGAGCGAGGGCGTGACCGCTGCCAAAAAAAATGGAAAATGGGGCTACATCGATCGGCAAGGAAAAACAGTGATCCCCTTCAAGTTTAAGGAAGCAGGGCATTTTAGTTCCGGTAAGGCATGGGTCAAGGATTACAAAGGGGAAGGGTTTTATATAGACATGAAGGGCAAAAAAATAAAATAAAGAGCCTGTAACCATCCAGGCATTGTCCTGACCATTTGATGATCGACCCGTACATGCCGCTGCTAAGGCCGAACCTTTTTTGGAAATCTACCGATCGGTTTTCAAAGAACAGGTAAAGGAATCCAAAATGCATGAACTATTGGAACAGGACGATTTGCCTGAACGCTGGCATGAAATGGAAAAAGAGCTGCAAATGAGGCTTAGGGAAGAAATGATCGTGAACTATTCAATCAAACGGAACCGATGAAACACGCCCTCCAGATATGCAACGAATGCCAAAGAAACAATTTTGGCCATTCCTCACCAATACAGGGGCTTTGCCCAGAGTGCGCACACATACTATACGGGCATGACAATGGTCAACATGGGTTTAGCCGTGGCCGATGTGTAAAATACCATTGGGAAGGCAGCTGTTCAGAGTACATCAGAACCATTAAAGAAAAAACATGAACCTGAATCTGAAAAAAATCGAAATCCTTACGCTGCTTGCCACTTTTTCATTGGGTCTTGGCGCCACGGCACAGCAAGGTGGTTTTCTGGAAGATTTTGTGGAAATCAAAGCGGATGGGCACCATTTCTATATGTTCAAATATGCCATCAGTGCAGGTGAGTTCTATGACTTCCTGAAATTCTGGAACGATACTTCGACCCAAAAGCTGTCCGATGAAGCGGCCAATCTGCCCGCTCTGGTAAACAAAGAGGATGCTGAAAGGTATCTGGAGCATATTTCGGACACCTACCTCACCCATTTCCGCCTGCCCACCGAGACCGAATGGGAATTGGCCGCCAAAGGAACATCCGCCCCCAAAAGAGCGAAGAAACCCCGTTGTGTTGAATGCACAAAGCCCAATGGAAATGGATTGTATGGTATGTTGGGCAATGTTTGGGAATGGACATCCACACCCGAACCCGAAGGAGACGAGCGCTACTTCATTATCAAGGGCGGTGACTACCAAGAACACCCAAAAAGCCTGTCCCCAAAAACAAGGTTTGCCGTGAGCAAGGACATGGAGGATATGAGCATAGGCTTCAGGCCTGTGGCCAATGCCCAGGATTTTGAGACTACATTGCACATCAACAGGGCCAATACCATAGTTAAGGTACTTCTGCCCAATAAAGACATCACCATTTACGAGCATGATATGCAAGTTGAAGAATTTAACATGGGATATGGGGACACACCTCCTGAAAGTTTTCCAATCAGTGTGGATGAGGATAACCATAAGATCATTTTTTGTTGTATGCAAAACTTCGAATTTGAACAAGATGGTACAATGAAAATCGAAAGGATCCTCCACATCGGCCTGCCTTTCGATTTTGACCCCTCCCAACTTTCCTTGGCCAAGGAATTGGAACAACTCGTAAAACAACTTATGGAAACCCAGAACGAATAATACCAAAACAATGAACACCTACAAAAAACTGTTGATGATTCTAGCCATCTTGCCAATGGCCCTCCATGCCCAGAACAACCTGCCAGTGGATATGGTGTATGTAGAGGGTGGCCTGTTTGGCACACAGGTATATGACAGTATCACCAATATCACTAAAACCTATTTTTCCCATGATATTCCAAGCTTCCGGATTGGCAGTACCGAGGTCAGTGTCCAAGATTTCAAACAATTCTGTAAGGAGACTGGCCGTAACATGCCCCCCGAACCCGACTGGGGATGGAAAGACCCCAAACGGCCCATTGTAAATGTTACTTATGCCGATGCCCTGGCCTATTGTGATTGGTTGTCCAATAAACACGGTATACTTTTTACCCTACCCACCCGACAACAATGGGAATATGCGGCCCGTGCCGGAAATTTCGACACCCCAGACTTCATGAACAACCAAGAACTCCCCAATCCCTATGTGGTCTATATTGGAAACAGCAAGGAAAAACCTGAATGCATCACCTGTATGCAGCCGAATGAGCTGGGACTCTATGCGCTTTGTGGGAATGTGTGGGAGTGGGTACTTGCCGAACCGAGGGACCAGGGGCAGTCCACTGTGGTAGGTGGAAGTTTTTTTGAATCAGCGGACCATGTCCGCATAAATTCAAGCCAGAGATACAGCAAAGATTTGCGCAGGCAGGACATTGGTTTCAGGGTGGTCATTAATACGGACTGATTCCGAATTGGGATGTGCAATCAATTACCAACGAAGGTATTCAATCAACGATAGATGTCAACCTTTTGCACAAACCAAGCTGATTTCCTAAGGCAATCCGCAGGCTTCAAATAAAAAATACCTAGCTCATAGTGTTTAAATACGATTGAGAAGATCTTTGTGCTCTAGCCATGGACATTCATTACACATTTCAAGTATCGGAAAATAACATACCCTCAACTTCTTAATTCCTGTGAAGCATAAAATCTGATTTTGGCCCTATTTACTTATCGAAGGTGCTTTCGAAACAATTGGGAAATCTTGTGGTAGGAAAACTATCAAACTGAATTAATTCTTACATAAACATTGAACTTTCCTCAAAGATAAAACTATATATGAATTGTATATTTTCCTTAAAATAACGTTTAGAGATAGACATTTTGGAAAATGTTATCTTTTGAGATAACTTTGTAAGTATGGTAAGAAAGATAATTTTTTATGAAAACCACTTTATATAGTTTTACCAAAGCCAGAATGTAAAGGTCAAGAGTAAGATTCAGTATGTTTTTGAACTGATCAAGCAAGTGGAAAGGGTACCCGAGAAGTTTCTCAAGCATCTTGAAGGAACTGAAGGGTTATTTGAAGAGAGGGTGGAATACCATTCAAATATTTACAGGATATTCTGCTGCTTTGATGAAGGAAAGCTGGTAGTCCTTTTCAACGGATTTCAAAAGAAGACTCAGAAGACCCCAAAGAAAGAAATAGAGAAAGCAGAAAGATTAATGAAGGAATATTTCCAAACCAAGAAATAAGATTATGAAGGATTATAGCAAAGTCAAAACATTCGATGAACTGATTGAACTGGAACACGGCAAGATTGGAAGTGAAAGCAGGAATAAGTATGAAGAGAATGCCCAGATGTTCATTATCAGCGAAATGCTAAAAGAAGCCAGGAAGGAAGCGAATTTGACCCAGGAGCAATTGGCGGAAAAGGCTGGAACAAAGAAAAGTTATATCTCAAAGCTTGAAAATGGAAAAGGAAATATCCAGTTGTCAACTTTGATCCGGATATTTGAACAAGGATTGAATAAAAGAATTGGGTTAACATTCCTGTAAGCACTCGAAAGGAATAACGCACTCTAATCGAGTAGACGGCCTCGCCAACCGTTAAGTTAGCAAGGTGCGCCTCTCACTACTTATCCCGAAAATCGGGACAGGCTATATACGGCCGTTCATTGGATTATAGATTGCGATTTGAGGTAATAGGAAAGCATGGACTCGTAGCCTTTCTTCCTCAGTCTTGACAGAGTGATCGTAGTATTTAAAATTGGATTTTGGGCAATGGCCCATCCTCCTTTTTCACCTCCCATACAGTCTGGCCCTAAGCTAAAAACTCCCACAGGAAGTTTTCTTGACGCTGAGTCCTCTCACGGCAAACCAGCTTGCCACTTGCTTAGCTTCGGGTCAGCCTGTCCCGAGAATCGGGATTACCCCCGCACTTAGGGACTTTCACCCGTTGGAATGGTCATCGTTTTGACCTATATTCACCATTCAAGGCACACACATCGTATATAGAACATTTGGCATTCAGAGGGTTATCAAGCATTTCAGCCCGTATCAAATGCACTAGTAACTTGACTGGAAATTGGTTCGAAATGCAAAACGTTACATATACATAACCGTTGTATGCAATTATCATAACTTATGGAAATAAAATTCATAGAATCAGGTGCAATTGTAGCACTTTATTTATTGATGCGTCTAATAACTGGTAAAGTCATTGATAAAACTATTAACAACAACTTACTACAAAAAGGAAGAGGTAAAATAATTAAAAAAGCAATCAACATACTTGGTCTGGTTATTACAATATTCATTTTCTTTTTAATCTGGGGAGTTAATCAATCCGAACTTATTAAGTTTCTAAGCTATGGTATTACAGTCGTTGGTGTGGCTATGTTTGCACAATGGTCTATTTTATCGAACATAACTGCTAGCGTCATAATTTTCTTCTCTCACCCAATTAGAATAGAAGATAGAGTAAGAATTTTCGATAAAGATTATGAAATTGAAGGTAAGATTAGTGATATAGGTCTGTTTTTTACCAAAATTAAAAATAGTGATGGTGAAATAATTACGATTCCAAACAATGTTTTTTTGCAAAAAATGATAAAAAAAGAATCGAAATGAACAGATATTATCTAACTCTAATCGTTTATATATTAATCTATTACAAATCTGTTTTTGCTCAAGAAAAATATGAAAAAGAAGAACGTATTCATGCCAACAGCGTTCATACCTCTGCAACCGAATTTATAAATGAAATTTGCATAGGTTGTAAAGTAAAATGGTATTTAGAAGAAGGATTAACATCTAAATCTATTGAAGCAAAGTTTACAAATGATAAATCTAAATACAGCATAGAGTTTGATACACTCGGAAACATTGAAGATACTGAAGTAGAAATTTCAATTATTGATTTAGACCACCCCCTGCGTGACTCTATTAATAATTACCTATCTAAAAGCTACAACAAGTATAAAATTCAAAAAATACAGATTCAATATTCGGGTCATATATCGCACATCATTAACAAACTTAATAATGATGTGCATTCAGACAATCTTTTAATAAAATACGAATTAATTGTTAAATGCTCTGAAAAAAAAGAAAAGGCCCTTTATGAATTCCAATTTAGTAATAGTGGCAGGATGGAGTCAATGTCAAAAATAATATTTAAATCTTCTAGTCATCTTGAATACTAAATGTTTACACATTTTATTGATTTTTATACTGTTCGGTAGCAGTAAATCATTTGCACAAAGTACACATCAGGTCGGCATCCTACCCTCGATTAATATCAATGGAAAAATGATTGGTCTTATAATTTTAAAAAAGAATCACGTCACATTTTTTACAAGAAAGATATAAACGGAGATACAGACAGCGATTACGATTTTTCCTTAATTGATTTTACTTCTATCGCTTCTAAAAAGGTAGGCTTAAACTCACGTATATCTGTGGGTTATTTAATTAGAATACGTGATGATGGTGAAATTAATCACAGGTTTATTCAACAATACGCTTTTACCCAAAAACTCAATAGTTTCAGACTGGCTCACAGGTTTGTGTCAGACCAAACTACAAGCAAATCAGAACCTATTGAATTTCGTTTGCGGTATCGAATTGTTGCAGAAATTCCTTTAAATGGTCATTCTGTGGATATAAAAGAACTTTATCTCAAACTGGGCAATGAATATTTAGGTAGTTTTCAACAAGAAAATGGAGCCAATTTGGAAACACGACTTCTTCCTTTTTTAGGATATGTCATAAATGACAACCATAAATTTGAAATCGGGCTTGATTATCGAATCGGGTCATTATTAAATCAGCCAACCAGACATAGTTACTGGATGAATATAAATTGGTTTATCGAAATATAAAACTGCATACAATCGAGTAGACGGCCTCGCCAACCGTTAAGTTAGCAAGGTGCGCCTCTCAATACTTATCCCGAAAATCGGGACAGGCTATATACGTCGGTTCACTGGATTATAGGTTGAGATTTGAGGTAATAGGAAAGCATGGACTCGTAGCCTTTCTTCCTCAGTCTTGACAGAGTGATCGTAGTATTTAAAATTGGACTCTGGGCAATGTCCCATCCTCCTTTTTTACCTCCCATACAGTCTGGCCCTCAGCTAAAAACTCCCACAGGAAGTTTTCTTGACGCTGAGTCCTTCCAGGCGTAGGTATGGTCAGGATCAACTCCTAATCTGATCAGATTTTTACCTTTCAGCTCAAGCCCAGCCCGCTACTACTGGCACAAAGCTCCCCCTTTGCCCTTGAAGGTTTTGCTATTTAAAGGAATTTGTAATTCCCTTTGCCCAAGCTTTACGTCCTCTGCGCCTCCTATGTTAGCATCAGATTAAAAAATCACATTTTCTGAGCTCTTTTACCGAACCTGTCGAAGTATGCCTTACCTAAGTTCATGAGCTGGTCGAACCACAAAATCTTAGAAAACTTACCCAATTCCTCCCACTCAATCCGGAGCTCCCCTAAAATGCCCCTAGGATAATTTCTTTACCGTCAAAAGCAGACGTTTACTTAGGGTTTTTATAGGGTTTATTTAGGGTATATTAGGGTTTTATTTATTTTGAAAATATATAAAGGCTATAGAAAACGTATATAATATCACCAGATAAAGGACATTTACTTACTGGTATCCCTGACCTCCCCCCACTTGGTGAGTTCTTGTACAGAACTTGCGTATGCCTAAACCTAAACTTTACCCAAAATCTCTTTGGTTATTCAGAACTAAAGATTAATTTCAATCAATTATAAACCTACCAGGGAAGCGTCCCTGATTTTTGAAAAAAAAAATAGCATACCGAAGGTGCACAAATTAATAATTCATGCCACCGATAAAAGAAACAAATATCCAACTTAACCCACAGAAACTATGTTTGGAATTTGGCTCCCAAAAAAAGAAAGACTGAAACATTACAAATCTTAATAATTCCGTCCTCATTTATTATAGGAATGGCTATACTGATGTGATTTTATGAAAATCAAGAAATGGAAAATTTTCAGGCTGATTTGGTTTAGCCTTGTTTCTGTCTTTTTTATTTGGCAATGGTCAACCTATCAATCACGGAATTTGCCAGAAAATATATACAAGGAAAACGAGAAAGTTGCAGTAATCGAAAGTAGCGACAAAATCACATTTTTATCAAAAAACTCAAACCATAAAAGTGAAATCATTTTTTTTCAAGGCGGGTTGACTGACCCAGAAGCCTATGCACCACTATGTCGAAAGATCGCTGAAAACGGGTTTACTTGCCACTTGATTAAAATGGATTGGCGAATGCCTCAATGGGATTACAAGAAAATTGAGGATTTATTTAACCTACAGAATGACAATTACATACTTGGTGGTCATTCCCAAGGTGCAAAAATGTCCGCTCAATTTGTTTACGAAAATGCCAATTTGATGAAAGGACTTTTCCTTTTAGGAACATCCCATCCTAGAGATTATAGTTTATCAAACAGGAAAATTCCAACAATTAAACTGTATGCAGAATTTGACGGATTGGCCAGTGTTTCAGAGGTAATGGAAAACAAAGACAAGTTGCCAAAAAATGCTATCTTAAAAATTATAAAAGGCGGGAATCATTCGCAATTTGGGTATTTAGGCAACTTGTTGACCGATGAAACCGCCACAATTAGCTTGAATGAACAACAAAAAATGACCTTGGAATACTTGATTGATTTTTTCCAAAAGATTGAAAACCATTAAATACGTGGCAACATTGGCTTCCATGAATAATCAAAAGTTCATTTTCTAGCATTTTTTCCTTCTTTAGCCTGTTTTTGACTTGATTACCTGTTTTTCAACCCAGATCAGATCAGCCCAAAGTCTTTTCCTATAGCGGAAAAGCTGACTGCCCCTTCTGTTTCCAGGGATAGGATGTAGATTCCTTGAAGCAGTGCTTCTCGGACCTATTTGGCCATTTTACGGCTATCCACGGGACCTGTCTTTTCACTGCTTTCTTTATTGGGAATAGGGATTCTGCTGGATCAACCACCAGCCATTCGTTGCCAAAGGCTATTAAATCACGATAGATCCAAAAACCCAACTTAAAGTCTTTAAAGCAACAGATGACTAGATGTTTTGGGATCAGGTGCCTAACTGAAAGTTTTATGTGGCTATTGGTAGTAAAGATGGAAATGCTCCACTGCCGTTTGTGCACATCGATACCAATGAAAAACCTAGGGAATACTTCGGTGGCAAGGATATGCTCTTTTTGGTTCTAAACTTAAAACGAACCGGATTATATCATGGGAACTAAGAGCAAGCGGGCGGAAAGAGCTAAATTGAAAGTGATTACCTTTAATAAACTTCGGTCGTGGCGGACAGTGAATTGGGTTTTAATGCCTGCCTGCACTTAGCCTTGACCGTTAATCACGAATTTAGAACCCGGTCTTAAACCACGACCCACTTACCAAATAACAAACAACTGAAATACTACCCGGTATTTTTTTATACTACTGTCTATAAACCTCCAAATAAATGGCTATAAAAAAAGAGAAAGGCTGATAAACAAGGTGTTTGTTGCCATATGAACTAATAGCGGATACTGAAAACCAAAGGCAACGCGGGTATACCCTGCTATAGTCGCACTGAATAATTGGGGCAAAGTTAAAATTGGAAGTAAAAGAACATTAAGTAAAGTGAGTTTAAAATTAAAAATATGCAACCAGGCAAAGAGCACACAGGATGCATAATAAATAAAGCGGAAGTTTTCCGCCCAAAACCTGATGAGGTAATTTTTAATCGGCTTATACGAAACGATAATAAATGCAACAAACCCAACAAGTAAAGCACTAATCAGCCTTTGAAAAAAGCTTTCATCAACCATACTTAATTTAGTGCTATACACAAGTTTTGTGACTAAATAATAAGTCAGCCCGGCAGAGGTAAGACTTAGATAAATTGGCTTAAAAAGCAGTGATAGCCGAAAATTGATTTCCTCAAGAAAGGGTAAAAACATTCCACCAACGACTAGAAACATAATGGGTGACAGTCTTTCATTCAAGGATTGGACTGCTTCGTTTTCCGGCTCATAAAAAGCGCCTACAACCGCTCCTACAAAAACCGAGAACGTTACTTTTATTAAAAAAATACGATCGTTTCAATTGTTTTTCTTCCTGTTGACTTCCTTTGACTGATTGTTAAAGAGGGGTTCTTTATAAAGTTTATTAAATCTTTTACAAGTTGAAGGAGAAAAGAAAACATTTGATTTAAAAGTCTCATTTTATTGATTTAAGGTTTCGAAATCTATTATTTACGTTTCTTTTCTGAAGCAGAACTAATAGGTACGCAAGGAATCTATATATGGTTGACCGGATGAGATTGCCCAAAAAAAAAGATACATCTGAGCCCTTTTCATTTCCAGCGCCTTTTCACCGAATGGGCTTGAGTAAGCCTAAAGAAATTCATGCAATCCATCAGTATAGGATATGCCAAAGGACTATTAAAGGACCATCAGGCCAGTTTATTTGATATTGGTAAGCAAAGCAGTCTGGCACAGGTCGTCTGCATAATTTGTTTGTAAGCGTTGAAGGAATGACACCCGGTGAATTGAAAAACGGTGGAGAAAATCTCTCTATCAATTACAGTTTTGTGGAAAGCCCATTTGGAAAAATTATCGTTGCCTACACGAAAAAAGGAATATGCTACATGACATTTTTCGACAAGGACCAAGAAGTGGATTTACTCGCTGATTTTTTGGAGCAGCCTTTTGTTTTTAGCCAAAAACGTATTCATTTCCCTGATTTCCTCATCTATATCCTGTACAGCCCCTTTAAAATAATCTAGAAAAGTACGGATTTCTTCAACGGTAAGCTCTTCTGGGCTTTCCAATAAATCAATCAAACCGAGGCATAATGAAACGGGATGACGAACTCCATGGGAGAGTTTAAACAAAGCGTCATCCAAGGTCTTCAAATGCTCAAGCTCGGCAGTTTCCAGGAGAATTTTACTCTCAACATCCCGTAATTGAATGATCACGTATACATTTTCACTGAAACTAACCTTATTTGCTCTGAGCAGGAAGTGTCTTTTTTGACCAGATGCCAGCTCGAATCCAAAGTGCGGTATTTCTAATTCCTCCTGTTCGATATCCTGAAAGAACTGATAAAAAGAATCGAAGGAATTACCGGACATCCGCGGTTTAAAAAACCCGAGAAAATCTATAGACATGAGCTCGAAATACCCAAACCCTATTGACTTTACAAATTGGGTATTTAAGTAACGCAGAAACCCACTTCCATCCAAAATGGCTATTGGATCCGGAAAGTCTTCGATGATGTTCTTTATGGAAAATTCCTTCACTGCTGTTTTAATTTTGGAAAGTAAAATCTTCAATGAGAGAAGCCACTAAATCAAAATTTTTCACATGAGGAAAGTGTCCACTCGATTGAATCGTCTCACAACGTACATCCTTAATGTTTGAACACAAATACTGGGCTGCTTCATCACTAACCACTGGATCAGGACTGCTGTGAATGACTAGAGTTGGTATCTCCAGAAATTGCAATTGATCTCTATAATCTGATAAGAAAATTGCTTTTGCGATCGCTAGGGCACGCTTTGGCCCCATTCTAAGGATGGCCCCCTGAAAATTATCACTATTTACCGCGCCTTCCTCCAAAACTACCTCTTTAAAATCACTTACCCAGTTAATGAAATTATCCGAAATATCCTTAAATATTTGGTCGACCATCTCCAGGGTAATTCCCCCATGATAATCCCCGTCATTTAGGAAACGGGGGTTGCACCCAATAAGAACCATTTGGTCAATTAAGCCTGGTTCCGCCAAGCAGGCATTTACTCCCAATAATCCACTGTAGCTATGAGCCACTAAACAAACTTTCTTTTTCTGTGTAGTTTTCTTAATGATGGAGATCAGTAATTCGGTATGAAACTCGGAGTCCGAAAAGCGGGCATCAACCATTTCCTCTGGAACATCGATATGAATGCTTCCAAGATGGTCAAATGTGAAAATGGTAGCTTTTGATTTGAAATAATCCACATAAGGTATCCAATCTTCCTTGCACCCTCCAAAACCATGGGCAAAACTATGGCTAACTCTCCTTCTCCTGAAATATCAATTGGAAGATTTTGAATCAATTTATCCAACATTTTTACTGCTTTCGAGTCAAATTATAAAATCTGAAGGCTTTAGGCAACCCATTTGAGATTTTTTTAGTTGTTGAAATCTTCTATAAACCGATAAAATGAAAAAAATAGTATATAAAAAACACCTTAATTTTTGAAACGCAAAAAAAGGATACCAAAGACTTGATTTTCATTGCTTTAAACCCTAAAAAGCGCCTACAAGACAGCTTCTACTTCCAAAAACTTATTGACTTCGGAATAGGGATTCCGCTTTTTTCGGAAATGACCCAATCTTTGGTCCTTTAATGCGAGAAAAAACATTCCCCGACTGCGTGTTGTTTAAATTTGATTAATAAAATTGCGATGACTCGGTGAAGTTTGGAAGCCTCCATTTGGCCTCTCACAAAAAAGTTTTGCAACAGCTTTGCTAACGCTCGATCCTGCCTTGGTTTCCATTCGAATTTATAATCCGCACTAAACACAGATTCAAAAATTGATACATTTCAACCAATTGCAAAAAGGATGAAATTGCTAATTTCTCACATCGCAGGATTGAACTCAAGAGGTACGGAGAAGCATCTTCGATGAAAATGAGAAAAAGAACGTTAAGAAGTATTTGAAATTAAGAGCCAAATGCCCCTTCTGCGGTTTTACCCTAAAAACCAAAAAAATGACTTTGTTTGATCTGGAAATAAACCCCTCGAAAAACTGGCTCCCAAAGGAAGGGATTGTCAACTACTATGGCAAAGTGCTGAATCCAATGGAGGCTGATCACTTTTTGAAGGTTCTGCTAAGCACAATCGAGTGGAGAAATGACGAAGCGGTGATTTTCGGCAAGAAAATAATCACCAAAAGAAAAGTAGCCTGGTACGGAGACAAGCCTTTTGAATATACCTATTCCAACACCACCAAATCCGCTCTGCCCTGGACCGAGGAATTGCTGGAGCTAAAATCCCTGGTGGAAAAACAATCCGATGAAACTTACAACTCCTGTCTGCTGAATCTTTACCACGACGGAAGCGAAGGAATGGCTTGGCACAGTGATGGGGAAAAGGAATTGAAAAAGAACGGGGCCATTGCCTCTTTGAGTTTGGGTGCGGAACGGAAATTCGCCTTCAAGCATAAGGAAAGTCTTGAAAAGGTGGAGCTGTTTTTAGAAAACGGAAGCCTTTTGGTCATGAAAGGAACCACCCAAACCCATTGGCTTCACCGTCTCCCTCCCACCAAAAAAATCTCACTTCCCAGAGTAAACCTGACTTTTCGTACCATAGATGAAAGGTAAAGCCTTGCTCAGGGGACTTGACAGAAGGTCTAAAAAGATGTCCATTCTTTTACTCTCAGAAATCTTGGTTAAAACCTTCACATTCCTTGAGAATTAAATGAATTCCACTTCAAGTAAACAGCGACTCTGTCGCAAGCAATCAAGAACTGTTTACAAGTTCAGCCCAAAAAAATTCAAGTGAAGCCTAGTATTGATGGTTTTTCTAGTTGATCAAATATCCGGGCAACCAAGAAAAATGTGCCAAAGTCAGATCCAACAGGAAGCAAGCAACTTGTAAAGGAAGGATCTCAGGCGGTTGGTCTTAAGAGCCCTACTTCAGCTCGTTCAGAACTTCAAATACCAATCAAAATGCTTAGCTAGGATGTTTTCTTTTTCCATTCTCAAATAGTCCAAGAAAGCCTGCCCCACAGGTGACAGCTTTTTTCCTTTTTGCCAAACCAACCTCCATTCCGTTTTTAAAGGTAGTCCCGGTGCAGGCAAAATGTGTATTTCCTTATTCAGGAGTTCATTTTTCATCCCTATCAGGGGCATAATAGAAAGCCCGAGCCCAGCCAATACTGCCTGCTTTACGGCTTCGTTCGAGGTGAGTTCCATACGCTTTCTTTTTTTGCCCTCCTGGGTCTCAAAATAGTGTTCCATCGCAATTCGAGTAGCAGATCCCTCCTCCCGGTAGATGAGGGGTTTGCCTTCATTTCTGATGGGCTCACTTCCCATTAAAAAAAGTTTATTTTCCAGTAGGAGTTCTTCCTCAACGTTCATTTTCTCCGGAACAACAGAGACCAGAGCAAAATCAATTTCATTTTTTCTCAGACTGTCGATCACCATGCTTTTGTTGGTCACATCGAGTACCAGATCAATACCGGTGTGCTGCGCCATAAAATCACTTAAAAAATAGGGAATCACATATTTACCCGTAGAAGCAGAAGAAATTTTGAGTTTTCCGGTCAGAATCCCCTGAAAAGCCTGGGTTTTGTAATTGATATTTTCCACCTCCTGTATTACCCTTTCGGCAATTAAGGCTATTTCCTTTCCAAAATCGGTCACATAAAGTTGCCTCCCCAAGACTTCGGTGAGAGGAATATCAAACTGATCCTGAAGATTTTTTAGCTGGATCGATACGGCTGGTTGGGTCATAAACAGCTCTTCAGCAGCTTTGGTGATACTTTGAGTCTGAACCACTTTCAAAAAGATCTTGAGTTGGTGAATGGTGTAATTCATAAATATTGTTCATGCGTTCCATATCAAATATAAATGAAAATTTATAGGTTCTTTTCATAAAATTTGCCCCAACAAAAAAAAGTCATGGGCAATCTTTCAGTTAAGAATCGAATCCATACCCGAACTGATTCAGTTCTCGATTCACGGAAAGGAAAATACCTTCTGGAAAAAGCAACAAAAATCTTTCAGAAGCTCTCCCAAAAGAAGCCCCATTCCGAACAAGCCCATCAATTCAACCCAAATCCAGGACTAATTAAAAGCGAAGGAACTGGGAAAACCCTATCACTTCTTGAATCCAGAAATTTTATTGGAATGATATAACCCCCTCTCAATATGTCACAAAACCTAATACCTCTTATTACCCTGCTTTCACCGGCCTTGTTTGCAGCCATTGCTCTTGCATCCTGGTTTCAGCCCGGATCAAGACCCAAGCAAATCATTGCTTTGAGTAAAACCACCACCCTACTGAGTTTGATTAGTGTTGGATTGAGCTGCTTCTATGGATTTCAGGAGGGACTCATAGAGTCCTCATTTATTGGGTTCAAAGAGATAGGCTGGAGCATCCGGATAGATTCGCTTAGCCTTGTGATGCTGGGCATGATTGCTCTGCTGGGATTTATTATCGTAAAATTCAGCATCAATTACTTAGACGGTGATCCGCGTCAAGGTGCATTCCTTGGCAGGTTGGCAGCGACCATAGCATCGGTACAATTACTTGTCCTGTCCGGAAACTTGGGACTACTCTTCCTTTCATGGGTCCTGACCAGTATTTCACTGCACCGATTGCTGATTTTTTACCATGAACGCCCGGGTGCACAAATTGTCGCCAAAAAGAAGTTTATTCTTGCCCGCTTAGGCGATGCATCACTATTAATAGCTCTGATATTACTCTACAAGCAGTATGGAACAGGGAATCTGGAGTTGATATTTTCAACGATCAAAAGTGGATTCCAAACCGAAAACACCCCAGTACTGTTGGAATTAGCCGCCTTGTTTTTAGCTATAGCTGCTATTTTGAAATCAGCACAATTTCCAACACATGGCTGGCTTATTGAAGTCATGGAAACGCCAACGCCGGTTTCTTCCTTGTTGCATGCAGGTCTACTAAATGCCGGACCATTCCTCATCATCCGAATGGCATTTGTAATGGATGCCAGTACCCTCGCTCCGATTGTTTTAATGAGCATTGGCGGATTTACAGCCCTCTTTGCTTCGGTGGTTTACCTTACCCAACCCTCTGTAAAAACAGCCTTGGGTTATTCAAGTGTAGGCCACATGGGCTTCAGCTTGCTGGTTTGTGGCTTGGGAGTCTATCCGGCCGCCCTGCTTCATTTGGTAGCCCATTCATTTTACAAGGCTCATGCCTTTCTTTCCTCCGGAAGTGTGATCGAGGCTCTGCGCAGCACCAAAGTGATAAAGATGCCTCCACGTACCAAGCCTTTAAAAATAGCCTTTGGAATTGTACTAGCAGTTCTTTTGTACACCGGTTTCGCGATCCTCTGGGGCATAAATTTGGAAAATGAACTTTCTCTTTTAGCCATTGGAGCCGTAATAGTCCTGGGGCTGTCAAGGCTTTTTACCTCGGCTTTGGCGAGTAACTGGAATGTAAAATTATTGGCTCAGGCCACCTTGATGGCATTCATTGTGACTGTGGCTTTCTTCTCCTTGGAATCAGGCACACATTACCTGATCAAAACCGAAGTACCCGCATTAACGAGGCCCGACTTCAGCAAGATAATACTGGGCGGAATTATCCTACTTGCCTTTGGACTGACTGTCTTTGTTCAGATTCTGGCTCCTCAACTTGAAATGAAACCTGCCTATCAGAGGATAGCCATTCACATTCGAAACGGCTTTTACGCAAATGCATGGTTTGACCGATTTGTCAATGCATTGCATGTTCACTCCATAGAAAGCAAACAGACTATTACAGCTCCCAAGCTCAGCAAAGTGACGTCAGAGGACAGCGAAGTGAAAGAATTAGAAGAGCAATTGGCCTAAATCGAGGAAGCCTTCAAATCCAGAAAATTGATTCATAGAAAAATGGAAAACAACGTGATATCAAAAACCAAAGAGGAAACAAACGCCGTGCTTTTAGAAAGCCTAAGACAGGCCTGCAAAAAAATTGCACCGGTATGGCCATTGGAAAATTTTGTTGCGGTAAATCCTTACCTGGGGCTTACTGACCAAAAATTTGAAACAGTCGCACAGCAGCTGGAAACTTTGGGGGGTATTCAAATGACCTTGCCTCCTTCCTTTTACCTAACTAAAATCAGGGAAGGAAAAATCACAGAAGAAGACTTAAAGGCCGCAATTGCTAAAAAATCGGTCAGAAAAATAGACCTTGATACATTTATTGACCAACTGGAAAACACAGCTCTCGCTGAAGAACCTGCTGTAGGATTGGCCACGCTGGTGGATGTTGCCACGAAGGTTACTGGAAAAGACTGGAACCGTTTTGTAATCTCCAGAATTTCTAACTGGGCTGCCTCCTATTTTGATGCAGGCCAGGCAATTTGGAAAGCATCTGATCCAAAAACCGGAATCTTTGAGGCTTGGAAAACCGAATCCCAAGTAGACCTCAGTCCGGAAATTGCCGGGCTGACAGATTTTAGAAAGACTGTAAAAAATTTACCTAATCAGCATCTAAAAGCAACACAACAAGCCCTTGAAATACTGGATATCCCGCAGGAAGCCTTAGACACTTATTTCCATCGCTTACTGCTGAGGGTAGGTGGCTGGTCGGCCTATGCCGCTCGCCTCGATTGGGAAAAAGAGCTGAACGGTGGGAAAGATGGAGCATTGATTGAGTTTTTGTCAATTCTCATCAGTTGGGAAGCTTGTTTACTTCAATGTTTGGACAGTCCAGAAGTTCAGGTATTGTGGTCAGTTGCAAAAGAGCAGCTCCTGGAAGCCAGTGCTTGCAATGAGATCAGCTGGGAGCTGAGCGAAAAGCTCATTCTGCAGGAAGCCTTTGACTTGGCGACTCAGCGCGAACTCATCTCAAAATTTAACCGCAATGAAAGCCCTGAAAAGCAAGTCACGGAAAGACCAAATGCGCAAGCCATATTTTGCATAGATGTGCGCTCTGAAGTTTTCCGCAGAAATTTAGAGCAGGCTGATCACACTATAGAAACCATAGGATTTGCAGGTTTCTTTGCTTTCCCCATCAATTTCGTTCCCCTTGCGCATGAAAGAGGAGAATCCCAATGCCCGGTACTGATTCCCCCAGGGCCCACAATTCTGGAAGCGATAAAGGACAAAAAGAGGAATCAAGAGGCTTACGAAAGTAAAATCCTCCGGAACCAGGTAAAGCAAGTTTGGAAATCCTTTAAATCCGGTGCAGTCACCTGCTTTAGCTTTGTGAGTCCTATGGGCTTATTTTACCTACCCAAACTGATAACAGATTCTTTTGGACTCACTCGGCCTGTTTCAAATTCTGAAAACAAAAGTTTGAATTCAAAAGCTTCCACACAGAAAAGTATCAGCCTGGAAGTAAGCTATCACCAGCACCAAACCGTAGGCATCCCCTTGGAGCAACAAGTTCAAATGGCAAAAAACGCTTTGAACGCGATGTCACTGACCGAAAATTTTGCTCGCTTCGTTCTGATCGTTGGACATGGCTCTTCATCAGTCAACAACCCGCATGCCACTGGACTTGATTGCGGTGCATGCGGAGGGCATTCCGGGGAAGCAAATGCCAAAGTGGCCGCTGCGGTCCTCAATGACAAAGAAGTGCGCAAGTCTCTATTGGCGGAGAACATTGCAATAACGGATGACACTGTGTTTTTAGCCTGTCTGCATGACACCACTACGGATGAAATCACAATTTATAATCAACAAGATGTGCCGGCTAACCAAACAAAATCGCTGGTTGACTTGAAAGAATCCTTAGAAAAAGCAGGCAAAGCGGCCCGGGCAGAAAGAGCCTTGCGAATGAGCCTAAACGGAGATATAGACGAGGCGATTATTGCAAGAAGCAAAGACTGGTCTCAAGTTCGCCCAGAGTGGGGACTGGCAGGCTGCTCGGCTTTTGTTGTAGCAAACAGAACAAGAACCAAACATCTCGACCTGGAAGGCAAATCTTTTCTCCATTCCTATGATTGGAAAAAAGACAAGGGATTCTCTATACTCGAACTGATAATGACCGCACCGATGGTTGTGACCAGCTGGATTAACCTGCAATATTATGCCTCCACTGTGGACAACAAGAGCTATGGTTCCGGTAACAAGACCTTACATAACGTAACTGCAGGGCTAGGTGTCTTGGAAGGGTTTTCGGGAGACTTACGAGTAGGATTACCCCTACAATCCTTACACGATGGTGAAAATTACCAACATGAACCAGCAAGGCTCAACGTGCTAATTGAAGCTCCATTGGAGGCTATGAATGGCATCTTAGAAAAACATGCTTCTGTAAGGAACCTTTGCGATAATGGCTGGATCCAATTACTCGCATTGGACGAAAGTGGAAAGGTTTCGTATCGGTACTCAGGAGACCTCTATTGGGAAGCCTTGTAAGTATTGATTCATCCAAGCTTCGGGTCATAATCCTCTTCTTGCGGAAAATTGATTTACGAAGCTAAAACAAAAAGGGCATCTTAGGCAGAATCCGGATCAGCGGCATTGCCTCTGATGCCCTCGAGGTTTGATAGCTATTTTTTGAAATATTTTCAGTCAAACTTCGGAATTCCTAACAACCCTTGAAACTGGAAAAAAAGAAGTTGACAGAAGCTTGGAACAATGTAGCTGTTATTGGAAGACGGAAGCCTTTTGGTGATGAAAGGAACCTCCCAAGCCCATTGGCCTCACCGTCTTCCTCCCAGCAAAAAAGTGTCAATTCCCAGAGTAAACCTGACTTTTCGCAGGATAGATGAAAGGTAAATTAAGTCCATGAGTTTCCAAATGAGATTAGGAAATTGAAAATTGGACCCTCCCTTTTGCACGTTATTTTTTAGATTTTTGAATTTGCATTTCGGTTGGAATTGGATAATTTAAATCCAAATGAAATTCTACAATCCAAAAAAGCTAGCTTTGATTGCAGGGTTTTCTCTGTTACTCATGGCGATCGTGGCTGGATATTCTTACGGCTATGTGTACAATAGCTTGATCCTCCCTGAAGACCCTACACAAACCCTCCAAAATCTTCAATCGGCTTCCGGTTTGTTTCTAAGCGGAACTCTAGGATGGGTAGTGATTCTGATCTTGGATTTATTGGTTTCCTGGACATTGTACTTTTATTTCAAAGAAACCCAAAGGGACATATCCGCATTGACTGCCCTTTCCCGAGTCTTATATTCCGTATTCCTGGGATACGCCATTTCCTATCTTTTTATTGCCGGTTCCTCGCTAAAAGCAGATGCTGACGCACAGGAGGTGATGGCTGCCCTTCACTCCTTTGAATCCATTTGGTCTTTGGGCTTGATTGTTTTTGGATTTCATTTGATAGGCTTGGGTTGGTTGACTTGGATCTCTCCCGACATGTCCAGACTTTTTCCAATCCTGTTGATTTTCGCAGGCATCTGTTATGTGGGGATTCACAGTGCCAAGGCATTTCTTCCCAATTCGGAATCCCTGGTAAAAGAATGGGAAACTATCCTCATGCTTCCCATGGCTTTGGGTGAGATCGCCTTTGCGGTCTGGCTGGTGATCCGAGGTTTCAAATCAAAAAACACCGTCTAATGAATATTCTAAAGAAATTCTTTTTGGGACTTTCCATTCTGATAGGCTTTATTCTATTTTTTCTTCTTGGTGCTCTCTTATTAGATTCCTTTAACTCTTCCTACCTCAAGGTGAACAAAAATCCGGAGGCAAGTACCAGCTCTTATCTCATCCAAAACGTCAACCTCATTCCTATGTCGGGGGATACTGTGCTGGCAAATACCCAAGTCAAAATTGTCAACGGGATCATTGAAGAAATTGGAAATCAACTGGAAGCGGATAATCTGGAAATCATCGATGCTCAAGGGGCTTTTCTTTCTCCGGGACTGATGGATTTGCATGTACATGTCTGGGATCGCTACGAGTTGGGGCTTTATCTCGCCAATGGAATTACTGCCATTCGAAATCTCTGGGGACAGCCCCAGCATTTACGGCTCAAAAAAGCCATTGATCAGGGTGAAATTCTCAGCCCCCTATTCTTTACCTCCGGGCCCAAACTCACCGGCCCTGATTACTTGGGCGATGACAACCTTCAGCTGACAAGTCCGGAGCAGGCAAAAGAAAAGATAGCCTTCTACAAAAAAAGAGGCTATGACTTCATCAAAACCTACAATGGTCTGACCGAAGAGCTTTTCGAAGCAGTAATGGAGCAAAGTGAAATAGAGGGATTGGATTTGGTGGCCCATCCCAGTGCGGAACTCCCCTATGAGTTTCACTTTGATCCCCAAATCATCACCATTGAGCATGCGGAGGATATTGTGCAACAGCCTTTGGCCTATCAACTGGACACGGCAAAACTGGAAGAGGTGGTAGCAGGTTTTGCTGCCCACCCCAACACAGCCCTTTGCCCGACCTTAGTGGTGTATTACAATATTTACCGCCTACTTACTGAAGAGGGTATCCTGAACGAGAAAGAGTTGGCCTATATGAATCCCCTGATCCGAAGAGTGGACAGCAAAGCTCAGTTTGAACGTTGGAAAAACACAAAAAAACAGGACCCCAGCATAGTGGAGCAAATCAAAAAACAGCATGAATTCCATATTCTGGCCATCCGGAAACTCCACGAAAGTAAGGTCAACATTGTCTGTGGAACAGATGCCGGCATTGGGGTCACACTGCCCGGCTACTCCATCCACCAAGAACTGGAGTTTTACACAGAAGCTGGAATGAGCAATTACGAAGCATTGAAAACGGCTACGGTCAACCCCTCCAAAACACATGATTTTTTGAAAAACATGGGCACCATCGAAGAAGGAAAAATTGCCAACCTTGTGTTGACTCGAGAAAACCCACTTCAGGATCTCTCCACACTTCGAAAGCCTCAATTCGTAATGGTTCAGGGAAGGAAAATCAGTAGGAAAACCCTGGATGAGTTCGAAGAAAAAGCCCTAGACAGAAGCAATGAAGTCGTATCCGGTTTAAGATATGCCGAATACCTTTTGGTGGAAAAATAAACCAAATCAAGCTTAAGGGCTTGCAATAGGAAAGGAAGTGTCTATTGAAAGAGAAAAGGTTTAATCTTAACCCACCTGCACCCTTAATTTTCCTATTTTAGGCAACCTTTCAGGTGATCCTCTTTGTTAGTAAGCACAAATCGCCATCCTTTCACCGGTTTTTTGGCAAAACAGCAAAGATTTTAAATCCTCCCATTCCAACAATGAATCAACTTTTCAAAATATTTAAACTGGAAGAAGCGGAAGCTCTCAAAATAAGTGCTTCGCCTGAAGAACCGCACACCCACGATTTTGAAGAGTTGATTATCGGCATTGAAGGGCAATTGGAACACTTTATTGATTTCAATACTACAGTTCTCGACGCCCCTCTTGTAAGTTTTGTAACCAAAGGAAAAGTCCACCGAGTGATCCCCAGGCTGAAAAACGGAAAATGCAATATGTGGGTACTTCGTTTCAAAAGTGAATTTATCCCCGAAACTACCTTTCAGCTTTATTCCAACTTTCATGATCATGCAAGCCTGAAATTACAAAGTGGTGAATGTTTCAATCGCCTACTGACAATCTGCGAAATCATCTTCGGGGAAATGCAGCAAAAAAGCCCCGATCTAAGCGTGGTGAAGCATTTGCTCAGTGCCTTGTTCATAATGATTGAATCGGAAAGAAGGAAAATTGAAAAGGACTTTAGTGCGTTGGAGGTGAATCAAAACACAACGATCCAGAACTTTCTGAAAATCCTTGAAGCCAACTACCAAAGACCTGTCGGAGCTGAGTTTTACGCAGAAAAACTTTTTATGTCGGCGAGAAATCTAAACCTGATCTGTAAAAAGGTCCTCCACCAAACGGTCAGTGAAATCATTGAAACACGAAAACTCATTGAAGCCAAAAATCAACTCACTCACAGTGATAAAAACATATCAGAAATAGGCTTTGATCTTGGCTTTAAAGAAAAAGCATATTTCACGAAAGTCTTCAAAAAACGCACAGGGCAGACTCCATCCGAGTTTCGGGATGACATGAAAAAGCTCCTTTCCTGATTTTACAACTCTTCTTCCGAATACTGTTACCCATGTCCTTTTAAAGGATTGGATATTTATGTTTCAAACCAATTCATTTAAAAAGCCATGAAAAGTTTAGAGAATAAAGTGATCATTATTACTGGTGCAGGGATGGGACTCGGATATGCTACAGCAAAAGAACTCGTTGCAAAAGGTGCTCACCTAGTACTGGTTGACTACCATGAAAAAAGCTTGTTGGATGTAAAGGAAGAACTATCCCAAGAGTATCCCCAGTTGAAAATCATCTCCTTTGTTGCGGATGTTTCGAATGAAGAAGCCGTGAAAAATTATGTAGACGAAACCGTCAAAGCATTTGGAAAGATTGACGGGCTTTACAACAATGCCGGCATTGAAGGGAAGCAAGCTCCTATGACCGAATACGATATAGCTATTTTCAAAAAGGTAATCGATATCAACCTGATGGGTGTATACTACGGAATGCGTTATGTAATTCCGGTAATGCAAAAACAGAAGTTTGGCCGAATTGTTAATGTCGCGTCTGTTGGGGGAATTCGTGGTGTACAATATCAAACCGCTTATGTAGCCAGCAAGCATGCAGTTTCCGGAATGACAAAAAATGCTGCACTAGAATACGGCAGAGACGGTATTCTCACCAATGCAATTGCACCGGGCGCCATCCTGACACCAATGGTAGCCGAAGCCTTCAAGCAGGTAAATCCTTCTGATCCAAAAGCTGCAGAAACTGAATACGCCCAACGTAATCCAACCAAACGATTGGGACAGCCCCATGAAGTGGCTACCTTAGTCGCATACCTATTGAGCGAAGACAACGGTTATGTAAATGGACAAACCATCGCCATTGATGGAGGTGAGTCCAATATTTATGGCAATTCGTAAATAAAAGAGATAAGCAGGATGAATGTAAAAAACATAGAGTTAGTAGTACCACCAAGGGAGCCTCACTTTGTTGGTGATGGCTTCAGGGTGCATAATTTCATCCCAAGTGGATATCGCTTGGATATGCAAAGAATGAACCCCTTTATCATGCTGGATTATAATTCTAAATTTTATTTTCCTCCCTCTGATAAACCAAAAGGTGTGGGTGTTCACCCCCACCGGGGATTTGAAACAGTCACCATTGCATACAAAGGCAGGGTAGCACACCATGACAGCGCCGGAGGTGGTGGAGTGATTGGTGAAGGTGATGTACAATGGATGACAGCCGCATCAGGAGTCTTACACAAAGAGTATCATGAGGAAACTTTCAGCAAAACAGGCGGGGATTTTCAAATGGTACAGTTGTGGGTAAACCTTCCTGCAAAATACAAAATGTCAAAACCTAAATACCAGGCAATCACCAATGACCAAATCAACAAAGTCAAATTGCCGGAAAACGGTGGAGAAATTGAAATTATAGCAGGAAGCTATGGGGATGTAAAAGGTGCTGCCTCTACTTTCACACCTGTACATCTACACAATGCAAGGTTGAATAAGGGAGCAAAAGTAGACTTTTCATTTCCCGCCGATTACAATACAGCCTTATTGGTAATTGAGGGAAAGATAAGAGTCAATGGTTCTGAAGATGTCAATGTAAATCATTTTGTCTTGTTTGAAAATGAGGGAGAAGAGTTCAAAATTGAAGCAATTGAGAATGCGGTAGTGCTGGTACTAAGCGGCCAACCAATCCTCGAGCCAATAGCCGCACACGGTCCATTTGTGATGAATTCCCACAAAGAATTAATAGAGGCATTTGAAGATTTTCAAAACGGAAAATTTGGACACCTCGAGGATTAATCCGGTTGAAGTATGTCAAATATCGATTTAATCATTGAAGAAAGAGCAGCTGATCTGGGCAAGTTTTTGGTAGGTCGGCTGCTCCCTTTTCGTCAAAAACGAATGGTAGGCCCCTTTATTTTCATTGACCATATGGGACCTGTGAAGCTGAGCGATCGCAATAATTTTGATGTTTTGCCCCATCCCCATATCGGACTCTCTACGCTTACCTTCCTGTTTGAAGGCAGCATCATGCACCGGGATTCCATTGGCACTGAAGTGGAAATTAAGCCCGGCGAAGTAAACTGGATGACAGCTGGAAAAGGCATTGTTCACTCCGAAAGGACCCCTGAGTATCTTCGCCATTCTGAAAAGCACCTACACGGTCTGCAAATTTGGGTAGCCCTCCCAAAAAATCTGGAGCAGATGGATCCCGAGTTTTGCCATATCACATCAAGCGAAATTCCAACTTGGAAACAGGATGGGATCGAGTTTAAGTTGATTGCAGGGGAAGCGTTCAACAGGAAGTCGAATGTTCCGGTTTACAGTCAGCTTTATATGATTGAGATAAAAAGCAAATCCACCCAGCAAGTTTCTCTTGGAAAGCACCTGTATGGGGAGTCGGGTTTATACATTTTGGAGGGGGGAATAGAAAGTGACGGCCATAGATATGGCCCAAAGCAAATGCTGGTTACCAAGGACAGCCACCTCTGCGAGTTTACCATTCTAGCAAACACCACAGTGTATATTTTTGGTGGAGAACCCTTTCCTGAAGGGCGGTTTATCGATTGGAATTTTGTTGCATCGGATAAAAAACTCATTGAAGCAGCCAAACAAAAATGGAATGCACAAACAATGGAAAAAGTAAAAGGCGATGAAACCGAATTCGTCCCTTATCCAACCTTCAAAAACCCAGGCTAAGAACTAAAAACTAAGCATCGAATATTTTGGGTTACTTATACTCAACAACCATGAAACTGAATGCGCTAAATAAACTGACTGAAAATTTGGGCAACACGGAAAAGATGCCTGTGTTGTTTTTGGGTCATGGAAGCCCTATGAATGCTATTGAGGAAAATGAATTTGTGGCAGGATTCAGGAATGTGGCAAAGGAAATCCCCACTCCCAATGCCATTTTATGCATTTCTGCCCACTGGGAAACCAGAGGCACCTATGTAACGGCTATGCAAAACCCACCCACCATTCACGACTTTGGCGGGTTTCCAAGAGAATTATTTGAAGTGCAATATCCGGCACCGGGAAGTCCTGACCTGGCTAAAGAAACCCAATCTCTGATCCAAAAAACAGAAGTTGGCTTAGACGATAAATGGGGGCTTGATCACGGCGCATGGAGTGTGATCAAACATTTGTACCCGAAAGCGGATATCCCCGTGATTGAAATGAGCTTGGACTACTACCAAACTCCCCAATTTCACTATGAATTAGCCAGGGAAATAAAATCACTTCGGGAAAAAGGCGTGCTGATTGTAGGAAGTGGCAACATGGTTCACAACCTGAGAATGTTGGCTTGGGACAAATTGAACAGGCCTGATTATGGTTTTGACTGGGCGATTGAAGCCAATGAGAAAATGAAAAAATTCATCCTGGATGGCGACCATCAGCAGTTGATCAATTTTCGGTCCCGAGGAAAAGCCTTTGACTTAGCCATTCCAACTCCAGAGCATTATTTGCCTCTGCTATATGCATTGGCATTGCAGGACAAAAATGAAGCTGTAAACTTGTTCAACGACAAAGCCGTTGCAGGTTCACTGACGATGACTTCATTGAAAATCGGAGGAAGTTGAACTGATTTGGTCCAAAAACTAAAATCGTTGGGAGATAGATTTAAATAAAAACTCCTGTCCCAATGGCTTTATTTATCCACCTTTTTAAATCATATAAGGGCCCAATCCCTAAGTCCATATTTTTTCTTGTTTGGAACAGTTTCGGAATCCCGAAAATCCCAAAGCCCAAACACTCAGCCTTCCAGGCTTTTTTCTTACCTTTGCAGCTTCCAAAGATTTCATCTCAAACCATTTAAAAATGGCCGTAAAAAAAATCCAGTCTGCCCTAATTTCTGTTTACTACAAGGACAATCTTGAACCAATCATCGCCCTATTGAAAAAACACGGAGTAAAAATCTACTCCACGGGCGGCACCCAAAAATTCATCGAAGAACAAGGAGCTGAAGTAATTCCCGTAGAGGAACTGACCAGCTATCCTTCCATTTTCGGAGGAAGGGTAAAAACCCTTCACCCAAAAATCTTCGGCGGAATCCTGTATAGAAGAGAAAATGAAGGAGATGTGGCTCAGGCTGCCGAATACGATATCCCGGCCATTGACCTGGTAATCGTAGATTTGTACCCATTTGAAGAAACTGTTGCCTCTGGAGCTTCTGAGGCTGACATCATCGAGAAAATCGATATAGGCGGCATCTCCCTGATTCGTGCAGCGGCTAAAAACTTCAAGGATGTGATCATCATCGCTTCCAAAGCCCAGTACGGGGAGTTGGAGGCCAAGCTTTCCGAGCAGGACGGCGGCACCACTATGGAAGACCGCAGATACTTTGCCGCGCAGGCATTCCAAGTATCTTCCAATTACGACACCCATATTTTCAATTACTTCAACCGCGCAGAAAACATTCCGGCACTGAAGGTTTCCGAAAGCCATTCCAAGGCTCTTCGTTACGGAGAAAACCCCCATCAAGCGGCTCATTTCTATGGTAAACTGGAAGACCTTTTCGACCAATTGAATGGCAAGGAACTTTCCTACAACAACCTGGTGGACATCGATGCAGCAGTCAACCTGATTGCAGAATTCCCTGACCAGACTGCTTTTGCCATCCTGAAGCACACCAATGCCTGCGGATGCGCCACGGCTGAAACTGTACAGGAAGCTTACCAAAAAGCATTTGCGGCAGATACCGTTTCTGCATTTGGAGGAGTTTTAGTGACCAACAAAACTGTGGATTTGGCAGCTGCCGAAGAAATGCATTCGCTATTCTTCGAAGTATTAATCGCTCCTGATTTCACCGAGGATGCTTTGGCTCTTTTGAAAGGCAAGAAAAACAGAATCTTGCTTCGTCAGAAAATGGCACTTCCTGGCACCAAGCAGATCAAGACTTTGCTGAACGGAATCATCGAACAGGACAAGGATTTGGCGACCGAAAACAAAGCCGATTTCAAAGTGGTGACCAAAGTTGCTCCAAGCGAGAAAGAATTGGATGCTTTGGTATTTGCTGCCAAAGTATGTAAGCATACCAAGTCCAATACCATCGTATTGAGCAATGACTCCCAGTTATTCGCTTCCGGAGTGGGACAGACTTCCCGAGTGGATGCATTGAAGCAGGCGATCATCAAGGCCAAAGAATTTGGATTTGATCTAAAAGGCGCCGTGATGGCATCTGATGCTTTCTTCCCATTCCCGGATTGTGTGGAAATCGCAGACCAAGAAGGAATCACGGCGGTTGTCCAGCCTGGAGGATCTATCAAAGATCAGGACAGCATTGACTATTGTGATGCCCACGGGATGTCCATGGTCATGACTGGAGTAAGACACTTTAAGCATTGATAAAAAAGCCCCGCCTCAAGAAAGGGTAAGTTGTAATAGACAAGGCCTCCCGAAAGCATATTCGGGAGGCCTTTTTGTTAAAAACCCTATACCTCTTATTTCCTTTCATTTACCGGCCTGAATCCCCTATTTTGCAAGCGAATTCGAAACCTATACTCTGAATTCCTAGTTTTGTATTTTGTACTTTTGCAGTCCTATGAAGTCTCATCAACTCAAACTATACAATACCCTTTCCCGTCAAAAGGAAGATTTCCAACCCCTCAACCCTCCCTTTGTGGGCATGTATGTCTGTGGCCCCACTGTTTACGGAGATGCACATTTGGGCCACGGAAGACCAGCGGTCACTTTTGATACTGTCAATCGCTATCTAAGCCATTTGGGATACAGGGTGCGTTATGTCCGCAACATCACCGATGTGGGTCACCTGACCGGGGATGCCGATGAGGGGGAAGACAAGATTGCCAAAAAAGCCAAGCTCGAGCAGCTCGAACCTATGGAAGTTGCCCAGCAATATACGGACACCTACCACAGGGACATGCAGCTGCTCAATACCTGGAAGCCCAGCATTGAACCCCGGGCAACCGGACATATTCCCGAGCAGATTGCCCTGGTAGAGGCCATTTTGAATGAAGGCCTTGCCTATGAAGTCAATGGCTCGGTTTATTTTGATGTATTGAAATACAACAAGACCTACCGCTATGGAAAACTTTCCGGCCGTGTGTTGGATGAGTTGATGAGCGGAAGCCGTGATCTGGACGGCCAGGGAGAAAAGCGCAATGCGGTAGATTTTGCCCTTTGGAAAAACGCTGCTCCCGAGCACTTGATGAAATGGGATTCCCCTTGGGGAATAGGCTTTCCTGGATGGCACTTGGAGTGTACAGCCATGAGTTCCAAATATTTGGGAACCCAATTTGACATCCACGGTGGTGGGATGGACCTGATGTTTCCACACCACGAATGTGAAATTGCCCAAGGCAATGCCTGCAATCACCGGGATCCGGCCAAGTATTGGATGCACAATAACATGATCACCATCAACGGGCAGAAGATGGGTAAGTCTTTGGGGAATTTCATTACCCTTCAGGAACTCTTCACGGGGAATCACCCCTTGCTGGAACAAGCCTACAGTCCGATGACCATTCGCTATTTCATGTTGACGGCCCACTACCGGTCTACTTTGGATTTTTCCAATGAGGCACTCAAAGCCGCCCAGAAAGGATACAAGAAAATGATCAATGGGCTTCGAATAGCAAAAATGCTGGAATACCAGCATGCTGATGTAGCTCAGGATGAAAGTCAGGTCAAGCAGATCGAACAACTCATCAGCAATGCCTACCGGGCCATGGATGACGATTTCAATACTGCCCAAGCCATTGGCCACCTATTTAACCTATTGAAAAAAATCAATTCCATTTTCACCGGACAACTCCAGTCGGCAATCCTGGGCAAGGAAGTGTTTGACAGGCTAAAAGGCACTTTCATCACCTTTGTGGAAGATATCCTGGGACTGATTGAGGAAAAAAGTGAGGTTCAAAACTCCATGTTGGACTTGTTGCTAAAACTTTATTCTGAAGCCAAAACAGCCCGGGATTATGCCAAAGTAGATGAAATCCGTGCCGGACTGAAGGACATGGGCTTTGTGGTTAAAGACATGAAAGACAAAATTGACTGGGCATATGAAGAATAGATTTTGGCTTCTGGGGATTCTCCTAGTTGGTTTGGCCTGTTCCTCTGAAAAAACCACAGAAAACAAAGTTCCTGAGGTAGTGATCAAGCCCTATCCGGCTTTCAATGCAGATTCTGCTTATTCATTTGTTCAGAAACAAGTGGACTTCGGACCTAGGGTACCGGGAACAACAAGTCATTCCAATACCAAGAACTGGATTCTTCAGACATTGGAGAAATATGGTTGGGCTGTGCAGACCCAGGATTTCCAAGCTAAAACCTATGACAAACTAACTTGGGATCTCAGCAATATTATCGCCTCTTACAATCCACAAGCGAGCAAGCGAATCTTATTGGCCGCCCATTGGGACACCCGCAGGATTGCCGATAAAGATACCGAGCGTTTGGATGAACCCATAGATGGTGCCAATGACGGTGCTTCAGGAGTAGGGGTATTGATGGAAATCGCAAGAGTGGTCGGAACTCAAGGTCTCAAACCTGATGTAGGTATTGATATCATCCTTTTTGACGGGGAAGATGACGGGGAACCTGAGACAGCCCGAATCCGGGACAACTCCCAAATCTGGTGGTGCCTAGGCTCACAATATTGGTCCAAAAACAAACACGTCCCCAATTACTCCGCTTATTATGGCATCTTGGTGGATCTGGTAGGAGCCAAAGGAGCCCAGTTTTTCAAAGAAGGTTATTCCAGACAATATGCCTCAGGCATTGTCAAAAAAGTCTGGGATCATGCCGCCCAACTGGGGCACAACTCCTTTTTCGTCAACAGAAACTCCCCTGAAATCCTGGATGATCATGTTTTCGTCAACGCTAATGCCGGCATTCCTATGATTGACATCATTGAGTTTTCCCCGGACTATGGTTTTGGGCACTATCACCACACCCATCAGGACAATATGGACGTGATTGACCGTCGGTCCTTGCAAGCTGTTGGAGAAACTGTTTTATTTACAGTTTACCAGGAATAGCAAAACAAACTCGATTTTCCATCCGAGCTGTATGGAACAGGGAAGTTGGCAAGATGGGAGATTCTACCTTAGCTGTAAATCAAATTACGCATGAAAAAAGGGCATCAGGTTACCATGAAGGAGATCGCCAAGAAACTGGGAGTTTCAGTTTCCACGATTTCCCGGGCATTGAAGGATTCTCCAGAGCTCCATCCTGAGACGAAGCGCAAAATCGTCGAAATGGCCAAGGAGATGAATTACCAACCCAATCTGCTGGCACAAAGTCTCCGGATCAGCCGCACCAAGACATTGGGCGTAATCGTTCCGGAAATCACTTCCCATTTTTTCGCATCCTGTATCAGTGGAATCCAGGATTTTGCTACCAAACGGGGCTACAATGTGATGATATGCCAGTCCAATGAGTTCATAGACCAGGAAATCGCAAATATTAGAACTTTGGTAGCCAGCCAAGTGGACGCCCTTTTGATTTCCCTTAGCCGGGAAACCAATCATTTCGAGCACCTCTTCGATCTATACAACCGGGAGATACCCTTTGTTCTTTTTGACAGGGTACAGGAAGATATTCCTGTCTCCAAAATCACTTTCAACGATGCCGGAGGAGCCTATCAGGTCACCCATCATATGTTGGAGCAAGGATGTAGAAGAATCGCTTATGTATCCGGCCCGGAAGATCTTTATATCAGTAAAAAACGAAAGGAAGGCTACCTAAAAGCCCTGGATGAGTACGGGATTACTGAAGAGGAGTCCATTATCAAGGTCACTGATCTTACCTTGGAAGGCAACAGAAAAGTGGCCAAAGAAATCGCCGAAATGAAGCCCAGACCTGACGGCGTTTTTTGTATGATTGATCCGGTGGCAGTAGATGTTTTGACCTACTGGAAAAGCATTGGGGTGAAGGTTCCTGAAGAAATTTGCCTTGCAGGGTTCACTGATAATCCAACTGCAGCAGTTGTGGAGCCTCCACTGACCACCGTTTCCCAACCAGGGTACGAAATGGGAAGATTGGCAGTAAGCCACTTACTGGACCAACTGGAAGGCCTAGCCTCAGACGACCCAATATCCATAGTCTTGGAAACTACACTGGTCCCTAGAAAATCCACCCAAAAAAAGCATTGAATTGAAAGCCCTTGTTGAAAAGGCCTTTTTCGATTTGTTCGAACAAAGACCTATTTTGTCTTTTGCTCCCGGTAGAATCAATCTCATCGGAGAGCATACGGATTATCAGGAAGGTTTTGTATTTCCGGCAGCTGTAGAGCAGGGAATTTGGGTAGCCATCCAAAAAAACCAACTTGGGAAATGCCGCTTGTATTCGCTGGATTTCCAGGAGGAATTCAGTTTTGACCCCACCGCTTTTTCACCAAAAAAAGGACACTGGGCAAATTATGTGATGGGCTTTTTGGCTCAATTAAAGCAGGCCGGGTACGAATTCCAGTCCTTTGATATGGTAATTGGAGGAAATATTCCCGTAGGCGCGGGCCTCTCCTCATCAGCTGCCTTGTCAGTAGCCATAGGGACAGCTCTTTCCGAATTGTTTGACTTGTCTCTTTCCAAAAAATCCATTGCCCTTTATTCCCAAAAATCCGAGCACCTCTATGCGGGAGTTAATTGCGGAATTATGGACCCCTATGCATCGGCTTTTGGAGTAAAGGGGAAAGCATTGCTCTTGGACTGCCGAACCAATACCCATGAAGAAATCGAAGCGGATTTTGGTGATTATTCCCTGATTCTGGTCAACTCCAAGGTGAAACATTCCCTGGCCGATTCCGCCTACAACCAGCGTAGAGCCGCTTGTGAAGAAAGTGTTCGTATCCTTCTTTCTGAATTTCCTGAAATCAAAACACTGAGAGATATCCCTGTTTCCCAACTGGAAAAAGTAAGCCAACTTCTTTCTGCAGAACTTTTTCCAAAGGCCAAACATGTCATCACAGAGGATGACAGGACACATCGTGCTGCCGAAAGCCTGAAATCCGGAAGGCTGGAAGAGTTCGGGACTCTGCTGAAGGAATCCCATCAAAGCCTTAGCGAGGACTTTGAAGTGAGCTGTAAAGAATTGGATTTTCTGGCGGAAACTTCCTGGAAGATCCCCGGAGTTCTGGGATCAAGAATGATGGGAGGAGGTTTTGGAGGCTGCACCATCAACTTGGTCAAAAATTCAGAAATCAATCATTTCCAGGATATCCTTGGAGAGGCCTACGAGAATGAATTCGACATTCAGCCCGAATTCATCCCTGTCAAAATCGGACAGGGAGCCAGAATAGTCTAAACAAAGAAAGGGGGCCTAGAAAAGCCCCCTTTCTTTGTGTTTTAACACCTTGAATCACTTCCTAACTGAGCATATGCTTTGCCTTACTTGTGTTTATAGGTTTTCACCCGCTCATCGTTAATTACCCCAGACCAGTTGAGCCCAAAGGCAAAATCATAGGCATTTCCGGCTTTGTCCACATGAACCTCCATGTCATGAGGAACGTCTTCCAATTGGGTCTCCACCGTGGCCATATCTGCCGGAAGTTGCACAGGAAGCAAAGCTGAAGGTTCATTTTTCCCGCTCAACAAATCGAATACCACCTGGTCCTGGACTCCAAAATGGAACAAGATCCCCTGAACCTCGGATTCGAATTCGGCAAAGACCATGGGGGTTGCGGCTTTGACCACAACGATCACTGGCTTGTCCTTCATTTTACTTTTGGTTTCGAGGATGGTTTTCAGGTCCTGCTCATTTTCGGTTTGGACAGATTTGTTTTTGTAAGATCGATTCAACACCTCAGGAGCCACCACCGGATCCCCGGCAGCAATACTTGAATCCCTGGCTAAAACCGCCTTGTAAGGTTGATACTGCAAGGAAATCGGAACATAGCCATTTCCCCCGGCTTCCCTGTCTGCAGGATCATACCCAGTTCCTGATTCGGGACTATTGACAAAAACCAAAGCCAGTTCTGCCTCTTCGGGATTCTGGACCAGTTCAAAATAATTTGAGGCGATGGCAAGATTCACTGGATCCACCCAAGAAGCTTCAGAGCGGATCCCCCACCAATTGACAGTAGAAGGAATGTACTTTTGAGGAATAAAAACCTTCTTCTTTTCCCGAATGGGCAGGACCTGATCTTCATTTTTCAGCAAGACCACAGACTTCAGCTGAGCCTGATACCCTTCTTCCATAAAATCCGGGTTCCCCACTTTAGCTTGGGAAAGCTCAGGGTCCAGATATGGATTTTCAAACAAGCCTACCGAGAAAATATTCCGCAACAGACGAACCGCTGATTTTTCGATTCGGGCTCGGGTAGCCTCAACTCCCATTTCCTTTTCCATCATAGCAAAAGCCTCCAAAACCGGGATTTTATCATTATTCCCTCCAAACTGATCTCCACCTGCCATCAACACTTTGAAATGTCTCTCGGCAATGCTCTGCTCCTCCATTCCCCAAGGCTTTCCAGCAAAAACCTCAGGACCAGGACCTTCATCCCCAGTCACCAACCAATCGGTACAAACCACTCCGTCATAGCCATACTCCCCTCTCAACAAGTCCGTGATCAGGTATTTAGAATATCCATTGGCCACTAACTCTCCATTTTTATCCTGACCAAAAGAGATCGTATAATAAGGCATGACCGCTGTTGCTTTTTGTGTAGGTCCCGAAAGTTTAAAAGCACCTTCTGTAAATGGAATCAAATGCTCTGCAAAATTATTTCCGGGATAAACCGCGAATTTCCCATAGGCGAAATGCCCGTCTCTTCCTCCTTCCTCAGGACCTCCACTCGGCCAGTGCTTCACCATGGCATTGACGCTGTGATATCCCCAGCCTGAGGAAATCTCACTGGCTCCAAAGGAAGTCTGGAAGCCATCCACATAGGCTCTGGCCATATCTGCACTGAGTCTGGAATCCTCTCCAAAAGTCCCTTTGATTCTGTTCCATCGGGGTTCGGTTCCCAAATCGATCTGGGGAGAAAGAGCTGTAGCAATACCAAGAGCCCTATATTCTTCAGAGGCAACTTCACCAAAGCGCTGAACCAACTTGGGATCAAAAGTTGCCGCCAAGCCCAAAGACTCTGGCCACATGGAAATCTTCCCTCCTGCTCCGGCATTGTATTCTGTACTGGCCACCGGACCGTGACGGGGATCAGAACTATTATTGGCGGGAATCCCCATTCCAAGTCCTTCCACAAAAGCCTGAACCTGGTTGTTCCATTCGGCGGCAACCTTGGGGCTTTCCACACTGGTGATCAGGACATGACGCAGGTTGTCTTCTTCCAAAAACTTCATTTGCTGATCGGAAAGACTGGAAGTAGGCATACCGCTTTCGTGAATGGGTTTACCTCCATAGGTTCCGGCTCCAAATCCTGCAGGATTGGCAGGAATAGCCTGATGCTGGCTATAGAGCATAAGTCCTGCGATTTGCTCTTGGGTCATTTTGGACGCCAAATCCTTGGCTCTTTCCTCCACCGGAAGCCGCCAATCCTCATAAGGATCCAACTCCCCATTTTTATTGAGGTCTTTGAAAGCAAATCCAGCCTTCTTCAAAACGGAAACCCCGGATTTCAGGGAATATCCCAAAGTAGGACCCTGGGTCTGCTGGATCAATTTAATATCTGTGCCTAAGGATTGCTCAGTGATTTCATTGCTATTGCAGGCGAAAAGCACCAGGATTCCCAAGGCAACAGCCCCATTTAACTTAATTCGTTTCATGGCTATAGTTTTTAGGGTTCAGAATCCTTGATAAGGGTATTCATTTCAGCTTCAGCTCCACTCTTTTCAGAATTTGACAAACATCCTTTCAAGACAGCTACAATTTCAGAATTTTTAATGTTTCAATTTGAAATAATAAAGTGATTTATCCTTAAAAATGACCGAATTTCAGTTACTTAGCGCTGCAATTTTCAGAATTCTCTATTTTGCCAAAAAATTACCTAATATGAATTTCCCAAAAAGCCTAAGAAACCTTGTAGTTCTCCTCTTGGTGGCTACTGTAGGGCTAGTTTCCTGTAACAAGCGTTCAGGCAAACCAAAAGTCCTGATCTTCAGTAAAACCGCCGGTTTTTACCATGAATCCATTCCGGATGGAATCGCTGCAATCCAAAAACTCGGAGCCGAAAACGGCTTTGAAGTGGACGAAACCAAAAATGCAGAGGACATCAATGAAGCCAATCTGGAACAATATTCCGCGGTAATCTTCCTAAGTACAACCGGAGATGTTTTAAACCAATTTCAGGAAGCTGATTTTGAGCGTTACATCCAAGCAGGTGGTGGCTATGTGGGGATTCACGCCGCTGCAGACACAGAATATGATTGGGCTTGGTACAACCAATTGGTAGGAGGCTATTTCGCCGACCACCCTGGAATCAATGACCCGCATCCAAATGTGCAGCCGGGAGTGGTCCACAAGACTGCCGAAAAACACCCATCTACTGATTTCCTTCCTGATCCATGGGAAAGAACCGATGAATGGTATAGCTATAAGCAAGTCAGCCCAACTACCAAAAAACTCCTGATGCTGGATGAAGCTTCGTATCAGGGAGGTTTGGATATGGGAGAGCATCCTATTGCCTGGTACCATGATTTTGACGGTGGACGGGCCTTCTACACCGGAGGTGGACACACCAAAGAATCCTTTTCAGAAGAATTGTTTTTGAAGCATATGCTAGCTGGTATTCAGTATGCAATTGGAGACAATGAAAAACTGGATTACAGCGCTGCAAAAACCAAGCGTGTACCTGAAGAAAACAGGTTTACAAAAACCACTCTATCCGTTGGCGGATTTACCGAACCAACAGAAATGACCATCCTTCCCAATCTGGACATTCTCGTTGTGCAGCGTAGAGGAGAAATCCTACTTTTTGACAATGAGACCGAGGAACTGAAGGAAATCGCCAAACTCGATGTATACTGGAAAAGTGGTGTACAGGGCGTCAACGCAGAAGAAGGCCTGATGGGAATCCAGAAGGACCCTAACTATGCGAAAAACAACTTCGTGTTTGTTTATTACTCCCCAGCAGGAGATGAGGAGATCAACCGACTTTCCAGATTTGTTTACAAGGACGGAGTTTGGGATATGGACTCCGAAAAAGTCATTCTTGACATTCCTTCCCAGCGCTACATCTGCTGCCATACCGGTGGATCCATCGCTTTTGACAGTGAAGGAAACCTTTTCCTTTCTACAGGGGACAACTCCACTCCATTCAATCAAAATGATTCCAAATTCATCTTGAATGGCTATGCACCCTTGGATGGACGCGAAGGAAGAAAACAATGGGATGCCAGACGAAGCTCAGGAAACTCCAATGATTTGAGAGGAAAAATCATAAGAATCAAGGTCAATGAGGACGGATCCTATACCATCCCAGAAGGAAACCTTTATCCTCAAGGAACAGAAAAGACGAAGCCTGAAATCTATGTTCAGGGCAACAGAAACCCTTACAGAATTTCAATTGACCAAAAAACAGGCTTCCTATACTGGGGAGAAGTAGGCCCTGATGCCAGAGCCGACTCTTTGAGCAGCAGAGGACCAAAAGGATATGACGAAGTCAACCAAGCTAGAAAAGCGGGTAACTTTGGCTGGCCTTATTTTGTAGGAAACAACTACGCATACCATGAGTTTGACTTTGAAACAGGAACTCCAGGCCCTGCCTTTGATCCTGCCAAGCCTGTCAACAACTCTCCTTACAATACCGGTTTATCAGAACTGCCTCCCGCTCAACCTGCCTTCATTTGGTATCCATATGATATATCTCCTGAATTTCCTCAGGTAAATACTGGAGGTAGAAATGCAATGGCAGGTCCGGTTTATTATTCCGATATGTATCCGGCGGAAACCAGATTCCCGGATTATTATGACGGCAAACTGTTCATCTATGACTGGATAAGAGGCTGGATCAAAGCCGTGACCATGAATGAAGCTGGGGACTATGTGAAAATGGAACCCTTTATGGCAGGGACTAAATTCAATGCCCTGATTGACATGGAGATGGGACCTGATGGTAAAATGTACGTTTTGGAATACGGAAATGGATGGTTTACCAAAAACCCGGATTCCGGTCTTTTCAGAATTGATTACAATGGAGGCAACAGAGCTCCGGTTGTAACTGAGATCACCTCAGACAAGACTTCTGGAAGAACTCCTCTAACTGTCAACCTTTCTGTGAAGGCTTCAGATCCTGAAAATGACGCCTTGACCTATACCTGGAGTCTGGGTGATGGAAAAACCGAATCCACTACCGAACCTTCTTTGACCTATACCTACAATGAAATCGGTGAATACGAAATCCAGGTTATGGCAAAAGACCCTGCCGGATTGACCGGAGAAAGCTTAGTGGCTTCAGTATATGCAGGAAATGTAGCTCCAGTGGTAAGCATCCAGATCAAGGGCAACCAATCCTTCTACTTCCCTGGCAAAAAAGTAGCTTATGAAGTAACTGTCTCTGATGAAGATCATCCAGGAGCTTCCAATGACTTGAGCAACCTTTATGTTGCGGCTGATTATTTGGAAGGAATTGACATGGCCGAGGCCGATATGGGCCACAAAGTCATGAGTGAAGCCATGACCGGAAAAGCCCTGATCTCTTCTTTGACATGTAAAACCTGTCACAAGGAAAATGAAGAGTCCATTGGTCCATCTTTTGTAAACGTGGCCAAAAAATACAGAGGTAGAAACGCAGACTACCTGATGAACAAAATCAAGAATGGTGGCGGAGGTGTATGGGGTGAAACCGTAATGCCGGCCAATCCTAACCTCAAAGAATCTGAGTTGAGAGCATTGGTGAGCTATGTATTCTCCCTAGCTGAAGATCAAAAACCAAGCCTTCCTGCAAGCGGATCTTTGGATCCGACCCTAGGAAAAGCTCCAGCACCAAACGGTGCTTTGGTGATCAACGCATCCTACACCGATGCAGGTGGAGAAAACATCAAGCCTCTATCCGGAAGCAGTTCTCTGGTTCTAAAAGCGAATACCCTGAGCTTCGCATCGGCTGGAGATATGACAGGATATACCAGCATGACCTATGATGGCAATCACCTCATGATGGTTCCTAGTGAAAAAGCTTCCTTCTCTATGCCAGCTACAGATCTGACGGATGTAGGCTCTATTACTTTCACCGTTGCATCCGTTGAACCGATCAAGATTCCTTTGAACTTTGAAGTCAGACTTGACAGTCCGGAGGGAGAAGTGGTTGCAAAAGGAACCTATGTACAAGGTCCAGCAGTCAAAAGCCCGGACCTTCCAGTGATGTATGGACAGGCTACCATTCCGGTTACCGGCTCGACTAATGGAAAAAAGAGAAAACTGTTTATTGTCAGTGAGCCTCAGGATGGAGGGGAACTGGGAACCTTTATCCTTGCAGCAATGACCTTCAATGCCAAATAAGAAAAACGCATTATCTAGAAAGCCGGATCCTCTTGGGTCCGGCTTTTTTATTGGAATAAAGGCCAACCGTTCATTTCCCCCCTTCTGGGAGTAGAAGGAATATGGTTAGGACTAGGTGTAGTTTTACAGCCCTGCACCTGGCCTCTCGCCAAAAAGCTTCACTGAAGCTTTTCTGACACTCTAACCTACCTTTCTATTCGAACAAATTTGTAATTTGTTTTAGTTTAGAAAAAGAGATCAGAAGGATTAGAACCAATTGCAAATTGGCTTGGATATTAGGGTGATTTACAAACTTGACCCAGCGCCCCACTTGGGTATAATATATGATGGATTATTAAAAAGGTGTTTGCCTGAGCGTAGTCTTTGCCTGAGAGTAGTCTCCAGACTACGCTCGACTATTTAAGGGAATTTGTAATTCCTGGCTCCGGAGGCCTATATGGGCTATGCCCTTTATAGCCTGTCCCGATGAGCGAAGCGATATCGGGAATGCCGACAGTAATCTGTACAAACAAGAGGACCGAGCGTTAAGAATCAGTCCTGTGGACTGTTTTAGCGAGGGGCCGGCTTGTAGGGAAGGGTCCTAAGCAAAAAAGCCCGAAACAAGCACGAGGAACTGGTCCAAAAGATCGCTGTGCCTAAGGATGGATACATCGAGACTTTCCTAGTAAATGAAACAAGTGAAAACGTATGGTTTGACCAGTTCCGCATCCTGAGCACAGGCCCTGTGATCGTACAGGAAACCCACGGAGCCTGTCCCGATGAGTGCAGCACAGCGAAACGATATCGGGAATCCCTGGGGAGTGGAATTGTCAGGACTGGGTTACCAGTATGGTGGTATCAAGGTGAATCCCCGAGTGGCTCTTAATTCTTCAAAAGGAGGCTCCTCTTTTAAACTCCAAACACCCTTGGCAACCAAAGGGAGATTTCCGGGAACAACATGATCAGTATCAATGCCAGAATCATCGCAAAAAAGAAGGGCAAAAGTGGCTTAATCACTTTTTGAATACTGGTCTGAGCCACACCAACTCCAATAAACAAAATGGAACCAACCGGCGGAGTACAAAGCCCAATACAAAGGTTGAGCACCATCATAATTCCAAAATGCACCGGGTCCACTCCCAGGGCTGTGACTACCGGAAGAAATATAGGAGTGAAGATCAAAACCGCCGGAGTCATGTCCATAAACACCCCCACAAAGAGAAGAATCAGGTTGATCATGATCAGGATCACGATGATATTGTCACTCAAAGACAACAGGGAGTTGGAAATATTTTGGGGGATTTCCTCGGCAGACATCACCCAGGACATGGCCATGGAAGTAGCGATCAACAGCATCACCACCGCGGTAGTCTCAGCGGATTTGAGTAGTACCGAAGGCAGATCCTTTACCTTCAACTCCTTATACACCAAGGAAAGTCCCAAAGCATAAAGCACTGCAATTGCGGAAGCTTCCGTGGCGGTAAACACCCCTGCTATGATCCCTCCTATCACCACGATCAACAAAAACAGACTTGGAATAGCCTTCCAAAAAGTCTTGAAAAGATGTCCCAAAGAGGAAGCCTCTCCGGAGGGAAGTTTTTTGATTTTCACCAAAACGGCAGCGGTAATCATCAGAAACAACCCTACCAACAATCCCGGTAGATATCCAGCCACAAACAAAGCTGCAACCGATACACCTCCCGAGGCGAGGGAATAAACGATCAAGACATTGGAAGGTGGAATAATCAAACCTGTGGTGGAAGAAGTGATATTGACTGCTGCTCCCAGTTCCTTGGGATAGCCTTCCTTTTCCATTCTTTTCCCCAAAATGCCTCCCATAGAGGATGCCGCTGCTACTGCGGAACCTGCGATTGCGCCCATAAGCATTGCCGCAATCACGTTTACATGAAGTAGTCCGCCTGGAAGCCTTCCGGTCAGTGCTTTTGCAAATTCAATCAGTCGATTGGCTATGCCTCCCCGGTTCATCAACTCCCCTGCAAGGATAAAGAATGGGATGGCCAATAAGGAAAAACTGTCCAAACCTGTTCCCATGCGCTGAGCTATGGTCGTCATCGCCGGCAAAGAGGAAACGGTCACCATCAAAGTCAGCAAACTGGACAAACCCAAGCTCCAGGCAACAGGCACTCCAATACCCAGTAAAAAGAGGAAAGACAGGACTAATATCAATACACTTAAAGTTTCCATATCAGCTTGTCTTTTGATCCTTAAAAAGTTGAAGAATTGCTCCTATCTGGTAATAAATCACAAGCAAACCACTAAAAGGGATAATGGCATACACATAAGCCAGAGGAATTCGAAGTGCAGCGGAGGTTTGATCTAGAATAAAAGTAATATATACCAAATTGATCCCCCCAATCACCATGGCTGTCAAAGCAAAAACCAAAACACAGGCATGGATCAACACCTTGGTCTTGAACACATTTCTGGGACTCATTTTGGTCATTACTATATCAATGGCCAGGTGTTCATTTTTCCCTGCAACATAGGCCGACCCCAGCATTCCTACCCAAATCAGCATATAGCGGGCGAGTTCATCCGTAAAGGAACTCGGATCTTTCAAAATATAGCGGGAAGCTACCTGCCAACTCACATTGACGACCATAAAGGCCATTAGAAAAATCAGAAAAGCGGCTACCCACTTATCCAATGAATTCTTTATACCAGGTGAAAACATGTTGTTCTTTTAGGTTTATTATTTGACTGCCTGTATGGCCTCTACAATTTTATAAATCTCGGGTTGTTCCCGTTTCACTTGCTCATACATGGCGGATACTCCTTCCCGGAAGGGTTCCTTATCCGGATAGGTAATCTCTACTCCGGCTTTTTTCAATTCTCTGAGAGATTCTTCGGTGGACTCAGCCCAGATTTTATACTGGAATTCTGAGGATTCATCGGCTGCCTCCTGCAACCATTGCTGTTCCTCTTCATTGAGGCTATTCCAAACCTTGGTACTCACAATCACCACATCCGGAAGAGAGGTATGTTCATCTATGCTGTAATATTTGCAAATCTCGTAATGCTTGGAGGTGTAGAGACTGGGAGGATTATTCTCTGCTCCGTCCACTATTCCCTGCTGCAAGGCGGTATATAATTCCCCATAGGAAACCGGAGTGGGAGAACCTCCCATGGCCTTTACCATATTGGAAGCTGTATTGCTTTCCATCACGCGGACCTTCAGCCCAGCGAGATCGGCTGGAGTTTCTACAGGTTTTTCCTTGGTATAAAAACTCCTTTTTCCGGCATCGTAGTAACACAGTCCCCTCAACCAATATTTTTCCGGATCCAATAGTAACTGTCGGCCTATTTCCCCCTCCAAGACCTTGAGCTGATGTGCATCATCCCTGAACAGATAGGGCATTCCAAAAACCTGCATGGTTGGAGCAAAGCCCTCTAAGGCCGCAGACGAAACCTTGGTCATTCCCAGACTTCCGATCTGCAATAGCTCCACCAGCTCACGCTCTGTGCCCAGTTGCTGGTTGGGATAGACTTTCACAATGAGTTTGCCTCCCGACTTTTCCTCTACTCTCTTGGCCAAAAAAAGCATGGCTTCGTGAACAGGGTGACTGGGAACCTGGGCATGTCCCATCTTTATCACCCGATGGTTCAGAGCACTTTCACAGGAAAAAGCCAAAAATACACTTAGCAGTCCAAGTAAGGCAAAAGGAGTTATTTTCATGGGTTATGGTTAATTATCCAGCTTCAAAGACCTACGGGGAAAAAATTCATTCCCTTTTAGCGTAATCCGGGTTCTACTTTTTAGCGGCATGTCAAATTATTAAAGTGAGGATTGATTTCCTTACAATCTTCTTTCGAATTGCGGAAACGATTGCGATTTTCTTTCATTTCCGAATTCAGTTCAACTATCCTCAAAAGGAAAGAAAAGCTCTTGGTTGAGCTCTGAAGACTTATAGATCGCCCGAATCAATTCCACGGATTTTCTTCCTTCCTTCCCGTTTACCAAGTTTGGAGAATCATTTTGGATGGCCTCCAAAAACCTACTCCATTGCGCAGCATGCAATTCAGAACCAATAGCTGTGGGATCAGAGGCTCCGGAGGAGGAAGTATCTTTTGAAGAAACCAAGGACTCTTTGCCCTTGATATTCCATGCTACAATTTTACCGGCTTCCAAAATCGCACTTCCTTCAGTCCCGTATATTTCCAACCTTTCGGGATAGCCTGGATACAAAGAGGTAGCCGCCGTGATATTTCCTATTGCCCCATTTTTGAAAGTCACCATGGCAGCTCCCAAATCTTCTCCTTCAATTGGATAGAGAGCAGTCTTGACCTTGCCAAAAACGCTTTTTACATCTCCCATGATATCCAGCAATAGGTCTAGGGTGTGAATTCCCTGGTTGATAAAGGCTCCCCCACCGTCTCCCTCAAGAGTACCCTTCCATATACTTTGGGAATAATATTCAGGGGTCCGAAACCAGTTGATATAGGCATTCCCCATGAGAAGTCTACCGAATTCCCCTCTTTCTACCGCCTCTTTTAACTTAAGGTAGTCGGGTGAAAAACGGTTCTGGAAAATCACTTCCAGCCTGACCCCGTTATCCTCACAAGCAGAGACCAGCTGGTCCACACGGCTAAGATTGATCTCCAGAGGTTTTTCAACCACGACATGCTTTCCCGCTCGGGCAGCTGCCAATGCCGGCTCCAAATGCAATCCGCTTGGTGTGCAGACACAGACTATGTCCAATCCCGGCAAGGCCAAAAACTCCTCTAAATCCGAATACACGGGCAAGCCAAATGTAACTGCTGCTTTTTGGGCACTCTCGAGTTTAGGATTATGAAGAGCCAGCACCTTGGCATGATCCAAAGTAGCGATCGCCTCCAAATGCTTCCCGGTGATGGATCCCGTGCCAATAATTCCGATTCCTAAATCTTTCATATGTTGAATTGATTTTTCAACTGTTCCCAAACAGATGGATCTACTGGGATCCCTAATTCCATATTTTCCTTTCGGGTTTTCAAAGTCTGTTCACCGGGATACCTGATTTCTTGCTGATCAAATGTTTTCGAGGCCTTCAGGTTTTCCAAAATCGAATCCGCTTTTTCCTCCATCCAGTTCACCAAACCCAATTTGACTGGATCTATGGCAAAAAAGGCCTGGGAAAGCCCGGTTTCATCCCCAGTACTTCCAACCTGATGGGTAGCATCCCCTCCGGATAGGATTGAAGCCAGCATATCCAAAACCAAGGACAAACCTGCACCTTTCCACATGCCTGCCGGTAAGGCCAGTTCATTTTGGATGATTTCTGTTGGTGATTTACTGAGCTTTCCTTCCGAATCGAATCCTGCAAAATGAGGAGCTTGCTCCCCTCTTTTGGCATAATTGGCCAATTTCCCATAGGCAAATTGAGACATGGCCATATCCAATACCACAGGACCTTTTTTCCTGGGAATTCCTACAATCAAGGGATTATTCCCCAATCTAGGTTCTGCCCCGCCCCATGCCGGCATATTGGGTTTGGTATTGGTAAAGGCAATGGAAATACATCCAGCATCTGCTGCCTGCCAACCGACATTCCCTCCCCGCATCCAGTGGTTGGTGTTTTGCAGGGCCACACAGCCCATCCCATGAATCCCTGCTAACGCGATGGCCCTACCCATTCCAAAATCCGCATTGAGATTTCCCGGACCTCGCTGTCCATCCCATCGCTCAAAGAAACCAAATCCATCCAATCGAATAGGAGATTGGTCTATTTTCACTATTCCTCTAGCGATATAGTCCAAAAAGAGCAGAAATCTATTGATCCCATGGGAATACACCCCATCCCTATCTGCATTGACAAACAATCTTGCACAGGCCATCGCCCTCTCGGGAGTAAATCCTTTGTCCTCCAATATTCCGCCCAATAGAGTGTGAATTTTATCGTAGGGTATTCGAAGGCTTTCCATGGGCAATGAAGAAATTTGTATTTATGGTCCTTTCGGATCAAACTTGCTGAATATTTTCCATTAAAAAGTAGGAAGAATTTGCTCATCCTGAAACAAAAAACTGTTGGACGGAGAAAGGAACTTAAAAAATTCGGACAATTGGGAAAAAGCTTCCAGACTTAGACTGGGCTCTTTGCCATGACATTATTTTTTTCTTTTTTGTCAATTCAACACCCCTAGCTACTGACCTTGAAAAAACTGAACCGAAGTACTGCATCCAAAAACCAAGAAAAAACACGCATCCTACAATTCGGAAATGGAAATTTCCTGAGGGCTTTTGTGGACTGGATGATCGATATCGCCAACGAAAAGGGTGTATTTGAAGGGAATATCCATACCCTTCAGGTTCACAGCCCCAACAAAGATCCCAACATGGTGGCCCAAGACAATCTTTTCCATGTGGTAGAAGAAGGGCTAAAAGATGGGAACATATACCAGAAGAGTCGTCTAATCACTTGTATTCAAGATTACTCCTCGATTTATGTAGATTACGAGGCTTACCTGAAACTTGGAGAAAATCAGGATTTGCGATTTGTAATATCCAACACCACGGAGGCAGGAATAGTATTCGATCCAGATGACCGAGACTATAGGCAAATCCCCAAGACTTTTCCGGGAAAGCTAAGCTCCTTGCTGTACCATCGCTTTTATTTTTTTAAAGGAGACCCGAAAAAAGGCCTGATTTTCCTTCCCTGCGAACTGATAGAAAACAACGGTATCCAACTCCGGGAATGTATCCTGGACTATGCAAACCTGTGGAATCTCCCGACTGAATTTTCAAATTGGATCCGTGAATCCAATTATTTCTGCAATACCCTAGTGGACAGAATTGTTCCGGGTTTTCCTAAAACAAGGATCAGTGAAATACAGGAATCTCTTGGGCTGGAGGACAATTTGGTGGTCGTGGCTGAGCCATTTCACTTTTGGGCAATTGAGGGACCAGAACTTGTAAAAAAAGAATTCCCTCTAGATCAGGCTGGGTTGAATGTGAGTTTTGTAGAGGATCTTCAACCCTACCGAACCCGAAAAGTCAGGATTTTGAATGGAGCACATACGGCCTTGGTTCCTTTTGCTTACTTAAAAGGACTTAGAACGGTTCGGGAATCTGTGGAGCACGCGGAAATAGGCGTTTGGCTCAAAAGTCTGATTTTTGAGGAGATCATTCCTACACTGGATATGCCCAAGGAGGAACTGGAACTATTCGCCGGACAAGTTCTCGAGCGCTTTGCCAATCCATTTATAGTCCATGAACTTCAATCCATTGCCTTAAATAGTATTTCAAAATTCAGGGTGCGAGTCCTTCCTTCTTTGCTATCCTATTTCGAAAAAACAGGAAAATGGCCTGAAAAATTAACTGTTTCATTCGCTGCTTTAATCCTGTTTTACAGAGGAGAGCTACATGGAGAAAAACTGCCCTTAAAGGACAATCCCGAGATACTGGAGTTTTTTAAAAGAACATGGGAAATACCTGGGCGAGAGGAATTGCTCGCTGAAGTTCTGAAAAAGCAAGAACTATGGGGAAGTGATCTCAACCAACTTTCTGGCTTAAGTACAAGCCTACTCCATGCAATGGAAAATTTGGAGAAAGATTTAGCCTCCTGACTTGAGGGTAATCGGATCTTGGCGAAGTAAAAAGACCAAAGTCTTATAGAAAGTCGGTTTGAGTTCCTTGAATTTTTCCGGTCTTTCGAAGAAGTTTTCCAAAGCCACTGCAAAAAATTCGTGGTCGTCCACACCTCCCCTTTCCCTGAAAAAATCATCTGATCCATTCTTCAGATTTTCTCTCTCTTGACGGGACTGTTCCAAGTATTTCTCCCAAAGAACGGGGTTAAAAAAATCACTCTCTCCATTGTAACGGATTTGGTTTTCCAACTTCAGGGCATGAGCTACCTCATGAATCCCCAAATTCACTCCATCATTAGAATCCGCTAAACCACTCACAAAACTTTGCCAAGAAAGCACAATCAGGCCATACCTTGGATTGACTTCTCCTCTATGGTAGGCTTTTGAAATCCGGGAATAATATGAATCCGGATAAATCAGGACCTTCTTAAAATGACTTAAGGCTACTTTTTCCAAGCCAAAAGTCACTTGGACTATAGTCGCTCCAATCAACACCTTCATCTCTTCGGTGACCACTTTCATTCCTCCTCTACCGATGAATTGTTTGGTAGAAAGGATTGCTTCGAGCTTAGTCAAAAACTCTTCCTGATGACGAGGCCGGAGGGAAGAATAATACAAGAAATGTTTTGCCAGAATCTCCTTTTGCTTTGGAGAAAGCCGATAGCGAAAAAATCTCCCCGAAATTTCCTGGATGAATTGACCGAGAATAAAAAAAGATTTTAGCAGAAGCATAAATTAAAAATGGCAGTTACTTTTGATAACTGCCATTATTCTAAGTAAAAATTTTGTTCCGATTATCGGGCGTAGTTCACGGCACGCATTTCACGAATCACCGTAATTTTGATCTGACCCGGATATTGCATCTCCTTCTCGATTTTTTGAGAGATGTCATAAGACAATTTACCTGCAGTTTGATCGTCCACATTATCTGCATCAACCAAAACCCGGAGTTCACGTCCAGCCTGCATTGCAAAACATTTATTGACCCCATCGAAGCTAAGGGCTAGTTCTTCCAACTCCTTCAGACGCTTGATGTAGCTATCCATGATTTCACGGCGGGCACCAGGTCTGGAACCAGAAATGGCATCAGATGCCTGAACAATCGGAGAAATCATGGAAGTCATTTCAATCTCATCGTGGTGGGCCCCAATGGCGTTGCATACTTCTGGATGTTCCTTGTAACGTTTGGCCAGTTCCATCCCCAAGATGGCGTGAGGCAACTCCTGTTCTTCAGGATACACTTTACCAATATCATGAAGCAAACCAGCACGTTTAGCCAACTTGGCATTCAAGCCCATTTCCGCAGCCATAGTTGCAGATAGTTTGGCTACTTCTCTGGAGTGCTGAAGCAAGTTTTGACCATAGGAGGATCGGAATCTCATTCGTCCCACCAATTTGATGAGTTCAGGATGCAGTCCATGCACTCCCAAATCAATACAAGTTCTCTCTCCGATTTCAACAATCTCTTCCTCTATGTTCTTTTCGGTCTTGGCAACTACCTCCTCGATACGAGCCGGGTGGATCCTTCCATCCTGCACCAATCTATGTAGGGAGAGTCTTGCAATCTCTCTTCTTACCGGATCAAACCCAGAAATGATAATTGCTTCCGGTGTGTCATCAACCACGATTTCAACTCCTGTGGCAGCTTCCAAAGCTCGGATATTTCTTCCTTCACGACCGATGATTTTACCCTTGATATCGTCACTTTCAATATTGAAAACAGATACACAGTTTTCAACAGCATGCTCAGTAGCAGTACGCTGAATCGTATCCAATACGATCTTTTTTGCCTGTTTGGTAGCGGAGAGTTTTGCCTCATCCAAAATGTCCTTGATCTGAGAAGATGCCTTGGTATTGGCCTCATCTGTCAGCATCTGAATCAGCTGATCCCTGGCCTCCTCACGGGTCAGGCCCGCGATTTTTTCCAGGTCCGCAATTCTCTGATTGGTGATTTTGTCAAGTTCCTCTTTTTTGACTTGTACCGCATGAAGCTGGGCGTTTAGGTTTTCCTTTTTACTGTCAAGTTCAGCTTCCTTGCGCTTCAGCTGCTCCATTTCTTTGGCCACCTGCTGTTCACGCTGCTTAACTTTGTTCTCGTTGGTGATGATGATGTTCTTTTTGTTGGACATCTCTTCATCAAATTCCGACTTAAGTTTCAGGTATTTTTCCTTGGCCTCCAAGATCTTATCTTTCTTCATGGACTCGGCAGAAATTTCCGCTTCCCGAAGCATAGACTTCACGCGCTCCCGCGTTTCTTCCTCTAGTTTTTGATGCTTGTTTTTTATGAAAACGCCCGCAAGCGCAGCTCCTGCACCCAGCCCAACCAGGCCAGCCAGGATTATATATAATAGTTCTCCCATAGGTTATTTTAAGATATTTAAACCTGTAGGAATCTAAAAATTCGGTAAAATCAGTGGGTTTTCAATAATTACACAACTTTGGAAAGCAGGGCGTTGATGTTCGCCAAGCTGGCACGAATATGCTCGCTATCTTCCGCCTTTACTTCATTCGTTTCCAGCGACTCGACCATGCAGTCAAAAGCTACCATCGCCAGAAGGTCCTGATTATCATCCAGTCCAAACTCTGCTTTATACTTTCTCAATTTTTCATTTATCAACTTGCCCGCATGTCGGATTTTCCCTTCATCCTCCATCTTCACGCGCATGGGGTATTCTCTATCCCCTATTTTCACACGAATGGCAAGTGTTTCCATATCACTCGGATAAGTAAGTGATCAAATGATCGATCTCTTGTATATAATTATTGATTAATTCACTCATTTCGACCGAATCCCCAGGATTCACAGGTCGCTTGTCTACAATGTTACTAATTTTAATTTTATTTTTAAAATGCTCGATTTCCTGCTCTTTATTTTCCAAAGTGGCGCTTACTTCTGCCAATTTTTCTCTTAACTGCCGGTTTTCCTCTGTGGCTTCCAGCAGCTTTTTACTGGCCAGATGAGCCAGTCTTTCAAGTTTTTGCAGTTCGTCGTGAATCATTTTAAGTCCTGATTACAGCCCCTACTTCATTTTGGAAGGCCTGAATCAATTTACTCATTGTTTTATCAATTACCTTGTCCGTCAGTGTATTTTCCTGATCCTGAAGATGGAAACTCAAAGCATAAGCTTTCTTGCCTGCATCAATCTTATCTCCCTGGTATACATCAAATACCCCGATTCTTCTCAGCAACTTCCCTCCGGCTTTAAGAGCTACTGACTTTACCTGATCGTAAGTCAATGCCTTGTCTATAACCAAGGACAAATCTCTTCGAACCTCCGGGAATTTGGAGATCTCCTGATACCGTTTCAGTCCTCCAGCCTTCTTGCAAAGCAAATCCCAGTTCAGTTCTGCATACCAAACCTCCTGACGTACCTCGGCGAGTTTGAGGATTTTTTCATCCACCAAACCAAGGCTTGCAATTTCCTTTTCACCTAGACCTAACGTCAATCCATAGGTAAATGGTGCCTTTTCGACCATGGAAATTTCTCCTGGCTCTATATTCAGTTTCTCAAGGATCTTTTCAACTGTGGTATATAGATCTGCAAAACCAAAAGGTACAGCAGGTTTGAGCCAGCTTTCAGAGGAGCTGTTTCCGGAGTGAAAAATCCCCAGTTTTCTGCTTTCTTTATAGCCATCCTGAGTCTTCTGATATACAGTCCCGAATTCAAAGCATTTCAGGTCAGTCTGTCGACGGTTGATGTTGTGCGCCAAAACCTCCAAACCACTGAAAAGTAAACTCTGCCTCATAACCCCTAGGTCTTCGCTGAGTTTGTTGTAAATCTCCACATTCAGGTTTGGATCCAAATAGCCGGACTTTTCCGCATAAGACGGCTTGGTCAGACTATTGGTAATGATCTCAAAATAGCCTTGGCCTGATAGAATTTCAGAAAGTCTGTATTGGAGCTTGTTCAAGTCCTTCACCGGATGCTCGGCCAAATAATCCGTTTTTAGATTCTCTGAAAGTTCCACCTGATGAAATCCATGGATCCGTAGGACTTCCTCAATAATATCAGCTTCCCTTGTCACATCCACTCTATAAGGTTTGACCAGAGCTCTAAATCCTGTCTCTGACTCGTCCACCACCTTAATATCCAGACTTTCAAGTATGGATTTCACCTCAGTGGGCTCGATTCTCTTCCCTATCAGTCGGTTGATATGTCCATAGTCTACTTCTACCTCAAAGTCCTGGATAGGATTTGGGTAAATGTCCACGATTTCAGAACACACCTTGCCGCCTGCAATTTCCTGAAGCAACTTCACGGCCTGCTTCAGAGCATAAACCGGCATATTGGGATCTGTTCCTCTTTCGAATCGGAAGGAAGCATCGGTTTTCAATCCGTGGAATTGAGCGCCTTTTCGGGTCACATCCGGGGAAAAATAAGCAGACTCCAAAAAGATCGTCTTTGTATTCTCACTTACTCCTGAATTTTTTCCTCCAAAAATTCCGGCAATACACATTCCTCCATTGGGGTCACAGATCATCAGTTCCTCGCCGGAAAGTTTTCTTTCCTTTTCGTCCAAGGTGATGAATTTGCTGTCTTTAGGAAGTTTTTTGACAATGATTTTTCCTTCAGAGATCTGATCGGCATCAAATGCATGAAGGGGTTGTCCCAAATCATGCAAGATGAAATTCGTGATGTCAACCACATTGTTGATAGGCTCCAATCCCAAGGCCCTTAGGAAATCCTGCAACCACTGTGGTGAAGGTGCTATTTGAAGATCCGTGATCGTGATCCCGGCATAGCGGGGACAATCTTCGGAATTTTCCACTTCCACACTGATCTTTGGACCAGCTGCCTCGATTTTAATTTCCGGTTCCGGATCTATACTAAGATCTTTACCCAAAAGAGCCTTCAGGTCACGGGCTACCCCCAGATGAGAAGCCGCATCCGCCCTGTTTGGTGTAAGTCCGATTTCCAAAACCTGATCCTGGGTCACAGGGATCAACTCTGAGGCAGGAGCACCATTTGGCAAGTCAGTATCCAACACCATGATTCCGGCATGGCTGTTTCCTAATCCCAACTCATCTTCCGCACAGATCATCCCCTCAGATACCTGTCCGCGAATTTTTGCTTTCTTGATCTGAAAGGAATCTCCTTCAGTGGGATAGAGTGTCGCTCCCACGGTAGCTACCAAAACCTTTTGGCCCTTTGCCACATTGGGTGCTCCGCAGACAATCTGGGAAGGCTCTTCGGCTCCGATATCCACTGTAGTCAAGCTCAACTTGTCTGCGTCGGGATGTTTTTCGCAGGTCAAAACCTCACCGATAACAATTCCCTCCAAAGCTCCGGGCACGGAAACAAACTCTTCTATACCTTCTACCTCAAGACCTGATCGAGTCAGCAAGGCCGCGATTTCCTCAGGGCTTTCAGTTAAAGGGATGTATTTTTTTAATCGATTGATTGAAATTTTCATGGAATCCTGGTAATAGACAAAACTTATTTTTTGTCTGGATAAACAAAAAGGGTTCGAAAACCCTTTTTAAAATATTCACCCCAAAAGTAAAAAATACTCTCCATTTATCCCTCACTTACCTGAATTGTTCCAATTCAATTTTTGAAGAGGAAATCAAAAACATATATATTTTGAGTAATTAGTCCTTGGGTATAAATTTTATTAGCCCCTCTGTCAACAAAAAAGGTAAATGGATGCAAATTATCATCAGGACTACCTGTTTCAAATCTAAACATCCGCTGGAAAATCAAACTATCCTCAAAAAATTTAAACTCAAGCAAATGCCGCGCTTTTGCCCTATCAAGGCCCACTCTATCGGTAAAGGTCAAATATAGGTGTTCATCGGTATATTGAGCATCAACTAAAATATGCTTAATTTCTTTCTCCCCTCTTTCATACCCTGGTTTTTTAAAATCGTTTTCCAGGGAATCCAATGCCCTTTTGATAGGTTCAAATTGATCCAAGCGGTGTCTTCTCAAAAGTTCCCCTTTTTCAGAAATTATATCCAAATAGGGAAGGTTAATTCCCAACAACATTATTTTACCATCTTCAAATGGCTGGATTAATCTGGATTGCCTGTTGAAATCATTATCATTTTGAGGCATCCAAACTCCGACTTTACCGAGTGGTTCCCCTTTTAAATTAACCTTTAAAACAGAATTAGAATCACTTTTATACCCTCTTAATGGAAAATAAAGAATACTATTCCCATCGTAAAAAAACCTCCAAATACTAACTGGCTCCGGAAGGTTAATTTGTTCTAAAAATTCACCGGTAATTGGATGATAAATACTAATTCGATTATTTCCCCTATCCTCAACCATTAAACCATGCTCTGTGGACTCCACCTGAACAGGATTCAATATGCTTCCTGGTCCATCTCCACGGTCCTCAATCACTCTTAACAAGTTAAAATCCTTATCTAGGAAGAATAAAGTTGCTGGATTTTGGTTGGCTACATAAACCCGCTCTGTATCTGCAGTAATAGCTACTCTTGTAAAAAACACTCCATCTCCGAAATCATCCAACACCTTTTCAGGCTTTAAAACAACCAATTCTGGCTCCAAGGGCACAAGGATTTCACTATCCATCCTACATCCAAGCATAAAAAGAAGAACTACAGAAAAATATCTCATTGAATTAAAATCTAAATAAAAAGACTGGGAGACCCCAGTCCTTTTATGCTTAAATGAAAATAAAACTACTAGCAATCTGCGGACGAATAAGTCCCATCTGTGTTAGTGCAATATACAAATCCGATCCCAGAATGGCATGTAGAATTTCCTTCACACGAAATTCTAGAACCATCAGCACATTGAAATTCCACATCGCAAGGCACAGCCTGGATACTAAAAAGGAAAATAAACCCAAGACTTAAAAACATTAATTTTTTTCATAGAAATAAAATTTAAATTGAACAATTATTTAATAACAATTCTTCTAGTTAAAAAAAAAAATCGACTTAACCAAATCTACAGCGCTGATAACTAGTTATTTCCCGTAATTTTTCTCCCCTGCCTCAACAGGAATCGTCAAAAGGTTTTCCCTCGGAGGAAGGGGGCAGGCATAATCCGGATTATAGGCACAATAGGGGTTATAAGCAAGATTGAAATCCAAAGTGATGCTGTTTTTTCCATCCTGTCTCACATTGAGAAAGCGTCCTCCACCATACGTATCCCTGCTACTGGTTTCATCCGCAAAGGCCAGGAAAAAATTCTTTTTATCGGACTCATCCACTGATTGTAACAAAAGTAAACGATTGGTCTTCCCTCCCAATTCAAACTCCGCAAAAGCATGCTCAATATAGCGTTCTTTGGTTCCGTCGGTCATTGGCACTTCTCTGATTTTTTGGTTTTCTACAGGAAGCAATCTCGCCTTTACTTTGTAGGCAGGATCTATTGGATAGAAGTTGAGTTGGGAAAAGCTTTTCTTTTGCTCCTCGGAAAGGGGGGAATCAGCACTAAAGCGAATAAACTTAAACTGCCGCTCACGCTCGGCTTCGATTTTCTCCTGGTAAACTTCCGGATTATCAGTTCCTGTGAGTGTATAAAGCACCGCAGCAAGCACAACCACAGAAACGAAAATTATAAGAATGGAATTCGTCTTCATTTTTTAAAGTAAGGCTTCATCAGCGAAGCTAAAATAACCAGTATCGGTAAAAATCACATGATCCAATACGGGTAAATCCAATTCCCGACCGACTTTAACCAGCCGTTCGGTTAATTTCTTGTCCTGCTCGGAGGGGCTGAGGCTCCCCGAAGGGTGATTGTGCACCAAAATGAGGGATTGGGCCAAGTGCTCCAAGGCTACCTTAAAGACCAGCTTTGAATCGACTACAGTACCGGCAGTACCGCCTTTGGAAATGGGATGCTTCTTGATCACCTGATTGGAGCGACTGAGCAGAAGGAGATAAAAATGCTCAACAGACTCATCCATCAACTCAGACTTCATCAGTTCATACACATCCCTTGAACAGGTGATTTTGGGCTTTCGGATCGGTTCAGACTCTTTTCTTCTTCTTCCCAGTTCCAAGGCACTTACAATGCTGATGGCTTTTGCCTCCCCTATCCCTTTGAATTTCTTAAGATCCTGAATACTCATTCGCGCCAAGGCTCCCAAATCATAATTGACCGAGGCTAAAATATATCTGGACAAATCAACCGCACTCACCGAAGGGGTGCCCGAGCCAATCAATATGGCAATCAGCTCAGCATCCGATAAAGCCGCTTTTCCTTTGAGCAATAATTTTTCCCGGGGCCTATCCTCTTCTGCAAGCTGGGAGATTTTTAGGGAAGTGTAGTTTTCCATGCCTTGTATTTATTAAAAAGTGAAAACTAAATTTATCGATTTTAAGGCAATAAAAAAACCCTGACTAGCAGGGTTTTAATTGAGTCTTTATCAGGAATTAACCAAGAGCGTTGACGAACTTGGCCAATTTTGATTTCTTGTTACTAGCGTTGTTCTTGTGAATCACATTCTTCTTAGCCAGTTTGTCCAACATGGAAGAAACTTTCTTAAACAATTCCAATGCCTCTACTTTATCAGTAGCAGCCTTCAGTCTTTTGATGAAAGTTCTGGTGGTCTTGGCCTGATATCTGTTTCTCAAACGCTTCGCTTCGTTGGCACGAATTCTCTTAAGAGCTGATTTGTGATTTGCCATATCTTGATATTAATAAATTTCTTAAACGTTCCCCTGATCCGAATTGGAGTGCAAAGTTATTGTAAATAATTAATTCTGCCAAAGGAATTTTAAACATTCCTTTTCAAAGGCCTTAAAACCATCCAAAATCCATGGATTAAACCCTAAACAGGCTGCAAATATAGCTATAATTTATACGAACCTTCTACGGGAATTTTGATTATTTTCAGGAATGAAATTTTTTATTCTCTGGTCATTCAGCTTCTTTTTTATTTCTGATTGGGATGAAAGATGGGGCTTTTATGCGCATTCCCTGATCAACCGAATGGCGGTTTTCTCCCTTCCACCGGAGATGATTGGGTTTTACAAGAGGGAAATCCAATTTATTACTGAAAAGGCCGTCAACCCGGACCGGCGCAGATATGCAGTGGAAGGGGAAGCGGAAAAGCATTACCTGGATTTGGACCATTACGGGGACAGCGCCCTCCAAGTACTTCCAGAATATTGGCATGAGGCAGTCGAGAAATTTTCAGAGGACAGCCTTCGGGCAAATGGAATTGGCCCCTGGGCAGCCTACCAGACTTTTTTGGGGCTGACCAAAGCCTTCAAAGAGAAAAACCTCGGCGGAATTCTCAGGCTATCTGCAGATTTGGGACATTACTTGGGGGATTTAAACGTCCCTCTCCACACCACCAAAAACTACAACGGTCAACTCACCGGGCAGGACGGAATCCATGGCTTTTGGGAAAGCAGAATCCCGGAACTCCAAGCCAGCAACTATTCTTTGTGGGCTGGAAAAGCGGAGTATGTGGAAAAACCCCAACTTGCCATTTGGGATGCAATTCGGGAGGCTCACTCCCAAGTGGACAGTGTGCTTCGGATTGAACGTGAGCTGAGTTCCCAATTTCCGGAGGATCAAAAATACAGCTACGAAGAGCGGAATAGGCTGACCGTCCGTGTGTATTCGAGGGAATTTACCACCGAATATGCATCTGCCCTTGATCAACAAGTAGAGCGACAAATGCGCAAATCGATTAAAATGATTGCGGACTTTTGGTTTACGGCTTGGGTAAATGCAGGACAGCCGGATCTCATTCAACTAAATGGCCCCTTGCCTGAGGACGAGGATTTTTCGATAAAAGTGAAGAAGAACCTGAGGGAAAATTGAGTTGGCAGTCTCAGTTCGCAGTACTTCCAATAATATGAGCCATAAAAACACAAAGAATGAACTACCAGGATCTAATTGCCTATCAAAAGGCATTCAATCTAGCCATGAGGATTTTTGAAATCAGCAAGTCATTTCCACGTGAGGAAATTTATTCCTTAACTGACCAAATCAGGAGATGAAGTAGATCAATTTGCACCAACCTAGGAGAAGGTTACCGAAAAAGAAGATATCCAGCTCACTTTATTTCAAAACTGAGTGACGCAGATATGGAAAATACAGAAACTCAAGTCTGGTTAAATTTTGCGTTATCATGTCACTACATTTCAGAAGTGACATTTGCTGACTTAAACAAAGAAGTCGAAGAAATTGGTCGGCTTTTGAATTTCATGATCAAAAATCCTGAAAAATTTGGTTCCAAAAACCATTGAGCAACCTGCGACTACTGCCTACTGAGACTGCCTACTACATCCCAACTAAGCCTTCAGATTTTAGTGTCTGAATTCAAATACTCCCTTATAGCCTTCCCCAATCTCTCAAAGGTATTTTTAAAAACAGCTTCATCCTCCTCTAACAAGGTCACCCGAAATCCTCTCAGATCCGAACAAAAAGAAGATATTGGCACCACACAGATTCGCTCAGATGCCAAAAGATAATATACAAATCGCTTATCCAAGGGCATCTCCGGATCGGCTAGCCACCCATCCAACAAGGTCTGCAAGCGCGCATCCTCTATAGGAAGACTTTGTTTGGGATTCAATACTCCTTCATCAAAAACAATGGTATTGTAGAAAGCTCCTTGAGTTGGGTTGAACTTAATACCTGGAATATCCCCCAATATTTCACGCATCCAATCAGAACGCATCCCAATTTGAGTATTGGCCTGAACCCGATACGCATGGTATTCAGGATGGCTCATGATTCTTGGAATGGCCAACTGAGGAAGAATCGTGGAGCAAACCTCTATCATTTTCGCATTCTCCAGGGTTTGACAGAGTTTGGAAAACTCACGAGAAGCCTCTCTGTTGTAAAATTCCATCCATCCACATCTTGCACCGGGCCAGGGAAATTCCTTGGAAATCCCTTTCAAAGAGATCGCAGGACGGTTACCAACCACTTCGCCAAGCGCTACAGCTTTCACGCCATTGTAGGTTATATTTTGATAGATTTCATCTGCGATTAGTAAGAGACTGAATTCCTCCGCTATTTTCACAAATCCCTCCAAAACCTCTTTTGGATAAACCATCCCGGTTGGATTGTCCGGATTGATGATGAGAATACCTACAATGGAGGGGTTGTATTTTACCTTCAGATACAAATCCTCCATATCCGGCAGCCACTGGTTATCCGGGTCCAATTTATAGGTAATCGGCGCTGTATTGGCGTGAGCAGCTTCTGCGGAACTGTGGGTGGAATAGGCCGGGGAAGGTCCAATAATCCGTGCGGTAGGCACAAGGAATTGATACAATTTGGCAATAGCATCCCCTAATCCATTGAAAAAAAGAATGTCCTCGGCAGTGATTTGAGTCCCCTTCTTTTCGTTATTGAGGTCTGCCAAAAACTTACGGGTTTCCAACACTCCCTTGGAGTCGGCATACCCATAGGTTTTGTCCTCTTTTAAAAGATCCGCGATGATGGATTTCATCCAATCCGGGACATGATTGCTTTTTTGGATGGGGTCCCCGATGTTTTCCCAAGTCATGGGATAGCCCAAGGACTCGATTTGCCGGGCTTTTTTTACAATGCCCCGAATTTCATAGGAAAGCTCCTCTGCTCCGGGTCTAAGGAGTAACTGTCTCATAGGTTAATAGGCTGATAGGAAATAAATTCCTATGCAAAGAAAGGGAAAAGAGAAAGGAAATTCCGAGAAATCACACAGAAAGAAAATAAAAGTCTCACTGAGAAGCACCAATCTGTTTAAATCATGAAAAGGGAATTTTTAATTCAGATTTCAACTTAGCTCAATCTTTTTGCCTTAATTCATAGATATAGTAACACTGATACTCTTTTTCAAATGCATGGATCTCTGCCTGATCTGCATATTGTAAATATCTGCCCTTACCCACATTCAACTTAAGGCTTCCCGGAAATGTCCATGGGATCGGATTGCCCATTAGTTTTCCCTCCTTGATAAAATAGTAGAACCGTTTTCTTGTAGGTAATATTTCATCATCTTTCGCCCTGTTTTGATTTAGAGCAACTATATCCAAATCTTCTCCCGTTCTGTACCCCACCAATACCTCGTTTCCATTCCCCATCATTTCGTCAAAAGCTCCCGCAAACTTCACATTATCCTCTGTAAATTCTTTTACGGTGGCTAAACTGGCTTCTGCCATCGGAACCGAAATGAGCACATCCGGTTTCAGCCTGGGCAAGGCCACTTTGTTGACTACCTGGAACCCCTTCTGAGGATCTAGCTGATAAAAAGTAGAATCACCGTATAGGATTGTTGAAATTAAATTGGACTTCCCGTCAGAAAAGAAAACCGGTTTGTCCATCAATGGATAGAACTCTCCCGAACGGAACTTACCGCTTTCTTCCAATCTCCCTCCCCTGATTACCTGACCTGAATTTACATTCACAAGGTGTACAAGATTCAGCGTATCAAAATAGTCCATTGGATATTGAGATAAATAGCCATCATTGAGATTGGAAACTACCCAATTTCCCCCATCCGAAAAACGAAACGTACTCAGATTATCGAGAGAAAAATGAACCAGCCTTACTCTTGGGTTTTGCTTGAATGGATAATTTCTCAGAGGTTTCAAGTTCAAATCATACAAAAAGGCCTTTCTGTCAGATAAAAATAAAATCTCGTCCCCAACAAATCCTGCCCGTAACAACACCATACCAAAAGCATCAGGCCCTTCGGAAAGCTTGTTTTCGGCCAAAATTTCCCCAGAATCATTTACCACAAAATAATGCCCTTCCATACTTGCCTGCTTTACCAAAAGATAAAGCCCCTTCTCTTTATGATAGTCCATGACATGGACAGTCTCCAAGATGTCGAGGACCAGGGAATCTACTTTGACGAACTCATACTCAAGGCCTGAAGATGCCGATTTCTCTTGACAAGACAGCATCAAAAACGCCACGCAAACAAATACAAAATATCGAAACATGGGACAATTATATATTTAGCCAATATACGATAATCACGTAATGCAAGGCAAATATCTTCCGCCTGATAAAAACAACCTTCTTTTCTAGAACCATGAGAGGCCCAAATGCAACCCTGCACAGGGCTAACTGTATTTCACCTCAATTCCCTATGTATAAAATCCGGGATATAGAATCAGAAATTGCCTATCCAAAAGCGAAAAAGAGAAGAATTCTAATTTCAGCTTTTTGACACCTTCTTTCTGAATTCTCCCTCTTTGGCTCTATTTTAGACCTTTCCAGCTGGTTTTATCCCTACTTTCCATTCCAACTGCTTTCTTTCTCTTTTCTGACCTTAGGATTCTGATTCCATCTTTTTTACCAACTTGCTATTATCCTCCCCGTACAAGTACTTTAAAGTCAAAAAATTAAGCAAATATCCTCCCTCAAGTGGTCCCTATCCTACTCCGAATTCTCATCTTTCTGATTTTCATCGCCTTGATCGACTGGTATTCCTTTCAGGCTTTCAAAACCCTATTCCCTAACCAAACTTGGGTAAAAGTCGCATTTTGGGTCTTTTCGATCTCGGTTTACCTTTTTGTCGCTTACGGTTTTCTGACATTCAACCGCGGCCCGATCAATCCGAGTTTTGGGAGAATGATTTCCTTGCTGATACTCTCATTGATTCCAAAGCTGATCATCTTGGTATTCATGTTTGGAGAGGACATCACCCGTTTTTTTACAGGGATTTTTCAAACTGTAAGCGGAACCCGAAAGGGTGATTTTTTGGCTGATCGAAGAAAATTTCTAAGCCAAACCGCCTTGGTGCTTTCTGGGATTCCTTTTTTGGGTATTCTCCATGGGGTTCTAATTGGAAAATATCGTTACCGGGTAGTAAAGCACACACTGGAATTTGACGACCTCCCGGAGGAGTTTGACGGATTTACCATCACCCAGATTTCGGACATCCACTCCGGAAGTTTTGACGACAAAAAGAAGCTGGAATATGGCATTGATTTGATCAACCAGCAGGAATCTGATGTCATTCTTTTTACAGGGGATCTGGTCAATAACCAAGCCGAAGAAATGGAACCTTGGATAGATACCTTTAAAAAACTAAAGGCGCCGTTGGGCAAATATTCCATCCTCGGCAACCATGATTACGGGGACTATATGTCTTGGCCGAATCCGGAAGCCAAGGAAGCCAATATGGAGCGGCTGTATGATATTCAAAAAGAACTTGGATTTAGGCTCCTTCGAAATGAAAACGTCAAAATCGAAAAATCCGGAGCAAGCATAGACTTGATCGGCGTGGAGAACTGGGGAAAGGGATTTGTACAGCATGGAGACCTGACAAAAGCAGCCGCAAACCTCAGAGATCAGAGTTTTAAGATTCTAATGAGTCACGACCCATCGCACTTTGACGAGGAAGTAAAGACCTTCTCCCAACTAATCCACCTCACACTTAGCGGGCATACCCATGGCATGCAGTTTGGAATAGAGATTCCGGGGTTTATCAAATGGAGTCCTGCCTCCCTTCGCTATCCCAAATGGGCAGGATTGTACGAAGAACTAGGTCGCTACCTGCACGTGAACAGAGGATTTGGATTTTTGGCTTTTCCGGGACGAGTTGGTATCTGGCCGGAGATTACGGTACTGAAGTTGAAGAGGAAATCAGCTTTTTAAGTCAAAAGTTTGAAGTGAAAAACCTAAAAAAATCTAAACTCGCTTTTCAACTATCAATAAACAAACCTTTAACCAATGTCCAAGGGTTCAAAATCCGCATGATTTTTATTGCAGGTTTTTAATTTTCTCTGACCCATCTTAGAAATTTCATCCCCGATATTCACCAGAACTAGAATATCTGCAGTATTTTTCTAGATTCGGACTTTTAATAAAATAATGTTCCCGAACAATATTCAACCCTCTATCCCATGAGAATCCTCATTTTAATTTGTTTTGCATTCCTCACGTATAATGTCAAAGCTCAATCAGAAAAAATTTATGATTATTCAAACCCTTCATTGACTATTAAACCTGCTCCTTCCGAAGAATTTGAAATTTGGTTAAAAGAAAATAATCAAAAATTAGGTGTAAAAGCTCCCTATAGCTCGAAAAAAGGAACAAAAGTTACCTTGGTTTTTATAGTTGATGAAAATGGAAGAATTCAGAATCCAAAAATCTGGAGGGGAATTGGTCAAGGTTATGATGAGTATGCTTATGAATTAATTAAAAGCAATCCTAATTATTGGATATCTGGAAAAACAGATGCCAGTAATGTAAAAACTGAGGTTTATTATCAATTAGACTTTATGAAAAACAATAATTCAATTCGAACCAAAGAAAACGATCTCATGAAATAAATCGTATCTTTTTGTTTTTCAATAAACACAAAAAGACCACTCAATTTATCCACTTGAAATTGAGTAGTCGTAGCCATGGAATGCAATTTGGGAAAGAGATTTCTGAAATGGAGTCCTGCCTCCCTTCGCTACCCCAAATGGGCCGGATTGTACGAAGAACTAGGCCGCTACCTGCATGTCAACCGTGGCTTTGCTTTTTTGGCATTTCCGGGACGGGTTGGGATCTGGCCGGAGATTACGGTGCTGAAGTTGAGGAGGAAATAAATACTGGGGGATCCGTATATATCCAACTACATGTAAGATATATGCACGTAAAAAACGTATAAATAAACAAGTTATCTGTAATAAGCCATAGTATGCAGTTCTCGAAGGACACTATACAAAATAGCATCCAGTCAACCAGCGGTGAATACGCATGGCGTAAAAGTGACGTCCTAAAGGCAATTAATGAGCTTGCGGATAATGACTGCGCTATCCTTGGAGGTGACGTGTGGTTACTAAAGAATGTTTATGAAAACAATCAAGCACCATTAGCACAAATCTCTCAAGATAATATTGTAATTGGTGTAATAGAATGCAAAGATGGGACAACCGGAGTATTCAACTGGTATAGTAATAAAACGCCTAAGGAAAATTGGAGTGATTATGTGAGACGTTCTATGAACGAAACTGAAGATGCTATTAGGAAGTTACGTACAGAAAATCAGGTAAAAGAAGAATATCGTGATAGAATATTCTACAATTTGGTGTATTGCAATGAAAAAGAATTTGAAGAACTACATAAAGATGATCTACAGATAACAGCACCTACACCTCAGCGCGGAATGTTTGGATGGTTTAAAAATCTATTTCGCTCAAAAAAATCTAATTTAGAATAAAAATTAGTTTTCTACCGCGCCGCAGGCGTAGCCGCAAAACGTTGGGGTTAATACCGAAAATGAAGATACATTTATACATTTATATTCTTTTAATATTAATCCTTCAATCGTGTGGGCAAGAGGGATCTAATGAAGAAGTGAATCATGTGCGAAGGGAATTGGATGATGAAATTCTACCTGCTAATAAAGAAGTTTATGATTTGATAAATGCTGCAATCCAATTAAACGAAATAGGAGATTTGGGAAATTTAAAATTCAGAATACTCGATAGTTTACCAGCAGACCCTTATGGCTACAGTTTTTTGGATGACAATGAGTTATTAAAAAAATACAGCAGATTTGATACAGTTTCATTATACCAGGCTGAATTATTAGTAAGATTGAGTAAACTGAAAACCTTTAAACTAGACTCTAATAAACTGCCTCAATTTGAGATATTTTCTTCCGATTCTATAGACTTTAACAGATCATTCTCAGAAAATATAAATACAGAGCCATTTCTATTGTTTTATTCCCCTTTAATAAGTGTTGACGGAAAATTGGCAATCATATCTATTGACCATATATGTTTTGGTTTATGTGGTGAGGGATGGAGTTTAATCTTGATAAAAGAAAATGATAAATGGATTAAAATTGGTGAAATATTTAGGTGGGTTTCATAAAAAGGGTGTAATAAACCCAACATTGTATAAGCGTAATGCGGACTGAATGTCAAAATGGATGATTTATGATTCTAAGAGACTTTGCTGTAGGCAGACAGAGAACGTCTCCAAATCCCCCGCAATACGCTTATACTTGACCGTTCAGAAAAAGCAAAAAACCTCCGAATTATCAGATACTTCGGAGGTTTTCTTTTTGACTGCTTCGTCCCTCGCAGAGACGAATTCTATATTTATTTCAAATTCTTATATCGAATTCTTTTTGGCGTCACATCACCCAGACGCTTCTTCTTGTTTTCCTCGTAATCGGTGAAGTTGCCTTCGAACCAATACACCTGAGAATCTCCTTCAAAAGCCAAAATATGGGTACAGATTCTATCCAGGAACCAACGGTCGTGGGAAATGATCACCGCACAACCCCCGAAGTTTTCCAAGGCTTCTTCCAAAGCCCGGAGTGTATTCACATCCAAGTCGTTGGTAGGTTCATCCAAAAGCAGCAAGTTTCCGCCTTCTTTTAAGGTCAAAGCCAAATGAACCCGGTTTCTTTCTCCTCCGGAGAGAACCCCGACTTTTTTCTCCTGATCAGAACCCGCAAAGTTAAACTTGGAAACATAGGCTCTGGAATTGACTTCCTTATTGCCCAGCTTCATCAGTTCATTACCTTCTGAAATAGTCTGAAACACCGTTTTATTGGGATCCAGATGATCATGTTCCTGATCCACATAAGCCAGTTTCACAGTTTCTCCTACTTCAAAATTTCCCGAATCAGGCTTTTCCTGACCGGTGATCAATTTGAACAAAGTCGTCTTACCTGCTCCGTTTGGTCCAATAATACCTACAATGCCTCCTTGGGGTAAGGCAAAGCTCAAGTTTTCGAATAATAGTTTATCGCCATACGCTTTGGAAACATGATTAGCTTCGATCACTTTGGCTCCCAATCTAGGTCCCGGCGGGATAAAAAGTTCGAGCTTGGCTTCTCTTTCTCTGGCTTCTTCACCCACCAATTTGTCATAGGCATTCAAACGTGCCTTTCCTTTTGCTTGACGGGCTTTTGGAGCCATGCGGATCCATTCCAATTCCCTTTCGAGAGTTTTCTGACGCTTGGATTCCGTTTTTTCCTCCTGTTTCAAACGGTTTTGCTTTTGCTCCAACCAAGAAGAATAATTTCCTTTCCAAGGAATGCCTTCACCCCTGTCCAATTCTAGAATCCAGCCGGCCACATTATCCAAGAAGTAACGGTCGTGAGTCACTGCGATGACAGTTCCCTTGTATTGCTGAAGGTGTTGTTCCAACCAAAGTACCGACTCGGCATCCAAGTGGTTGGTCGGTTCATCCAGCAACAAAACATCCGGTTCCTGCAACAAGAGACGGCAAAGCGCAACTCTTCTTTTCTCACCACCGGAAAGATTTCCCACGACAGCATCACTAGGCGGAAGGCGAAGTGCATCCATGGCCTTGTCCAACATCACATCCAGTTCCCAAGCATTGGCAGCATCCAATTTCTCCTGGACTTCACCTTGGCGTGTGATCAATTTGTCCATGGCATCCGGATCTTCCATCAGGGCAGGATCCATGAACTTTTCATTGATTTCTTCAAATTCCTTTAGGAGGCCCACAGTTTCTGCAACAGCCTCCTCCACAATTTCCTTTACGGTTTTGTTGGGATCAAGCTTGGGTTCCTGCTCCAGCATTCCCACAGTATAACCGTGAGAAAAAACCACCTCGCCGATATAATCCTTATCTACGCCGGCAATGATTCTGAGCAAAGAAGACTTTCCCGAACCATTGAGACCCAAAACACCAATTTTGGCGCCATAGAAAAATGAGAGGTAAATATCTTTGAGGACTTTCTTCTGAGGGGGGTAAACTTTGGACACCCCGGCCATAGAAAAGATGATTTTTTCTGCACTCATGCGTATTATTTTGCGTTAGTTATTCGATAAACAGCAAAGATGGCAAAAAAAGCCCTTTCTTAGGATAAGTGCTTTTGAATTAATTAATTTGCGGAAAATTGAAAACGACCACCTAACCTACTGTAGAACAATGGAGCATCCGTATGGATACATTAAAGACGGCAAAGTTTATTTAAAGGGATTTTTGGGGCATGCAGATAGAGTGATTGGTGAAGTGAAAGAAGACGAAGCCTCCACCATCAGTTATTTTGAGGCACGTTTTGAGCAGCTCAAAGAAAAAGTTGAAAAACTGAAAACCGACATACAGGAAAACCAGAACAAAGGATCTTTCCTGATGAAGCTGATACATTTACGCGATTCCCTTTATCAATCCGATGCTTTGGGTGATTTTGTTCCTCTGATCGAAGAGCTCAATCAACAAGAGACCTTTCTCAACGAAATCATTCAGGTCAACAGGACCAAAAACCTGGAGGTCAAGAAAGACCTCATCCAAGAAGCTGAAGCAATGAAAGACAATACCGACTGGAAAGAAGGAACTGAAGCTTTTAAGGATCTCAAAATGCGCTGGATCAAAACCGGCCCCGTTGAAAAGGAATTCCAAGACCAAATGGAAACCCAATTCAATGATGCTGTACAGCATTTCTTTGAAAATAGAAGGCATTTTTTCGAAGGCATGGCCCTTCAGGCGGAAGAAAACATCAAAGTTTACGAAGCCCTTGTCGAGCAAGCCCGGGAAGCCCATGATCTTCCTGATGCCAAAATGGCCTTCGAAATCAGTAAGAAAATCCAAAAAGAATGGAAAGCGGCCGGAAAAGTCCCGGCAGAAAAAAGACAACCGCTTTGGGATGAATTTTCCAAACTGAACAACCGTATATTTTCCCGCTACAAGCGCACCTTAAATCCGGGGCCTCAAATGCACCCTAGAGAGGTGATGAAAAAAGTGGAAACCCTTACGGATGAAATCAAAAAGCTAGCAGGGAAGCCCACTACCTTTGATTTGATCAATCGCGCCAAGGAAATTCAGCAGGAATGGAGAAAACTTCCTCCCAGAAAACCTAAAGACGCAAATTTACTGGCAAGATCCTTCCAGTTTTTCTCAGATATTGTATTCGAAAAGGCCTTTTTAGAAAAATTGGTGCACGGAAAATACCCTGACTTTGATCAAAAAAGCCAAGAGGAACAATCACAGATAAAAATAGCCTTGCTCAAAGATCTGCTTCACCGCGATCAAACGGAATATGATACTGCCCAATCCAATTCTGACAACTTCAGGGTACAGACTGGGGATTTTGAGATAATGATGAAGAAAAAGTTATCGGGTCTTAAGCGAAAAGTTGATGTAAAAAATTATATTTTAAAGCAACTTTCTTTCAAATAATAAGTACACGATTACATATCTAAAAAAAAAGATAATTTTGCAACCCTATAAAATCCGGAACACTTTAAAATTAACACTATGTACTGGACACTTGAATTAGCATCCTACCTTGAGGACGCTCCCTGGCCAGCCACCAAGGATGAGCTGATCGATTACGCAATCCGATCAGGAGCTCCAATGGAGGTAGTAGAAAACCTACAGGAACTAGAAGACGATGGTGAACCTTACGAGACCATCGAAGAAATCTGGCCGGACTATCCGACCAAAGACGACTTCTTTTTCAACGAGGACGAATATTAATTAACAAAGCCCCGCCCCGATAGCTATCAGGGCGGGGCTTTTTTCTTTTAATGAAAACGCTTTTCTCTTATAAACCAAGCACTTGACGCAACCGAGAATACCCAGTCTTGCTCACTGGAACTTTTTCTCCATTTTTCAGATGCACCAAGTAGTTATCCCTTTCATAAGGCTCTATTTGAGTAATTTCATTCAAATTGAGAATATAGGATCGATGCACCCTGACAAAATGCCCTGAATCCAATGCTTCCTCCAAGGACTTCATTCTCATCTTTTTTAAAAATTTTCCAGAGGCAGTATGGATCAGTATGTAATCATCCTGAGCCTCAAAAAAAATCACATCTGAGACCGGAATGACTTTGATCTCATTCTTCACACGAACTACAAGTCGATTGCTCTTCTCTGCTAAATCATGCATTTCAGCACTGGGCTCTCGGTTTGAAGCACCATGCTGTTGCAGGAATTTGTCCAAGGCCTGGTTGAACCTCGTTTGGGAGAAGGGCTTCAACAGATAATCAATCGCGTTGGCATCAAATGCTTTCAGCGCATATTCATCAAAGGCAGTGGTAAATACCACTGCAGGAGGCTCATCCAACAACTCCAGCATTTCAAAACCTGTGATCTTGGGCATCTGCACATCCAAAAAAATCAAATCCGGCTCATGCTTTTGAATTGCTTTCAGCCCCTGGAACCCATCATAGCAAACTTCCAACAACTGAAATTGTGGATATCCTGCCAAAAACTCCTGAACAATCCCGGCTGCCAGAGGCTCGTCGTCTATAATTAGTGTCTTGATCATTTCTGCAAGGGAATTTTGAGCGCCACTTGAAACAGGCCTTCCTTCTTTTCTTTGGTCAGTAAATCATTTCTTCCAAAGAGTAAATACAATCTACGTTCCACCGAGCTTAATCCAAAGCCCATTCCCTTCGGAGCTGGAGTTTCGGGATCAAATGAATTGGAGAGTTGAAGCATCAAGTAATTCTGTGATTTTTCCGCTTTAAGCTCAATACGAACCTCTCCGGTAGTTCCGTAAAGCCCGTGCTTGATGGCATTTTCCAAAAGTGGCTGAATAAGTAACTGAGGCAAGGTCAAGGATTTCGCTTCCTCACTGATCACAAACTCCACCTGCAAGCGATGTCCAAACCTTACCCGCTCTATATCCAGATACATTTTCAAATACTCTAATTCCCCACTTAGGTCCACCCAGTTTTTCAGATCCTTGCGAATGGTGCCTCTTAAGAACTCAGCAAGCTGTAGGACCATCTCCCTTGCCCTTTGGGGCTGAGAGATAATCAGTGCGCTTATTGAATTCAGACTATTGAAAAGAAAATGGGGTTGAAGTTGCTGCCTCAATTGAGCCAGTTCCACTTCTCTGGACAATTCATTCATCTGGATTTCCCGCTTCCGGCTTTCCTCTTGTTGCTCTAATTTAGAAATCACGATGGCTAAAAGAGCAACCAGTACCTCGGCCAAGGCCAAAATAGCCCATCTTAAAAAAAAGTGGTCATTGAGGAAATCCCTATACACTTGATCCTCCCCAAATACCAAAGACAATAAAAGCTTATGCAAGTAAGCCCCTACCAAACTCAACAGAACAGGAAGGATCAGGAGCAACCAATTATTCCCTCCTTTGGGAATGTAAAAGCTAAATATTCTCTCCAAAACAAAGACTGCTCCCAAAAACACAAGGCTAAATACAGTCGCATCAGCCAAGGAGACCATTCGGTCCAATCCATAAAAATTAAGGATCAAAAAGGAAGCAAGGAGCCAAATTAACCCGGCTCCCTGAACAACCCAAGTGGCTTTAGACGGAGATGAAAATGCGTTAGAAAACAAAACTCAGTCTGATTTTAATGAATAGGAAGGTCGTTAAAATGATTTGATTTCCAAACCTCCAAACAATACAGTGCCTCTTAGAACCAATACTTTATCAGGATCCACCTCCGATTGACGGTATATCCGCTTGTCCTCCACTCCTGCCGCGATGTTGCTTACCTCTGTTCGTACATCCCAATGTGGTGGCACAATAATTTTCATTCCTCCAAATATCACATCCACCTGAAGGGTTACCAATCCTTTGAAATCAGCCTGAGTAAGATCTAAATCAACCCCTCCGAAGGCTGCCGTCAGCTTTCCTCCCTGAAAATTTTTGGACAATACACGCTTATTAACGCCACTGAAAATCGCATCAATATTTAACCTGTCAGAGAAGGTAAAACCTGAGCCAGCTGAAGCAGTTCCCAAAGGTTCCGTCCCCGTACTCCCTTCCTCTGTTGATGAGGAAGACTTTCTGGACTGCATTTGTTCCCGAATACTTTCTATTACCTGTTTTTCTTTTTGCTTTTGGGAAATCAGATAGAGCCCAAGTATGATCAAGCCAATTGGAAGAATGTAATTGTGAAGGCCAAAATCAAAATCAAATTCCCGTTCTAAGAGGAAGTAGACCCCTGCAAATAAGGTAAGTCCCCCAAACAGACTTTTAAACTGGTGTTTGATCAAGGTAAAAACACCAATCACGATCAGAATCATGGGCCATGTAAGCATCCATGCCGGATAGAATACGCCCAACTTTTTTAACAACAACAGCAAGCCTAAACCCAGAATGATAAATCCGAATATGATGCCGCCATCACTGTTTTTACGAGGTGTTGAATAATTTGCCATCAGTCAAATAGTTTAAAGTAATGGTCAAATCTATCCCTGGATCAAGGTTTAAAAAACACGAAATAGGCCATTCGTTTGGAAAAGTAGGTGAGTCCGCACAAAAAGTCGGTAAATCTGCAGGCTTCTTTACTCAGCCTTCTTTCTTCTTGAAATCAGAAACTCCGCATACTCCATGTCTTCCGGAGTGGTGATCTTGATATTTTCAGGATTCCCCGCAATCAGGTTGACCTGCCACCCCTGATGCTCGTAGACTGTAGCATCATCTGTAAACTGTGGCAATTCTACAGTTTCAAATGCCTTTTTGATTTTATCCAACTGAAAAGTCTGGGGTGTCTGAACCAATCTGAAATATTGCCTTTCCTGATAGATGGACCCGTCATTATCCATCAGTTTGCGGATGGAATCTTTCAGGGATACCACTGCAATTGCACTTCCGGATTTTTCTGCCTCCTCAAAACTATTTTGGATCACTGCTGGACTAACAAAGGGACGGACTCCGTCATGAATCGCTACCAGCCCCTCTTGAAAACTCACGGCTTGAAGCCCATTGCGAACAGACTGGAACCTTGAATTTCCTCCGGCTACCAGCTTGTAGGGCAAAACAAATCCATACTTTTTACAAAGAGATTCCCAATAAGAAAAATCATCCTGGGGCAAAACTAAAATAAGCTCCATGGAAGGATCCACTTCATGAAATACATTCAGCGTATGCATCAGGATTGGTTTTCCCCCAATGGGTAGATATTGCTTGGAAACCGGCCCACCCATTCGGGTTCCTCTTCCTCCTGCCACTACTATTGCCGCTTTTTTCATAATTGGAATTTTGGGACAAAGGTAATTTCTCAACCTTCAACCCCTATTACCGAAAGATAAAATTCTTATGAAACAAAAAAAAAGCCCCATTTAAGGGGCTCATTAATTTTTAAAGGATCAACATCGCGTCCCCATAAGAGAAGAAGCGGTATTTTTCCTTGATGGCTTCTTTGTATGCTTTCATGATCAGGTCGTATCCTCCAAAAGCAGCCGTTGTCATCAACAAGGTCGATTCCGGCAAATGGAAGTTCGTGATCAGGGCATTCGCAATTTTAAATTCATAGGGAGGTATGATGAATTTGTCTGTCCAGCCGCTGGAAGCTTTCAGGCGTCCATTTGCTGTCACTGAAGATTCAATGGTCTTCAAGGAGGTAGTTCCTACAGCCACTACCCGCTTCTTATGATCCAAAGCCTCATTGACCAACTTCACAGTCCCCTCAGGAATATTGTAATTCTCGGAATCCATCTTATGCTTGGTCAGATCCTCTACATCAACCTGACGGAAAGTACCAAGACCTACATGAAGCGTGATAGGGGTTACTTCCACTCCTTTCAACTCCAGTCTCTTCAATAGATGTGGAGTAAAATGCAAACCAGCAGTTGGTGCTGCTACTGCCCCAACATTTTCAGCAAAAACTGTTTGATAACGATCCCGATCTTCAGGCTCAACCTTTCTTTCGATGATTTCCTTCAAAAGCGGGGTCTCTCCCAAAGAGTCTATCGTTTTCTGAAACTCCTCTTGCGAACCATCGAACAGAAAGCGAATGGTTCTCCCTCTGGAGGTAGTATTGTCAATTACTTCTGCAACCAAGTCGGAATCTCCAAAGTAAAGCTTGTTTCCTACTCGGATTTTTCTGGCTGGATCTACCAAAACATCCCAAAGTCTAAGTTCAGGATTAAGTTCTCTCAAAAGAAAAACTTCAATTTCGGCTCCTGTCTTCTCCTTGTTGCCATAAAGTCTAGCAGGAAAAACCTTCGTGTCGTTGGCAACAAACACATCCCCTTCTCCAAAGTATTCAATGATATCTTTGAAAACTCTGTGTTCGATTTCTCCAGTTTTGCGATGTACCACCATCAATCTGGATTCATCTCGATTGTCGGTGGGATAAAGGGCGATTAACTTTTTTGGGATGTCAAATTTGAAATCTGATAATTTCATAGAGAAGCTTTAGATGTCTACGCTTAACGCTTGGTTTATTTAATTCAGAATTACTCTAAAAAATGCAAAGATAATAACAATAGTTCCCAATTTCAGCTAACTTGACAATTTGTTTTCAACCAACTATTGATCGCATGCTCTTTTTCCAACTCACCTGGGAAAGTTTAAGGTTTGCTCTTACAGCCTTGAAATCCAATCTGACACGCACAATTCTCTCCCTTTTGGGGGTTACAGTCGGGATTTTTGCCATTATTGCTGTTTTTACTTTGGTTGATTCCTTGGAAAACAACATCAAATCCTCTCTGTCTTTTTTAGGGACCAATGTTATCCGGGTGGATAAATTCCCTTTTTCCACTGGCCCAAGAAGTAATTATCCTTGGTGGAAGTATTTTCAAAGACCTTCCAATACCGTAGCAGAGTATAAATTTCTAAAGGAAAACCTTAAAAATGCCAATGGGGTCACCATTGCAGCATCAGCCAACACTACGGTCAAAGCAGGAAATAATGCCTTTGAAGGAATGCAGCTGACCGGGGTATTTGAAACTTACGATGAGGTTTATGATGTACCCATTGAGGAAGGGAGGTTTTTCACGGAATCTGAAATCAACGGAGCCAGAAATCTAGCCATCATAGGCAGGACCATTGCCACCACACTTTTCCAAAACGAAGACCCCCTTGGAAAGGAGATGAAAATAAAAGGTCTGAAATTCACAGTTGTGGGGATTTTCGAAGAAGAAGGCAGTGGAGTTTTGGGGGAACTTCCATCCAAGGATGAAGCTTGCCTTATTCCTTATGGAGCATTTACCAAAATGTTCAATACTGGCAAAAACGGAATCAACCCAACGATTGCCGCCAAAGGCATGGAGGATGATATCGGCATGGTAGCCATTGAAAACGAAATGATCGGCCTGCTTCGGGCCAAAAGAGGACTGAAACCAACAGAAGAAGATAATTTTTCTCTCAACAAAACCGAATTCCTCCAAAATGCCATCGGATCTATCTTCGATGTAATTTCAGTAGCCGGATGGGTGATTGGAGGCTTTTCCATTCTAGTGGGAGGTTTTGGTATCGCCAATATCATGTTCGTCTCCGTTAGAGAAAGGACGAATATCATCGGAATCCAAAAATCCCTTGGGGCCAAAAATTATTTCATTCTTTTTCAGTTTTTGTTTGAAGCCATCGCCCTTAGCCTGATCGGGGGACTCACGGGCATCTTATTGGTATATTTCCTCAGCTTTATCCAACTAGGCAGCCTGGATCTGATCCTTTCAGTCGGCAATATAATTTTGGGCCTAGGGGTATCATCTGCCATAGGAATTGTCTCTGGAATCATTCCTGCCACCCTCGCTGCAAGGCTGGATCCGGTGGAAGCGATACGAACAACTTAAAATAAAAAGGGGAGCCAAATGGCTCCCCTTCTTTATGTTTATACTTCTAAGAATAGAAAATTAATCCTCCATCTCCCCTGCAGGCTCAGTCGGCAAAAGTCCAGAAGCAGCCTTGATTTTCACTTCCAATTCTTCCATAAGTTCCGGATTGTCCAAAATCAAATTTTTCACGGCATCCCTTCCCTGCCCCAATTTTTCGCCATTATAAGAGAACCAAGAACCTGCCTTCTTGATAATATCAAACTCGACACCAAGATCGATGATTTCACCTACCTTGGAAATACCCTGACCATACATGATATCGAATTCCACCACCTTGAAAGGAGGGGCTACTTTGTTTTTGACCACTTTCACGCGGGTTCGGTTGCCCAGGATGGAATCTGCACCCTCTTTGATCTGGCCGATCCGGCGAATGTCCAAGCGGACAGAAGCGTAAAACTTCAATGCATTACCACCGGTGGTGGTTTCTGGGTTACCAAACATCACCCCGATTTTTTCACGCAGCTGGTTGATGAAAATACAGGCGCATCCAGTTTTATTGATTGCCCCGGTCAGTTTCCTTAAAGCCTGGGACATCAACCTGGCCTGAAGCCCCATTTTGCTTTCACCCATTTCACCTTCAAGCTCCCCCTTAGGTACCAAAGCGGCAACCGAGTCAATCACGATGATATCAATGGCTCCGGATCGGATCAGATGCTCGGCAATTTCCAATGCCTGCTCCCCATTGTCCGGTTGAGAAATGAGGAGGTTCTCCGTATCAATGCCCAACTTTTCAGCATAGGTTTTATCAAAAGCATGTTCCGCATCAATAAAAGCTGCAAGCCCACCTGCTTTTTGTGCCTCCGCAATACAGTGCATCGTCAGGGTGGTTTTACCGGAAGATTCGGGTCCATAGATTTCGATCACCCTTCCCCGGGGAATTCCTCCTACCCCCAGTGCCATATCCAAACCAAGAGAGCCAGTGGAAATAGCCGGCACGTCCTGCACCTTATTGTCACTGAGCTTCATTACAGTGCCTTTTCCGTAGGCTTTTTCCAACTTATCAATGGTCAGTTGGAGCGCTTTCAATTTTTCTGCGTTATTACTCATGTATTTCTTATTATTAGGTATCGAATCAGTGAATTTAGTCAACGGAAAACCCATTAGCAACGAACAACCCCTTATTGGATTGGAATACCAAATTCGTATTTTTAATCACTATTCGGCACGCTTTTTCGTAATACTTACAAAAGTACCCGCATTTTGTCAGGTATTGTCACCAAAAATTATGAATATCTTCAAATCGCTTATCCTTTGCTTCCTGATCTTGGCTGGTCATTCCCTCCATGCCCAGGAAAATAGCAATGAGGCCTTTACCTTTGGAGAGGAGTTGAACTTTGAAGTGAGCTATGGTTGGTTAAACCTTGCAGATGCAAAAATGCAGATTTCACGAAGAGCTCACCAAGAGGACAACAGGGATCATTTCAAGATCGATGTGTTCGGTAAAACAAAGGGAGCCGCGACCATATTCGGAAGAGTAAATGACAACTGGGGAACCTACCTGGATGTTGAAACCAAGCTTCCAAAAATTTCCTACAGACATATAGAAGAAGGAAGATACCGTAAACACGAAAAAGTATTTTTTGACCAAAAAGACCACAAGGCCTTTATGCAGCTTTTTGACAGGGAAAACAAAACCCTTCAAAGGGAAATGGAATTTGCGCTTCCCGGACAAGTTCAGGATATCGTGAGCGGATTTTATTATTTGAGGACCCTGGATTTGGGAAAACTCAGCCCAGGAGACACTGTATTCATTAAAGGATTCTTCGATAAGGAAATATATAACATAAACTTAATCTTTGAAGGAGAAGAAAAGCTGGATACCGAGCTTGGAAAGGTGGAAACTTACATTTTCTCTCCCCAGGTACCTGAAAACAAACTCTTCAGAGGAGAATACCCCGTCAAGGTCTGGGTCACAAAAGACAAGAACAAAATACCCGTAAAAATAAAGGCGAACTTATTCTTGGGTTCCTTGAATTTTGACATCGTATCAGCGAAAGGCTTAAAGAACAATTGAAAACCGGCAGGTAACATTCCGGTAACAGTTATGTCCAAAATATTGGGATTTCAGACAATAAACCCGCTTGAAGAGGTATATTAGGCAGGATAAGTTTGGCGTCAATCTTTAAATATTGCTTAATTTTAACCTGAACATTAAGGAAAATCCGAATGGGTGAGAAACAAAAAATCAAGGTTCTGGTAGTAGACGACGAGCCAGATATTGTAGAAATTCTCAAGTACAACCTCCTTAAAGAAGGCTATGAGGTAGCCACTGCTGAGGATGGAATCAAAGGCGTAAAAACGGCTACCAAATTTTTGCCGGATGTCATCTTGTTGGACATCATGATGCCCAATCAGGACGGTGTAGAAACCTGTCTCCAGCTCCGCCAAATCCCCGAACTAAAAAACACCTATATTATATTTCTAACCGCAAGGATGGAAGAGTATTCAGAGGTGGCAGCTTTTGACGTAGGTGCAGACGACTACATCACCAAACCGATCAAGCCCAGAGCCCTGATGAGCAGGATAGCTGCCCTCTTCAGAAGAGAATCCAAAAAGGAACAAGAGCAATCCCAGATCAAAATCAAAGACCTGGTCATTGACCGGGGAAGTTATACGGTAGAAAAGGGAGGCAACACCATCTCCTTGCCTAAAAAGGAATTTGAATTACTGTATTTTCTGGCCAAAAACCCCAATATGGTTTTCAGCAGAGACGAACTCCTTCAAAACATCTGGGGAACGGATGTCTTTGTTTTGGCCCGAACCGTGGACGTTCATATCCGAAAAGTCCGGGAAAAAATCGGGGAGGACTACATCACTACGGTAAAAGGAGTTGGTTACAAATTTGACCTTGGCTAAATATGCTAGCTACCTCAAGGGGAATTTCTTTACTATTGGCTCTGGCCATTTCAGTTCTGGTGGCAGCATTTCTTTCTTTATTGGAAGATGCCACCCCAACCCTATTACTGGTAGCAGGAGGCTTATCCTTTTCCGCATCTTATTTATTGATCAGTATTACTCTGGAGTTCCTTGTTTTCAAAGAGATCGGAAACATTTATGCGCTTTTGGAGAAAATCCAGAAGAAGGAACTCTCTGAAATAAAAAAGAAACAATCCAAATCCTCTGTTTCTCCACTGAAGAACATCAATGAAGTGATCAACTCCTATGCCATGGCCAGGCAAAAGGAAATTGAGACACTTCAGAAAAACGCAGAATTCAGAAGGGAATTTATTGCGGACATTTCCCACGAATTGAAAACACCAATCTTTGCCGCTCAGGGCTATGTCCACACGCTTTTGGATGGTGCGATTGAAGATAAGCAGGTCCGGATGAAATTTTTGAAGCGGGCTGCCAAAAGTTTAGACTCCCTGGACGTCCTGGTCCAGGACATCCTGACCCTTAACCAGATGGAAAGCGGGGTAATCAAATTTGTCTTTTCGGATTTTGATCTCAAAGAGCTTATTCTTGAAGTAATTGAAGAACTGGAACACAAGGCCAGCAAGCGACAGGTAAGTATTGATTTCAAATTCGAAGCCGACAAAAATTACATTACCCATGCCGACAGAGGCAAAATCTACCGGGTCTGCCAAAATCTGATTTTCAATGCGGTCAAATACAACCACGAGGGCGGGGAAGTAAAAATCTCCATGAAAACCCAAAAGAACTCCATTCAGATCGACATCAAAGACGATGGACAGGGGATTCCTCCGGAGGACTTAAAGCGGATTTTCGAACGCTTTTACCGAGTGGAAAAAAGCCGCTCCAAAAAAGAAGGAGGCACTGGTTTGGGATTGGCTATCGTCAAACACATCCTGGAAGGACACAAAAGTAAGATCTCCGTCAGCTCTACTGTGGGCAAAGGTTCGATATTTAGCTTCTCTTTGCCTTTGGCAAAAAACCCAAATCCAGAGGGGGTAGCCAAATCTGAATCCGGCCCATCGAAATAATCCGGCCACATTTTTTTACTGCCTAATTTTCACCTACCTTTGCAGCCTCTTTGAAGAGGCAGGAGAATCCATGAAGAAAGTAGATTTTCAGAACCTGATTCTGTTTGAAAACGCGGATTACCTGGTAATCAACAAGCCGCCTTACCTATCGAGCTTAGACGACAGGCACGAGGCGCAGAACATCCTGGACCTAGCCAAGATGCATACAGCGGATGCCCAGCTGTGTCATCGATTGGACAAGGAAACATCCGGATGTCTGGTGATTGCCAAGAATCCAGAGGCCTACAGGCACATGGCCATCCAGTTTGAAAACAGGAAGGTGGAGAAAGTCTATCATGCCGTAGTGGAAGGGATCAAGGATTATGAGCATCTGCTTGTAGACCGAAACCTGGTAGCTAGCAATAAAGGAATCGCCAAAGTCAGTAAAGAAGGAAAGCCTGCGCAAACGGAATTCAATACTTTGAAAACCTATTACGCGCACTCGTTGATCGAATGCAAGCCTATTACAGGGCGACTGCACCAGATCCGGGTTCATTTGGCCTACCTGAAGTCTCCGATATGCGGTGACACTTTGTACGGCGGCAAGCCCTTGTATCTTTCTTCACTCAAGCGCCGCTTCAATCTCAAAAAGAACACGGAAGAATTACCCATCATGCAGCGGGTATCTCTTCATGCCTATTCCATAGGATTTGAGGGCTTGGACGGACAAAGAATCCAAGTTGAAGCTCCCTATCCCAAGGATTTTCAGGTTTTGGTCCATCAGTTGGAAAAGAACTCCTGAAACTCATCGGAATCAGTGCATTTGGAGTCCAAAAAAAATCGACCAAATGGCTAAGCCTGTGAAAATTAGGACTTAGCCTTGGAAATATTTTGCATGAAAAATAAAATACTTCTATCTTTGTGTCCCTTTTTGAGGGTGAAATATATTTAACAAGCTAAAAATTAAACAGTTACACAGTGGATACTTTGAGCTATAAGACCGTATCAGCCAACGCCGCGACTGTAGAAAAGCAATGGGTAGTTGTGGATGCCCAAGCTGCAGTTTTGGGTAGATTGGCTAGTGAGGTAGCAAAAATCTTGAGAGGTAAGACGAAGCCAAGCTTCACTCCTCATGTGGATTGCGGTGACAATGTGATCGTAATCAACGCAGACAAAGTCAGATTGACTGGTGACAAGTGGGACGCGAAAGTATATGTACGTCACACCGGTTACCCAGGTGGTCAGCGAATCTCTACTCCTAAATTATTGAAGGCAAAGTCTTCAGCAATTTTGGTTGAGAAAGCTGTAAGAGGCATGCTGCCTAAAAACAGATTGGGAAGAAAATTGTACGGAAATCTGTACGTGTATGAAGGATCTGAGCATCCACATGCAGCACAGCAGCCAAAAACCATCACTCTTTAATCGACTTAATTCATGGAAATGATCAACAAAATCGGTAGAAGAAAAACCTCTGTAGCCAGAATCTACATGGCTCCAGGAAATGGTAAGATCACCGTAAACAATCAGTCATTGGAAGTTTACTTCCCATTTGATTTGCACCAGATCGTAGTAAAGCAACCATTGGCTCTTGTTGGGGTTGAAGGAAACTACGACATCCAAATCAACGTGGACGGCGGAGGTATCAAAGGCCAGGCTGAAGCAGCCCGTATGGCTATCTCCAGAGCTTTGTGTGATTTCAACGAAGAGCACAGAGGTCCTTTGAAGAAAGAAGGTTTCTTGACTCGTGACCCTAGAATGGTAGAACGTAAGAAGCCAGGACGTAGAAAAGCAAGAAGAAGATTCCAGTTCTCCAAGCGTTAATAGGAATACTCCTTCACTCAATAGAAAAACTATTTTATTCATGTCAAAAATCGAATACAAAGACTTACTGGATGCTGGTGTTCACTTCGGACACTTGACGAGAAAGTGGGATCCGAGAATGGCTCCATATATCTTCATGGAGAAGAACGGAATCCATATTATCGACCTTAACAAAACGCTTGCTTGCCTCGACGAAGCATCCAACGCAATCAAGCAAATCGTACGTTCCGGCAAAAAAGTAATGTTTGTCGCTACTAAGAAGCAGGCCAAAGACTTGGTAGCAGCAGAAGCTCAGCGTCTGAACATGCCTTACGTAACCGAAAGATGGTTAGGTGGTATGTTGACCAACTTCGCTACTATCCGCAAGTCCCTGAAGAAGATGTCCTCCCTTGATAAATTGATGAAGGAAGACTCTTATAAAAACCTTGCGAAAAAAGAGCGTCTGATGGTAAGCCGTCAGAAAGACAAAATGGAAAATGTATTGGGCGGTATTGCCGACCTTAGCAGACTTCCTGCTGCTCTTTTTGTAGTAGACATCAAAAGAGAACACATTGCAATTGCCGAAGCACATAAGCTTGGTATCCCTGTTTTCGCATTGGTAGATACAAACTCCAACCCTAACGAGGTGGATTTCCCTATCCCAGCCAATGACGATGCTTTCAAATCAGTTTCTTTGCTGGTTAAAGCGTTCGGTGCAGCAATCGAAGAAGGTCTATCTGAAAGAAAGAAAGACAAAGACGAAGCTAAACTTTCTGAAGAGGAAGAAGCTAAGAGAGCTGTAGACGCAGAAACAAAAGAATAATCCACAATCGATTTGAAATACAAAAAAATTGAACATCTGGCTCCGGTCGATGTTCAATTTTTTGTTTCTACCTGACTTCTGAGCTTTGCCTCAAAGTCTTAAAAATAAACCACAACCACTCTAGTCATCTCGAAATTAGAGGGATACTAGGATGGTTCTATCAAGAAATAAAAATCGTTTAATCATAAACTGATCACACAATGGCAATTACTGCACAAGAAGTAAACAAACTGAGACAAATGACCGGTGCCGGTATGATGGACTGCAAAAAGGCTTTGACCGAAGCAGAAGGTGACTTCGAAAAAGCTGTAGACATCCTCAGAAAAAAAGGCCAAAAAGTATCTGCTTCCAGAGCTGATCGCGAAACAAAAGAAGGAGTTGTAGTAACAAAAGTTTCTGAAAACGGAGCTCAGGGAACTATCCTTTCTTTGACTTGCGAAACTGACTTCGTAGCTAAAAACGAAGAATTCGGTGCTTTCGCAAAAACTTTGATTGACCTGGCTGTTGAAAAAGGTGCTTCTACTACTGAAGAAATCCTTGCTCTTCCTTTCGAAAACATCACTGTAGCAGAGAAAATCGTAGAAATGACCGGTAAAATCGGTGAGAAAATCGAAATCTCTCATTTCGAAACTGTAAAAGCTGAAGCAGTAGTTCCTTACATCCACTCCAATGGCAAATTGGGCGTGTTGGTAGGATTGGTAAATACAAGCGGTGCTGACGTAGAAGAAGCTGGAAAAGACGTAGCAATGCAGATCGCAGCTATGAATCCAATTGCTGTTGATAAGGACGGAGTAGATTCCTCAACTATCGAAAGAGAAATTGAAGTTGGAAAAGAGCAGGCAAGAGCTGAAGGTAAGCCAGAAGAAATGCTTGAGAAAATTGCTATGGGCAAACTGAACAAGTTCTACAAGGAAAACACCCTATTGAGCCAGCAGTTTGTAAAAGACAATTCCAAGTCTATCGCTCAATACCTTGACAGTGTAAGCAAAGGCTTGACTGTAAATGCATTCAAGAGAATCTCTATCGGTTAATTTTTTCCGATCAATTGATATCAAAAAACCTTCCTGGGAGATCAGGAAGGTTTTTTTATGGTTAACCAATAAAAAACGGTTGTATTGCTACAACCGTTTCCAATTTGGAATAGCGATTTTTTTCTATCAAGGTTCCAAAGCTGCTACACCTGGAAGCACTTTTCCTTCCATATGCTCAAGTAAAGCTCCTCCACCTGTAGACACAAAAGACACCTGATCTCCGAATCCAAACTTATTCACTGCAGCTGCGGAGTCACCTCCACCGATCAGGGAATAAGCTCCGTTTCTGGTAGCCTCGGCCACAGCTTCAGCCACGGCTTTGGTTCCTTTGTCAAAAGAATCCATTTCAAACACACCCATTGGACCATTCCAAAGGATAGTTTTGGACTTCAAAATCACGTCAGCAAAGAGTTCTCTTGTCTTTGGTCCAATATCCAAGCCCATCCAACCATCAGGAATCTCTCCCTTATTGGCCAAGCCCTGCTCTGCATCATTGGCAAAGGCCTTGGAAATAACCGTATCTACAGGAAGAATTAGATTCACGCCTTTTGCTTTGGCCTTATCCATCAATTCCAAAACAAAGTCCAGCTTATCAGCTTCCAACAATGAATCCCCAATGGTTCCTCCCTGTGCTTTTGCAAAGGTGTAGGACATACCGCCACCAATGATCAGATTATCTACTTTATCCAGAAGACGCTCAATGATGAGGATTTTGTCAGAGATTTTAGCTCCACCCATAATGGCAGTGTAAGGACGCTCAGGGTTCCCCAAAACCTTGTCTGCATTTTCAAGCTCAGAAAGCATAAGGTAACCACATACCTTATTGTCAAAATACTGAGCGATTACCGCAGTAGAGGCGTGTGCACGGTGAGCAGTTCCAAATGCATCATTGACATAAACATCCCCCAAACGGGCAAGTTTTTGCGCAAACTCAGCATCTCCTTTTTCTTCTTCCTTGTAAAATCTAAGGTTCTCAAGCAATAAAACCTCTCCGGCTTTCAATCCCGTTGCAAGGCTTTCAGCTTCAGCGCCAATACAGTCAGGAGCGAATTTAACGGGTCTCCCCAATGCCTTTTCCAAGGTTGGGATAATGTGTTTCAGAGAAAACTTATCCTCAGGTCCGGTCTTTGGGCGACCCAAATGGGACATCAAAATAGCAGAACCCCCGTCTTTTAAGATCTTATTGATTGTAGGAAGAGCAGCTTGAATCCGGGTATCGTCAGTGACATTTAAACTCTCATCCAAAGGCACATTAAAATCCACTCGGATCAATGCCTTTTTGCCCTCGAAACTGAGGCTATCGACATTTTTAATTTTAGAATTCATGATTATAGGTTAATAGATTGTTTTAGGATTCTTGAAATCAGGCCTGAATTTATCAAAGATTCAGGCAAAAAACGATCTTCTAGCCGGTCAATTTAATTTACCGCCATTTATCCTTGAGCAGCAGCCCTTCGGAGACGATCATTGATCGCCCTACCTAGCCCCTTTTCAGGCATCAATTCAGTAAGAATCACTTCAGCGGGGCTTTCATCCAGTTTCCTCATGGAAGAGAACAGACATTGTGCTGCTTCCCGAATATCTCCAGCAGGGCTCAATTGGATTTGAAAGTCCTTCGCTAGCTCATCAAAGTATTTCTGAAAACTTAAAACGGCAATTTCCTTTCCTTGCTTTAAATACTGAGGAACCAAAATTTCCAAATCACCCAGTACAAAAGGCTTGCGGGGAGCATAATGGCTTTCCAACAAACCGGGAGCCTGTGGGTTGCTACTGCTATGGTTACGGACTTTTATGGGGCCAACTACACCCTCTATTTCGGATAGATCCAGGCCTCCCAATCTATAGACAGTCACATCTCCGTTTTCAATACCCACGATGGTACTTTCCAATCCTACCTGACAAGAACCTCCATCCAAAATATAGGGAATTCTTTCTCCAAGTTGTGCATTGACGTGCTGAGCGGTGGTAGGGCTGATGTATCCAAATGGGTTGGCACTTGGGGCCGCCAGAGGATAGTCCAGGCTTTCCAGCAATTCCAAAGTCAAAGCATGACTTGGAACCCGAACCGCCACCCTATCCAATCCCGAAGTAACGAGATCAGGAATGATGTTTTTTCTGGGAAGCAGCAGAGTCAAAGGCCCTGGCCAAAATTTTAATGCAAGCTTTTTTAAAACCTCAGGAAAGTCCAAAACATATGCTTCGACCTTTTCTATGGAAGAAGTATGGATAATCAGAGGATCAAAAGAAGGTCGGTTTTTAGCTTCAAAAATCCCTGCTACTGCATGAGGACTCAAGGCATTACCGGCAAGACCGTATACAGTTTCTGTGGGGATTGCAACTAACAATCCCGCATCCAATAGCTGTTTAGCTTTCGCAATGTCTTTACCGATTTCAGCCATTTACTTACAAAATTCGTCGATCCAGGACTGAGCTTCTGTATAACCCAGGGAAAGAGCCATTTTCAACTCCACACAGCCTTCTTCCTTTTCTCCCAAAGCACTCATTCTGGTCACCCCAAGTAGGTAATAAGCTGCTGCATTCTTTCCATCGAGGTTTACAGCATTGGTCAGGGATTCCAAAGCGCCCAAGGGATCATTATTGCCCAATTGAGCTTTACCCTTGTTGAAATAAACCAAAGATTGGTTAGGGTTTACCTGCAAAGCAGCATCAAAATCAAGCAGTGCATCCTCATAAGCCTCTATGCCTAAAAGTGCCAGTCCTCTATTGTAATAAATATCTGTTTGGGATGGATCCAAGCCATTGGCCATGTTATAATCCGAAACTGCTTCCTTAAATTTCCCCAATTCGAAATTTGCGTTGCCCCTGTTAAACCAAGGTCGGTAATCCGAGGAATCTGCCTCTATGGCATTTGTAAAAACGGGAACAGCTTCTTCAAAATCTCCCAGTTCCACCAAAGCCGCACCTTTTGCATTCAAGGCTCTTGCCTGCTTGGGGTTTTGCTCGATCACGCGGTCAAAATAAGTTATAGCTTCTTCCCAGGATCCGGTTTGCATTTTGGCAATACCAGCCTCCATCAATTCTTCCTCACTTGGACTGCAGCCAATCAGTCCCAGGGCCAAAAGCCCAATCATCCAAAGTTTTTTCACGGGGTTTAAATTTTGGGCAAAGATAGGGATTCAGCCTCTTTTTTCAGGCTTTTGTTGAAGTTTTACCCGGTATACTTCAGGCACAGGAACCGGCTTCATGCTTTTCATATCCACAGAAACCAAAGTACAGCGGCATCGGGAATAGACCACTTCTTCCCCGGTCTTACATTTTCCAATTAAAAACTGATCCAACTCAAAGGAGGTGTTACCCACTCGTGTACAAGCTACCAAAGCCTCAACCTGGTCTTCCAGATGAATGGGACGCAAATAATCAATAGTAATACTCGCTACCACGGTACCGGTATCCATCACATTCCAACCACAGTACTCCAAAAGATAGATGGCTCTGGAATGCTCGTAATAATTGAAATATATCCCGTTATTGACGTGGAGATACCCATCTATATCCGAAAACCTGATTTGAATGGGGCTTGAAAAATCCAGCTCGGACCTTAGCTTTTGGATGTCAAACTTCTGCATTACAGCAAAATTTCAGACTTACTGGTTTTTTCCAGCATCCTCAGAATTGAAGGATTATACCCAATCATATCCACTACCGAATCAAAGGCAATCCAAGCAAGAGAGATGCTCTCGTCACTCATCTGCAAAGGCTCGTTGATATCCGCTTCAATCAAAAAACGGACGTCGTAATGAAAATGCTCTGGAACATGGGGACGCTCTGGAATTATATGTTTATCCAGATCAAAAATAGTTGACTCCACCAATTTGAGTTTACTCAATCCACTTTCCTCTCTTGCTTCCTTCAGCGCCACTTCGATTAGGTTTTCTTCTCCATCGGCATGCCCTCCCAACTGCAACCATCTACCAAGTTTCCTATGCAAGGTCAACAAGGTATGGGTGCGTTCGGCATTGACTATCCAAGTAGATGCAGTGAAGTGTCCTGCGAGTCTTTCCCGCTTGTAGGCCAAGGGATCTTCTGTCAGACTGATAAAATCAGCAATGAAGTTTGACTCCTCTTCATAAGGAGTCCTGTATTTGGTAAGTTGGTCTTTCAGAGAAATTCTATCCATCATGTAGTTTTAAACACACTATCAATTAATAGGTCATAGGGTTGGGCCTGTTGGTAAAGCCTATCTGAATAAACCGTAGCCAGAAATTTGATATAACTGGGCTGGTTATCTACACTGACTTTTTCAATGCTAATATTCCCAAATAACTGGGAAATCAATTCATTTTCTTCAGGATTTTGCAAGGGAGGTTTGAAATAGAACTTTTCGGTAACCTTTACCTGCTCGTTGATTTCTTCAAACTTCCTATCCAGACTTACCTGCCTATATCCCAAATCTAGGATGCGTCGGGAAAAAGCCAAGAAAAGACTGGAAAAAGATTTGATATCCAAGGGCGGTTCATAGCTTACTGCAAAGCCATTTGCGTAGGGAGATTCAAAAAGATGGACTTGTGGACTCTCGTTGATTTGAGTTCTCTTGAAATGAATATTCTTATAAATTAAGCCCATAAGCTCTATCCCTTGCTGGGAATCCAGCCACGTATTTATCTCATAAATCTCCTCTTCTTTCAGGCTGAAATTCTCCTTGTAATTCACAGGTGTTTTCCCGGAATCTCTGAAAATTTTCTTCAACAAGTCATCCAGAAAATTACCCATGATTCTTAATTGTAAGTTTGCCATCCGGAAGTAAACTGATCAAACCAGAATCAATTAGACCTCGGATTATTCCCAAAGTGAACTCCCCTGAAGGGAGTCTCAATTTTTCCAATAAATTTTGTTGAGTTAACTCTCCCTCAACTTTTAAAGCTTCCAGAATCCGAGATTTCAAATTTTCAGCCCTCTTTTCGGGATCCGAATTTTTCTTATCCTCCACACACCAATCACAAATTCCACAGGTTGCGTCGCTTTTCTCTCCAAAATATTCCTGAATAAACTGCGTTCTGCAAATTACCTTTTGACTGGCATAGGTGACCATGCTATTCGCCTTATCCAAGGTCAGCTTCCGTCTCATCTCAATTCGTTTGGTATTCAAAGGCAATTTACCCGCATCAAAGCGTGGAGTTAAAAAAATAATCTGGGGCTTATCTTTCCTTTTTTCATAATCTACGACTTCCATTTGCGCCAGTTGATCGAGCAATAATACGAACTCCTTTTCCGATATTGATAAGGTCTTGGCCAATTTGGATTCATTGATTTTTAGGTATTCAGAAAAGAGATTTCCCCCGTAAGTTCTCAACAAAACTTTGATTACAGGATCCAGCTTTGCCTGTGCGATCTGAACCTCATAGAGTCGTTGAGGATTCACAAGGAAATGAAGTTTAGAGGGGCTGAAATAGCTTTCACTAAGTCCAATAAAACCTTCCTCCTCCAAAACTTTCAGAGCATAGAAGGTATCCAAAACCTCAAGCTGATAGGTCTCTGCAAACTCACTCCATTCAAAATCATAGCTACTCAGGAGATTGCTCCCCACCGCGATCCGGTAGTAATTGGCTAGGCATTGGTAAACTCGCTTCACAAAATCATTAGGAGGATAAACTAAAGCAGCACGATCCAACAAAGTCTCAAAGTCTCCCTCATTACAAAGTAGAACGGCATAGGACTTCTTCCCGTCCCTTCCGGCTCTTCCAGCTTCCTGATAGTAATTTTCCAGATTTTCGGGCATATCGGAATGAATTACAACCCGAACATCTGGCTTGTCTATCCCCATCCCAAAGGCATTGGTACTGACCATGACCCGGATTTGATTATTCATCCAGGCCTCTTGCTGTTGGGCCCGTACTTCCATGGAAAGTCCCGCATGATAGGCCCCTGCGCTAATCCCCATTTGATTCAATGCCCTGGTGATCTGATGGGTATGCTGCCGGTTCCTGACATACCAGATCGCAGTACCTCCGACACGATTTAATATCTCTACGCCTTTTTCAAGCTTGTTTTCAATAAGCCGAACACTATAACTCAGATTTTTTCTGGCAAAACTTTGCCTAAAAAAAGCAGGTTGCTTCATCTCCAGTTTCTCCAGAATATCGGCACAAACTTCTGGAGTTGCCGAGGCGGTCAAAGCCAAAACGGGCACATTGGGGTGGTAAACTTTTATCTGTGCGATCTCCAAATAAGGCGGTCTGAAATCATATCCCCATTGAGAAATACAATGGGCCTCATCCACTGCAATCAAATTGATGTTCATTTGGCGAAAACGCTCAATAAAAAGCTCCGATTTTAAGCGTTCGGGAGAAACATAAAGGAATTTATAGCCTCCAAAGATGCAATTGTCCAAAGTGCGGTCAATTTCCCGGTAACTCATGCCCGAATAAATTGCTGCCGCAAAAACTCCTTTTTTGCGAAGATTATCCACCTGGTCCTTCATCAGGGCAATCAGTGGGCTGATGACCAGACAAACCCCTTCATTTACCAAAGCAGGAACCTGGTAGCACAGGGATTTACCTCCCCCTGTTGGCATCAAGGCAAGTGTATCTTTCCCGGAAAGAACCGAATCGATCACCTGCTTTTGAACCGGGCGAAATTCACCCCATCCAAAGACTTCTTTTAAGATTTGGAGTGCACTTGTTTCCACCTACCAGTTTGGGGTCTCTTTATTTAAAAATGAGTTGATTCCTTTTACACAGTCCGGATGGGCCCTGGCATCTGCATTCACTTCTGCTGCACGGTTCAGAGCTTCTTCTCGGGAAGCTTGATGAATTGACCTCATGAGCTTTTTAGTCTCGGAAATGGAATTGGCAGAATTTTGACTGGCAAGTTTGTGGGAAAAATCCAGCACTGCTTTTTCCAAAAATTCAGCATGCACCACTTCGGTAATCAACCCCAATTCGGCTGCCTTTGAAGCGGATATCAACTCCCCTGCCAAGAGAAGTTCCTGGGCTTTGGCGACACCGATCTGTTCCTGCAAAAAAACCGAAACCAAAGCCGGAACGAAGCCAATTTTAGCTTCGGTATATCCGAACAAGGCCGCCGGTACAGCAAAGGCAAAATCACAAACCGTCACCAAGCCACATCCACCGGCTAGCGCATGCCCCTGAACCTCCGCAATGACCACTTTAGGGATGTTGTAAATCAGGGAAAACAACTCTTTGAGCCTATGACTGTCTTCTAGGTTTTCTTCCTTCGAGAAGTTCTGCAATTGCTGCAGATAGGCCAAATCCGCCCCTGCACAAAAAGCCTTCCCCTCTGCCCGTAACCGGATGATTTTTACATCCTGGTTTTCGGCCATCTCTTCAAAAGCCACAAACAAATCCCGGATCAGTTCGGGACTGAGGGCATTTCTTTTTTCGGGACGATTCATTGTAATCGTTCCTATTCGGTCACTTACATTGGTTTGTACGGAAGAACTCATGAATTTCTGATTAAATTCTCAGGAATCAAGTTAGGACGAGAATGAAGGATTCACAAAATCCAAGCTTAAAAAAGTATCCGAATAGCCGATCCGGAAAAATCCAGACTGTCTTTTCTAGCATAATTCTCCCAGAAACCATCCTTCCAGACCTGCGCTTGGGAAGGGATCTTGGGGTCTAAGAAAAGTATCTGATTGCTTTTGCTTAATTTGACTCCAACCTCTGGAAAATAAAGTTTCAAGTCCCCTTCTTCAATGGCCTTTAAGGATCCAGGAAATCCGCTCCATCCCATTGCGATCCGGTTTGGCTTGACTAAATAATCTATATCTTCATTACTAATCCCCTCATTCCAGGATTGGAGACTTTTCCCGTTCCAAAAATCCATCATCCAACCTTTCTGAGATCGGTAAACTACCAAAGCAGAATCCGGTTTATCCAGTTCTTGATGGAGACGATACGCAGCCCAAACAAAGAGAAAAAGGAATGCTGTTTGGATAAGCTTCTTTTTGGAAAAATGATCCCAAAGCCCCCAAACCAACAATAATCCCCAAATAGCGAGCATAGTTGGGAAAAAGATTGTCAGTCCATCCATTCTGCTTCCGGGTAGAATCTGGATGAACTGCAGTACCCAAAACTGGATTTTCAGTAAAAAATTCAAAACCATCCCCAATGCATCCCCCAAATAGGGAACAAAGCCAAGAACTAAAAATGGGATTCCCACATTCATGGCCAAAAAGGTAAGCGGAACCACCACCAAATTGGCCATTAAAAAATAGGGAGGAAAGGAGTGAAAGTACCAAACAGAAAGGGGGAAAGTCGCTAATTGAGCAGCGACACTGACACAAATCAATTGCCAGATATATTCCATCACCTTGTTGGGTGGAAGCCACCAGCGGAGGATCAAAGGCTGAATAACAACGATTCCAAGCACGGCTAAATAGGAAAGCTGAAATCCCACTTCAAACAAAACCTCAGGATCAATGACAATCATCAGCATGGCAGAAAAAGCGAGAATATTAAAAATGGAAGGCTTTCTTTCCCGCATCTGCCCCAAGACAATCAAGGAAAACATCACTGAAGCACGAAGCACAGATGGAGACAGTCCCGTCAGAAAAGCATAAACCCAAATGACCAGTACCACTCCCAACAAGTAGAATTTTTTCTTCCTCCTTCCCAAACTCAATGGTTTGATTAAGAGAATTAAAACCCCGACCAAGATTCCCACATGCAAACCAGACACAGCCAATACATGCATCACCCCCGTCTCAGAATAAGCCTTTCTGGTATCCCTGTCCAGATGTTGTTTTTGTCCCAGTAACAAAGCCAAAGCAATATTCTGGCTTTGCCTGTCAGACACCTTGGACTGGATAAGCCCTTTGAGCTTTTCACGGAGGTTCTCCACCCAAAAGCTTGAGGTTTTAGTGGCATTTGAATCCAACAAAAACAGCTCGTCTTTCACGAACTGCCTATTTGCTATCCCCTTTCTGGCTAAAAAACCTCGATAATCAAACTCATGGGGATTCACCGGGGGAGGCACGGATTCAGGAGCTTTTGCAATGCTTATGATTTGTCCGGGTTTAAGCTTGGCTTCAGTTCGGTGATAGAGCAATACTTTCCCCTTGGCACTTTCCCAAGTCCCATCCTTCTTAATAAATTTTACTTCAAGTAGGTTTTCTCGGGAGTTGGGCTTTTCTTGATCATATTGAAGAACTTCGGCGATATAGGGATAAGCAATTTCATTTGAATAGGGCTGGGTCAACAAAAACCCAGACTGCCACGCAAGTATCCCAAGTAAAACCAGTTGGGAATAAGGAAGCCAAAACTGTTTGAAGCCTTCTTTCCTGTACAGCACCAAAAGCAGATAGGCAATCCAGTTGATACTTAGGAGAACCATTGTAATCCATAAGGGGAAAGCCCAGTGTGTTTTTCCTAGAAAAACACCGGAAAGCAAAAAAGGGAGATACCTTAAAAATGGAAAATCAGAAAAGCTCATGGCAAAAAGTAAAACCTTAAGCTACTGATTTTTAAGCAAAAAAAAAGAGCCTCTTCAGGCTCTTTGTGTTTTATGACGTTTCAGAATCTATATCCTAATGAAAATCCACCATTGGGTTCAATTCTGGAAAATCTTTCTGCTACTTCATCGTTGAATCCTCGGGAGACGCTTGCGTAAGGCCCAAAGGCAAAGTGCGAAGAGAATTCCCATTTGTACCCCAATCCAACGCCCAAGAGAAAGGTATTCATATTGGTAGTCTGAATCCCTCCATTTTTGGTTTCTTCAAAATCCCCAAAGCGAACTTTGGCCAAAGGATAAATGTAAAATCTCCCATTTGGATTATCCCCAAAGTAGAAATTCATAGATGCCTGAAGGGAATTGGTTTTGTAGTTTTTTCCTTTTCCCTCAAGATTATATCCAAATCGGTCATTGATGTGGGCCTGAAAATCCAGGGAATGATCCTCACTCAGGTATTTTTCATATCCCACCTCTATGGAGCCCAGAACAATCATGTTGAGGAAATTCATCTTTACCTCATTGGAAAATTCTCCTCTCACACCACTGCTGCTGGATATAAGCTCCTGTGCCTTTATGAATGGGGACAAGGCCAAAATCAAAGCTGTTGTAAAAATCAGTCTTTTCATAAGAAAATAGTTTAAGTTGGTTTAATCAAATTTATTTCAACTGCATCTTGTAATGCAGAATATTACACTCCTCAAAAATATCTCCAACCTTTTCGAAGCCAAATTTGGCATACAAAGGAACTGCCAATAACTGAGCGTGGAGATATTTGATCTTTTCCTTGGTTTCCTCCTGAGAGGCAATATCATTCAAAACTGCTCTAACAAGTCCCTGCCCCACTCCTTTCCCTCTGGCTTCCTGAAGTACTGCAAACCGCTCCAGTTTAACCCCATTGGAAGTATATCTCCATCGGGCGGTACCGACCGGTTTCCCATCCAATTTCGCCAAAAAATGGCTAGATGAATCCTCAAACTTGTCGTATTCTGCTGCGGGGTCCACTTCTTGTTCGAATACAAATACTTTCTCGCGAATGGCAAAGGCAAAATCCAGTTCTTCTTTACTGGTTATTTTTTCTACCTGCAGACTCATTTTTGTACTGATCTTTTTCTATTTGATTTTTTTCGTAGGCCTCGATAATGGCCTTAACCAATTTATGACGAATGACATCCTTGCCACTTAGATTCACTATTCCAATGCCTTTCACGTCTTTCAATATCCGTAAGGCCTCAGACAAGCCTGATTTCTGTCTTACTGGCAAATCCACCTGGGTCTGATCCCCTGTGATGATTACCTTGGAGTTGGGTCCCATTCGTGTCAAAAACATTTTGATCTGCTCAGAGGTGGTGTTTTGGGCCTCATCCAACAAGACAAAGGCGTCATGTAGAGTCCTTCCGCGCATGTAGGCCAATGGGGCAATTTCAATTACCCGGGTCTCCTGATAGTATTTCAACTTTTCAGGTGGCACCATATCCTGAAGGGCATCATAAATCGGCCTTAAATAAGGATCCAGCTTTTCCTGCAAGTCCCCCGGCAAAAAACCTAAATTCTCTCCAGCTTCTACTGCTGGACGCGTGATGATGATGCGTTTGACCTCTCTGTTTTTCAGGGCACGAACTGCCAGAGCCACTGCGATATAGGTCTTTCCCGTACCAGCAGGCCCCAAGGCAAAAACAAGGTCATTTTTGACTGCTGCTTCTACTAGTTTTCGTTGATTGGGGGATTTCGGTTTGATCACCAAGCCCTTGTTGCCAAACACAATCACCTGGTCCCGGTTGGCTTCCTGAAAAGGAACCCCTTCGACATCCAGATAATCCTTGACATTTTCGGGAGTCAGGTGCCCAAAGCGATCTACATGCTCCAAAAGGAGATTAATCAGATTATTGATCCGAAGGATTTCCGGAGCTCCCCCCTGGATTCGGATTTCATTTCCGCGGGAGATGATTTTACTCTGGGGAAAAGCCTGTGCAACCTGTCGGATATTTTCATTTGCCTGACCTAAAAACTCAGCCAAGGGCACATTTTCCAGTGTAATTACTTTTTCTACCAATCTGTTTTCTTTGATGTGAGAATGTTAGAGTGGGTACCAATAAAATTTTTATTTTTGCCTACACCCCATTAACAAAAGTACATAAATTTAATTGACTTGCTTCTATGGCATTGGTGACATTCCTCTCAGACTTTGGGGATAAAGACTATTACGTACCGGCAGTAAAAGCCAAAATGCTTGCCATCAATCCGCAACTGAATATCATTGATATTTCTCACAATATTGAAACCTTTGACCTAGCGCATGCGGCCTTTATTTTAAGGGCGACTTTCAGGGATTTCCCAAAGGGAACTGTTCATCTAGTTGCGATCAATACAACAGGCAGTATGACCCAAGGATACATTGGGGTCAAATTGGAAGAGCATATTTTCATAGGACCAAACAATGGGATCTTGAGCCTTTTGGCCGATCAGGATCCGGGGATCATGGTTCAGTTTGCGGATATCCATATCAAAGACACTTCCTTCCCCACCAAGGACATTCTTGCTCCCATAGCTGCCAAAGTAGCTTCCGGGGCTGCCATTCATGATTTTGGAGGTCCTCTGACGAAATTCAGAAAACTGATGCCTAGAAACGCCAAGGCAACCCGGGAACAAATCATAGGGCATGTGGCCCGGATAGACCGCTATGGCAATCTGATCACCAACATCAAGAAGGAAGTTTTCGAAAAACTAAACCCCGGCAACTTCACCATAGAATTTGGCAGGGAAACCCTCCAAAAGCTGAATACTGGGTGTGATCAGGTAGAACCGGGAGATTGCTTTGCTTATTTCAACAGTCTGGACCTTTTAGAAATCGGAATCAACCACGGACATGGAGCCAATTTACTTGGTCTGAGAGTGGACAGTGTTGTTCATATCAATTTCAACTCCTAAGCCATGCTGATCCGAATCGTCAGAATGACTTTCCGGGAAAATGAGACCGGTGCTTTCCTGAAAATCTTCGAGGAGAGTAAGCATTTGATCCGAAATTTCCCGGGTTGTAAGCATTTGGAGCTTTGGCAGGACGAAAATCAAAAAAATATTTTCATCACCTATTCATTTTGGGAAGACGAGAGCGCATTGAATCAATACCGTGATTCTGAGCTTTTTAAATCCGTCTGGAAAGACACCAAGAGGCTTTTTTCAGACAAACCCATGGCATTTAGCTCAAAAAAAATGCAGGAAGTGAAAGTCTGAAGTTGTAGGAAAAAAAAATTGTTTTCATATTTGCATCCCGTTCGGAAAGGAACGGGAAAGGTTTAGAAAACCTACTTGAAATGCCCAGGTGGCGGAATTGGTAGACGCGTTGGTCTCAAACACCAATGAGGTTACACTCGTGCCGGTTCGACTCCGGCCCTGGGTACAAGAAACCCCTTCAGAAGCAATTTTGAAGGGGTTTTGTATTTTTTGGCAAACATATTTCAATTCTCCGCTCATAGCAGACTGCCCTCCTCCTTAGAATGGACTTGGAATCTTCAATTTTTTAATAAACCTTAATAGGTTAACTCTATCACTCCATAAAATTTTCCCCGGTATCCGGGTCTTCGATTACTATTGTGGAGAATCCTCGATCTATCAAATATACCTACTTCTCAGAAGAAAAAGCTCTAACCTCATCATACACTAGAATTTGATTAATCTTTTGGGTATCATTCAATCTGGGAGCATCCATTAGCCTCCCCAGTCCAAGTTTTAACTTTGGCAAGAGTATTGAAAGTGGTAAAAGAATCCGATAAATTATATTTTTAAATTGTAAAGATTAAGAAAGAAATATCCAAGAGAGAACACCTTGTTCGGTGTATTTTTTAGTAACTTCTCACTTTAGATATTTATCCAACTTAATTTTTAAACAATTCAATTTAAAATTATAACCTATGAAAAAGTTCCTTTTCCCCATTTTCCTTCTTTTTATTTGCGCAAATGGATGGGCTCAAACACATCTTTACGAACACCCAAACATAGACCAGTACATTGCCCGTCAGAATAAAGTCGCCATTTTACCCTTCAAGACTTCAATCACTCTACGACCAAAAGACATGAAGTCGATGACCAATGAGCAAATAATGAAATTGGAAGAAGATGAAGGTTACAGCATCCAAAGTGCAATGCATTCCTGGTTCCTGAAAAGAGAAAAAACAGGAAAACTGAAAGTAAGCTTTTTAGACCCTATGACCACGAATGCCAAACTTAGAAAAATGGGAGTGGATTTCACAAATTTACAGGATTACACACCTGATGAATTAGCAGACATGTTAGAGGTTGATGCGATCATTATGGGCACCTTTGAAACCAACAAACCTATGTCCGAGGGGGCTTCCCTTGCATTGGGGCTCTTAGCTGGATTTTATGGAAGCACTAATAAAGCCGTCTTGAACATGTCAATTTATGACAGCGAAGATGGCACGCAAATCGCAAATTACAATAAAGGAATTTCTGGATCTATGGGATCCTCTACGGAAGATTTAATCAACATACTCATGAGGAAAGCATCAAGGAGGATTTCATATACTGAATAAAGATTTTTCAGGGCGATTGAAAAAAATCCAGTCGCCCTGATTTTTATTTAAACTAAGGCCCCATTTCTTGATCTTTTTAAGATACTCCTCGTGAATCCTGCTTTGTGCGTCTACATTGCCACTACCAAGCCTGATTGGTTTTAGGTGGCCCCTTTTTGTAATAGTTCGGAGCAAATGACCTACAGCATGTATGGGAGGCAATCAGCTAAAACTTTGGATACTTCCCAAGTAGCTTTCTTTTCGGTTCCTTAAAATACTTCTTCCATTCAATTATTTCATTGATCCCTGCATCTTGAACTACATCTTTGATTTAGTCATTGAAGTTTTATAGAGAAATTTCTTCACTCTTTCGGAAATTAACACGGGGTTAATCTCCTATGGCCTGATTTCCATAATCAATACAAATCACCGGACCAGTAAATCGGAACTCTTCGAGAATTTCTAAGTCAAACATGAGACAAAATTTTAGACAGATGAATTTGTCGCTTTAGCCATTGCGACTTTTTAAATGCTGCTAACTCCTGATCAGAAATGGGAGAATTTTTCTTATTCTATTAAAAAAAGAAAAACTTTAAACTAATAAAACATTAACACTTTGTTATCTAAGCAAAAATGGACATCAACATGGATAGATCATTCCTTCGTTTCATTTGAATGAGTTATCGAATTACCTTTATTGACTTTTAATTCAATTTCAACTATCTAACAAACAATGAAAAAACTCACCCCTCTTTTTTTGATCCTATTTGGCTGCAATATCATTCCGCCGGAGCCCTCCGATTTCACCATAGAGGAAGTAACAGTCGTAGATGGCCCCAATTTCCGAGTGCAGGACAGTGTAGGCCTTTTGCTCGTAGTTAAAGGGCTTCCTTCCACTAATGAATGGCGGATGGTATGGGAAGTAAACGGACAGGATGTGTTTAGCGAAAGTGTAGCGGGAAAGTCTGGAAGAATTGTCAGCCTGAAAAAATTCAAAGGATCTCAGACAGGTGAATACCTTTACCGAGGCTGCATTGAATCCAAATTAATGCGGGTTTGCGGTGAACAGCAATTTTTCCTTCAGTAAATCCCCCAGCCGAATTAACCCGTGAAGTATGCCTCCAATTCGCTCATCATGGCGGATTTGTCATTCAGGTCACGGATGATCTTCCCTTTTTCAAGCAATACAATCCGGTCACAGAGTTCCGTGACATGGTTTAGGTCATGGGAGGAGATCAGGAAAGTGATCCTGGAATTCTCCTTTTCCTGAAGAATGAGTTTTTTCAGCCTGATCTGTGAACTTGGATCCAGGTTTTCGAATGGCTCATCCAACAATACCACCTCTGGTTTACCCATCATCGCGGCTGCAATCCCAACTTTTTTTAGATTCCCTTTGGACAAATCGCGGATGTATTTTTTCTTTCCTAACACTTCCTCATTGAATAGCTCCACAAACTTGTCCAGATGCAATTTCAAATCGGACTCCGACATTCCATAAATCTTCCGCAGTGTCTGAAAATACTCATCCGGAGTCAGGTACCCCAACAACATATGCTCATCTAGATAAGCGCCTGTACTGGCTTTCCATTCTTCGGATTTACTCACCTCCACCCCGTTGATCTCCACATAACCGGATGTAGCCCTTACCAGATCTAAAATGATTCTGAACAAAGTGGTTTTCCCTGCCCCATTATTTCCTACCAACCCAAAACACTGGGAGCCGGGAATGAAAAGTTCCTCCACATCCAACACCACATTTTCTTTGTATTGCTTTTTCAGATTCTTTACAGTGATCATAATTCTTGTCGAAAAGAAGATGAGATTTCGTATTTATTGTTGTATACCCGGTTGACATTAATCCTGCTAAGTGGCTTAAAAGCCAGGATCCCGACCACACCACATATCCCCAAAGCCAACAGGCCTGCATAGTCATTGATCAACAGGGAAAATGGCAGGTAAACCAGATAAGGCAGGCCCATCAAAGGAAGTACCATCAACCATTGGGCAGCGCCAACCCCTTCATAGTTGAACATGGCTCCCTTATTCAGGTCAAATGGTTTCGGCTTCCAAAGTGCCAGGTAAATGATAACATGAACCAAAATGCCAACATTGAACAAATAGGTTGCAACGTGAATTAGCAAAATATGCCAGCCAAAATACACATAGGGAACGGAGGCCAAAAAACAGAGCCCCGATATCCCAAAAAACAACAGGTATTTCCCCTGAATTAAGGCCTCTACTCCGGATTTTTTATTAAGGAAAAAATCAAAATTGCCTGAATTCCAACCGAGAAACAATTGCCCATACTGGATCATAAAAATCCCGGTGATGAAAATCCCCACAAATATGTAAATCGGAGAAATTTCCCCTGCCACACCATAGGCAGGATTGGTATAAAAAATCAAACCGTAAAGCAGGAAGAAGGCCGAAAGCGTCAGGAAGGTCCGGCTTCTTTTATGCCTGATGATGAGTTTCCATTCCAAATTGGCCAACTCCCCAGCCAAGCCAAACCTCGAAAGCAGACCGATAGATTTCCCCACAAACCTGACATCCTCTTCCTCTGAGAGGTCCTCCAAATACGCATGATCCAGATAATAGCCAAAACACAACCAATAACTCAAAGCTGCCAGCAAAAGCATTCCCATGACAGATACAGGGTGGAGAATTGCAAAATCAAATACCGGCTTCATAAGCTCTCCCAAGTTGTACCAGCCAAAGTAACTTGAGCCTGCACTTGCCAATAAAACGGCGAAAACGCCGGCCAAGCCCCAAATACTGTCTTCAAAGCGCTGCTTAAACCAAAGCATAAACCAATGAAGTGTCCAGCTGGTCAGCAATATGGATCCAATCCACCCCAACAAGGACATCAGTCCAAACTCCGGAAAAATCACCTGCACTCCAAAAGGGAGAAAAAGAAGCAAGGCGATGAGATTGATAGGAGAAATAAAGGAGCGGACGAGAAGCATGTGAATGATCTTGTTCTTTCCTATGGGAAGATGAAGAAGGCTTTCTAACTCCACCACCGGAAGCTTTTGGATAAAATACCGGTACATGAATTCCGTCAGGAAGAAAAAGACCAAGTAACTGTTCAATACAGTCAAGGGATCCTGCCCTTCAGCCAGTTGCTCAATGATTCTCCCTAAAAACAATCCTGCCAAAAACACATAACTCAACAAGAGCAAAATGACAAAGCCAACGAAAATGCCCGTGAGTAAACTTTTGGCAAAGGAGGTGGATCGAGCGGTTTTCAGAAACTGCAACCGAATCAATTCGAAAAACATAGGCCAAATCTTTCTATGAAAATTATATCTTGCCCAAGATATGGATATTTTGGGTCAATCATAGTTTGATCCATTCTGAGATTCAAAATTGAGGCAAATGGTACAGGAAATTGGTTTCTTTGAAGCGGTGGAACAGCGCAGGTCTATTCGCATATTTGATCAGGAAGCTCCCTTTGATCACGACATAGTCAAAAAATGTCTGGAAGCGGCCATTTTGTCCCCCAATAGTTCCAACCTCCAACTGTACGAGTTTATCAGGGTTCCTGAGAGTTCAGCATTGAAAAATCCCTTGGCCCAACTTTGCATGCACCAAAAAGCAGCAACTACAGCCCGCGAATTAGTGGTAGTAATTACCCGGAGGGATCTCTGGAAATCCCGGGCAAAGGCAAACTATGAGTATATCAAACACTCCCGGCAAAATCAGTCCCCGGAGAAAATCAAAAGGGCATTGAGCTATTACGACAAATTGATTCCCAAACTATTTGGAAAATATCCCGGATGGTCCACTCTGAAAAAAATCGTGGCCTGGTGGGTTGGTTTGCGAAGACCTATGGTCAGGGAAGTCGGTGAATCCGAAGTGCGAATATCCGTCCACAAAAGTGCCGCCTTGGCCTCCATGACTTTCATGCTGGGAATGAAAGCCTCAGGCTATGACACCTGCCCCATGGAAGGCTATGATTCCAAACGGATCAAAAAACTGTTAAACTTGCCCAAGGCATCTGAAATCTGCATGATCATAGGCTGTGGCAAGGGACTTCCGGAGGGAATCTATGGAGAGCGCTTCCGCTTGCCAAAGGAGGAACTCATCTTTACCAAGGCATAAAAAATCCCGGAAGGTTTGTTCCGGGAATTCTTATCAGGGATTCAATCTCGCCAAAATATCCTTGGCCTGATGCCATTGTAGGCGGGGCCCAAACTGACTTACGATTTGTGAACTGGCCATAGAAGCCAGTTTTCCACTAGAAGCATAACTGTGCCCGTTGGTAACCCCATACAGAAATGCTCCCGCAAACATATCTCCTGCCCCATTGCTGTCGATGGCGGTGGTTTTATAGGGTTCGATGTCTATAAAAGTATCTCCGTCAAAGATCATCGCTCCGTTTTTGCCTTGAGTGATCACAAAATGCTTTGCTGCTTTTTTCATTTCCTCACGGACCTCCATCAAATTACTTTTTCCGGTATACAGCATAGCTTCTTCCTCATTGGCAAAAAGCAAATCCACACTCGGACCGATGACATCATCAAAATTCCCTTTAAAATATTTGACCATGGCTGGATCAGAAAAAGTCAATGCCACCTTGGTTCCGGATTCCTCCGCTACTTTTTTTGCATGAAGCATGGCTTCTTTTCCATTGGGAGAGGTCACCAAATATCCTTCAATAAATAAAAACTGAGAGTCTTTGATCGCAGAATCATGAATATCCTTTACGGAGAAATTCTGAGTGATTCCAAGAAAAGTATTCATCGTCCTTTCAGAGTCCTCAGTCACCATCACCAGACATTTACCTGTTACCCCGTTTTCCAAAAGTTCCGGAACCAAGGCAACATCAACACCTGAATCAATTAAATTTTGCAAATAGAAATGTCCCAAGTCATCATTGGCCACCCGAAAACAATAAAAGGACTTCCCTCCAAATTGACTCACAGCTACCACAGTATTGGCAGCAGAACCACCAGCTTGCTTTTTCGCAACATCATGGTTGATGGTTTTCATCAGGTGATTTTGCCGGTCTTCGTCCACCAAAGTCATCAGGCCTTTTTCCACGCCATTGTCAGCAAAAAACTGATCATTTACCTCAAACTCAATATCTACCAAGGCATTTCCTATGCCCGCTACGTCGTATTTTTTCATTTATGGAATTGTATTATTGAAAGATTACCTTGGAAAGCTAATGGAAATCATAAATAGGACAAGACTACCAGCTTTAGCCTCGTCAAAGTTCTTGTTTAATCAAAGATGGGATGTCTCTCGAAGGGCTTTTCCCGATCGAACAAATAACGATAGGTATGATGGGTCTTGTAGATGGTCGCCAGAAGCTGTTCACAAACCCGCATCATCTTCGGATTGAAATCCCCGATCCAGTTCATCTCAATGGTCTTGTAAGGGAAAGAGGATTTTCCGCTCATTTTGTCGTAACTGATGATCATCGCACTTTCCACTCCCTTGCCCTGGTGCTCAGGAACCACACCAAAAACTAAACCCAGCATTTTATTGGGTGGAGAAAAGGTCTTGTACCAGAGAAACTTCAACTTCCCAATCAAATCCATCTTCCCGTTTACATGTTTGAAAATCTGGTTGATCTCCGGGATTTGAATGAAAAAGGAAACGGGCTCCCCTTTGTAAAACCCGAAATAAATCAAACGGGCATCGATGATGGGTTTCATTTTCCCAAACATCAGCTGAGCTTCTTTCAGGGAAAGGGACTTCCCCATGTGACGGGCCCAAGCTTTATTGTAAACGGTCATGAAATATTCCGGCGCTTTCTCCTGAAGTTCCTTCCCCTTGATATAGCGAAATGAATAATCCGGATTATCGATTACGGCATTGGCCCTCTTGATCATTTTCTCATCAAAGCCCAATTCCTGCACCGGACGCATGTAGGTAAACTGCTTGAAATACAGCTGAAATCCGTAATCCTCGAAGAACTTCTGATAGTAACTGAAATTATAAGGCATATTGTAGTTGGGCTCGGTAAACCCATCTACCAACAAGCCCCACCACTTGTCCCGTTCGCCGAAATTGATCGGGCCATCCATGGCTTCCATCCCCTCGCTTTGCAACCAATCCTTAGCCACGTCAAAGAGCATAAACGCTGCTTCCTCGCTATCAATACATTCAAAAAAACCAACCCCGCCTGTAGGTTGCTTTTCTTTCATCTTGGGATTGATAAAGGCTGCAATCCTACCAATGGTCTTTCCGGCATCATCCTGAAGCAGCCAGCGTTTGGCTTTGGCTCCGTTTCTGAAAAGCTTATTGGTCTCCGGATGAAAAAGTCCTTCGATGTCATTGTCCAGGGGACGGATCCAGTTTTTTTCCTTTTTATACAGCCTGACCGCCATCTCAATAAATTCCTTCTGATGGGCAGGCGTGGTCACTTCAATCAGCTTCATTCGGGGGGGGGGATTTTAGTCGGCTAAATTAACCCAAGGAAGTCAAACGGCAAAAATTAACGCTTAGGAGCCAGGTTAGGATAATCCGTAATAATCCCATCCACTCCCATATCCAGTAAGGCATTCATCTGTTCGGCAGTATTGACTGTCCATGGGACAATCTTCATTCCTCTTTCATGAAGGACTTGAACCGCCTCCTTGGACAGCGCACTGAAATGGGGAGAATAAATTTCGGGCTGAAATCCCAACTCTTCCAGTTGCTTTTCATATTCTGCCGCATTGGAAACCAACATGGCAAGTTCCACATCTGGATGCTTTTTGTGGAGATATTGCAGCACCCTAAAGTCAAAGGACTGGATATTCACCCGCTCCAAACCTATGGTTTCCTGGATTAGTTTCAGAACTATTTCCGAAAACTCCCCGACTTCCGGATGGTAAACCCCGTCTCCTTCAGGAGAGCTTTTGATTTCAATATTGTAATTAGGTTTCAAGTACCCAAAGTTATCCGCATACTGATCCACTACTGCAAAAACATCCTTCAACCTAGGCTTGGTCACATGGAATTTAACCTGCTGAGGAAATCCCGGATGTATTTTGCTTCCACAATCATAAGTCTGGATTTCCTGATAGGTCATTTGATAAATATTGTGTGATTTATCATCAGAGAGAATCTCGGCTCCTTCCGGATCCCAACATATCAGCGGATTCATGTATGGCTCATGGGAAACGATCACCTCTCCGTCTTTGGAGATTGCCAAATCCACTTCCAAACGGGTAGAACCTAACTCCAGGGCTTTGATCATAGCCGGGATGGTGTTTTCCGGCATCAAGCCTCTTGCTCCTCTATGGCCTTGCATATCATAGGAAAATTGAGCAAAACCGGAAATCGGAAAGCCCCCCAAAAGTACTATGAGAATATTTTTCAAAAACTTCATGTTGGATGTCATATAAACTTAATTTCTTAAAAGGAAGAATGAATTCAAATCGACTTGTGATCTAAACATACTTTCCTGTGCTGACTGAATGGCATCAACCGCACCTCTCGGAGATGACCGATATCCCTTCGAACTATGAATTCTTAAAGGTTGAGAATTAAAGTCGGAGTCAATGGAATTTGAATAATCGGGAGCATAATTTTGTTGGTCTATGATTTTACCTTCAAAGCTATAGAAGTTCCATAATCCGATCCGATCAGGACCGACCATTCTCCCCGCAGCAGTAACTCGATCTGATTTTGGAAAATAAAAGTACCAGTCGCCCTTTGGAATTCCTTTGGAATATTTACCCTTCGCTATAATGTGCCCCTCTGAATCATAGAATATTCGCTGGCCGGTTCCTTTCTTCAACTTGCCCCCTTTTAATTCCTTTACTCCAACCATAAATGGCCCCACCGAAACCAATTCTCCTTTTTTGAAATATTCAACTTGTGAAGTTTGTCCGGATTCATCAACCAGTATCCATTCTCCTTCTTTTTGTCCATCCACATAGCTTCCTTTTCTATAAAAGCCATTGACAACATCAACCTGCTCGGTCCATTCACCGGAAGCTATTCCTTGATTAAAAGTCCCTTTGAAAACTAATTTTCCATTTTTGTCATAAGAAACCCATTCGCCATTTGGACTTCCGTTCAAAAAGTTCCCACGTAAAATCAGCTTTCCTTCATAGGTTCCTCTTTCTTGCAAATTACCATTTCCAAAAAATACCCGGTACTCTCCATTAATTTTGCCATTTTGATAAGGTATCTCCCATTGGGACTTGCCGTCAGGGAAATAACCTTTTGAATTGCCTTGCATCAAGCCTTCTTTATATATGACTTCAAACTTGGTGATTCCAGTTTCATAAAACTCTTCCCAACTCCCTTCTCTTTTTCCATCGAGATAGGTTCCTTGGGTTTTTATTTCACCATTTTTATGAAACTCCCGAAAATCACCACTTTGCTTTCCTTCCTCGAAGGATGTGATAGACTTAATTTCCCCTGACGGATAATTTTCTTGAAACAAGCCATCCGGAAGATCTCCTTTGAAATGGATTTGAAATACTACTCGTTCTGGAGTGAATTTCTCTTCGAATACTTTCTGATTTGCTTTCAGCAAACTCGGTTCGGGATTGTCTAGTGGATTATTTGAATAGTAAACCCTCCACAATCCTTCTTTTTTTCCATTTAAAATTTTACCCACTCCCAATAGATTGGTATTCCCGAAATACAAATAACTCAGTTGCTCTGAATCAGGGGATGAAAGAAAAAGAAAAATAGATGCAATAAGTGACCACATATTAGTCCTGTTAAATAGCTATTCAAATAAAAATAACAGTCCCTTCGAATAACTCCAACTTTATTTCAATCTGATTTTTAGCCAATTACATCGGCATACAAATCAAACTCCGTCGCCTCGAAGACCTTGGCTTGAACAAAGTCCCCTACTCTGCAATAGAATTTGGAGGCATCGATCAGCACCTCATTGTCCACTTCTACGGAGTCAAATTCAGTTCGGCCCACGAAGTACCCCCCTTCTTTTTTATCAATCAGGACTTTGAAAGTCTTTCCAACTTTTTCCTGATTGAGGTCATAGCTGATCTGCTCCTGAATATCCATCAGGTGATTCGCTCTTTCTTGTTTTTCTTCCTGAGAGAGCTTGTCTTCCATGCCGTAAGCATGTGTATTTTCCTCATGGGAATAGGTAAAGACTCCCAAGCGCTCAAACTTCATTCGCTCGACAAAGTCCACCATTTCCTGAAACTCTTTTTCTCCTTCACCAGGATGCCCGGCAATCAGGGTTGTACGGATCGCAATCTCAGGAATCATCTCCCGGATACTGTGAATCAGTTCTTCCTGCTTTTCCCGGGTAGTCCCTCTTCTCATGGCTTTCAGCACATCAGTTGAACCGTGCTGCAAAGGAATATCTAGGTACTTGCAGATATTCGGGCGCTCCTTCATCACTTCAATCACATCCATCGGGAATCCTGTAGGATAGGCATAATGCAAGCGGATCCAGTCAATCCCCTCCACATCGGAAAGTTGGCGAAGAAGCTCGGCAAGGTTTCTCTTTTTGTATAAATCCAATCCGTAATAGGTGGAATCCTGAGCAATCAAAAGTAATTCCTTGGTACCCTGGGATGCTTTGTGCTGGGCCTCTTTGACCAACTCCTCAATAGGTCTTGAGATATGTCCTCCACGCATCAAAGGAATCGCACAGAAAGAACAAGGCCGATCACATCCTTCGGAAATCTTCATATACGCATAGTGTGCCGAGTGGGTCAAAAGACGTTCACCCACCAATTCATGCTTGTAATCCGCCTTGAATTTTTTCAAAATCGCGGGCAAATCCCTGGTCCCAAAGAAAGCATCCACTTGAGGGATTTCTTTTTCCAAATCGTCTTTGTAGCGCTGAGAAAGACAGCCGGTGACGTAAACTTTATCCACCAATCCCTGTTCCTTGGCATCAACGTATTGCAAAATCGTGTCGATGGACTCCTGCTTCGCATTGTCAATAAACCCACAGGTATTGATAATGATGATATTGTTGTCGTCAGAGTTGGACTCATGACTGGCATTAATTCCGTTTCCTTTGAGTTGGGTCAAAAGCACTTCGGAATCCACCAGGTTTTTGGAGCAACCCATGGTGATGATATTGACCTTGTCTTTCTTTAATGTTCTCGCTTTCACAGATATTCCTCGATTTGGGAGCCCAAAGGTAAGGAAAAAAGACCTGAAAAGGTTCCAAATCTACCACATGAAGACAGGTTCATCTCTAATTCAAAAATTACAGGGTTTTTGGTCTTGAATCTTTAAAAAGAGATTTGATTCAACCCATTTTCGAAACGTCAACGTGTTTTTTTCAGCAAGGAAATCTTGCTTAATGATGAGTAATTCAGCTGATATTCAACTTGAATGTGCCTCTGGCCAAACCTGTTCTATTTTAGAAGAAAGCATTCACATAAAACCTTTTAAATTAACCAGACCTTAAAAGATTATCATAAAAGACAAAGAGCCTAGAAAACCGGTTTCTAAGCTCTTTGCCTGTTAATTATTTCAGTTCTACTTGTTCAATTTTGCTATTATCGCCTCTGATGTTTTCAAACAAACTGATCATTTCTTGGAGTTTATCAGGATTTGATTCAGCTAGATTATTTTGTTGTCCAGGGTCCTCTCTCAAATTGTACAACTGATACTCCGGGGAATTACCCATCTCGATATTCACATTTTTTTCTATTGCTGGCCCAGGATAAGGAGGAATCATCACCCAATCCCCAGAGCGAAGGGCCGTTTTGGTATAGGCCTCCAAGACAAAGGCATCCCTTCCCTGCTGACTATTACCTAGAAAAGCATTCATTAGATTCTGACTGTCCAATGTTTTCTTATCACTACCCACTAAAGCTGCCAAAGAAGAGAGCAAATCAATCTGTGTTACCAAGGCAGTGGACACACCGGGCTGGATTTTCCCTTTCCAATACGCAACAAAAGGAACCCTAGTTCCGGCTTCAAAGAGCGAATACTTGCCACCCCTGAAAGGTCCGGCCGGAGTATGGTCACCTAGTTTCTCAACAGCATCATCAAAATATCCATCATTCAAAACAGGGCCATTATCGCTGGATAAAAAAATCAAGGTATTCTCCAACAATCCTTCATCTTCGAGCGTCTTCAAAAATTCTCCAATAACCCAATCCGCTTCCAAAATCACATCTCCTCTAGGACCCATACCGGATTTCCCTGCAAATCTCGGATGGGGAGTACGAGGAACGTGTGGCTGCTGGAGTGCATAAAACAGGAAAAACGGTTTGTCCGAATTCCCTTTTTCTCTGACATAAGCCTGGGCCTTTGCCAGAAAATGGTCAGCCATATCGACATCACTCCATTTGGCACTATGACCTCCTTTCATAAATCCGATTCTTGGAATTCCATTGACAATGCTGTTATTATGTCCATGGTGCCATTTCATAGTCAACAATTCCGGGTTGGTCAGGGCTGTAGGCTCCCCTTCAAAATTTTGATCGTAATCTACCTGAATAGGATCATTGGGGTCCAAATTGACCACATTTCCATTTTCAATATAAACAGTGGGGACTCGGTCCTGTGTAGCCGCCATGATATGAGAATAATCGAATCCTACCTGGTTGGGGCCTGGGCTGATTTCCTGGTTCCAGTCAACATTTCCCAAGCCCAATCCTAAATGCCATTTCCCAACAACGGCCGTATGATATCCTACCTCCTTCAATAATTTTGGAAGGGTCAGCTGGGTTGTATCAATCAGCAAGGGAGCTGTTCCGGGTAGAATTTTTGCGTTTTGATTTCTCCAAGGATAGGTACCTGTTAGGATGGCATATCTACTGGGTGTACAGGTTGCAGAAGAGGCATATCCATTGGTAAACCGAACTCCCCCATTTGCCAAGCGATCCATATTTGGGGTTTGAAGCGTTCCGGCTTGGTAAGCACTTACATCTCCATAGCCCAGATCATCCAGGTAAATAAAAACAATATTGGGCTTTTGATCAGGCTTTTCCTCCTGTACTGGAGCTTGGGAACAGCTTAGGATAAAAAAAGCAGCAATCGAGCAAAGCAGCCAAGCAAAAGGATTCGTTTTCTTCATCTTTGTTGGGGATTAGGTTTATTGTTTAATCGGTCTTTGAGTCATTTTTGAGTTTGATAATTTTCTCTGGGGTCCTTTCAGTTGTTGCTCTAAACGACTTGGATCAACCTGAATCGCTCCAATGCCAGGGTTTCCCTGAATTGGATTGCCCAGAAAATCAGTTTCCATTTCAAGCCCCCCTGGCAATCCAAAAGCATCATCTGAAAGCTTTCTTATGGGAATTCCCTCTTGAACCAATTTGAGGTTAAAGGGTATGTAATCCTCAGGATTTAATCCACCTGGATTGGAAAATTGAGGATCTCCAAATCGGCTTTCTTCCGACTGAATTATGGCTTGCTCAGGCCAGGTATTTTGTTTCAGAAAAAGGTTATTCTTAAAAAAAACATGTTCTATTTTTCTTTCCGAACTATCATCAGGAAGGTATTGATCACCAGATACCTGCTCGGTCTTTCCTTGAATATAAAAAATGTTATTTGCCAATAAAATCCCACTCGAACGATTATCAATGGCAATTTTAGCTACCAAATCCTCCGAAACAAAAATGGTGTTGTTGTAGAAATAAGAGTTCACGGGACCTTTTCTTGGTCTTTTCTCACCCTGATATCCGCTGAGCCAAAATATTTTGCCTTCTTGAAAAGCCCCATCCTTTCCTTTTACTCTATGTCCATCATTGACAGAGATATTATATCGATAGGCACAATTGTAATTATTGCCCAAAACTTCTATAAATCCCCCAGCATTGTAGGCACTGATGTTATACTGGAGCACAATATTGTCACAATTAAAATCGATATGGGCACCGGCTGAATCTCCGGGTCCATTGGCATACAAAAATTTGTTTTTTTCGATCAAAACCATGGAGGATCCCCAGGTCCAGAGACCACTTCCCCTACCCCATTTTCGACTGTCATCTGCTGAACCAGAATAGGTCACAGTATTATCTGCAACATGTACAAATTTGACCCCTGACATTTGAATGCCAGGTCCACCTGTTTTATTGAGAGTATTTCCAAGGATCCTGACTCTTCTGATATTTTGATTTGGAGATCCGGTAAGCTTGATGCCCGTATGACTTACATCAGAGATTTCCGAATTCAAAATCTCGATCTCTTCAATGAATTCATTGTCTGATTGATTTATGACACGAATCCCCCAGCCATAGCGCTGGGTTCCATTTGCAGTCTTGACTTCTTCGGCGCTTCGTTTTACTTCCTTTTCTTCAAAGAAAACCCTGGAAATCTTCAAACCATCCAAGGTAATTCCTTTTACCCCATGGTTATTGGCAGAGCGGATCATGACTCCCACCCGCATAGAGCCTATTGCGAGCATTGTCCCATAGCCCTCCGCAGTGATCTCCAGATTTTGGACATTGACAAAATTGGAATTCTCGATCAGTATGCCGTTCAAGTACCCCTTTGCATTAATTTTAGCCTTAGGGAATTCAGAAATTGCATTATCAAAGTAAGAATCAATTACCAGTGGATGTTCTGCACTTCCCTGAAAACCAACAATCTCCAAGCTCCCTTCAAAAACCTCTCCTGCAGCAAGCAGGATTCTGTCACCCTCCTGTAGCCTCAATGACTTTACTTTTTCCAGCGTGCGAAATGCATCTTTTCTGGCAAGTCCAGAGTTACTGTCTTTCCCAAGCCTGGGATGGAAATAGTAATCTGTGGCATTAGCCAATGGAATTGAAAAAAAGAGCAGCAGAATCCCAAATATGGATTTAGGTCTTGTGATAAAATTCATGGCAATGAATTCTGTTAAAAATGAAAACACGAATTAATTATCCTCCTTTGAAGACTGAGTAAATCGATCTGGATTTAATCGGCTATATTCAGCATCCTGTAACAAGCCCAAGAATATGGGGTCCATCAATTGCTTTTTCCAGACTTCTACCTTTTCTGCGAGTCTTCTTGCTAAATCTTCCTGGATGGAAAATCTGTTTTGTGATTCAGAGATATCCCTACCTAAATCAAAAAGGAAATTTTGATTGCTCTGAAGGATAATCTTTGAATCTGCAGCACGCATCGCGAAGCGGTTGGCATCGAAATTTCTCCAATAAAGTTCCTCATGGGGTACACCTTGTTTTTGTCCCTTTAGAAATGGGATTAAATCCACTCCATCCAAATCATGCTTGGGCTGGACTTTTGAAACTGAGGCCGCAGTTGCAAAAATATCTAGAGAAATTACCGGAGAATCGAATATTTGCCCTCCAGGGATTTGTCCTTTCCATTGCATGGCAAAAGGAACCCTAACTCCTCCCTCAAAGAAATCCCCCTTAAATCCTCTCAAGGGTTGATTATTTGAGGCATTATCTTTGGTCGGCCCTCCGTTATCAGAGAGAAAAAAAACGATGGTATTTTCTTCTATTTCAAGCTCTTTCAACAGATCCAACAAAGCATCAACTCCATCGTCAACAGCACTCACCATAGCGGCGTATGTTTTCCTCTTAGGATCCTGAATATGCGGAAATCTGCTGAGGTACTTTTCGGTGGCCTGCATCGGGGTATGAGGGGCATTGTATGCCAAATACAGGAAGAATGGATGAGCCTGATTTGTCTTGATGAAGTTCAAAGCTTCCCGGGAAAAAGCATCTGTAAGATATTCCTGCTCATCAACCCTAACCTCATTTTTAAGAAGCTTCGTACGATACCCATCAAACTGGGTCTTCGCTTCCGAAAGGTCTTCAAGAGTCCATTTTTCCGGGAAATAGTGATGCCCTCCTGAGAGAAAACCAAAAAACTCATCAAAGCCCCGACGGTTGGGAACTAGGCTAGGATGAGCTCCTAAGTGCCATTTACCAATTGCGCCTGTCTTGTATCCGGCCCTTTTCAATAGATCAGCGATGGTTTCTTCACTTAAGGGAAGTCCCATTGTGGAATCTTTGGGAGCCAATAATGGATTTCGGGAAAAACCAAATCTGTCTTGATACCTTCCTGTGATCAAACCTGCCCTGCTTGGACCACAAACGGCATAAGAAACATATCCTGATTTGAATACCACTCCATCATTAGCTATTCGATCTATCCCCGGAGTAGAAATATCCTTGCTCCCGTTGAAGCCAACATCTGCATACCCCTGGTCATCAGTAAGTATGACTATAATGTTTGGCCTTTCCAATGCAGGCCTTATTTGGGCAAAGGCGTAATTTTCCCAAAACAGAATTAATGCTAGACAAATTAGATTTTTCATTTTTAAATGCTAAAAGGAACCACCCCCACCTTTATAAAGATGGGAGTGATTAACCCAATCTACCCTATTTATAACCTTGGCACGGGATTAATTCCAAACAGGATTCTGGATCAAATTGGAATTGGCATCGATTTCAGATTGAGGAATTGCAAAAACCTCAGATTGTCTTCCTCTGTATACCGGATTGTAAGGACCAACAGGGTCAGCCTTTGCCCTCGCGTAAGCTGCCTCCACTTCCCCCCAGCGCTTTACATCAAAGAATCTTAATCCCTCAAATGCTAATTCGACCCTTCTTTCCAACTTCACCATATCGAGGAGTTCCTCCTGGCTTAAACCAGTACCATTTACCTCTGTGACAGTTGGCATTCCTGCTCTTTCCCTCAATTGATCCAACAGTGTATAAACCTCCGAAAACTGGCCTGACTCAACCAAAGCCTCAGCTCTCATCAGAAGTACTTCCGCATAGCGAATGAGATAAAAATCCTGACCTCCCGGAGATGCTGGTCCTATTCCGTCTGGAGACTGGTCATCCCTGACATATTTTTTCAAACCAAACTTAGTCGCTGTATTACCCCTAAAAGGCCGATTCAGATATTTAAGAAAGATATCTCCTTCAAAATAGACAGATGAAGTTAAACGGGGGTCCCTGTTTTCATTTTTCTTAGCAGCATTGTAAAGAGGAGATTCTGTTATCGGAAGTCCGTCAATACACAGATATGCGTTCACCATGTTGGGCATGGGTTGAATATTTACCTTAGGAATTCCTAGATAAGTGGCCGAGAAAGTCTCTCCATTATTGGATTGATCTTGAATAAATCGAACTGAAAAGACAATTTCCTTGGACTGCTCTCCTGCTTCGGTAAATAATTGACCATAGTCTGGATGAAGTTCATATCCCAACCCCATGATTTCAGATGTCAGCCTCAGTACTTCACCGTAGTTTTTATTATACAGCTCAAATCTCGCAAGTAAGGAAAGGGCCGCTCCCCTAGTAGCATAACCAAATTGGGAGGCAGGATAAGAATCAGGCAAATCATCAGCAGCCATTCTCAATTCAGAGATAATAAAAGACTTTACCTCTTCATACGTGTTTTTTGAAACATAAGCTTCTTCCAGAGTCTGAGAGTTTTGGATAAGCGGTACGTCTTCAAAATAAACAGCCAAATTAAAATAGAATAATGCCCTCAGAAATCTTGCCTGCGCTACCAATGCAGCACGAGATTCCGGATCAATATGGCTATCAGGAATCCTGCTGATATTTTCTATGGCAACGTTTGCCCTGGCAATTCCTTTATATAGAGAAGTCCAGAAGTTTAAGAAATACCCGTAAGAAGGATCTGCCCTCCCCTCCACAAAGTTTCCCGGGCCTTCAAATTTATAATTATTGAAGGTGTTGTCAGCAAAACTATCATGGGAAGGTAAACCTGCCACTTCATTGAGACCTCCACTATATAGTACTCTATCCTGAAGAACCTCATAGACACCATTTAGTCCCAATTGGGCATCTTTTTCATTTTGCCAAAAATTACCTTCGGCTAACTGGGTAAGAGATCCACGCTCAAGGTAATCTTCAGCGCAGGATGCCAAACCAATGAAACATAGTATATATAATATCTTTTTCATCTGTTTATTTTTTGTTTAAATGGTCAGGTGGAATCTCGCATGGTCAATAATCATCTTCCTATTTGACGCTTTCAACATGCTAGATTTCATATCAATTAGAATTTGATGTTGATACCTGCAGAAATCACTTTGTACAAAGGAGTAGTTCTGTCTGTCCCTCCTCCTCTCTGACGTTCTGGATCAAAATTTTTCACCTTAGTGAAAGTGAGCAAATTTTGACCACTCAAGAATATCCTGGCTTTTTGCAACAGTGCTTTTTGGGAAAGAGAAGCAGGAAGGGTATAACCGATTTCCAGATTTCTAAGTCTCAGATAGGACATATCCTGAATATAAAATGAGGAGATAACGGCATTATTCACACCTCCCAATCTCGGAAGTGATTCGGAAGGATTTTCGGGTGTCCATCTATCGATCCAATAAGCCAGGGCATTGTTTCGATCCCCTTCCATTGGAGTTTGACCATTGCTATTCAAGAGTCGATCGATTTTGCCCACACCCTGAAATACCATGTTTACATCAAATCCTTTGACTGAGAAGTTGGCGTTGAATCCATAGATCCACTTTGGAAAAGGATTGCCTATAATAGTTCGGTCAAATGCATTGATTACTCCATCCGGTTCTCCCTCCGGCCCGGATAAGTCAGCATATTTCAAATCTCCAGGGGCAGTGAGATTGCTTCCAAATTGCTGAGGGGAATTATCTACCTCTTCTTGGGTCTGAAATACGCCTAAAACTTGGTACCCAAAGAAAGCATTGAACGGAGCTCCGATTCTGATAATTGTATTTCCACTGATGGTTTCCTCTCCTCCGGGACCCAAATCGGTGACTTTATTGTCGGCCATTTTGGTCACGTTACCGGAGAGGGTCATCATCAGGCTCCCTATTTTCTGTCTGTAGTTTACTGCCATTTCAATCCCCTTGTTTTCCATCCCGGCAGCATTTTGAGCAGCTAAGTTGGTCACCCCAATGGTATTTGGAATCGGGAAGTTGGTATAGAGTATATCCGAACTGATTCTCTTAAAATAATCGGCGGTAAAACCGAGTTTATTATTGAAAAACGAGGCGTCTATCCCAATGTCAAACTGCTCGATTTTTTCCCAAGTAATGAATGGATTGGCAAGAGAAGTCAATGCTACAGCAGGCACAATAATATCCTGTCCCAGGTGATAGTCCAATCCGGTATTGTAGGTCTGTTCAAAGATGTAATTTCCAATTCGGTCATTACCGCTGATTCCCCAGCTCGCTCTAAGTTTCAATTCAGAAAGCATTTCAGATCCCTGCAAAAAATTCTCTCTGCCGATGTTCCAGCCTGCAGAAAGGGAAGGGAAAGTACCATATCGTTTGCTAGGACCAAATTTGGAAGACCCATCCCTTCTTAGGTTGGCTTCGAAGAGGTATTTTTCCTGATAATTGTAATTAACTCTACCAAAAAAGGACTGCCAAGCTTCCTCAGATGCTCCTCCATTTACAGACGGGTTGATTACTCCCCCTCCATTAAACTCCTGAATAGCATCGGAGGGAAAACCTTGAAGAGACCCGGAGAATCCGTCTACTTTGTCATATATCACGGAATGACCGACCATAAAAGCCAAATTATGAGACTCTTTGATGGAAGTGTTATACCGAAGTATATTTTCATTCATCAACCGGTAATTAAAATTCAGATCATTGTTCAGGGAATTCAAATCATTTTGCAATACCACATTCCCCTCCCAGTCATTCAGAGCGAATGTGGGACGAAAATTGGAGATATTGGCAAAATTGATGATGGCACTTCCACTGGTTTCAAAGAACAATCCTTCGGTAATTTTGGCATTTAACCCGATTCGCTCACTGATATTGATATTGTCATTATTGTAATCACCAAAGTTCCCCGTAAACAAGACGTGATTTATGGGATAAGAAAAATTCACATTTTGGTAAGCTCCATCTACTACTGCCAGTTCTCCATTGGAATAATACACAGGAACAACCGGTGAGGATCTTTGGAATTGATTGATTATTCCGGTTTCTCCGGTGATGGCACTGGCACCACCCGCAGGACCCTCAAATCTGGACCAGTAGGCATTGGTAACATTGGAAACTGAAAGCCAATCGTTTGGCTTAACAGAAAGATTGATACCGAGATTATATCTGTCCGATTTGAACTTTCCTCTCACAATAGCCTCTTGGTTGAGATAGCCCAGTGAAAGTCTAAACGTAGTGCGATCTGTCCCTCCGGAAAAGGAAAGGTAGTGATTTTGAATAGGAGCATCCCTGAGTGCTACATCTGCCCAATTGGTATTTGCAAATTGTTCCAGATTGGTTCCATTTCGGATGGCCTCTATATCTTGCTCGGAGAATCTCAGGGGAGCATTTGGACCATTTACATTCCGGTCACGCTCATTTCTCAGAAGGGCATAATTTACTCCATCCAAATATTCAGGAACTACCGTGACTCTCTGAACCCCAAAATAATTATTGTAATCAACCGTAAACTTTCCTTTGGTTCCTTTTTTAGTGGTCACCACCAAAACTCCATTTGCTCCACGGGCTCCGTAAATTGCCGACGCTGAAGCATCCTTCAAAACAGAAATACTTTCTATATCGGAAGGTGCTAGATTATTGAATTCTGCCAAGCCATCGTATTGTATATTGTCGATGACTACCAAAGGATTGGTTCCACCAAAAGAACCTATTCCTCTTATGATGATGGAAGATCCATCATTTCCGGGGAGTCCTGTAGACTGTGTCAATTGAACTCCGGAAAATTTGCCGTACATCAACTGAGCAGAATTTGTAACAGGCTGGTTGACCGCCTCATCAAATTTGATCGTTTCTACGGCTCCGGTTAAGTTGAGCTTTTTCTGCTCTCCATATCCGACCACTACCACTTCCTCTAGTAAGGATTCTGACTCTGCCAAAACCAGGTCAATCTGGCTTTGATTACCTACTTGGATTTCTTGAGATTCATATCCCATTAAACTGAACACCAAAACCGATTCACCGGAAGGAGCAGAAATGGAATACCTTCCATCCAAATCTGTCACGGTTCCCACATTTGTGCCTTTCACCAAAACAACTACCCCGGGAATAGGAGCTGCATCTGCTTGGGAAGTGACGGTACCTTTGATTTCCCTTGAGTTTTGTCTTGCAAGGGCAGAAATACTGCTTAATAGGAATATGCCCAAAACGAAAAGGCAACTCCTGGAAATAATCCCTAGTCCTAACCTCTTTTTGGCAGGGAGGACATTTGTAAATATTCTATCCATGAAAGGAATTTTTTGGGTTATTACTAATTTCAACTAACCCAAAGTTTGCTTTTCCCTTTAAAAAATGGGGGGATGAATCAATCAAAAGGAAGGACAAATCAATCAATTATGGAAAAAAAACCTTATGAATCGGTCCTCTAGCCATATTTAATCAGTCTTTTGAAGCATTAGCGCCTTATATTCCGAAGGTAGACAGCCAAACTGCTGCTGAAAAGATTTCTTGAAGTGTTTGTAATCGTTAAACCCAACTTCCAAGGCAACCTGACTCAGTTTCATATTGCTTTGAAGGATAATTTGAGCTGCATTTTTCAATCTAACCGAACGGATAAATCCTGTAATGGAAAGCCCTGTTAAGGATTTGATCTTCCTAAATAGAGTGGATTGACTCATAAATAGCTTTTCAACCATCGTTTCAATACCAAAACTTTCGTCCTGAAGATTCTCATTGACCAATTGAATTGCCTTTTCTATAAACTGGGCATCAATATCATCTTCAGCGATCTGTTGGGAATCAGGTTCAAACCGTACCTTGTTCTGGTAGTATTCCCGAAGTTTGGATCTATTTTCAAGAATATTGGAAATTCGGGTCTTGACTATGCCCGGATTGAAAGGCTTGGTAATGTAATCTTCCGCTCCTGTTTTAAGTCCCTCCATTTCGTAAGCCAAGGAGGTTCGGGCGGTAAGCAAAATCACCGGAATATGTGAAGTTGTAATCTGGCTTTTGAGAACTTCACAAAGCTTGATTCCGTCCATTTGCGGCATCATTACATCACTTATAACTACATCTGGCAGTGTTTTATTGATCAATTCCAAAGCAGCCAAACCATCACATGCTTCCAGAACATGGTATTTCTCCTCCAGAAGATTTCGGAGATATCTCCGAATGTCTTCATTATCATCTGCAATCAAAATAGTCGCGGCTTTTGGATTCGACTCGATCTGAAGGTTCATTTTTTCCTCCAAAGATTCATCTTGTATAAAATCAAGACTCAATTCTTCGAGCGAATCCTTTCCTTCATATTCATCTTGGACATCCTCCAATGGGAAAAGAATTTTCACCTCGGTACCGACTCCCTTGGAACTGTAGATTTTGATTTCTCCTTCATGGAGATCCACTATATTCTTGGAAAAGGCCAGACCTATACCACTTCCCGATAGATTGGCTGTCTCTGAGTTTTGAACCTGATAGAACCTGTCAAAAACCTTTTCCACTTCTTCAGGCCCCATTCCGATGCCAGAATCAGATACAGTCACTGTTAGGTATTCATGATCACATCGAATCTTCAAGGTAATTTTTCCTTTCTCCTTGGTGTATTTAAAGGCATTCGAAAGCAAATTATAAAGTACAATTTCCATTTGGTTGCGATCGAACTCAATGGAAAAAGTCTCAACCTCCGACTCAAAATGGTATTCGATCTGATTTTTATGGGCCAAATTATGAAAACTAAGAAATACTTCTTTTGCAAAACCTATAAAGTCCGAGTAGGTTTTATTCAGCTTCAAAAGTCCATGCTCAGACTTTCGGAAATCCAACAATTGATTAATCAGCCTCAGCATTCGCTTACCATTCGATTCCACCAGCAGTAATTTTTCGCGAATCGACTCCTTCAGGTCATATTGCTCCAATAGCTCAGTGACTGGACTCAATATCAAAGTCAACGGAGTCCGGAACTCATGGGAAATATTGGTGAAAAAGGTAATTTTTGCCTCGTTGAGCTCATGTTCCTTTTGCTTTTCAATCTGGATAACCTGAAGAGCAGCGCGAAGCCTTGCCTGTCTGATGGATATATATCTAAACAGGGTCAATATTCCGACCGCCAAAAGAATATAGAATACAAATGCATACCATGATAACCAGGGCGGAGCTTGAATTTGAATCATTACTCTTCTGACGGGACTCCAATCCTGATTATTTCTGCTAGCTCGAAGCAATAATTCATATTCCCCCCAGGAAAGTCCCGTGAAACTGATCTGATTGAGACGTCCCAAATTGACCCAATCCTCATTGATCCCTACCAATCGATAGGAATACGAAATATTATCCGCCCCCAAAAAATCATTGGCGGCAAAAGAAAGCGAAAGATGATTTTGGGAATAATCCAGAACGATACTTTCAGTGTTTTGGATCGATTTCTCCAAAATGACGTGCCCGTTCACCTCATCTCCCACCTGCAGGACTTCGTTGTTTACGATCAATTTTGTAAGCACTACCTCAGGTACATTGAAGTTCTCTGTGATACTGTCCGGAAAGAAAGAAATCATTCCATTGGACCCTCCAAAATAAATATTCCCCCTTTCATCCTTGAAGGAAGACCCGGTGTGAAAAGAATTCACTAGAACCCCATCCTCCCTATCATAGTTGATGAAGTTTTTCAAACCTGACTGGAATTTGCTGACAGTGGTTGTAGTGCTGATCCAAAGATCTCCATGTGCATCTTCCTCGATGGCACAGATAAAATCATGGTTCAAACCGTCATCCTTATCAAAAAAATCGAGTAGGTGTAGCCGATCTTGGGATGATAAAAGCTTCGAGAGTCCATTTGGAGTCCCAAGGAAAAGCGTATCCCCTTTGACAAACAAATCGTTGATAATAGGGCTAGGCAATTGATCTCCAAGTACCTCCCGATGGTCTAACACCTTACCTTTCTCCTCATCGAAGCGATTGATTCCCGAGTAGGTCCCAATCCAGATTTCCCCGTTCCTTCCTTCTTTTATCTGACTGATCCGGTTGTTTTCCAATGGATTGTCTTTGCTTTTTTCATCAAAAACAATCCATTCGTTCAGGTTGGGATACTGTGAAAATTCAACCATTTTCAAACCCGACTGCTGTGTACCAACCCAAAGTCTGTTTTTAGAATCCCTTAGAACAGAAGTAATCTTTTGGTTAGGGAAATAAAGTTTTGAATTTAAAAAGTCTCCTTGCTTCACCACATAAAGACCATTTCCTGTCCCTACAAAAAGAAAATCTCCAGATTCATAAATCGTGTGAATCTTTGATTTGACTACTTGACTGACTTCCTTAAAGCCTTCCTCAGATGAAGCGCTATAGAGCCCTTCTGCCAAGGTTCCAAAATAAGATTTTCCCGATTTTGAAATCAAAAGCGAGGTGATGTTTTTGTCGACCGTTTTCTCCTGCCCTTTAATGGAAGAAAAAGCAAAACCTTTATTGGGATAAAGAATTAAAACACCACCGTGGGATGTGCCCAACCAGGCAATCCCATTCTTGTCAAAATCAATACTAAGGATAATCGAATAATTGATACTTGCCTCGGAAACACCCTGTGGGTTTGTGTTTACTTTTCTGAATTGCTCCAGATTGGGATCACTGATATGCAATCCATCTCCCCAACTCCCGATCCATATTCTTCCCTGTCTATCTAATCCAAGACTTACAATAAACCGAGCATTGAAATTGGTTTCTTTTTGCTCTAAATCTTGAGTTTCAAAATCAAAACCAGTCAAAATGGCTTTATTCCGGTCATTACCGATCATCCAGATTTTATTCCTACCTGGATCTTCAATCAAGTTATAATGATTTCTTCCTGTCTGAAAACGAATCAAGCGGCTTTCTGAGGGGTCAAATTTACAGAGGTGTGTTCCCGCTAAAAACCAAATATTCCCAAATCGGTCCTTAATAATATTGTATATGGGCTGATCGAAATTGAAGTGCTCTTCAACTTTCTCATTTTCGGGGTTGAAAACAAAAACACCCTCATTCCAGGTTCCTACCCATATTTTACCATCATCACCCTGATTGATGGAAATAACTCTAAGGGCCTTCTCGGAAAAAGAAGTGAAGGCAGAATTGAAGGATTCAATCTGATTCTTACTTGGATCCAGCCTAGAAACTCCTCCACCTTTGGTTCCTATCCATATCAAATTATCCCTATCCTTGAATAAAGTTTCGATATTCTCATTTTCCAAACCAGGATACTCAGGACTGGGCTGATATCCAGTAAAATCATACCCATCGTATTTGGTTATCCCGCCTTCTGTCGCAAAATACTTGGTATTGAATTCATCACTGACCACCTTGGTCACATAGTTACTGAGAAGACCTCTCCGGACATTGAGCACATCAATGGAAAATTCAGCTTCCAGATGTTCCTGGAAAGCCAATACAGGCAAAGAGTAAATACAAAAAAAAATGATTAGGGCAGAAAAGCGTATCATTTTTCTGAAATGGAGGTTAAGTTGGGAAAACCAAGTTAAATCTTTTTTCAAAACTCAAATTTGTCCCAACTGGTTTTAAACCATTAAAGGCAATTTGAATAGAAAACAGGGTGTTTAAAAGTAATGCTTATTAAATCCTCGAATTGGGGCAAATCAGTCAAAACAGGGGTAAAATAGTTCATCCAACAGGATCAGAAATACAGGATGTAAAAAAGTAGGGGTTGCTCCCCGGAACAACCCCTGTGATTTTTGGATTATTGAACGATCAATTTCTTGCTTTGCCAGATTTGTCCCTGTTGGACAAGTACAATATACATCCCTCGGGACAAGCCTTCAGTTAGCTGAAGTTCATTCGCAGATCCATCGGTTACGCTTTGAGCATAAATCACCTTTCCTGTTAGGTCCGTCACCTGCACATAGGCTTCTCCTATTTGGTCAAATAGTTGTGGGATTTCCAAAACAATGGGATTTCCTACCTGAACTGGATTTGGATAAACTTTAAACTCTTTCGCTCTCAACTCAGCTTCAAAAGAAACTTCAGATTGGACAATCTCGAGTGTTCTGAGATTTTGTCCTTCCCCTACAGTTTTGATTACAATCTTATCTAATATTGGGGATGCGGTTCCAGTCGGCCTAAATTCCAAAACATTATTGCCCTGCGTGAAGTCAAGCTCAATGGTTTTCACATTGGTCTGCCCCCCATTAAAGCACCACTCGCCAGAATCCTGAAAAGACTCATTGACAAATTCACCTCCATTTACAGAATAGCGAAGAATACGATCCACTGCTGACATATAATGAATTTCTACTTGGTATCTGCCAGCAAAAGGCACATTAATTCCCGAGAATCTGACCCCATTCGATACATTTGATCCCATATTGATCATTTGACTGTTTGAGGCAGAGGCACAATTCACCAGAGTATTACTTCCTATTAATTCCGCCAGCTCCGCTTCCAAAGAAACCCCTGCAAACGAAGCCTTTTCCAATTTGATTTTATCTATGAATGGGGCATCTCCATTAAAAGGAGTAATATCAATCACATTGACACCTTTTTGAAGAGTAATCTCAACTTGATAATCTGCTGGAGACCCTCCGCCAAAACACCAAGCGCCGGAAGATTGAACCGTTTGCTGACCGAGAATCTGACCATTTACAATAAGTCGGAAACTCCTGGTCACTGCACTCATATAGGACACATTTAAGATATAGCTTCCCGATTCCTGGGCTATGATCTGGTCAAACCTCACTCCGTTGGAATTGACATTTCCCATATTTACTTGCTGTCCGTTGGAGGAGGATCCACAATCAACGATTTTCGCAGTCCCCAAAATTGTAGCATGCTCCGCTTCAAACTCCAGGTTTTCCTTCACGAAGATTACGTTGGGATCGGTTTCCTCTGGTAGCTTTCCTTTGCTGGCTATCGCAATTCGGTCTACGGGAACATTACCGCTGGATACTGCCATACGAATTTCATGAGAACCAGCGGTTAAGAAATAGGAGAAAATACGTTCCTCTCCCTCATAACTATGAAACACCTTCTTCCAATACCACTCAAAAAGCTCATTTTTCAAGCCATCCCACTTGCGGAAAGGCTCTCCATCTACTGAAACCCAAAGACTGAAATCCTCATTCTCGTAGGCTTGGATTTTTGCCCAAAGCTCATATTCATCAGCTTCGGGCACTTCCACATTGAATGTCAACACCCCCTTTGATCCAGGAGCCTCTGCCAATGATTTCTGTCCCTCGATGGATTGGGAGAAAAGGCCTCCTCGGGCGCTTTGGGCAGCTTGAATTTCCCACCAAAGCCCTAATTCAGCCACTTCTGCTTCATAAAACTCTATAAGATCTGTTTGGGTAATTCCCCATCTTAGGTCTGAGGGTTGGCATGCCCCTCCCGCTTGTACCGCTTGCTCCAAATCCGATGGGCCATTTAAAAGAACAACTTGATCGAGGAGCATATTGGTGTTCGGAAACTCGATGGTCAAACGGTGAGTCCCGATTCCCAAATCGTAAAACCGAGGAACCTGAAACCAAGTGAAGGATGCAGCATTGAACGGAGCAATCTGCTCCAGGTCTTTACCATCCACTGCAATTCGAATGGCAGCATTTTCTCCTGTATTTTTAGCCCTGATCCATATCCGGTACTGGCTTGCTTCGGCAAGATCAAATTCAAAATGAACTTGCTTGGCGATCGGACCGGCACCTTCCTTTTGGGAATTACCTTTTATATACATGCCATTTGAGGCAGTTTCATCTATGAGAATATCCCACTGATTGCCTAGATAGTTGCCACATTCTGCTTCAAAAACCAATGAATTCACAGGCTTTTGGAGGAAGGGCAGGTCCATTCCTTCGAGGTTATTCGGTGCAGCATAAGTCTCCATCGGGATCGAAGGGGTGGACTCATGGGCCAAATACAATTGACCTATATTGGTCAGGTTTCCTTCAGCATCCCGGTAATCAGACTTTTCGGGATTGTTTTGGGAACTGGCATTTGCAGGATTTGGCTGGAAATACGCATAGCGCTCAACATAATCCAAACTTTCCAAATAAGGCAATGCCAACTTCAAAAAGCCCTCCTGAATCGCATTTCCTCGGTTTGGATTGGCATTGAATTCGGTGATCCAAATCGGAAGTTGATAGATTCGATACACGTTTTCAAGGTAGGCTTTGAATCGATTGAAAATCTGCTGAGGATCAGCATTGGGGGTATTTGCAGGATTGCTCGCCCAGTCATACCAGTGCACCGCCACAAAGTCAAAGCGTACATCTCGCTGCTTGGCGATTTGGTTGAATTCCAACAACCACCCAGTCGGGCCGTTTTCCCGAGGCGCTGGAGAGCCCAAACGGACACCCGTTGCCATTAGATTTTCATAATAGGCAACTGCTACGGCAGGCTGGCAAAGATTATTATACTGACCTGATTCACCATTACAATTGTCAGACTCATTGAAGCCCAGCACATGGGTGGTGGACTTTTTACTGATCATGGATTGGACATTGGCTGGGGAAGCACCTCCTGCACCCCATGCCATCGGTACATAATCATAATTGGGATAAGAAATCCCGGTCAGATTCCAATTGTAAAACCAACCTGCATCCAATTCAGGAAAGCTGAAACCGGTCCCTTTTTTAGTCACCCAGTTCCAAGGTACAACTCGAATAAAGCTCACATTTCCTTGCAGGGCAGCTGGCAAAGCATCTACCTCCAGATCTTTTTCAGAAGCTATATAGACTTTGCTTTTTCCCGTACCGTCAGAGTTATTTGCAAAAGTGGCCATAAAACCTCGTTTCAGCACAAAGGACCGAACCGAATTGTCACCCGTAGGAATTGAACTCCCACGATAAATCAGATCTTCTCCCACTGAAGCAGGGGTGCCTTGAAAAGCCAAGCTGGAAAAAACCTGAAGCGGAGCATAACCGCTATCCAGCGGACGAATCACAGCACCTTTTTGATAATATTGCTGAGTTCGGAAATTACCACCGGGAATCCCAACAGTATGGTTGACGTAAATTTGCCCCAATTGGGATTGTAATTCCTGAGGATTGATCTGCTTCAGGTAAACCCAAGAAGCGGCATCTAGAAAATTGAAGATCAAAGTTGAAGACAAGGATTCCCCTCCCGTTTTAACTGTACTTTCCCCGTCCAAAGAGACTACTCCCTGGGAAATCTGCCCTGCCTCAAGCAAGCTATTTACCAAAGTCATTCCCTTCTCAGCACAGGCAAAAATGATTTCTCCATTCGCCTCCACTTGGGCACCTGAAATGATCAAATTCATGCCAATCGGCTTGCCCGGATCAATTGTTCCTGAACCTGGTTTTTTGTCCTTAGCCAAGTCAGGGACATTGGGGCAAATGGTGTAAGGTTTTTTATTGGCACCGGGTAGACAAACCGAACTGGATTCGCTACCCTCTGCGGGAGGGTTTGGGATTTGAACAGACTCTCTCCAATTGTTTTCATTAAAAAAATCAGTATTTACTTCTCCTGTCCAATAAAGATATTTGGCAGAAGAATTACATGGATCCCCTTGCTGCTCAATCGCCAAAGCATGAAAGCTTATCCCAAGCCAGCAAAGAAAAATCATCGATACCACTAATAAGTTTAAGTAAAGTTTATTCATGGTCTTTTTGGGTTTGTTTGCACAGAATCTATTGATGCAAAACTAGAATGGACCCTTCGCTTTCATGGGGGCAAATCGATCAACCCACTAGCCTTATCTGTCTTATTTTTAATCTTTAAGCAAAAAAAACAAAAAGGAAGTCCGGCTTGACAGGGCTTGTCTTATGGGTGAATTCATTCAAAAGAAGAGTCAAATCATTCTGATTGTCACATTCGGAATCTGTGAATTGGATTTTTAAAAAAAGGTGCTGTAGTATTCGGAAAATAAGACCTGGATAAAAATGAGAACTTTACTTTCCATTACCATTTGTTCACTCTTCTTGGGTTGTTTCGAAGAAACTAAAGCACAAACAAACTCATCTCCCAATGTGGTTTTTTTCTTAGTGGATGATTTAGGATGGACAGACCTAGGGAGTTTTGGAAGTGAGTTCTATGAAACTCCCAATTTGGACAAATTGGTTAACTCAGGTATCAAATTTACACAGGCATATACAGCTTCCCCAGTATGCTCTCCCACCCGAGCGAGTATTATGACTGGAAAGTACCCTTCCAAAATATACAACACGGACTGGTTTGGTGCTCCGCAGCCAGATGAAATCCAAGGTCATTGGACCCGAAACAAACCTCTCAAGCCCGCTACCTATGACCCTAATCTTTCTTTGGATGAAATTACTTTAGCAGAGGCTTTCAAGTCGGTTGGATACAAAACATTTTTTGCCGGGAAATGGCACTTAGGCGAAGAAGAAAGTCACTGGCCTGAAAACCAAGGCTTTGATTTTAACAAAGGAGGAAATAACAAAGGGGCTCCATCTTCGGGAAACAAATATTTTTCCCCTTATGATAATCCAAGATTAGAAAACGGACCTGAAGGAGAATATTTACCGGAAAGACTGGCGATGGAGACCGTCAGGTTTATTAGGGATAACAAAGACGCTCCGTTTTTTGCCATGCTCTCCTTTTATTCGGTACATACTCCCCTGATGACTAAACCAGAATTGGAGAAAAAATATCTTGATAAAAAAGTCTCCTTGCGTTTGGAAGACAAATTTGGGCCGGAGGGGAATAACCAGGCCCGCATGACTCAATCCCATGCAATCTATGCGGGAATGGTAGAAGCAATGGATCAAGCTGTAGGTAGAGTTATAGATGAAATAGAAGTCTCCGGTCTGCGAGAAAACACGATTTTTGTATTCTTTTCTGACAATGGTGGACTTTCTACTGCGGAAGGAAGTCCCACTAGTAACCTACCTCTTAAAGCTGGTAAAGGTTGGCTATACGAGGGGGGCATCCGAGTACCTATGATCCTTTCCTGGAAGGGGCAGCTTGTAGAGGGAAAAGAAATCCATACCCCTGTAATCTCCAATGATATATTTCCCACCCTTTTAGACCTCAGCGGAAATCCTCAAGTACTGGATTCCATTGAGGATTTAGATGGAAAAAGTCTAAAGAGCTGGGTTTTTAATACAGAAGAGAAGAAAATACGAGAACCTCTTTTCTGGCATTATCCTCACTACGGGAACCAAGGAGGTTCACCAGGATCTGTGATTCGAGAGGGGGATTGGAAACTGATCTATTTCTACGAGAATCAAAAATCCGAACTGTATAATCTAAAAGAGGATATCGGAGAACAAAACAATCTGGTGGATAGTAGAGCAGACTTGGCAGAAGAAATGAAAAATAAACTATTCCAATGGCTGATCAGTACCAAAGCTGGACTTCCAAGACCAAATGAGGATTATGATCCCTCAAAATAGTAACTTAATTCAAATAGATAAGACGGTTTCCCAAAGTATCAGTCCATGTGGGGGCGCTGTAGGCACAGGTTCCCAGCTCTGATCTGGGTTTTCCAATCTCTCCAGAATTTGACCCGGAGTAGAATACCAGATGGCACTGATCATTTTTCGAACTTGGTTGTATAAAAACCCATTTCCTCTGACTTCGAAACAGTAGCAAGTTTTTGGGAAAAAATCACCTTGGAACTCCTTGGTTTCAAAAACTGACACTTCGAAAACTTCCCTTACGAAATCCGTTTTGTTACCTGTCACTTTGCAAAAGGCCTTAAAATCATGCTTTCCAATAAAAAGAGCTGCATTTTCCTTCATTTGCTCCAAACTGTTGATTCCTGGAGCAAGAGTCAAAAAGGCAGAAGCAAAAGGCTGAAAAGTATTTGAATCAGAAAAAAAGTATCGATAGGTCTTCTGCTTCACTGAATGGATCAAGTTGAATGTTCTGGATACTTCCTGCCATTCGAGCAATCGGATCTCACCTCCCAAATTTAAATTGAGTGCATCAAGCACTATTTCAAAATCCATCTTTTCCCGAAGGAAAAGCTGAAAATATCCCTTTCGGCAACTCACCCCAGAATCTGTACGACTTGCTCCCAAAAGGGTAAAATCCTCATGACCCAAAACATAGCGGAATACCCGCTCGATTTTTCCCTGAACCGTAGGTTGGCCTTTTTGCGTAGCCCAACCCTTAAAACGAGCCCCAAAATAAGAAACAGTAAACAAGTAGGAATAAGGTCTGGTGAGCATGAAGATCTTTGAAAAGAGAATTGAAAACCCTACTTGGACTTTGAAAGGCCTGAAGAGTTTCTTAATTTCATTTAAACCCAAAATTACTGACTATGAAAGCATTTCTCAGCTTAATCTTGATTTTTGTTGGATTTCCAGCTTTTTCCCAAAATCAACCTTCAAAAGAAATCCAAATCAAATTGGCACTTCTGGCAGCTCCTGAAGATCAGCGTTCGGAGGCCACTGTGTATGGATACCAAAACGGTGATATCGTCCTGCTCAAGCAAGGAAGTAATGAAACAATCTGCCTTGGTGATGACCCCAGTAGAGAAGGCCTGAGCGTATCGAGTTACCATAAGAGTGCACAGCCTTTCATGGCTCGGGGATGGCAGCTTCGAAAAGAAGGAAAAGATGCAAAGGAGATTTTTGACATCCGGGAAGCAGAGGCCAAAGCAGGCAAACTTCCGCTTCCGGATCAGGGCAGCTTATTGAATGCTCTCGTAGCGGACGACAAAGACGTAAACTGGACGACAGGAGAAGCCCAAAACACCTATACCCGTTCGGTGATCTATATCCCGTGGGCTACCGCTGAAAGCACCGGACTCCCGCTAAAACCTGCAGGACCAGGACTTCCCTGGATTATGGACCCAGGAACGCATAGAGCTCATATTATGATTAACCCACCTCGTAATTAAATCTGTATGAAAACCCAACTCTTTTCTTTTGTCAAAAAAATAACCTTCTCTTTTGTTATAGCTACTTTTTTTGGAGCCTGTCAATCTAAAACCACTGAACAGGCAGAAGAGAACCCTCCTATTTCCCAATCCATTGTGGAAGTAAAAACAGTGATGATGGATTTTCAGATGAAAGACAGCATCCCTTCAGGCTGGAATACCTTTCGGTATCTGAATGAATCCAATGAAGTCCACTTTTTTGTTTTGGAAAAATTACCCAGTGGAATTCGACTCAGCAATTATGAAAACGAATTACTCCCGGTTTTCAAAGAAGGATTTTCCCATCTTGGAAAGGGAAATATAGAGGAAGGAATGAAAACCTTCGAGAGACTTCCTGAATGGTTCTTGGGGGTTCAAAATCACGGAGGCGTAGGATTGCTTTCTGGAAAATCAATTGGGGAAACTACCCTAAATCTTGAGCCGGGCACCTACGCCATGGAATGTTATGTGCGTATGCCTGACGGAACCCCACATGTGTTTTTGGGTATGCTTCGGGAAGTCATTGTTACTGAGGAAAATTCCGGAATGGAAGCTCCTTCGGCGGATGCCCGGATCACAATCTCATCTCAAGATGGCATCCAACTACTTGACAGTCTCACTGCAGGGGAAATACAGTTTTCGGTAGAGTTCAAGGATCAAAAAATGTATGAACATTATGCGGGACATGATGTCAATCTGGTAAAGCTGGAAGAAGGATCCGATTTGGAGCATCTCGTCAAGTGGATAGATCCCTCCGATATGCTTGCGCTCTCTACTCCTGAGCCAAAAGGGTTTTATTTTCTTGGAGGGGTAGAGGATTTACCCTCCGGAAAAACCGGATACTTCAAAGCAATGTTGGAGCCTGGAGACTATGTATTGATTTCGGAAATCCCCGATGCCCAAAACCGAAAAATGGTCAAGCGCTTTGCAGTTCACTAGGTAAAGAATGGGAAAGCCAATTCTGTATATTACCCTAGTTTCCATTTTTGCAGTTCTAGTTGGATGCAAGGAAAAGGAAACAGTGATTGATTCGCTCGACTCTCCCTATCCAATCAACGAGGATGAATTTTCTACAGACACGCTGACAAGCGGATTTGCAGTCCCCTACGGACTGGTTTTTCTCTCGGAAAATGACTTTCTGATTTCTGACAGAGTGGGGAAACTCCTTCGTTTTCGAAATGGAGTCTTAGGTGAAATCAGTGGAGGTCCTGAGGTTATTACCTTTGGTGATCCCACACAACCCATGATTGTTCATGGGGGATTGATGGATCTCAGCCTCCATCCTCAATTCCCCCAAATTCCATGGATCTATGTGGCCTATTTTGCCAAAGACGAACATGGAAAAGTTGCGCGATTTCAATTGGTAGATAATGAAATTGTCAACTTCGAACACATTTTTCAGACTCGAACCCCTGGGTATTATGGAAATGGAATGCGGATAGTATGGCAAGATGATTCTCACTTTTTTCTCAACATTGGAACCTCCAACTATACCACAAGAAATGAACCTATCCTCGTTGCTCAAGACCTGAATGAAGATTGGGGGAAAATTCATCGATTAAATCAAGATGGAAGCACACCTGAGGACAACCCAATTCTTGAGGACCAAACAAGTCCAACTTCCATTTACAGCTATGGGCACAGGGACGTACAAGGATTGGTGTTTGAACCAAGTTCCCAGACACTTTATGGAATAGAACATGGACCAAAAGGCGGGGATGAATTGAACATTATAGTACCGGGAAAGAATTATGGATGGCCACTATTTACTTATGGCACTCACTATGACGGTCAGCCCGTATCCTTGATTTCAGAAGATTCTGCCGCACAGATCTCGGTATTACCCCAGCATTTTTGGACCGTTCCTACCTCGGATGGAGGGCGGGCAATCGCCCCTTCAAGCGCCATTTTGGTAAAAAACAGCAATTTCCCAGAATGGAATGATCATTTTCTGGTATCATCCCTAGCTTTTAGACGATTGTTGAAATATGATCCTGAAAGTCAGGAAACCTATGGCTTAAAAATCAAAGGAAGGATCAGATCCTTGTTTCAGGAAAAAGACGGTACTATCCTGCTCTTGGAAGAAAGAAATGATTTGACCAGAGATAATGGCATGTTGGTGAGAGTCAGGAAACCATAAAAAACCACCCCATTCCTGAGGCGGTTTTTTTGTTTATAAAATCGAGATTACAAATCTCGAATAGCGAGAAAGCTACAATGTAGGATTTATATTATCCCAAAATCTTAGCCGCCAGCCAATCTCCTACTTCGGAGGTTTTGTAGGCTTTCCCTCCTTCAGCGATATCTTCAGTCACTACTCCCTCGGAAAGAGAAAGGTTCACCACATCGCTGATAGCCTGGGCTTCTTCCTTCAATCCGAAAGCATAGTCAAACATCATCGCAGCGGACAATACAGTCGCCAATGGATTGGCGATATCCTTTCCTGCAGCCTGAGGATAGGAACCGTGGATCGGTTCGAACAGCTTCACTTTAGATCCCAAAGAAGCGGAAGGCATCAAGCCCATGGAACCTGAAATCACAGATGCTTCATCAGTCAGGATATCCCCAAACAGATTTTCGGTGATCAACACATCATAGGCTTTAGGCCATTGGATCAATCGCATGGCTACTGCATCTACGAATTCGTATTCCACCTTTACATCTGGATATTCAGCTGCCAATTCCTGTACAGTTTCTCTCCAAAGTCTGGAAGTTGCCATTACGTTAGCCTTATCCACACAGGTCAGGAGTTTTCTTCTTCCCTGAGCAGCTTCAAACCCCATTCTAGCTAATCGGGTGATTTCCTCTTTGCTATAGACATTGGTATCAAAAGCCTTGGTTCCTTGCTCGTTTCTACCTCTTGGCTCTCCGAAATACACCCCTCCGGTCAGTTCTCTGAAGAATACGAAATCCACTCCTTCCACTCGATCCAATTTCAAAGGAGACTTATGGACCAAAGATGGAAAAGTGAAAGTCGGGCGTACGTTGGCGAAAAGCCCCAGTTTCTGGCGCATTCTCAACAGACCTTGTTCCGGACGAACTTTTGCCTTGGGGTCATTGTCGTATTTCGGGTCACCGATAGCACCGAAAAGTACTGCATCGGAAGCGGCGCAGATTTCATGAGTCGCATCAGGATAAGGATCCCCGGTTGCATCAATTGCTGATGCACCAACCAATCCTTCTTTAAAAGTGATGGTATGTCCAAACTTCTTACCGATTGCATTAACAACCTTTACTGCCTGAGCTACTACTTCAGGGCCTATGCCGTCACCCGGCAATAGCGCGATATTCATTTCCATAAAACTTGGATTCTTCTTTCTTTGGATTTTGATTAAAAGATTCGACGATGTTCAGCATTTTTTCTGTGGCCATCATCGCTGCCACGGTCTGGTCAGGGTCAAGCCCCTTCGTCTTAAATATTTTGCCATAATCCCAGGTTACCACCGTCTCCACAAAGGCATCGGTTTTTCCTCCCGGGGGAATGGATACATGATAATCGGTTAATTTGGGAAGTTCCTTTTTCAAAGATTTATAGATCTTTTTCAAGGCTCTCATAAAGGAATCATATTGTCCGTCTCCGGTGGCATTGGCATCATAGGATTTGCCATGGATATTCATTCTCAACTGGATGGAAGGTTTCAGCCCCTTGGAATGGGTCATGTGATACCCCTCGATGTAAATGTCCTTGGAAATGGAATTGTTCTGCAGCACATCGGAGATGATATAAGGCAAGTCCTCTGTTGTGACTCTTTCCTTTTTATCCCCCAATTCAATGATGCGCTGAGTCACTTTTGCGAGTTCATCTTTCTCCAATGAAATCCCCAATTCCTCCAGATTCTTGAGGATATTGGCTTTACCGGAAGTTTTCCCCAATGCATATTTCCTCTGTCTTCCAAATCGCTCCGGAAGGAGGTCGTTGAAATAGAGATTCTTCTTATTGTCTCCATCGGCATGGATTCCGGCAGTTTGGGTGAAGACATTTTCCCCAACAACGGGTTTATTGGCTGGAATATGCTGTCCGGAAAACTGCTCCACCAACTTACTCACACGGAAAATCTTCTGCTCGTTTACTCCAATCTGAAGATCAGTAAAATCCTCAATGACCGCAATTACGGATTCCAAAGGTGCATTTCCAGCACGTTCTCCCAAACCATTGACCGTTGTATGGATTCCGGAAGCTCCATGAAGCACCGCCTCCATGACATTTGCCACGGAAAGGTCGTAATCATTGTGCGCATGAAAATCAAAATGGGTATTCGGGAACTTCTCAATGATCAGATCAAAGAAGTCCTTCACTTCGTCTGGAGAAAGCAAGCCTAGCGTATCCGGAAGCATGATACGCTTCACTGGAAGCTGGGTCAAAAACTCAATCAAACTGAGTGTATAATCTCTGGAATTCCGCATTCCATTGGACCAATCTTCCAGATAAACATTGACCGAAATACCCTTTTCCTGAGCAAAGGCAATATTCTTGGCAATGTCAGAAAAATGTTCCTCAGGAGTTTTTTTCAATTGGTGGACCAGGTGATTCAAAGAGCCTTTGGTCAGCAGGTTCATCACTTTGGCGCCAGCCTTCTCAATCCAGTTGACTGATGCAGGCATATCCACAAAGCCCAAAACTTCTACTCTTTGCAGGTATCCTTTATCTTTAGCCCATTGAGTGATCTTCTGCACTCCCTCCAATTCTCCTTCCGAAACGCGGGCTGAGGCAACCTCAATCCTATCCACACGCAATTCTTCAAGCAATAGCTTGGCGATTTGCAATTTTTCAGAAGGCAAAAAGGAAACACCCGAGGTCTGTTCTCCATCCCTCAGGGTTGTATCCATTATTTCTATACTCCTCCTGCTAAGCCCCTCCGTGGATTGAGAACCCTTTGAAGCTTGAACAGGCCGGTTTTTATTTGCCTCCATTTTGGTCAATTATCTATTTGCTACAAAAGCATCTATTTCCGATGACATGTTCAATAGATAGTCTATATCATCGAATCCATTTTCCATATTATCTTTCTTATATCCGTTGATATCGAAAGACTCCGATTCACCGGTAGAAAGCAAGGTGATCTTTTGATCTGGTAAACTCACTTCGATTTCTGTAGAAGGATCAGCTTCAATTGCCGCCAACAACTTGTCAGCAAACTCAGGAGATACTGTCACAGGAAGCACCCCGATATTGAGGCAGTTATTTTTGAAAATGTCAGCAAAAAAGCTGGAAACGACACATCTGAAACCATAATCATAAATAGCCCAAACTGCGTGCTCCCGGCTGGAGCCTGAACCGAAGTTTTTCCCGGCAACAAGGATCTTACCGCTGTAGGTTGGGTTGTTTAGGACGAAGTCCTTTTTAGGATTTCCCTCCACATCATATCTCCAGTCACGAAACAGGTTGTCCCCGAATCCTTCGCGCTCAGTAGCCTTAAGAAATCTCGCTGGAATGATCTGGTCAGTATCCACATTTTCAGTAGGCAAAGGAACAGCCGTACTAATGAGGGTAGTAAATTTATCGTAAGCCATGATTTTGTCTTTTAAATATTAGAATACTTCCCGTGGGTCGGTGATTTTTCCGGTAATTGCCACTGCTGCAACTGTCAAAGGAGAAGCAAGCATGGTACGGGCTCCAGGACCCTGACGTCCCTCGAAGTTTCTGTTGGAAGTGGAAACCGCATATTTTCCGGCAGGAATTTTATCATCATTCATAGCCAGACATGCAGAACATCCGGGCTGACGCAGTTCGAAACCTGCTTCTTCCAGAATTTTCACCAATCCCTCTTCATGGGCCATTTTCTCAACCTCACGGGATCCCGGCACAATCCAGGCTGTAATATTGTCGGCCTTTTTATGACCTTTTACAAATTGAGCCACGGAGCGGATATCCTCAATCCGACCGTTGGTGCAGGAGCCTACAAACACATAGTCAACTTGCTTGCCTTTTACGGGCTCACCCGGTTCAAAGCCCATATAATCGAGAGACTTGAGGAAAGAAGTTTTGTTTGATCCTTCCAAACCTTCAGTAGAAGGGATAGTGCCTACTACCTTGATCCCCATTCCAGGGTTAGTTCCGTAAGTGATCATTGGTTCGATGTCCGCTGCATCGAAGTGATATTCTTTGTCGAAGGTAGCTCCTTCGTCAGTTTTCAAAGTTTTCCAATAAGCGACTGCCTTGTCCCACTCTTCTCCTTTTGGAGCATATTGCTTTCCTTTGAGATAATTGAAGGTGGTTTCATCCGGAGCAATCAAACCACCTCTGGCGCCCATTTCAATAGACATGTTACAGATGGTCATTCTAGCCTCCATGGAAAGGCTTTGGATCGCAGAACCGGCATATTCCACAAAGTATCCAGTAGCCCCAGCCGCGGAAATCTTGGAAATTATGTATAAGATGATATCCTTGGAAGTCACTCCTTTACCAAGTTCACCATCTACGGAAATCCGCATTTTCTTTGCCTTGGACTGCATGATACACTGTGTAGCCAAAACCATCTCCACTTCTGATGTACCGATACCAAATGCAATGGCACCAAAAGCACCGTGGGTAGAAGTATGGCTATCCCCACAAACAATGGTCATACCCGGCTGAGTCACCCCAAGTTCAGGACCGATCACGTGCACGATACCATGATGAGCAGAACCCAAGTCATGCAATTCGATTCCGTACTTTTTACAGTTTTCCCTGAGTTTTTCCACCTGCATACGGGACAATTGGTCCTTGATAGTTTTATCCTGGTCCACTGTAGGCACGTTGTGATCCGGAGTAGCAATGGTTCTTTCAGGATACTTTACCCCAATTCCACGCTTTTCCAGATTCAGGAAAGCCACAGGAGAAGTAACTTCATGGATAAAGTGTTTATCAATGAAGAACACATCAGGGCCTGATGGCACGGATTTCACAACATGTGAATCCCAGATTTTATCAAATAATGTTTTCTTTTCCATAATTAAGCAGTCGCATATTCTTTGACCGGAATTTTATTTAACGCATCGACAAATGCCTGAGCAGATGCCATGACAATGTCTTGATCCGAAGCGAAGCCATAGTAGGGCTTATCTCCTTTGATTAATCTCATATGAACTTTAGCGACATCATCGCTGCCATGGGTAATTGCCTGGATCAGAAATTCCTCCAAGTCCACCTGAGGGGTTACGATTTTCTCAATGGCCTTCAAAACAGCATCCACCGGACCTACTCCCGGAGAAGAAGCTTGATGGGTTTGATTGCCTATTTTCAAAGTGACATTCGCATTGATGGAACCATTGGAAGAATAGGAGATTTTTTCAAGTTCAATGAAGTTGGATTCCTCCATGTACTTACCTACCAATTCGAGTAGGTCTTTCCTCCCAATATCCCGCTTGCGGTCTGCCAACACTAAAAATGCCTCATAAACCTCTCTCAACTCATCTCCTTCCAATTCCACACCCAAAGCATCCAAATGGTGCTTCAGAGCTGCTCGTCCGGATCTGGCTGTCAACACAATGGAAGATTCCTCAACACCAACTTCCTTAGGGTCAATGATCTCATAATTCTCTCTATGCTTCAGAACCCCATCCTGATGGATTCCAGAAGAGTGCGCAAAAGCATTTCTACCCACAATTGCCTTGTTAGGCTGCACCGGCATATTCATCAGTTTGGAAACCAAGCGGCTTGTGTGGTAGATTTTCTGAGTTACGATATCGGTATGAACAGGAATGGACTGATGGCACTTGATAGCCATTACTACTTCCTCCATGGAGGTGTTTCCTGCTCTTTCACCGATGCCGTTGATAGTTACCTCGACTTGTCTGGCACCATTCTGAACTCCGGCAACTGTATTGGCGGTGGCCATTCCCAAGTCATTATGACAATGAGTAGCAATGATCGCCTTGTCAATATTGGGAACATTGTTTTTCAGGCTCGCGATAATAGCTCCATATTGTTCCGGAAGACAATAACCGGTCGTATCCGGGATATTGACCACGGTGGCTCCTGCCTTGATCACTTCCTCTATGATTTTGCATAGAAAATCCGGTTCGGATCTTCCGGCATCCTCTGCGTAAAACTCCACGTCCTCTACAAACTTCTTGGCAAACTTCACCGCAGCCACTCCCCTGGCAATGATGTCCTCGGGAGTGGAGCGGAGTTTGTATTGGATATGATAAGGAGACACCCCGATCCCGGTATGAATCCGTCCTTTCTTGGCGAATTTGAGCGCTTGAGCGGCTACTTCAATATCTTTCTCAACTGCTCTGGAAAGGGCACAAATGATGGGGTTAGATACCGCCTTGGAAATCTCAACCACAGAGTTGAAATCCCCTGGGCTGGAAATCGGAAATCCGGCTTCGATAATATCTACACCAAGATCTTCCAATGCTTTTGCTACCACGATCTTTTCCTGGGTGTTAAGTTGACACCCCGGTACTTGTTCCCCGTCTCTCAGGGTCGTATCAAATATCCATAGCTTATCACTCATAACTCTAAGGGTTTTTGGGTATTAATTATTTTCTGGTCTCAACTGACGGACGACAGCACCTGCCTGCCACATTTCAGACTCTCTCAATTCTTTCAATTCCTCTTCCAACTTCTCTCTGTAATCGGGCTTGGAGTTGGAGTCGATGGACTTTTGTGCTTCTTTTCCGGTCTTAACGGAGTCATACAAAGCCTCGAATACTGGCTTGGTAGCATCACGGAATGGTTTCCACCAATCCAAAGCACCTCTCTGTGCAGTTGTAGAACAGTTGGCATACATCCAGTCCATCCCGTTTTCTGCCACCAATGGCATCAATGACTGGGTCAACTCTTCTACAGTTTCGTTAAACGCCTCTGAAGGAGTGTGACCATTCGCTCTCAATACCTCATACTGAGCGGCGAAAATCCCCTGGATGGCTCCCATCAAGGTTCCTCTTTCGCCAGTAAGGTCAGAAGTTACTTCTCTATAAAAATCAGTTTCGAACAGATATCCGGAACCCACACCAATACCCAAGGCAATTACTCTGTCTTTGGCTCTTCCGGTAGCATCCTGATAAATTGCAAAAGATGAGTTCAAACCTCTTCCCTCCACAAACATTCTTCTCAATGAAGTTCCGGAACCTTTTGGTGCAACCAAAATCACGTCCACATCCGCTGGAGGAACGATTCCTGTTTTATCCTTGTAAGTAACCCCAAATCCATGGGAGAAATAAAGCGCTTTTCCAGGAGTCAGATGCTTTTTCACAGTTGGCCAAAGTGCAATCTGTCCTGCATCGGAAAGCAAAAACTGCAAAATGGTACCTCTTTCACATGCTTCTTCCAATTCAAAAAGAGTTTCCCCGGGAACCCATCCGTCTGCAACGGCCTTGTCCCAAGTTTTGGATCCTTTTCTTTGTCCGACGATCACATTGAAGCCATTATCCTTCAAGTTCAAAGCCTGGCCAGGTCCCTGTACTCCGTAACCCAAAACTGCGATCACTTCGTCTTTCAGGACTTCACGTGCCTTTTCCAAAGGAAATTCTTCTCTGGTTACTACATTTTCCTCAACGTTTCCGAATTTTAATTTCATGAGTTTGCTGTTTAATTTTTAAAGCCAACATGGAACTCTTTCATTCCATGGATTTTAGATTTAATATGTATTGGTTTGAGATTTTTATTTCACATATGAGTCGATGGTAAGCATTCGCTTTGCCACTGCGACCCTACCGGATCGGGCAAATTCCAAAAGGCCATAGCCTTTGAGGATTTCCAACAATTCCTGGGTTTGCTCTTTATGACCGGTAAGCTCCAAAACCACAAATTCAGGTTCTGCGGCAATGATCTTTGCATTGTGTTGCCGAATGATTTTTTCCAATCCCCCATCCAATCTGGAAACTGGAATTTTGTACAATGCTATTTCTTGGTAAACCACCGCATCATCTTGGTGATGGAAAGCCTTGATCACATCGATGATCTTTTCGATCTGATTGACCAATTGGATCACTGTTTCCTCGGAGGCGGTCACTTCAATGGTAATTCTGTGAATCCCATCCAAACGACTTTCTGAAGCAGTAAGAGCATCGATATTGATCCCTCTTCTGGTAAAGATGATGGTGATCCTATTGAGAATTCCAATGAAATTCTCAGTTATAACGAATATTGTATAGCGTTTCATAGGTTTTGATTAGCTAAGTCTTACCTCTTCTACCGAACAACCGGTAGCAATCATAGGGAACACATTGTCTTCTTTTTCCACAACTACCTCCAGGAAGAATGGACCATCATGGATCAGCATATCTTCGATCGCCTCTGTCAAATCCCCTCTATCTGTCACTTTTTGAGAACGGATATTGTATGCCTCAGCTATTTTGATAAAATCAGGGTTATCCAGTTCCGTAAAAGAATAACGCTTATCAAAGAACATCTGCTGCCACTGACGTACCATTCCCAGATAATTGTTGTTCAGCAAAACGATTTTAACAGGAGCCTTGGTCTGCATGATAGTCCCCAGTTCCTGAATGGTCATTTGGATTCCCCCGTCCCCAACTACACAGATCACCTGTCTGGAGTAATCGTACAACTGGGCTCCAAGCGCGGCAGGAAGAGCAAAGCCCATGGTCCCCAGACCTCCTGAAGTCACCTGAGTTCTGGTTTTCTTATAATTGAAATACCTCCAAGCGATCATTTGGTGCTGTCCCACATCAGTCACCAATACTGCATCATCCGCCTTGTATTGGTTGATCTGATTGATTACTTCTCCCATAGTCAATCCGACTTTGGTAGGGGCAATGTCATGCTGCATCACAGCATCCTTTTCCATTTGCTCCAACTCGCGGAATTTGCTTAACCATTTCGGGTGGGTCTTGGCTTCGATGGCCTCAGTCAACATGGATAAGCTCTCCTTACAATCTCCCAAAATCGGAATATGGGATTTTACATTCTTGTTGATTTCGGAGGGGTCTAGTTCCAAATGGATTATCTTGGCTTGCTTTGCATAACGTTTCAAATCCCCTGTAACTCTATCGTCAAATCTCATCCCAACAGCAATCAGAACATCGCATTGGTTGGTTAGTAAGTTGGGAGCATAGTTGCCATGCATGCCCAGTTTCCCAACATAATTGGGGTAATCCTGAGACAGGGCTCCCGAACCCAACAAGGTGGACGCCGCAGGAATGCCGGATTTGTCGAGGAAAAATTTCAGTTCAGTTTCTGCTTTTCCCAAAACCACTCCCTGACCAAACAATAAATAAGGACGCTCTGCTTTATTGATCAATTCAGCAGCTTCTTGGATTGCAGATTTTTCAACCGGAATATGGGTTTTGTATGACCTGAAACTCTGGCAGGGCGCATAGTTAAACTCGCCAAAATCTACCTGAGCATTTTTGGTAATATCGATCAAAACCGGTCCGGGTCTTCCAGATCTGGCTATGTAGAAACCCTTCGCAATCGCCGGTGCAATATCTTCTACTCTTCTAACTTGAATGTTCCACTTAGTTCCCGGCATGGAAATACCCACCACATCGGTTTCTTGAAAGGCATCTGTACCCAAGAGGTGGGCAGCTACCTGACCTGTAATACAAACCAAAGGAGTACTGTCAATCTGAGCATCAGCCAAACCAGTAATCAAGTTTGTAGCTCCTGGACCCGAGGTGGCTAAGCAGACTCCCACTTTTCCGGAGACTCGTGCATATCCCTGAGCTGCATGGATTGCTCCCTGCTCATGTCTTGTCAGTACGTGCTTAATCTGTTCGTGATAATCATAAAGTGCATCATAAACCGGCATAATAGCGCCTCCGGGGTAGCCGAAAATGATTTCCGCCTGCTCCGCAATGAGTGATCGCACTACGATATCTGCCCCTCTGATCATGGAATCCTTCATAGGCTTAGAATTTATCTGTCACGCAACCTTCGGATGCAGTGGCAACAAGTTTATTGTATTTTTTAAGGGTACCCTGAAGACCAGGGATTTCCTTTTGTTTCCAGTTTTTCTTTCTTTCAGCAAAGGTGTCATCCGTGACATCCACGGAAAGCACCAAATTATCGGCATCAATAGTCACCATATCCCCATCCTGGATCAGGCCAATAGGACCTCCAGTCCAAGCCTCTGGTGTCACGTGCCCTACAACGAACCCGTGAGTACCTCCCGAAAACCTCCCATCAGTAATCAATGCCACATCTGAACCCAATCCTGCCCCAATAATCATGGAGGTTGGCTTCAGCATTTCAGGCATCCCAGGAGCACCCTTTGGGCCGACATTTCGGATTACGACCACATCACCAGCCTGGACTTTATGGTCCCGGATGGCATCATTCGCCTCCTGCTCGGAATCAAAAACCCTTGCCGGACCTGTAAAAGATGTCCCTTCTTTTCCGGTGATTTTTGATACCGCACCTTCAGGAGCCAAATTTCCTTTCAGAATACATAGGTGGCCTGTCTCCTTGAGTGGTTTTTCAATTGGGTGAATTACATTGACGATGGAAGGAACAATAGGGTCGATGTTCTCCAGGTTTTCAGCAACAGTCTTTCCGGTCACAGTCAGACAGTCTCCGTGAATGAAACCATTGTTCAACATATATTTCATAAAGGCAGGAAGACCACCCTGCTCGAAAAGATCCTCCATCATGAATTTTCCAGAAGGCTTGAAGTCACCAAGCATTGGGGTCTTGGCATTGATAGCTTTGAAATCCTCCAAGGTAAAGTCCACTCCTGCTGTTTTTGCAATAGCCAGAATATGCAAAACTGCATTGGTGCTTCCACCTAAAGCAATTGCAACGGTTACCGCATTTTCTATGCTTTTCCGGGTAACAATGTCTTTCGGCTTGATGTCTTTTTCCAAAAGAACCCGCATGTACTTATTAGCCTCTTGACACTCCTTAAGTTTCTCCGCCGAATTAGCAGGATTGGAAGAAGAATAAGGCAAGGACATCCCCATGGCCTCAATTGCAGAAGACATGGTGTTTGCGGTATACATACCTCCACAAGCCCCCTTTCCAGGACAAGCATTTCGGATCACTCCATCGTAATCCTCATCAGAAATAGTTCCTTGAATACGTTTTCCAAAAGCTTCGAAGGCAGAAACGATATTGAGCTTTTCTCCCTTATAATTTCCGGAAGCAATAGTACCTCCGTAAACCATGATTGAAGGTCTGTTGACTCTCAACATCCCCATCACGGCACCTGGCATATTCTTGTCACATCCAGCTACAGCAACACAGCCGTCAAAGGAATGCCCCAGAATAAATGACTCTATAGAATCAGCGATGATATCTCTGGAAACCAGGGAATAGCGCATCCCTAATGTCCCCATGGAAATGCCATCTGAAATCCCGATGGTATTAAAAACCAAACCGGTCAGATCGTATTCTTGGGAGGAATTTTTGATCAGACCGGCAAAATCGTTCAGGTGCATATTGCAGGGATTACTTTCATAGCCACAACTCGCTATCCCTACAAAAGGCTGTTTCATCTTTTTATCGCTCATGCCTGTGGCATAAAGCATGGCTTTTCCTGCGGGGTGTTCTGGATTGTCGGATATCTCCCAACTGTATTTCTTCAGGTTCATAGATTTGGGTATAAAAAAAGTGCCTCAATTCGGTGAGGCACTTCAATTTTTATTTCATTTTGACAAATAGTCTAGTGCCTCACATTAAGATCCAATGAGAATAATAAAGCTTAGCAAAAAGACCACTTGATACATGCTGTTGTCGAGATTATGTTGAGTTCGAAATCGAATCACAGCTCAAACTTAAAGCTGTTTTATCAGACTTACAATATTTAATTTTAGATTTAACTCAAAAGACAAAAATTAAATGGAAGTTTTTATATTTTTTTCAAAATTATAATCTGCAATATTTTCAATAGACCCTACTTTCAATTAACTCAGTTTTATTTTTTTTTAAAATTCGAAATTTTATACTGATTTTCAGTTTTTTCAATTTTTTTGAATATTAATTTTCTTTTTTTTAACAAAAAAATTCTTAGGCATCCATCTATCTATAAAACTCTGAATTCTTTTAGTAATTCTTCAATTCTTGAACAGCAAGTTTTTCCGCCAAATTTTATTCTAATTTTGTCCAAAGCACCGCTCCATTATGATCACTTTTCCCAACGCGAAAATTAATCTTGGCCTACACATCACTGCAAAACGGAAGGATGGTTACCATGAAATAGAAACCTGCATGGTTCCCATTCCTCTTTACGATGCTTTGGAAATGATCTTGGATCCCAAAAAGCAAAGTTGGAGCTCTACAGGACTCCCCATCCCCGGAGACCCCAAAGACAACCTGATCCTGAAAGCCCAGAACATCCTAAAGAAAGATTTTCCGGGCCTTCCCAATCTCCAAATCCACCTGCATAAAAACATCCCTATGGGAGCCGGGCTTGGCGGAGGATCTGCGGACGGAGCTTTTGCTCTCAAACTGATGAATAACCTTTATGACCTGATTTTGGATGATTTTTTCCTGGAAGAGTATGCTGCCCAACTTGGCAGCGATTGTCCCTTTTTCATAGAAAACACTCCAAAAATCGCCAAAGGAAGAGGGGAAATTTTGGAACCCATAGACCTTTCCCTCAAAGGAGATTTCCTGGTACTGATCAATCCGGGAATACATATCGGAACCAAGGAAGCCTATGCGGGTATCACTCCTGCTCCTCCAAAAGTTGATTTAAAGGAAGTATTGGCTGACCGAAAAAGATGGAAAAGTGAATTGGTCAATGATTTTGAGCCCAGCATTTTCCAAAACCATCCAGAACTGGCAGAGATCAAAAGTAAACTTTATGAGATGGGAGCTTACTATGCTGCAATGTCCGGGTCAGGATCGAGCATGTTTGGTCTTTTTGACAAAAAACCACATGAAATGCCCTGGGATGAAAAGTTTTTTGTGTTCCAATCTGAACTGTAACTCTCCTAGTTATAGGATATTCTTATCAGATTAATTATTGAATAGTCCTTATTGCCTTTCTTCTTTTATTCAAAAAGTTGAGAACCGGATAGATCAATACCGAAACCAGAATAATCAGAGTTCCCAGATAAAACTCCTGGGTCATTTTTTCCTTTTCCCCGAAAACCAAAACAGCCAGTACAATTCCATACACTGGCTCCAGATTGATGGTCAGATTGATGGAAAAAACAGAAAGACGCTTCATCAATTCTACAGAAACAGAAAAGGCATAAACGGTGCAAACCCCTCCCAAAATCAGCAACCAAAGCCAATCCAGCCCCTGCCAAACCCACTGCACTCCAGCACCATCGGTGAGATATACACTATATACTGGCATGAAAAGCAGAGTGAATAAACAAGCCCCTGCCATTTCATAGAAAGTTATGGTGTAGGGATTATGTCTTTGTGTCAAGCGTCCATTGATCACAGAGAAGCAAGCAGCCAAGAATGCCGATGCCAGTGCCATGGCAAGTCCCAGCCAATAACCGGTTTCGAATTTGAAAATCACCAAAAGACCTGAGATAACCAGGAAACCAAGCGCCACTTCATACCATTTGATTTTGCTTCGGTTGAAAAAAGGCTCTACGAATGCCGTCCACAACGAGGTGGTCGCCATCCCTGCTAGACAAACCGAAGCAGTTGAAACCCTGGCCGACCAAAAAAACAGAATCCAGTGCAATGCAATCAGGAAACCTGTCCCTACCACCTTTACCATCTCTGAGGTAGGGATCAACATGGGCTTCTTTTTCCACCAGAACAATAAAGCAACTCCAAAAGAAGCAATCAGAGTCCTGTAAAACACAAGCTCCAGGGCAGGAAGGCTAATCAACAAACCCAGAATGGCTGTGAATCCCCAAATCAGCACAATCATGTGCAGCATGAGATAGTCTTTGATAGAACCTTGCATTTATCTTGGGACGGTTTTATAAAGGATCAGGCCTGTCAGGGCGAACACTATATTGGGCATCCAAACTGCCAAAATCGGATGATCCGATCCAGTTTCAGCAAAAGTTCTGGAAAGCAAAAACAGAAGGATGTACAAGAAGGCAAGCAAAAATCCCATTGCAATCTGAAAGCCAGATCCTCCTCTCGTTTTTCTAGCAGACATGATCACTCCTATGAAAGTCAGGATCAATGCGGCAAATGGGGACATAAACCGTACGTAGCGCTCGATCTTATAATAGCTGACATTATCGGCTCCCCGGTCTTCCAAAATTTCGATTTGCCGGCTGAGCTGAGGCAGTTTTAAAGTTTCATGGTGATTGTTCGGAACCCCAAAATCATCCGGGACAATGGACAGAACGGTATCCAAACTTTCCCCTACACTATAGGTTTCTACCCTATCCTTGATCTCGCGAAGCCTCCAATTCCTGAGTGTCCAGGCATTTTTCGCTGTATCCCATTCAATTCGGTCCGAGGAGATTTTGGCCAAAAGCTCCCCATCCTTTATAGTTTCAAGTGTAAAACTGTAGCCTGTATTTCCGGTTTTGTAAAAGCGGTTCAAATAAGCATAGCTATTTTCCCCAACCTTAATATGAATATTTTGCTCACTCGAAGGGGCTCCTTTTTCCAAATAGAGCAACTTAAAGACCGTCATGTTTTCCGTAGCAGTCGGGAGCACCCATCCGTTGAGGTAAAAACTGATTGTCCCAATCATCGCCGCACCAACTAAAAAAGGGACCAACAAACGCAAAAAACTAACCCCGCTACTCAGAATTGCAACAATCTCAGTCCTCCCTGCCATTTTGGAAGTGATAAAAATGACAGAAATAAAAACCGTAATTGGGGTCAGAAGATTATTGAGATACAGCCCATAATTCCCCATATAGCGGAGAATTTCCCCTGCGGGCACCTGATTGGAGATGTATTTATCGTTCTTTTCGGTGAAGTCCAAAACCAAGACAACAAGAATCAACAAGACCACCACAAAAAAGTAGGTCTTGAGAAAATCCTTGATGATTAGCTTGTCTAGTAACTTCATATCAGAGTCTGGTGCTCACTTTTTTAACCATTTGATCTTTCCAAACGGCAAAGTCCCCTGCAAGGATATGCTCTCTTGCCTGCCCAACCAACCAAAGGTAAAAAGCAAGATTATGAATGCTTGCAATTTGGGCTGCCAGGATTTCCTTGGAAACAGTCAGGTGTCGAAGATACGCTTTTGAATAGAAAGTACTCACGTAATTTCCGATAGCCGGGTCAATCGCTGAGAAATCATCCTTCCATTTTTCATTTCGGATATTGATGATTCCTTCTGAAGTGAACAGCATTCCATTCCGGGCATTTCTTGTCGGCATCACACAATCAAACATATCTACTCCCAAGGCAATACACTCCAGAATATTCGCAGGTGTACCTACACCCATCAGATACCGGGGCTTGTCCGATGGAAGAATATCCGTCACCAGCTCGGTCATCTCATACATCATCTCTGCAGGTTCTCCCACAGAAAGGCCTCCAATCGCATTCCCTTCTCTTTCTCTCGAAGCTATGAATTCAGCACTTTGCCTTCTCAAGTCTTTATATACAGATCCTTGAACAATTGGAAAAAGAGTTTGGGAATAACCGTACTTCCCTTCCGTACTGTCAAATCGATCAATGCAGCGGTCCAGCCAGCGGTGAGTCATATCCATGGATTTGCGGGCATAGCCATATTCACAGGGATAGGGAGTACACTCGTCAAAAGCCATAATGATATCAGCACCTATGGTTCGCTGAATGTCCATGACATTTTCAGGGGTGAAATGATGCTTGGATCCGTCGATATGGGATTTAAACATCACCCCCTCCTCCTGGATTTTACGGGTTCCTGAAAGAGAAAAAACCTGATATCCGCCACTATCTGTTAGAATAGGTTTATCCCATCCATTGAATTTGTGGAGCCCTCCTGCTTTTTCCAACACATCCAGACCTGGACGAAGATACAAGTGGTAGGTATTGCCCAGAATAATCTGTGCATGGATATCTTCTTTGAGTTCCCTCTGGTGAACAGCCTTGACACTTCCGGCTGTACCAACCGGCATGAAAATAGGTGTTTGAATCGTTCCATGGTCTGTTTCTACCAAGCCTACACGGGCTTTGGACTGGGGATCAGAATGCTGTAAAGTAAACTTCATCTATTGGGTTTTCAGGGCTCTGAACTGCCTGTACAAATTACTGTATTCAGCCTGCAAAAATATCCACTTATTCTTAAATGAATGCTGAAATTGATTTTATATTTGCCCTGCAAATTCGACCTATGGGCCTTTTTTTACTTTGGTTTCTATTCGGAATCGGCTTAATCATCCAGATCATTTACCTCTTGCTGATTTTCGGGCGTACCGCCCTGTTTAAGTCCTCCGCTTCCGGCGCATCCTCCTCCATGAACGAGGAAGGCGTGACCGTATTGGTGGCAGCCCATAATGAATTTCGAAATCTCAAAACGCTTATACCCAAACTTTTTGAGCAGGATTACCCAAAATATGACGTATTAATCGTCAATGACAGAAGTACAGACCGAACCGAGCGCTACCTTCAGGAAATGATGGCGGTTTATCCCCGCTTGCGGTCTGTCACCGTGAAATATACCCCTTCCCATGTCACTTCAAAAAAATATGCGCTGACACTTGGGATCAAAGTGGCAAAAAACGATGTGATCCTCCTGACCGACGCAGACTGTATGCCTGCAAGTGACCAATGGATCCGTAAAATGACCCTACCGGTACGGGAAAGAAAAAAAACCTTTTCCATTGGCTATTCGGGCTACCAGATCAAAACCGGATTTCTCAATAAATGGATGCAGTTTGAAACTCTTTTGACGGGCCTTTTCTACATCTCATTTGGTTTATGGAAGTCCCCATTCATGGGAATAGGCAGAAATTTGTGCTATAGAAGAAGTTTTTTCATGGATGCTAAGGCATTTAAAGGCCTTTGGCAAATCGAGGGTGGAGATGATGATCTTTTTGTCAATCTTTATGCAAACGGGAAAAATGCAGAATTGGTCATAGACCCGGAAGCTACCACCGAATCCATTCCCAAGGAAAACTGGAAAGATTATTTCATCCAGAAAAAACGGCACCTGAGCGTAGGAAAGCACTATCGGTCAGGAGATAAACAAAAGATTGGGCTATACGCCATATCTCATGCCCTTTTTTGGATTGGAGGCATAGGATTGTTGATATATTTGGGACTTGAGCAGAACTGGGAACATTTTCTGATTGTTTTCGGTATTATTCTCGTAAGGTCTTTGCTACTTTGGGGTATTGCCTCCAAGGCGAGCAAAAAAATCCAAGGTTCAGGCTTCCCTGCAACTATTCTGGTCAATGATTTTCTGTACTTAGGATATTTTTGGATTTTAGGACTTATATCCTACCAGGCAAAAACAATTCAATGGAAATAAACGAAAGAGGTTTTTCTAACAAGGCACTTGAGGATTTCGATCTGATTGATCAGGCCGTAGAAGAAAAAGATCAGCAAGCCTATGCCACGCTCATGAAGCGGTACAAAAAGGCCGTTTATTTCATGATCCTGAAAATGATCCGGGATGCAGATGATGCAGAGGATCTGACTATGGAGGCTTTTGCCAAGGCCTTTAAAAACCTACACCGCTTCAAAAAAGATTATACCTTTTCGACCTGGCTTTTCCGAATTGCCACTAACAATACTATTGACTTTATCCGAAAGAAAAAGCTTAAAACCATGAGCTTAAACAACACCCTATCGGATGACAGTGGCAATTCCGTAAACATTGATGTGGAAGACGATGACGACAATCCACAGGATGTCTTCATCAAATCCCAGCGTAAGGAAATGGTACGGGTATTTGTGGACAAGCTCCCGGCCAAATACCGAAAGCTGGTTCAACTCCGCTATTTTGACGAATTGTCCTATGAGGAAATTGCACAGGAACTGGACAAACCCTTAGGCACGGTCAAAGCCCAACTTCACCGCTCCAGGGAGCTATTGTACGAAATTGCCTCCGGTAAAGAAAAACACATCTGATGAATTCCGGCACTGCCCTAATCCTATCCTACTTTCCCAAGCTGAGCGAAAAGCAAATCGAGCAATTTGATCGGCTACAGGATCTTTATACCGACTGGAACTCCAAGATCAATGTGATCAGCCGAAAGGACATGGACCAGTTTTATATCCGTCATGTTCTGCATTCATTGGGTATTGCCAAGGTGATGGGATTTCAGCCCGGGACCAAAGTTTTGGACATTGGGACAGGAGGAGGGTTTCCGGGAATCCCTCTAGCCATCCTTTTTCCAGAAACCCATTTTCACTTGGTGGACAGCATAGGCAAGAAAATCACTGTGGTCAAAGATGTGGCCAAGCAACTTAAACTTAGCAATGTAGAGGCCCAACAATGCCGGGCTGAAGAGCTTGTACGAAAATATGACTTTGTAATCAGCCGGGCCGTGACCCGCATGATCAACTTTTACCCTTGGGTCAAAGGAAAAATCAAAAAGGAAGACTTCAATGAATTCCCGAATGGCATTTTGTACCTAAAAGGTGGAGATGTGGATGAGGAAATGGAAGAAACAGGCAAGTCTTACGTCGTTTATCATCTTGAAGACTATTTCAAGGAGGATTTTTTTGACACCAAAAAGGTGGTCTACATGCCTTGGGAGGACAAGCGTTAAGCAGAATTTCTGTTTCCTTACGGAAATTTATCGCTAAACATTTCTAAATAAGGATTTGCAGTAAATCCTTAATTTGAATTACTTCATTTGATTGAGAATCAATCCTATTCAAGCAAAAAACCAAGAGTAATAGACATTTACAAAATCTTGTCTGACAATTCCCGCCAATCGGTTTTTTGCTTCATCTGAATGCCCTAAATTAAGGGCTCATTTTCCGAAAAAACATGTACATCATATTTGATACCGAGACTACGGGTTTACCCAGAGATTACAATGCCCCCATGTCCGATGTGGACAACTGGCCCCGATTGGTACAGCTGGCCTGGCAACTCCATGATGCCAAGGGTAAGCTTCTCTCGAATCACAATTACATCATCAAGCCGGAAGGCTTTACCATCCCCTACAATGCCGAAAAAGTCCACGGGATCTCCACCAAAAGGGCCTTGGCAGAAGGACATGTGCTTCAGGAAATCCTGGCCATTTTCGAAAAAGACGTTGCTGAAGCCAAGCATCTTGTAGGGCATAATATTGAGTTTGACATCAATGTAGTCGGTTCCGAATTTCTACGTGCAGAGTTGGGGATGCCCCTCAACGCCAACCGACTGGACACCAAGGATATTTCCACGGATTTCTGCGCCATTCCCGGAGGCAAGGGAGGAAAATTCAAATGGCCTACGCTGACTGAACTACACCAGAAGCTTTTCGGTCAAGGCTTCGGAGATGCCCACGATGCTGCCTATGACGTGGATGCAACGGCACGCTGTTTCTTCGGATTGATCACTCAGGGTGTGCAAAGCCCGGAAGAGGGCATCGGAATCACTGAGGTGATTTATGAAGCTCCCAAGCTTGCGGAAGCCAACTTTGCCCAAGCAAAGGACAGCCAGAAGGCCGCTGCTAAGGAAATCCTCAAACAAGCAGGAAAGGCAGATATTTCAGATTTGGTGGATGTCCCGTTCACCCACCTTCATGTGCACACCCAGTATTCTGTATTGCAGGCGACCTCAGAAATCCCCACGCTGATCGCCCGAGCCAAGTCCTTTGGAATGCCGGCCATAGCCATGACAGACCATGGAAATATGATGGGGGCTTTTCACTTTGTCAAAGAAGCCATGGCCAAAGAAATCAAACCGATTTTGGGCTGTGAGTTCAACCTTTGCCGTGACAGAAAAAACAAAGCCAACAAAGACGATGGTTTTCAAACCGTCCTCATTGCCAAAAATAAAAACGGCTATCACAATTTGGCCAAACTGGCATCCTACGCCAATATTGAAGGGTTTTACTACGTACCCCGTATTGATAAGGAACTCTTGGTCCAATACAAATCGGACCTGATTGCCACAACAGGAGGACTATGGGGGGAAATCCCCTACCTGATCCTGAATGTGGGAGAAACCCAGGCTGAAGAAGCCTTTGTCTGGTGGAAAGAGCAGTTTGGAGAGGATTTTTATGTGGAACTCAACCGCCACGGCATCCCAGAAGAAGAAAAAGTCAACGAGGTTCTGCTCGAACTGGCCAGAAAATACGATGTGAAGTATTTCGCTGCCAACAACACCTACTACAACGACAAGCCTGACGCCAAAGCCCATGACATTCTACTTTGTGTCAAAGACGGGGAATTGGTAGAAAAACCAAAAAAATACATAGGCAAGCGTGGACGGGAATTCCGTTATGGTTTCCCTAATGAGGAGTTTTACATCAAGAGTCCTGAGGAGATGAAAAAGCTTTTTGCGGATCTCCCTGAGGCCATCGAATGCACCCAGGAAATTGTAGACAAGATAGAGGCTTACAAACTGGCACGGGAAGTATTGCTTCCCAAGTTTGACATCCCTGAGGAATTCAAGCATCCGGAAGATGATGTGGATGGAGGGAAACGAGGGGAAAACGCCTATCTACGCCATCTGACCTACGAAGGAGCCAAGAAGCGATACAAAGAAATCACTCCGGAAATCCAAGAGCGTCTTGACTTTGAATTGGCTACAATTGAAAAAACAGGCTATCCGGGTTACTTCCTGATTGTACAGGATTTCACAGGAGCTGCCCGACAAATGGGAGTGTCCGTTGGCCCGGGCCGTGGATCGGCTGCTGGTTCAGCGGTCGCCTATTGTATCGGCATCACCAATGTGGACCCGATTGAGTACGATCTCCTTTTTGAGAGATTCCTGAATCCTGACCGGGTTTCCCTACCCGATATTGATATTGACTTTGACGATGAAGGAAGAGGAAGGGTCATTGATTATGTGATCAAGAAGTATGGCTCAAACCAAGTGGCACAGATCATCACCTATGGCACCATGGCTGCCAAATCCGCTATTAGGGATACGGCAAGAGTCCTAAACCTACCCTTATCGGAAGCCGGGAGATTAGCCAATTTGGTTCCAGACCTCAAATTAAAAACCCTCTTCGAACTGTCTAAAAATAGACCTGCCTTATCTGATAAACTCAAAGGCCAGGCTGAACTGATCCAAAAAGCTGAAGAACTATTGCGGATCGCTCAGGGTCAAGACGAACTGGCCAAAACCGTAAATCAGGCTACCATTCTGGAAGGGTCTGTGAGAAACACAGGAATCCATGCCTGTGGGGTGATCATCACACCGGATGACATCACCAATTTCGTTCCTGTGGCATTGGCCAAAGATTCAGACATGGTTTGTACCCAGTTTGACAACTCTGTGGTAGAATCCGCAGGACTACTTAAAATGGACTTCTTGGGTCTGAAGACCCTGACCCTGATCAAAGATGCCTGCAAAATCGTCAAAGAAAGACATGGGATTGACTTAGATCCTGACTCTTTCCCCATTGATGATGAAAAGACCTACGAACTTTTCCAACGAGGAGAAACCGTCGGCATCTTCCAGTATGAATCCACCGGGATGCAGAAGTACATGCGGGAACTGAAACCCACTGTTTTTGCGGATCTGATTGCCATGAACGCCCTGTACCGACCGGGACCTTTGGCTTATATACCTTCCTTTATCAAGCGAAAGCACGGTACCGAGCCGATCACTTACGACTTGGATGACATGAAGGAATACCTGGAAGAAACCTATGGAATTACGGTTTACCAGGAACAGGTAATGCTTCTGTCCCAAAAACTGGCCGGCTTTACCAAAGGTGAAGCTGACGTACTTCGAAAGGCAATGGGTAAGAAGCAAAAGGACGTACTGGACAAAATGAAGCCCAAGTTTGTCGAACAGGCAGTAGCAAAGGGCCATGACGCCAAAAAACTGGAGAAAATCTGGACAGACTGGGAGGCTTTTGCTTCCTATGCCTTCAACAAATCCCACTCTACCTGTTACGCTTGGGTAGCCTATCAAACTGCCTACCTTAAGGCCCATTATCCGGCAGAGTATCTGGCTTCTGTTCTGAGCAACAACATGAATGACATCACCCAGGTGACCTTCTTTATGGAGGAATGTAAGCGCATGGGAATCCCGGTTTTAGGGCCTGATGTCAATGAATCCAAAAATGGATTTACGGTAAATACTGCCGGAGAAATCCGCTTTGGGATGGCCGCAATCAAGGGAGCTGGATCCTCAGCAGTGGATGCCATCATCGAGGAAAGAGAGAAAAATGGCCCTTACAAAAACATCTTTGACTTTGCGAAGCGGGTCAACTCCAAAGCCCTCAATAAAAAAACCATGGAAGCTTTGGCCATGGCTGGAGGGTTTGACTGCTTCAAAGAACATCACCGAAGACAGTATCTAGAAGCCCCTGAAAACGACGTTACTCTAATCGAGAAGGCTGTAAAATATGCCCAGAAAGTTCAACAGGAAGAAGAAAGTGCCCAAGTCAGCCTATTTGGAGGCGGGAGTGGAAGCATGAGCATCCCAATGCCAACCGTGGCAGCTATGGAGCCTTTTTCCCAGCTTCAACAGCTCAATATTGAAAAAGAGGTGGTGGGACTTTATATCTCCGGCCACCCTCTGGATCAGTATAAGCTGGAAATAGAATCCTTTACCAATACTGCGCTTCCTGATCTCAATGACCTGGAAAGCCTAAAAAGCAAAAAAGACATCCGGTTGGCAGGCTCTGTATCTTCCTTTGCGCACCGAACAACCAAAAACGGGAAACCGTTTGGCACCCTCACTTTGGAGGATTATCAGGGAGGCTTCACCTTCTTCCTGTTTGGAGACGATTATGTAAAGTTCAAAGAGTACTTCATGACCGGATGGTTTTTGTTTATAACAGGATCCGTGGGTCAGAAAAAATGGGATGAAAACTCATTGGAATTCAAGGTAAATTCCATCATGCTCCTCTCAGAAGTTCGCGGCAAGATGGTCAAAGGTCTGAGAGTGAACATCGATTTGGACGATTTGAGTTATGACCTGATGGAAAAGCTGGAAGGTATCACTTCCAAATATAAGGGAGACGCCAAACTGTATTTCGATGTGGTGGACCGAAAGGAGAATATAACCTTGGAGCTTTTCTCCAAAAAATTCTCTATCGATCCCAGTGCAGAAATGATACAGGAATTAAAAGAAATACCGGAGATCGTCTATAAAATTGTCTAGGGGACTTATCTTCATTTTGAGAATCTATGAGCAATTGATAAAAAAATACAGGAAGCCGGAACTTATTGGGACTCAATCCGCTTTTCTCTCATATATTTGAAAAACTGAATTCATTTAAACGCATTATACAATGGCAAAAGCAATTGAAATCACTGACGCTAACTTTGAGGAAGTAATCAAAACTGACAAGCCTATCCTGGTGGATTTTTGGGCAGAATGGTGTGGACCTTGTAAAATGATCGGACCTATCGTAGAAGAAATGGCCGGTGATTACGAAGGAAAAGCCATTATTGGAAAAGTAGACGTGGATACCAATCCAGGTGTTGCCCAGGCTTTCGGAATCCGTTCTATCCCTACCCTCTTGTTCTTCAAAGGTGGACAGATCGTAGACAAGCAAGTTGGAGCAGTTCCAAAAGCTATCCTAACTCAAAAACTAGACGCTCATCTTTAATATAAGGATTAGTGATAAAATAGAGCCGTGAGGAAATCCTTACGGCTTTTTTTGTGAGTCCAGACAAAAGGAACAACAAACCAACCGGGAAGCTTTTTCATTTTATTCCCTTTTCTGAATAGTTATATTCACATCCCCATGCAAGAAACCCTGATATCATTGGATCGTTTTTTTGAGCTTCGAAAGGAGCTCCCAATCATCGATGCCCGAAGTGAGGGGGAATTTGCACAAAGTCATATTCCAGGCGCCTTCAACCTTCCCATTCTCAACAATCAGGAAAGAGTCATCGTCGGCACTCTTTACAAACAAAAAGGCTCGGAAGAGGCGACTTTGAAAGGGTTTGAACTGGTCGGTCCCAGGTTTCATCAAATCCAAAAAGAGGCGATTTCTAAATTTCCTGACAGGAAAGTGATTCTTTACTGTTGGAGAGGAGGCATGAGAAGTCAGATCCTTTCCTGGCTTTTGGGGATGGTCGGTTTTGAAGTATTCCGCCTAAAAGGAGGATATAAGACTTACAGGAGTTTTACTTTCGAAGAAGTCAGAAAAGAAAGAAAACTGATTGTCCTTGGAGGGAAAACCGGAACCGGGAAAACCGTTTTATTGAAAGCTCTTCAGGCCAAAGGAGAGCAACTTTTGGATCTGGAAGATCTGGCCAATCACAAAGGCTCTTCTTTTGGTGCCATTGGTCAAGCCCCACAGCCTACCGTAGAGCAATTTGAAAATCTGATGGCAGAGGCTCTTTTGGACACTGATCCAGCCATGCCACTTTGGGTGGAAAATGAAAGCCGAAAAATCGGAAAGAACATCATTCCAGATGCATTTTTCGATCAGATGGGTCTGGCTTATCTTATCGAGATCCAAAAATCCCAAGAGGAACGGATTCGGCACATAGAACTGGAATATGCCCAACTCCCCAAGGAGGAATTGATCCAAGCTGTACAGCGCCTCCAAAAAAGGTTGGGGGGATTAAGAACCCAACAAGCAATTGAAGACATTCAGAACGGAAACCATGCTTCCTGGATCAGCAACCTCCTGATCTATTATGACAAAACCTATGAATTTGACCTTCAGCGGCATGAACAATCCAAAATGGTAACTTTGGATCTCAGTAATCTAACCGAAGAAGCTCAAACCGAGCAATTACTACAAGCCAAAAACCAACTTTATGGAAACTAATCCCATCCGATTGACTGAATGGAGTGAAGGCTCCGGCTGCGGATGCAAAATTGCTCCTGCAGTCCTTGACCAAATCCTTGCTGCCAGCGGCTCATTTTCCCAAACAGACCCAAATTTATTGGTTGGAAATTCCCAGAAGGACGATGCTGCTGTCTATCAGGTTTCTGATGATTTGGCATTTATCAATACTGTGGACTTTTTCACACCAATAGTGGATGATGCTTTTGATTTTGGCAGGATCTCCGCAGCAAACGCCTTATCCGATGTCTATGCCATGGGGGGCAAACCGATTTTTGCCAATGCTATCTTGAGTTGGCCGGTGGAAAAAATCCCCATTGAACTTGCAGCCAAAGTTCTGGAAGGGGCTAAATCCGTTTGTAAAACAGCCGGAATTGAACTCGCCGGAGGACACAGCATTGCGGCAAAGGACCCGATTTTTGGACTTTCTGTCAATGGAGTCATTCATCCCCGAAAGATCAAAACCAATCGGGAATCCAAGGAAGGAGATTTGATTTTCCTCACCAAACCACTTGGAATCGGAGTCCTGGCTACAGCTTTGAAAAGACAGAAAATCCAAGAGAAAGATTACCTCAATTTATTGGATACAGCTTGTAGGTTGAACACCATAGGTTCGGTTTTGGGAAACCATGAGGAAGTCCATGCCATGACGGATGTGACAGGCTTTGGACTCCTGGGCCACCTGATAGAAATGGCGGAAGGTGCCGGACTTTCTGCCAAAATCGAACTCAACAAGCTTCCCCTGATCGAGGGAATACAGGAATACATCAATCAGTTTATATTCCCGGATAATACCTATAGAAACTGGAATGCCTACAGCCCCAAAACCAAGGGCGTGCAGGGCATGGATTTGGTCAAACTCTGTGATCCCCAAACCAGCGGAGGGCTATTGATCTCTGTTTCTCCGGAAAACAAGACCTGGTTTGAAGAGACGATTAAATCCCAGAACCAAGTAGCTTGGGAGATCGGCTGTTTTACAGCAAAGGAGGAATTTGTAGTGGAGGTGGTTCAATAAATCTACTTTGAAATTGTAAATTGATGGTTCATTAAACTCACCCAAAATGAACCTAAAACCTATCAACCTACTCTCAATCTTCTTTCTTGCTGTAAGCTCTCAGGTATTTGCTCAAGTGCCAAAGGATCTGAAAAGCGAATTGGTGATCCTCCAAGTAGAAACTCTGGAAGAAAAAACCATCCTACTGGAGCAAAGACATTTTGAAGCTCCCAACTGGTCCCGGGAAGGGGATTATTTATTGATCAACGCCGGAGGGAAGTTGGAGAAAATCGGACTGGATGGATCCAAACTCGGAGAGGTCTCCCCTGAGCAGATTTCCAGAGTCAACAATGACCATGGACTCAGTTTTGATGGTAAAACTCTGGTATATAGCAGAAACGATGAGGGACTCAGTTCCAGAATTTACACTATCCCCTTAAAAGGAGGAAAACCCAAACTGATCACCGAAAACTACCCTAGCTACTGGCATGGAATCAGTCCGGATGGCAAGACTTTGGTGTATTGTGCAGAACGGAATGGAGAATGGGACGTCTGGGCAATCCCTACAAAAGGAGGAAAGGAAGTGCGCCTGACCAATGCCTCGGGATTGGATGATGGACCAGAATATTCCTACGACGGCAAGTATATCTATTTCAATTCTCATAGAACCGGGCGCATGCATGCCTACCGAATGAAACCTGATGGAACGGAACAGGAGCAATTGACTTCCGATGACTTGGACAATTGGTTTCCCCATCCTTCTCCGGACAACCAGTCAATAGTATACATTTCCTATTTGGAGGATCAAAAAGGAGCCCATCCATTTGGTAAGGATGTCAAGCTTAGACTGATGGATCTGAACACCCGTGAAATCAAGGATTTAACCCCGGTCTTTTACGGAGGCCAAGGTACAATCAATGTGCACAGTTGGTCGCCTGACGGAAAATGGATCGCCTTTGTCCGATATCATAAGTAAAACAAAAAGCCCGGAGGCAATTCAGTTGAATCCTCCGGGCTTTCATTTTTTTTAACATGTTAATGCCCAAGAGGAGAGACCCCTCCTGAAACCATAAACTTCATCACCTCAGAGCTTTTGACCCCTTTAAGAGGCTTGATCTTGTCTTTGGAAACAAGGAACACATTTCCGGACACATTGTAGCTGTGGGGAAAATACACCGCAACCAAATCCGGCTCTCCTATCCCTGACATATCCTCTTGTGTGATAAATCCTAGACGGGACATGCTATCTGAGATCTGAACCAAAACAGGTGAGTTGAATTTTTTCTTTTCCCCCACAAAAGCCCCCATCAGGTCTTTGATAGAGGTATACAAAAGATTTACAAAGGGGATTTTAAAGACTCCCCGTTCAAACCACTCAAAAATGGGTTTGGTGAAAAACAGACTGGCCAAATATCCAATAAAGGTGATCAAGCCCAAAACCATCAAAATCCCGATCCCCGGAAAGGGAACAGGGATCAGATTATCCAGAAAGACAAAAATGGCATACATGACATAGATCGTAACTGACAAGGGAGTCAGAAACAGCAAGCCTCTCAGGAAATAGGAAAGAATTCTACGATAAGTGAAAGCCATACCAGATCAATTTTTCAATAAAAAATGCCTAACCGAAAGGCTAAGCATCTTTCATTGCATGACACAAAATTACTCAATCAAGAAGTTTAACCTTAACGCTTCTGTAAAAAATCACGGATTCAGGATCATGCGCCTGCAAGGCGATGGTTCCATGGCTGAGTTTCTTGGTTCCTAAATCAGCTCCGCGTTTATCGTCCTTGGACTCATCGTATTCGTTGATTGTCTTGCCATTGATCTTCACGGTGATCTTAGATCCTTGAACGATGATATGCTCGGTATACCATTCTCCATCCTCCACATAGACCTCCTTTACATCCTGGAAGGAATAAACACTTCCGGTCTTTCTCCAGTCTCCATGACTTTGGTTCACTTGGATTTCATAGCCCACATTTGGCCAACCGTCTTCTTGGTATTGGGTATGGATAAAAATCCCGGAATTAGCCTTGGGCATAGTCTTGACCTCCACCATTAATTCAAAATTCTTAAAATCATGATTGCCGACAGGTCCATCGTAAAAGAGGTGAGCACGTGGCCCATCAACCTTGATCTCCCCATTGATTACCTGAAAGGAGGCAGGGTTTTCGGATATTTTCCATCCGTCCAGATTTTTGCCGTTGAAAAGTTCAATCCAGTCCCCACCTTGGGCAAAGGAGACAAGAGAGAGAGAAAACAGAACTAAAATTGAAAACAGTTTTTTCATAGGTTTTGGGTTTGATTGATAAGAAATTAAAAGTTAATGGATTTCCAAGAAAAATCTCAAACCATTGGAAACAAAAAAGGCTCTGAAATGATCAGAGCCTTTCTTTTTAAAGTCAGGAATTGCTTAGAGGTCAATTCCCATAAAGGACATAAAGGCCATCCCCATCAATCCCGTCAAAAGCATGGTAATCCCCAACCCTTTCAAACCATTTGGAACATGCGAATACTTCAGTTTTTCACGAATCGCCGCTAAGGCTACGATTGCCAAACAGAAACCTGTACCTGAACCGAATCCATAGACTGCGGATTCAGCCAAAGTATAATCTCTCTGGGCCATGAAAAGTGAACCACCCAAGATCGCACAGTTTACAGCGATCAAAGGCAAGAAGATACCCAAGGCACCATAAAGAGCAGGAGCAAATTTTTCAACAACCATTTCCACCAACTGCACCATGGAGGCGATGATGGCGATGAACATGATAAATCTCAAGAAAGTCAGGTCAATGGATGCCAAATCAGCACTGATCCAGCTCAAAGCTCCTTCTTTCAATACATATTCATTCAAAAGCCAGTTGACCGGTACTGTCACTGTCAATACGAAGATTACAGCGGCACCCAAACCCAGAGCTGTGCTTACTTTTTTGGATACGGCCAGGAAAGAACACATGCCGAGGAAGTAAGCGAAAACCATATTGTCGATAAAGATCGACCGAATACCTAAGTTAAATAATTCCATTTCTTCTATCGGTTTTAGTGTTCAACATAACCTGTTTTGGTACGCTGTACCCAAACAATCAGACCTAGGATAATGAAGGCTCCAACCGGAGAAACCATCAAACCATTGGTAGCCAATTTGAAATCAGGACCAAAGATACCGGACACATAATCAAATACAGGAATTCCAAACACAGATCCTGAACCCCAAAGCTCTCTAAAGAAAGCTACAGTCAGGATAATCCAGGAATAGCCCAATGCAGATCCAAAACCATCCAAAACGGAATCGTAAGGCTTATTACCCAAAGCAAAGGCTTCGAGACGGCCCATTACGATACAGTTGGTAATGATCAGACCTACGAATACCGCAAGTTCTTTGTACATGTCATAGGCAAAGGCTCTAAGCACCTCGGATACCAAGGTTACCAAAGTTGCTACTACTGCCAACTGAACGATGATACGTACTCGGCTTGGGATGGTGTTTCTCATAATGGAGATCACCAAGTTGGACATCACCACCACAAAAATCACAGAGATCGCCATTACCAAGGTTGGCTTCATCTGTGTGGTTACCGCCAAGGCAGAACAAATTCCCAATACCTGAATAGTAATCGGGTTTTCATCTACCAAAGGGTCTGTTACTAACTTTTTTCGGCGCTTGGAAAGCAATGCCTCAGCAGGCTTTTTCTCAATCGCTTTTTCTATTGTTTCAGCACTCATAATGATTGAATTCAGTGAGTTGATTGATAATTAAAGAGCGGCTACTGCCTGTGAGGATTTCTTTGATTCGATGTAAGCTTTGTAATGCTCCAGGTAATTTTTCACCATGGCGTTTACTCCCTTACCTGTGATGGTTGCACCGGACATCCCGTCGATTTGGTGCGGATTGGAAGTATAGTCCTTGCCTTCGCCCTTCTGCATTTCAACAGCTACCAATTCACCAGACTCATCGAAGATCGTTTTACCTACATATCTGCTCTGAACTGTTGGGTCGGTGATTCTTGCACCAAGACCAGGAGTTTCACCAGCGTGTGCAAGTGTGATACCTCCCACAGTATTCATATCTGTTTTGATAGCGATAAAGCCCCAGATAGCATCCCAAAGTCCTGCTCCATAAAGTGGAAAAATATAAGATTCCACGTCATCGGAGTTTCCTTCCGCATGGTAAATGAAAACAGGGTACAATCTCTGGTCAGCAGGTCTCTTGTAATTTTTTGCAATATCTACGGTTTCAGCAGATACAGCCACACCGTCTTGCTCAGTTACTTCCTGTCCATTGATATCTACAACTACGGATGCGATTCTGCTTGTATAGTACTGATTCACCTCTTCTGGGGTCATCGCACTGATTTCTTCACCGCTGATTACTGCACCCAGAATCTGTTTTTTCTTATCCAAAGCTTCTGCTTCACGCTGCAATGGTCCCAATACCTGAGAAGTACCGGAAAGAAGCAGCCCAAGAAACACGGTCAAAATGACCGAGAATGTAATGATATATGCGTTAGACTGTTGCACGTTGTAACCTCCTTGTTTTGTTAGCTTTTACTACATAATAATCGATCAGTGGAGCAAACACGTTCATGAATAGAACCGCAAGCATGATGCCCTCTGGGTATGCAGGGTTGGTCACCCGGATAATCACGGTCAGGAATCCGATCAACAATCCATAGATCCACTTACCAACCTCAGTCTGAGCGGCAGATACAGGGTCAGTTGCCATAAATACGATTCCAAACGCAAGACCACCCATTACCCAGTGATACTGAGGAGGCATAGCCATGTATTCGTTTACAGCAAACAAGTTCATCACCACGCCCATGATATAGGCACCCGCAAATCCAGAAACGATGATTTTCCAGCTAGCTACACCGGTAGCGATCAAAATCAAAGCACCGATCAAAGCCATCAGGGTAGAGGTCTCTCCAATTGAGCCAGGAATCCAACCCATAAACATATTAGCAAAGCTGAACATATCAGTTCCCAAAGCAGTATTGTGACTGGCCAAAGCCTCCGTCACAGGGACACCGTCTACGCCGGCATTGTAGGCTACTGAAAGGGCAGTCGCACCGGAGAATCCGTCAACGGACATTTTGTCTCCCAAATACGTCCAAACCTGATCACCAGAGATCTGAGCTGGGTAAGCGAAGTATAAGAACGCTCTAGCAGTCATCGCTACGTTCAGGATATTCATCCCTGTGCCTCCAAATACTTCCTTTGCGATCACCACGGCAAAAACAGTAGCCAAAGCTACTTGCCACAAGGGTGTAGTAGCCGGGATCACCAATGGAATCAACATACCTGTTACCAGGAAGCCCTCATTGATTGGGTGCTTGCGGACCACCGCAAAAACAGCTTCTACCAAACCACCGGCAGCATAGGCTACGATAATTATAGGAAGAACCAGTTTCAAACCAACCAGGAGTTTGTCTCCAAAGTCAGCCCAAAGTTCGGCAGTTTCCCCGGTAGCCAACATATGCTGGTGACCGGTGTTGTAAATACCGAAAAGTAAAGCAGGAATCATGGCCACCACAACGGTGATCATCATACGCTTCAGGTCGATTGCATCTTTTACCTGAGCTCCTTTGATTCCAGTAGTATGATTTGGGGAAAACAAAAATGTTTCTCCAGCCTCAAATGCGTAATATAAACTTTCAAGCTTTCCTCCCTTTTCGAAAAGAGGACGCTGCTTGTCCATTAAATCTCGTAGAAACTTCATATGGATTAACTGTATTGGATTAATTCTATACCTTTTCTTACCAACTCCTGAACAGGGTGCTTGGATACATCAACGAATTCGCAAAGTGCCAAGTCCTCTTCAACAATTTCATAGATCCCCAATTCCTCCATTTCATCGAAATCTTCTGCCATGATGGCTTTCAACAAATAAACGGGAAGGATATCCATAGGAGTCACCGATTCAAAAACACCGGTCTGAACGAATGCGCGCTCCTCACCTCTACAGTTGGAGTCCAGCACATATTCTTTTTTCGGATTGAGGAAAGACAACAATCCCAATGCTCTATGGTAGCTCAGTTTTTTGGCGGTAGGCTTAGCCCATCCTAAAAACTCATAGTAGTCACCTTCAGGGATTACCGTGATCTGATTGTGATAAAAACCAAGGAAACCGTCTAGGGCGATTTTCTCGCCTGTCAACACGTTGCCGGAAATAACGCGAACATGTCCTGAATTCAGGTTACCCTTCACGAAGGTGGAGACATTGGCGCCGGAAATGGTCTTTACATAAGCCGCATTAGTCACCTCAGAACCTGTAACTGCGATCACTTTGGACGCATCATAGATTCCTTCGAGGATGAACTTACCGATTTGAACGACTCCATTAGGGCTTACAGTCCAAGCAATTTCCCCTTTGTTGATGGGATCCAAATGATGAATCTGAACACCTACGTTACCCGCTGGATGTGGGCCGGAAAACTGATTGATCTCCACTCCTTTGGCTCCGGAGAAAATAGCCGGAACAGACTTGGATCCGTCAACATTCAAATGGACTTTACCAGAAGTCAGTTTGGCCAAAGCGTCCAAACCCGCCTGAAAATACTTCTCCTCACCCTGAAGAGCAAAACCGTAATCGGGAGCAAGAGGGTGGGAATCAAAAGCGGAAATGAAGATGGCTTTGGGAGTGTCAGCCGGGTTGGCCACAATTCCAAAAGGTCTCTGAATGATATTCGGCCAAACACCAGAAGCAGCAAGTTTTGCTGCCAAAGCGTCCCGGTCCAGAGAATTCAGATCCGTTTTTTCTTGATTTTCGTAGGAGATGGATTGATCAGCCAAAATTCTGATCTCAAGTAGCTTTCGCTTTTCACCTCGCAAAACAGCGACGATTTCGCCGGATACCGGTGCAGCATACACTACCTGGTCCAGGGCTTTGTCGATCAGGATGGGAGTACCAGCCTTTACGGTATCTCCTTCATTGACAAGGACTTTTGGCCTCTGAAGACCGATAAAGTCAGTCGGCTTAATGGCGAAGGTCTGAGCTGGAGCAAAATTAGCCAGCTTTTGCTTGGCCTTTCCTGCTAGGTTGATGTCAAAACCTTTCTTAAGCTTCACTATTTTAGACATATGCGTATTTGAACTATGAGCTTTTGAAAAACGCCTCAAATCTAATAAATAACCTTTTTAAAAGAAGGATATATCTGAGATTATGTTGGAAGAAACGAAAGAATAGTCCCCGTTTTTTTCAAATGGCGGTATTTGAGTTTAGGCAGGAAGAATTTTGGTTTCTAGGGAATCCAGGTAATCCTTTACTTTCTCCATCAGCCACATGGGCGTAGAAGTGGCTCCACAAATCCCTACCTTATCGGAAGGGTTAAACCAGTCCGGATCCAGCTCAGTCTCGTTTTCCACAAAATAACTCCGAGGATTTTGACTCAAGCAAACCTGGTAAAGAGCTTTCCCATTGGAACTTTTCTTGCCGGAAACAAACACGATCACGTCATTCTCCTGAGCAAAGTGCTGCAACTGGGGCTCTCTATTGGACACTTGTCGACAGATGGAATCATTGGCATTGAAATCCACTTCTGTTAATTCCCCTTTAGCAGTTTTGATTCTTTCCTGGATTTTTTGGGAAATCTCATAAAAGCCCTTGGTGCTCTTTGTAGTCTGAGAAAATAGGGTGACCGGGCGATTGAAATCAATTTTGTCCAAATCGGATTCTTCCATAATTACGATGGCTTTCTCCAATGTCTGACCGGTAAGCCCTATGACTTCAGCATGCCCTTTTTTACCATAGATCACAATCTGCCCATTTTCTCGCTCCATCTTATCAAAGGCGGTTTTCACCCTATGCTGAAGCTTGAGTACTACAGGACAAGAGGCATCGATTAATTCGATGTTGTTTTCTATAGCCATTTTGTAGGTTTCAGGTGGCTCACCATGAGCGCGGATCAAAACCTTGCAGTTGCTCAACTCAGCAAGTTTCTCACGGTCAATGACGACCAGACCTTTTTCGCTGAGGCGCTTCACCTCCATATCGTTGTGAACTATATCTCCGAGGCAATACAGGTGCTCGCTCTGCTCCATTTCATCCTCTGCCATTTTGATAGCAAACTCCACTCCAAAGCAATAGCCTGAATTCTTGTCAATCGTTACTTGCATACTCCTCTTCTTTTTTTATTGTATTCCGGGCCAATTCCACAATTTGTCCCACTTGCTCCAAAAACGACAGGTGACTGGTATCGATTTCCACAGCATCCGGCATTTTCCTCAAAGGGCTTTCCTTTCGGGTAGAATCTATTCTGTCCCGTTCAGCCAGGTTATTGCTGATTTCCTGCAATTCCACCAACTCTCCTTTTTCCAACAACTCCTGCTGCCGGCGAATAGCCCGAGTTTCCAAATCAGCGCTCATGAATATCTTCAGTTCAGCATCCGGAAATACAACGGATCCTATGTCCCTTCCGTCCATGACCACTCCCTTTTTCTTACCCAGTCTTTGCTGTTGAGCTACAAGCTCCTTTCGAATTTCGGGGATAGCGGCTATTTCGCTGACTTTCTCAGACACCCGCATGCTTCGGATTTCATCCTCCACATTCAATCCATTGAGATAGGTTTCCTGTCTATGGGTATCTGGGTTTAACTGAAAAGTAATCTCCAGGGATTTGAGCCCTTTTTCCACATCGTGGGGATTTGCCGGAGACAGGTAGTGGTTCAAAAAATGAAGGGTCGCTGCCCGATACATTGCCCCTGAATCAATATAGGTATATCCCAATTCCTTAGCTACAATCTTGGCGGTGGAACTCTTTCCGCAACCCGAATATCCATCAATGGCGATGACGATTTTACCCATCCAAAAAACCTATTTCGGTTCGTTTTTTTATTACTCGGCAAATATAGTAGTTTTAATCCAATCCCCCCCGGAAGAAGGAATCCGAAAACCTGAAGAGGGATTTTTAAATTCGAATTTTTAAAAGCGTAAAGTATGGAAATCAAAGGGCAACTGGTAGACATTGAGAACAGGTGCATCTACCCGGCAAAAATCCAGATCCAAAATCAAAAAATCACCCAGATAGAACGCATAGACGACGAAAAGGACCTTCCCTATCTGATGCCGGGGTTCATCGACGCTCATGTCCATGTGGAATCCTCCATGCTGGTCCCATCTGAATTTGCCCGATTGGCGGTAGTCCATGGCACGGTAGCCACCGTATCCGACCCACACGAAATAGCCAATGTCTGCGGCATGCAGGGCGTAGAGTATATGATTGAAAACGGAAAACAAGTTCCTTTCAAGTTCTACTTCGGAGCTCCTTCTTGTGTGCCGGCCACTCCTTTCGAAACAGCCGGAGGAGAAATTGATGCGGCCGACATAGAAAACCTGATGAGCAGACCGGAAATTGCTTATTTGGCCGAGATGATGAATTGGCCGGGTACGGTGAATCGAGATCCCTTGGTCATGGAAAAAATCCGAATCGCAGAAAAATTCAATAAACCCATTGACGGACATGCGCCTGGGCTCATAGGGGAATTGGCAGAAAAATATGTATCCGCAGGTCCAAACACAGACCATGAGTGCTTTACCTATGAAGAAGCCTTAGGAAAAATTAAACTGGGAATGAAAATAGCTATTCGAGAGGGCTCTGCTGCCAAGAACTTTGAAGCATTGATCGACCTCATTGATGACTACCCGGAGATGATTATGTTCTGCTCAGATGACAAGCATCCCGACAATCTGGCTGTCGGACATATCAATGAACTGGTAGCTCGGGCGGTGGCCAGAGGAAAGGATTTATTTAAGGTACTTCAGGCCGCCTGCCTTAATCCGATCCATCATTATTCGTTGGAAGTGGGGCAATTACGCATAGGTGATCCAGCAGATTTCATTTTTGTCAATAACCTGAAAGATTATCAGGTACTAGCTACTTATATAAATGGAGAAAAAGTAGCTGAAGATGGAAGGACCCTAATCCCTTCCGGTGTAAATGAGATCATTAATAATTTCAATACCAGCACAAAAAAACCAGAGGATTTTCAAATTACTGCTTCAGGTAAAAAAGTGAGAGTGATTGAGGCTTTAGACGGACAATTGATTACGCCAGAAATCGAAGGGGAAATATTAACCAGAAACGGTTTTGCGGAACCCAACCCTGAAAAGGACATCCTAAAAATCACCGTAGTCAATCGGTACCAAGACGCTCCGCCCGCTGTAGCTTTTATCAAAAACTTCGGTTTAAAAGTCGGAGCCATCGCCTCTTCCGTCGGCCACGACTCGCATAATATTATAGCAGTAGGAGTAGATGATGAATCCATTTGCCGGGCAGCTAACCTGATCATCCAAGCCAAAGGTGGGGTTTCCGCAGTATCTGGAGATAGAGAAGAAGTGCTTCCATTGCCTGTAGGAGGCATCATGTCTCCAGAAGATGGCTATGAGGTCGCCAAAGCTTACACCCGAATTGATCAAATGTCCAAGAAAATGGGATCCACTCTGAATTCTCCATTTATGACCCTGAGCTTTATGGCTTTACTGGTGATTCCGGACTTAAAATTGAGTGATAAGGGGCTGTTTGATGGACAGAAATTCAAATTCTCAGAACTATTCCTGAAGCAGAATTAATTATTTAAAATATTTTTAAAAAATAGTTGATTTTTACCCCCCCCTATCACTACATTGCTAGTGATCTTTTTGGCCAAAGTGATTAGGAGTTGAATCCGCCTACTCAAAGGGATTTTTTAAACCTTAAACTCTTTAAAAATGAAAAAATTAAAATTCATGACAATCCTAACAATGGGACTTATTTTAAACTTTGTAGTGCCATTCCAGCCAGGGTTTGGACAAGGTTCTTGCATCAGAACTGATTATTACGATGGATGCGGTGAATTGATTTGGACAACAGGGGACCCATCCTGCCCCTATGTAAACATTGTAATTATTGAAACTGAATGCGATACCTAATTATACAAGGATTTATTTTTCAATAACAAGTAAGTTTTTAATTCAATTCGTAAAAAGCACAGCCCATAATTGAATTTGGGCTGTGTTTTCGAATTTGTCAATAACAAAGACCTCCCTTTAAGCCAACTACAAAATGAAATTGAGTATTTCTAAAAAGATTAAGTACAGTTTCGGGGTTCTACTATGCGTTACTTCCGTATTTTTACTCTCTTTTTCTCCTCCAACTAACCCCTTTGAAAGAATAATCGCCGCATTCGAGCGATATATTTCTGAAATGCCTCAGGAGAAGGTTTATCTTCATTTGGACAGACCTTTTTACGCAGCCGGGGAGACGATCTGGTTTAAAGCCTATCTCACTGCCGGCCCCTATCACGAACCTTCCCTACTCAGCCGGACCATTTATGTAGAACTGATCAATGCTGAGGGGGAAATCATCCAGCATCTCAAGGTCTTTTCCCCGGACGGATTTGCTTCCGGACATCTTGATTTGCCTGATTCTCTGGCCTATGGCAACTATTTGCTGAGATCTTATACCAATTGGATGAGAAATTCCGATGAAGCCTATTTTTTCCACAGGCCCCTGAAAATCCTGAGTAATTCCACTCCAGTTAGTACGCAATTTCATTCGGGTGAATTGGACATTCAGTTCTTTCCTGAAGGAGGCAATCTGGTCAATGGGATCATGAGTAAAGTAGCTTTCAAGGCTGTAGGAGAAAAGGGTTTGGGCGAAGTGGTCAAAGGAAAAATCCTGGAAGACGGAATCGAAATTACCGAATTTGAAAGCAATCAACTGGGAATGGGTGTCTTTCCACTGCTTCCTAAAAAAGGCAAACAATACAAGGCAGTGATTGAGGAAATAGACCTAGAAGTGCTCTTGCCGAGTCCCTTAGACTCCGGCATCGTCATGGCGGTGAACAATTCCACTTCGGCTTCAGATCTTGTGGTGAAGATTCAGGCTTCGGAAAATTACCCTATTCAAAATCTCCATCTTTTGGCCCAGACCAGAGGGATAGTCTGCGCCTCCAGTCAGGTAGACCTTTCTAAAAAGGTTCTGATTGCCAAAATCCCCAAGAAAGAATTCCCTTCAGGTATTGCCCAAATAACAGCATTGGATGAAAAGGGAAATCCATTGGCCGAACGACTGGTATTCATAGACCATCAAGATCAACTCAACATCACGATATCCACCGAGAAATCGGTCTTTGCACCAAGAGACTCCGTGCGAGTCAACATAGAGGCGAAAACCAAAGACGGTCTTCCGGCAATGGCCAATTTGTCACTGACTGTATTTGATGGAGGGCAGACCGGAATTAATGAAAACAAGGAAACGATCCAATCCAATCTTTTGATCTCGTCGGAGCTAAAAGGATATATTGAATCTCCCGGGTATTATTTCAATCCTGAAAACTCAGACCGGGAAGAAGCTTTGGATTTCCTCATGCTGACACAGGGCTGGAGAAGATTCACCATCAAAGAAGCTTTAGGTGTCGAAAGCGCAAAACCTATCTACAGAGTGGAAAAGGGCTTGACGATCAGAGGGCAACTCACTGATCAAAACAAGAAACCTGTAGAAGAAGGCACGGTATCTTACCTTTCCTTATTCCCCCTTCCTGAAACAAAAACAGCGACAAGTAACTCCAACGGCATGTTTGAAATCCATGACCTGATATTTTTTGATTCAACGAAGTTCGTCTTGCAGGGAAAACCAAATAAGGGTCGCTCACCAGTTGAGGTTTTGACTCATAGTTCCCATGAAGCGCCAGAATTATCTTATCCAATCTTCTCTAGCATACCTGAGCCTACAATTTCGGAAAAGGATTTCCTTTCCAAATCTGTAGAGCGAAGGGAAATCGACAAAGCCTACAACTTTGAAAATCCCGAATATATTCTCGAGGGGGTAGAAGTAAAGGACACAAAAATCAAAGAGGAAAACACCGGTGCGAGAATCTATGGAAATGGCACCGTAAATATCCAAGTCGCAGACAATCCCGCCCTTGAGAACCAACAGCATCCACTCAATTTGGTGCAGGGAAGAGTTCCCGGGGTTCAGGTGTGGGGCAATGGGGAGAATTGGACTGTTTTAATCCAAGGAGTTTCTTCCATCCATAATAAAATTGAACCTTTGATTATGGTGGACGATCTACCGGTCCCCCTAGAAAGTTTAAGCAACATTCCGGTTTATGAAATCGAAAGCTATAAAGTTTGGAAGGGACCCGATACCGCTATTTTTGGTGCAAGAGGTGCAAATGGCGTAATTGGCTTTTACACCCGCAGAGCAAAGGTAGGGACAAGCCTACCAAAGGAGGAAGTGACAAGTCCTTCGGTAAGTGGATATCAGCTTGAGAAAGAATTCTATTCGCCCAAATATTCTCCCCAAGAGCCTCTACTGGTCAAACCCGACAGGCGTATCACGCTATTTTGGGCACCAAGCATTCAGACTGATTCAGAAGGAAAGGCTTCTGTCCTTTTTTACAATCATGATGTAGAAAGTGAAATTCACGGGGAAATCGAGGGGATTGGTATAGATGGAACCCCTGGAAGTTCTAGATTTCAGTATAGGATCAATAAATAGGAAAGATGGATTTAGAACAAAAAAACCTCCAGATTTTGAAAATCTGGAGGGGTTCTTTTTCATCTTAAAACTCCGAGGTAAAGTGAAACTCAATCTCGGGATAATTGTCCTGTACCATTTGCAACCAGGCTTTGGACTCGGCCATAAAGACCAGCTTTCCATCCTTATCTCTGGCGATATGTCGGTTTTTGGAGCGCACAAATTCATCCAGCTGCTTTTTATCAGTACTGCTGATCCAGCAGGCCTTGTAGAGGTTCATAGGATGAAACTCCACCGTGGCATTGTATTCGTTTTTCAGACGGAACTGGATCACCTCAAACTGGAGTTGTCCCACAGTTCCCACTACTTTTCTGGACCCCATTTCAAAGGTAAACAACTGGGCTACCCCTTCCTCCATCAGCTGCTTCAGCCCCTTCTCCAACTGTTTGGTCTTCATCGCATCCTTATTGACTACTTCCCGGAAAATCTCCGGTGAGAAACTCGGAATTCCTGTAAACACCATGTTTTCCCCATCGGTCAGGGTATCGCCGATTTTCAGGTTACCCGTATCATAAAGACCTACAATATCTCCCGGAAATGCCTCATCGATGATTTCCTTATCCTGAGCCATAAACTGGGTCACATTGGAAAAACGAAGCGGCTTGGCCCCTCCTACATGGTTGTAGGGTTTATTCCGTTCAAATTTCCCGGAACAGATTCTCAGGAAGGCAATTCGGTTACGGTGATTGGGATCCATGTTGGCGTGAATTTTAAACACAAAGCCTGAAAATTTAGGCTCCTCGGGTTTCACCTCCCGTACATCCGTCATTCGGCTTTTGGGTGGAGGAGCAATCTGAATGAAGGTATCCAGCATCTCGTTGACCCCGAAATTATTGACAGCCGAGCCAAAGAAAACCGGAGCGACTTTTCCCTCCAAATAATCCGAAATCTCAAACTCAGGATAAACTCCCTCGATCAGCTCCACGTCCTCTCTTAACTGGTCTGCAGGATTCTGTCCAATCAATTGATCCAGTTCAGAATCTTCCAGATTCTCAAATGTTTTTCTATCGTCACTTAGTTTTCTCTGGGAAGGCGTAAAAAGGTTCAACTTTTGGTCATAGAGGTTGTACACACCCTTGAAGCTTTTCCCCATGCCGATGGGCCAGGAAAGAGGTCTTACTTTGATATTGAGCTTTTCCTCCACCTCATCCAATAGATCATAGGGATCTCTTCCTTCCCGGTCCAGTTTGTTGATAAAGCAGATCACGGGCGTATTTCGCATACGACAGACCTCCATGAGTTTTTCAGTCTGAATCTCTACCCCTTTTACGCAGTCAATCACCATAATCACCGAATCCACAGCGGTCAGCGTTCGATAGGTATCCTCCGCAAAATCCTGGTGACCTGGAGTATCCAAAAGATTGATCTTAATGCCTTTGTATTCGAAGCCCATGACGGAAGTAGCCACAGAAATACCTCTTTGCTTTTCGATTTCCATCCAGTCGGACTTGGTTGCCGTGTCGATTTTGTTGGATTTAACGGCTCCTGCTGTATTGATCGCACCACCGAACAAAAGCAATTTTTCGGTCAGTGTGGTCTTACCTGCATCCGGGTGAGCAATGATGGCAAAAGTTCTGCGTTTTTGGATTTCTTCTTTCAAACTCATGGGACTCGAATTTCAGGGGGCAAAGGTAAGCAAAAAATTCCTTGAGGGCTTTGCTTTACGGATAAAGACCCAATACCCAAATCCAATCAAAAAAATCTATAGGAAGTGTTCCCCTTTTTTATTCAAGAATCCCCTCGGTCACAAATTGCCCCACTCCTTCCAGGGTACTATGCAGCACGATCCGGAAAGTAGTTCCTTTTCCCAGTTCGGAAGATTTCACAAAGATTTTTCCTCCGTGATAGCTTTCGATGATACGTTTGGCAAGAGTCAATCCCAACCCCCAACCTCGCTGCCGGGTAGAAAATCCGGGATTGAAGACTTTTTTAAACATTCTCTTCTCCATTCCCTTTCCCGTATCCGTAATATCCACCAAGACGAATTTATCACTGTCCTGAAGGATTTCTACGGTAATCTCGCCCTTTCCTTTCATGGCATCCACGGCATTTTTACAGATGTTCTCTACCACCCATTCAAACAGGGGCTTGTTCATCATGGCTTCCAGGTCACGGGAATCTGCTTTGATTTTCAGATCCACCTTAGTGGAGATTCTAGGTCTCAAGTAAGTGATGGTCTCTTCGATTACTTCATAGAGATTTTCTGCCTGAATGACCGGTTTACTCCCAATGCTGCTAAATCGCTCTGTCACCATGCGAAGCTTCATTACATCCTTGTCCATTTCCGTAATGATCTCCTTGTTTTCTTCCCAAACAGGAGAATTCCGCAAGTAGTCAATCCAAGCCATTAGGGATGCGATCGGTGTTCCCAACTGATGCGCAGTTTCCTTGGTCAAACCAGCCCAGACCCGGTTTTGCTCTGCAATCTTGCTCTGGTTGAACAGGGTATAGGCCAATACCCCGAAAATCAGAATCACTGCCAATTGCACATAAGGATAGTATTTGAGATTGGTCAGCAACTCCGAGTTGCGATAATAAATATGGATATCAGCCTCTCTAAGTAGGATGGGTTCATATTCCGCCTTCATTTCTGCCAATTCGATTTCCAGAGTTTTAAGACTGTCCCCTGCGTTGGCATTTTTCTGAAAACTGATATTCCGGAATTCCATGGGTTCTCCGGAAGCATCTACCATAATGATAGGAATAGAATAGTTTTGCTGGATGATCTCCTGATTGATAAAGGTCAGGTTTTCGGTGTTGACGGCCGCATATTCCAAGGCGCTGGAAAGCAATTCAATCTGTCTTCTTTCTCTTTCTCTGAGCTCATCCACCAAACTGTTTGTGTACCAAATAGAACCTGCACCGATGATCAATGAGACGATAAAAACCAGCCATTTGACCTGTTTTCGGTTTTGGTAAAAATCGATAGAAGTAAGATCCTGGAAACGGTTTTTCATGGACAATCTTTATGCGGGTGCACAAGCTATAAACTGCTTAATCCCATAGATAGTATATCTCGGGTATAGATTTTATCAGTTGGCTTCTGGCTGCGATATTTCGTAAATTTATAGTATAAATAAGTAACAAAAACCAGCTATTGATATGAAAACAAACGAAATAGGATTACAGGCAAAAGAGAGCAGAATCCTTGTTGACAAACTCAACATCTTGCTCGCAAACTATCAGATTTATTATCAAAATCTAAGAAATTTTCATTGGAATGTTACCGGTCCCAATTTCTTTGAGCTGCATGCAAAGTTTGAGGAACTTTACAATGCTGCAAACCTGGCTGTTGACGAGACTGCGGAGCGTATCCTTACCCTGGGAGGAAGACCTTTTTCCTCCTATACTGAATACATAGATAATTCACATATCAAAGAAGCCAAGGAGGTGACTGAACCAAAAAGAATGGTAGAAATCGTTAAGGATAACCTCAACACTTTGCTCAATTCGGAGCGTGTGGTTTTGGAAGCAGCAAGCGAGCATGGGGATGAGGGCACAGTTTCCCTGATGAGTGATTATATCACCACGAAAGAAAAAATCGTCTGGATGCTTTCCGCATACCTTCGATAAAGAAAAAACCGGGTTTCTCAACCCGGTTTTTATTTTTTCTATCAGTTGTTAGTCTTGATCCACTTCCAAAGGGTTTTATAGCCGGGCTTGGTACCGTGCATCAGAATGCCAATTCTGTAAATTTTTCCGGCTAGCCAAGTTGTCGCCAAAAACCCCAGAACCAACAAAACCATAGATAGCCCAAGTTCCCAAAAAGGCACCCCATAGCTTACTCTTCCCATCATGGCAATTGGCGATGTCAAGGGAATAATAGACAACCAAAAGGATGTGGTACTATTGGGGTCCTGAAGTACAAATACAAACAAACCCATGTAAGCGGCAATCAAAGGAACTGTCACTGGAAGCATAAACTGCTGTGCATCCGAAGGTGTCTCCACTGCTGAGCCTATTGCTGCAAACAAAGCTCCATAGAGCAGATAACCTCCCAAAAAGTAGAAGACAAAACTGGAAACAATTTGTAGGAAATCTATTCCAGACAAAACCTGTAAAATCTCGGAAACCTCAGAATTTGGGACTGCTTGGGTCATGTCCGGATTGATCATTTCCATAGCTTGTTGCTGGGGCATTTGCATCCCTAAATACCCAGTCACCAGACTGGTAAGCGTGCCAATCAAAACTATCCAAATCAATAATTGGGTCAATCCCACTCCTGCTATCCCCACGATTTTTCCCATCATGAGCTGAAAAGGTTTGAGTGAGGAAACCAGGATTTCTATAATTCTACTGGATTTTTCTTCAATGACTCCCTGCATGATCTGGTTGCCGTAGATGAAAATGAACATGTAAATCAAGATCCCCGCAAGAAAGCCTATTGCATAATTCACTGTGGAATCGGTGACTTTTTCCTGTCCCCTTTCATCAATGGTAATAGACTTGATGTCCACATTGGTACGGATATCACTGAGAATTGAAGGATCCACCCCACTATCGTACAAGCGCTGATCTTCAATTTTTTTCTTCAGGCTACTTTCCAGATAGCCAGTCAAATTCATACTTGGATTTTCATTCCCGTAAAAAACTATGCCTTCAGGATGCTTAAGATCAAAGTCTGGAAGATATAAAACCCCATAACGTTCCCCTTTATGTACCATTTCCTTTGCCTCTTCGAGATTTTTGTCTGAAAAGGAAAAAGCATATTGATCTGAACTTTCCAGAAAAAACTGCCTGTTCTCGTCTACCACCTCAATGATGCGGAGGGATTGGTTTTCCTTTTCCTCCACTGCTATCCAAACAAATATTCCCATGATGGCTGGGAAAATCAATGGAGTCAAAAGAGTGGCCAGCAAAAAAGATTTTTTCTTTACCCTAGCCAAATACTCTCTCTGAATTACTAACCAGATTTTGTTCATTGCTCTGTTGATTTGACCTGGTAAATAAATATTTCCTCCATGGTAGGGAAGACTTCCTGAAACTTCAGTACCTGTCCATATTGCATCAATTCCCCTAGTAGCTCATTTGGGGATTTACCGCTGAGTGGAAGTGAAAAATGATAGGAATCATCCTCCTGTTCAGCAACCCATTCGAAGGGAAGGGGCTGGCGGAGGTTTGTCAAAGTGACACTAAATACTTCAGGTCTATAAGAGTTTTTGACTTCCCGGATTGAGCCATCCAGGATTTTTCGGGAGCGGTTGATCATGGCTACTTGGTCACAGAGTAATTCAACCGACTCCATTCGATGAGTACTTAAAACTACAGTAGTTCCGTTCTTTTTAAGCTCCAGAATTTCATTCTTGATTATTTCGGCATTCACGGGGTCAAAACCTGAAAATGGCTCATCCAAGATCAGAAGTGAAGGCTTATGAATAATAGTGGAGATAAATTGAACCTTCTGCGCCATTCCTTTGGAAAGATCTTCGATCTTCTTTTCCCTCCAGGTATTCATTTCCATTTTGTCAAGCCAATCGCTGATTCTATGCTTGGCTTCCTTGTCACTGAGTCCTTTCAGTCTGGCAAAATACAGCATCTGATCCCAGACCTTCATTTTTTTGTAAAGCCCTCGTTCCTCAGGCAAATAACCAATTTTCCCAATATGAGCAGGAGATAGACGATTCCCTTCAAAATGGATAGACCCGGAATCAGCTTCTATAATTTGATTGATGATTCTAATAAGGGTAGTCTTCCCTGCTCCATTCGGACCTAGCAGGCCGAAGATCACTCCTTTCGGCACTGATAAATCTATTTCGGTAAGCGCTTTGGTCTGGCCATAAGCCTTGCTCAGCTGTTTGATTTCAAGCATTCAAAAATTATTCTACAGTCAGTGAGCCCACTCCAACATCGATGATCAACTCCAGTAGTTTGGGATCATTTTCCTTATACCCCTTGGTTACATAGGTCTCTTTGTCGATCATTTTGAGATATTTCGGAACCGTGGTTCGGCACATTGGGGTGGTTTTCATTTTCAATTTGATCGGGTAGGAATCTGATGGGAGATGAAGGTTTAATTTTCCCGCACCCACAGCAGCAATGACTTGTGAGGAAGTAGACATTCCGTTTGAAAAACTCAAATTGAGAGTCCCATAGTTTACCTCAAAAATCATCTTCTTCGCATTGGTGAAGTTTGCGGAACTGACATCAACCGTCCCCATATTCAAGGTCACCAATAGGGTATCCATCAACACCCGATTAGGTTCTTCGCTGCTGTAATGGATATAAACATCTGAACTGGCACTTTTCACTTTTAGCTGACTGATTGGCAATAATGCCAAATCAAAATTTGCAACCCCCATCCCCAAGGAGAAGTCCAAATGGTACAAAAAATTGGATGCCAATCCCACATCCCAAGAATGCTGAAAATCTGACCTTTCCCCAGAAAAAAGCTTAGAAGTGATGCTTTTCCCCAGATTTTCGGATTCAACATTTTTATGGACGAGTGAGGCATATAGAACATTCCCCTCTATCCGATGGCTAAAAGCAGGCAAAATATTGGTTTGCTCTAAATGACCATGAATATTAACAGGCTCAGATGCTCGAACCCTTCTCAGGTTCATAGCGCTTTTGTAGGAAGAAAAGCCTAAGAGAACAAGATCAAAGCCGTCTTTTTCAGGGGCTTTGTATTCCTTTATCAACTGTGCCTGACTTACACTTATCCCTACAAAAAATCCCAGAAATAGCAGACAGAATTTCCTCAGCATACGGATAGGTTACGACTCGACTCTCAAAAGGTTTTTTAAAAATATAAAAAAAGCCAGAATTGCTTCCGGCTTTCATTTTTTTTAGAAAAACTCCTTCATTTTATCAAAAAAGGATTTTTCGAACTTTCCTGGATCGGGCTTGAAGTTTTCTGATCCTTTCATGGCCTCCAAAGCTTGACGCTCCTCTTTGGAGAGCTGAGTTGGTGTCCAAACATTCACCATGATCAACTGATCACCTTTGGAATACCCATTGATATCTTTTATTCCTTTTCCTTTAAGACGCAGCATTTTTCCGCTTTGAGTCCCGGGATCAATTTTTATCTTGACTTTACCATCTATGGTAGGCACTTCCACAGACGAGCCCAAAGCCGCATCCAAGAAGGATATGTATAGGTCATAGACCACATTATTACCATCTCTCTGCAGGATTTGATCCTCAACTTCCTCAATGACTATGAGCAGGTCGCCGGGGATTCCACCAGGGATTTCATTTCCTTTTCCGGACATGCTTAATTGCATTCCTTCAGAAACACCTCCCGGGATATTGATGGAAATAATCTCCTCCTTCACAATAAGGCCTTTGGAATCGGCTTCTGCAGGCTTCTTGTCCACAATTTGCCCACTACCTCCACAAACTGCACAGGTACTTGCTGACACCATCTGTCCAAGCATGGTATTGACTACCTTCTTTATCTGACCGGTACCCTGACAAGTTGTACAAGACTTAAAGGTCACTCCCGGAGCAATGACATGCCGCTTTACTTTGATTTTTTTCTCTACGCCGTTTGCGATCTCTTGAAGGTTCAGTTTCAGTTTTACACGGAGATTGGTTCCTTTTCTGGCTCTACGGCCTCCGCCGCCACCTCCAAAGAAAGACCCAAATCCTCCTCCTCCGAAAATATCCCCGAACTGAGAGAAAATATCTTCCATATTCATCCCGGCGCCACCATAGCCTCCACTTCCCCCTACACCTTGGTGACCAAACTGGTCATAGCGTTGGCGTTTTTCGGGATTGCTTAGCACCTCATAGGCTTCAGCTGCCTCTTTGAATTTGTCCTCAGCTTCCGGATTGTCCGGGTTTTTATCCGGATGGTATTGAATTGCAAGTTTTCGATAAGCCTTCTTAATCTCCTCTGGAGAGGCAGACTTAGAAACTCCCAATACCTCGTAATAATCTCTTTTTGCCATATCTTATGCTCCAGTCACTACTTTTGCGAATCGGACTACCTTTTCACCCAAAGTATATCCTTTCTCAACCACATCGATTACCTTTCCCTTCATCTCCTCTGTTGGAGCAGGGATTTGGGTGATTGCCTCCTGAGTATCTGCATCAAAAGGTTTACCAATCAAATCCTCCATGGGCTTTAGGCCTTTGCTTTCCAGGATTCTTGAAAACTTATGGAAAATCAGCTGATTCCCTTCTCTAACTTTCAGTGCATCTTCTTCGTTTTCACTGGCCTTCAAAGCTCTCTCAAAATCATCTAACACCGGAAGCAATTCACGAAGTACATCCTCTGAAGCTGTCTTGATCAATTCCAAACGCTCTTTTGCATTGCGCTTTCTGAAGTTTTCAAAATCCGAATACAAGCGCAGATATTTATCCTTCATCTCAGCCACATCTGCCTCGAGTTTTTTCACAGGATTCTCAGCTTCTTGCTCCTCATTATTGGATTGGGAATTATTTTCAGCGCCAGCGGACTGCTCATCTACCAGTTGTTCTTCTTGCTGGTTTTCGTTCAGGTCTTGCTCTTTATTTTTCATAAATCTTATTTATCAATAGCTGGTTTGAAGTTTGAATAACAATATTGTTGCCATTGGGATTAAACTGACAAACTGACACCTCAATCCTCTTGGATAGCCTGCCAGATCAAGTCTTTCAGCTTGTCGAGGTTATATTGGGATACTGAGGAAATGAAAACGTGAGGAATTCCTTTCGGAATTTCTCGTTCCATTTCATCCATCAATTCCTGATCCAAAAGATCGGACTTTGAAATCGCCAGAATCCTTCTTTTGTCAAGTAATTCGGGGTTATATTTTTCCAACTCTCCCAAAAGAATCCTGTATTGTTCCCCTAAATCGGGGGCATCGGCAGGAATCAAAAAAAGAAGGATTGAATTTCGCTCTATATGCCTCAAAAACCGGATTCCTAAGCCCTTCCCTTCCGCGGCACCTTCTATGATCCCTGGAATATCCGCCATGACAAAGGACTTGTCGTCCCGGTAACCAACTACACCTAGATTAGGAACAAGGGTAGTAAATGGATAGTCTCCAATTTCCGGCTTTGCGGCAGAAATGGATGAAAGAAGCGTGGATTTTCCTGCATTTGGGAAACCTACCAAACCCACATCCGCCAATAGTTTGAGTTCAAGGATAATCCATTCCTCAATGCCCGACTCTCCAGGTTGAGAATAATGAGGGGCTTGATTCGTAGCTGTTTTGAAATGATCATTTCCTAATCCTCCTCTACCACCCCGTGTCAAGATTACTTCCTGGCCGTCTTCAGTGATTTCAAATCTCTTTTCCCCGGTTTCGGCATCTTTGGCAACCGTACCCAAAGGCACCTCCAGAATCACATCCTTTCCGTCAGCACCTTTTCTTCTTCCTCCTTCACCGCCTTTTCCGGGATCTGCGATTACATGTTTTTTATATTTCAAATGCAGCAAAGTCCAAAGCTGGGAGTTTCCTCTCAATATAATATGTCCCCCACGACCACCGTCACCCCCGTCAGGACCTCCTTTTGGAACATGCTTTTCCCTTCGGAAATGCATAGAACCTGCCCCTCCTGCTCCTGACCTGGAGCAGAATTTTACGTAATCAATGAAGTTGGAATCCGCCATTTGTTGAGAAAAGAAAAAGGCTAAGCAAAAAGCCTAGCCTAAATTTGAAATGCAAAATTAGCGAAAATAAAGGAAATCAGTATTGATCAATCACAGCACAGATATTACCAAATATTTCATCTATTTCTCCTACACCATAAATACTTTTGAATTTCCCTTGCTTTTCATAATAATCTGCCACGGGGAGGGTTTCTTCAAGATATACTTTAATTCTTGTATTTATTTTTTCATCATCCTGATCATCAACACGTCCGGATGTTTTTCCTCTTTCCTTTATTCTTTCCTTCAAAATGTCTTCGGGCACATCCAGCGCTATCATACCGGAAATTTGCAATTGATGACTTTTCAACATAGCATCCAATGCCTCAGCTTGGGCCGTTGTTCTTGGAAATCCATCAAAAATAAAACCTTTGGAATCTTTGGTTTCGGCAATTTTGTCCTCTACCATCCCGATGACCACCTCATCAGGAACCAGTCTTCCTTCATTCATATATTTTTTGGCGAGCTGACCTAATTCAGTCCCTTCCCCCAAATGTTTTCTGAAAAGGTCTCCGGTAGAAAGATGAGTCAAGCCATACTTGGCTATCAGTTTTTCACTTTGAGTACCTTTTCCAGCACCCGGAGGGCCAAATAACACGATATTGTACATATTTATTTAGTAAAGATTAAGAATTGCGAAGCTGGTATATTTCAGGAAGATTTCTCCCCAAACCATCGTAATCCAGACCGTAACCGACAACAAATTTATTGGGAATTTCAAAACCCACATAATCAACAGCATAATTAAACCGGAAAGCTTCAGGTTTAAACAACAGCGTTGCAATAGAAATGGACTCAGGATTCATGGGTTTGAGTTGGGCCAATAGCTCTTTCATACTGAACCCTGTATCCACGATATCTTCCACTATCAGGACTTTTTTTCCCTCGATATTCTCCGATAAACCAAAAATGGTTTTGACCTTCTCGGTGCTTTTGGTACCCTGATAGGAGGACACCTTTATAAAAGTAGTAACCATAGGCATCTCGATAGCTCTACACAAATCAGCAAAAAACATAAAACAGCCGTTGAGCACCCCGATTACAATAACATCCTTTCCTTGGAAATCAACAGCAATTTTTCTTCCCAACTCAAGTACTCTGCGTTGAATCTGTTCTTTGGAAAGGAAAACTTCAAAGGTCTTGTCTTTTAGTACCACAGACATTTTTTATAGATTTTTCATTAAGTACTTGTGCATTTCTACCATGGCATGCAAATCACGAAGAGAAACTTTCTCGTCCGGCGTATGGACATTTTCCTCAGCCGCACCCACAAAACACCAATCGATAGCATAGGGTGAAAACTGTACTTCCCTTCCATCGCTGCCTCCATAGGCTTCCACCTCTAATTGATAGGGAATTCCGCTTTTCTCAGCAAGATTAATTATTCGGTCCATAATTTTTTTTCTTGGGATGAATTTATCACGGATGGAAATAACCACGCCTTCATGGGGCAATACTCCTTCTGTGATCCAAGTGATATCAGCAATCAGTGCATGGTGGACCGGAGCATTTTCTTGGATGAATTTAAGAAGAAAGGGCATACTTCCACCTCCATGTTCTTCATAAGTGGTAAAAACCACCCACCCATCGGTCAGGTTCTCACAAACTTCCAAAGCAGCATAAAGTCCCAATCGGTTATCCAAATAGGCTGCTTGAATAAAATCAGAGTCAATTCTGATATTTTGTTCAAAGGCCAACCGAGTTCCTCGATCAATTCCCCGTGCAAAATCATGGAAGAAATGTTCCTCATCTCCCTTCAAAGTGCAGCGTATATCCCCCATAGAATCACGCCCAACCAGTTTTGTGCCATCGATAATTTCAGGACCTCCAACACTAATTAATTGATTTTCATAACGAGACATAAACCCTATGGTGTCCATGTGGGCAAAAAGAGCAGTTCTAGGATTCCCGAATTTCAACAAAATACAATCATGAAATTCTTCTCCGTGATATATACTGGGCACAACTTTCCAAGACCTTTTACGTCTTTGGATGTAATTAATTAAAAAATCGGAAGTTGGAGTTTCTTCACCAGACACCCCAAATAATTGAAGTAAGTCAAATAATAATTTCATTTTGGCATTAATAATGTGATAAGTTTTATGTTATTTGTTTGAAAGGATGAAATTATTCGGCTAAGAGAATTGGCATTTAAATAATTCGTCTAGATTTGCAGTAAAATAAAAGTTTATAAATTTGTATTAACATCAATCTAACACTTAAAATTCGGACAAAAATTTTTTGTTATGAAAAAACTAATACTCTCAACTCTAATGGCTGGAGCCTTGGCTTTAGGAGCCAATGCGCAAAGCGAATTTGACAAATGGTCTTTGGAAGTGAACGGAGGCTTCAACAAGCCAATGGCTCCACTTACCCCTGGATACTTGTCTCCAACCCTGAACCTAGGGCACGTTGACTTCGGTGTTCGCTACATGTTCAACGAGAAATTCGGAATGAAACTTGACTACGGTTTCGGATCATTCAAACAAGCTGATGGAAATGGTTCCATGAGTCCAGATTTCGATACCAAATACAACAGACTAAATCTTCAAGGAGTTGCCAACATCGGTAGAATAATGAATTTCGAGTCTTTCTCAAGATCTTTCGGAATGTTGTTACACGGTGGTGCCGGAATAGGTATGGTTAACCCGCAGATGAATACTTACAGTGATTTCAATGATGATGTATACACTTTAATCTTCGGTGTTACTCCTCAATTGAAATTATCCAACAACATCGCCTTGGTTGGTGATATCTCTACTGTTCTAAACGGACGTCAGGATGTGGCATTTGACGGTGCTTCCTTGATCACTCCAGCTTCCAACAACGGTTACTACGGTACTAACGGAGTAATGTGGACTGGAACTCTTGGTTTGAACTTCTACCTTGGAAAATCTGAAGAGCACGCTGACTGGTTCATCGCTGCTGACAAGTATGCTACCAAAGAAGAACTTGCTTCTCAAATCAATGGCATCAAAGATATGTTGAAGGATTCTGACGGTGACGGTGTACCTGATTACCTAGATAAAGAAGCTAACACTCCATCTGGAGCAAGAGTTAACTCTTCTGGTGTTACTTTGGATTCTGACGGTGACGGAACTCCTGACCACATGGACAAGTGTGTATTCATGCCAGGTCCAGCTTCTACAAACGGATGTCCAGTTGAAGAAGTTAAAGAAGAAGTTGATTACTTGAAGAAGGCAATCAATGATGGATATGTGAATGTGTATTATGCATTTGACAGCTCCAAGCCATTGGCTTACTCTATCAGTGCTGCGAATTATGTTGCAAACTTCTTGAAGAGAAATCCAGGTGTAAGCGTAGAAGTAAAAGGATATGCTGACGAATTGGGTCCAGAAGATTACAACATCAAGCTTTCTGAAAGAAGAGCTAAGGCAGTATACGATATTCTTATCGCTGCTGGTGTAGATGCTTCTAGAATCTCTTATAAAGGATACGGTGAAGATACTAGCGTAGATAAGTCTTCTGCTGACGCAAGACAAATGGCAAGAAGAGCTAGCTTTGAAGTGAAGTAATTCAAATAATCATACTAAGAAATCCCGGCCAATCGGTCGGGATTTTTTTTGCGTATAGGGCATCCAAATGCCAAGGCATCCTTGGGGGGAAATTATTGAGAAAAAGACCTACCCTTGAACCAGAAAGGGAAAGCAATTTCTAAGATGCCACAATTTCTATTAACTTCGCAACATGTTTGTCTTATCAGAAACACCTTCCATTGCAAATCAATTTTTGGCAGAAATGCGCAATGTTGACATTCAAAAAGACCGAATGAGATTCAGGACCAATCTCACTCGACTTGGGGAAATTTTTGCCTACGAAATTTCAAAATCATTCACCTTTGTCCAGACGGAAGTACAGACTCCCCTTAGCATGGCTACGGTTCTTACGCCAAATATCCAACCTGTCATAGTAGCGGTGCTCAGAGCCTCCCTGCCATTTTATCAAGGTTTTCTCAATTTCTTTGACCATGCAGAAAGCGGGTTTATCGGTGCGTTTAGACAAGAAAAGGAAGGAGAAGACATTTCAATCAACTTGGGATATCATGCCAGCCCATATTTGGAAGGCAAGGAGGTGATTTTAGCCGACCCGATGTTGGCCACAGGAAAATCCTTTATTTCTTCCATCAACAAACTTTGTGAGCACGGAAAACCATCGAAGATTCATATTGCGGCAGCTTTTGCTGCACCAGAAGGAATTCAGTATATCCAGAACAACTTGAAGCTTCCCTATTCTCTTTGGATTGGGGTTATTGACGAAAAACTGAATGACAAATCCTACATTGTCCCTGGACTGGGAGATGCTGGGGATCTGGCTTTTGGAACAAAACTTTGATTTATGGCCGCATATTTTCTTCTGGTCTTAGGGCTAATAATTTTACTATATGGAGGAAAAATCTTAGTTGATGGTGCATCTGCAATCGCCGTCAAACTGGGGATGAGTACTGGCCTAATTGGCCTGACTATAGTTGCCTTCGGAACCTCAGCCCCAGAACTCCTGGTAAGTATCAATGCCGCAATTAAAGGGAACAGTGACATTTCGGTAGGAAATGTAGTAGGTTCCAATATTGCAAATATTGCCCTTGTCCTTGGACTCAGCGGCTTATTTTACCCGATACTGATCCGAAAAAACCACGTTCGTTTTGAATATTTGATAACTGTTTTGGTTTCAGTTTTATTTTATATACTCAGTTACAACAATCGAATCGGATTATGGGAAGGCATATTACTATTTGGGCTTTTCATTGGTTTCAATGCCTATTTGTTCAAAAACATAGGAAAAGGAATTGGAGATGAAGATGCTGGAGAATCTGAGGTTGAGCAAGTAAAAGGATATTCCTGGTGGGTTTCAATTGCTTTATTTTTTGGGGGAATTATCGGCCTTTATTTTGGATCGGAGCTTCTTGTTGAGAATGCTGTTTTGATCTCCAGGGAGTTTGGAATATCCGAACGTATAATTGGAGTTACGATTGTAGCAATAGGAACAAGTCTTCCTGAATTAATCACCTCAATCATTGCCGCACTTTCAAAAAGGACGGATCTGGCACTTGGGAATATTCTGGGAAGTAACATTATGAATATCCTATCAATTATTGGTTTGACTGCCATTATCAAACCAATAAGTGTTTCTGAGGAATTTATCCATTCCGATTATTTATGGATGATCGGAATTACCTTGCTGCTATTCCCTCTCATGAAAACAAAAATGAAAGTTTCAAAATTTGAAGGTTTTGTCCTGCTAAGCAGTTACGCAGCTTACCTTTTCTTCCTTTTATGAGTGAATCACTAATTACATTTATCGGTATATATTTCCTGACCTATTTCAAGTTCATTGCTGGACCTGTCTTAGGGCATGCCGCCGGATATTCTGTATTAGAAACAATTCTGGTAACTGTAATGGGAACCATGTCAAGTGTTTTGATTTTCACTTTATTGGGAACAAAATTTCGGAAAAAATTAGCGCTTAGATTCAAGAAAAAAAAGCCTGTATTCACCAGAAAGAACAGAACTATAGTCCAGCTTTGGCGCAAGTATGGTGAAATAGGAATTGCTTTGATCACCCCCCTATTACTTACTCCAATAGGTGGAACTCTTATCCTTGTTTCCTTTGGCACCAAGAAAAGAAAAATCTACTTCCATATGCTGTGGAGTGCGACCTTATGGGCTGTATTTTTCAGTATGACAATTGATCAACTCCTACAAATTCCATTTTTAAAGAGTTTACTCGGGTAACTCTTCGTCCGGAAGTATTTCTATATCCTGAATAAGTACCTGCTGGGCGATGGACTGCCCCGTAAGCGTGGCCGCCAAGCCACCAAGAGCAGTTTCCTTATATCTACTTTCCATCGACGCTCCAATCTCACCCATTGCATCAATGCATTCATCCACAGGAATAACTGCATTCACGTTAGCTAGGGCTATTTGAGCAGAACTAAATGCTATTGCTGCCGCGCTGGCATTCCTAACTACGCAAGGAACTTCAACTAAGCCAGCCACTGGATCACAAACCAAGCCAAGCATACACTGAATTGTCACGGCAACAGCAGTAAACACCTGGTCTATAGAACCTCCAAGGCAATAAACAATTGCACCAGATGCCATGGCTGCAGCAGAACCTGTTTCTGCCTGACATCCTCCAACTGCTCCCGCCAAACTGGCTTTTTGTTCTATAATCAAACCAATCCCCGCAGCAACCAATAGTCCTTCTACTAATTTTTCATCTTCCAGGCCGTGAATTTCCTGGAGGGTCACTAGGGTCCCGGGTAAAATACCGGAGGCTCCCGCTGTTGGAGCTGCAACTACTCTTCCCATGCAAGAATTAACCTCTTTAGCTGCCAAAGCTCTAGCAATTAACTTTTGAAATTCAGGAGACAAAACGGCAAGTGGATGATTAAAAACTTTTTTGGCACCATTATTAACCATTCCCGAATATGACTTCATTTCCTCGGTAAGGCCGGTTTTAACGGCATCCTTCATCACTGAATAAGCCTGAATCAATCCATCCAAGATTTGTGATTTTTCAGCTGATTTCTGAACACATTCGTATTCAATAACTGATTGGGGAAGATCCATGGATTTCTCTTCACAATAGCTTTTCCAGCCACTGAAGCTTTCAAATAAAAAACACATGAGGAATAATATTTGGGTTTAACAACTCGAATTTACGATTAAAAATGAAAGTGAATAGATAGCTCAACCTGCAAATCAAAACTATCAGTCACAAAACAAAATCCAGGTTTAGTTTGACCTTCAATTAGACTGGAATAAAAAATATGTGCACCTATAACATCCAATCGCAAAGGGCAGTTTAGCTGAAAAGAAGATGCTGTTCCAACTACAGATCATAATTCCAACTTCAATAGCTTTTACACTGTTTTATAAAGTGATTGTATTATCAATTTTCCTGAATACGAACTTTTTATCGTGGGTATAAACCCTTACTTTTAATTTTCAGTTTAATTGTATGAGTTCAAAAATAGGTCAACAATTATCAGCAATACGAATGCATAAAATTAAATTAATCCTGACTTTTTCACTGCTGACTCTAGCCCAACTTTCCTATGCCCAAAGGGAAGATGTAGGGAATTATGATTACGATATGGAATATCTTTTTGGGGTCAACAAAAACACGAATGGAGGCTTAATTGGAGGATTGAGTTTTAAAGTAGGAAGCAGATTAGATGATTCACAATTCAGTTTTTTTTCCTTGGAATTGGCCAATGTAAAAAACCCAAGAGAAGTTCGTTACAATACGGTACTAGGAAATAGTTACATTTTCGGAAAAAGCAACTATCTGTATTCTATACGACCTCAATACGGAAGAGAAATCATTCTTTTCAAAAAAGCACCCAATCAAGGTGTTCAGGTGTCAGCTCTGGCAGCATTTGGGCCAAGTCTTGGTTTAATTGCGCCCTATTACATAGAATATGCGATCAACAGATTGGAAACAGTCAGAGAACAATACGATCCGGAAATCCATCAAAGCCGCTTTAATATTCTTGGAGCAGGTAGGCTTTTTGAAGGAATAGGACAATCTGAATTTGCAATTGGAGGGAATGTTAAAGCAGCTGTAAATTTTGAATTTGGGGTATTTAAATCAAGTGCTACTGGTTTGGAACTTGGCTACATGTTAGAAGGTTTCACAAAAGAAATACCTTTAATCCCTACCTCTGAAAACAGACAGATTTTCCAGTCCGTATACTTTACTTTCTTTTACGGCTTTAGGAAATAACTGAATTGGGTTTTAAAGCTTATTAGCTGTAATTTTGTTCCAACCATTTGAGAGAAGCGATGATTGAATTACCCGTTATATCAGAAGAGAGTACGCGCAGAAAAAAACCCGATTGGCTAAGAGTAAAATTACCGGTAGGGAAAGAATATGCAAAAGTTCGCAAACTTGTAGATGAACATAAGCTACACACCATTTGCGAAAGCGGAAACTGTCCCAATATGGGTGAATGTTGGGGAGCAGGAACTGCAACTTTTATGATTCTTGGAAATGTTTGTACAAGATCCTGTTCATTCTGTGCAGTAGCAACAGGCAGGCCGCCAGAATATGATACCGATGAGCCTAGACGAGTTGCAGAAGCTATTAAACTAATGGGTGTAAAGCATGCCGTCATTACTTCTGTAAACAGAGATGAGCTTAAGGATAAAGGTGCAGAGATTTGGTATCAGACAGTAGTTCAAACCAAGGAATTATCTCCTGAAACAACCATTGAAACATTGATCCCTGATGTAAAGTCAAACTGGGATGCCTTGTATAGAATGATCAGTGGAGGACAAGAAGTAGTTTCACACAATATGGAGACTGTTGGAAGCCTATACCGAAGAGTAAGACCCCAGGCTAAATACGATAGATCCTTAGAGCAAATCCGACTGACGAAGGAGTTTGGAAAAAGAACAAAGACTGGGATCATGCTAGGATTGGGAGAAACCAAAGAAGAAGTATATAAAGCAATGGATGATTTGGCAGCTAATGGTTGCGACATTTTGACATTGGGTCAATACTTACAACCAACCAAGATGCATATAGAAGTTGCAGAATTCATCCATCCGGATCTTTTTGCACATTACAAAGAGGAGGGATTAAAAAGAGGATTGAAGTACGTGGAATCCGGTCCCTTGGTTAGATCATCTTACCATGCTGAAAGACACGTTAATGTTTAAAATTAAACGATCTAAAAAAAGAAAGCCTGAATTGAATTCAGGCTTTTTTTATGGGCTAAGATGGGGGTTGTGTTTTCAGGTTTAGGGCATAAAAAAAGCCCCGTAAAGTAACGGGGCTGAATAATGTGGCGGCGACCTACTCTCC
>NZ_JARHUI010000005.1 GCF_029222925.1 Algoriphagus sp. CAU 1675 | reverse complement strand
GATTGCCGAGATCATGAAGAAGTATTCGTTTATGGACCTGTTGGTGGCATCGCATACGGACTCCAGGGCCTCGGATGAGTACAACATCCGTCTGTCCAACAACCGTGCGAAGGCAGTGACCGAGTACATGTCCCAGTACGGGATCTCCGCGGACCGGATCCGTCTGGAGTGGTTCGGGGAGCAGCAGTTGGTGAACGACTGCGGGAACGGGGTACCGTGTCCGGAGTCCGACCACCAGCTGAACAGACGTTCGGAGTTGGTGCTGGAGGCGTTCCCGGATCCGACCAGGCAGTACGAGATGCCGGCGGAGCTGGAGGGAGCGGACTTCTGCGATCCGGAGTCTTTGTTTGACACGATCCAGGAGATGATCAACAGCGTGCCGACGGTTTACTTTGACTTTGACAAGTGGGCGATCCGTCCGCAGCACAAGAAGGACCTGGAGCGCACGGCGGTGATGCTGGAGCGTATGCCGAACCTGATGCTGTACATCGAGGGCCATACCGACCAGCGGGGAACGGACGAGTACAACGAGGGACTGTCCGAGCGCAGGGCGCAGGTGGTGATGGACTACCTGACCAAGCGTGGCATCGAGTCCAGTAGAATGGAGCACAAGTGGTTCGGGGAGACTCGTCCGGTGAACGACTGCGATTCGATGGAGTGCACCGAGGCGATGCACCAGCAGAACAGAAGGACCGAGCTAAGAGTAGGCAAGGCGGCCTTCTCCTACACCGGAAGACAGAAGAAGGTGGATACGATGTAAGTAAAAGTGACGAGTGTTAATTGAAAAAAGAGGCTTTTGGGCCTCTTTTTTTATGTCAACTTTAAGAAAAAAATCAATCAAAAGTTTTTGAACTGTCTGAGATCAGGCTCATTAATTCCTCCAATTCTTTTTCACTGAAATCTCTCCATTTTCCTACTGGAATATCTAAATGGATATTCATAATTCGGATTCGCTTCAATTGTTTTACAGAATAACCCAAATACTCACACATTCTTCTGATTTGGCGATTCAACCCTTGGGTTAAAATTATCCGAAACTTGTTTTTACTAATTCTTTCGGTTTTACAGGGTTGGGTAACTGTGCCTAATATTGGGATACCAGAGGACATTCTTTGAAGAAAGCGATCGGTAATCGGTTTGTCAACGGTGACAATGTACTCCTTTTCATGATTGTTTTTGGATCGGAGTATTTTGTTGACAATATCTCCTTCGCTTGTCAAAAAGATTAGTCCTTCACTTTCTTTGTCTAATCTGCCAATAGGGAAGATCCGTTTCGGGTGATTGATAAAATCGATGATATTATTTTTTTCACTTTTAGTGTCTGTAGTGCAAACAATACCAACAGGTTTATTGAAAGCTATATAGACATGTTTTTCAACTGGTTGCCCAACTGCTTTATTGTCCACTTTAACAATATCGCCAGGTAAAACCTTTGTGCCTATTTCAGGGACTTTTCCATTTATGGTAATTCTCCCTTGACTCAATAAGTAATCTGCCTCTCTGCGTGAGCAGAAGCCAACTTCACTTAAATACTTATTGATTCGGATAGCTTTGGGATTTTCCATACCTGAAATTTAGTCCGTAAAAATAGGGATAAAACAAAAAAGCAGGGTATAGCACCCTGCTTCAGAAAGTGGAATGATTATTTTTTCAAGGTTTTGATCCTGCAGTTGCTTGATTTTTAAAGTCTGGGGAGGAGTTACTTGCAAGATTCTCTTTTTCATCGGTTCCAGCAGGTATTTGAGCCAGAAGCTGTAATGCTTCCATTTTTTTGGATTCAAATGCCATGCGGTTAGCTGCAAGAATGGGTTCTGACGGTGGAATTTTTTCCTTCAACCAATCCTCTTGCTTGCCATTTTTCCAGAATCTAAAACACAAATGAGGGCCGGTAGCCAAGCCTGTACTTCCTACATATCCGATTACTTGGCCTTGACGAACTCTTGTTCCCTTTTTGATTCCACTGCCTATTTTAGACATATGCAAGTATTGGGTTGTATAGGTGCCATTATGTTTTATTTTCACATAATTCCCATTACCACCAGAGTAACCCGCCTCGACCACAGTGCCATCACCAACGGATCTGATTTCAGTTCCTCTTGGAGCGGCATAATCCGTTCCTAAGTGGGCCTTGTACCTTTTTTGTACTGGGTGAAATCTCCTAAGGTTGTATCGGGAGCTGATTCTTGAATATTTCAGAGGATCTCTTAGAAAGGCTTTTTTCAGACTGTTTCCTTCCTGGTCAAAAAAGTTCATCTCTCCATTTTGTTCAAAAGGAATAGCATGGTAGGGCATTCCCATATGCTCAAAATAGGCCAATTTGATGTCGGTGACTCCAACTGTTTGTCCATCAATCAGTTTTTCCTCATAAACGACTTTGAATTTGTCACCTTTTTGAAGCCTTTGAAAATCAACAGACCAACCATAAAGGTCAGCAAACATATCAATCAAATCAGGCGTAATCCCAAGGTTGGACATGTCCACATACAAAGAAGTGTTGATAACTCCACCGGCCTCTCGGGTTTTAAATTCTGCAGGTTTTTCAGCCTTATAGATGTCCAGGCTATCTAGATTAAAGACCACGTATTCGGATGAATTGGGCTCGTAGATAAAAAATTGTGCCTGAGCAGAATCGGCGGGAGTGATGATTGTGAATTTTTTGTTGGTTGCAATCCCTCTTACATCAAAAACCTCTTTCGATTTTTTTGCGATCTGGTCGATGATTTGATAAGGGACATTGAATGGTGAAAGGATGCTTGCCAGAGTTTGGTTTTTACTGACTGTACCTTCAATGATGTTTAAGCCCGTTACATTGATTCCATAGAGGAAAGTTTCATTATTTTCTGCAGATGAAATTTCCTCTGGCTCAAATGAAGGTTCTTTTAAGAAAAAATCAACTTCAGATAATCGGAATAAGGCGATACCACCTAAGGTGATTGTTAATGCGGCAATACCTATCCACTTTTTGTTCATGTAGTCTCTAATGTTTTGGGGGAAATTGAAATGATGCCCAAAAAAACCAAAAACTCCCTTTTTTGCAAGCCTTTGGGTTTTTTCAAATGATTTCAGCTCAATCTTTATACCATTTTTTTATTTTATGGAGCTTTTGCTCTTTTAGCCATGGAAATTACCAAGTCTCCAACGAAAACGCTGTTTTATGAATTTTCTTTTAGCCAAGACCCAATAATTCCACGAATCTCTCAAAGATTGGTAGGCTTGTCAGAGGCAATTCTTTATCTTTGACCTCCTAAAAAACACTATTTCAATCATGCTGAGAACGCATACTTGTGGCGAATTGCGCCTTGAAAATATAAACCAAGAAGTAAGCCTTGCTGGCTGGGTGCAGCGGGTAAGAAATAAAGGAGGACTTATTTGGGTTGACTTGAGAGATCGCTATGGCGTGACTCAATTGATTTTTGAAGAAGGCTCCACGGATAAAAATCTTTTGGAAAAAGCAGCGCAGTTGGGAAGAGAGTTTGTGGTTAAAGCTTCAGGCCTTGTGATCGAGAGGACTTCCAAGAATGATAAAATCCCAACGGGTTCGATTGAAATTAAGGTCAGCGACTTGGAGGTATTAAACCCGGCCAAGGTGCCTCCTTTTATTATTGAAGATGAAACCGATGGAGGTGACGACCTCCGGATGAAATATAGGTATCTTGATTTGCGTCGAAATGTGGTGAGAGAGAAGCTTCAACTTCGTCATCGTATGATGCAGGAAACCAGAAAATACATGGATGCCCAAAACTTCATTGAAGTTGAGACTCCTGTTTTGATTAAATCGACTCCCGAAGGAGCCCGAGATTTTGTGGTGCCAAGCCGTGTAAACCCGGGGGAATTCTATGCATTGCCCCAGTCTCCGCAGACCTTTAAGCAATTGCTGATGGTTTCTGGGTTTGATAGGTATTTCCAGATTGTTAAATGTTTTCGAGACGAGGACTTAAGAGCTGACCGTCAACCTGAATTCACCCAGATTGACTGCGAAATGTCCTTTGTAAGCCAAGAGGATATCCTAAATACTTTCGAAGGACTTACCCGCCACCTTTTCAGGGAAGTTATGGGGATTGAACTGGAAGAAGTCAAGCGAATGACTTTTGCAGATGCAATGAAGTATTATGGAAACGACAAGCCTGACCTTCGATTCGATATGAAATTTGTTGAGCTCAATGAGCTTGTAAAGGGAAAAGGCTTTGGGATTTTTGACAGTGCGGAATTGATCGTGGGGATTTGTGCAAAAGGTGCTGCAGAATATACTCGTAAACAATTGGACGAGTTGACGGATTGGGTAAAACGTCCACAAATAGGAGCCAAAGGTCTGGTTCATGTCAAGTACAACTCAGATGGAAGTCTCAAGTCAACTGTAGATAAGTTTTATAGTCAAGACGATCTCAACGCATGGGCAGAGGCCTTTGGTGCAGAACCGGGTGACTTGATGTTGGTTTTGAGTGGAGATGCTAAATCCGTTCGTAAGCAGTTGTCCGAACTAAGGTTAAAAATGGGGGAAGATTTGGGACTTCGTGACCGGACTGTATTTAAACCACTCTGGGTGGTTGATTTTCCATTGTTGGAATGGGACGAGGAGACTTCCCGTTTTCATGCCATGCATCATCCTTTTACTTCTCCGAAAAAAGAGGATATACCACTTTTGGAAACTAACCCTGGAGCTGTCCGGGCAAATGCCTATGATTTAGTGATCAATGGTGTTGAAATCGGAGGTGGATCAATCCGAATTCATGACAAAACTACCCAGCAGTTGATGTTTAAGCACCTTGGATTCAGCGAGGAAGAAGCTCAAAAGCAATTTGGATTCTTGATGGAGGCATTTGAATATGGTGCACCGCCACATGGAGGGATTGCTTTTGGATTTGACAGACTCTGTGCAATATTTGGTGGCTCAGATTCTATCCGGGATTATATCGCCTTCCCAAAAAACAACTCAGGAAGGGACGTGATGATTGACTCACCAAGCACTATTGCAGAAGAACAGCTTGAAGAACTTTCGATTCGGGTTCAGTTGAAAAAATAAAAAAAGAGGCGTCAGCCTCTTTTTTTATTTAGGCTGAATCATATGAGACCGGATTCCCATGACTATCAAAAGTTGGGCTATTACATAAGTTCCCATGATCAATATTCCGGCCTCTGAAAAGGGTTGATAAAATTTATTGAGCGCTAAAATTCCATCCGAAACGAAGAAAAAACAGGCCCCTATAAAAACCTGCCAAAAGGAGGCTGCATTGGATTTTTGAAACCGCTCCCTTGCGGTACTTACCATACTGACTATTATTATAATGTATAAGATTACTGGGATTTTCAGGTTTCCCAGTTGGGGATTGATCATGTAATAGATAAAAGCAGCCACCAGGTAAATCGGCAGATTGTGAAAAAAGGCTTTGATAAAGTTTACATCAGCCAATTTTGTATGATTTAACTGGGCCACTTTGAATGCAATGATGTAGCATACATGTGCCAAAAAGAAAGCTCCCAACCCATAAATAAAAAATTCAGACCACATCAGTAGGACATCTCCAATCCAGCTAAAAATCAATGCTCCCATTACCGCTTTGGATAAAATGGTCCAGGAAATAGGTTTGGTGATTTGGTAGAAATATCCAATTAAACTTAGAAGAATCAGGGGTTTAGAAAAAAACCTCCAATTGTTGATGTGCTCTACAAGCAGAGCCATGTCAATTAAGGAGGCAATTAAAAACAAATAGAGCCACAGGATGTTCTTGTTTTTCAAAACGTAGAATATTTTGTAATATTAGATAAGTTTAAATTAATCTTTGAATTATTTATTTTGATTCAAAATAAATGTTTGAAATTTTAATTAAATGCTTTTCAAAATTATGAAATAATATAATGAATGTAAGCTATAATTCGAAAGAAAGGCATTTCATTGTTAAAGAAAATCATTAATAGAAAGAATTTTATTCCGAATATAGGTTAAGGAATTGTTAAAAATTGTGAACTTAGCAGCGGAAAATTTAATCTTGAGAAATTCAAAAAGCATAAGATCAAATTTACCTTTGCAGGGATTATTTCAAAACCAACTTTCAAAAACAAAAAAGCATGAGGCAAAATTTACTCAAAAACATGCTGACAATGTTTTTCATCGTACTTAGTACGGGATGGGCAATGTCACAGGGTGTCACTACTGCCAATATTCAAGGCAGTGTTATGGATTCTTCGGGTGAGTCTCTTCCTGGAGCAAATATTGTTGCGACGCATGAGCCGTCAGGAACTCGCTACGGAGCGGTAAGTAACTTAGAAGGACGTTTCGTTCTTTCTAATATGCGTGTTGGAGGACCTTATACAGTTCGAATTTCATTCGTTGGGTTTGAGGACCGAACTTTTGAAGGAATTGTTTTGGGATTGGGTCAAACCTATACCATCAATGCTACCTTGTCTGATGGAATGGAATTGGAAGCAATTGAAGTGGTTGCTAGCAAGGATGCGATCATGAATGCTGACAAAACAGGTGCTGCACTCAACCTAAACAATGAGAAAATCAATGCCCTACCAACTGTCAACAGAAGTATCAATGACTTCACCCGCTTGACACCACAGTCTAACGGAACCGCTTTTGCTGGAACTAACAGCCGATTCAATAATTATACGATTGACGGTAACATCTACAATAACAACTTCGGTTTGGGATCTGGCCAGTTTGCTGGTTCTAACCCAATCTCCCTTGACGCTATTGAGGAAGTTCAGGTAAACCTTGCTCCTTTTGACGTTCGTCAGGCTGGTTTTACGGGTGCTGCTGTAAACGCTATCACCAAGTCAGGTACCAATGAAATTTCAGGTTCTGCTTATTATTTCCTTAGAAATGATCAAATGATTGGTGACAAAGTCGGTGATACCAGACTGAACAAAGGTGATTCCAAAAACGAAATCGCCGGTTTCAGAGTTGGTGGCCCAATCATCAAGAACAAAATGTTTTTCTTCGTTTCCTATGAAAAAGAAACCGAAGCTGTACCGAGCTTTACCAAAGTTGCAGCAAGACCAGGTCTTGTTCCTGATGGTTTGACGGTATCCAGAGTACCTGCTTCTGAATTGGATTTTGTTAGAGAGAAAATGTCTTCTCTTTATGGATACGAGACAGGACCTTACGAAAATTATTCCTTTGCTTCTGAGCAGGAGAGATTCAATGCCAGATTGGACTACAACATAAATGACAACCATAAAGTATCTTTGAGATACAACAATTATTCTGCATTTACGGACGTACCTACCAATGGTAACTCTATTCGATATATTTCTACTCGATTTAGAAATACCAATAGAACCGGTATAGAAGCAATGAACTTCAGAAATGCCAACTATACGAACGACAGAAAGGTACAGTCTTGGGTTGCTGAACTTAACTCCCGTATTGGAACCAATATGTCTAATCAATTAAATATTGGTTATACATCAATCACAGATCCTAAAAGAGGTGTTCCAGGCGGTCAGGCATTCCCATTCATTGAAGTGTTGGAACCTGATGCATCCGGTAACCTTCTTTACTACTTCTCTTTGGGTAACGAACTGTTTACTGTTGGTAACTTGTTGGAGAACAATATCTTTAACTTTACAGATAACTTCTCTATATACAAAGGAAAGCATACCTACACATTAGGTGTGAATTTCGAGTACATGACTTTCAAGAATGCCTTCAACCCGGTATTCAACGGATTCTACAGATTCAATTCTTACCAGTCTTTTGTTGATGCTGTGATCAACAAAACTCCTGGGGCTTACCCAGATGCTTTTGCAAAAGGATATGCTTTGGATGGTTCTACAACTCCTCCGGTTGACGAAACCAAATTCGGACAGATTGGATTTTATGTGCAAGATGAATATCAGGTAACCCAGAATTTAAAGGTTACAGGTGGTCTTCGAGTGGATTTCCCATTCTATCCAATCGATATTCCTACCAACCAACTTTTGGATAATTTGAACAAGACGTTTGATACTCCAGACGGAAACATCACTCCGGATGTAAGCCAGTTCCCTAAAGTTAACCCACTTTGGTCTCCAAGAGTTGGTTTCAACTGGGATGCTAAAGGCGACAGAACTACTCAGGTTCGTGGTGGTACTGGTATTTTCTCTGGTCGTATTCCATTCGTATGGTTGTCCAATCAGGTTAATGGTTCAGGTGTAGTAAGAGGAGGTCTTGGTTATGAAGGCCAGGATTTGGTGAATGCTTTGGGTCCAAATTATGTGTTTAACCCAGACGTAACTTATGGTAATCCTGAAAATCCAGGCCAGTCTCTTTCAAATGAGTTGAACCTTACTGACAAGAAGTTCAAACTTCCTCAAGTATGGAGAACAAACTTGGCGGTTGATCAGGTATTGCCTTTTGGAATTATTGGAACTTTGGAGTTAATCTACTCTAGAGATATCAGTACTCCAATTGCATACAACCCGGTAATGAGAACTCCAGACGGAACTCTTTCCGGTCCGGATTCAAGACCTTACTGGAATGGAACGAACTACTCCAATGACGCTGATTTCAGAAACGTATTTTATCTGACAAATGCCAACAAGAAGGCTGATTATTATTCCATCACAGCTCAGTTGCAAAAGCAATTTGACAATGGTTTCTCAACCATGGTGGCTTATACAAGATCCAGATCCAGAGATTTGGATGCAGCTGGAGGTTCTCAGGCAATTTCCTTGTGGCCAGCCACAGTTCAGTCTGACAGAAATAACCCAGAATTGAGCTTTGCTGGATTTGATATTCCAAACAGATTGATCGGTAACATCGCTTATCAGACTGAGAGAACTACTATTTCCTTGTTCTACGAAGGTTCTGACGCAGGTAGATTCTCCTACACCTATTCTGGTAACTTCGGAGATGCTTCCAACAGATTGATGTATATTCCAAACAGTGCCAATGAATTGGTATTCCAGGAATTTACTCTGAATGGACAGACTATTACAGCTGCTCAGCAGGCTCAGCTTTTGGATGCTTATATCAACCAGGATGAGTACCTAAGTGCTAACAGAGGAAAAATCGCTGAAAGAAATGGTGCGCTTAGACCATGGGTTAACAGATTTGATTTGAGAATCACTGAGGACCTTGTATTTTCTAAGGATACCAAAAACAAGCTTCAGCTTTCCATTGATATCTTGAATATCGGTAATATGTTCAACTCTGAGTGGGGTGTACCTAAGTTTGCTTACCAGACTACTTTGTTGAATTATAGAGGAGTAAATAGTGCTGGTCAGCCTCAATACAGATTGAATACCATTCCTGGTACCAGCGAATTCCCTACCGAGACCTACAGAACTTCTACCTCTTTGGGTGATACCTGGAGAATGCAGGTAGGTGTTAGATATATCTTCAATTAATATCTACTTCTGAAAAGATAGAAGGCATCCCATTTGGGGTGCCTTTTTTCATTTCCCAAAAATCAACTTGAAGGCATAGGATTACCCTTAAAACCTTATAATTCCATCGTTTATAAGTTTGAATTGAAAGAGGAGAAATAGACATCCTCTTTTTTTTCCATTAATCGAAGTCATTTGCCTCCAGTATCTTTTATACCCGATTCCCCGTTTCTATCCTTAATTTTACTCTTTGAAACCATAGATTCTGTTTTTGAGTTAAGCTTCCATGTTGTATTACAAAAAAATCAATCATGCGAAAAGTAAGGAATGGGTGGTTTTCATTCATGGAGCTGGCGGTTCCTCTGCCGTTTGGTTTAAGCAACTAAAGGAGTTTAAACAGCACTTTAACCTACTTTTAGTTGATTTGAGAGGACATGGGAAATCGACGGATTTGCCACAGGCTATTTATAAGGAAGAATATTCCTTTAAAGCCGTGACTAACGATATTATTGAAGTATTGAATCATTTAGAGTTGCCTCCAGCGCATTTTATGGGGGTTTCATTGGGGACGATCATTGCCAGACAACTTGCGGAGTTGGATAAAAGCCGGGTAAAATCCTTGGTAATGGCGGGAGCAGTCACGCGTCTTTCTGTGAAGTCCAGGGTTTTGGTTCTTTTGGGAAACACCTTTAAAAAAGTGATCCCCTATATGTGGTTATATAGGCTCTTCGCTTTTATCATAATGCCCAGAAAGCAACATGCCGAGTCCCGAAACCTTTTTATCAAGGAGGCGAAAAGACTTTGCCAAAAGGAATTTATCAGGTGGTTTAGATTGACTAAGGATATCAATCCGCTGTTGAAATATTTTAAAGAATCAGACTTAGGAATCCCCACATTATATGTCATGGGAGATCAGGATGTGATGTTTTTGGAGCCGGTGAAAAATATTGTTCGGAGCCACCGGAATTCAATGTTAAAGATCCTGAAACATTGTGGTCATGTAGTGAATGTGGAAAGGCCTCACGAATTTAATCAACTATCACTAGCTTTTATACAAAGCCAAACCTAATAGAACCAGCTCTTTTCTTTATGAAAAAACAAACCAAGATCTTTCTTATTGTAGCAATCCTTATATTGATTGCAATTATCTTTTTGTACCCAAGGCTGAATAACAGGAATTCCAACGAATCCAGCTTGTCAACTTCGGGTCCAGGACAAGGGGCTCCTCAGGAATTGCCAGTAGATGTGGTAAAGCTGCAAAAGGAAGTCCTTCGAAACCAACTTCAGATAACTGGTAATGTGCTTCCCAACGAGTCGGTAGATCTTAAGCCAGAGATCTCAGGTTTAGTTACAAAAATTAATTTCAAGGAAGGTCAATATGTGACTAAAGGGACTCCCTTACTTTATCTCAATGATGAAGAACTCCAAGCTCAGTTTCAAAGACTTCAGTACACCCAGAAACTCTTCGAAACTCAAGAAAACAGACAGAAGCAGTTGTTGGCTCGGGAAGCGATCAGCCAAGAAGAATACGATATTGCACTGAACCAATTCAATACTGCTTTGGCAGATATCAAATTGGTTGAGGCCCAATTGGAGAAAACGGTCATTCGTGCCCCCTTCAATGGAATTGTGGGACTTCGTCAAGTTTCAGAAGGGTCCGTAATTGGTCCCTCCAACATAATAGCAAGTATTGTAAACCTTGACCCGATTAAGATAGAATTTTCTATTCCAGAGCGGTATTCCACACAAGTTTCAGTTGGCTCGACTATTTATTTTTCCAGTGAATCTACTCCAAAAGAAGTGGAAGGAAAGGTTTATGCCTTTGAGCCTCAAATTGACCCAGCAACTAGAACTCTTAAGCTGAGAGCTGAAAGTCCAAACAAAGAAGGAAAATATCTTCCGGGTATGTTCGTCAAAATCCGTTTCGTATTGGGTGTTCAAGAAGATGCGTTATTGGTTCCAGCTCAAGCGGTGATTCCAGAATTGGAAGGATTCAAGGTTTTTGTGGCAAAAGCTGACGGAACTGCCGAGGAGAGAAAAATTGAAATTGGTACCCGGACCGAAAGCCATGTCCAAGTGCTTGCAGGCTTGGAAGAATGTGAGCAGGTGCTTGTTACCGGGGTAATGCAAGTGAGACAAGGTTCACGTATCAAACCCAATCTAATTAACTGATTATGGCCGGTCTTTCAAAAACAAGTATTGATCGCCCAGTATTGGCGATCGTGATGTCCTTAGTAATTGTCCTTTTTGGAGCGATAGGGATATCATTTTTAGGAATTCGGGAGTACCCAAGTGTGGATCCCCCGGTGATTAACGTGTCTACCACATATGTAGGAGCAAACGCAGACGTCATTGAGGCCCAGATCACCGAACCACTTGAGGAACAAATCAACGGGATTCAGGGAATCAAATCTCTTACATCAACCAGTTCTGATGGTAGAAGTAACATTACGGTTGAGTTTGAAGTAGGTGGAGATCTCGAAGCTGCAGCGAATGACGTGAGGGATAAAGTTTCCGGTGCCCAGCGTAACCTTCCTCCTGATGCAGAACCTCCAGTTGTATCCAAGGCAGACGCCGATTCTCAGCCTATTTTGGCGATAACCGTCAAATCAGAAAAGAGATCCCTTTTGGAATTGTCTGATATTGGGGACAATATATTCAAGGAAAGACTTCAGACCATTCCTGGGGTCAGTAGGGTTCAGATCTGGGGTGACAAAGAATATGCTATCCGCTTAAGAATGGATCCAATGAAGATGGCTTCCTATGGGATCACCCCATTGGACGTGCTTCAAAAGGTCCAAAGTGAAAACGTCGAGCTTCCCTCGGGAAGAATTGAGGGACAAAATATTGAACTTTCTGTTCGTACTAAAAGCCGTCTATCCTCCCCACAGGAGTTTAACCAGCTGATCATCAAAGAGGATCAAAACAATATTGTTAGGTTTCAAGACATTGGATCTGCAGAACTTTCAGCCCTAAATGAAAAAACTGTTTTAAAGCGAAATGGTGTCCCCATGGTTGCAGTGGTACTCGTACCTCTTCCGGGATCCAATAATATTGAGATAGTTGATGAGTTTTATCGAAGAATATCCTCTATAGAAAAAGACCTTCCTGAAGACGTGAAGATCGAGCTTGGGTTTGATTCGACTAAATATATCCGAAATTCCATTTCTGAGGTTCAGGAAACTATCATTACGGCATTTATTCTGGTAGTAGCCATTATTTTTCTCTTTTTAAGGGACTGGCGAACGACTTTCATTCCGGTATTGACTATTCCGATTTCATTGATTGGTGTATTCTTTATCATGTACCTGATGGATTTCTCCATCAACGTCCTGACCTTGCTGGGTATAGTTCTATCCATTGGTCTGGTAGTGGATGATGCGATTGTGGTACTGGAAAATATCTATGCCCGAATTGAAAAAGGAGAAAAACCACTGGAAGCTGCAAAGCAGGGATCTGAGGAGATTTTCTTTGCTGTAATCGCGACTACGGTTGCTTTGGCAGCTGTATTCCTTCCGGTTATTTTCTTGACCGGAACAACGGGTAGATTGTTTAGGGAGTTTGGTATTGTCGTAGCAGGATCGGTGATCATTTCTTCATTTGTGGCACTTACCATGACCCCAATGTTGAGTAGCCGATTACTCAAGCGACGTGAGAAGCACAATGCTTTTTACAATATGACTGAACCATTCTTTGTTTGGCTGAATGATATCTATGATCGGGCCTTGGCTGTTTTCATGAAAGGGAAGTGGGTAGCTTTTATCCTGATCGCATTTATGGGTTTCGGGATTTATTGGTTGTTCAACAACCTACAGACCGAACTGGTGCCTACTGAGGACAGAGGGGAACTCAGGGTGAACATGTCTGGGCCTGAGGGAGCCACATTTGGCTATATGGACAAAGTAGTGGATCAATTGGTTCAGGATTTTCTTACCGAACTTCCAAAGGAGGAAATTGTCTCGCTTACTTCGGTAACTTCACCTGGTTTTGGGACCTCAAATACCAACTCGGCATTTATCAGATTTGTCCTGTCAGATGCTTCTGAGAGAAGTCGTAGTCAGCAGGAGATTTTCAACCAAGTGAATGGCATGCTCCGATCTACCACAGCAGTCAGAGCATTTGCTCAGCAGCCTGTATCCATTGGGGATAGAAGAGGAGGACTTCCTGTACAATATGTAATTCAGGCTCCTACCATAGAAAAACTGAAGGAAGCCATTCCACCATTCATGGAGAATGTAGGCAAGAGCAAAGCATTTATTTTCTCAGACATCAACCTCAAATTCACCAAGCCTGAACTTGAAATTGAAATTGACCGGGAAAAGGCCAGAAATATGGGAGTTTCTGTGCAAGAGATTGCCAGAACCTTACAGCTTTCTTACTCAGGACAGCGATTTGCTTATTTTATCATGAATGGAAAGCAATATCAGGTAGTCGGGGAAATGAGGCTTGAAGACCGAAACGAGCCAATCAACCTCAGAATGCTATATGTCCGAGGGGACAGAGGTCAGTTGGTTCAATTGGATAATTTGGTAAGGGTCGTTGAGAGAAGTACTCCACCTCAACTTTACCGATTCAATCGATTTGTAAGTGCCACAGTTTCAGCAAACCTTGCTCAGGGATATACTATTGGGGATGGTTTGGATGAAATGGACAGAATTGCATCGGAGGTTTTGGATGAATCCTTTTCAACAGACGTTTCAGGTCCATCCAAAGAGTTTAGGGAAAGCTCCAATAGTTTGATGTTCGCCTTTATTTTCGCCTTGGTGTTGATTTACCTAGTACTTTCAGCCCAATTTGAAAGTTTCCTTGATCCATTGACCATCATGCTTACCGTGCCTTTGGCAATTTTCGGAGCATTGCTGACCCTTTGGGCCTTTGGATTTACGCTCAACATATTTTCCCAGATTGGAATTATCATGCTCATAGGTTTGGTGACCAAAAACGGGATTCTAATAGTGGAATTTGCCAACCAGAGGAAAGCTCAAGGTATGTCCGTAGAGGAGTCAATTTATGGAGCAGCTGTTGCCCGATTCCGACCCATTTTGATGACAAGTTTGTCTACAATCTTGGGAATTTTGCCTATTGCTCTGGGATTGGGTGCAGGCTCAGAGAGCCGTGTGCCAATGGGAGCGGCGGTGATTGGAGGATTGGCATTTGCCACGATCCTAACCCTGTTTATTATCCCGGCCATTTATACTTATCTGACCTCAAAAGAAGGAAGACTAGCTAGAATTTAATGAAGAAACTATATTTTGTGCTCATTGCGAGCCTATTTGGAAATTGTCTTTTTGCCCAAGGCCAGGAAGCTCTAGACCTGGAAAAAGCAATCCAGTTGGGACTGGAAAATAACCTAGATGTAAAAATCTCGGTTGAAAACATCAATTTAAGGGAAGGAGACCAGCGAATCGGATGGGGTGCGCTTATGCCTGTTGTTAATGCCGTTTATGCTAGAAGCTTCTCTAAGGAAGATGTAACCCAAAAATTTATCAATGACCCCGAGCCAAGGCAGATCGATAATGCAAAATCAAGGACCGAGAATTTTACGGTAGCTGGAATCTATGGTTTCCGTCCGGAGGTTTTGGTTATGGTCAAAAGGCTAGGTCAGTTGACAGAAATTTCCCAGTTGGAGGCAAAAGTAGCCGTGGAAAATACTGTTGCAGGGATTTCTACCGCCTATTATCGTTTAGTGCTGGAGCTTCAGCGCTATGAAGTGTTGAAAAGAACCCTTGAGCTCAGCCAGTCCAGACTGGACATTGCCCAGGCTCAATATGATTTGGGAGGAGCAGGAAAAAGGGATTTTCTGACCGCCGAGGTGGATTATAACTCGGATTTGATCGCACTTGAAAATCAGTTACAGACTATAAAGACAGCTCAGATCAATTTGAACGAACTGTTGGCTTTGGATCCTACGACCGAATTTTTGGTCAATGACACCATTTTGGTGGGTGAGGAATTAAAGCTTTTGGAATTGGAAGAAAATGCGTTTATGGAGAATAAGCAGTGGCTTGTTACTCAACGGCAAGAAAATATTGCATTTCTTCAGTTGAAGGAATTGCAAGCCCAGCGCCTACCTGTTTTGAATTTGAACGGAAACTATGTAAACAATACCTCCAATTCCGATGCTGGATTTTTGATTCAAAATCAGCGTGCCGGATTTAACTATGGGGGAAATATTACTTTCAACCTATTCTCAGGTTTTACTTTGAACCGTAGGATTCAAAATGCCAAGGTACAGCAACGTATTCAAGGCCATGCTGTGGAGCAATTTGAAATTCAGCTGAAATCTGATCTTCACAGAGCTTATAATGCCTACCAAAACAGCCGTAAGCTTCTTGAAATTGAGAAGAAAAATTATGCGGTTGCCAAAGAAAGTAGTGAAATAGCCCTAGAAAGGTTTAGGTTGGGGATCTCATCCTACCTAGAGTTTAGAGACGCCCAGGTCAATTTGCTGAATGCTGAAAATCGCTTGATCACTTCCATTTTCAATATCAAAAATCAGGAAATTGAACTCATGCGATTGTCGGGTAAGATTTTCTTTGACAGTAGTTTTGAGGACTTACAGCTTCCAGCAATGGAATAAGTAAATAAGGGACAATTAATTTGTCCCTTATTTTTTTTGCTTTTTTTAGGAATTCCTTCACATTTATTTTGGCATAGGGTTTGACACTTTTTTCCTTCGGATCATCCCGGCCCTTGGGCCAATTAAATGAGAAAAGCATTAGTTCTTGTTATTTCCATATTGATAATAGGAAGTTTAGGTATGCAATGCACCTTTCTTCAAAGGCATTTTGGAGAGGAAACACTCGATGAGACTTACATTCTAGACTTGCCAGGAATTAAGACAAGGGGATTTATTCGGGCAGCAGTAGACAATAATTCCACCGGTTATTATATCTACCGGGGTAGAAGGATGGGTTACGAATATGAGTTGCTTAGAGATTTAGCCAAAAAATTGGGAGTGCAGCTCAATTTGGTTTTGGTCTCAGATATTGATGCGGCATTTGATTTTCTACAAGATGGAAGGGTAGATGTAATAGCCATGAATCTTGAAAAAAACAATGAAAGGGCAACGAGAGGGATGTTTACCCGTCCTTTGGGTAAAATCAATACCGTACTTGTTGGGGCAAAAAATTCTCCCAAGATAAATGATTGGGAAGAACTCAATGGAGATACGGTATATGTTCGCAGAGGGGCTGTTTATAAATCCGAGTTATGTAGCGTAAAAGATTCTCTTCAGCTTGATTTTTTGGTAATGGAAACCCCGGATCATGAGGAGACATTGATTGATAGAGTGGCTGAAGGAGAAATAAAATGGACCATTGCTGATCAAAATATTGCGCTTGCCAATAAGACTTATTACGATGGATTGAATATTTCCTGGAAGGTTACCGAGTCAGAAGAAGTGGCTTGGGTAGTAAGAAAGAATTCCCCCAAACTCCTTTCAGAGATCAATAGCTGGCTTGAGAAAGAGGAAAAGAAACTGATCCCGATTCTCTATTCTAAATACTTTCTGAATTCTAAAAATAGCTATTTCAGAAATACAAGTGCATTTTCTTCCTTGGCCGGAAACCGAATTTCTGTCTATGATGAACTGATCCAGCAAGGAGCCCAGGAATTGGGTTGGGATTGGAGACTCTTGGCTTCTTTGGTTTATAAAGAATCCAAGTTTGATACGACGGCAATTTCTTATGCCGGCGCTCAGGGATTGTTGCAGTTAATGCCTGTTACCCTAGAGCGTTTTGGGGTTGAAAACCCCAATGATCCTCGAGAATCCTTGATGGGAGGAATCCGATACCTGAGGTATCTGGATAAATTTTGGATGGAACGTGTTCCTGAGACCAATGAGCGAATTAAATTTATTTTAGCCTCATACAATATTGGGCATGGTCATGTGGAAGATGCCTGGAGGTTGGCTTTGAAATATGGAAAGAATGTTCAGGAATGGGTAAGTGTTGCTGAATTTCTGGAACTGAAAAGCGATCCGGAGTATTATAGGGATCCTCTCGTAAAAAGTGGATATGCAAAAGGACACCTTGCTGTCAATTATGTCAAAGATGTCCTTAGCATTTTTGAATCCTATAAGGCTCTGGTTGAGCCTTAATGCTATTGGTGAAGCTCAAAAAGGGCTTCTATCTCAACGGGAATATTGTCAGGCAATGAGCCCATCCCGACTGCTGACCGTACTCCAATTCCGTTTTCTTCTCCCCATACTTGGGCAAATAATTCACTGCAGCCATTGATGACATAAGGGTGTCGCTCGAAAGAAGGAATACAATTTACCATTCCCAAAACCTTGATGACTCTCTTGACTTTGTTCAGTGAGCCAAGGTTTGCTTGTATTGTAGCCAACATGGCTAAACCCACCTGTCTTGCTGCAAGTTTGCCGGATTCAATATCCATATCCTCTCCGATTCTTCCTATGATCAGAGTTCCGTCTTCCTGAACAGTGCCATGCCCAGACAAATACAGGTATTTTCCGTCAATAAGACAGGGTTTATAGACTCCCAAGGGCTTTGGGGCCGGTGGAAGGGTTAATCCAAGCTTTGCGAAATTGTTTTCAGGGGTTTCCATATGTTTTTATTTGTTTAGATAAACAGGTCTAAGATTAAGACGCCTACTAGTCCCATTACAGCAACTAAGGTTTCCATTACAGACCAGGTTTTAATGGTGTCTTTGATGCTAACATTGAAAAACTCTTTGTACATCCAAAAACCGGCATCGTTGAAATGGGAAAACATCAAACTTCCAGCTCCAATGGAAAGTACCAAGAGATTGGGGTCGACATTCATGGTAGTAACCAAAGGCGCTATGATTCCGGCAGTGGTCAAACCCGCAACTGTAGCAGAACCAACACAAACCCGGATGATGGCAGTAATTAACCAGGCTAGTATTAGTGGGTGCAAAGACCAATTCTTTAGCCCTTCTGCAATAGTTAAGCTAACTCCCGAGTCCGTAAATATTTGTTTTAAAGCTCCTGCACCCGCAACTATGAGTAGAATCATAGCAATGTCTTTGGTGGCATTGGTGTACAACTCCATCAGATGTTTCATAGTGAACTTCATCCTAAGTCCAATGGTATATGTGGCGACTAAAACAGAGATAATCATCACGATCCCAGGATTTGCAACAAAAGAAATCAAAGGAGCAAAAAAACTGTCCTCAGGAGTATTTAAACTCAGAGCAGTAGTTCCTACCAAAAGAACTACCGGGAGCAGGGCAGTGAAGAAACTATTGGTTGTTCCTGGCAATTCTTCCTCCGGTCGGGTTTCAGCCTGAAAGGTTTTCAGGGGCTCTGCCTTCACTTTTTTCAAAAGTGTAGAGAACAAAGGACCTGCAACTATGATGGTTGGTATGGTGATCAAAAATCCATAGAATAAGGTCAAGCCCATATTTGCCTCAAATTGTGCTACCAAAGCAGCGGGAGATGGATGAGGAGGCAAGAAACCATGGGTGACCGAAAGCGCTGCCAAAAGGGGAATACCAACATAAACTGCAGAGATTCTATATTGGTAGGACACCGTGAATGCAAGAGGTACAAGCAAGACGAAGCCTACATTGTAGAACAGAGGGATACCCACAATTAGGCCAGTCAGAGACATGGCCCAAGTGATGTGTTTTTCCCCAAAAACCTTCATTAGAACCCCAGCGATCCGTTGAGCTGCTCCACTTTCTGCCACAAGTTTTCCTAACATGGCACCCATTACAATTACTATTACAAGGTCGCCTAAGAGGTGTCCCATGCCGTTTTGAACAGATGAGGCAATTTTGTCAGCTGGCAAGCCTAAGAGGAAACCAGCGGTGATGGAGGAAATCAAAAAGGCCAAAAATGGGTTAAGTTTGGCCCATACGATCAGTAATACCAAAATGGCAATGCTGATCAGAACGAGTAGGATAGTCATAGGTTGAGATTGGGTTGGAATTCCAAGATATAAAAATTGGACTAATCTCAGTTTCTGCTCATATAATTCTCGAAATTGAACCTATTCTTTGATCCATTTTTGAACATAATTTTCAGAGGATGAATAAAACCGGATGAGGTAAAGGCCCCTTTCAAGTTGGAGAAGTCTTGAAATTAAGACTTCTTCTTTCAGCTCTTGGTCGAAACGGATTTTACCATTGATATCAGCTACTTGTACCCACATTTTCTGCTCATTGAAATGACTTGGGATATTTAGGTGGATCAAGCCGGATTGGTAGGGGTTAGGGTAAACCAAAGGATTATTTTCCCTATTTGTTCTCTGCAAATTGAAGAGAATAACTTTGCTCCATGAACTTTTCCCAAAATGATCCAAATGGTGTATTTGGTAATAGGTATCTCTGAATTGAGAAGAAGTTTTATCAACAAACTCATAGTCCCGGATATCTTTCTCTTGTTGATTTCCTGTAATCTCTCCAATTTTTTGCCATCCTGAAGCTAAATTTTCGGTTCGAAAAATCTCGAATTTCTCATTGCCCGCTGCGCCAGATATTTTCCAATTGAGAACGGCATGGTTTTCAGATTTTTTTACTTGAAATTCAAGCCAAGTAATGGGTAGAACCGTGGCAGTTCTGAAGCTTCCAATTGTAAAATTAGTACCTTCTAACTCATCCACAGTCAAATTTCTTCTAGCCCAAAGCTCCGTCGGGTCTAATCCTGCCAAGTGACTCCCGGAAGCGGCATAGCCTGTCCCAACTATCCTGAGGTCGTCTTCATTGTCTACAATTAATTGATGGGCCGAAATTCTCATTTCCAAAGGGTTGGAACTTGGGTTTAAACCTGAGAATTGGAAGTAGGAGTAAAGCCGATAAAGAATGGGTGTGCCGTCTGAATCATTGAATCCTGCGTTGAAATCTGCTCCTTTGGTTTCATTAAAAGTGATTTCTAGTGAGCCTCCAGCGGAATTGCCCAAAAGCTGAACTTTCCTAATTCCTCCGTTTTGTGTGTCTTCATAGGGAAAGGTGGCATTGGTTTGGTTGAGGACTAAAGGTGTACCGTGATAGGTAAACGTGTCGATATTTTTCCAGGTACCCCCCGTGTAGTTTAATCCACCAGTAAGTGAGGAGTTTATTTCAAGGTCATTTCCATTTAAATCCAATGAGCCATTGAGGAGGTTCAGGTTTCTAGAGACCTGTAATTTTTCATAGCTGCTTAATTCCCCATTGAATTTGTTTAAGGATAAATCTTGGGTTTCTAGAGAAAACCCAAGGATTTCCTGATCACCTGCTCCTACAAAATGAAGGTGAGAATTACTGCCTAAAAATGTTCCTGAACCGACTTTTTCCATATTCCCAAGTATAAATAATGTGGAGGGAAGTGTTAAATCGAAGTTGCTATCCAATTGAAGGTTATTGACTGCCTGAGGAACGGCAGCATCAGGATAGGATTTTGACAAATAGCTTTTTAAGGAGGTTCCTCCCCGATAGATCAATTTGCCATTTAATTGAATACTTGCTGCTTCGATTAGGGGTGCATTTCCTTCCAGAATGAGTTCACCATCTGGCCAAACATCCAATAAGCTGGCGCTTAAAGATGCAGAACGAAAGAGTATGTCCTCATTGCATTCACTAATTAGTCTTGCCCCGGATTCAATGGTAAAAGTTCCAAAGGGACCAGCTCCATAAACCGTGGTTTCCGTATTGAAAGAAAAAGTGGCGCATTTAGCCGGGATAACACTTTTATCCAGTTTTTGGATCACAGTACCGGATCTGATTGTAAAAGACAGAGATTTAAAGGCTTCTTCTATAGTTAACTCCACTCCCGGCCCGGGATCAAAAATAACGACATATCTGCTTCGGTCTGATTGGGCACTCCAAGCATTTTGTGGAATGATGGTTCTGGAGTTTCCCCTGAATGTAATCGTACTATTGATTGAATTGCCAATCCAGTTTTGACTGTTCCAAGCTTGATTTGGGATTCCGGGAGCAGGGCCTTCAAAGGCTTGAAGGCTACCATAAATGTCTAAATTGAAACCATTGAGATTTAGTTTTTGGCCAGCGCTAGTTTCAGCATTGATAAATACACTTTTAGCTTCTTCATTTTGCGTTAGTGTTAAGGTATGGGTTTGATCGATATAAATGTCATTAAGTTGAGTTGGTTTGGAGACAGCTGGATTCCATACTATTCCATCATATGTTTCCCAAATACTCAAGTCGGTAAAGTTTCCACTGGCAATTGTTCGGTAGGCATTGATTTCCTGAGCAAATAGTCCAAAGCTGATAAGGCATGATCCTCCAATTGCCGACAATATGCTGTATATTCGGCTGATAAAAAATACCTCAAGGGCGAACGTTTTGCCCAAACTGTCCATAATAAAAAAAATTAAAAAAGAGGATTTAAGTTAATAAAATGAAGTCTAAAAGGAAAGTATTTATCTGGTTTTTTCTGTTGATAATCATGGGGTTAGGTCCCTTGAAAGCCCAGCAATATCGTATTAGCCTTCTGACTTGTGATCCCGGAGATGAATTATATTCTGCATTTGGACATAGCGCTATTCGTGTTCTAGACCGGCTTGAGAAAACAGATTATGTTTTTAACTACGGTACTTTCCAATTTAACCCTCCTATTTTCTATGCAAATTTTGCTGCTGGGAAGCTTGACTACATGTTAAGCGTGAGCCATTATGCAGATTTTGTGAACAATTATTATGAGGAAGGAAGGGGAATCCGTGAGCAGGTCTTGGATCTAAGTCCCGAGCAGGAAAGGTTTATGGTCGAGTTTCTTCAGATCAATTATTTGCCTGATCGAAGATTCTATCGCTACGATTTCTTTTTTGACAATTGTGCAACCCGAATTCGAGATGCAATGGAGTTGGTTTTGGGGGATAAATTGGTTTGGAATGATGAAGAGGTTCAGGAATCAGAAAAGACTTTTAGAGATCTCATTGACGAATACGTCATGCGTATGCCTTGGGCGGATTTGGGGATTGACTTGGCATTGGGATCCGTGATAGACCGGGATGCAAGTCCACGGGATGAGCAATTCTTGCCAGATTATATGGAGCAAGCTTTTGCAAGAGCTCAAATACAAGGTGATGGGCCAACTCGTCCTTTGGTCAAAGAAACCAATGTTATTTTAAATCTTCCAAGAAAAGAAAGTTCTTTTGGGCTTTTGAATCCTTACTTGATTTTTTGGGCCTTTGCCATAGGTTTTACTATCATCACCTACGTTGGGCATAAAAAGAAGAGGCTTTATTTAGGCTTTGATATTGGCTATTTCGCTATTTTGGGAGTTTTGGGAGTGGTCGTATTTCTGCTTTGGTTCGGTACTGAACACACCGCTACGCTATGGAACTGGAATCTGCTTTGGGCCTTTCCAGGACATTTGGTTTTGGCTATTTCCTTGCTTTCTAAAAAATCCAAACCATGGGTTCGGAGCTATTTGTTATTTGCACTCATTCTGGCTGATGCAGCTGTAGTTTTTTGGATTTTGGGATGGCAGTCATTACACCCTAGCTTGATTCCTATTTTGCTGGTACTGATTCTCCGTACCAATTACCTCTATTACAATTTTGAAAAGTTAAAAGCTTTGAAGGCGTAGTTTTTCTATAGCCCGAAAACTTTCACACCCACTTTGCGTGTTGGGTTAGTTGATATATACTCATGGAATTTAAAATTACATCTGACTATCAACCCACTGGAGATCAGCCAAAGGCGATCCAAAAGCTAGCAGAGGGTGTGAAAAATGGAGATAAGGCCCAGGTTCTTTTGGGAGTTACGGGTTCAGGAAAGACTTTTACAATTGCCAACCTGATCCAAGAGGTCCAAAAGCCTACTTTGGTCTTGAGTCATAACAAAACTTTGGCTGCACAGCTTTATGGGGAGTTCAAGCAGTTCTTTCCTGAAAATGCCGTCGAGTATTTCATTTCCTATTATGACTATTACCAACCAGAGGCATTTATACCAAGTTCTGGAACTTATATAGAAAAGGATCTTTCCATCAATGAGGAGATAGAAAAGCTGCGTCTGAGTGCTACCTCTGCACTGCTTACTGGTAGAAGGGATGTGATTGTGGTTGCCTCTGTTTCCTGTATCTATGGTATCGGAAACCCAGAGGAGTTTGCCAAAAATGTAATCCGAATCCAGGAAGGAGATAGAATTCCGAGAAATCAGTTGCTTTTCAAGCTGGTTGATATTTTATATAGCCGAACCAATCATGAATTGACACATGGGACCTTCCGTGTGAAAGGCGATACTGTAGACATTTTTGTAGCCTATGCAGATTGGGGATACAGGATTTTTTTCTGGGGAGATGAAATCGAAGCTATTCAGAGGATTGATCCTGCTTCAGGGAAAAAATTAAACGATGAAAAGATCATTTCCATATTTCCCGCTAATCTTTTCGTGACAGGAAGGGACACCATTCAAACTGCCATTCACGAAATTCAAGACGACATGGTCGCTCAGGTTAATTTCTTTGAAAAAGAAGGAAAGTTTATGGAAGCCAAGCGTTTGCAGGAGAGGACCGAATTTGATCTCGAAATGATCCGTGAGCTTGGCTACTGTTCGGGTGTGGAAAACTATTCAAGGTATTTTGATAGAAGGAAACCAGGGATGCGCCCTTTCTGCCTCTTGGACTACTTTCCGGATGATTTTCTCATGGTGATTGATGAAAGTCACGTGACTGTTCCGCAGATTCGGGCTATGTGGGGAGGAGACCGGTCCAGAAAGGTTAATTTGGTGGATTTTGGATTTAGACTTCCATCTGCTTTGGACAACAGACCCTTGAAGTTTGATGAATTTGAAGACTTGACGAATCAGGTGGTCTATGTTTCTGCAACGCCGGCAGATTATGAACTTTCCTTGACTGAGGGGGTAGTAGTAGAGCAAATTATTCGACCGACAGGTTTGTTGGACCCAACCATTGAAGTGAGGCCGAGCCAGAATCAAATTGACGATTTGTTGGAAGAAATTGACCAGACTATCAAGACTGACGCCCGGGTATTGGTCACTACATTGACCAAGCGAATGGCGGAAGAACTGCAGAAATATCTTGAGCGGGCTGGTGTCAAATCCCGCTACATCCATTCGGAGGTAAAAACCCTTGATCGTGTCGAGATATTGAGAGAGCTTCGGTTGGGGGTGTTTGATGTATTGGTTGGAGTGAATTTGTTAAGAGAAGGATTGGATTTACCTGAAGTGTCTTTAGTGGCGATTTTGGATGCTGACAAGGAAGGTTTTCTTCGCAATGAACGGAGTTTGGTGCAGACCATTGGGCGAGCTGCAAGAAATTCGGAGGGCCGGGTAATCATGTATGCAGACAAGGTCACTGAATCTATGGAAAAAGCCATTGATGAGACAAGGAGGAGAAGAGCTTTACAGATTGCCTATAATGAAGAACATGGAATAACTCCAACCACAGTGATCAAATCCCGTGATAAAATCATGGGGCAGACAAAAGTGGCTGACTCTAAAAAGAATGCGAAGTTCTATGCTGAGCCAATGCCTAGCGAAGAACAGATTGCTGCAGATCCAGTTGTTCAGTATCTGAGTAAAGAAAAGTTGGAGAAACTGATAGCCCAGACTCAGAAGCAGATGGAAAAAGCTGCCAAAGAACTCAATTTCATGGAGGCTGCAAGGCTTCGTGATGAATGGCAAGCTCAAAAGTCGCGGTTGGAAAATATGAACCGTGGCCTTGGAAATTAATTTCACACAGTAAAAATGACTCTTCAGGAAGTAAAAGCTTTAGCCTCTAAAGGGGAAGGGCTGAATTTGGAGTTTAAGAAGAAAGCAGCCTTTCCCGAAAAGATTGTGAGGGAACTGATTGCTTTTGCCAATACTGAAGGAGGGTATTTATTTATCGGGGTAGATGACGATGGGACTGTAAGTGGGCAGCGATATATCGAGGAGGAAGTTTTTGTGATGGAACGAGCCATCCGCGAATTGATTCATCCTGTTCTTGATTATGGAGTTGAAACCATCAAATTAAACGAAAAGAAAGGAGTAGCGGTATTTCGGATACCGATCAGTAAAAACCGCCCTCATTATATTTTAGAGGGTGTGAAGAAAAGAGGATTTGTCAGGGTTGAAGATAGATCAGTGCAGGCTAGCCGGGAAATGTGGGAAATCCTAAGAAGAAGTAGAGTTCCTAAAGACACGGTTTTTACTTATGGCAAAAAGGAAGAAGTACTGATGAAGTACCTTGGAGAGGAGGAAAGTATTACTGTAAGCCAATTTTCCAAAATAGCCCGTCTACCAAAATTTTTAGCAAGCAAAACCCTGGTGAGACTGGTTTTGGCCAATGTGCTGCAAATCCACCCACAAGAGTCCGAAGACTATTTTACATTGAAGGGGGAGGTAGTTTGATCCCTGTCATTTTTGTGAAGCCTCTATTTCCCTGAAGACCTCCTGTGTGTATAGCCAGAATTTTGGAGCCAGCTTTGAAATAGTCCTTTTTGATTAAATCCCAGATGCCAAACATCAATTTTCCCGTATATATCGGGTCTAGGGGAATACCAAATTTTTCATAAAACCACCAGATAAATTCAATGAGTTCCTGGGTATATTTTCCATAGCCCCCAAAGTGATATTGGTCAAATATGCTATAGCTACCAGAGGGATTGATATCATTTTTCTTTAACATCTGGTCAATTTCAACGTGGATGAAATTTCCTTTAAGTGATGAAAAACCCATCAGAAATTGATCTTTGGAAATCCTCTTTGCTAAACCGGAAAATGTGCCACCAGTACCGATAGACACTGCAATATGGGATTGTCTTTTTGCTTCAGGATCAAGGATCTGACTAGTCCCCTTAATAGCCAATTCATTTGTTCCTCCTTCGGGAATCAGATAAAAATCGCCAAACTTTTCCCTTAGGTCTTGAATGAAGTGGATTTCTGTTTTTTTTCGGTAAGCTTCACGACTTATAAAGTGAAGCTCCATTCCGCTTTCCTCTGCAGCCTGTAGGGTTGGGTTTAAGGGAGTGATTTTATCCCCCCTGATTATTCCTATTGCATTCAAATTTTCTGAGGAAGCGGCTTTTGCTGTAGCGTAAATATGGTTGGAAAATGCCCCTCCAAAGGTCAAAAGCGTGTCCAGCCCTTTCTTTTGGGCTTCTGCTAAATTGTACTTGAGCTTGTAAAATTTGTTCCCCGAAACTTCAGGATGAACTAGGTCTAGCCTTTTGATCACCAATTCAAGCCCTTTTTCCTCCAGTAATGGGTGATCCAAGACATGGTTTGGTATAGGAAAGGGAACTAGCATAGTGAGATTTATGGTTTAGGGTAAAGTTAAGATTGATCCTGCTATTTTTGCACCATGAGTAACCTTCCAATAGAAGAAATTGAAGATGACGAGATTGAGCTCTTTGAGCATCACAGGATACTTGTGGACAAAGGCCAATCCTTGATGAGGATTGATAAGTTTTTGACCGAGAAGGTTGCCAATGCTACTAGAAATAAAGTTCAGCGCGCTATTGACGCAGGTTTTGTTCTGGTAAACGACCAGCCAACAAAGGCAAATTATAAAATTAAGCCCTTGGATGAAATTCGTGTAGTGCTGGAAAAGCCTCCGAGGGAAACCGATGTGGTGGCGGAGAACATCCCATTGGATATTGTGTATGAAGACTCCCATTTGTTGGTTGTAAATAAGCCAGCAGGTATGGTAGTCCATCCTGCGCATGGAAACTGGACCGGTACTTTGGTGAATGGTTTGGTCTACCATTTTCAAAATCTTCCTGAAATGAAAGGAAACGCCGGTCGCCCAGGTCTTGTTCACCGGATTGACAAAGACACCTCAGGACTCTTGGTAATTGCAAAGTCCGAGGAAGCAATGACGCATTTGGCGGCTCAATTTTACCACCATACGATTGAAAGAACTTACTTGGCACTTGTATGGTCCGAACCTGAGAATGAATCAGGAACTATAATCGGTCATGTGGGAAGAAGTGCCAAAGATCGTAAGGTCATGGATGTTTATCCGGAGGGAAGTCAGGGAAAACACGCGATTACACATTGGAAAGTCCTGAAAAAGTTGCGCTATGTGTCTCTGGTACAATGTAATCTTGAGACGGGAAGAACTCATCAAATTAGAGCGCATATGAAGTTTTTGGGCCATCCCTTATTCAATGATGCCATGTATGGAGGAGATAAAATCAGGAAAGGGACACAGTTTTCCAAATACAAAGCCTTCGTCCAAAATTGCTTTGACCTGATGCCAAGGCAAGCGCTTCACGCTATGTCATTAGGTTTTATTCACCCAGTTACCAAGGAAAAGCTGTATTTTGAAACTCCTCTTCCTGAAGATTTTCAATCCGTATTGGATCGCTGGGAGAATTACGTGACTTTGGATTGAGCGCCAGAGTTTTATGAATCTCGATTTTTTGAAAGCGTAATTTTTAGATCGTTCTGATATAAGATCGGCAATTGAGAGCTTTCCCGTTATCAATTCCTAAATTTTCCAACTGAATCTAAATACGAAATTTTCAAATGATTAAATTACAAACGTTTTCATTAAAAAAAATGTAAAAATTTAATTAAATATTTGAATAATTTGCAACGATGTGATTTCCTGTGCTATATTTGTACAAGCAATTAAGCTAAAGTTCACACACATACTGTAGGATGTTGAAATTGGCAGACAAGCCCTCCTGTCTCGGGGGTGGAGGTCATGGGATAAAGCATTTAGCGAGCTCGTAAATTGCCTAACTACTCCGTGGAGGTTCGAATCCTTCTCCTACAGCAGGTTATTTTGGGTTTATTGTTAATTGACTAAAACCATGAAAATGTATTTCATGGTTTTTTTATTACCTTTTTCAACTATTTAATTAATCTAAACAAATATCATTTGGCAAGCATGTCTAATTTCCCATTAACAAATCCGTAATATGAAATCAAATTCAAAGTGAATATTTAATAAATATTCAATCAAATCAGCTTAATGATAAAAAAAGTGTAAAAAAATGAATATTTATTTATCAAAATTTTAATAAATAAAGGGTTTTACTAATTTTGGATCATTCAAATGAGCAATTGATTGAAAAATCAGAAATATAAAGCTCCATAACCTATTAAATTCTTTTGCACAAGGCAAAGGATCCAAAAGCGACGAGGGGAGGGACCAAACAGCCTAAATCCCTTTTCGCTTTAAAAAGAATTAAAGGATGTATTTAGTGATTACTAATAATCCAAAAACATATACTGTAGGATGTTGAAATTGGCAGACATGCCCTCCTGTCTCGGGGGTGGGGAGGCCAGGATAAAGCGTAGAACAAACCGGACTATAGCCCAACTGCCCCGTGGAGGTTCGAATCCTTCTCCTACAGCAAAGCAACACAAAGTGTTGCTTTTTTGCTTTTAGGGCTTTTTAAAATTGAATTCATCTCCTTTTAGTTATTTTAGTACAAACTCCGGCTAATGACTACTGAAGGAAAGCATAAACACTCCGCGCATCCAATTCGCAAGAAAATTCTGCGTGTGGTCATGCTTGTCATTTTAGGAATTCTGTTTTTAGAGTTTGTCGTCTATTTCGGGTCTAACCTCTTGTTGAACAGTTGGGCACGAAATGCGCTTAGGAAATCCACAGACGGAGTTTATCAACTTGAATTTAATCGAATCAACTTTTCCCTGATTCGAAGAGGAGTTTTTTTAGATGGCTTGGTTTTGAAGCCAGCAAAGGGACACTTACCCAAAGAAGAACAAGTGTTGTTTGACTTGACATTGGATGAGGTTTCTTTTCGGGGACTGTGGTTTGATTTTTCCAATGAGGCTTTTCAGATTCACCAGATTAGGTTTGATAATCCCGATGTAAGACTAGTTTTGCCAGAGAAGGGCAAACCTTCAAATGCAGGAGTCCAAAACAAGAAGGAGAAAGTGTCTCCGGTTAAATTTTTAGAAAATGAACTGTTGAAAAGTATTAGACAATCTCCGCTGAGTGGCGTTTTGATCAATGAAGTATTGATTACGCATGCGGATTTGTTCTTTCTTAATTTTTTAAGTCCTAATTCACTTCATGCAGAGAATACCTCATTAATAGTCAGGCACATAGATTTGACAACTGAGCAGGAATGGAAAACGCCTTTTAATGCCAGAGGATTCGAGTTTAATCTTAAAAATGCTTCATTTCCTCTTCCAGATGGGGTGCATTCGATCAAGGCAAAAGACGTCAGGATATCCTCTTTAGACGACCAAATTGATATCAAAGGCTTTTTACTTCAGCCTGATTATTCAAAAGAAAGTCCTGCTTATTACCAACTTGGATTGGAGGAGTTGAGAGTTGGTAATGTAGATCTGAACCATGCTTTTATGACTTCGGAGGTGAGCATTGATGAAGTAGTTATGAAGATGCCCGACTTCTTTATCAGGAGAAAAAATCGACTTAAGCAAAACCCACAAGATGGGACGACTGGTGATTTGAATGAACTGATTGAAGGTCTATTGAAGTCAATTTCAATCAAAGAACTAGATATCCAAAAAGGAAAATTTCGTTCCTCAGACTTCTTTGACTCCCTGAAAAACAGGATTGATATTGAAAGTTTTGATTTCAAGATGACCAAGTTTTATTTGGGAGAAGATGAGTCAAAAAGGGAAAATCAATTTTTTTACGGAGAAGATGCTGCTATGGAAATCACCGATGCCAGTCTGCATCTAGCAGATGAAATACACCTGGTAACGGGAAAGAAAGTCAGCATCTCAACCTTCAAAGACGAGTTTATGGTAAGTGATTTCAGTATTCGGCCTATCGAGCAGAATATTGAAAGTAAAAATCCGAAAAACCTACTTACCATTTCTTTGCCCTCTTTGGCCTTGAATGAAACCGATCTTCGCAAACTTTATAATGAAGGAAAGCTGGAGTCCGGGGAGATGATTATAACTGACCCAAAGCTTGAAATAATCGAATTGGGGAAAAAACCAGCAGAACAGGAAGAAACTTCGAAAATAGGAGACCTCATTGATGATTTTTTGAATGAAGTCTCTATTGGGAAGCTTTCCTTGGCAAATGGGGAAATTCAATTTAAAAACTCCTCTGGACTCAGAAGTGATGATGTTGGGTTTGAAAAATTCAGCCTAGAACTCGAAGACATCAAGGTCTTGCCTGATAGTAAGACAGCAATTCGTGACTTTGTGTTTGCAGAGGAATTGGTACTTCAACTGGATCAATATCATTTGAAATTGAAAGACAATCTCCATGAATTTTTGGCAGATAGGGTGATTATTGACTCAAAAAACTCACTTGTTGAAATCATCAACTTAAATGTGCGTCCTGAAAATCCAAATGAACTTCAAAAAACACTGGATGCATATGGAAAAACAGCGGTATTAAATCTGCATCTTCCTGCTTTTCGTGCGGAAGGAATTGATGTTCAGGCGGCGTTTAGGGATGAGATTTTGGAAATAGGGAAAATTTCAGTGACGAAGCCTGAAATCGGACTCTCCATTCATAGAGTAAAGAAAGAAGGAACAGAATTGACTTCCTCCTCTGAAATCAGTGATTTGTTGAATCAATATTTTGCTTTCATTCGAATTGACTCCTTGAGTTTTACAAATGGTAAACTTTCCTATGAAAACTTTAGCGGCAATGTTGAAACCTCTTTTCAGGAAGATGATTTTGCTTTTACCCTTAAAGGCTTTGAGGTTCAGAGAGGAAAAGATAGCGGGGAAGAAAAGACTTTCTTTTCAGAAGAAATTGACCTGAAGCTAAATGAGTATTCTTTTAGTCTGGCAGATGGTGCCTATGAAGCAACTACGGATGGCTTCAACTATAATTCCAAAAAACAGAGGATAGTTATTGAAAACCTCCAATTGGTCCCGGGGGAACAACTGAATAGTAGGGTGACATTAAATATAAATCTCCCATGGGTTTCCATGGAGGGAGCTGATATTGAAAAATTCCTTTTTTCGAATGAGCTTAATCTTCAAAAATTCAGTTTGGAGGGAGGTGAAATTGAACTGGGGATAGATCAGAAAATTGAGCGTCAGAGAAGGGAAACTAAAGCCAAAACACCTATTAGAAAAAGTCTTGAAATAGTATCAATTGATACTATTCAGGCCTTAAGTTCCATATTGAAGTTGAATTATCTTTCTTCGGAAAGGGAAGTTCAATCAGTGCAAACGGGGTTTGAAGTTAATGTTTTTGAATTCCATTTGGATTCCACCTTTAATTCGAAGAAGGATTTTTCTGGCCTATTTAGTGAAATAAGCCTAGCACTTCAGGATTTCACCTTTGCACTTCCCGATAGTATTCATGTATTAAGTTTTAATAATGTTATCGTGGATAATAGTACCGATGAAACGGTATTCACTGATTTTAAAATTACTCCACAGAATTTTATTGGGAAGCCGGGCAAACCAATTGTGGACCTAAAGGCAAAGGAATTTGGAATTAGTAACAATTCACTGGAGGACATTCAATCTTCAGGTATCCTTAACCTTCATCGCTTGAGATTAACGGATCCGGTTTTGAATATTTTTATGGATTCGATCAAGGACGAAACTTCGCGAAAGAGAGAGTTGAAATTAGCTCAAAATGGAAGTTTTATCTCTTCAATCCGTGTTGAGGACATACTCTTACAAAATGGGAATATTAATTTCCTGAATAAAAATTCCGAGTCCATTCCCCTCCTTCATTTCGATGGGGTCAATGTTGATTTGCCGGATCTAAATTTGGATATCCTGAACCCCTCCCCTGCAATTAGCTCCCAATTTTTGTTGGAGAAAGACCTTTCATTGTCGCTTTTGGATTATGAACTATACAGCAAGGATAGATTGAATAAGCTCAAAATAGGAAAGGTGAGCTATTTGGATAAAAAGGTCGTTTTGGAAAATATTCGCTTTTCTCCAGTGATTGGCAGATATGAATACTTGAGAAAAATTGGTTCACAGACTGACGTAGTCAATGCAGAGATTGATCGGATGGTGTTGGATCAGATTGACTCAGAAGTCTATTTTTCCGAAGGAAAGTTAAAGGTAGGAATGCTCACTTTTGAAAATCCTGTGATCACAGTTTTCAGGGATAAGCGCATGCCAGAAGCCGATACGGGCTTAAAACCCATGCCTCAATTTCTTATGCAGAATTTCTCCTCAGATTTGTTTATTGATCAGGTAAAAATCAGGAATGGGACGGTAAAGTATCAGGAATTTGGCCCAAAGTCCGTCTTGCCAGGCACGATATCATTTGAGCGGCTTGATGCGGAATTAACACCATTTATTTTACAAAACCCCAAGGAAAAATACCCAATCCAATCCAGCAAGCTAAATGCCCATGCCTACTTGATGGGCACGGGTGAAATTCAGTTAAACTCTACTTTCTATTATACCTATCCTTTTCCTATGGAGGTAGCGGTTCATTTAGGACCATTTGATTTGACTGAAATCAATGATCCTTTAAGTAAAATGGTATTTGTTGGGGTCAAATCAGGACAAGTGAATGAAGCGAATTGGAATTTCACACTCACGGACGAAGAAGTAAGGGGGAAAATGACCTTTTTATACGAAGATTTGAAAGTGGAAATTCTGGATTCCCTAACCCTTGAAAAAGGCAGAGGTAGAAAAGGGTTGATTGCTTTTGCAGCCAATACTTTGTTGAAAAACAGCAACCCAAGAGGTCTTTTCAACAAAACCATTACCTCTGACATTTACTTTATCAGGGATACAAGGCGTTTTATTTTTAATGCCTGGTGGAAGGCAACATTTAGCGGTCTTAGAGGAAGTGTCGGATTGGGCCGGGCAAAAATGCCGGCAGCCAGAAAAGAAGAAGAGGAATAAAAACCCAATTTTATTCCTCTTAAGTTTTAAAAATTAGCAGATTTTATCTTTTTAGGACCTTGATATGGTCAATCTTATCTCCCCAAACTATTTCCACCACCAATAATCCAGATGGAATTTGATTGATCCAGGAACCTAGTTGACTGTTGATTTGACCCAAATCCGAAGCCGTGAACGTATCGGTAATATTAAGGGAATGGATAACCCTTACGGAAATGCTTTCCCCATTGTACTGGGAAGGATTCAAAAGGCCCAGTCTCAACTGATTTCCAACACTTGGGTTAGGATAGGCTCTCCAGACCCCGGATGTGAATCCAACTGAAGGGATTCGGTTGGCTATTATTTTGGAGTATATGAAATCGCCATTGAAATCGAATTGCTTAATTCTGTAGAATATATTTCCCCCACCAACTGGCAAATCGGTATCCTCAAAATGATATTCAGTTAAAGATTCAGCCCAGCCGGAACCATTAATCACTCCCAATTTGGTAAAAGTCTTGGTCCCATCTGTTGATCTTTCTATTTCAAAGTGAGAATTGTCTTTTTCACTCGAGGTACTAAATACAAGGAAATTTTTTCTATTTTCTTGATCAAAGGATACCTTGAAGTCCACAAATTCAACAGAAAGGATTCTGCAACTGGTATAAAGGGCACAGTTTACACCTGGCATTAGTGATGGGTCATTTGGGTCACAATATGTTGTAATTTCTGTTCCACCAGTATTTGGATCAGGTTTTTTTCCACATATATAGGCTTTTGATGTGTCGTATTCGTTAAATGCACCGTTTCCAACAATAAAAAGCCCCCCCAAACAACTAGTGTCTTCATAAGTTCCACAGCCACCTTCAACGATAATAGTTGAGCTGTCTGACATGTTTAGTTCCCCGCTTCCACTGATATAAACATTGCCTTCTGCGAGAAGTTCGGCGTCATTTTCCATAATAATGGCTGCATTCCCATCAATATCAATATTTCCACTTACTGTAACAGAGGTGTTTTCAGTAAGAATCAATCCGCCCGTTAGACTATTTTCATCAAAATTACCAGTAACTCTTAGATCCCCCTCTATCAAAACAGAACTGTTACCTCCAAAAGTGATCGTTGATTCACCAACGATGTCTACATCACCTGAAATAGTCACAACCGCATCTCCGAAAGCGTTTAATTCAACACCTCTTCCACCCCCGGAAATTTCTAAACCGTTTGTTTCATAACTGCCGTAAACATTGATTTGAGAGCTGTTTCCGGCATACTTTGTAAGGCCAGAAACAAATAATGATCCTCCAGCAAGTATATCCAATACTACTTGCTGATTTACTGTTAAAGAGCCAACTTCCAAAAGTCCATTTCCATCTCCATCAATTGCCAATTGGGTTTTGGCAGTAGATTTTCCAGATGGAAGAAGTAAACTTCCTCCATTTATATTCCCCCCATTCAAATTGAGGGTGTTATTTGATGTTTCTTTTACAACATCAATTTTCCCTGTCACAGTCAAAGTGGCTCCGGAAGTTACGTTAATGGTAACATAGCCACCGAGGGTAAGATCTCCAGAAATGGTCGTGGATTGGTTTATGTTTATTTGGATTGGACAGGAGGAAGTTCCAACTAGGTTTGTGCCTGGAGCTGTACCACTTCCACAACTACCAGAAACATTCCAACATGAACTGTTTGTAAGTGAGGGAATTGCACAACTTCCATTTAAAGTATAAACCCGTTGTCCAAAGCCTTCAAAAGCAAGGAGCAGAAAGGTAAAAGCAAGGCCAAATATTTTCGTAAAAGTTTTCATAGCCAAATTTTTAGGTCTGAGTAAATGTATTTCAAACCAATAAAATTGCATTTCAAAATTAGCCTCTTATTTTGAAAAAACAATAATAATCCTTGATTTTTTTCAATTATGTGCTCTGATCATCAGGAATAAAAAAATGATTCACAGTCAGTAAATAGTTTGACCTGCATTTCCTGATTTTCTGGTTAACAACTATTTTAAAATGAGTTTTGTTTGCCTTTGGAAGGAGAAGTTGAGTCTATTTTGGTTAAAAAAGCATTCTTCAGGAACAGGTTTTGGATTAGGGTTAAGTAGAAAAATTTACAATAGAAGCAAACCTGGTACTTCTCCTTGTTGGAATAATCTGATTTTTAGGAAAAAGTGATGGAAATTCTATTGAGATAAATCGTTCAAAAAGTAACTCTCAAAATTTTTTGTGGGGTATAAAAAAACTCCCAATCAAATCGATTGGGAGTTTTACAAATGAGGTTGATCGTATATTATCCGTTCATGCTGATCAAAAACTCAGCATTGTCCCGGGTACCTTTCATTCGCTGAAGCAGGAATTCCATGGATTCCTGTGAAGTCATATCGCTCATGAGTTTTCTCAGGATCCACACGCGCTGCATTTCTTCCTTGTCCATGAGAAGGTCCTCTCGTCTGGTACCGGAGCTCAATACATCGATGGAAGGATAAATTCTTCTATTGGCCAGCTTTCTGTCAAGAGCCAATTCCATGTTACCTGTACCTTTGAATTCTTCAAAGATTACCTCGTCCATTTTTGAACCGGTCTCTACAAGGGCCGTAGCGATGATGGTCAATGATCCACCATTTTCAACATTCCTCGCTGCACCAAAGAATCGCTTGGGCTTGTGAAGCGCGTTGGCGTCCACACCTCCGGAAAGGATTTTCCCTGAACTTGGGACTACAGTGTTGTGGGCTCTGGCAAGTCGGGTAATGGAATCCAATAGGATGACCACATCGTGTCCAACCTCTACCATTCTCTTAGCCTTTTCCAAGACGATATTGGCAACTTTTACATGCCTGTCCGCCTGCTCATCAAAGGTGGAGGAAATAACCTCAGCTTTTACAGAGCGAGCCATATCAGTCACTTCTTCAGGACGCTCATCGATCAACAATATCATCAAATGAACCTCAGGATGGTTCTGGGTGATGGCATTGGCGATCTGCTGAAGCAATACGGTTTTACCTGTTTTTGGCTGTGCCACGATCATTCCTCTTTGGCCTTTTCCAATTGGTGCAAAAAGGTCTAGGATTCGTGTAGAATACCCGTCTGGTTTGGTTGAAAGATTGAGTCTTTCTTCCGGAAAAAGTGGAGTTAGGTATTCGAAAGGCACTCGGTCACGGATTTCATCTGTAGTTTTTCCGTTGACGGTAGCAAGTTTTAATAGGGCAAAATATTTTTCACCTTCTTTAGGAGGTCGAATAGACCCTTTGATGTGGTCTCCTGTTTTAAGCCCAAAAAGTTTGATTTGGCTTGGAGAAACATAAATATCATCTGGAGAAGCGAGGTAGTTGTAATCCAAGGAACGAAGGAATCCATATCCTTCCTGCATGATTTCCAAAACACCTTCATTTTCGATTACCCCGTCAAATTCTCTAGGGCTAACATAAGGTTTCTTTCTTCCCCCTCCAGGTAGGGTTTCTGCTGCCGGGGCCAAAACCTCATCCTGAGATTTAAAATTCTTGCGCCTAGGTAATTCTACCTCAGGCTCTGGTTTTTGATCCGTTGCTTTTGGAGGTTCTTCCTTTGAAGTTTCCTCCACATTTACTTCTTCAAAAATCCTTTTACGAGGCCTGAAGGTCTTTGGCTCCTCATGGACTTTTTCCGGAGATGGAGCTTTTCGCTCTTCTTTTTTTTCAGTTACGGCTTCAGCCTTCTTGGCAGGTTCTTGCTTTGGTTTTTCTTCCTTAGGTCCTTGTTCAGCCTTTAACTCGGTTACGTTTTGTCGTCGAAATTTCGGCTTGTATTCCGCCTCTTCCTTAGGACTTTCCTGTTTTGGGGCTGGTTTTTCTTCAGCTTTCGGAGGTTCCGGTTTCTGAGTTTCGGTTACGGATGGCTTTTTCTTGGGCAGGGCTTGCTCTGGGGTGATTGCCTGCTGGTCTAGAATCGCGTAGACGAGTTCGTCTTTTTTAAGAGATTTGTGGTTTTTTACTCCCAACTCTTCAGCGATTTCCTTCAGTTCAGATAAAAGCCTGATTCTGAGTTCTTCTATGTTGTACATAAAGAGGGTGTGAAATAAATATAGTGTAGTAAAATGCAGTAATTGAGATCGTAGATGGTTTTCTGAGCAAAAAAGGTCTGCAGGAAAAACTCAAGCCAAAGTGGGCTGACTTGCCCATCCACGGTGATGCTACAATATTAAGCCTTCCCATTGGATTAAACAAATTTTTTCTTTTAGGGAAATTGAAGGAATTCTTGCCTTCTAATCAGCTCATTAGCTGTCTTAGGACGCTGATGGACTTCCAAGGGCTTTGGGTATCGAGTTGTTCCCGGTAAAATTCCAGCAGGTAATCCAATAATTTTCTACGGATCGATAAGCTTGGTTTAAGTTTGCTTTCGTAGGATTCGGACATCAGGCTCTTCAGGTATTCTAAAGCGATGGGAATTTCCTCTTTGGCAAATGGCAAAGATTTACTTTCCGTTAAATAATGCTCTGGATCGTCAGGACCAAATCCAAGGAAGCGGGCATGTTCAATCAGAAAGATCAAGGGGAAGCTCACGATTGGACAGTCCGGTCTGTCCAATCTCAAAATACAATCCTGAATAAAATCATAGAGCCATTCGTTTTGATAATTATCATAGATGGTTCTTCCGGTAATTTCTGCCATAAACATAGCCAAACCAGTTCTTTTGAAATCAAAGGGGATCAGTTGGTTTACATAGGCCAGTTTGGCTTCTGAAATCCGTTGAAGACCGCTGTTTTCCTTATCGTATACGACAAGGTCTAGAATGGTCAGAGGTTGATAGAGGGCAATTTTCGATTTTCCACCAGAGGAGCGTACCCCGTTGACCAGATAGGATTTCAGCCCTAATTCGCGGGTGAAAATTTTGGCAATGATGCTGGTTTCTTTGTATCGAAGGCTACTAATAACAATCCCCTTTGTTTTTTTCAGCATGTGTTTACCCGTAGTTTTTTAGCGTCCCTGATTTTATCCACGTGCTTTTAGGGACATTTCCATTCAAGCGCAAACTACTTTTTGTCCTCATAAAAACACTTTCTGCACCGAGCTTCATAGCTTTCCTTTTCTCCCAACATAACTTTTTGTTTGGAGTCCGAAAGCCGGAAGGAAAATGCAGCCAAGTCCCCACATTTCATGCAAATTGCCTGAACCTTTGTTACATATTCTGCAATGGCCATCAACCTCGGCATAGGCTCAAACGGATTCCCTTCAAAATCCATGTCCAAACCTGCGAGAATGACCCGGATTCCTTGGTTAGCGAGTTTTTGGGCAACAGAGACAATCTGATCATCAAAGAACTGAACTTCATCTATGCCCACCACATCACAATCCCCACTAAGCAAGAGAATATCATCTGCAAAATTCACTGGGGTGGAACGGATATATGCTTCATTATGGGACACCACATTGAACTCATCGTAGCGTTTGTCCACCGAAGGTTTGAAAATCTCCACCTTTTGCCGTGCGAGTTTTGCACGGTTTAGTCTTCGGATAAGTTCTTCCGTTTTTCCTGAAAACATGGATCCGCAAATGACCTCAATCTGTCCTTTGCGTTCTGATTTTCTTTTGCCGCTGATAGAAGGTTCAATAAACATGCCTTAAAAACTATATTCGATATGGGGGAATTTGTTGATATCGGCAACCCGGACTCGTATTTCTCCTTTTTCTAAAACTGCCTGGCAGGAAAGTCGCTCATTGGGTTTTAATCGATTCTGCTTCACAAAAAACAGTTCCCGGTCGGTGACTGGCCCCAGATTTTCCCCTCCATTAGTCAAAATGATTTTGCAGGATGTACAACGCCCTTTTTTACCGCAGGCGTGCATCCAGTCAATACCATTTTCATGAATTAATTCAATAACTTTACGATGTGTAGTCTCAGAATTAATTGTGTGATTAAATAGATTCTCGATGACGATTTTGGGCATTTGTTCGTTGTCCTTTGTAAACCAAGCTACCTAATGACAGTTCAAATTAACAGCAATTATTTAGAAAAATACGCGCAAGAATACGCATCCGAAGTTTGCAATCGCTTTTATTCCGGAAAACAATACAGTACGGGTCAGGATATCATTCAGTTGACCAATTCTGTTCAGGTCAATTTTTTTATCATCAAAAGGCTTTTCGAGCTTTGGCAGGATGAATTGGCCAAGCTTAAGAGCAATCCCTATTTTGATTACCGAGACATAGCAGTTCATGAAGCTTTGACTCAATTCATGAATGTGCTTTCCCGTAGAATCAAGGTGGAGCGCTCCCATTTGGAACCTTTGGTAGAAGAAGCGGTAAAGCAGGCCGTATTCCTTGCTACGGATCCGGTTGCCTATTACCAGGGAGAAATTGACAATGCTCCTTCAGGAAAAATCAATGGATATCTTAAGGAGAATAAGAAATATTATAAATGGAATGATCAGGTTGTCACTTTTTTAATCGATAAGGCAGGTTTTGGGCTTGATGCTGATGCTTACAAAAGAGCCGTGGCAGCCAATTTTCAGACTATTCAAGAGGAGCTTCAGTCCGTCAATCTATTGTTGGCAACCTTGGGAGATGTAAAAGCCTTTGATCTAGATGCCTACTTGATCCAGGAAGAGAAGTCTTCCGTAACAGAAAATCCTACGGCCAAGGAAGAAGCCTCTGAATCTTTTTTTGATACCGTGGAGAAAACTGAAGAAGCAACTCCTAAAATAGAGGAGGCTCCAGCTCCTCCTAAACAAGAGGGAATAATTGAACAACCTTCTTCACAAAAATCTGATGGCTTGATTGCATCCCAGCTTTGGGCCAAGTTTTCTCAGGAATCCTATAAAGGAATGAAAGGAATTATAGGAGACTTGACAGAGAGTGTCGCCATCAACCAAAGGTTCATGTTTACCAAAGAATTATTTGACGGGAATAATGACTTATTAAATCATGCTCTCAAAGCCCTAGATGATTGTTCGGGCTTCGAGCAGGCTATTGACTTGGTAAATACGCGATTTCTAAATGAATTGAAATGGAATCCTGAATCGGAACCAGTCAATGAATTTCTTTACCTAGTCTTTCGAAGATTTTCGGACTAAAACAAAAAGCCACTTTAAAGTGGCTTTTTGTTTTAGGAAAGTCTTCCGAGCTGTTGAGCTCTTGACGCATCAAGTTTAATGAAGATAAAGAGCAACAACGTAAAGGACCATAGGGATGAACCTCCATAACTGAAAAATGGGAGGGGTATGCCCACCACCGGAAATAAACCTATGGTCATGGCAATATTGATCATAAAGTGGAACAACAGGATCGATACCACGCAGTATCCATAAATCCTTGAAAACCGGTTTTTTTGCCGCTCAGCCATTTTTACCAAGCGAAAGAGCAGGCTCGCGAAAAGAGAAATGACAATGAGGCTACCCAACCATCCAAATTCCTCACCCAAAGTACAGAAAATGAAATCGGTGTGCTGCTCGGGAACAAAGTCAAATTTGGTCTGGGTGCCTTGCAAGTATCCTTTTCCAGTTAGTCCTCCTGATCCGATTGCAATTTTGGACTGAGTGACATTCCAGCCTACTCCCAAGGGATCCAAATCCGGATTGAATAATACCATGATTCTATTTTGCTGATGTTTTGGGAGTTTTGAGACCACAAAATCCAGACTGTAACTATAGGCGATCAGGCCTAAACCCAATAAGGAGAAGACCACGATTCTCTGCCATGTTTTTTTCCCCATTAGAATAAGGACCAACATAACTGCAGAAATACCTATGGCCAAATAGAGATTGTTTTCAATTCCCAGTGCGAGCAATGTGAGCGCAATGAAACCTAGGCCAAGCACATAGTATCGTTGAGGAAAACCTTCCCGATAAAACATAATCAGCATGGAAAAATAAACCATAGCTGTCCCTGTATCCGGTTGCAATAGAATCAATGCAACTGGGAGCAACAATACTCCCAAAGCAATCAATTGGTTTTTGGATTTGGCGAGGTCAAAATTGGGGCGCTCCATGACTTTGGCTAAAGCAAGGGCTGTTGCAAATTTGGCAAACTCACCGGGTTGGATACGGAAAGACCCAACGCCAATTGATAAAACCTGGCCATTGACCTCTTTTCCAAGAAATGGAGTGAGGATCAGAATTCCTATAAATATCAGATAAAGGATGATGGAGAGGTTTTCGAACAGACGGTAGTCGGCTGCCATGATCACTATAATCATGAGGATGGCTGTGCCTATCCAGACCAGTTGCTTTCCTGAATTTATGGAAAAGTCAAAAATGCTTTTGTCGACCTGACTGTCGTAGACAGCTGCATAAATATTAAACCATCCAATTGCAACCAATGCAAAATAGATCAGAACGGTAACCCAGTCAACGCGGTTGATTTGAATTTCTGAATCCCTCATTAATCTGCAAAGTTACCTGCTAAAACGTATTCCTGAAGTGCGGGCCTAGTGATTTCACCTCGAATGTATTTTTCGATCATGAGGGAAGCTGTACTTGCCGCAGCTCTACCTCCCCACCCGGCATTTTCAACATAAACTGCGATTGCAATCTTGGGATCATCTTTTGGAGCAAAGGCAACAAAGACAGAGTGATCTTCTCCATGGGGGTTTTGTGCTGTTCCGGTTTTACCTGCAATGACAATATCTTGAATAATAGCGCGATTAGCGGTTCCATAGAGAGCCTCTGCCATCGCATCCTGGATCATGTCAAAATGATGGGCATCCACTCCAACATTGTGTCTTTCTCGGTACTTATCGGGGATAGCATTTGGATTTCCATCAACTGCCTTGAGTAGATGGGGAGTATAATAGTAGCCTTTGTTTGCAAATATTGCAGCAAGGTTTGCCATTTGTAAGGGTGTAACTAGCATTTCCCCCTGTCCTATGGACAAGGAGTATATGGTGGAATATTTCCATCTCCCTTCTCCGTAGAATTTGTCATAAAGTTTACTGGAAGGAATATCACCTCCCCTTTCCCCACTCATATCCACACCAAGAGTCGAGCCCAAGCCAAATTTCAGCACTTTTTCCCTCCAGGCATTAAGCCCTATTTCTGTATCCTTATAGGTGTTGGAAGATACTTCCCGATTGATTATTTGTCGGAAGGCCTGATGATAATAAGGGTTACAGGAATTTCGGATTGCCCCAAAAAGATTTACAGGTGATGGGTGATTATGGCAAGCCACCAGTGATTTGTTGCAAGCAAAGGTGGTGTTTGGGGTAATGATTCCTTCCTGCAAACCAATCAAGCTTTGAACAATTTTAAAAATCGATCCGGGAGGATAAGTGGCCATAACCGGTCGATTAAACAAAGGTTTGTTATTGTCTGAGTTAAGCTGACTGTAGTTTTTACTGAACTCGGCTCCGGTAAGACGGTTTGGATCATAGAATGGAGCAGAGATCATTGCCAAAATTTCTCCGGTTTTTGGCTCTATTGCTACAACCGACCCGGTTTTCCCCTTCATGAGCATTTCCCCATAAAGCTGCAATTCGGTATCGAGTGTAGAGGTGAGATTAATTCCTGCAACGGAAGCGGTGTCATATTCCCCATTTTTGAAGGGGCCTTTGTCCACTCCTCTTACGTTGACCATTTTGTATTTTACACCTTTGGCTCCCCTCAGTTCTTTTTCATAAAATCTCTCCATGCCACTGAGCCCTACATAATCCCCTTGACTATAATAGTTCAAAGTGTCAAGCTCCAGCTGTCTGGCATTGATTTCCCCAATATACCCCAAAGCATGAGAAGCGATAGGGTTGGGGTAGGATCGTACAGAGCGGGTCATTATAAATAAGCCTGGGTAGTCGATCAAAAAATCCTGGATTTTGGCAAACTCCGTAGTAGAGATTTGTTTGATCAGCGGAGAAGGTTTTACTGAAGAATATTTTTTTGCGGCATTGTAGGATTCGATGAGATGTTCTTTCGTAATTCCGAACAATTCCAAAAACCGGGTAGTATCCCCAACTTCAAATTCTTTGGGGACAACCATTAAGTCAAAAATAGGATTGTTGTAGACTAGGAGTTTTCCATTTCGATCATAAACCAGGCCTCGATAGGGGTGATCCACTACGCGTTGAATGGCATTCCGTTCAGCTTTTTTCATAAAGCTGTCGTCCACTACCTGGATCATAAAAAGTTTGGTCAAAAGGACCGCACTGATTAGAAATATAAATATGATGATTACTACCGGTCTTTGATCGTTCATCAGATTCCCCTCCTGCGTTTAAAGAACAGTAACTGTACAAGTATAGCCAATGCAACTGTGAATATCGTGGAAAAGAAGCCTTTGTTAAAGGCTTCGAGCAGGTTTCCTGTCCCCCAGGTATCCACTAAAAAAAACACCAATGTGTATGCCAAAACCAGCGGGAGGGCATAAGTGATATACCAGCTCAGACCCATTTCCCGAAGATTGGGTTTGTTGTTATCATCATAGCCTCCTGTCGGGCTCACTAATTTTAGCCAATGAGGGCGAATAAATCCCAAAAGGGTTGCCGAAGCGGCGTGCATTCCTGTGGTATCGTAAAATACATCGATGAATAGCCCGAGCCCAAAACCAATTAGCAGCAAGGGAATAGGCTTGATTGAAATGGGTAGATCCAAGATTACCATCACATAAAGGAAACCAAAAGCCACACCAAAAAGTGCTAAATTCTTTAACAGAAGTATTTGTGCCAAAATTATCAGGATGGCAAATGCCAAAAAGGAAATTAGGGACCTAATATTCATTGTTTACCTCCGCATTATTATACAGTGAATCCAGTTCTTCAAACGCTAGGTTTTCCACAAGGTACACATAGTTTACCCGGCTAAAATCCGTAGTCAATTCCACGGTGATATTCAGGTAATTTTGATCATCTCTCCTTTCAATGTCTTGGATAATTCCGATATGAATTCCTTCAGGAAAAATAGCGTTGTATCCCGAAGTCACGATAGTGTCTCCTACTTGCGCCTGTACGTGTCTTGGGACATACAAAAGCTTAGCGTATTTGCTGTCATTCCCGTCCCAGTTGATGGAGCCATATACATCTGAGGATTTGATTTTGGAGGAAACCAGCAGTTCTGTATTCAAAAGTGAGATTCCCACTGCATAATTTTTAGATACAGATTTGATTCTTCCGACTACTCCCTCCTGGTTAAAGATTCCCATCCCTACTTTCACGCCGTCTTTTTCGCCCTTATTGATAGTGAGGTGATTTTGGGCAAATCGGAGGGTCTGGCTGATTACCCTGGCCCCTTTGAATTCAAGACTGGCCTCAAGTGCTGAGTCCAGCTTGAGATTGATACTGTCCGTGGCAGGGTTGAGGAGTTCCAGCTGTGTCATCAAAGCAGTATTCTGATCTAGCAGCTTTTCATTCATTTCTCCTAATGAGAAAAAACCAAGAACCTCAGACTGGGTATTCAAAACCGAGCCACTTAAAGCATTTGAAGAATTAAAAAAAGCCGCACCCTGGGGAGAGTTATTGGAGACGATCAACCAAATCGCTATAACCTCAAGAATAACGAATAAAAGAAAAGCCCTTAAAGAATAAAGGAATTGGAGGATGCGTAGCATTCAGTGCTTAAGTCATCAATACGGTTCGGAAATTTTGAATGTTTTTCAAGGCTGTGCCTGTACCTCTTACCACAGCACGCAGCGGATCTTCCGCAATGTGAATTGGAAGTTTGGTTTTTTGGTGCAGACGCTTGTCAAGGCCTTTTAGCAAGGCGCCACCTCCTGTAAGGTGAATGCCGTTGTCATAAATATCGGCGGAAAGTTCCGGAGGAGCAATTTCAAGCGCCTTCAAAACAGCCTCCTCAATTTTGGAAACGGATTTATCCAAAGCAAAAGCAATCTCAGAATAGGATACCTTGATGACTTTTGGAATTCCGGTCATCAGATCCCGGCCTCTGATTTCATAGTCTTCTGGGGCTTCATCCAGCTCGGTCAGCGCAGATCCGATGGCGATTTTCACTTTTTCTGCTGAACGCTCGCCGATTAGAAGGTTATGCTGTCTTCTCATGTAATCCAGAATATCCTTGGTGAAGGTATCACCCGCCACCCGGATGGATTGGTCTGCGACTATTCCTGATAATGCGATCAATGCGATTTCGGTGGTTCCTCCTCCGATATCCACAATCATAGAGCCCATAGGCTTCTCAATGTCGATTCCAATACCGATTGCTGCAGCGATTGGTTCGAAAACCATGTAAACCTCTTTTGCCCCGGCATGTTCTGCGGAGTCGCGTACCGCTCTTTTTTCCACTTCGGTAATCCCTGATGGAATACAAATTACCATTCTGTGCGACTGAGGAAACATTCCTTTCTTCTGACCAGGGATCATTTTGATGAGTCCTCTGATCATTTGTTCGGCGGCATAGAAATCCGCAATCACCCCGTCTTTCAAGGGGCGGATTGTTTTGATGTTTTCGTGGGTCTTTTCATGCATGTTCATTGCCTCGCGGCCCACGGCTAGAACCCGGTTGTTGGTTTTGTCAATTGCAATGATCGACGGTTCGTCTACGACGATTTTATCTTTATGAATGATCAGGGTATTGGCAGTACCCAGGTCAATTGCTATATCGCTAGAGAAAAAATCAAATAATCCCATTTTTACTGATTGATTGGCTTGATGATGAGGTTCACTGTTTAATATAGTACGGATTGGACTCTTATTAAACGAGGGTCGGCAAAATTATTATCTTCAAGTTAGAAATCTGAGGGAATCCGGATATTTTTTGAGCATTTTGGAAATTTTAAAAAAAAACCGAGCCGTTGAATTAATTTTTTAGCTATCAGTTTCTTTTGTCATTGATAAATAATTGGATGGCTTTTAAAATTCAATTTTCACCCCATTGTTTTTGGTAGAAAATCAATTACCTTTGTGCCGTATTCGAAGTTTCTAGAGGGGACACCATGTCCCCTCTTTACATTATGCAGCATATGTCCGATCTTAAGTACGCATTGGAAGAAATCGTGGAAAAGTATCTACCGGGTGAAGATCACTTTGTAGTAGCCGTGGATTTTTCGCAAAAAGGTGGAAAAGGAGTTCTCCATATTTTGATTGATGCGGATCAAGGGGTGACTATTGACACTTGTGCCAAGGTCAGTAGAGACGTAGCTGATGAAATAGAGGCAAGAGATCTGATTGAATCTGCCTACACGTTGGAAGTTTCATCTCCTGGTGTGGATTATCCTTTGGGAAGTAAAAGGCAATATCAGAAAAATGTCGGCCGGGAACTGAAAGTCCTGCTCCAATCAGGTCAGGATATTTTGGGCAAGCTTGAAGAGGTAACAGATACCGGGATTACCTTGCGTGTTAAGAAAAAAGAAAAAGGAAAAAAGGCTGTAGAAGAAGCAGTTTCCTTTCCTTTCGAAGAAATAAAAAAATCAATTGTACAAGTATCTTTTAAATAACTCAAATGGATGCCAAAGTCTTAATAGATTCTTTCGCTGATTTTGCGAAGTCTAAAAATGTGGATCGACCAACCATGATCCGTATTCTGGAAGATGTGTTCAGAGCAATGATCAGAAAGAAGTTTGAAACAGATGAAAACTTCGACGTGACGATCAATGCGGACAAGGGAGACTTGGAGATTTTCCGAATCAGGGAGATTGTTGATGACAATTCCGAGGATATTTGGGATTTTGACAAAATCAGCCTTTCTGAAGCCCAAAAGATAGAGCCCGACTTTGAGATCGGCGAAGAAGTGTACGAAAAAATTGAATTGGAAGAGTTTGGCCGTAGAGCTGTTCAGATGGCCCGCCAGACCCTAATCCAGCGAATCAAAGACCTTGAAAAAGATTTGCTTTTCAATAAATATGAAGAGCAGGTGGGTGAAATTGTCACCGCGGAAGTCTATCAGATTCTAGGTAGGGAAATCCTTCTGATTGATGGGGAAGGCAATGAACTGATCCTTCCAAAGGGAGAGCAGATCCCGAAAGATCGATTCAGAAAAGGGGATGCAGTAAAGGCTATTGTACATAGAGTGGATATGATCAACGGGAACCCCAAGATCATTTTGTCCAGAACTTCCCCGGTTTTTCTGGAGCGTCTATTTGAAAATGAAGTTCCTGAGGTTTATGACGGGTTGATCACCATCGTGAAGATTGTTCGTGAGCCGGGTGAAAGGGCCAAAGTGGCTGTTGAGTCCTACGATGACCGAATTGATCCGGTAGGTGCTTGCGTAGGAATGAAAGGCTCAAGAATTCATGCTGTTGTTCGGGAACTGCAGAATGAGAATATCGATGTGATCAATTACACCGACAATTTGGAACTGTATGTTTCCAGAGCACTTAGCCCAGCAAAAGTTTCCTCGATCACTGTAAATGAAGAAAACAAGCGTATTTCTGTTTTCCTAAAACCGGATCAGGTTTCTCTTGCCATAGGAAAGGGAGGACATAATATCAAATTGGCCAGCCGTTTGGTAGGATATGAGATTGATGTGTTCCGTGAATTGAATGAATACGAGGAGGAGGATGTGGATCTTCAGGAATTCTCCGACGAGATTGATGCATGGATCATCGAGGAGTTGAAGAAGACTGGCTTGGATACTGCCAAGAGTGTATTGGCATTGGGCAAAGAAGATTTGCTTAGAAGAACTGAGTTGGAGGAAGAGACTATTGATGAGGTCTTCCGAATACTCAAACAAGAATTTGAACAATAATATCAGAGTATTCACTCAAGAAATACTCTAACTTTAAATACGATTTCGAAAGAGGTTTTTGCTTATGTCAGAAGAAAAAATGATGAGATTAGGCCAAATAGCCAGAAAGCTCAACGTGGGTACGGCAACCATCGTGGAGTCTCTGGCCAAAAAGGGCTATGAGGTGGAGAACAATCCGAATTCTAAAATCAGCATGGAGCAAGTAAATATGCTGACTAAGGAATTCAAGTCCTCCGCACTTGAAAAGGAAGAGGCTTCTCACCTATCGATAGGAAAGCGGCATGAAACAGTTACTTTGGAAGCAGAACCAAAGCAGGAAAAAGCTCCAGAACCTGCGCCAGCTCCCAAAGAAGAACCGAAGCCCGCTGCAGTTCCTACAGCAAAAGAAGAGCCTAAGCCGGCTCCTGCTCCAGTTCCTGAGCCCACACCGGCACCAAAAGAAGAAAAAGTGCCCACTGAGGCTCCAAAGTTGGAGGGGATCAAAGTGCTGGGTAAGATAGATTTGAATAAAAAACCTACTCCAGCTCCAAAGCCTGCTGAACCTGTGAAGGCACAAGAGGCTAAAGAAACGCAAAAACCTGCCGAAGCAAAAATACCTCAGCCTTCAAAAGCTGAGCAAAAACCTGCCGTAATACCACAGAAGCCAAAGGAACAGCCTGCGGCTCCTGTTGCAAAGAAAGAAGTAAAACCTGTTCCAACCCCGGAAACTCCAGTAGGACAGGAGTTGATTTCCGCAAAAGCAGACTCCTTAAAAGGACTTACGGTTCTTGGTAAAATTGAACTGCCGGTAGATAAGCCTAAGAAAAAAGCAGGACCTGTCGCTTCTTCAGATGAGAAAGGCAGAGATAAAAAGCGTCCTAGAAAACGAATAGATAAAGGTCCGGGAGGACAGCCTGGTCGTCCCCAAGGTGGTCGCCCGCAAGGTGGTCGTCCTCAGCATGGTCAGAAAGGTGGAGGTCAGCAGCAAGGTAGAGTTCAAAAAGCTGAACCAACCCAAAAGGAAATCCAGGATCAAATCAAGCAAACCCTAGCCCGTCTTCAAGGGAAGTCCGGTGGCGGCAAAGGGAAAAGCAGAAGAGATAAAAAAGCTGAAAGGGAGCAGGAAAGTGATTTCCAGTCAGAAGAAAACAAGGTATTGAAAGTTACTGAATTTATTTCAGCAAATGACCTTGCCGCTCTTTTGGATGTTTCTGTAAATCAAATCATTTCTACCTGCATGTCTCTGGGGATGTTCGTTTCTATCAACCAGAGATTGGATGCAGAGGCAATTACAATAATTGCCGATGAATTCGGATACGATGTGGAGTTTACCAAGTCCATCGAAGACGAAATCGTCACCGAGGCGGAAGATGCAGATGAGGATTTGGAGGAAAGAGCTCCAATTGTGACCATCATGGGTCACGTTGACCATGGTAAGACTTCCTTGCTTGACTATATTCGAATGTCAAAGGTTACTGCTGAAGAAGCAGGGGGAATTACCCAGCACATCGGTGCTTATGATGTGGTGACGAAGACCGGACATAAAATCGCTTTTTTGGATACTCCTGGTCACGAAGCCTTTACTGCGATGAGAGCGCGTGGTGCCAAAATCACTGACGTGGCCATTATCGTAATTGCGGCTGATGACTCTATCATGCCTCAAACTAAGGAAGCGATCAATCATGCCCAAGTGGCGGGTGTACCGATGATCTTTGCAATCAACAAAGTGGATAAGCCAAATGCTAATCCAAACAAGATCAAAGAGGAACTGGCAAATATGAACCTTTTGGTGGAAGAATGGGGTGGTAAATACCAGTCACAGGATATCTCCGCTAAAACAGGACAAGGTGTGGATGAATTGTTGGAAAAAGTTCTCCTAGAATCTGAAATTCTTGAACTGAAAGCCAATCCGAACAAAAATGCTGTTGGTACTGTAATCGAAGCCTCCTTGGACAAAGGAAGAGGATATGTAGCTACAATCATGGTGCAGGCTGGAACCTTGCATATCGGGGATGTGATGCTTGCAGGTCAGCACTATGGCAGAGTGAAGGCCATGTTTGACCATAAAGGAAAGAAGGTGAAAGAAGCTGGGCCCTCAACACCTGTTCAGGTGCTGGGTCTAAGTGGAGCACCCCAAGCTGGAGATACTATCAAAGTTTACGATTCTGAGCGAGAAGCCCGAGAAATTGCCAACTCAAGAGAGCAGATTCAGCGCGAACAAAGTTTGCGTACCAAGAAGCACATCACTTTGGATGAAATTGGACGTCGTCTTGCCATTGGTAGTTTCAAAGAACTTAATATCATCATCAAAGGTGACGTGGATGGTTCCGTCGAGGCCCTATCAGATTCCTTATTGAAGCTCTCCAAGGATGAGGTTAAAGTGAATATCATTCACAAAGGGGTAGGTCAAATCTCCGAATCAGACGTGCTATTGGCTTCAGCTTCTGATGCGATCATTATTGGATTCCAGGTTCGTCCATCCTCCAATGCCAAAAGATTGGCTGAACAGGAAGAAATCGAGATCCGTCATTATTCCATCATCTACGATGCTATCAATCAGATCAAGGATGCGATCGAAGGTATGCTTGAGCCTGAATTCGAAGAGGTGATCACTGGTAATATTCAGGTTCGTGAAGTCTTCAAGATTTCTAAAGTGGGAACCGTTGCCGGTTCGTATGTGACAGATGGGTACATCACCAGAAAGAACAAGATTCGCGTAATTCGTGATGGTATCGTGATTCACGAAGGAGAGATCGACCAGTTGAAGCGATTCAAAGATGATGTTGCAGAAGTGAAAGCTGGATACGAATGTGGTATTTCCATCAAAAACTTCAACAATATCCAGGTTGACGATACCATCGAGGGATATGAAATGAGAGAAATAAAGCGTAAAAAGTAAAATTTTTACACTTATGTAAATAAAAAGGAGCAGCCATCGTTGCTCCTTTTTATTTTTGTATATGCTTCAATCTCTCATTTTTTTGCTTGAAATTTTTGCATTCCTAAGTGCTGTTTCCTTGGCTGCAGGACTTGTTCGTCCGGTTTTAGTGCTGTGGTTTTTAGATAGAATGAACCGTCTCTTAGTCCTCAAAATCTATGGGCTACTTTTAGCAGTATTGTGCCTTTTAATATTTCTATTGAAAGCTATTATCTGAAATAAAATAAGGGATTTCTTGAATCCTGTATTTTTTTATTTCACATTTAAAAAATTTTTCCAATTGAGAAGGATAGTTTCCATAGCGTTTTTGATCTGTTTTTCATTTTACCACTTCGGGTACTATGCCTTCTATTATTCCTTCCAGTATTCCTTGGAAAGCAAATGGAAGGATAAAATTTACAGTGATCAGATCGGCTATTTGGAAGAAAGAATAATGGACATTCCGCTTTCTGCCCCCTATATGTCCAATCAGGAGAATTTTCAGGCGACCAATACGCGTTTTGAAAAAGACGGCAAATACTTCCGGGCTATCAAACAGAGGTACCAAAATGACACTTTAAAGATCGTGTATGTGCCAGATACTGCCAGAAAATCCCTGGATTCTACCGTTAAGAAATGGATTTCATTTTTGGCAGATGATGAATTGCCTTTGAATCAAAATGGTAAGACCCACCAGTTGAAAGTCTTTATTAAAGACTATATTCAAACTGTTCATTATGAATTCTCTCCATTGGATTCCCTGTCAGGATTCACCGCATTAGGGTTTATTTTTTCAGCTTACAAGAGTCCTTTTTTTCACTTGGACACTCCTCCTCCGCAACTAAGTTAAAGCTAAGTTTAGGGCAAATTCTATTGCCTTTGGAATGCAGGCCCCCACGTTTATTCAAAATGGAATAGATGGGGAGTTGTGTCATCCATATGACCCGATATCTTCCGATGATATCCGGGCTTTTTCTGTTTATCCTAAAATTTTATCAAATGAATAAATATACCTGTGGTTCGAGGGGGTTGATGAAAACTCCTGTCCGAGAACCAAAAATGTCCCTTGGGACTTATTTGAAGACGTTTAAGTTGAGATATTCTGTTTTCTCGTGGTTAACCTTTGCTTTTTGTTTGATAGGGCAGCAAGCCCTTTTCGCTCAATCCCCAACGGATGGTCTTATGATGCCAAAAGGGGAAATTTGTGTTTTGGCCAATTATGAATTTGGGCATTTTGACCATTATTGGGAGGGGAGTTTCCTTCGGGAAAACCAAACAATCGCAACGGTCCACCGAAAAACGGCACTGGCAATGGCAGCTTATGGAATTTCACAAAAGCTGAATGTTTACCTAGGTGTACCTTTTGTTAGCACCAATTCTACAAGACCTAATGGGGGGAAGTTTGCCGGTGTTTCCGGACTTCAAGATCTAACAATTGCCCTCAAATATGAGGCACTCAAAAGTCAAGTAGGAAATGGGGAGCTTTCTGGATATGCCTCTCTGGCATTTTCCAGTCCCGTTTCGAATTATTTGTCAGATTATCAGCCCTATAGTCTTGGTTTGGGGACGCAGCAGCTTTCCTGGAGGGCTTTGCTGAAATACAAGTGGAACTCAGGATTTTACATTCGGGCTACTTCGGCTTATATCTGGAGAGGATACACCCAGGCAGAGAGGGAGTACTATTACAATAATGGAAGCTATTACACCACTTGGATGGATGTCCCCAGTTCCTGGAATCATGAGCTGGTTGTGGGCAAATGGTTTTTTGGAAATTCCTTACGACTAGAGATGAATTTGAGCAGCCTGAGATCAACGTCAGGAGATGACATCCGTGCATATAATGCTCCTCAACCCACCAATAAGGTCAATATGGATCGTGTAGGAGGATTTGTCCAATACTATTTTTCAAGTATTAAGGGGTTGGGTGTTTTGGCTTATTACAACCGTGTTTTTCAAGGTAGAAATGCTCCTGAATTGTCCACTCTGGGTGCGGGAATAACCTATCAATTCAAACTTTAATCCAAGATCATGAAAACTTTATTACGCATTATAATACTATTGTCCGGATTGAGTCTTGGGGGCTGTTTCCGTGAACTTCCGACCGAGTTGGAATTTGATAGCTATCAATTTCAGGGGATTGATGAGGATGCAGGGTTTTGGAAGCCGATTCTTCTCGAGAGTGGTTCGGATCTTTCTGTTCCGAATCCGACTTCAGTTTCTTCTCCTGAATACCAGATGGAACTTGAGCAGGTAAAGGAGGCAATACGAACGATGAATGAGCAGCAGCGAAAAAATGTAAACTATTGGACAAACAATCCTGTAATCCGTTGGAATGAAATTGCACTGGAGTTAATCGCCAAATACAATTTGATCCCTGGGCCTAATGAAGATGGAACTTATACACTTCCTAGTCCAAATGATCCTGATGGTCCTCCTGTTTTTCCTTTCGCACATCCCCCTTATGCGAGTAGGGCTTTGGCTTATTTGTCTGTGGCCCAATACGACGGGTTGATTGCAGCTTGGTACCATAAGTTTCGATTTGGAAGGAAAGCCCCTTTTGAAGTTGATCCTGAAATTCCACATGCCTATGTCACCAACCAAATTCCGGCCTATCCATCAGGAGGAGCAGTGGTAGCCTCTGCATCAAGGGCAATACTCACTGCCATGTTTCCTTTGGAGGCTGCTTATTTGGAAGAAAAGGAAAGGGAACATTTGGAGTGCCTGATACTTTCCGGGGAAAATGTGCCCAGTGACCTGGAGGCTGGAATAAAGATTGGAGAGGAAATAGCGGCCCTATCGATGACCCGGGCATCTGGTGATGGGATGAAAAATGCTCAAGTTTCCAAACCGGTGTCTGACTCTATTGCCAATGCAGCTTTTGAAAGATTTGGATGGAAATGGAAAAATCTGGAAAGTCCTACCCGTCCCGTTGGTTTGACACCTTTGTTTGGAAAAGTTAAAATGTGGAATGTGCCCAATGTAGAGGCAACCCGGCCTGGTATTCCTCCGACCCCTGGTTCTCCGGAATATTTGGAAGATGTTAAGATTCTTAGAAAATATGCCAATGAGGTGACAGTGGAGAGGAGAAGAATAGCAAATTTCTGGCAGGACGGTTTGGGAACCTATACTCCTCCGGGGCATTGGAATGACTTTGCCAGAGAGTTTATCGTTCAGTATAAATTGAATACCATAAGGACGGCAAGAACCTATGCTTACATGAACATGGCGATTATGGACGCTGGTATCAGCTGTTGGGATGCAAAATATTATTACCATTATCCCAGACCGATACAGACAATTGAAGGTTTCGAAACCATAGCAGGGACTCCCAATTTCCCAAGCTATACCTCTGGACATTCAGTTTTTTCCGCAGCTGCAGCGGAAGTTTTGGCTTATCTATTTCCGCAGGAAGCCCAAAAAGTCAGAGCTTGGGCTGAGGAGGCCGCCATTTCTAGAGTATATGGAGGAATTCACTGGACCTTTGATGCCACAGTTGGGACAACCCAGGGTAGAAATGTTGCTCAGTATACTATTGATGTAGCCAAATTGGATGGGGCTGATTAATTTCCCAGTGAGGTCAAAGAGCTTTTGCAGTCTCTTTGACCTCACTTTTTAGACTTTTTGTAGCCAATACCATTAGAGAAATGGCCAGGATAAAAAGAAGGGCTGCAATCAGTGAAAGTACATAAACGCGGTCCTGAAAATTTTTCCATGCAAATAGGCCTAGGGATGCCAGTGTCACGGTAAACATGAAAAACATGGGAATGGTGACGAAGATCGCATTTACTTTTTTACGGATTAGCCACACCGCTATAGTAAGTAGAGCCAAGGCTGCTAACAATTGATTTGCGGAGCCGAAGATGGGCCAAAGAGTTGAAAATTCACCTGAAGCAAGTAAGAGTACCGAAAGGACAACGACAATTCCTGTTGAGACAAATCGGTTTTTTGCAACAAATTGAGCGGAAGGCTTTGGCACATCTTCAAAATATTCCTGCAAAGTAAATCTTGCCAGTCGGGTACAGGTATCCAGTGTAGTCAGTGCAAAAGCTGAAACAGTCAGCGCTACAAATGCTACCGCAAAGTCTTCAGGAATTCCCAAAGAGGCGATCATATTTCCCAAACCTGTGGAAAAAAGAGAAACCGGACCTTCCCCTTCAAGTCTTGCCATGTATTCTGATTTGGAAAGAACCACTACTGCTCCTACGGAAATTATCGCAAGGAAAGATTCGATGAGCATACCTCCGAATCCCACGATTTTTGCATCGCTCTCCTTGTCTAATTGCTTGGAGGTAGTTCCAGATGCTACCAGAGAATGAAACCCACTGATGGCACCACAGGCGATTGTGACAAATAAAACAGGGAAAATGTATCCGAGATTATCAGTGGAAACGGTGATCTCATTGCTCATTTTTATTTCTGGATTGGCAACAAAGACTCCCACCACTGCCGCTATCATCAAACCATACAACAAAAAGCTGTTCAAATAATCCCTTGGTTGTAAAAGCAGACTGACTGGGGTAACGGATGCCAGAAATGCATAGCCCAGCAAGGCGATAATCCAAACTTTATAATCCAGTACAAAAGGAAGCTGCATTCCCAGATAAACGAAGTAATACATTAGGATCACCCCAATTACCGAAATAATAATGAATGCAATTTTTCGGTTACCAACAAGCCGGTTGACCCAGCCAAAAGCAATAGCCAGAATAATAAATAGGATGGATGCAGAAGCTACTCCTGCATTGCTTACAAAAGTCTTGGCTATGATATCTGCGAAAACACCTATGACCAGAATCAGGGTAGAAAAACTGAAAAGGATAAATAATTGCTTGCCCTTCAGTCCTATCTGGTTTCGGATGATGACCCCAATGGATTTCCCTTCTGCCTTCAGTGATGCAGCCATACTTCCCAAATCATGGACAGCCCCAAAAAATATCCCTCCTGCTAGGATCCAAATAACCGCTGGAATCCAGCCGAAGGTCACCGCTATAATCGGTCCAACGATTGGTCCCGCGCCTGCAATGGATGCAAAATGATGACCCAATACAACAATCGGTTTGGTAGGTTCATAGTCTACTCCATCCCTGTGTCGATGTGAAGGGGCTTTTTCCTCATTATTTAGACCCAGTTTTTTATAAACATAACTGCCGTAGATTCTATAAGCGGCAATCAGGATTACTCCTGAAATAAGTAGAAGGGTCGCGAGGTTCATAACAGCTTATTTGGAATTTATTGGTTTTAAAGCCAGAAGCTTCTGTTAGGGCTTTCTTTTCAAAATAACGTAAAATTCGCTGCGCTGAAAAGCAAAATTACTCGGAAAGTAATCCTGCCGATTTCTGGGGAAAGGAAACTAGACGGCATTGGGATTTTATTTAATGGATTTAAGGTCTAAATTTGTGTCCTTTGACTTGTCAAAAAAAAAATAAAAACTCAATATGGCTTGGTTTAAAAGAACGGATAAAGGAATCAAAACCTCCACAGCTGAGAAAAAGGACGCCCCTGACGGGCTGTGGTTTAAGACTCCTAATGGAAATATTATCCATACCCGAGAGCTGAAAAACAATGCATTTGTTTGCCCTGATGACGACTTCCATGTCAAAATCGGATCCAAAGAATATTTTGAAATACTATTTGACGGGAATAAATTCACAGAGTTGGACAAAGACATGAAGTCCGGTGATCCCCTGAAATTCACAGATACCAAGCCGTATTCATCCAGAATCGAGGCTACAATAGCCAAAACTGAACTGAATGACGCCGTGAGAACTGCTTATGGCAAGATGAACGGGATTGATATTGTAGTGGCCTGTATGGATTTCAATTTTATAGGAGGTTCCATGGGATCTGTTGTAGGAGAAAAAATCGCGAGGGCGATTGACCATTCTCTGAAAAACAAGGTGCCTTTCTTGATGATTTCTAAATCCGGGGGAGCGAGAATGATGGAGGCAGGGTTTTCCCTCATGCAAATGGCAAAGACCTCAGCTAAATTGGCCCTGTTGGATCAGGCAGCCATTCCTTATATTTCTCTTTTGACTGACCCAACCACCGGTGGTGTTACTGCTTCTTATGCCATGTTGGGAGATTTTAATATTGCCGAGCCTGGTGCCTTGATTGGTTTCGCAGGACCAAGGGTAATCCGGGAGACCATTGGAAAAGATCTTCCTAAAGGATTTCAAAGTTCAGAGTTTGTTTTGGAGCATGGGTTTCTTGATTTTATCATAGACAGAAGACAGCTAAAAAGTAGACTGAGCACTTTGTTAAACCTTTTGAATAATTAATCGGTTGTCTTAAAAAATTAAAGGGCGTATTCCGCCCAAAATTGGTGCGTTTATTGGTCTGTTATTGTGATTAATAAATATATTTGTGCACCCTTAAATCCATCAGAAAAAAGTAAAACCAAAATTTCATGGGTTCTGTAATTATTACTTCCATTGTAGCATTTACCGTAATTATTCTGCTACTGGTATTCATCCTACTGTTTGCCCAGTCTAAGCTGGTGAATTCAGGAGATGTTAAAATTATTATCAATGGTGACGAAAGCAATCCGATTGTAACTTCAGCGGGAACTAGCTTGCTTTCCACATTGGGAAATCAAAAGATTTTTCTTCCTTCAGCATGTGGAGGAGGCGGTACCTGTGCCATGTGTAAGTGCGTGGTTGAAGAAGGTGGAGGAGAAGTTCTTCCAACGGAGGTAGGCCACCTAAGCAGAGCAGAACAGCAGGGTCATGTTCGCTTGGCTTGCCAAGTGAAGGTGAAGCAGGACATGAAGATTCGTGTTCCTGAGGAGATCTTCGGAATCAAGAAATGGGAGTGTGAAGTAATTTCCAATTACAACGTTTCTACTTTCATCAAAGAATTCAAAGTTAAACTACCTGAGGGAGAAGTTTTGAACTTCGAAGCAGGTGGATATATTCAGATTGATGTACCTGTAATCACTGTAAACTTCAAGGATATGGATATCACTCCACATCCTGAGCTAGGTCACCCGGCCGATGTTTATCAAAGTGATTGGGATAAGTTTGGTTTGTGGGATCTGGTCATGAAAAATGGAGAAGAGCTATTTAGAGCTTACTCCATGGCAAACCACCCAGCTGAAGGTAATATCGTGATGTTGACCATTCGTATTGCTACTCCACCATGGGATAGAGCTAACAATAAGTGGATGGATGTAAATCCAGGTGTTTGCTCTTCTTATGTATTCTCTCGAAAGCCAGGGGACAAAGTGACCATTTCTGGTCCTTATGGTGAATTCCATATCAACCCAACGGATAGAGAAATGATCTATATTGGTGGTGGTGCTGGTATGGCTCCATTGAGAGCTCAGATCTTCCATCTTTTCCATACTGAGAAGACTTCCAGAAAAGTTTCATATTGGTATGGAGGTAGATCTAAGAAAGAACTATTCTATGTGCCTCATTTCCGGGCTATTGAAAAAGACTTCCCTAATTTCTCTTTCAATATCGGTCTTTCAGAGCCGCTTCCTGAAGATAATTGGAAAATCAAGAAGTCTTTGGATGATAAAGAAGGAGACGGTTATGTAGGGTTTATTCACCAAGTATTGTTTGACAATTATCTGAAGAATCACCCAGAGCCAGATGAGGTAGAATTCTACCTATGCGGTCCTCCATTGATGAATGCTGCCGTTCTGAAAATGCTTGATGATTTGGGTATTCCTCAGGAAAACATCCGATTCGATGACTTCGGAGGATAATGAAAAACTTCAATCCCGCTTCGGCGGGATTTTTTATTATTAGAGGCTTTTTTGCTTATTTTTACCCTACACCTAACCCTTATGAATATTCAATCTTTTTTTGAGCCGGTAGCAGAATTCCTGTGGCAAAAGAAATATCCAGAAAATTCCTTCTTTAGCCAGATTCACTGGTATGGGGAGGAATTTCCAGATTTAAAAGGAGTTCAAATTGCCCTAGTTGGACTGAAAGAAACCCGAGGAGTCGCAAAATCAGAAAGCGTGGCTCGAGGATCGAACGAGATTCGGGAAAAACTTTATGAACTGAAACGAGGAATTGGTCCCTATCGATTGGCGGATTTGGGTGATTTGATTCCGGGAGAAACGCTCCAGGATACCTATGAGCGCATGCAACAGGTGGGGGAATATCTCATGAAGCATCAGATTTTGCCAGTGTATTTTGGAGGGACACATGATCTGGACTACGGTCAGTACTTGTCTTATCAAAAAATGAAAAAGTTGATTAGCCTCTTGACGGTGGATGCTAAGCTTGATATGGAAGAGGATGGGCCATTGGCTGACCAGCATACTCAGGAAATAATTTTACACCAACCCAATTTTCTTTTTTCTTATACCCATCTTGCTTATCAGAGTTTTTTGGTAGATCCTTCCTTGATTAATGTGATTGAAAAGTTGTATTTCGACCACATGCGACTGGGTAAGGTCCGAACAGAGTTCAAGGAAATAGAACCACTGATCAGGAATGCTGATTTATTGAGTTTTGACCTCTGTGCTATTCAGTCTTCTGATGCACCCGGTGTAATAGATGCCCAGCCCTTTGGTCTTACCGCAGAGGAAGCCTGCCAGATTTGCTGGTTTGCAGGGATGAATGAAAAATTGAGTTCCATTGGGATTTATGGATATGAACCCTATTTCGATGATGCGAGCAACAAAACCGCAAAAGTTGCAGCAGTTATGCTTTGGTATTTCATAGAAGGGTTTTACTCCCGTAAGGATAGTCTTTCTTTTAAGAGCAGTGATTACACCAAGTACACAGTTTCCCTGGATAGCAAGCCCAATACCCTAGTATTCTATAAAAGCAAAAGAAGTGGAAAGTGGTGGATGGAAATCCCTCATAACGAAACCGAGAAATTCGACAGGTTTACCACAGTTCCATGCAGTTATTCTGATTATCAGACAGCACAAAAAGGTGAAATTCCCGAGCGTTGGATCAATGCTCAGATTAAGTTGCTTTGATGAAAGTTTATACTAAACAGCAGCTCGCACTGAGAAATGGGCAGGATAAGCCGGAAATATGGATTGCTTATCGGGGGATTATTTATGAAGTGACCCATTCCCGACTTTGGAAATCAGGGAAGCATTATGAACATTGGGCGGGGCAGGATTTGACCGAGGAACTACTCGACGCCCCCCATTCTGAAAAAGTATTTGAACGATTTTCGCCCATTGGGCGCTTGGAATAATATGATTTTAATAGCAGATAGTGGCTCAAGTAAAACAGACTGGAGAGTTATTCACAAGGATGGAAGAGTCAGTCAAAATAGGGGAGTAGGCTTTAATCCCTATTATCAAACTTCCGAGGAAATGGCCATTCAGATGCGCCAGGATTTTCTGGTAAATCTGGAAAGTGAAATCGAAGAGATTTATTACTACGGTGCCGGATGTTCTGCAGATATCCGAAAAAAGGAAGTTGAAAATGCCTTAAGGACGATTTTCCCGAATTCCAAGATTCAAGTAGATCACGACCTTTCTGCAGCAGCACATGCGACCTGTGGTCATCAGGCGGGAATTGCCTGCATTCTAGGTACTGGGTCCAATAGCTGTGATTATGATGGTGAGAAAATCATTGATTCCAGACCAGCTCCCGGGTATATTTTGGGAGATGAAGGTGGTGGAGGTTACGTGGGAAGAAAATTTCTTATTGATTTCATTAACGAGGAAATGCCTCAAGTAATTCGGGAAGAATTGATTGACCGGTTCCAGTTAAGTGCAGCGCTAATTCAGGATCATGTGTATAGGCAGCCCTTTCCCAATCGGTACATGGCAAGTTTTTGCAGGTTTATCACCGAACATAAAAGTGAACCTTACTGCTATAATCTTTTCTATAGCTCATTCCAGGATTTCTTTGCCAAACATGTTTTGAAGTACAGAGATTACGGAAATAAGCCTGTTAACTTTGTGGGCTCCATTGCATATTATAACAGCGATATTTTGAGAAAAGCTGCCATGGATGCTGGCCTTTATGTCAATTTGATCATAGAAAGTCCAATAGCAGGACTTACACTTTACCACCAAGAAAAATTATGAAAGTAACTGAAAGCCCCTCACATTATGACAATCTCGAGCAGATGGAGATCAAAGATCTGCTTCAGAATATCAATAAAGAGGACCATCGAGTGCCTGAGGCTGTCAAGAAGGTGATTCCTGCCATTGCCCTACTGGTTGAGCAGATTGTGCCTCGAATGGAAAAGGGGGGTAGATTGATTTACATTGGTGCCGGCACGAGCGGAAGACTGGGTATATTGGATGCTTCAGAATGTCCTCCAACATACGGTGTTCCTCACGATTGGGTAATTGGGCTTATAGCTGGAGGGGATTCAGCAATCCGAAAGGCCGTGGAAAATGCCGAAGATGATCGGAATCAGGCTTGGAAAGATATTCAGGAATACGGCTTCAACAGTGATGATACTATAATCGGGATAGCGGCATCCGGGACTACACCCTATGTGATAGGTGGAGTCAAGACTGCCAGGGATAATGGTTTACTAACTGGTTGTATCACCTGCAACCCCAATTCCCCGTTGAGTCAGGAAGTAGAATACCCAATTGAAGTGGTCGTAGGTCCTGAGTTTGTCACTGGAAGTACCAGAATGAAAGCCGGGACAGCCCAGAAATTGGTACTGAATATGATTTCAACTACTGTTATGATAAAGCTGGGAAGAGTTAAAGGCAACAAAATGGTAGACATGCAACTATCCAATGCCAAATTGGTAGATAGAGGTACAAAAATGATCATGGAAGCTACCGGTTTGGGTGAGGAGGAAGCAAAGGGGCTTTTGTTGTCGGAGGGTTCAGTGAGAAAGGCAACGGAGTATTTTTATAAAAACAAGTAAATTTTTCAGACTAGGGAGAAAAATCCCTAGAATGAAAGTATCTTTGCAGCCCAATTAAGCGTTTGAAATTCAATCGCTTATTAATCATTCAAAAATCCAGCAGTGATGCTGCACGCTTATGAAAAACAACAATCCTAAAAGGCGCTTTTTCAACCAGGAAAATGAGAGTTCTGAACCTCAGAAGCCGTTTAGAAAAGACAATCCTTCCTCTGGAAAATCAGGGAAGTTTGAAAAAACTGAAAAAAAGGGCTTTGGCAAAAAAAGAAGCTTTGGAGATAAGCCTTCTTTTGATCAAAAGAAGACCGAATATTCGGACAGAGGAGGACGCAAAAAGACCGAGTTCAAACCTGGATCCAAACCAGCTCCATCCTTTGGAAAGAAGAGATTTTTTGGGGAGCAATCCGATTCCTCTTCTGAAGGCAGGTTTACTCGTAAAGAGGATTCCAAGTCAAAGAAGTTTGAGAAGAAAGGGAAATTCGAAGGCAAAAAACTCGGTACTGAATTTTCAAAAAATCGACCTGAATCCGGAAATGTTTATCTAGGTAGAGGAAGGGACCAAAAGCCTGTTTATGGTGAAAAGGGTTCTGGGAATTCACTTGGAAAAGCTCCGGCAAAAAGTGGTTTTGGCAAAAATAGACCTAACAGAAATATTTCAGATGTGGAGCGGCCTGAGTATAATTTTGATGCTCTCCCTGCCAAGAAATCAAAAAGCAAGTCTGATTCTGACTTGATCCGCCTGAATAAATACATCGCCAATTCCGGGATTTGCAGCCGTCGTGAGGCAGATGAATTGATCGGCCAAGGGTTGGTTACCGTCAATAATGAGGTGATTACTGAGTTGGGTTATAAGGTAAAAAAATCAGATCGGGTGGTTTATCAAGGAAAAAGAATCAATCCTGAAAAGCCGGTTTATGTTTTATTGAACAAACCCAAGGATTTTATCACCACTACTGAAGATCCTATGGAACGGAAGACCGTGATGAGTTTGGTGGAAAATGCCTGCGAAGAACGGATATTCCCCGTAGGAAGGCTGGACAGAAACACTACAGGTCTGTTACTTTTCACCAATGACGGAGAGTTGGCAGCCAAGCTTTCGCATCCTTCCAATGAGATCCGTAAGATTTACCAAGTCACCTTGGATAAGCCTCTTACCAAAAAGGATGAGGAATTGATTTTAGAGGGACTGACTTTGGAAGACGGGCCTGCAAATGTGGATGACATGCAAGTGCTTTCGAAAGACAGAACCATTTTAGGTTTGGAGATTCATATTGGTAGAAACCGGATTGTGAGAAGGATATTTGCGCATCTTGGTTATGAGGTGACTGCTCTGGACCGGGTGATGTTTGCCGGATTGGACAAAAAAGATCTGAAAAGGGGACATTATCGCTTCCTCACCGAAAAGGAAGTGATCAAGTTAAAATTCTTCATATAAATTTAAAAAAGCTCCTGAAAGGGAGCTTTTTTAGGTAAATGCCTTAAGGCTTTGAAATAAATCTCTTTTGGTCATGATTCCTCCTTTTCTCCAGAGGATTTTCCCCCTTTTGAAGAGCGCATAGTGTGGGATGGACCGTACTCCAAATTGCTGAGCCAATTGTGGGTGCTTATCTACGTTAAGCTTCAACAGCTTGATCTTCCCTCCCAGTTCATCCAAGACGGATTCAATGATAGGGTTCATGGTTTGGCAGGGGCCACACCAATCTGCATAAAAATCCACCAAGACGGCGTCCTGGCTTTTAAGCATAATGTCTTTGGGGTTCTTTTTTGCCATAGCCAAAAATAAAAAAACCGGCATTCCGAATAAAATCAGGATGCCGGTTTCTGTTAGAATAGTAGCGACTTAGTTTCCTGCAGGAGGAGTTGGAAGCTGAATTCCCAATTTAGCCAAAACCAATTCAGTGAACTTGTCCTCTTCCTTGGTGTAAAGAAGGATAGGTGCCTGACCGGCAGTCTGTGCAAAAATATGCGTGTAGTTGTTTTCAGCGGCTACTGCATTGATTGCGTTTACAACTTTGGTCTGTACAGGCTCCAAAAGCTCCTGTAGTTTTCTTTGATAGCTAACCTGAGCATCCTGCTCATACTTCTGAAGGTCTTGCTGAAGTTTTGTAAGCTCTTGTTCCTTAGCAGCTCTTGCATCTTCGGTCATGGTAGCTGCAGCCTGCTGATAAGACTGAACCTGACGTTGGAAGTCCTGTGCTTTGGTTTGGATATTGGTTTGAAGTTGAGTTTCGTAGTCTCTAATATCGGCACCGATTTGTTCCATTTCTGGCATCAAATCCATGATAAAATCCACATCGGTATACCCGATTTTCAATTCCTGAGTCTGAGCTTGAGCTACAAATCCTACGCAAAGCAGGGCGATTGCGGAAAGGATAAATTTTACTTTCATCATTAGTTGTGTTTGTATTTAATTGTTGTCTTCAATTCCTAGTTCTTCCAAAACAAATTCGGAGTAATCATGTCTTGGATCCGTGTAGATTATTCCGGATGGGACGGATGCCTTGTCAAAAAGAATGGCCAAGTTGTTTTTCCTGGAAACCCGTTCGATTGCGTCGTAAATTTTGGACTGCAATGGTTGGAGCAATTCAGCCTGTTTTTGAAAGTACTGTCCGTTGATACCGAATATTCTGCTGTTAAATTCCTGAGATTCCTTTTCCTTTTGTTTAATAGCTGCAATTTTCTGATGGTACATCTCTTCGGTCAATAAGACTTCCTCAGCTTTCAATTGCACATACATTTCTTTTATCTCTTTATCCAAACTTTGTGCCTCATTCTTCCATTCAGTACTCAGTTTGGCAAGTTCCTGTTCTACGATTTTGTAGTCAGGATGTTTGTTTAGGATGTATTCGGAGTCGATATATCCCAGCTTTTGTGCGGCCAAAGGGCCTGTAAATAGCACAAAGAGAAGCAAAAGTACGATTTTCGGCAAATAATTCATGGCAAAGAGATTAATTCAGTTTTCACTTTTTAACGAGTGGCCAATAGGAAAATTTTGACATAAATTAACTAATCTCATCCTGAATTCAAGCTTATCTGAATTGCTGTCCAATTGTAAAGTGGAACTGAGGTCCACTTCTGTTTACAGTACCTGGTATGGCATCGAATCCATAACCCCAGTCTACCCCAAGTAAGCCAAAGGCCGGCATGAAGATCCTGGCTCCCATACCAGCTGATTTTTTCAGGTCATATGGGTTGAAATCTCTATAGGAACCCCAGTTGTTTCCAGCTTCGGCAAAGCCCAGCAAGAAGATGGTGGCAGATGGGTTCGGAGAAACCAGGAAGCGTACTTCCATCACATACTTGTTATATACAATCCCTCCATATGGGTCAGGATTTGCAGTACCACGGGTGTCTCTTCCCGGTGTGATGGTCTGGTTTTCATACCCTCTCAGGCCGATGATTTCTTGACCTAAGGCAAAGTTGTTGAAAGTCATACCGTCTCCACCCATCACAAATCTTTCAAGCGGGATAAAACCGATTTTCTGACCATAAGACCCTAAGAATCCCATGTGGGCACGAGCACTCGCTACTAGCTTGTTGGAGCCGAAAAGCGGCGTATAAATGGACGCATCAAACATCCACTTATGATATTCCAGCCATTTGAATTTCTCCTGATCTGTGGTTTCTGAATTCAGATTTTTATTCAAAGAAGAATAAGGAGGTGTCAGGGAAGTAGAAAGGATAATATTTGAACCGAATCTTGGATAGATCGGGTTGTCAATATTATTCCTAGCAATGGTGTTGTTAATGGTAAGGCTGTTTGACTTTCCGGTTGGATAGCTTAAGCCAAAGGAGGTTCCAAACTGGTCAAATTCGTAGATCTGGAATTGAAGGGAGTTACTGATGCTGAAGTAGTCATCAGGCCAAGTAACCCGCTTGGATAGCCCAATTGTAGCACCGGTAATTTTAAAGAAGCCCAGTTCGTTGCCAAAGTTGGTTCTGCTGAAGAAATCAACCTGTCGCTGAACTGAATGGTTGAAGCTAAAGCTCAGGGCATTTGGTTTTTTACCTCCAAACCATGGTTCAGTCAAGGAAACTGAGTAATTCTGGAAGGATCTACCATTTGCCTGAACTCTCAGGGAAAGTTTCTGCCCATCACCTACTGGTAGTGGATCCCATTTGTCGAAATTACCGATGTTTTTGATGGAGAAGTTGTTGAAAATCAGGCCTACGGTTCCGACGAAACCATAGAATCCACCCCAACCACCGGAAAGTTCGATTTGGTCATTAGGACGCTCCTCAAGCTCGAAAGTGATATCTACAGTAGCTGCTTCAAAGTTCGGTCTTAAATCCGGGTTGATTTTTTCCGGGTCAAAATATCCCAACTGGGAAAGTTCACGGATGGTACGTACCAAAAGACTTCTGTTGAATTTTTGTCCAGGAAGAATTCGGATTTCCCGCATGACCACATGATCAGAAGTACGTTCGTTTCCTGTGATCCCCACACTGTTCACAGTAACCTGTGGGCCTTCGAAGATCCGCATTTCCAAGTCAATGGAATCTCCTACCACATTTACTTCTACAGGTTGAATGTTGAAAAACAGATATCCATCATCCTGATACAAGGAACTCACATCATCTCCTTTTTGAGGGTCGTAGTTCAGTCTTTTATCCAGTTTTTCCTTGTCATAAACATCGCCCTTTTGGATACCCAGTTTAGCATGTAGGATTTCATCTGGATGGATGAAATTTCCGGTAAACTCGATGTTTCTATAATAGTATTTTTTTCCTTCCTCAATATCTATATCGATGTTGATTTTCTCTTCACCGAATTTGTATACAGAGTCTTCCAGGATTTTGGCATCCCTAAAGCCTTTGCTTTGATAGAAGTTAATTACGTTATCCTTGTCGTTCCTATACTCCTTTGGGATGTACTTGGAACCATTGAAAAAGTTGAGTTTGAAGTTTTTGTTGATGTAGGATTTGGCCTCTTCCTTGGAAGCTGAATCTGTGTAAAACAGGGAATTGCCCACGTCTGAAACAGAAGCTTCAGTCATTCGGGAATACAAATCTTTGAATACACTAACACGTGCGTGCTCTTTGGTTTTCTTTAATTTCCCTTTGACCTTGGAGTCAGGGATTTCATCGTTACCAAAAATCCGTATTTCGTTGATCTTTACTTTGGACTTGCTGTCAATGTCAAAACGGAGCTTAACACTGTTTGGAAGTGTAGTGTCTCTGTCCTGGATAATTTTAACCTCAGTGTTGAGGTAGCCCTTGTCCATGAAATATTTCTCAATATTTCTTTTTGCGGTATTGAGTACATCGTCACGGACTACTCTTCCTCGTATGTTGACTTTGTCCCGAAGCTCACTTTCCTGGGTCTTTCCAACTCCTGAAAATTCCACTCTGGAGAATCTTGGCCTTTCGGTAAGATCTAGCAGCAAATAGATGTCTTCACCCTCTACTTTGGTCACTAGTATTTTTACGTCACCGATGATTCCTTGATTCCATAGTTTTTTGAGTGCATTAGAAATTGCATCTCCGGGGACCTGGATTCTATCGTCTACTTTCAGACCTGAAAGGGAGAGGATTGCGACCTCATCCAAGGTAGTCAAGCCAACGGCCTTTATTTCGGCGATTCTATAGGTTTGGGGTTTGGAATAATTCAACTCCAGAATATCAACCGGTCGGGTTGAGGCATAACGGCTTTGGCCAAGCCTGATTTGTGCCATCGCTGAACCTGCCCATACCAGACAAAACAGAATCAATAAACTTCTTTTCATCAATAACTTAAGATTTAACTTGTTCACCTGTTTTACCAAATCTTCTTTCCCGAGATTGAAAGTCGAGAATGGCAGCTTCCAGGTGCTCTTTTCTGAAATCCGGCCATAATACCGGGGTGAAATACAGCTCGGTATAGGCCAATTGCCACAGTAGAAAATTGCTGATTCTGAATTCACCGGAGGTTCTGATCATGAGTTCAGGATCAGGAATTCCGGCGGTTTCCAGATGATCGGCCACCAACTGCTGGGTGATGTCCTCCACTGCTAATTTTCCTTCAGAGACTTTTTGAGCAATGCGTTTGGTTGCTTGGGCGATCTCCCATTTTCCACTATAGCTGAGAGCTAGGATTACGGTGAGGCCGGTATTTTTGGAAGTGATGGATTTTGCTTCCATCAGTTTTTGAAAGGCTGCCGGAGGCAGGCTACCTAAATCCCCGATACTTAGGAGTCTGATGTTGTTTTTGATCATCATCGGAACCTCATCGGTGATGGTTTTCACCAAAAGTTCCATGAGTCCGTTAACTTCATCTTGGGGTCTCGACCAGTTTTCTGTGGAAAAGGAGAAAAGTGTCAGGAATTTTACTCCTAGATTTTCGGCTCCTTCAATTGAATCCTTTACTGCCTGAATTGCATGGCGGTGTCCAAAAATTCTCATGGCACCTTTTTTCTTGGCCCAACGGCCGTTACCATCCATGATTATTGCAATATGACTGGGGACTTTCTCTAGGTCTAGTACTTCCTTCATTCCTTGGGTTCCGAATACCTCGCATTTTGGCCTACAAAAATGCTATTTCTTTTCTAATAATTAAGCCTAAGGCTCAATTAATTAATAAGCGTAGCATTTTGTTGACTCAAAAGTGTAGCTGATCGTGACTCCCAAAAAGTAGTACCAATCCTTGTCGTAGGGATTGCCGAAATTGATCCCATAGGGAAGACTGGGGTCGTTTTGATCCTTAAATCTTGGTATCGGAGGTAAGGTACTATCTATCTTATCCAGATAGTCAGTAAATGTTGCACGGATTCCGGCTTCGGCAGCTAGTGTCCAACGGTCATTTACTTTATACTTTACTCCCCCTCCAAAAGGGATCACTACGGTGCCCTCATTGTAGGATTCTTCGGTGTTGAATTCATATGTTCTCCCTTTTGCAAAGAGGTGAGCATACCCTATCCCAAAGAATGCATAGGGGGAAAAGTTAAACTGCGAATCACCTCTAAGGTAATCCAGAAAGTTAAACTCCAAGACTGCCGTGCCTTCCACAAGTCCGCCTTTAAAATAAGCATCTCTTACCTCTGAGGCCCTGTCTATGAGACTCACATTGTCTTCTGCCCCCAGAGAGGCGATAGTTAATCCCACCCGAAGCGACCATACATTGTCAAAATTTCTCTTGCCAAACAACGTGCCTTGAAGACCTAAATGGTCCAGCCCAACTTTTCTAGTGATGTCTCCGGTATAAGCCGAAGTCCCCAATCCTCCTCCTACTTCAAAATTCTGCGCCTTGGACTCCGAAACAAGTCCTGCATAAATCAGAAGAAAAATGAATAAAGGATTGAAAATCTGAAAATTGACCTTTTTCAAGACGATGCAAGTTATGAAGTACCCAACGTTTAAAAAACGCGTTCTAGTATTTCTGCGGTTAATATTTGTTAAGCTCCTAAGCCCTGTAAATCTAAACGGATGAGGCTCAATTTCTCATATCAAAGCCCCAATTTAATTTTTGTCTTAAGGTATCAAAGAAATTGTATTCCGGTAATTTCACCAGTTTCGCATAAAATTTCTCTTTTTTCACCGTCAGTTTGAGATCTGATGAAATCGAGGTGGACCTAGAGTCCAAGGAAATCAGGAATTTATCAGTTCTGCCTTCAATCCTGAAACTGATCTCGCTTTCTTCGGATACAATGATAGGCCGCACATTTAGATTATGGGGGCTTACAGGTGTAATGACCAGGTTTTTGGCTTCTGGAGAAATTAAAGGGCCTCCACAGCTCAAGGAATAGCCCGTGGAGCCTGTGGGTGTAGCTACAATCAATCCGTCTGCCCAATAGCTGTTGAGGTACTGCCCGTCAATATAAGTATGGACAGTAATCATCGAAGAAGTATCCCGCTTATGGATGGTAAATTCATTCAGTCCGTAGTTTATTCCATTGAATAATTTTCGGTCACAGTGAAGGGAAACAAGGGATCGGGATTCAATTTGATAGTTTTTGCTAGCAAGATTAGCAATTGCCTCGGCGATTTTATCGGTGGAAACTGTAGCCAAAAAACCCAATCTCCCTGTGTTTAGTCCCAAAATTGGAATTTCCAAATGCCCCACTTGTGTTACAGAATCCAGCAAAGTCCCATCCCCACCAATTGAAATCAAAAAGTCCATTTGGGCCATGGCTTTTTTCTTTTCCAAAACCTTGTAGGCAAGCGTTTTGTTGCCATGCATTCGAAGTTGCCTGTCGAAATGCGGGGAAACAAAGATCTCAAAATCGTGCCTTCTTAATTCTGTAAAGAGAGCCTGGACATCGGGGAAATACTCAACCTTTAATGTTAAGCCATGAAGTGCTACTTTCATGGCCTAAATATCTAAAAATCTCAATAAGTTACCGATCCGGTCGCCCTCACTGCTGATCCCTACTTCTTCTTGGTAATGATCCAATATTTTGTAGCCAAACCTTTCCAAAGTGGCTTTGATATGCCTAAGTTCTGGTTGATCAAGTTTTAGTGTCAATTTGATTTTTGAATCATCCAAAGGATCGTTACTAATGAATGAGCTCAATACCTTGGTGTTCTCAGATTCGATGATCCGTGCAATTTCTGCCAGGCTATAGTCAGTCATGTTCATTGAAAGTACCAGAACAGAACCCTGGGATTGAATGGATAGGCTGTCGGCAAATGCAGCTATGGCATCTTCCATAGTTACTACTCCTAAATAGGTATTGTCTCGGTTCAGCACAGCCACGACGTTGGATTGGTGCTCTGCACTTACCTTCAAAACATCATATATATGCTTGTCTTGGTAAACCCAGCATTTTGGGCATTCAGGCGTAATCTTTGCGATTTCCTCCTCTGGTCTGTTAAGATCAAAGATCATTTCATCTCTTATCAGACCCAAAAATTTTCCCTCATCCACCACCGGCAATATATCGGTTCGGATTTCTTCCATCCAGGCCAAGGCCATTTTTGTTTTGTCCTTTAGCTTCAGGGGAGGGATAAGGTTATTGATAAATTCGTAGGCCTGCATAAGAGAAAGATAGGGAATGATTTAGAAAATTAAAACGCAAGGAGTGCGATTCTTGTTCCTAAGGCCAGTTTTTGAAGAAAATGGATCAGTTTATCAGCAAGTTGTAAATTATACCCAGTACAATTCCACCGGCGATAATCATGGGGGAGGAGATTTTGGTGAACTGCAGGACGGAGTAAGTTGCCAGGATGATCAGAATGTTTAGAATATTGGCTTCCAAAGGCTCAAAAAGCAAATAGGCCGCAGCGATCAGCATCCCACAGGAGACAGCGTTGATGCCTTCCAAAGCAGCTCGGACGGGACGATATATCTTTAGTTGGTCCCAAAAGCGGATTACGAAGAAAATCATGAAAATTCCTGGCAAGAAAATTCCAGCTGCTGCGATTAAACCGCCAGTAAGGAATCCCACGAGCCCAAATTCACGCATGGAGAGAGCACCCACATAGGAGGATATACTGAAAGTGGGACCGGGGATACCTTGGGAAATGGCGTATCCAGTAAGAAATTCCTCCGAAGTCAGAAAATGTTTGAAATCGACGAACTCAGTGTACAAATAGGGTACAAGTACTTGCCCTCCTCCAAAAATCAAGCTGCCATTTCGATAGAAATTTTCGAATAAAATTACCGGCTGGTACTGAAAAGCGGCACCCAAAATAGCGGCCAAAACCAAGACCCCAGCCCATAGGTAAAAGTTGGACCATTGGATTACCAAAGGTTTATCTTTCTCAAGCTTGGGCTGTTTTTTGTATTTGATGGAAGTACTAAGTCCTCCCATGATCAGTAAAACCGGAAAAACGTAGGGGGAACTGTAAAAGAAGGAAATAAAAGTTGAGATTAAAACCAGTACCATGGCTTCTGTAGTCTGGACCATTTTACTGATAGTTTTTTGAGCCGCAAAAATGATGAATCCAATCGCCATGGGTTGGATGAACTTGGCAAAGTTCAAAGCTCCCGGGGTATTTTCCTCTAAAAAATAAATCAAAGCTGCGGCTGAAGTCATCAATAAGGTCGCAGGTATGATCCATACAATCAAGGCCAGATAGGCTAGGTTGGGACCTCCTACCCGAAATCCAATGGCTGAAACCAATTGGGTGGAAGAAGGACCTGGGAGCATATTGCACAAAGCATTTAGCTCCCAGAGTTCATCTTCTGTGATGTATTTCCGCATTTTGACCATTCTTTCTAGCAACATTGCCAGAAAAGCTTGCGGGCCGCCAAATGCAGTCAGCGATAGGGCAAGAATATCCCTTAAAAACAGGTAGTATCTAACCCTTTTGACCGACATCCTTTATTTTCTCAGTCCTAATTCACGAAGCCTTTCTTCTAAAAACTCCCCGGCAGTAGCATCCTTAAACCGTTTTGGATTGTCAGCATCAATGCAGCTTTCGAGACAGGTCAAATCCATCTCGGATCGGGGATGCATAAAGAACGGAATAGAGAATCTACTGGTATTCATCAATTCTCGTGGTGGGTTTACCACGCGGTGAATAGTAGATTTCAACTTTTTATTAGTCAATCTTTCCAACATGTCTCCTACATTCACGACCAATTGATCAGGCAATGCCGTGATCGGAATCCATTTTCCGTCTTTTCTCAATACTTGTAGTCCATCTGCACTTGCTCCCATTAGCAGTGTGATCAAGTTGATGTCTCCATGTTCTGCAGCACGCACAGCATCAGCTGGGACCATGTCTGGGTTTTCGATTGGAAAGTAATGGATCTGGCGGAGAATCGAATTGCCATAGGCTACCTTATCCTCGAAATAGTCCTCTGGCAATTCAAGATTCAAAGCAATCGCACGAAGCATCGCCTTCCCAGCTTTTTCTAAGGTTTGATAGGCTTCTATTGCGTCATTTTTAAACTCCGGGATCTCCTCTGGCCAAAGATTTTCAGGGTATTCTTTCTTGATTGGATCAGAGTCCGGAATCTGGGAAAGTTCCTGGCCTACATGGTAAAACTCCTTCAAATCCCCGGTATTTCTACCTTTTGCATGTTCTTTTCCTTTTCCGGTATAACCTCTCTGAAATCCGATTTCAGGTCTTTCATACTTGCTTTTTACTTCATCGGGTAAGGCAAAAAAACGTTTGATTGAATTGTAGAGTCTGTCCTGTAAATCCTGGGAAAGTCCATGGTTTTTGATGGCCACAAACCCTATATTTTGGTAGGCTTCTCCAAGCTTTTTTACAAAAGTTGATTTTTGCTCAGGGGTTCCTGATGTAAAATCTGCCAAATCCAGGCTTGGGATTTCGTCAAATAGTATCTCCATTATTTAGGTTTTCGTTAAGTCTCTCGCTCACAAATTTTGTATAAAAATAATACCTTTAGTATCAAACTTTCTGCAATATGTACAAAAAGCTGTTTTTACTCATTTTCTTTGGCTTGCTTCTAATAGGGTGTAGTGAAAACCGAAAGAAGATCAATGAGTCTGTCATGAAGGATTCAGTAGAGACTGTTCCTGCTGATACACCACTTCCCAAAGTTTCATTTTACCAATATGAATCCGAGGAGGATTCCTATCCCGATGCTATTTTGGAACTATTTTCCCCACTCGGAAATCAAGTGTTCAAGCCAGGAAAGGTTCCTTTCGAGTTCAATATCAAAAATTATCCTTTTGAAGAAGCTTCAGCAGAAGAGTTCAGACTTTTCAATATTCTGAATGGTGGGGATCCTATAGGTTTTGGAACCCCGATTTTCCAGCGTGAACTGACCCAGGGAAGTTATAGAGTGGTGGCCTATCTTGTGGATGATGAAGGCCTTGCTTTGAAGAATTTCGGAAATTATGTTGATAGGGACTTCCAGGTTGGTGATTCCAGGCCTTTTCCATATTCGGCAGAGCCCTATTTGGCAGTGAACTACCCGCGAAACAACCAGGTTGTTGAAACGGGGGAGGAAATCATTGTGGATTTTTTAGTGATTGGTGGTGACATGGACTTGGATGACTTAAAAGTAAGTGTGTCCATAGGTGATGAATATTCCTATATCATTGACCAAATGGACCCGATCCGTGTGGCCAATCTTCCCTCAGGTTCCTACCAAGTAAAGGTAAAATTGCTCAGGGGTGATGAAAAAGAGCTGGAAGGGCCTTTCTCCTCCGTCAGCAAATCCATCATTGTGAGATAAGTCCCTATCTTTGCATTCAATTCAAAGTAAAATCAATGCTGTTAGTTAATCAAATCAGAGAAAACTATATCGGGGTTTTGGAAGGACTCCAAAAACGGAATTTCCCCAATGCCGAAACCGTGCTGAAGCAGGCGCTTGAACTGGACGATCTCCGGAAATCTACACAAACACAAAGAGACCAGATTCAGGCGGAATCCAATTCCATTTCCAAGCAAATTGGAATGCTCATGAAGGAGGGGAAGAAAGAAGAAGCAGAGCAAGCAAAAAACAGAACAGCGGAGATCAAGGTACAAATCAAAGAGCTTGAGGAGCAAAATTCTACAGCAGAAGAGGAGCTGAAAGCATTGCTTTATACGATTCCTAATGTGCCCCATAGCTCAGTTCCTGCGGGAAAATCTGCCGAGGATAACGAGGTTGTTTTGGAGCATGGGACTATACCTGAGTTGCATGCCGACAAACAACCCCATTGGGAGCTGATCAAAAAATACGACATCATCGATTTTGATCTCGGAGTTAAAATTACCGGGGCTGGATTCCCAGTTTACAAAGGAAAAGGGGCCCGACTTCAAAGAGCATTGATCAACTTCTTTTTGGATGAAGCTCTTGCAGCAGGTTTTACAGAGGTGCAGCCTCCGATTTTAGTCAATGAGGATTCCGGATATGGTACTGGTCAATTGCCGGACAAGGAAGGTCAGATGTATTTTGCCACCGCGGACAATTTGTACCTGATCCCCACTGCGGAAGTTCCAATCACCAATTTATATAGAGACGTGATTCTTTCTGAAGAGGATCTTCCTATCCGAAATGTCGGCTATACGCCATGTTTTCGTAGGGAAGCCGGTAGTTGGGGAGCTCATGTGAGAGGATTGAACAGACTACACCAATTTGATAAGGTTGAAATTGTTCAAATCACCCACCCAGACAAATCCTACGAGGCTTTGGAGAGCATGAGTGCCTATGTACAAAGCTTGTTGCAGAAGCTGGAACTTCCTTATCGAGTTTTGAGACTATGTGGAGGAGATATGGGATTCACCTCTGCTCTGACTTATGACATGGAGGTTTTTTCCGCGGCACAGGAAAGATGGTTGGAAGTGAGCTCTGTTTCCAACTTTGAAACATATCAGACCAATCGCTTGAAGCTGCGCTTCAAAGGCAGTGATAAAAAGACCCAATTGGCACATTCTCTCAATGGAAGTGCCCTAGCGCTACCGCGAATTGTAGCTGCCATTCTGGAGAATAACCAGACTCCTGATGGAATCAAGATGCCTAAAGTGTTGCAGCCCTATTTAGGGTTTGATAAGATTTGATAAAAAGGCCTTTCGTATTTCACGAAGGGCCTTTTTTATCCCAAGTCCGAAAGCGGAAGAACATTACAACTTGGAAATAATTTTTCGATGCACCTCCAAAACCTGTGGGATAAGTAATTTGTTGTCTGTGTTTTTGATAACGAAATCCGCCAGCTCATTTTTCTGTTCGTCGGGAAGCTGTTGATCTATAATCTGGTTGATTTGCGCTTCATTGCGGTGAGGGTCACGCATCAGTATTCTGGCCAAGCGGATTTTTAGGGGGGAGCTCACATTGATCACTGCATCGAGACTTTTGTTACTTCCTGTTTCAAAAATCAAAGCCGCTTCCTTTATCAGATAAGGGCTCTTATGCTGTTCTGCCCAACTTTTAAAATCCTTCCCAACTGCGGGGTGAACCAATGAATTGATTTTTTTGACTTTTTCGGGATCAGAAAAAACCGTCCTGGCCAAATATTCTCTATTCAATAAGCCTTCTTCCGTAAAGCTTTCAGGTCCAAATTCTTTTTTGATTTCTTCAACAAGGATTGGATCATGATTCATGAGCCATTTGGCCCGGTCATCCGCAAAATAGACAGGGATTCCGAGAATTTGGAAAATCCGGGCAACAGTTGATTTTCCAGAACCAATTCCCCCGGTAAGACCGATTAGTAAGGGCTTAGGGTTGTTCATAAATGAGCTGGAGTTGAGCGGGCTCTATCCTTACTTGATCCAAATAGGAAGGCATAGGGATCACTTGTACCGAAATAGTCGAGTCCTGTCGGTTTCTTCTGGAAAAATCCAGAATAGCCTCGAATTCGATTTCTTTCAAGTCTTCGGTTCTCCTTTCATCTACCAAGTAGTACATCATGATGATCGGGTCATCAGTTTCCAAAGTAACCGTCCTCGGGAAGTTGATTTTTTTGACCTTTAGTCGTTTGTTTCCTTCCAAAAATGCCAGAAGTTCAAGTTTCACCGATACAGTTTCTTCCTGGATGGAAATGAAATCCTTCAGTTCTTTGGGAACTTCCACATTGACTACTTTCTCCAAATCCTGATTGATTTTTTCTTCATCCAGTTTGACGGGGTAAAGGCCTTCAAAGATTTCCAAAATGGAGGTTGGACCTTTAACGGTGAGTTGGCTGGGGGAAAATTCGGGATCTTGAAGTAAGCGATAATTTTTTGCCAATGAATAGGTCGTGGAATCGAGGACCGGTTTTAATTTGACAGTCCTGATCTGATCGATATGAAAAAAAACAGAGTCATCCACGATGGAGACTAATTGAGTTGGAGTCAGAAATTCACTCAGGGAGCGTTTTATTTCATTGGTCAAAACGAAGTTCCTTGAAACAGGATTGTCCAACTCGATGGTGTAGGGAGTGGAATTGACGTTGAAGTATTTTCTCAACAAGTCCCAGCCATTCCCGCTGATTTCAATTTGTACGCTTTCTGGCAGGGGTTCCACTGCCATATACCGATCCTGATTGTACAGGAATTCGATTGGAAAATCCACAATAGTGGTGTAATCGTCCTTGTTTAGGGCGTTTAAAATCCAAAAAGTGGTAGCCGCTGCTACACAGAGGACTACCACTTTTAGATTAGAGAGTTTTTTGGGAGAAATCCCGTTTTGGGACTTTTTATGTTCCGCCAAAATTCAATTTTATTTATTGGTTTTTTTTGAGAAATCCAGTGAGATGGCAGATTTTTCAACTTTTACCTTGAATCCTCTGTCCAGTTCGAGAATCACAGTGTCTCCTTCTACGGCACTTACTTTGCCATGAAGTCCGCCGATAGTGACTACATCTTCTCCTTTTTTGATTTCATCAATAAACTTCTTTGTTTCTTTCTGTTTTTTCTGCTGCGGTCTGATCATGAAGAAATACATGATCAAGATAATAGAGCCAAACAGAAATACCTGTCCTAAGATGCCTGAGCCACCTGCTGCGGCCTGCGCCAATACGGTTGATATCATCTATTATCTTTTTACAGGTCCAACCGGAGCAGAAGCTCCTGCGATTTTTGGAGTTACAGTACCTTTCAATCTCAAACGAGTCACTGTTGGATTGGTGTTAGCCTGGATGGTAACGGTAGGTGCCTGAGCTCCTGATTTAGCAGTGGAGTTGAAAACCACTTTAACAAAGCCCTCTTCTCCCGGTTTTACTGGAGTCTTGGTCCAATCAGGGCTCGTACATCCACAGGAAGCTGTAATGTTGGATATTACCAATGGAGCTTCTCCGTTATTGGTAAAGTTGAAGGTATGTTCTACAATTTGGCCCTCATTGATGGTTCCGAATTCATATTCCATTTCAGGGAACTCGAAGGAACCTAGTGTACTAGGGTCTGCAGCCTGGGTAGACTGGGCGTTTACCGGGGTGATAGAGGAGCCTTTACTCTCCAATTGGGCGATTTTCTCTTCCAATGCCTGGATTTTTGCTTCTTGGTCACTTTTCTGGCTACAAGAAGTACCTAAGGCCAACATCAGGGCAAATGCCGCAGCACTCATTAGTTTAGCGTTCATATCAATTGTTTCCTTGGTTTATTTGGTCGATTAATTTATTTACGTCGTTCAAAAGGTTTTCAGCCTTGTTTTTTGCTTCGCTTATCACACGTTTTCCTTCTGTCTTGGCCTCGTTGAGGTGAAGCTCTTTTCCTTCTACCAATTCTTCAATCAGATCCTCAAGTTCTTTTTTGTATTTGGAAAGTTTGAAGGAAAGCTTGTCTCTGGTATTACTTCCGGTGTCAGGTGCGAAAAGTACACCCAAAGCAGCACCAACGCCAGCGCCGATGATAAATGCGAAGAGTGAATTACTGTTTTTGCTCATTGTTTAATTATTTATTGTCTAAAAGTCCTCTGCCACTTTTACGAATTTCTCCTTTTTCGGTTAGCTCTTTTGACAACACATCCAGCAAGCCATTGACAAACTGCTTACTTTTAGGTGTACTGTATGTCTTCGAAATATCGATGTATTCGTTAATACTAACTTTAACGGGAATGCTTGGAAAATTTTTCATTTCTGCAATCGCCATTGAAATGATGATTTTGTCAGTAAAGGCCAATCGGTCTATGTCCCAATTTTTGGTCTTTTGAGCGATAAGTGCTTTACTTTCTGCCTCATTCTCGATGGTGAAGTTAAAGATATTTTGAAAAAACTCTTTATCCTCTTCCCAGTTCATGGCGATCTCAGGCATTTGCCCGTCTGATTCGTTGTCCAGATTGGCTGCGTTTTTCAAAACTTTGGAAGCCAAACTCCTAACCACAGACTTATTCTCTGTCCAATTAAGGTCTTTTTCGGCAAAGTAGTTCAGAATCACCTCGTTTTTGAATATGATTTTCTTCAAAAGGTTGTCTGCTGCATCCAGGTCCTGCTCTATGGTAGGGTTTGAAATTTGAAGGTAGGCGATGTATTCCTCAGAGGGTTTGATATAATCCCGGAACCATTCCTTGATTTCAAGTTCCAAGTCATCCAAGTTGGCATTGCTTCTGGCTACAGCTGCCCGATAGGCGTCTGATTCCCTAAGGTTTACCAAAACCTGGTTGTTGGCTAAATTCAGATCATTTCCGAAGGCCACTGGACTTTCCCCGGCAAGTTTCTTCTTCTTTTCAAATTCCTTCCGAACATGGTTGGCAAATGCCTGAAGAAGTTCAATAGCAGACAAATAAAGTTGAGGGATGCGCTCGGCAGAAGCAATCATGTTTTTCAACAAAAACTGTCTGTCTTTTTCATTGGCATTGTGAAATTGGCTGATCGCTTCCAGTACCGCCTTTTTCACTTTTGGCGAAGCGTCAGATGCCTGGATTTGGTGCTTGGAATCAAGGTTTTTTTCGAAAAGCCGGATAGCCTCTTCAGCTTCACGATTCAACAAAGCTTTGTCCTGCACCTCCATACTGTTGAGGTCTGGTAAAAAAGACTCCCGAATAAAGTCTTTCGCAAGGTTGAAGTTGGACCCCTTGCATTGCTCATAGGCGTAGAGGTTTTGAAAAGCCTTGACCCTGAGTATTCTTCTGTTTAGCATAGTTTGAGAAACGAGCTGTAAAGATAGGGATTTTGCACGGGCTTAGCCCATGGCTTGGAAGACAAAAAAACCACCGAAAGCAGAATCCCGGTGGTTTTCAAGTCGGATTGCAAATGTTTAGAATGGAAGTTTTACTCTTCCGATTGCCTCAATTCTTTCTTTAGCAGCAGCTATAGCGGCCTGCTGGGAAGGAATTTGTTCGTTTTCGGCTTTTTCCAGAATCATGAGACAGGTATCAAATATTTTTTCAGTCTGGGCAAATACGATGTCTTTGTGGTAGTCACCAAAATATTCAGCGCCCACATTGATGACACCTCCTGCATTGATCAGGAAATCAGGGGCATAAACAATGCCTTTATCCATCAGGATTTTTCCATGCTTGGCTTCGTCTTTGAGTTGGTTGTTGGCACCCCCGGCCACCACCGCACATTTCAGTCGGTCGATCGTGTCGTCATTGATGGTAGCACCCAAGGCACATGGAGCATAAATATCCATAGGCATATCATAGATGACATTTGGATCTACTACAGTGGCTCCCGTGGCATTTGCTACTTCTTTGAGCTTGTCCTCGAAAATGTCTGTAATCATTACCTCGGCTCCTTCTTTTACCAGATACTCGATCAAATATTTTCCAACTTGACCTACACCTTGAACACCGATTTTCTTTTTGTTCAAAGAGTCAGAGCCAAATGCTTTTTTTGCTGCGGCTTTCATGCCCATGTAAACTCCAAATGCAGTAACTGGTGAAGGGTCACCTGCACCACCTTTAACTTGTGGCAAGCCAGTTACATGGCGAGTTTCCATGGCAATGTATTCCATATCGGATGTTTTCATGTTGACATCCTCTGCTGTCACATATCTTCCGCCTAAACTTTCCACAAAACGGCCAAATCTTCTCAAAAATGCCTCGTTTTTCAGTTTGGGGTCTCCAATGATTACAGCTTTTCCTCCTCCTAGGTTTAGGCCTGCTAGGGAGTTTTTAAAGGTCATGCCTCGGGACAGTCTCAGTACATCGGTGATAGCCTCCTCTTCGGTAGCATAGGGCCACATTCGGGTCCCTCCTAGAGCAGGTCCCAAAATAGTATTGTGAATACCAATCAATGCTTTTAGACCGGTTGCCTCATCATGGCAAAGTACCAGTTGCTCATGGTCCATTGTGGTGATCTGTCCAAAGATGGATCCTTCACGCACGGTTTCGGAAGCTTTAATTTCTAACATGTGAACTTAGCTTTTTAGAATGTGTTATATTTGGGATGCTCCTTTTGAAAAAGGCCGATACAAAATTAAATACTTTTATTGGCCTACAAAGGAATAATTTACCCAGATTTCTTAATCCATTTCATCTATTTTAAAGTTTTTATTTGGTGAGACCACTTTGGAGACTAAATAAGTATTTATACAAATACAAGGGACTATTGCTTTTGGGAATAGTATTTACGGTGATATCAAATGTTTTCGTAATTATTCCTGCACAACTCGTTCGACTTGCCATAGATTATGTGGTTGAAAGTTTTTCCTTTTTTAGGCCTTTGCAATTGGGGGGATTGGGGGAAAGTGCCCGGGAAGTTTTCCTGAAATTCGTCCTTGTATTTGGTGTTTTGATTTTGGCAATGGCCCTTTTGAGGGGCTTTTTTCTCTTTCTCATCCGACAGACAATCATCATCATGTCCCGAAGAATTGAGTATGACATGAAAAATGAGATCTATGAAAAATACCAAAGTCTTCCACTGAGTTTTTACCGTAAAAACAGCACCGGTGATTTGATGGCTCGAATCTCAGAGGATGTGAGCCGTGTCAGAATGTACCTCGGGCCAGCCATCATGTATGGCCTTAATCTGCTGATCCTGTTTCCCTTGGTAATATCCTATATGGTCACAGTAAATGCAGAACTGACCTTGTATTCCCTACTCCCTCTTCCTATACTATCCCTCAGCATTTATTTTGTCAACAATCTCATCAACGAGCGCTCTGAAAAAATCCAGAAAAGCCTAAGTGGACTCAGTACGTTTGTTCAGGAGGCCTTTTCAGGAATTAGGGTCTTGAAAGCCTTTGTTCGTGAGAAGGACAGTTTGAGGGATTTTGCTGATGCGAGTGAGGACTACAAAGTCAAATCCATCCGGCTGACCAAAGTAAACGCTCTTTTTTTCCCATTGATTATGGCACTGGTAGGGATTTCTACCATAATTACCGTGTATATAGGAGGGATCCAAGTGATCAACGGGGAGATCGGCTATGGGGTGATTGCCGAATTCATCCTTTATGTCAATATACTGACTTGGCCTGTAACTTCATTGGGTTGGGTGACTAGTATTATACAGCGTGCGGCAGCCTCCCAGACTCGAATCAATGAGTTTTTGGATGAAAAAAATACCATCGTCAGTACCCATAACCTCAAGGATGAAATATCGGGAAAAATTACGTTCAGGGATTTGACTTTCATTTATCCTGACTCAGGAATTAAGGCCTTGGATCATGTTAGCTTTGAAATCCAAGCGGGACAAACTTTGGGAGTCATTGGCACAACGGGCTCGGGTAAATCTACCATTGCCAACCTGCTCATGCGGATGTATGACCCTACCGAAGGAGGTATCCAAATCGATGGGAAACCAATTGAGGAATTCGATATCTCTTTCCTTCGTAAAAATATTGGTTTCGTTCCCCAGGATGTGTTTTTGTTTTCGGATACCATTGGAAATAATATCGCTTTCGGACTGGATGAAGCGAATCAGGAAATTATTGAACAAGCCGCTAAGGACGCAGATGTGTATCAAAATATTATCGATTTCCCCAAAGGATTTGACACCATGCTTGGGGAGCGGGGGATAACTCTATCTGGGGGGCAAAAACAACGGGTTTCCATTGCAAGAGCTATAGCAAAAGGTCCAAAAATCTTGATTTTGGATGATTGCCTTTCTGCTGTGGATACAAAAACAGAAAATGTGATCCTGAATGCCATGAAGAAAATCATGGAAAACAGAACCTCCGTGATCATTTCACATAGGGTCTCTTCAGCCAAACTTGCAGATCAGATCATCGTGCTGGATGATGGCAAAATTATAGAAAGAGGAAACCATCAGGAACTCATGAATCTCAAGGGAACCTATGCCGAACTTTACGAAAAACAAACTCAGGCCGGAGAGGCTGTAGACTCTGAATTGTAATTCTGAATTCCGGGATTTTTTGGCTAAAAGTCACTAACTTGATTGTTCACCAGTTGATTTTTAGACATGGAAGAGCAACATAAAAAAGGAATTAAGGAAATCGAGGCCACGCTCCAGGAAATTGGGCATAAAATAGAGGAACTCGTAAAGAAAGGCACAAGTGCAGGTCAGGATGTCAAGGAAGAGATCGAGAAGAAGATACGGGACCTGAAAGAAAAAAAGACCACACTTGAGGAGGAACTGCGGAAAGCCAAAAAAGTCGTAGAGCGGGAATATCAGGAAAGAAAGAAGGAATACGAACCCAAACTCAAAGAATCCAAAGGGTTTTTGCTGGAAGCTTTCAAGCAATTGGGATTTGCCTTTGAGGCCCTTTTCGGGAAAAAGGCCTAAGCAAAAAAGAGGCGACCGAATTTTCGGTCGCCTCTTTTTTTATCTTTCCTGCAGGGCATTGCAACGATCATATGCCGGGTCAATATCTATAAAGACATCCTCTTTGGCAGTCACAAACCAAGTACTTAAAATCTCATCCTCTTTTTTCCTTAGGGTAGCGGCTTTCAGCTTCTCATAGTCATCGTTTAAGTTGGCCCGATGCGCTGAATACTTATTCCTATAGTAGAGAATACGCACTTTTGTTCCTTCTCTGGGATCCTCGAATCGAATAGGCTTGGTGAGGGTTCCAACTTCCATACTGTCCAATGTGAAATAAAGAACAGGATCCTCGAGTGTTCTAAGAGTTAATCGGTTTGAATTGGTCCCAGGATCTGTGAAGAAACCTCCGTTATCGGATGTGTTACGGTCTTCTGAATAATCCTTAGCAGCTTTGGCAAAATCTAATCTTCCAGCCTCTATTTCTGTTCTCAGGCTGTCAAGGTATCTTTCGGTTTTTTGAATATCCTCTTCAGAGGCTTTTGGGATTCTGAGAATATGTCTGGTGTTGAATGCCCCGTTTTTAGTTTCCAACAATTGGATCATGTGAAAGCCAAAGTCAGTTTCTACGGGATCACTGATCTCGCCTTGTCTTAAGCCAAGTGCTGTAGCTTCGAATTCCGGAGCCAATTCCCCTCTTCTGAAAAAGCCCAAATCTCCGCCTTGTGCCGCTGAACCGGGGTCCTCCGAATAGCTTCTTGCAAGGTCAGCAAAATCAGCTTTTCCAGATAAAACATCCTCCTTGAACTGCTTTAATTGATTATAGATGTTCTCTTTTGTCTGTTGGTTTACTTCAGGCTTTTTGACGATTTGGCCTACCGTCACCTCTGCAGAAAAGAAAGGTAGAGAATCTGAAGGGATACTTTCGAAAAAGGACTTCACTTCTGCCGGAGATACAGTAACTCCCTCAGTGATGTTTGTTCTCATTTTCTGGACAATCATCTGCTCCTTTATCATATCCTCCATCTCACTTCGGAGTTGCTCGGCAGTTTTTCCATACATTTCCAAAATCATGTTTTCATCTCCTCCAAACTGCTGGAGCACCATGGAAAAGCGGCGCTCTGTTTCCAGGGTAACTTCCGGTTCAGAGACCATTACAGAGTCAATTTCTGCTTTGGCCACCATGAGTTTGTTGATGAGAAGAGATTCAAAAATCTCACAGCGAGTTGGAGGGGTAATTCCCTGTTGACTTTGGGCGATCGCCTCTATATAGGTTTGCTGTACATCAGACTCCAACAAAATGTTGTTGTCAACCTTGGCTACAATTTTATCCAGAACCTGCCCGGTCTGGGGAGGTGTCTCTTGGGAAAAAGCCTGGTTGAAAGTGATGCAGCTTAATGCGATAATAGAAAGTCGGCTTAATTTATTCATGTGTATATACTTTCCGGATTAAAGACCGGTGTAATTATTTCTTGCTAAATTATTGATTGAGTGCGATAAAAGCTTCCTCAAGAACTTCTGTGTTGATTTTTACTGGATATTTTTTTTGGAGCTTTTCAATAAGCTGTTTGTCCAAATATTCTTGGTAATCCCGGATGACCATACCTCTGCTTTCCTCAAATTTTCTGTCTCCCTCAGGCATTTTCTCTCCAAGCAAAACCAGATAATGATCTCCATTGAGCTCAATTTCCTGATAGGTTAATTCCGGATTAATCTGTGACAATACCGGGTGGGACGGGATTTCAAACAATCCATATTCAGTTTGATAAGCAAGCGGATGGTTAGTCTTGTACTCGGATTCGAAGGAGTTGACCAGTTCTTCGCTATAAACTTTGTTTTGGAGGTTGTTTCTTGCAGTAGTCAATCGGTCTCTGTCCAGGATTTTTACGATCAATGCATTTGCCCGGGATTTCCATTGATAGTTTTTTTGATGATCCTGAAAGAAAGCTTTTTGTCCCACTGTGTCTTGGATTCCCTTTTGCCACACTTCCTCATTCATCAGGGAAAATAGAAGAATACCATCTCTGTATTCTTTCAGCAGCATTTGGTATTCCTTGTTGTTGGCTTCCAAGTCACGCTCTTCCATTTCTGCCAAAAGACTCCCTGCAAAACGGTCATACCAAATAGTGAAGGATCCGCCTTTTGTCCGAGGGCTTACTTCATCGATTTCCATGTACTCTAGCAAGTCTTTGCCTGTATAGCTCTTTTGGTTCAGTTCAAAAATCTCTAAATCCTCAAGTCCCATAGTCTTCATTTGGCTGGCGAATTCAGATTTTGGAACTTGATTTAAGGAAGTTTCGAGTTTGGATACATTGGAATCATTTTCCTTAAATCCATATCTGGATTTCTGTATGGCAAGTACCTGGGACTGGATCATGCTCGATCTGGAGTCCCTGAGGATTCTCGAACGAATTATATCTTCCATTTCATCAAAAGAAGCCAATGGCTGCTTGTCCTCCAGCCTTAGAATATGGTAGCCATATTGAGTTTTCACTGGAGGAGAAACCTCCCCTTCTTCAGAAAGTGAAAATGCCGCCAATTCGAATTCGGGGATCATGGTGCCAACACTGAAATAGGGCAAGAGTCCTCCTTTTTGGCTGGTTGAGGGGTCTTCTGAATAGTTCTTGACAATGTCTTCCCAAATGGTGGTAGGTTTTTGGATTTCGGCATAGATGTCGGAAATCTTTCTTCTTGCCTGATCCTCACTGTTGGGGTTGTTAGGATCTACCCGAACCAAAATATGAGAAACCCGAACCTGACCGGGGTTGGGCATCCGTTCTTTTACTTCAATGATATGGTATCCGAAGCTGGTCAGTACTGGGTCAGAAATTTGTCCTGGCTGAAGGTTGTAGGCCGCGTCTTCGAATGGTTGTACCATTTGAAGGGACGTGAAATAACCCAGGTCTCCTTTGTTCACTCTAGCTGAAGGATCATCTGAATATTTTTCGGAAAGTTCCTGGATATTTCCTCCATTCTGGATTTCCTGCTTCACCTTCAAGGCCATTTTCAGCACAATAATACTGTCCTCGGAACTCGCACTGGGAGGGAACTGGAATAAAATGTGACTTGCTCGTATCACTTCCTGCATTCTGGAATAGGCTTTTCTAAGCTCACCTTCTTCCAATGAATTTTTGATGAGGTAGGGGGCTTTTAAGTTTTCCTTGAAAGATTCAAACTCCCGCTTAAATTCCTGAGTTTGGTCCAGTCCCAAAGCTTCTGCCTCCTTGACTTTTAATTTGTAATTGATGAAAAGGTCCAGGTTTTCTTGGAACTCTTCTTTCGTAATGGAAGCGGAATTTGCACTTGAGCTTTTTCCTTTTCCGATGAGGTAGATCAATTCATCCTTGGACACAGGCTGCCCTCCCACGGTTAGGAGTGGGTCATTTTGTGCTAAAACCTGTTCAGTGCCAAGTGTTGTAAAAAGCAGAAAATATAGTATTGCCGACAGAGCTCGGATATTCATGTATCAGAAGGCTGATTTGGAGATGCAATGTTACAAATTTATTAGGATTTCAGGGGAAATGCCTTTGAGGATTAGGATTTAACAAGAATTAGGATCGAAATCTTTTGATCAAGCGGCAGATATTGGTGCCCTGCTTGGATTCAAACTCGATTTCATCCATAATTTTCTTAACCAAAATAATGCCTAAGCCTCCTTTTCTCTTCTCTGAAATTACTTTTTTGAGGTCCGGTACCTCATAATCCAATAAATTAAATGCCTGTCCTTTGTCTTTGATTTCAAAAACCAATTTGTCCGGAAAATCCTGTACTTCCAGATTTATGTGGTTTTGTTCATTGCATTGATGGGAGTGGATAATGAGGTTTGCACATACTTCCTCTACGGCCAAAGTGACTTGATGCCGGTCTTTGGCAGCAATGTCCAACTTTTCCAGGGTGTCCTGAAGAAATGCCCTCAGGTCAGCCAGAGCAGTTGTACGGCAGGCTATCTGAATTTTGTGCTGCATTTTCAGTCTTCCCTAAGTGCGGTTGTCTTGTCCGGGAAAATGGAAATCAATTGGTCAAGTCCAAGGATTTTGAATACTTCTAAAACCCTTGGGGTCAAAGAGTAAATTTTCAAACTGATACCGTTTTCCTGAAAATCTTCTAAATAAGACATAAATACCCCTAGCCCTGCAGAGGAAATATATTCAAGCTTACTCCCGTCCACAAGGATAGATTGTGCTCCATTGTCAGCAAGAGAGCGAATGGATTCATCCAGTTGGATGGAGTTGCTGGCATCGATTTCACCTTCCAGAAGAAGGATGCTGTGATTTTGATCTTGTAATACTTCTATTGAAAGCATTTGTTTCATGTTTTGCACTTAGGTGAATTTCACAACCATCAGTGAATAATCATCATCTATCATTCCATCCCCACCCACAAATTCGTGTAGGGAATCAATCAGTTTCAATTGGATTTCTTTGGGACTGAGTTGGCTGTGGGCTTCCACAATGGATTGGATTAATCCTGTTCCAAACTGCTGGGAATTCTGGTTTTTGGCTTCCACTATCCCATCGGTATACAGTACCAAAATATCTCCTGACTGATATGAAAACGTCATTTCTTCAACGTGGTTTTCATATTGCATGTTTCTTAAAATACCTAAGCCCAGTCCATCAGGCATCAAAAACTCCGCCTTCCCACTGAGGTGATGATGGAGAAGGGTAGGCAAATGCCCAGCTCTGGAGTGACAAATGGTTTGTTCTTTGGTATTGATAATAAATATGGAGGCAGTAATAAAGTGGTTTTTTTCCAGGCATCTGCTCAATGCTGAGTTGGCCTGTATCATAAACTCTCCAGGGGAAAGTCCAAGCTGGATCAAGCTTTGGAATATCCCTTTCATCTGGGACATATGAAAGGCAGCTGAGGTTCCCTTTCCTGAAACATCCCCCATTACTAGGACAAAACGATCTTCATCCAATTGATAGGTGTCGTAATAATCCCCTCCAACCTCATCGGCAGCGTTGGAATAGGCTGTGATTTCGAAAGCCTTATTATGGTCCAGCCGGGTTGGGAGCAGTGATTTCTGAACTCTTTGGGCAATCTTTAGCTCTTCCTGGTAGCGTTCGTTTTGAATGGCCTGGTTGAGAAGGCGGTGGTTTTCCACTGCAATACATGCCTGCCGGACGAAGGTGCTAATGATGTTGGTCATCTCTTTATTGAATCCCTCTTTTACCTCCTTGCAGAGGATCATTTTCCCAATTATCTCTTTATTGACCACCAAGGGAGCAATTAGCGCTGATTCAAATTTGGGATGAGCTAGACGGATTGCCAAAAGGCCAAGGTTTTCAGGCTTTTCTTCACTTTCCCATTCGGTCACCTGTTTATGGGAATTAATTACTTTCCTCAATTCTTCCAAGGTATCCTGTTCCAAAAAGCGCAAATTAGAAATTTCAGTATGGGAGCTTTCATGCTGCAGTTCAAGCCATGCCCCGTCGGCATACGATGCACTCATACAGGAATCCACCAAAATATCCAAAACCTGCTCCTCGCTCTCTTCAGGTTTGATAGACTGACTAAGCCTCTGAAAGTTGATAGCTTCGGTCAGCTTCTGCTCAAATACGGAAGAAGTGGGTAGGTTGAAAAGCGTGACCAAAAAACTAAACAGAGCATAGACAAATACAAATACAAAGAGGATAATCAGGAAAAGATTGTCCATCAGATTGACCGGATAGGTCTGTTGCTGGCTGCTGTAGGAAAATGTCTGAATAAAAAGGAATCCCGTGCTCAGCAATATCAGAAAGAGGAAAAGAAGAGACTTCCATTTTTCTTTGAAAGTCAGATAAGGAATCCATTTCAGATTAGCAGATAGGATTAGGCCCAGTCCCGAAAGCAAGACCATTCCGAAAATAAAGCTATAATCAAAGGTGTTCTGATTGAAAAAAATAAAGAACATGGCCAGTAGCTGGGCAAATTCAAAGGTTTGCCACTGCTTGACCACTTTCTTGCTTCTTTGATAGAGTATAAGGTTTTTCCATAATATACTCGCAGAAATCAGAAAGGCTGTTACGAGGGCAAAATGAATGTGGTAGAAGAAGTTTTTCAAAAAAGGCTCTTGACCTAATTTACTGTCGCCCAGTACCTGATAGAAAAGATCGATTAGGATCATACTCCCAGAAGCAAATATTCCCGTGGAAGCTGCTCGCCAAATGAGATTTAGAAAATCATTTTGGGTGTTTCTGCTAATGGAATAGTTGTAGAACCAATAGACAGTAAGGAAAAATAGAATCTCAAGAATCCAGGTGAATTCTTGGGCGATTCCAGAGTCAATTTCATTGATGGTGCCAAAAAGCCTAACCAAGTCCACAAACAGCAAGGCCAGCCAGACAAGTATGGCCAGTAAAAAGCTGAGCTTTCCGATATTTAGGTTGGGCAGTTTCGGCATGGATTTACTCCCCCAATATTACTCAAAGGGAATGGAAAATGTGGCTAATGAACTAGATACCTAACTTGAGCTTTGTTAAAAATTACAAAAAGAGAAGGAATACTCACAGACAAATAAGTTCACTTACTATCCCTTCACCGACTTTTTCTTCTATAAGCCTGAGTATTTTACTCTTATTCATCTGTATTTCTCTCTTGACTGGGCCAGATGTCAATTTCACATAGAGCTTTTTATCTCGGATGAAAACAGATTCAGTACGGTCAGCAATAGTTTTTCCCACCAACTCTTTCCATTCGTGAATCAGTGATTTTTCCCGAAATTTTCCCTCCAGACGGTAAGCTTTCAAAAGCTCATTGAATGCTTCTTCTAAGGGTGCAGCTTCCTTTTTTCTACCGTTATTACTACCGTTGTACATTTTAAATTTAAATGAAAAGGGCCTCTGCGATGCTATCGGCAAGGATCTTTCCGGATTTGCTCAAAGATAGGTTTTTATCTTTCCAAATCAGCCAACCTTCGGAGCCCATTTGTTCTATCTCCCGCTTTTTCAAATCAAAAAGATCTGTCTTAAAATCCTCTCGGATCAAATCCAGGTCTATTCCCCAACTGGTCCTCAACCCGGTTAGAATGTATTCATTTAGCAGATCGGATTCACTCAACTCTTCGGTTTCAAATGGCAATTGACCGGTTTGAATATGCTTGAGATAGAGTGCATTGTTGGCTATGTTAAATCCTCTTTTTTTTCCGTCGAAGGAATGAGCTCCGGGTCCCAAACCCAGATAGGAAACTCTTTTCCAATAATTAGTATTGTGAATGGCATATTGTCCGGGCTTGGCAAAATTTGAAATTTCATATTGCTCGTAGCCAAATGCCTCTGTTTTTTCCTGTAAAATCTCGAATTGCTCAGCAACAAAATCCTCATCCGCAGGTTGAAACTTCCCTTTTTGACTCCAATTGCCCAGTGCGGTTCTAGGCTCCACTGTTAGAGAATAACAGGATAGATGGCTGGGGTCGAGTTTCAAGGCGGTTTCCAAATCTTTGTTCCAAAGGGAATGATCGGAATAGGGAAACCCGTAAATCAGGTCTATGCTGAATTTTTCAAAGCCTGCTTTTCTTGCTTTCTCGATAGCCTGAAGGGATTCCTTTGAATTATGAGCCCTGTTATAAAAACGAAGGACCTTATCGTCGAAACTCTGAATTCCAAGGCTTAGCCTATCTATTCCTAATGCTTTCCATGCTTCAAGCTTTTCTTGACTCAGATCATCCGGATTGGCCTCCAGAGTGACTTCAATGGGGGAGCTTTTAAACAGGGATTTGGCTTTTTCGAGAATCAAACCAATTTGTTCGGCATCGGGTAGAGAAGGGGTCCCTCCTCCGAAATAAATGGTTTCAATGGCCTCTCCATTCAAATAATCTTTCCTCATTTCCATTTCTTCCACAATAGAAAGAACCATTTCTTCTAGACGGGAGGTATTCGTGCTAAAGTGAAAATCACAGTAATGGCATGCCTGCTTGCAAAATGGAATATGGATGTAGATGCCTGCCAATTCGAATTCTTTTAATTTGCAAATATAATCTTTCCCAGTCCTGACATTGAAAAACTTCTTTTGGTTCATTCAGATTGCAATTCTTGCACTTGGCAATACGGCCTTTGCTCAGGACTCTGTTTGGTTAAGTGTAAAAGAAAATGGACAGGAGGAGCAAAGGGAATGGCAGGAGTTCAAGGATTTTGAAAAAGGGGAAAGATTTCTTGATTCACTTTTGAAAGATTACCAGTTGAAGGGATTTCCGGGAGCATTCTTTGACAGGATGAACATTGGAAAAGATTCCGTTTTGATTTTGGTCAAAACGGGTCCAAAAATCCAAAATGTAATCCTACGCAAAGGGAATGTTCCACAAGGCTTTTTGAATCAGGATTTTCCTTTGGTCCTTTCTTGGAATGAACTCAATTCGGTGTTAGGGCAGGTATTGAATCAGGCAGAAAATGAAGGATATCCCTTTGCAACGGTCAAACTGGATAGTATTTCCAGAGAGGAGGGAAGCCTGGATGCTTCAATGGCCTTTGATTGGGGGCCGATGATTCTTTGGGATAGTCTGAAGCTTGGAGATGGAAGCAAAACAGCACCGGTATACGCCCAATTGCTTTCAGGCTTGGGTCCCGGGGACCCTTTTTCTCAGAAAGATCTGGATTTGGCGGAGCGGAATCTCCGAAGATCTAATTATTTCAGGCTTAACGGGACTCCGGAATTGTATTTTCGCCAGAAAAAGGCCCAACCAATTTTCAACCTTATCGAAAGGAATGCCAATGTATTGGATGGTGTGATAGGAGTTCTTCCCAATGAAAATGAACCCGGAAAAGTTCTTTTTACAGGGCAATTTGATCTTGAGTTGAGGCATTTAGGAGGAAGAGGAAGAGATGTGGAGGTACATTGGCAGCGATTCAATCCCCTTACTCAAAACCTCAGCCTCAAGCTAAAGGAATCCTTTGTATTCAACTCATTATTGGATGTTTCTGCGGATTTTTCCCTTCTTAAGCAAGACAGCAGCTTTTTGAACCGTGTTTTCGGAATTGATTTTGCGTTTCGTGCCAATCCTCATTTGTATTTCCGTTTTTTCAACAGGAGGCAGGCTAGTGATTTGATTTCCACTTTGGCTTATAAAAATGCCGAGACTTTGCCCGATCTGGCTGATTTCAGGTGGAATCAGTTTGGGGTATCCATGGATATGAATTTGTTGGACGATCCTGTTTTTCCGAGAAGGGGGGCTCGGTTTGTGGGCGAGTTTTCTGCGGGCAACAAACGTATTTTGCAAAATACGGGAATTCCTGAGTCTGTTTATTCAGGTATAGACCTTAAGACTCCCCAGTATATGGGGAAAATTAGTGCAGAACAACACGTGTTTCTAAAGCCTCATTGGGGGGTATTTTTGGGTGCATTTGCGGGTTGGATAGAGAACAAGAACCTTTTGGTAAATGACCTGTTTCGTCTTGGTGGATTGAAGAGTATCCGCGGATTCAACGAAAACTATTTTTATGCAGGGAGATATATGTATTTGAATTTCGAACAGAGGCTTTTTTTTGGGAATGACTCGTATCTCCTGGTTTTTGCTGATGCGGGCATCTTAGAAAACCCTTATTTTGCAAATGAAATGGAAAAGCCAGTGGCTTTGGGAACTGGGATTAATCTTGAAACCGGTAATGGAGTGTTTAGATTTATCTACGCTGTTGGCAAATCCCAGGAACAGCCCCTGTCTCTTTCTTTGTCGAAAATTCATTTTGGGTATCTAGCGAGATTCTGATTTATGCGATTTTGTGTCCGGTTTGTGATTGTTTACTTGATGTTTTTAAGTACCATACCCACTATGGCCCAGGTAGTAGAAGATTGGTCCGATAGATGGCAGCAACCCAACTCTAAAGATTTTTTCTACTCCAATGACCGGATAAGCGTAGAGTTGGATCTCAATACCTTTCCTCTTTCCTACCTTCAACTCAAGGTTCCTGCGGAGACAGTGGTTTTCAGCGGAGAGAAACTTTGGTTTCATGCCAAAGCAGATACAGTATTATTTAGGAAAGTGCAGGAGCTTTCCCAAGAGTTAGAAAGTGGAGAAATTCTGCTGACCTTATTCAAGGAGGGAATTTCCCGAGATGAAGTTATTTTGAAAAAAGTATTGGGAAAGATACAGGAGGAAGGAGTTCGGGACAGTGATGAATCTTTGTTTTTGGTCAGAGATGTTTTGCCCCAAAATCTTCGCGACTTTTTTGTGGTTGCAATATTGGTGATTTTATTGATTTTGGCACTTTACAAACTTGCCCACCCGTACCTTTTTGAGGTGATGGCAAAACCTCAGAATATTCTGAATGCGGAAGATTTTTCAGAGACCGGGAGTTTGCAGAAATTCTTTTCTCTGGATGTCCTACTATTTGTCTTGCTGGTCAATATGATTCTTGCCTTGGCATTTACAGTAGGGTTGGCGATTTTTCATGAAGAGGAGCTTTCAGCTTTGATTGGGCTGGATTTTTCAGGTTTAATGTTGCTCTGGGGGATTGGCTCTTTAGGCTTGTTGTTGTTGACTGTGTTTAAGTTTATTGGGATTCGGGTTATTGCTTATTTATTTGACTTGGCCAAGCTGGAATTTGCACATTTTTTCTACTTGCTGAGACTGATAGCGTTAGGCGGAGGAGTTTTGATCTTGGTTTTGGCCTTTTATCTGGTTAATGATTTTCAGGGGATGCGTAGGGTGCTTGAAGTTTCTTTTTTAAGCTTATTCTGGGTATATCTTTTTGGGGTTGCTGCCTTAATGTTAATAATGATGAATAGGCTTAGCTTTAAGAAATACCATTTATTTACTTACCTTTGCATCGCCGAATTAGTGCCTTTTTTGATTCTATCGAAATGGATCATGGAATTAGGTCAATAAGTCAAACTTTAAAAGGATTGAACAAGCATGAGTGCAGCTATCAAGGATAGGTTTAAGCCAGTCAAAAGTATTCTTGTCTCCCAACCGAAGCCAAGTGATGTAAATTCCCCATATTTTCAGCTTGCAGAAAAATACAATCTCAAGATCGATTTTAGACAATTTATAAAGGTGGAGCCTGTACCACCCAAGGAATTTAGAAAGCAAAAAATTGACATATTAAAGCATACCGCAATTATTTTTACAAGTCGGAATGCGATTGATCATTTTTTTGCGATCTGTAAGGAGTTTAAGATTGAGATGCCAGCCGATATGAAATACTTCTGTATTTCAGACCAAACGGCCCATTACCTTCAGAAATACATTGTTATTCGGAAGAGAAAGCTTTTCGTAGGGCAAAAAACTGCTGAGGATTTGTTTGATTATTTCAAAAAGCATAAGTCCGAGAAATATTTGTTCCCTTGTTCCGATATCAGAAAGGATGATATTCCTGATTACATGAATAAAAACGGGATTGCATTTACAGAAGCTATTATTTACCATACCGTTGCGGCAGATCTATCTGACTTGGCAGATGTTAAATATGATATCCTTGCTTTCTATAGTCCTTCTGGGATAAAGTCCCTGAAACAAAATTTCCCTGATTTTGAGCAGGGTAATACTAGGATTGCAGCTTTTGGCCCCACCACTGCCCAGGCAGTCAGGGAAATGGGATTGATTTTGGATATTGAAGCTCCGCTTCCGAATGCACCAAGTATGACTGGAGCTTTGGAACTTTATATCAAAAAGGCCAATAATTTGTAATTCTTAGAATCAAAACCTGTGGTTTTTCAGTTTAAATTCTTACAATAGTTATAAATCTGGCTAAACCACAATAAAATGATTCAAAGCTTTCGTTGGAAGTACTTTTTTGGGGGCCTATCCTTTCTTTTCTTTTTTATCGGAAGGGAGGTAAAAGCCCAACAGGATGCCCAGTTTACCCAGTATATGTATAATGGCATGTACTATAATCCAGCATTTGCTGGGAAAGACGTAGGCTTGCGGTTTTCTGCATTGCATCGTAGCCAATGGGCTGGATATACTACTTCAACAGGATCCGGGGGGGCTCCTACTACCCAATTATTAACTGCACAGGGTAGATTGGAAGGGAAAAATACGGGGTATGGCCTCACTGTTGTCAATGATCAGATTGGCCCCTCGAGTAACCTGGAAGTCAACCTTCAGGGTGCTTTCCACAAAAAACTAAAGAGAACTACTTTTAGTGTAGGTGCATATGCAGGTATGTTTTCCTCATCAATAAACTATGGAGAACTCGTGGTGGTCAATCCTGAACCTAATCTACCTACCACCGGAAGGGAGAATTCCATGAATTTGAACTTTGGTTTTGGTATTTTGGCTGATCGAGGGGACTTTTATGTAGGCTTAAGTAGCAGGCATGTAAATGAACCTGATTTTGATTTTGGAGAGGGGGAATATGGAAATCAGCTGAAAAACCACTCCTATTTGCTTTTTGGTTATAGATTACGTCCAATTGGACAACTGACAATTGAGCCTAGCTTCCTCCTAAAAACCGTTTCATTTAATAATTTTTCCTATGATGTTAGCGTTATGGTTTCCCATCAAAATAGAATTAGTGGGGGGCTTGCTTTTCGCGGTGAAGAGTCGGTTTCGTTACTGTTAGGATATTCCTTATTAAAGGATAACTCCCTGACCTTGGGATATGCTTTTGATTTGGTAGTTAGTGGATTAGATGCAAAGTCTCCGACCAGCCATGAATTGATGATGAGATATAAATTAATCACGGCAAAAAAAATGGTTGAAAGAGTGATCCAAAGAACTCCAAGATTCCGGTTTTGAGAATACAATTAATTTGTCTAAAAGGTCAATTGGCAATAAATAATTATAGAAAAAAGTGATTTTAAAATTGGCAGGTTATTTGCATAATTCCTTAAAATTCAGCTAAATTTCGAGCTTAGCGTAGTTTTTTAACTGGCCATTTATTTGATGATATAAAAAATGTGATTTATGTATAATAAATTTAATTTTCGCTTTACACCAATTTTATTAGGGTTGGTTTTAGTGACATTTCTACAAGGATGTGGACTTTTAAATAAGAAGGGTTCAGCCAGCGAAAAGTTAAATCGTAGAGGGGAAGTAACAGGGGTTCCCAAGCGGGTTGCATGGCAGCAAAATCTCCCGATTGAGATGGTTCCTGTAAAGGCCGGTACATTCTGGATGGGACAGTCCGATGAGGACATTGCTTTTACCCAATCCTCTATGAACAAGCAGATCACTATTTCTGAATTTTTTATGGATAAGTATGAGGTGTCCAATAATAAATACAGACAATTTTTAGAGTCAGTGAAAAGCGGCGAGTATGCAAACTCAACCCCAACCACTTTGAAGGATCCTCCTCAATTGAATTATGATGAATTGAGACCGGACACAACCGTTTGGACCAGCAGTTTTACTTTCCATTACGGTGATCCATTGATGGAGTTTTATTTTGATCATCCAGCTTTTGACAATTATCCTGTTGTAGGAGTAAGTTGGGAACAGGCAAAGAAATATGCTGAATGGAGAACATATTACCAAAATGCCAACGATGATGCCGAATTTGATGCTCCAAGCTTCCGACTTCCAACTGAAGCAGAATGGGAATATGCAGCAAAAGGAGGTAAGGATGTGGCCAAATACCCTTGGGGAGGTCCGTATCTAAAAAACAAGAGAGGTTGTCTGATGGCAAACTTCAAACCTGGTAGAGGAAACTACATTGATGATGGATTTGCTTACACTGCTCCAGTCGATGTGTTTTTTCCAAATGGATTCGGTTTGCATAATATGTCAGGTAATGTTGCCGAGTGGGTGATGGATGCCTATTCTACTACTTCCAGATCCTTGACTTGGGATTTGGATCCAGTATATAATGTGGAATCAGAGCCTAGAAAAGTTGTAAGAGGAGGTAGCTGGAAAGATATCGCTCATTACTTAGAGACCTCCACCAGAACCTATGAGTATCAAGATGTGGCTCAGGCACACATTGGTTTTAGAACCGTAATGACATTTATTGGTAGATCAGGATCAATGGATGTCGCTGCTTCCAAACGAAGAAGAAGATAAAATATACAAACCATAAAAAACCCTAACCTTAATTTTATTTTGACACATGGCTAGAAACAAATCATTTTCTGAAAAATTTTATTTTAATGTGATGCCAAAAATCTATGGCATCGGTGCGGCAGTCGTAATTCTTGGAGCGATGTTTAAAATCCTCGATTGGCAAGGAGCCAGTTTGATGATTGGTGTCGGACTAAGTACAGAAGCCTTGATCTTTTTTCTTTCTTCTTTTGAGCCAAAGCCACATGAAGTCGATTGGACAAAGGTTTATCCTGAGTTGGCAGATGAAGCTGCCCCAGCCAAAAGAGCTCCAAAAGCGGCTTCAGGCGAAAGTGTTTCGCAAAAACTTGACGATATGTTGGCCAATGCCAAAGTTGGTCCAGAATTGATCGAGAGTCTGGGCAAGGGTATGCAAAACCTAGCCAGTTCAGCCGAAAAAATGGGGAATCTTGCAGATGCGGCGGTAGCTACCAACGAATATGCTACTAATGTAAAAACTGCTGCAAAAACCCTTGTGGATATGAACGCCTCCTATGGCAAAACTGCTGCGGCCTTGACTGAAATGTCCACAGCTTCTCAAGATGCTAAAGAGTATCATACCCAGGTATTGGCAGTGACCAAGAATCTTTCCGCTTTGAATGCAGTATATGAAATGGAATTGCAGGATGCGAACAGTCATGTGAAGACCCTTAATAAATTCTATTCTAACATGACTTCGGCAATGGAAGGTCTCAGTGAAGCCGGTAAAGAAACAGAAGCATTCAAAAATGAGCTTGCCAAGCTTAATCAAAACGTAAGTTCACTCAATAAGATTTATGGTGGAATGCTCTCCGCTATGAAAGGTTAATTTCTCTTCAATCATTAAAAACCATTAGCTACTAAAAAATGGCAGGAGCAAAAGAGACACCTAGACAGCGGATGATCGGGATGATGTACCTAGTACTGACAGCTTTGCTGGCATTACAGGTAAGTAACCAGATCCTCCAGAAATTTGTATTGATCAATGATGGGTTAGAGAGAACTTCCCGAAATTATATCAATAAGAATGAGTCCACAGTAGAAAGTATAGAATATACCGTGGAGCAGCAGGGAAACAATGAAAAGGATGTTCCCAAGGTTGCAGCGGCGAAGGAAATTAGGACAGCGACTTCTGAGATCTACACTTATCTTGAAGAGCTGAAGCAAGCCTTGATCCAGCAGTCCAATGCGAGAAATGAGGAAGGGCAGTTTGTCAACGCAAGTTTGAAAAACACAGAAGTTCCTGGAAATATGTTCGCCAATAATGGCAAGGGTGAAGAAATGAAGCAAATGCTGAATGCTTACCCCGTAAAAGTTCAGGAGATTTTGAGTAAGGTTGGAATTACCAACGTTAGCTTTGAGGAAATAGCAAAAGATGCCAAGGATATTGAGTTGTTTGCTAATGATATGGAAGCTAGAAATAAGGATTTTGTGGCTTTGAACTTCGTAAAGTCTCCAGTTGGGGCAGTAATGGCTCTGATTTCCAGATATCAGAATGAAGTTTTGAACATAGAGAGTGAAGCTTTGACTTCAGTGGCCAATACTATTGGTTCCTTTTATTTCAAAGCAGATATCACTGAGGCTAAGATTTCAGCGGTTTCCAATGTGGTAGCAGCGGGTACCAAGTTTGAAGGTACTATGTTTATTGCCTCAAGTTCTTCTTCCGCAGTTCCTACCATGAATCTGGAAGGGGGATCTGTAACAGTTGATGAAAAAGGATTCGGTAGAATCGAATTTACTGCTACTCCAGCATCAGAGTATGACGATCGTGGATTAGCCAGAAGAGTTCTTAAGGGGGAGATCATTACTAATGTCGGGGGAGAAGATAAAGTTCTTCCTGTAGAATACGAGTACTTCGTTGCTCAGCCGGTCATCAAGGTTTCCTCAGAGGTTGTTCAGCAATTGTATGCTGATTGTGCCAATGATTTGTTGATCGAGGTGCCTGCTTTGGGTAATACCTATGCTCCTGATTTTTCAGTGAGCAATGGACAATCCATCAAAGGACAGAAACCTGGCCAGGTTACAATCATCCCGGGTGCTTCCGGAAAAGTAAATATTGGAGTCAGCAGTGGAGGAAATAGAATTGGTGAGGTGGTTTATGACATTAAGCCAGTCCCTGCCCCATCTATCGTCCCTGCGATGTCCAATGGATCTCCAGTTGACTTAAGTCAGGCACAAGCTATAGGGTCTTTGACCGGATTGAAGATTCAGGCAATTCCTGAGCCGACTTTCGGTAGAACTATGGCTAGAGATGCCAACTTTGAGGTTACTGGTGGAGAGGTAAGATTGTTGAGGAACGATGTTCCAAGACAAACTATCCAAATCACTAACGGAAATAACCTTGCAATGCGTCAATTGCTTGAAAGTGCTAGACAAGGTGATGATATCGTTGTTGTGGTGAATCAGGTGACCAGAACCAACTTTAGAGGAAACAAAATTCCTTCTACTTTGAATCAAATCATCCGAATTGGAGTGAAGTAATTCTTCGGTTTGGATCCAGAAAATATAATTATGAAAAATTTTCTTCAAAAACTGATCTTATCCGCTCTCGGCATCATTGCATTTTTGCCGTTTTCGAGTGAAGCTCAAGTGGCTGCCACTAGTGTTAGTCCTTCAGGATATGGTGATCGGCAGTTCCAGATGGATACGGTGTTTTCGATCAAAAAAATACGGGAAGATGACAAGATGTACCAGATCGGTGTATGGAGAAGAATCGACCTCAGAGAAAAATACAATAACCCTTTGTATGGATCCGGTGATGCCAGAACCAATGGAATCATCAGTTACCTCTACAAAGCCGTTGTTGAGGAAAATGCTCTGGAGGTATTTTATGATGAGGAATTCACACAACCTCTTTCTATTTCAGAATTCCAGGAGAATTTCTGGTTGAATGCAACAGGTGACAGTATTTTTGTCAAACAGTTGTATTACTTGGACTTTAAAGAGGACTTTGTTTTTGACAAGCATCACTCAGATATCGTATTTGATATCAAATACATTCATTTGGTAATGCCATCTGAAACCAACTCTAATGCTGGGCAAAAGACGATTGCCTACATCAGGTACAAGGATTTCTATAATTATTTTAAGGATCATCCTGAGGCTCGTTGGATCAATGTTAGAAATATTTCGAAAGACTTGACTTATGAGCAGGCTTTTGATGCTAGAATTTTCAGGTCGGTGGTACGGAAGTTTACCAATTTGGATGAAGCTTTGATTGCAGATATGGTCAAACCAGACCACCCTAATCCGGATATGCAGGCTTATTTGGATGCCTTAGCTTTCGAATACAAGTTATTAGAATTTGAAAATTCCTTATGGGAGTGGTAAAAATAAAGGGGCTTATTTAAGCCCCTTTATTTTTTTCTTTCCATTCCATAAGGCTTTTTGCCTTACTTCTGCCAATGACCTTTGCAATTTCATCTTCTGTCGCTTTACTTATTTTTTTAACGGATTTGAAGTGGCTCAGAAGTTTATTTGCGGTGTTTTCTCCAATTCCAGCAATTTCCGTAAGCTCTGTTCCAAAGGCATTTTTGCTACGAACTTTTCTATGAAAGGTGATTGCAAAGCGATGTGCTTCGTCTCGGATTCGTTGCAGTAAGCGAAGGCTTTCAGATTTTTTATCAATATGTATTGGATAGGAGTCTCCCGGAAAATAGATTTCTTCCAGCCTCTTCGCGATGCCTATGATGGGCATTTTCCCATAAATCCCCAGTTCTTTTAATGCTTCTACCGCAGAAGATAGCTGTCCCTTTCCTCCATCGATCACAATCAACTTGGGAAGGGGCTTTTCTTCCTCCAAGAGCCGCTTGTATCTTCGGGTCACGATCTCCTTCATACTGGCGAAGTCATTGGGCCCCTCGACAGTTTTGATGTGAAAATGGCGGTATTCTTTCACTGCTGGCTTTCCGTTAAGGAAACAAACCATACTGGCAACGGGGCTTGTTCCTTGGATGTTTGAGTTGTCAAAGCATTCTATGTGATCTGGGATTTCCGGTAGATTGAGGTCTTGTTGTAACTGACGGATTACTCTGTCTTTTTTGTCTTGGTTCAGTCCCTGCAAAAGCGCTTTTTCTTTTTTGAAGAATAGGGCATTTTTCACTGAAAGCTCCAGTAGTTTCTTTTTGTCCCCGATTTTTGGAGTTACCAAATTGAGTCCTTCAATAGGATTACTGATTTCGATGTTGACCAAAACTTCTGCCGCATCGCTTTGGAATTGATCCTGAAGACGGATTAAAGCAGTCAATAAAACCTCTTCATTGTCCTCATCCAGTTTCTTTTTTAATTCAACGTTTTTGGAAACAATCAAGGCCCCGTTTTTAACTCTCATGTAGTTGACAAATGCATATTTCTCCTCAGAAACTATACTGCAAATGTCCAGGTTTGTAATGTTGGGGTTGGCAATTAGAGATTTGGCCTGGTACTTTTCCAAAAGCTCCAGTTTTTCTTTCATCCTGTGTGCCTTTTCAAATTCCAGATTTTCCGCGAATGATTGCATCTGTTGTTTGAAATAGGACTTGGCAATACCCAGATTCCCTTTTAAAACATGTTTTGCGTGTTCCAAATCCTCCAGATAATTCTTCTCAGACTGTTTGCCTACGCATGGACCTTGGCAATTTCCTATATGATACTCCAGACAAACTTTGTATTTGCCCTCTGCGATTTTATATGGAGAAAGATCCAGTTTACAGGTTCTGATAGTAAACAATTCCCGAATAAGTTCCAGAACATTGTTCATGGCCTTGACACTTGCAAAGGGTCCGAAATACGTTCCCCGTTTTGGGATCATTTTACGAGTTGGAAAAATTCTTGGGAAGTTTTCCTTCGGGATTAGTAGATATGGGTAAGTTTTGTCATCCCTTAACAGGATGTTGTACTTGGGCTGGGATTTTTTGATGAGATTGTTTTCCAGAAGCAATGCATCAAACTCGGAATCTACCAGGGTAATTTCGATGCGCCTGATCTCTTTCACCATTCTTCTGGTTTTGAGATTGACACCGGTATTTTTATTGAAATAGCTACTTACCCTCTTTTTCAGACTTTTGGCTTTCCCCACATAGATGAGTTCATTGGCTTCATTGAAATACCTGTATACCCCTGGGTGGTCGGGTAGGTTGTTGTGTTCTTCCGGAAGAAATGATGAAGATTGCATTGGCCTAAAATTAAAAAAACAGCCCGGGATTCAGGCTGTTTTCAATTATTTTGAGAAGGATACTTTAGAAGTCGTTTTTCTTGGCATCATAGTCAAACTCGACCATTCGCTGGCTCTCTTTCTCATAGACATCACAATCTATTTCAATGCTTAGCGGTCGCTCAGGTCTTGGGAAAGGTCCCTTGGTATAGCCCAAGCTTTCGTCTGCATAAACCTTTTCCATGTATTTTACCCAGATAGGCCTTGCGGTTCTACCGCCTTGACCATCAATCCAACTTCTGAAGTGAATCGCTCTGTCGTCTCCACCGGTCCAGGCTCCAGAGACTAAATCCTTACTGATACCCATATACCATCCGTCTGAAGCATTTTGGGTAGTGCCGGTTTTACCTCCTAGTTCGTTTCCTTCTCGGAGAGACCAAAGGACTCCTTGGCTGGTTCCTGATTCTTCTTCAAATCCTCCTCGGAGCATATAGGTCATCAAGTAAGCATGCTCCTCGCTCATTGCAGGGCGTTTTTTAGGAGTAAACTGCTGGATCACATTGCCATTTTTATCCTCAATTCTATCAATATAAAATGGAGTGGTATATTCTCCTTTGTTGACAAAAGTCCCAAAAGCTCCCACCATCTCGAAAACGGAAACGTCATTAACCCCAAGAGCCAAAGCAGGAACTTCTTCAAGGTCACTGGTGACTCCCAGTCGTTTGGCAGTTTCAACCACGATTTTTGGGCTGAGTTTTTTCATCATGTAGGCCGTGACTGAGTTCACGGACTGAGCCATCGCCTTTCGGATGGTCATTTTCTCATAGGAAAATTTGCCGTCAGCGTTGGAAGGACTCCAAGCTGGTTGCCCCGGTATGTAAACTTCCACCGGCTGATCGATCACAGAATAGCAAGGGCTATAGCCGTTTTCTATGGCAGCGGCGTAGACAAATGGTTTGAAGGTAGATCCAGGCTGTCTCTTTCCCTGTTTGACGTGATCGAATTTGAAATACTTGTGGTCAATTCCCCCAACCCAAGCTTTGATATGCCCCGTGTGAGGATCCATACTCATAAATCCTGTTTGAAGGAATTTTTTGTAATACCTCAGAGAATCCATAGTACTCATTAAGGTATCGATTTCTCCTTTTTCCCATGAAAAGACCTTCATCCTTTTCTTTTCATTGAGTTTGATGTTGATGGAATCGACATCGTCTTTGTATTGGAGCTTCAGGAGCCTATAGGCTTCTGTTCTTTTTACTGCATCTTCTATGAAATTGGGGATGACCCGGTTTTCACTGTCAATCCAAGGGTCCCGATTCCCCATTTCCCTGTAGAATTTCTTTTGGAGCTCGGACATGTGCTCCGACACAGCTTCTTCAGCGTAGCGCTGCATTCTACTGTCAATGGTGGTGTAGATTTTCAAACCGTCACCGAAAAGGTCATAGGTACTGCCATCTGACTTGATATTTTCCTTTGTCCATCTTAGAAGATCAGCTTTGATCACTTCCCGGAAATAAGTAGCGAGTCCCTTGTTGTGGTTCGCTACATTGTAGTCAAGTTCTATAGGTAATTGGGATATGGAGTCGTATTCCGCCTTGGTCAGCTGATCATTCTTCACCATTTGATTCAGGACAGTGTTCCTTCTTCTTAGTGAGTTCTCAGGATTGTAAACAGGGCTATAATAAGTAGGAGCCTTAAAAAGACCTACCAAAACAGCTGCTTCTTGGACATTAAGCTCCGAAGGCTTCTTGTTGAAGAATGTCTCCGCTGCAGTTTTGATCCCGTAAGCATTGGAGCCAAACTCGGAGGTATTCAGATATAGCGTGAGAATTTCATTCTTGGTATAAGCTCTTTCAAGCTGGGTGGCTACAATCCATTCTTTAGTTTTGATGATCAGCATTCTCAAGCCCGGAACCGAACTGAGATATCCTTGGTTTGCATCAGTCCTCGTCTTGAAAAGATTTTTTGCAGTTTGCTGACTGAGAGTGGATCCCCCACCGGCACTTTGTCCCAAGAGGATGGATTTCACAAAAACCCGGATCATGGCGGTCATGTCAATACCTGAGTGATTTTCAAATCTCACATCCTCGGTAGAAATTAGAGCATTGACCAAATTGGGTGAAAGCTCATTGTAATTGACCGGGCTTCTGTTTTCCCGGTAATAAGTGCCCAGCAATACTCCATCCGCTGAATACAGCTCGGAGGCTACTTCACTTTCTGGATTCTCCAGTGCTTCAAAGTCAGGCAGTGGACCAAAGAGCCCTAGAAAATTGACACTGACCATCCACACGAAAAGGATGAATCCGAAGACTCCAGCTCCAAACAGAATCCAAAGATATTTAATGGTTTTTCGTGCCCAGGTTGCGGTTTCGGTTTTTGTTGCTTTACTCATTCGTTTTCAAATTAGCCTCAAAGAAGGCTCTGTATTCTTCAATGTTTTTGGTTCGGTTTAGTACCTGGAAGTTTTCTATAGAGATAAAGAATGCATTCTTTTTCACTTCTTCCGGAAGGCTATCGGACTCGAACTCTTCCATAAACTTATTATAATATTCTCTGGCCTTTTCGGCATTGTTAAATGGACTGATTATGAAGATTGCCGTCTCCCTGTTCATGTTCATGTTTCCTGTCCTAAGTCTAGCATTGGAGAAATTCCTGGTGTGGAAACTTTCCAATGCCCCTACTAATCCCTGTGCGGCTGCGGACTGGTCCGGAGTCATATGCAAAACAACAATATGAGTCTGACTTTCATCCAATTTGAATGGAGAGTCTATTAAAGGCACTCTGACTGCAGTCGAATCCGTAATTGGTTTCTGGACCGCTGTTGAATCAGTTGCTGGAGATTGTTGCGGATTCAGGTTTGCCAATTCTTCCTGAGACAACAGGGGCATCAGCATATTCCTTGCCAATTCCACCAAGGCCTCATCTTTTGAATTTTCAATATAGGTCTCCAGTCTTTCCCTGTACTTGGTTTTGGCTTCCGTTTTTCCCGTGATCATGATATCCAGCAACAACAATCGTTCTGTATTGCGGGTCAGGGGGAATTGTTCCAATGTAGTCTTGATTAGCTGTCTTGCAGCAGTATAATTACCTCCATAATAGTCATTGTATGCTTTTTCATAATTTTTGGAGGACTCCAAATAGGCCAGGTTTCCGGAGGCGGCGTCAGGGTTATTGACTGAGAATGTATACCTCGACTCCGGGAATTCACTGTTTAATCTTCCCACATATTGTTGAAAATTCCCATTCAACTCTTTTTGCCCCAGATAAAGTAGATAATAGGCTTCTGGTTTTTTGTTGCTGTTTGGATACTCCCGTACCAAAGTCTCAAGGTTATCTATGCTTTGCTCTGTTTCTTTCAGCTCAAAGTACAGCAGCTTGCCCAACTCAAAATAAGATTCTTCCAGTTCCAGGTTGATGCCGTTTAGGGCCTCCGGAGATCTTGGGATATTTGCCAATAGGCTTTCCAGACTCGGCAACTGATTCAAAGGATTGTTTTCTTCTTCCAAAGCGGTGGAATCAGACTCTGTTTCTTCAGGAGTTAGGGTTTGGTTTTGGAAAAGAACGGCACTTCTTCTCCAATTGTCCTGAAGAGGTCTGTTGCCCCAGGTGCGGTAAAAATCAATCGAGCCTTGCTGCATGGCCATCGCGTTGTCAAAATAAAAGGAAGAACCGCTTCCCCTGTCTGAAAATGCTAGGAGGTTGTCGAAAATACTGCTGCTTTTTGGTTTTTCTTTGGCCCGGGCTTCTTCAAGTAACCTTTCCTCCTCAGCCTCGATAAAATTCATCGCTACCAATTCCTGCTCCTCTTTTGATAATTTACTTAGTCTGAGCAGGCTGTCATTGGCCTGGATTCGCTCAAAATGAAAAACAAACTGGTCCAATGTGGTTTTTTGATCAGCAATCTCTAGAGCTACCGGATCATCTTCCTTTATAAAGGTCAAGGCACTGTCGAGGTAATATTTGGTAGCCCGGTAGTCCTGAAATTCATTCAGGTTGATTTGTGCGAGTTTTTGGTAGATGTAGCCTTTAAGTCTTGGATTACTGCCGGGCTCTTTGGCTGCCTGATGAAGGAGATCCAAGGTAAGCGGAAGGTCCCCCTGTTTTTCTTCGAACAGGGCCCTTTCGTATACGACTACATCTTTTAGGTCCTTGTTTTTAGGATCCTTGTAAAGGTCTTCGTAATAGTTTCGAACCTTTCTCAGGTCTTTTGAAGCGTTGAGCTCTGCCACTTGCTGGGCATATAACTGGGCATAAAAGCTGCGTTCATAGGGAGGGTTTCCCTCTTGAGCTTTTTTGTAAAAATCATATGCCAAAGCATCCAGTCCTTCTCTTTGATATCTTTGGGCCAAGATAAAATTGATTCGAGAGGCTTCTTTGGCATCTTTACTGTATTCTATTGCCTTGTCCAATGCGCCTATGACTCCGCTGCGGTCCGCTCTGTTTTCATAGTAATAGGCCAAGGTTCTATACAGTTCATATCGGTTCTCATCGCTGATCCCGCTTTCCTTGGATAAGTAATCGATGGTAAAGTTGGCTTTTTCGAATTCGCCCAAATCCACATATAGTTTCAAAAGGCTTACTAAAGCCTGATGCCTGAGTTCCTTGTCCTTGCTGTTGACATTAACATATTTAAAGGTGTTCTGGGCATCGTCGAAATGGGATTGCAGGTAATCGATTTTTCCTAATAGAAAATAGCTGTCATCTACCCATTTCGAAATTCGGTGCCATTCTATGGCTTTAGATGCTAATTCTCGGGCAGATTGTAGCTTTTCCGAATTGGCCTGAATGGTCGAGGAGTCATATGGAATGAAGACGGGAAGTATTTGTGTGTAGTCCTCCTTGAAATTCTTTTTGACTTCAGCTTCTACCTCCTTGATTTTGACATCCGCCAAATAATAAGCATTGTAGTGGGAGGTGAGGTTGTGAAATGCCCGGTTTGTGAAGGTGTTGCGTTCAGAGGAACAGGCTCCTGCTAAAAATAAGATGACCAGCGAAAGTCTTGAAAATTTGCTCATGAGTGGATTTGCCCAATTTCAATACCAAAATAGGGGATTTGGTGTACTTAGCGAACGAATAATAGGATGTATTATTTTCAAAATTGAATTTCCGGGGAATTCTCCCTCGTATTTTGGTAATTTTAAGAAAACTTCCACTTTCCGATGAGCGAGAAAATTCCCGAGAGGAAACAACAAAAATCCGGTCCTCCAGCGTTTGTCAAATACCTGGGCTTGTCTTTTCAATTGTTTGCTGTGATAGGAGCGGGGACATTTTTGGGTTGGTGGATACAGCAGAAGAGTGAGATGAAGTTCCCCTTGTGGCTCTTATTGTTTTGTTTTTTGTCCATTGTTCTGGCTTTTTATCAACTCTGGAAATCCATGCAGGAGGATGAATAGGCCCTTTTCAAAAATTAAGGTAATTTTGCAGTCAATTTCCTGACTATGAAGCTGACCAAAAATTTCCATTTTAAATTTCTGCTGCTTACCGGAGTGATTGTGCTGTTGGTTTACGGACTTCAGAATCTTTTGCCTCAGACCGTTCATGAAAAGATCTGGGCCATACTTAGTTTCCTCGCAATCATGTCTTATGGGGTAGGTTTTGTCACTTTGTGGCTCTATAAGAAATCTCCAGAAAATTTCCTGCAAGTCAAGCTTTTAGGTATGATTGTTAGAATTTTGGCCTCATTAGCTTTCATTACAGTGCTTGTATTAGGGGGTATGGAAAATATTATTTTGTTTATAGCTGATTTCTTTATCATTTTTTTGATCTATATGGTTTTTGATATATACTCCTTTATGTCTAACTTGCGCCCGATTTCGAAGTAGCCCTCAAAAAAACGAGTTGATGACGCGCAAATTTCTGGCCCTAAGTCTTTTAATTTCAGCACTTTTGCTGAGTGTTTCTAGCGCGGTATTCGCGGCTGGATCTGAGACTGAAGAAAGTAATGAAAGTCCGACGGAATTTATCATGCACCACGTGAAAGATTCCCATGAATGGCATTTTTTCAATATTGGACATACTCATGTCACTCTTCCTTTGCCGGTAATTACCTATGCATCGGATAGAGGATTGGAGTTTTACATGTCTTCCGATTTCCAGAATCATGAAACTCATCTATTTGGTGAAGAAAATGCCCATAACGGAATCTATATTGATAGTCATGAGCATTTGGGAAGAGTAGACGGTGGTTCTATCTATGATTTTTCCATCACCAAGAACGTTGCAATGATGTTCATTGTGATTCTTTTGGTTGCTTATGTGGCTCTATCCGCTGCTCGTCACTATAAAAAACACGGAGCTGTTGCGCCTAAAGGTGCCGCTTCTATCGTGGAGCCGATTGTGATTTTCGTTCGTGATGAAATTGCAGAAAAGGCAATTGGTCCCAAATACAAGAAGTTTGTTCCTTATTTGCTGTCATTGTTTTTCTTTATTTGGATTGGTAACCTTTTGGGCTTGATGCCTGGTGCTGCCAACTTGACTGGAAACATTGCAGTTACCTTCACCCTTGCTATTCTAACCTTCATCTTGGTTAATATCAATGGTAATAAAGATTATTGGAAGCACGTCTTTGCAACTCCTGGAGTTCCTGCGCCTCTACTTCCGATTATTGTCGTAGTAGAATTCATTGGTCTATTTACTAAGCCTTTTGCCTTGATGGTCCGTCTCTTTGTAGCGATCACGGCAGGTCACATTGTGATTTTGGCATTCATTGCATTGGTGTTCATTTTCGAATCCTATGCGATTGGGGTAGTGAGTACCCTTATGGTTACCTTTATCAATATGATTGAATTGCTTGTTGCGACCATTCAGGCTTATGTATTTACCCTATTTACAGCAATGTATATTGGGGGAGCAGTAGCTGAGCATGCGCATGACGATCATCATTAATTAGAAATTTCTTTGTTCAATTTATAAATCTAACGTTTATGTTAACTTCTATCTTGTTGACTGCTGGATTGGCTCTTATGGGTGCTGGTATCGGTGCAGGAATTGTTGCGATTGGCGCAGGACTTGGTATCGGTCGTATCGGTGGCCAGGCTATGGAATCTATTGCTCGTCAGCCTGAGGCTGCTGGTAAGGTTCAAACAGCTATGCTGATCATCGCAGCTTTGATCGAGGTGGTTTCCCTGTTTGCAGTAGTAGTTTGTCTACTTATTGCTTTGAACGCAGGCGGTATCGCTTTCTAAGAACAAAAGAACAGGGATTGGCGCTAGGCCAATCCCTCCTTTATTGAACAAAACCGAAATTATACACAATACATCATGGATCTGATTTCACCTAGTTCCGGCCTGATTTTCTGGCAATTATTTGGCTTCTTGGCCTTGTTGTTTATCCTGGTTAAGTTTGCTTGGAAGCCAATGCTCGCAGCTTTGGAAGAAAGAGAGTCAAGCATCGAAAACGCATTGAAATCTGCTGAATTAGCCAGAAACGAAATGGCTAATTTGAAGGCTGAAAATGAAAAGCTTTTGGCTGAAGCAAGATTGGAAAGAGATGCTATTTTGGCTAAAGCTCAGGAAGCATCCAACAAAATGATCGAGGAAGCCAAGGAAGAAGCTGGAAAACAAGGAGCCCAGTTGATCGAGAATGCAAAGGCAGTGATCGAGACTGAGAAGAAAGCTGCTTTGGCCGAAGTAAAAACCCAAGTTGCTGTTCTGACTCTTGAAGTAGCTGAAAAATTGCTTAGAAAGAATTTGTCAGACGATAAGGCTCAGAAAGAGCTGGTTGATGAATTTGTGAAGGACCTTAAGTTAAACTGATAAACCTCCCATGTCAAACCATAGAGTAGCATCCCGGTATGCCAAATCTATTCTAGAGCTTTCCATCGATATGGGAAAGTTGGAGGAGGTATTCGCCGATTTTCAGAAGCTTTCTAAGATAGGTTCAGAAAATCGGGAATTGGAGCTTTTGCTCAAAAATCCAGTGGTAAAGTCCGACAAAAAGCTTGCTGTGTTGAAAGCCTTGATGCAGTCATCTGCTCAGGAAATCACTTTGGGCTTTTTGGACATCGTATCCCGTAAAAACAGAGAGGAAATTCTTTTGGATGTTGCCAAAGAATTTGTCAATCAATATAACCAACACAAATCCATTCAGGTAGCCGAATTGACTACTACCTTCCCGATTGATGAGAAGTTGAGAAATGAATTTGTTGAGGTAGTTAAGCAGATTTCGGGACGTAAGACTGTTCAATTGGTGGAGAAAATCAGCCCAGAATTGATCGGTGGATATGTTCTCAAAGTAAATGACCGTCAGTTGGACGAGTCTCTAAGTGGTAAACTGAGAATCTTGAAAAACCAGTTTAGCCAAAATCACTACGAAAGTAAAATCTAATCAAAAAGCATTAATAAATTCTATCATGGCAGAAGTAAGACCAGATGAGGTTTCGGCGATCTTAAGAGAGCAACTCTCAGGAGCCAGAACAGAGGCCGAACTTGAAGAAGTTGGAACGGTTCTCCAAGTGGGGGACGGTGTAGCTCGTATCTTTGGACTTTCTAAGGCTCAGGCCGGGGAATTGCTGGAATTCGACAATGGTCTGAAAGCAATGGTACTGAACCTTGAGGAAGATAATGTAGGTGCTGTACTCTTTGGTGATTCCAAAGAAATCAAGGAAGGAGATACAGTAAAAAGAACAAAAAAGATTGCTTCCATTCAGGTTGGTGAAGGAATGTTGGGCCGCGTAGTGGATACCTTGGGTAACCCAATCGACGGAAAAGGTCCTATCTCCGGCGACTTGTACGAAATGCCTTTGGAGCGTAAAGCACCTGGTGTAATCTACAGACAGCCTGTAACTGAACCTCTTCAAACTGGTATCAAATCAATTGATGCAATGATTCCAATTGGTAGAGGCCAGCGGGAATTGGTAATCGGTGACCGTCAGACAGGTAAGACTGCGGTAGTAATCGATACCATCCTCAACCAGAAAGAATTTTATGACAAAGGCGAGCCAGTATTCTGTATCTACGTTGCTGTAGGGCAGAAGGCTTCCACTGTTGCCGGTGTGGTAGCAGCTTTGGAAAAAGGCGGAGCCCTTCCTTATACAGTAGTAGTTTCTGCAGCTGCTTCTGATCCAGCTCCAATGCAGTTCTTTGCTCCGTTTACCGGTGCAGCTATCGGAGAATTCTTCCGTGACACCGGACGTCCTGCTTTGGTGGTTTATGATGATCTTTCTAAGCAAGCTGTTGCTTATCGTGAAGTTTCCCTATTGCTAAGAAGACCTCCGGGACGTGAAGCTTATCCTGGTGACGTGTTCTACCTTCACTCAAGATTGTTGGAAAGAGCTGCGAAGATCAATAAGTCTGATGCAATTGCGCAGCAGATGAATGACCTTCCTGAGTCTATCCGTCCTTTGGTGAAAGGTGGAGGTTCTTTGACTGCACTTCCAATTATCGAAACTCAGGCTGGTGACGTTTCTGCTTATATTCCGACTAACGTAATCTCCATTACTGACGGTCAGATCTTCTTGGAAACAAACTTGTTTAACTCTGGTATCCGTCCAGCGATCAACGTGGGTATCTCCGTTTCCCGTGTAGGTGGTAATGCGCAGATCAAATCCATGAAGAAAGTAGCTGGTACCTTGAAATTGGATCAGGCTCAGTTCCGTGAATTGGAAGCTTTTGCGAAGTTCGGATCTGACTTAGATGCAACTACAAAAAGAACCATCGAAAGAGGTAGAAGAAACCAGGAAATTCTGAAACAAGCTCAGTACTCTCCAGTTTCTGTTGCCAATCAGGTAGCTATTATTTATGCCTCTACAAAAGGTTTGATGGATTCCGTTCCTGTAGAAAAGGCAAGAGCATTCGAGAAAGAATTCTACACTTTGCTGGAGACTTCTTATCCAGAGGCTTTGCAGTTGATCTTGAAAGGAGATATCGACGGTGCGGGTGAGATCTTGAAGAAAGCAGCAGCTGAACTAGCTCCAAAATTCGCTAACTAATTGAATTGAATTCCGGAAGGTGAAAGCCTTCCGGGTATCTATACGCAAGTACTAAGAAAGCAAAATGGCTAACCTTAAGGAAGTAAAGCAACGGATCACATCAGTAGTCTCCACTCAGCAGATTACGAAAGCCATGAAAATGGTGTCCGCCGCCAAGCTCAGAAGAGCACAGGACAAGATCATTCAGATGCGTCCTTACTCTCAAAAACTTACTCAGATCCTGAACAATGTTTCTGCGGCATCTGAGGGAGCAGCTGATATTGTTTTCGCCGAAAAGCGCGAAGTCAATAAGGTTTTGATTATCCCTGTTACTTCTGATAAAGGGCTTTGCGGTGCTTTCAACTCCAATATTATCAAGGCTGTTAACCAGGCCGTATCCGAGCAGTTTGCAGGAAAAGAAATCACTATTCTTCCTGTAGGAAAGAAAGCTTTTGAAGCTTTCAAAAAGCGTGATTTTGCTCTTGTTTCCGATTTCTATCAGATTTTCTCCGATTTGAATTTCGATACTGCCAGAGCTGCTGCCGAGTATGCTATGAATGCTTTTGTAGCAGGTGAATTTGATCAGGTGGTTTTGGTGTTCAATGAGTTCAAGAACGTAGCAACCCAGATTGTGAGAACTGAACAGTTCTTACCTATGGCAAAGGAAGAAAACGAAGAGACAACATCAGGAGCTGAATCGGATTATATCCTTGAACCTTCAAGAGCTTATATCATTGAGGAGTTGGTTCCAACTTCTTTGAAAATCCAATTCTACAAGGCGGTCTTGGAAAGCAATGCTTCCGAGCATGGTGCCCGAATGACGGCCATGGACAAGGCTACTGAAAATGCCGGTGAGTTGCTGAAGGAGTTGCGGTTGATGTACAACAGAACCCGTCAGGCGGCCATTACCAACGAAATCCTAGAGATTGTGGCTGGTGCCAACGCTTTGGGAGGTAAATAATCTTACGAGAAATCAAAAAGAAACCACAACTCGAAAGGGTTGTGGTTTTTTGTTTATTGCAGTTGATGCTAGGGCACTTTAGTTATAATTGTACTTATTTTTTTTGGTCAGACTATCCAGCGAAAATCTTCCCCCTCCGAAAACAAGAAGACCTAAAAATGTCAAGAAAAACATCAAGGGAAGTTCTTTTCTTGAGAAAGGGTCATCCCAATGTGCATAGAAAGCGGCTGTAAGCATGGTGATCATTATGGGAATAGTGGCTAGGCGTAGCTTGAAGCCGATCATTACCAGAATAGCACAAATAACTTCTGCAAATGTGGCAAGCCCAAGCGAAATTTCAGGTCCCAAGCCAAATGGATCAGCAAATTTTATTTCATCCGCCATCAGTCGGTTGATTTTTGGAATACCGTGGGTTAGCAACATTCCCCCTGCTCCTAAGCGAATAATCAGTAATACTAAAGCCTTATCTATTGTTTCTTTCATTGGATTTATTTTACTCTAAAAATATTAGTTTTTCCAAATCAGAAAAGCCGAATTTTTTGGACGGCAAATGAATGTTGTTTTTAAAATGAAATACTTGCCCGTTTAAGTTTTCCTTTTTTCAAGCATATCTCCCTACCTCAAAGCCTGAAATTAGGAGAGAGGTGTCTTTTTGTAGGTGTAGTTCTGCCAGGATTTTTCCGGTAGCAGGGGCAAGAGAAACTCCCATCATTCCATGCCCACTGCCTACTAGAACGTTGGAATATCCTGGAGCAAACCCGATGTAGGGAAGTCCATCTGGAGAACAAGGGCGAAGACCTTTCCAGATTTGGTTTTCTGAAGGAAACTTGGCTTGAAAGTCAGGATAGTATCGGTTGATGCTTTCAAAAATCCCTTTCACCCTGTTCATGTTTATTTTTTGGTTGGTACCTGCAATCTCTAAAGTGCCTCCAAAACGGACTTTATTTCCATAGGGGCTTACGGCGACTTTCATTTCTGTCAGGATGGTTGCCTGCTTGATCTCAGGCTGGTTTTCCTGAATAAAGGAATAGCCTTTGCCTCCCATCATGGGAAGTGAGAAATTTAGCATTTTGGCCAACTCTCCAGACCAGGAACCACCGCAGAGTAGCACCTTTTCAGCTTCCAGTTTTCCTTGATCCGTTAAGACAGCAGTTACCTTAGTTCCTGATTTTTCGAAGCCTAAAACCTCTGTATTGGTATGAAATCTCACCCCTTTTTCGGTCAAATAGGTTTTTAGAAAACTATAAAGAGCGCTTGGATTCAAATGTGCATCCCCTGGAAATAAGACAGCTCCTTTTGCCTTTACTTCCAGGTTGGGCTCTACTTTTTGGATATCCTGTGGGCTGAGTATCTCAGCTTCAAGACCATATTTTCTGGCCAAATGGGCAAATTCCACCTCCTCTTTTTCCACAGCATCGGTCTTATAAACCATCATCAATCCTTTTTCCTGAAGGGCAAGGGCTACCTCAGGATGTTCTTCACGGAAATTCAGATAGAGAGATTTGCTCAGAAGGCCGAGGTTTTTCAAAAAAGGAATAGCCTTGGCTACCTGCTTTTCATTGGCGGCTCTGAAAAACAACAAAGACCATTGAAGCAATTTGTAGTCCAGACGGGGATGGATGTAAAAAGGGCTTTTTGAGGAAAACATCCAGGAAATCCCCTTACTGATCATTCCGGGTGCAGAAAGAGGGATGATGTGACTGGGGACAATCATTCCTGCATTGCCTGTGGAGCAATTTTCCGCCATATCCGTTCTGTCAATGATCGTGACTTCAATCCCTTCTTTTTGAAGGAAATAGGCGGAGAATAGTCCCACAATTCCCCCGCCGATGATGATGGTTGGTTTCATAGTTGAAGCAAAGCTGCGAACTCTACAGAATCTCGCAGGTTTTTAAATTTTCTTTCTGTCAATACTCCAATTACTGAGCTGGTTTAGATCCTCAAAATCTCTTGGATTAAATCACCTGAAATCCATGAACGTAGGGGTCGTCATCGTCTAGGATGATGGTATTGTATCCATAGACTTTTGCCCAACCCTCAATGCTCGGGACAATGGCTGACTTTCCGGCAATTTCAGTTTCTTCTTCGATTCTGCCGATAAATTTTGACCCAATGAAACTTTCGTGCACGAATTCATCTCCGGGCTTCAGCCAGCCTTTTGCATGCCATTGGGCCATTCTTGCGGAAGTTCCGGTTCCACAAGGAGAGCGATCAATGGCTTTGTCTCCGTAAAATACCGCATTTCGGGCAGTGCTGCCTTCATCCAGGGTTTTTCCAGTCCACATGATATGAGACAAACCCCTGATCCGCTCATGTTCGGGATGGACAAAGTCATACTTTTCATTCATCTTTTGGCGAAGGTTTCTCGCCATAGAAATGAGTTGTTCGGCTTTGAAATTCTCCAGACCGGGGAAGTTTTCCTGTGGATCAACTATACAATAGAAATTCCCTCCATAGGCCACATCCACCTTCAATTTCCCCAGTTCTTCAATTTCGATTTCCAGTCCTTCTGCCGCCAAATAGCTTTTCACATTGGTGAGTTTGACGGATTTGACTTTTTTCCCTTCTTGTTTGTATTCGACCAAAACCAATCCCGCTGGGGCTTCCATTCTCAGGAACCCAGGAGTTTTTGGATAAATAAGGCCTTCTTCAATGGCAACGGTGATGGTTCCGATGGTTCCATGTCCACACATTGGGAGACAGCCTGAAGTTTCTATAAATAAGATGGAAAAGTCATTTTCCGGATCATGAGGAGGAAATAGCATGGAGCCAGACATCATATCATGTCCTCTTGGTTCGAACATCAATCCTGTCCGAATCCAATCATAGTTTTCCATGAAATAATGCCGCTTTTCCAGCATGGTGTTTCCTTTTAAAAAAGGAACACCCCCTGACACTACACGTACCGGATTTCCACAGGTATGTGCATCAATACAAGAGAAGGTGTGTCTTTCAGACATAGTGAATCAATAATGAGGCTTTAATTCTTTGTAGAATAAGTGAGACTCGGGTAAGGGTTTGAAGGAGTTCAGTTGAAGCTTTATTTTATCGTACTTATTTTTCCCACTTGCCATTGACCATTCTCCAAATGCCCAGAGGATTTCCATCCCTTAATGCATCTGGGAGGAGTTCTTCCGGCATGTCCTGAAATGCGATTGGCCGCGCAAATCTTTTGATGGCATAGGCACCTACCGATGTGCTTCGTGAATCTGTGGTGGACGGGTAAGGGCCTCCATGCTGCATGGCAAAACCGACTTCCACACCTGTAGGAACTCCTTTAAACAGCAGTCTTCCACATTTTTCTTCCAGGAGGTTTAGGAGGAAAAGTTGGTCTTTCAGTTCTTCATCTTCAGCCCAAATGGTAATGGTCAACTGTCCATGGAGTTTCGTAGCGATTTCCAAAAGGTCATTCTGATCCTGGTAAACTACCATCATGGCAAAGGCACCAAATACCTCCTTTTGGAAAAGATTGTCCTTCAACCAATCTGAAGCCTTGATCTCGGCAAGAGCAGTACTTCCGTTGATCAGGTGCTTGGGATCTGCGACTTTGACCCAGCGAAGTTCTTCCCGGGACTGTAGAAATTGAATGGAGTCGTAATATGCCTGAGCGATTCCAGGGTGAAGCATGGGAGCAGAGGCAATGCCATTGAGTTCAGCTGCTATTGCTTTTTCATAGGCCTTGGCTTGGGACTCGGGCACGAAAATCAGTCCTGGGTTGGTACAAAACTGTCCTACTCCGAGAGTGAGGGAAGCCACGAAGGACTTGGCCAGACTTTCAATGTCATTAGCAAGCTTTTTCGGAAAGCAGAAAATAGGGTTAACCGAACCCATCTCCGCAAAAACAGGAATTGGTTCTTCTCGTTGGTTTGCTAGATCAAACAGCGCTTTTCCTCCACCATGGGAACCGGTAAATGCCACTGCTTTTGTTACGGGATGTTTGACTAAGGCCTGGCCCACATCTATTCCCCCTTCCACATGCGTAAAAATGCCTGCGGGTAAACTCGTTTTCAAAAGAGCTTGGTGGATGCAATCTGCTACCTTTCGGGAAGTTTCCGGATGGGCAGGGTGTGCTTTATAGATTACCGGACATCCCGAAGCAAGTGCCGAAATGGTATCCCCTCCGGCAGTAGAAAAAGCCAAAGGAAAATTGCTCGCACCAAAAACCACAACAGGACCCAATGGAGTCAGAAATCTTCGGATATCTGATTTGGGCAAGGGGCTTCGATTCGGGTCAGCCGGGTCAATTGTAGCTTCCACCCAACTTCCTTCTTTGACCAGATTGGCAAAAAGTCTGATTTGTCCCACAGTTCGCCCCAATTCACCGTTGATTCTTCCTTCCGGAAGATTGGATTCTTGCACCGCCAGTGGGACGATTTCTTCCCGGTTTTCTTCAAGAATTGTAGCCAAGGTTTCCAAAAAGGCTCCTTTTTCCTTTCCAGAAAGGTTTTTGTAGAAAAGGAAAGCCTCTTGGGCATCTGCAAAAATTTTATTTAGGTCCATGGTTTTTTAGGTTTTGGAAATCCAATTGTGCTCTATACCGAAAATATTTTGATCTAGATGCGAATCAGATAACAGGTCTATTTTTGATTCCTTCTTTGATAATGCGTTCGATTCTTTCCCGTTCTTCACCGATCAAGGTCAATCTTGGGGCTCGTACATATTCACTTCCGATTCCACAGTGCTGCTCGGCGAGCTTGATATACTGAACTAGTTTAGGATGAATATCGAGTTCCAATAAAGGTAAAAACCATCGGTAGATTTCCCGAGCTTCTTCGATTTTTCCTTCGTTGACAAGGTTATAAATAGTTACTGTTTCTTTTGGAAATGCACATACCAAACCTGCTACCCAGCCTACGGCTCCCATGAGTAATTCTTCCATTGCCAAAGTATCCACTCCACAAAGGATCTGAAACCTGTCCCCAAATCGGTTGATCATACGAGTGACATTGGAGATATCTCTTGTCGATTCTTTGATTGCCTGAATATTTGAACACTCAGCCAATTCAGCAAACATGTCAATAGTCACCAAAGTCTTATAATCCACCGGGTTGTTGTAGATCATCATCGGAAGCTTGGTGGCACTGGCAACTGTCTTGAAATAGGTCACTACTTCCCTCGCATCAGCTGCATAGCGCATCGGAGGGAGGATCATCAGGCCAGAAGCCCCCAGTTCTTCTGCCTTTTTGGCCCAGAATAGTGCATCTTGTGTGGCACCTTCAGCGATATTAAGAATAACAGGTACTTTTCCGTTTACATAGTTGACCGTTTCAGCAGTCAGTTGAATTTTCTCTTCCTGGGAAAGGACAGAGCTTTCACCCAATGTGCCTCCGAGAATAATTCCATGGACGCCGGATTCCAGTTGAAAATCCAGGTTTTTGAAAAATAAATCCATGTCCAAACTGCCGTCCGCATGAAATTTGGTAGTTACCGCAGGGAATACGCCTTTCCAGTTCATAGTTTTTTTATTTCAAAATTACCATGCTCGCTTTCCTCTTTCTTTCACCCGGTTAATCATTTATAATACTATATTGATAATTAAATTGATTTTGAAATCAGATTCTATTTAATACTATACCAATTTCTTGGATGGCAAAGATCATTTCCTTTCAAATACCCAAGTCTCAGAGGGAATTTGTCCGCTTTCAGGAAGACCGAGGCTGGCATTTTTACGATAGGCTCCACCAACATCCCCAACTTCAACTGACGGTGATTTTGGAAGGGAGGGGACAGTTTCTAAGTAGGGATTATGTGGGAAGGTTTCAGCCGGGTGATGTTTTCTTTTTGGGAGAAAATGCTCCTCATGTTTTCCGAAGTGATCCAGCCTATTTTGAAGAAAATTCGGATATGATTTCGGCTGGAAATACTGTCTTTTTTGACTTTCAGGCCTTGGGTAATGCTTTAGGGGAGGTAGAAGATCTTCAAAGCCTGAAAAAATTTACGGAAATGAAGAGTTCCTGCTTCCAGATTTTCGGGGAGAGCAATGAGAAAATCAGCGAAATTCTCCGGGTTTTTGGAGACAGTTCTGGATTGGGGAGATTTCAGTTGGGGATTCAGCTTCTGTCCCTGATCGAAAATGCAGGTAAGGAAATGAAACCCTTGAATCAGGTGGGCGTTTTGCCGGAACTTTCTGAAAAAGATGGAAACCGGATGAACCAAGTAATGCAGTTTATTTTCGAAAACTGTTTTGGAGCCATTTCCTTGGAGGAGGCAGCAGCAACGGCCAATATGAGCAAAGAAGCTTTTTGCAGGTTTTTTAAGCTCAGGACCAGGAAGACCTTTACCCAATACATCAATCAGCTCCGGATCAGTGAAGCACAGAAGCTTTTGGAGGAAACTGATTTGGGAATTGCAGAGATTGCTTTCCGGGTGGGTTTTGAAAACCTATCCTATTTCAACCGGAGTTTCCGAAGGGTTACGGGAAAGACCCCAAGGGAATTTAGGGGCTAGATTTTTTCAGTACCAGCATTTTTTGGTCCATCACATTTCCCAAAAAAAGGAAGTCCCCGAAAAGTACAGCCACCGAGGAGGCTGACATAGTCTCTCCGGAATCAATCCAAACCTTTTCGATTGGACTTCTTTCTCCTTGTTGATAAGTTACCTTGATAATTTCAGAGGGAGCCAATTCTTTCTTTCCTGCCGCATAGGCTGAAAATGTCATTAAATCAGGATGTGACCCAATCCAAAGGTTCCCAGCTTCATCCAGTTCAATATTGTCCACGCCAGTCCCAGCGTCGATATCCTCAATTTGACTCAAATCTCCATTTGAGTTTATGTCAAAAACCCGGATCAGAAATTTTCTGGAACTTGCAACAAATAAAAGATCCTTGTCAGAGTCATACTGAAGTCCATTGGGGTAGCCCATTCCTTCAGCAACGATTCTGAAATTTTCTCCGTCAAAATACCCCACATTGGCTACAGCTACTCCAAGGTAATTTTCCGCAAATATTCCCAGCCTGGAAGTATTGCCATGATCATTGGAATAGTAGAATTGATCTTTTCCCACCAAGACCAAGTCATTTGGGGAAATCAACAAGGGGTCCCGAAGAGTACGTTCATGCTGAACCGCTCCCTCTTGAATTGAAAATAACTCAACGGAATGTTTTCCCTTTACATGATTGATTACGGCGAGTTGATAGTGGTGTGGACCAAGCTCAAATAGGCTAATTCCATGAGGGAAAAGGGTCAAATCAGAGGGGAGGGGAATGCGTTGTGGTTGAAAAGGAGTTTTGCTCAAATCCAACCAATACAGGTCATGAATCCCCTCTTCACCGTCTCTTTTCTTGGCTCTGTCATCTACTGATAGTATTAAAAAACTATCTTTCCTCGAAATTGCCAAATCCTCGACTCCGGGTAAATTGATGGTTTGAAAAACCTCTCCAAATTCATTTTTTGGCTCAATTTTCCGAAAAAAACCTGTACTCCAAAAGGTGTAAAGTAGGAAGGCGATACCCATAAAAAGAATGATTCCAATGCTTGCAAGTATCTTTTTTAGCATAGCAGCTATTTTTGTTTGAGTGCTTAAAAGTTTCTGATCAAATGGTAGCTAAACTGGATAATCTCCTTGTAGTTTTCTTTGCTTATTTTTTCATCAATTCCATGAAAGCGCTCCATGGATTTTGAGTCGATCCACATGGGGTAGAAACGGTAGACTTCTTCGGAGATTTCATAGAAATAGCGGGAATCCGTGGCTCCTCCAAGCAAACCAGGTACTACTATAGTTCCAGGATATAGGCTGCGAATGGTTTTTTCCAGGATTTTGTAAGATTCAGAATCTACAGTTGACACCTTGGGTGGATTAGTCAAAAAGCCGACTGGCTCTACACGTACCTTATCGGAAACGGTGCTCTCGATGTGTGCTTGGACCGATTCAATGGTTTCGCCTGGGAGTATTCTAAAATTGATGGTGGCTTCGGCAACTGTTGGGATGACGTTATTTTTCACTCCTCCATTGATGATGGTAGGAGCTGTGGTGGTATGGGCATTCAAACCTGTCAGGAGTTGCTTTTTAAATAGCCAAGGATTAGCAAAGGCCATTCGGGTTAAAAAAGGGAGTTCTGGACCTATGTATTCCAGTTGGGAATCAATCGGAGGAATCAACTTATAGGGCAATTGGTTGTTTTCTAAGTCTACAATCGCCTGAGCTAGGATGCCGATTGTATTTTCCCGAGGAGGAGCTGAGCTATGCCCCCCGTTGGTTTCTACAATCAGCCGAAAAGAGGCAAACCCTTTTTCTCCCAAATTCACCATAGCTACAGGGGCATCTACACCAGGGACCATGTTTTCGGCAATATATCCGCCTTCATCCATGGTCATGGCTGCATGAACCCCTTGAGCCTTGAGGTGTTCGGCAATTTTTGCAGCTCCCTTTGGACCGCCTACTTCCTCATCGTGCCCTGAGGCAATGTAAATGGTGCGAGTAGGTTGGTAATTTTCAGAAAGCAATTTTTCTACTGCCTCCATCACGCCTATCAGGGTGCTTTTATCATCCATAGTTCCCCGGCCTATGATATGAGTATCCGTTATTTTCCCCTCAAAAGGTCCGGCTTCCCATTGATTCAAGGTAGGCTGATCAACCGGAACCACATCCTGATGGGACATGAGGATAATCGGCTTTAGGGATTCATCGGATCCTTTCCATTTGTAAAGAAGGCTATACGTATTGATTTTTTCTAGACTTAGGTTGGCATGAGTGAGGGGAAATGTCTCCTCCAGAAAACGGTGGAAACCAAAAAACTCCGCTGAATCTGGGATTGCATCCTCGCTGAAGGAAATGGTTTTGAATTGGATGGCTTTGGATAAGTTTTGGAACACTTCATCCGAAATGGCCACTTTTTCGATGGGTTCGGGATCGACTTGCTTGGAACTGAGCCTTAAGGTATTGAACAATAGTACGGCTAGTACTACAACAAATGCGATCAGAAGACCAAGGAATAATTTCTTCATAGGGGTGGTTTTAATTGAGGTTCACTGTAGAAAATGTATGGATTTACTGTAGAGTGAACTTTGAACAAGTTAATGATAAACCAAATCGATTGGCATACTCTGTATTTTTTTTTCAATCATTTGATTTATAGTAAGTTGAAACTCAGTCAAAAAGTACTTTTCACCTTTTAGATCCAGAAATGGGATAAATGGATAGAGGGAAATGCCAAATTTTTTTTAACTAGTTACTTTCTCAAAGGAGTGGTGGTAAGTTACTCGAACGCCTTTTCTTCCAAAATATCCTTTTGAGAAAAATAATTTTAACCAAATAACCTGTATGAAAAGACTTTATATAACCCTTTTTCTGTGTTTAAACTTGGGATTTTCCTGGGCTACCGAACTGGTGGATATGATCCAAACCTATCAGGCTGATCGGGGTGCTTTGGGAAGACTTTATACCAATCGTCTTTCGGATGAGTATTTCTCCAGAATGGAAAGTTTCAATCAGGAATACTTGGATGCCCTTCAAAAGAGGGATTACAGTTCTCTCTCCGAGGACGGTAAAATAGACTATGTGCTTTTCCGCAATTATCTCGAAAAGGAACAGGCTGAATTGGAATTGGACAAGAAGGCCTTCGAGGAAGTGAAGGCCGTTTTGGCATTTGGAGGTCCTCTTGAGGAGTTTGTGAAAGGAAGAAGAAGGGCTGTAACTCCGGATGCACAAAAATTGGCCCATGACTGGAATCAGGTAGCTATTCAAGTGGATGCCCAGCTAGCCAAGCTTTCCGGCTTACCTAAATACAATAGTTGGCAAAAGGCTGATTTGGCTGCTAGGGCGGTGGAGTCTCTAAATAGGGTGACTGCTGAGGCGTATGGATATTATTTTGATTATCATCCTGAATTCACTTGGTGGATGCCTGAGCCTTGGAAAAGATTGGACGCTAGCATGAAGGCTTATGCCAAGACTTTGCGGGATCATTATACCAATTCAGTGAAAGATGACGGTAGTGGAATCATCGGAAGACCAATAGGTAGGGAAGCCTTGGAAAAACAGCTGGCCTTTGAGATGATCGCCTATTCTCCCGAAGAATTGATTGCAGAGGCTGAAAAGCAGTTTGCCTGGTGTGAGAAGGAAATGCTGAAGGCTTCCAATGAACTTGGTTTTGGAAATGATTGGAAGGGAGCTCTGGAGATGGTAAAAGAAACCTATTTGCCCGCAGGGGAGTGGCCGGCGGAAGTAATTCGATTAGCGGAGGAAGCCACTGCCTATATGGAAGAAAATGATTTGATCACAGTTCCTGCCATGGCCAAGGAAACCTGGAGAACAACCATGATTTCCGCGGAAAGACAGCGGGTGAGCCCTTTCTTCCTGGGTGGGGAAGTGATCCAGATTTCCTATCCTACTTCTGAAATGAGCCATGAGGATAAGATGATGTCCATGAGGGGAAATAACCCTCATTTTTCACGGGCAACGGTTCAGCATGAGTTGATTCCGGGACATCATTTGCAGCAGTTTATGAGCCAGCGTTACATGCCTCACCGCAGAATGTTCCGTACGCCTTTTTGGACTGAAGGGTGGGCGCTGTATTGGGAATTTGTGCTTTGGGATAGGGATTTCCCGAGAGATCCCAAGGATAAAGTAGGCATGCTGTTTTGGAGAATGCACCGTTGTGCGCGTATCATTTTCTCTCTCAACTATCACCTGGGCAACATGACCCCACAGCAATGCATTGACCTCTTGGTGGATAAAGTGGGCCATGAATATGCCAATGCTGAAGCGGAAGTCCGGCGTTCCTTTGAGGGAAGTTACGGTCCTCTATACCAGATTGCTTATATGATCGGAGCCTTGGAGATTTATTCTTTGAGAAATGAAATGGTGGATTCAGGTAAAATGGGCGAAAAGGAGTTTCATGACATGGTCATGCAGCAAAATAATATGCCAATTGAAATTCTTAGAGCAAAGGTTACTGGACAGCCACTTGGAAAAAATCACAAAGCCAGTTGGAAGTTTTTAGATTAAATTCTCTCAAGATTTGAAAATTAAGCATTTAATACTAGGTTTCTAAAAATTAAAAACCTTTGTATGGAATATTTAAAAACTATTGGTTATCTGCTTTTTGTTGGAATTCAGCTTGCATTTATTTTAGGGGTTTTCTGGTTGGTATTTTATTATTCCTGGAAGACTATAAGGGAGTTTAGAAATAGAAAGGGCTGATGGGTTCATATTTTCCCAGACGTACATATAGAACGAAAAAAAGAAGGCCGAATCAGCCTTCTTTTTTTCGTTTAAACTTAACCAATATGAAGATTTAGTTTTCTGGGGTTTGTTTTAGGGTAATGATGACCACTCCATTTTTGCCTTCCACACCATATTTTTTCAAAGCCTCTTCCCCTTTGAGAACTGACATACTATTTATATCCTTTGGATTGATGTTACTAAAGGAGTTTACTTTTTTCAGGCCAGTTTTGGTTTCTATAAAGTAGAGTGGCTGCTCTCCGTTGCCATTGACACTTACGGCTACTTTGGGAGAACTGCCAGCTGTCCCAGAAACAGAGGAGGCCAAAGGAACTCCGTCCACGATCGTAACTGGTTCTGTGGAGGCTGAACCTTTAATTCGGATCATGGTTGGCTTATTGAGAATTTCTTTCTGTTCCTCTGTAAGTTGGTTTTTGATTGCAACGAGGGTGTTTAGCTGGTGCCTTTTTAATTGGTTTTCTAGATTAAGGACAGCGTCAAGTTGCCTGCTCACAGCTGACTGGTTGATTTTCTCCCCTTCCAAAAGGTCTCGAAGCTTTCGTGTTTCTTGATCTAAATCCCGTTTGAGTTCGGAAAATTGACCTGCATTTTCCGCATGGATTTTTTTGATGTTAGTTGCCTGATTATCTGTAAGTTTTAGCTGTTCACGCATTTCCATGATTCTATCCACGGAATAGAAATTGGCTTTCAGGATATCTTGAGCCTGCGAAATGCCCGCAATCAAGGTGAATAAAAGAAGAAGTGTCTTTTTCATACTATTTAATGGCTATATAGTTGGCTTTAAAATTCTGTGAGTAAAGAGGCCGTTGGAGATTCCCAGATATCCATTTCGGTAGTCTCTTCAATATGAAATTGAAGCTCTTGGCCGTTGATCTGCTCCAAGGTGATGATGAGAACCTCAGGGACTGGCTCGACTTGTGGTTCATTTTTTCCAAGAATCAAGAAACCAAAGACTAAACTTGCCGCAATACCGATCGGGATCCACCAATTGAAGGACTTGGCTTTGGCTTTTTCCTCCGGAAATTCTGGAATCTCCAGGTGCCGATCTTGCTTTTTCATTTCAGAAAAAAAGTCCCGTATCAATTCATCATTTTCCATTTTGCTCAAGGGTCTGGTTTTTTAGAATCAGTTCTCTCAGTTTCTTTTTCCCGCGGTCGTAGTGGGTACGTGCGGTTCCTATACTGACCTCCAGGATATTTGCACATTGCTCCAAGGTCATTTGATGGTAAAACACCATCAGAATCACCTCTCGTTGCCTTATGGGAAGCTGGCTGATGATTTCTTGATAATCTGTAGAATCAAGCTCCTCGTAGGTTTCCTGTCGGTCAAATTCTTCGAGCAGAGGCTGATTTTTATTGTTTTTTCTCAACTCATCAATTGCAGTAAAACGGATGACGGAAAAGAGCCAGCTTTTTGATTTTTCAATTTCTTGGAGCCTTGCTTTTCCTTCTAGGATTTTTAGATAACAGATCTGTAATACATCCTTTGCAAGATCCTCATCAAAGCCGCAGCATTGTCTCGCCCACAGGTAGGCATCCCGATGGTACTCTTTGAGGATATGTTCCAGCTCATTCCGCTTCATTTACATTGATTAATCGGAAAAGGGTAAAAATATATGACAAGTGAAGTGAAAAAATTCAGGAAAAGAATTCGATCACCTGCGCTCCCGAATTTGGAAAAGATAAGCTAAAGAAAATTCCAGATTGGTGGAGCTAATGTCAAATACCCGGTCTTGTCCTTCGGGATTGGTAAAATCGTATGAAAAGCGAACCTCTCCTGCCAGTGTGCTTTTCCCAAAAAGTTTGGAAATGCCCGCACCGGCAGTAAGTCCATACATCAGTTTTTTGGGACGGTCTTCTTCTCCTCCATAGGTGGGAAGTTCTGGTTTGGTGGGATTGGTGAATTCTCTCTGAACATCGGTAGCACTCAATAAGTAGCCCAAATGCGGGCCCATTTTTACCTGAAATCTCCCTGACCTACCAGCGAAGAAACTTGCCAATAAAGGGACTTTCAAATAGTTCAGTTCGGTGATGTTTTCCAATACCGGGTCGCTGTCTTCATTTTTCTGAGCAAAGCCCAGTGTAATGCTTTGAATGTTGAGTTCAATCCCTGCATTTTTTGAATTGAAATGCTCGAATACAAAAGCATAGGTTGGAGCCGATATGCCACTCACGGAAACTGCCCTTAAGTTAGCCGCCGGACGGTAGGAATAGGAAGCACTGCTGTATCCCGCCCGAATCCCAATACTCGTTTGGGAATAGGCCGAGAGGCTCAGGATAAAAAGAAGACTGCTTAAAATGATTCTCCTCATGCTCAAAATTAATGAAATATGCCGGCTACAGGCCCTTAATTTGAATTGATGGTGAATGTACCTGAAATAATTTCTCCGTCTATTCCCAGTCCGCGGATTTCTACAGTCATTGGCCCTGCCTGATCATTGGTATAGAAGGAGATGCTTACTTTTCCTGATTCATCGGTTACTAGATAAGGATTCCAATACAATGTTTGGCGCAAGTCTGATTCAAGATCTTTTTCTTGCGCATAGTCCAATTGGTAAAAATTCTGGCTAGCTCCGTATCCTTCTATGGTGAATTGGGTAAATCCGCTTGCTTTTCCGAGAGCGCTTGTTGCTGATTGGCCTTCCCCTTCTTTTAGGTACACGGCGATTACCCCGTTTCTTCCTTGGTCCCCAAGCATGGAGACGGTTCGGGAAACTATTTCCACCCGGTCAATATTGTTTGGGTTGACGGACCGAAGATTGTCCGCGGCGGTGGTACTTCCAGTACTTGCCAGTATTGCACCATCGACCATTACTATGGGCTCCATTGAACCCGAAACGGAGATAGCTCCTCCTCTCAGTCGAATTTGTTGTCGGCCACTTGCCCCTTCCAAGGTCACCCGCATACCGGGGACATTCCCTGCCAGACTGTTGACTAGGTCAACAGAATTTCCTGTTGCAAGGATTTTATTTCCAGAAACCACATAATCCGGATTTCCATAGATCGCTCTGGGTTGATCTATTTTTTCGTCTTCTACGACAATTGTTGCTAACTCTTCATTTTCCTCATCAATTGGGCGAATGGGTTCAGTCACAGATTTGGTTTTTGGGAAAGAAACATCCGTAGGGAGAGCAACAGGGGCTTTCAAAGGTTCGACCAATTCTATTTTTGAAACCGGTTTTTGCTTTCTGTCACTGGCCTGAATGGCCAGCTTCATGGGGCCGTAAAACTCCATTTCTTCCATAGAAAACTCTCCGTTTCGATCCGCTTCAAGCTCCACCATTCCTTGGAAATCATTGATGAATACGGTGACTTGGCCACTGGTTCCTTTGCCCTTGTCATCGTAGATCATTCCCCTTTGTACCAGAGATTTTTCAATCGGATAGGAAAAACGATCCAATCCCAAACTTGAAGGGATATCCTCCAGCTGAAGACTTTGTTGAATACTTGGGGATTGAGGTAGTACAGGGATTTGAGTTTGGTCCAGTACTGAAACTGAAAGCCGGGCCTGAATGGGTTTATTTGTACTAGTTAGTGTGGCGATGGATAAAGTGACCTTTTCTCTTTTCCCATAGGCCGAACGGTCGGTTTTCAAGGATACATTGGATGGAGTTGCGGCATTTTGGGGATTCCCTTCCTCAATTCGCTTGTAGGGGGAAAGTACCGACAATGACTTGATGAAAAAATGGTTGGGTCCATAATTTCGGTTCCAGTTGGTATAGGCCCGGAGGAAATATTTCTCTTCGCTCAGACTATCAGGCAGGTAAAAATCGCCCACTGCGATTCCATCACGAATTGGGAATTTCTTTTCGATAATAAAATCCCGGTTTTGATTGATCAACTCCACATGAAGGACTTTGCTGAGTTCATCTCTTAGGAAGGGATTTCCATACTTCAGATAAGCTTTAAAAAAGACTTCATCCCCGGAAAAATAAAAGGGTTTGTCAGTGTGTACGAAGATTTTTTCCTGAAAATTGGCTGCTGTTCGCTCCAGGTTTTGAAGTTGAATGGCCTTTTCGGCATTATAATCCAGCGGAAGCAAAGAGGAAATCCTTTTCCGGTCCATATCTCCCGCAAAAACCAAGTCCTGTGGATTCAACACCATTCCGTTTTCCCGCACGCGAACTTTGCCTCCATTGACTTCCAGCCAGGAAATCGGGTAAGGTGCGTCCACATAGGTATTCACCTGTGTGTATCCTTTTTCATAATGGATTTCAATTCTCCCCTTCATATTGATAAGGTATTCTCCGGGTTTTCCGGCCGGAGTGACCAGTTGGTCGGGCTTGTAGGGGATGACGGATTTACCAAGTTCATTGGCAAAAATGTCGGAACGGATGTTCATGCTTTCAGAACCTCCGGCTTTGTCGCCGTAAAGGTAAAACCCTTCTTTTTCATGCTCTCCTTTGAGCATGGCCCGAAACATGTTCATCGGGGATTTGAGATAAACTTCAGCTCGGTGCTGTTCCCAGATTTCGCGTTGGCTTTCGGTTTCGGCTTTGATTTCTTCAAATCGTGCCGCTCCTGCAATTCGGTGATTGGTAGGGGAGTCAAAAAATTCTTTTAGGTCAAAGGTGATCTTGTAGCCCAGATAGTTATTGACGATTTCGATGGGAAGCTGTGCGGAAGCTTTGAAAGTATTGTTTTCCTCACTTTCGGGAAAATCAATAAACCAGGGGTTTTGAATCTCGGTTTGGGCCGCTATGGCATCATTTCCAAGAAAGAGGTTTTGAAATTTCCGAAGATCTCTTTCCCAGTTTTTGTCTCTTTTTGCCTTGATTTCCACATCCGAAAGCTCAGTCTCCAGGGGTTTCATATTGAGGTTTACTGTAAGAGTTCCCCCAGGATTTAAAGTCACATTTTTGGTTTCAGCGACATATCCCATAAAGGAAAAGCCAAGTTCTACCGGTCCAGGTTGTAAATTGGTCAAGGTGTAATTTCCTTCCATGTCCGTGACGGTGGAAATAGTCGTGTTATTGACAAAGACATTGCAGAAAGGAAGTGTTTCACCCGTTTCTGCATCTTTTATTACCCCTTTAATGGTCGCTGTCTGGGAAAAAGCAGCATTGGTAAAGAGGAAAAAAAGTAAGATCCAATAATAGGTTTTCATGGGGTAAAATGAATGGTTGGGAGTTTTTGGATTTCAAAATTAGGAAACCAAAACATTCGCCAAAATAGAAAAATCCCCTCGTTTTCCTTGCCAAAGAAAAAGAGGAGGCTATTCCACTTTGTAAAGTATGAAACCCTAATTCTTACTCTTTTGTACGGAGTAGATTCTTGTGGGTTAAAACTATTCGGAATAAAAACCTTTTACAGGTTTTATGCTTAAGCTCCTACCAAGAGATAGAGGAAAGCCGCCAAGGCCGCTCCGACCAAGGGTCCAAATATAGGCACCCAAGCATATCCCCAATCAGAACTTCCTTTGCCCTTCATGGGTAGGAGTTGGTGGACTATCCTAGGTCCCAAATCCCTTGCAGGATTGATGGCATAGCCTGTGGTGCCTCCCAAAGACATCCCGATTACCCAGACCAAAAAGGCCACTGGAAGCGCTCCTATAGACCCCATTCCTATTGGGGTTTGGGTGCTGTCTTCCAGTTTTGCACCGGTGATGTAGAGGATTACAAAAATCAGCATGAAAGTCCCTATTATCTCCGAGATGAAATTGTTTTTCAGATTTCGGATCGCTGGACTGGTACCAAAAGGAGCAGCCAACTCTCCGGGATCCTGTGTGGCTTTGAAATGGTCGATATGCATCAACCAAGCCAAAAAAGCACCGATTCCAGCGCCCAATACCTGGGCTCCTATATAGCCCGGAGCCATGGCCCAGTCAAATTTGCCTGCCAGGCCCAAACCAATGGTAACGGCAGGATTGAGGTGAGCACCGCTGTATGGACCAGCCACCACTACTCCCATAAATACTGCCAATGCCCAAGCCGTGGTAATGACCAACCAACCGGAACCATTTCCTTTGGTTTGGGGTAAGACCACATTTGCTACTACTCCTGATCCTAATAGGAGTAAAATAGCGGTACCGATAATTTCTGCTATGTATGGATTCATGTTATTCTTCCCAATTTTTTGTTCTTTCTACTGCTTTTTGCCAAAAGTGAAGCAGTTTTTTTCGCTTGTCTTCCGGCATAGTGGGCTGGAAGCTCTGGTCAGCTTTCCAAAGCTTTTGGATTTCTTCCTGGCTTTCCCAGAAACCCAGAGCCAAGCCAGCCAAAAATGCGGCTCCGATGGCAGTGGTTTCGATGATTTTTGGCCGTTTGATTTCACATTCTAACAAATCGGCCTGGAATTGCATCAGGAAATTATTTGCTGTAGCTCCCCCGTCAACCCGGAGTTCTTTGGTCTGTTTACCGGAATCTTTTTCCATGGCCTTGATCACATCGTAAACCTGATAGGCGATTGATTCCAAGGCTGCTCTTGTAAAATGGGCTTTAGTGGTGCCTCTAGTAATTCCGAAGATTGCACCCCGGGCATTTTGATCCCAGTGGGGAGCTCCTAAACCTGCCAATGCTGGCACAAAATAAACCCCATCGTTATCATTCAAACTCATGGCAAGAGCCTCAGACTCTTTAGCTTGGTCAAAGAGTTCCAATCCATCTCTGAGCCATTGAATGGCTGCCCCTCCTATAAACACAGATCCTTCCAGGGCATAATTGATTTCATTTCCGATCTTCCATGCCACAGTGGTTAGTAGCTGGTTTTTGGACCGAACAGCATCCTTTCCTGTATTCATCACCAGAAAGCAGCCTGTTCCATAGGTGGTTTTTGCCATGCCGGGTTCTGTACAAAGCTGCCCGAAAAGGGCGGCCTGCTGATCTCCTGCTATACCTGCAATTGGGATTTTGTTTTTGAGTACATCCCCGGCAGTTTCACAATATATTTCAGAACAGGATTTTACTTCAGGAAGCATGCTTTTGGGGATTCCGAACAAGTTTAGGAGTTCCTGATCCCATTCCTGGCTGTGAATATTGAAAAGCATGGTTCTACTGGCATTGGTGATGTCAGTCAGGTGATGTGCTCCTTTGGTGAGTTTCCATACCAACCAGGAATCTACTGTGCCAAAGGCGAGTTCTCCAGCTTCTGCCTGTTGACGTGCTCCCTCCACATGATCTAGGATCCAACGGATTTTGGTTGCCGAAAAATAAGCGTCAATGATCAGTCCGGTCTTAGAGACCACAGCCTCGGCATGTCCTTCCTCCTTAAGTTGATTGCAATAGGAAGCTGTACGTCTATCCTGCCAAACGATGGCATTGTAGATGGCTTTTCCGGTTTTTCTGTTCCACACAATGGTGGTTTCACGCTGGTTGGTAATACCGATTCCGGCAATTTCGTCTACCCCTATTCCTTTGTTGACGATGGACTCGATCATGACCGAAGACTGGGAGGTCCAGATTTCTTCAGGGTCATGCTCAACCCATCCCTGTTGGGGAAAATACTGTTTGAACTCTTTCTGGGCTAGGGAAACGATTTGTCCCTTCTTGTCAAAAATTATGGCTCGGGAACTGGTGGTTCCTTGGTCCAAAGCCATGAGATAGGGTTTGTTTTGGGTCATTTTTTAGGTTTTTATTTGCCTCCAGAGGCAAATAGGAATGGGTTTATTTTCAAATTGTATCTATTGGTCTATGTTTTCAACAGGTATTTCACAGCCACTTTCTGGAAATCATCCAATTCTTTGGCTACCCAAGCCTCGTCTTTATTCAGTTCCTTGGCCATCAACCGGGCCACTTTTTCTGCTGAATCAAGGGCTGCCTGTGCATCTAAAATCAACATACGAATTCTTCTTGAAAGAACATCCTCAACTTTGACGGCCATCTCATTTTTTACGGACCAAACGACCTCAGCCAGGATGTTTGGGAAATCAGGGTGGATTTTTTCCTCCAATGTAGGATCAGTTTTGACAAGCTGCTGAATCGCTGCTGCCTCGGCACCGTATACCGCCCAATGTCCTTCCGGGATGTGCTTGGTGTAGCCGTGAAGTTTCAATTCAAAAGATTTGCTTGGGGAAATTCTTTCTCCGGTGATTTCTGTAAAATGATTGACTGTATCCTCTCCCATTTTTCGAAAGGTGGTCCACTTGCCTCCAATAAGTGTAGCAAGCCCACTTTCAGAAATCAACACCTGATGGGAGCGGGAAATCTCCTTCGTCTTGGTGCTCCCTTCCTTTGGTCTTGCCAATGGACGCAAGCCTGCAAACACCGCCTTGACATCTGCCCTGCTGGGCGCTTTGGCCAGATAGGTCCCTGCTGTTTCCAAAATGAAATCTATTTCCCTTTGCAAAGGATCCGGTTCCAACTTCGCTTTTTCCCGAAGGGTATCGGTGGTTCCAAGGACGAGTTTTCCATGCCAAGGAACTGCAAAAAGCACCCTTCCATCTTTGGTTTTTGGAATCATGATGGCATCATTCCCTCCTAAAAATTCCAAGTCCAAAACCAGATGGATTCCCTGGCTGGGCTGAATCATTTTCTCAGCTAAGGGGTTGTCCATTTTTAGGATTTTGTCTGCAAAAACACCTGTAGCGTTAACCACCATTTTCGCTTTGATGGTATACCTTTTTCCGCTGAGTTCATCTTTGGTTTTTAGCCCGATGATTTTCCCGTTTGGATCTTTGATCAACCCTTTGACTGGGCAATAATTGAGAATACATGCCCCGGCCTCATCTGCCGTCTGGGCGATGGCCAAAGCCAGGCGGGCATCGTCAAACTGTCCGTCGTAATATACTATGCCTCCTTTCAGCCCCTCTTGCTTTACCGTGGGTAGGCGGAGAATTGTCTCCTCCCTGGAAATAAAGCGGCTTTTTCCAAGTCTCAGATTTCCTGCCATCCAATCATAGATCTTCAGGCCCGAATTGTATAGAATTCGGTCTGACCAGGAAAAAACGGGAATGATAAACGCTTGATTGTGGGTGAGGTGTGGAGCATTTTGAAGGAGTTTTCCTCGCTCCTTCAAGGCTTCCAATACCAATCCGATATCACCTTGTGCCAAATAACGCACCCCTCCGTGAACTAATTTTGTACTTCGGCTGGAAGTCCCTTTTGCAAAATCGGCCTTTTCCAAAAGTATTACGGAAAGTCCCCTGGAAATGGCATCCAAAGCTACCCCCAGTCCCGAGGAACCGCCTCCAATTACAGCAATGTCCCAAGTTTTCTTGCTGTCAGCTAATTGCCCTATATTTTCTATTCGGTTCATTGATTTAAAAATATACTAAAAGGCTTTGAAAAATGTAGAGTTGAAGATTTGGATTTGATTACTTCCAGAATCTATAACTTTTTCCCTACCAACCGAAATTGGCAAAGAAAGTTGTTTCAGAAGCTGTTATTTAATACTCCTTATACAGCTTTCTAGTGACTGTCGATCCGCTTTTATCAATCTTCACTTCATAGATAAAATCATATTCCACATCCTCCAGATCTGCAAATTTTTCTCCCTCTTCCACAAAATAATTTGCCAGCTTACTGACTGTATTGCTATGACCGACAACCAGGATGTTTCCTTCCAGGCTTTGAAGTTGTTTGGCAAATCCCTCCTGATTCGTGGGATCGTAAGATTGAATTTCGATTCCAGCAGCTTCAGCAGTAGGCTGGGCAGTTTGGCGGGTTCTTTTATAATCCGTACTGAAAATATGCTTGATCTCCTCATCTTCAAGAATCTGGGCAAGTTTTTTGGCTCGCACATAGCCAACCTGTGCCAGTTCAGGGTCCTTATCCTCAACCAGCATTTTCTCAGCATGACGAACAATGTAAATGGTTTTTGGCTGGGGTGAACTGGAGCAGGAAGCCAGAATCAAAGCAGCGAAAAAAAGAATGAGGAGATTTTTCATGATTAAAATGTAAGAAAGCCTACCAACTTGACCAAGTTTATTGAAGTTTGGCAAATCGATTTTAGCCTGAGAATGAATTGTCCAGATGCTGATCTTTGGCTTTTACATTTTCAAAAACCAAGAACTGCTCCCAAAACTCCTCCTCCGGCAATGCTGCTCTCAGATAGAGTTTCTCCTTTTTGATGGGGTGGACAAAAACCAATTGGAAGGCGTGGAGGTTGATGCTGGCGTCCGGATTGGCTTTGGGGAATCCGTACTTGACGTCTCCTCGGATAGGGCAGCCCATAGAGGCCAGTTGTACCCGGATCTGATGAGGGCGTCCTGATATGGGTCGGACTTCAATCAACCAGTGGTCGTTTAATTTTCCAAGGGTTTTATAATTCAGTTCGGCTTTCTGAGAACCGGGAACTTCCCGCTCGTGAGCCGTCACTACATTCCTGTTTTCGTCTTTGGTCAGCCAATGGGTCAGCTTTCCCTGCTCCTCTTTGGGCCTTTTTTTGACAATAGCCCAGTATATTTTATGAATGTCTCTTTTGCGGAACAATTCCATCATTCGCTCCAGCCCTTTGGAAGTCCGGGCAAAAGCCACCAATCCACTTACCGGACGATCCAATCTATGGATGGGATGAAGAAAAACGGCTCCCGGCTTATTGTATTTTTGGGCGATGTATTCCTTGCAGTAATCGATTAAGGTTTTGTCCCCAGTCTTGTCTCCCTGGACTAAAATCCCCGAGGCTTTGTTGACCACCAAGAGATGGTTGTCCTCATATACTACTGTAAATGCTTTCTTTTTCATAATTAATTTCAAAGGTAGCTATTTTATGGGGAGGGAATTTTATTTTAATTCCTTTACTAGATTGTAATTAAACAGGTATTAGTATACTAGAAGTTTAAAAATAATAAATAGATGAAATTTCTTTGGATTATTCCCTTCCTACTTTTAGGCATTAGTTGCACAAATCCCCAAAATGAATCTTCTGACTCTCAAGATTCACAGAAGGGCTATTTCTTAGAAGCCCAAGACTCAACCGTAGTCCATGACATCATAGCCTCTACTTTTATTTATCAAGATGGGGATGAGGAACATTTGGTTTTTAAAGATGCAGCCGCCTCAACCGTATATGTGTTTGAAAGAGATGGAGGTAAACTGATCAACCAATGGACAAAGACTGGTGATGTGCCTGGGGCTTTTTCAATGGCTAGTAAAAACCTGATTTTAACAGATGAGGGAGAAATTGTGGTACTGGATATGATGTCAGGATTGCGGGTTTTTGAAAAAGATGGCGAACTGTTAAATAGTGCTCCCCCAGTGGCAAATCAGTGGAGTTTTGGAGGCGCTTTTAATTTGTTTCAGGAAAATCAGATAGTAACAATTCAAGGAGAAAAACACCTTCTTTACTCCTTGGACAAACTGGAGGCAGAACGGGAATATTCTACAGACTATCTTCAGAATCGAAAGAATCTCGTTCTGACAAACCTTAAAACAGGGGAACATCAATTGATTCTCCCCTTTCCGGAGGGATCCAAGTTTCTGAGCGGAAAGGTTTATCCTTTTGAGGATTTTCGTCCTAGATTTTCGGTGGATGAATCAGAAAATAAGCTATACCTAATTTTTCAAAATGAACCGGTTCTCTATACTTATTTCTGGAATGAAGGACAGCCTAACTTGGAATCTAGTCAGCGGATAGATTTGCCTGGGTTTGAAGAAAATGAAGGTTGGGAGCCGGGAGCTATTTCTATGGCCCAGGTTACAGACCAAGCCAATGAGCCCTTTCCTGCTAGGATTCAGGCTTTGGTTCAGATTGAAGATGGATTCATGATAAGCTTTAGCACCCAACCTGTTGATAAAACCATTTATCAGCTTTATAAAGAAAAACAGGCCACTAAGGAACAGTTTGCTCAATTACTCGAAGAGACTAAGAGAAAAACGGTTTTATTGGATAAATCAGGTCAAGTATTCCCGCTTGAACTTCCGGAAATGTACTACGAAAGCTTTCAGTTAATAGACGGGAAAATCCATTGGATGAAAAAGCCCGAAAGTGGAGTAGAAGCGGAAGAGTTTACCGTATACTGGGGAGAATTAAGGGCTCATTAAGTTTTTTCCCTTGGTCAATTAGTCTTCATCTCTACTAATCCCTCTTTTGGAAAGTGTCATTTTAGGGTATTTGTCAGTTGACGATTTTGAATTTTTCCCCGGCTTCTTTTCTGGAATAGGCATTGAAGTGCCACCACTCCGAACCGATCCCCGTAAATCCGGCTTCATTCATGACCTTTCTTAATAATTTCCTGTTTGCCAGCTGTTCAGGATTTAGTATTCCTTCTGCCAGCATCTGCTCCTCCCGTTCGGGATAAGCAGCATAGCCAAAGAAATCATAGCCTGTACCCATATCCAGGGTGCTGTCGGCTTTGGTGTTGAATATGGTCAGGTCCACAGCAACCCCATAATTATGAAGACTCCCCACTTTGGGGTCTGCTACATACAGGGGCTTGACGCTGTCGGGTTTATCCAGATTGTCCCAGAGAATCTGCTGTACCGAAAGGGGACGCACCCCATCATAAACCAACAAGGTGTAATCAGGGTTTTCCTGTTTCAATAGCGCTTGGGCAGTTTTCAGTTGCTCTGCAACCACTGGCTGTAGATAAGCAACCGTCAAGTCCCCATAGACATCCTGCTCAAAGAAATTGTCTGTAGTGGAATATTTCAGCTCAACTTTGATCCCCGGAATCACCTCTTTCAGATTGACCAATCCCTGTTCTATGAGAAGTTTTTCCAATCGGGGTTTTTCTTCTTCCATGTTCTGGGGCGCAGCGTTAGCTCTTTGTTGGGCGGAAAACTCAGCTTGATCACTTTTGGGAGTGCTGCATGCAAGAAGGAGAGCAAGAAAAAGAAAGGGATGATTTTTCAATGCTTAGCTGCTTTTGTTGACTACTGTTGCGGAAGCTTGGGCGGTTGGAAGGACTACTATGTCCGCCAAAACAACATGTGGAGGCCGGTTTACGCAAAACTCCACGATCTCGGCGATATCCTGGGCCAGAAGGGGCTCAAATCCCTGATAAACTTTTTCAGCGCGGGTTTCATCTCCTTTAAATCTTACCAGGGAAAATTCAGTTTCCACCATTCCCGGATGAATGCCGATTACTTTAATTCCAAAGGGATTCAGGTCTATCCGCATTCCTTTGGTAATAGCATCAACTGCATGCTTGGAACCGCAATACACATTGCCATTGGGGTATACTTCTTTTCCAGCGATGGATCCGATATTGATGATAGTACCGCTTTTTCTTTCACACATTCCCGGGATGATTGCCTTGGAGACGTAAAGCAAGCCTTTGACATTGATGTCCATCATGGCATCCCAGTCGTCTATACTTCCCGTTTGAATGGGGTCCATTCCATGTGCATTACCGGCATTATTGATCAATACGTCAATGTTTTCCCATTTTTCGGGTAGGTTTTCCAGAAATTTGAACACTTCTTCCTTTTCTCTGACATCGAAGACCAAAGGCAGTACTTCCGTTCCTTCGGGCATTTCATTTTTCAAGTCCTTCAGTCGATCAGCTCTCCTTCCCGTGGCGATGATGTTGTACCCGTTTTTTGCCAAAATCAAGGCGCAGGCCTTTCCAATCCCGGAGGTAGCCCCGGTGATCAATGCTATTTTTCGTTCCATGATTCCAAGTTAGGGTAAAACTGAAAAAACAAAAACCATAACTGGAAGCTATGGTTCAATCGATGGATTTTCGGGATAAATGTTCCCTCCAATTCCATTTACTGGAAGTTGAGGTAAACAGTGATGGTTTTTCTCTTGACAGAGGAAATCACGTCTTGAAGTTCCGGTATGGTGTTTTCCCGCTGGTAAAGGTTGTTCAATCCATGGGAAAACCGGATTTCTGGGGCAAATTTGAAATACTTGAAATAAAGCTCGAAGCCCATTCCCAATTCAATGGCATAATCTTGTCCAGTGGTAACCAATGGTTCCAGATTGGCTTCATCTTGGGTTTTAGTCCGAAACTGATAGCTGGCACCTCCAAGAAAATACATGCGGGTATTGTTGAAGCGCTGGGATCGGTACTTGAAAAGAAGGGGGATTTCCACAATGGTGGCTTCGGACATCAGGGTGTTGATCTCTCCCGGTATCAATTCCTCATCACCGCCGGGAACGTTGACACTTCCCGGATCTTCTGGGAAATAATGAACCTCTGTTTTGTATTCATAAAATCCCACCTTTGGGGTGAGCAAAAGCTGCACCTGGTCATGTACTCGGTACATTCCCAAAAAACCCAAGGAGAAACCGGGAGAATATCTTGGAAAGACAGCTCGAATATTGGGAGAAATCCCTGCATTTGGATCAAGAAACAGGTCATTGTATTCAATTCGGTAGGCACTGTTGTGTCCTGCCAAAAAGAAACCGTAGGAAATCAACTGATCATCCGAACCTGAAGAGCTGGTCATGCCGAACATTCCCTGGGCAGTACTTTGCTGCAGAGAAATGGCCATGAAAAGTCCGATAAGGGTAAATGTTACTTTACCCCTACATAAATTGAGCTGATACCAAAAGTGAGTGGCTTGCATACGGTGCTGTGAAATCCTACCTTTTTCAATACGGCCAGAAAATCCTCTCCATCCGGGAAGGCCTGAACTGATTCAGGAAGATAAGTATAAGCAGAATTGTCTTTGGATACAATTTTTCCAATTTGGGGCAAAATGGTATTGGAATAAAACGCATAAGCTTGCTTCATTGGAAAAGAACGCGGCTTACTGAATTCAAGAATCACTGTTTTGCCCCCGGGCTTTAAAACCCGGTACATATCCGCCAGTCCTTTTTCCAGATTTTCAAAATTTCTGACACCAAAAGAAACGATTACCGCATCGAATTTATTGTCTTCAAACAACAAACCTTCTGAGTCCCCCAATTGCATTTCAATCTTGTCCTCCAGTCCGCGTTTTTTCATTTTTTTGCGGCCCTCTTCCAGCATCCCTTCAGAAATATCCACCCCGATGATTTTGTCCGGATTCAGCGCCAAAGCCTCAATCGCAAAGTCCCCTGTACCGGTGGCAATGTCCAAAATCAGTTTGGGCTGATCTTTTCGGAGCATTTTAATTGCTTTCTTTCTCCAAATGATATCAATTCCAAGACTCAGTACGTGGTTGAGTAGGTCATACTTGGGACTGATGTTGTTGAACATCTCAGCTACCTGAGCTTTTTTAGGGTCTTCTTTATCTTTGTAGGGAAGGACGGACATCACAAAACTTTCTAATTCGGCGCAATATTACAGAAGAAACCCGAGTATGCGAAAATTGTTGACTTTTGAGGGGTTCCAAATGCTAAATAATAATACCTTATTTTTGCAGGGAAATACAAACTCATGATTCAGAAAGCCCAATTTGTAATATCCAACACCAATCCATCCAAATGCCCCAATCCTGACCGGGCGGAGGTTGCTTTCATCGGCAGGTCCAATGTGGGGAAAAGTTCCCTCATCAATGCCCTGACAGGAAAAAAAGAGTTGGCTAAAACTTCCCAGAAACCCGGTAAAACCCAGTTGATCAACCATTTTATGATTGATGACAGATGGTATCTGGTGGATTTGCCAGGCTATGGTTTTGCCAAAGTCAATCTGAAGGTAAAGCAGGGATGGGAGTCTATGATCAGTACCTATTTGACCAAAAGGGAAAATCTCTGTGGAGTATTTGTCCTGATTGACAGTAGGCTGGAGCCTCAAAAAATTGACATTGAATTTTTGGTGTGGTGTGGAACAGAAGGTGTTCCTGTGGTATTGGTGTTTACTAAGGCGGACAAGCAATCCAAGACCAAGACTGATCAGAATGTGAAAAAATTTCTGAAGAAGATGGAAGAGGTATTTGAGGAAGCTCCGGAATATTTTGTGACCAGTTCGGAGACAGGGTATGGGAAAGACGAGCTGGTAAAGTTTATTGAGGAATTGGTCAAAGAGTACGAGTCCGGAGAAATCATTTGATGTCAAGTTCTATATTTGCAAGCTGAAAATTATAACCCATGAATTTTAAAGAAATTGCTACAGTAGCCGGCAAGCCCGGATTATACAAAGTATTGAAGCCTTCCAGAACCGGTGTGATTCTGGAAAGCATGGATGAGAAAAAAGCCAAAATGGTAGCGGGGATGTCCCAGCGGGTAAGCATTTTGAGCGATATTTCCATCTATACAACGACTGAAGAAGGTGCTGAGCCTTTGGACTCGGTCATGAAAAAAATCGAAGCCGAATTCAAAGGAGACTTGGGTTTGGATGAAAATCCGGATGACAGTGAACTGAGAGCCTTCATGAAGCATGTTTTGCCTGATGTGGATGAATCAAGAGTGTATGTCTCAGATATCAAGAAATTGATCTCTTGGTATAAAATCATCCGAGTTCAGGCTCCTGATGCCTTGGTAGATTCTGAGGAGGAAAAATCAGAAGCCTAAAAATATCAAAGCCCGTTAATCGGGCTTTTTTCGTATCCAAAGTATGGGGGAAGATCAATCTGAAATAAAAGCTGCAGCCTTTGAGTTGCTCAAGCAGGAAATCGAATTGCCTGCTTTGGAGGAACATTTTGATGAGGAAAAAGCAATTAGGTTCATCGCCAACGCAATTGGTGAATTGCTTAACCGTGACTTTGAGCGTCTCCTCCAGATTTGCTATCGTATCGACCTGGGAGAGGAAAAGCTGAAAACAATTCTTTACAAATCCGAACCCGATCAGATCGCCCTGGATCTGGCCCGGGCATTATGGGAGCGCCATAAACAAAAAGCCGAAATCAGAAGAAAGTATTCCTGATTTCGGCTTTTTGTGTTTCGGCTTGTTTAATCCTTTAATTTTTTATTTCGATCACCTTAAACTCCGTACGTCTGTTGACCTGGTGTTCTTCCTCGGTCTTAGCATCCTCGATGATCAACTGGGATTCCCCATAGCCTTTGGCAACCAGTCTATCAGCCGAGATCCCTTGCGACACGATATAGTCCACAGCAGATTGTGCTCTTCTTTGGGAAAGATCCAAATTGTAGGCATCCGATGATCTGGAATCTGTATGCGAACTTAATTCGATTCGAATGCTCGGATTATCTTTTAGGATTTGAACCAATTTGTCAAGTTCCAAAGCAGCATCTGGCCGGATTTCGGCCTTATCTAGATCGTAATAGATGTTTTCCAGAATGATGGATTTTTCCAGAATCAATTGGTCCAGCACAATGGTAGTATCCAGAGTAATGTTGGTCACATCTTGGATCAATGTGCTTGGGTCAGGAGTTTTTCCCTTGGTGGAATAAGGTACAGATTTGGAGAAATAACCGTTTTTGGAGGTGATAATGGTAAAATCCGCTTCCGGCTCCAAAGTAAATCGAACCCGTCCGTTTCTATTGGAGAAATCACCTCCGATTTGCTTGTTGTTCCCGTCGTAAAGAACCACTCTTGCCTGTTCGAGAATGGCATCTGGCTCTCCTGCTACCCGTTGCTTGGTCGTGACATTCAGGAGTACATTGACAATTTTTGGTTTAGGGGTTTTGTCCTCAAAAAAGTAAATATCATCGTCTCCTTTTCCTCCTTCCCGATTGGAAGAAATAAATCCGCTTTTTGGATATTCTGAAAAGAAAATCCCGAAATCGTCATTTTTGGAATTGAAATTCTCTCCCAAGTTCTTGATGATTTGTTTCCCGGACTCGTCTTTTTCAGCCACGAATAAATCCAGTTTCCCATAGCCCGGATGCCCGTCTGAGGAAAAGAAGAATTTTCCGTCAGGGGCTATTCTCGGGAAAAATTCATTTCCCGGTGTATTGATGGTAGGGCCAAGGTTTACTGCATTTCCGAAATCACCATTTGCCAGTTTGGTGGCTTTGTACAAATCCAAGCCTCCGTAACCTCCGGGTCTGTTGGACGCGAAATACAATTCGCTTCCATCCGGGCTGAAAGCAGGGGAGGTGTTATACCAAGTTTCATCTTCGTTGACTGGCATCCAAATCGGCTGAGTAAATCCTGCTCCTCTGAAGTAGGAGGCAAACAAGGCTACTTCCGGGAGGTCCTTGGGAGAGGTGGAATTGCCACGGGCATAGATGATGGTGTTGCCGTCGGGGCTGATCGCAATGGCTGCTTGGTTGAGTCCTTCTTCATTACGGAATTCGGGCAAAGCCTGTACACTTCCCACATCGACACGTAAACCTTCAGCTCTAGTTCGGAACAGTTTAGTATAGGGAGTTCCCGTTGCAGGGTAGATCCCGGAGGCTTGACGGCCGGAGGTGAAATAAAGAAAGTTTTCACTCAATACCGGAGCATATTCCGCTCCAGCTGTATTCAACTCGGTATAGTTGGAAAGCACATGGTTGGGCAAGTAATTCTCTATCCCTTCTGCAAGCCGAATACTCTCTATTTCACGCTGCGCTCTGGCAGATAATTCTTCATCTTGGGTAAATTCTTTTGCTTTTTCAAAAGCATCCTTAGCCTCATCAGTCTTTTCCTGGGCCTTAAGACTTTGTCCCAAATGGAAATAATTTTCAAAGCTCGGTTCCTCCTCTATAAGTTTTTGGTAATAGGGAGCAGCGTTTTCTATCCGATTGGAAAGCCGGTAGGACTCTGCCATGATCCGGTTGGCTTCCTGATTTTCCGGATCCTCAGAGAGGATTTGTGAAAAAGTACCAATTGCATATTGGTATTCACCTGACAGAAACTGGTTGGTGCCTTTCTCCTGAAGGCTCTTACAGGACCCCAAGATGATCAGTAGGAAAATACTGAACTGCAAAAAATGGTTTTTCATTTGAAGCGGTGTTTCTGAACTATTCTGAATATTACTAATTAATTTGGAAAATATTTGTTCAACCAACTTTTTCCGGCAGAAACCCAAAGCTCCTGAATGTCGGCTTTGGTTTGGATTTGTGGGTTGATGACCAGAGTTTCTGGAGAAATTTCTCCTGCCTGAACTTGGGATTTTATCCCCAATGCCGGAGTCACCCGGATAAATCCTTCCTTGGCCTTGAAGCTTACTTTTCCCCGGTCGGTTAGGTTGATTTGGAGCAATCGTTCCAGTTCAGTCAAAACCCGGACAGAGCTGTCAATGGAGCATCCGCTGGCGCCCAAGCCGCTTTCATCCACCGCCAAAATCAAGATCTGATCATCAAGAACGGAAAATGAGGTGGGCATCATGTTGCCGTGTGTATTCCAACCTTCACAGAATTTTTTAAGACGGGAGGAAATGATCTCTATTTCTTCCGGATTTAAGCTGCGTTCAGCCTGATAAACCCATACTCTACTATGGTCCGGTAATTTTTCAAAATCTACGTACATACTGTTTCAATTTTGGGTAAAGAAAAACCCTTTCAACCTAACGGCAAAAAGGGTCAAATTGATTCAAAATAGAAGACTCAAATTCCCATGTCCTTGGCGATCATTTCCGCAAGGTCATAAACTTTGACGTCTTCTTCCCGCTCTTTGTTTTTAACTCCATCGGTCATCATGGTCAGACAGAATGGACACCCTACGGCAATTGCTTGGGCTCCTGTAGCCAATGCTTCTTCAGTTCGCTCGATGTTGATGTCTTTTTTTCCGGGCTCAGGTTCTTTAAACATCTGAGCTCCGCCTGCACCGCAGCAAAGTCCCTTGGTTCGGCAGCGTTTCATTTCCACCAGTTCCACGTCCAGTGCCTTGATCACTTCCCTTGGGGCTTCATAGACATCATTGGCACGACCCAAGTAGCAGGAATCGTGGAAGGTGATCTTCTTTCCCTTGAATTCCCCGCCCCCTTTGAGTGTCACTTTTCCTTCATTGATGAGTTGTTGAAGAAATTGAGAATGGTGGATCACCTCATAGTTTCCTCCCAAAGCCGGATATTCATTTTTGATGGTATTGAAGCAATGGGGGCAAGCGGTCACCACTTTTTTTACTTCATACCCATTCATTACCTGAATATTGGCTACGGCCTGCATCTGGAAAAGAAATTCATTTCCGGCACGTCTTGCCGGATCTCCGGTACAGGTTTCTTCAGGTCCCAAAACCGCAAAAGAAACCCCTACTTTGTTCAGGATTTTCACAAAGGCCTGGGTTACGGCTTTGTATCGCTCGTCAAAAGAGCCTGCACATCCGACCCAAAAAAGAACTTCCGGGCTTTCTCCTTTTGAGGCCATTTCGGCCATGGTTGGTATTTGATAGGTTGACATCTGTCTTCTTTGTTTTCAAGTAAATGGTAATCAATTCTGGAAATGGAGAGTTATGCTCAGACTTTCTCTCATTTCATTTCCTCTTCTTTGACTTTTTCGGCCCAGTTGAATCGGTCAGAAGGGCTGAATTTCCAAGGGGAAAAACTGGTTTCCATATTTTGGAACATGGCATTCCATTGTGCCGGAGTTCCGGATTCCTCCATCGCTACATAGCGTCTGAGTTGTAAAATGATGGAAAGGGGGTCGATATTTACAGGGCATGCTTCCACGCAGGCATTGCAACTTGTGCAGGCATTGATTTCCTCTTTGCTGATGTAGTCGCCCAAAAGGGACTTTCCGTCTTCCAGTCCTGCTCCACCGGCATCCAAGCTTTTGCCAACCTCTTCAGCCCGGTCTCTCACATCCATCATGATTTTTCGAGGTGAAAGCTTTTTGCCAGTCAGATTTGCCGGACATTCAGAGGTACAGCGCCCGCATTCTGTACAGGAATAGGCATTCAGTAGATTGATCCAAGAAAGGTCATTGATGTCTTTTGCTCCAAATCTCCCTATTTCTGCGGGAGCTTCGGAAGAGTTTTCAACAGGGATACCCAGCATCATGTTTACCTCATTAGTCACCTCGGGCATATTTTGCATCTCTCCTTTGGGTTTCAGGTTGGAATACCAGGTATTGGGAAAGGCAAGGAAAATATGCAGGTGCTTGGAGTAGGTGACATAAACCGCAAATGCCAAAATCCCTGCGATGTGGAACCACCAGGCAAAACGCTCGATGAAAACCAAAGAGGAGTTGGACAAACCTTCAAAAATCGGCTGAAGCAAGCTGCTGAAAAACAAGGTTCCCAGTTCCAAATAATGCGCATCTCCTCTGCCTGCCAAAATCTGGTCAGTGGCATTCATGCTCAGAATGGCAAGCATGAGAATGATTTCTATACTTAAGATCAAGTTCCCGTCCAGAGCAGGCCAGCCTTTCATCTCCGGCTTGGTGAAACGCTCCACTTTGAGGATGTTTCTTCGGATCAGAAAAACCACACAGGAGAAAAGAACGGCTACAGCGAGGAATTCAAATATGTTCATCAGGACCGTGTACCCTGAGCCCAGAATCGGGGCAAAGAGTCTGTGGGTTCCCAATATTCCGTCCAGTACAAACTCCAATACCTCGAGGTTGATCACAATAAATCCCACGTAGACGAGGAGGTGGAGGAATGCCGGGATCAGGCGTTTGAACATCTTTTTTTGACCAAAGGCAACCAGAAACATGGTCTTCCATCGGGCATTGGCTTGGTCGTTTCGGGTTTCGTCTTTTCCCAAAAGGATGTTCCTTTTGAGGAATTTGACTCTTTTGCTTAAAATAAAACCTGCAGTAGCAAGAATTATCAAAAAAGCGAGTTGCGGTAAAAAGCTCATAGTGATGAGATTAGCGGATTGTTTGGGTTTACTTCAATAAAATTTTCTTCAAATGGTTTGTATGAAAATATCAAATACCTACCTTTGCATCACTTTAAGAAAAGGTGATGTAGCTCAGTTGGTAGAGCATCGGACTGAAAATCCGTGAGTCGGTGGTTCGAGTCCACTCATCACCACGAGCCCCGAAGCAATTCGGGGCTTTTTTTATGTCTTTTTTCGAGGTATTTGCGTTCATTTCGGAAATTTTCATCCCATGCAAAGTAATAAATACTCTGCATGCATACTATTTTTTGAAACTAATTTAGGATCAATTTTCACTTGTGCCAAAGAAATCGGCCCTACTCCATTTAACTTATTCGGGAAGCGGGTGTTTTTCAACTCCTCTAAAATTTAATTTTTTTTAGATTGAAAGTGTAACATTCGTTAAAGCCCTGCATTAACCATATAGAATGAAGTCATTTTTTGAAGTACATATCTGGCCGAAGAGAAGCAAACTCTATCGGTTGGTCTACCTCTGGGTAAGGGATAGGTCCCTTGCAGAGGATATGCTGCAGAATGTTTTCGAAAAATCCTTCAATCGAGAGGGTGAACTCCAAAACCATCCCAACCTGATGGGTTGGCTGGTCCGAAGCCTTAAAAATGAAGTCTTGATGTACCTGAGGCAAAATAAGGTTTTGGATTCACTGGAGGGTTTGGAGGACTTGAAGTGGGATGATTCTGCAAAAGATGAGACGAAGGAATCAGTGAATAAAGTGATGTGCCTGTTAAAAACTCTCCCTTCAAAGCAGCAGGAGATTTTCCAATTGCGGGAAGTGGAAGGATTGAGTTATGAGGAAATAGCAACCTATCTGGAATTGAGTTTGGAGCAGGTGAAAGTAAACCTGCACCGTGCCCGAAAAACAATCAAAGAGCATATGCTCAGCCAAAAAATGACCAAATGAAGAAGAGAATAGAGGAGCTGCTGGAAAAATACTGGAATGGGGAAAGCAGTCTGGAAGAAGAAAAGGAACTGAAATCCCTGCTTCAAAATGCTGAGGGTTTTGAAGAGGAGAAGGAGCTTTTTGCCGGATTTGAAGAGTATGCGAGCCTGGAGCCAGAGCAAGTGAGGATTCCCAAAGGAAAGATTCGAAAGATGAGAATATCCTGGATGAGTTATGCTGCATCTGCAGCCATCCTCATAGGGACTTTCTGGGGATGGGGCATTTTCCAACAAAAGCAAGCAGAGCAAGAGGCTTATGAAGAGGTCATGATGGCTTTTGCATTGATACAAACCAATCTTTCAAAGGGTCAGGATCGACTGAAGCCCATGAATGAACTGAAATACCTGAATACAACTGAGCAACTATTTAAAGATCAAACCAAGAAATAAGCCATGAAAAAATATTTAATAATCCCCTTGATGGTTTTGGCATTTGCTTTTCGGGCACAGGCCCAAGATGATGCCATTCAGCGATTTTTTTCCAAGTATATGGAGGATGAGCGTTTTTCCCGTGTTTTCATTTCCCCGAAGATGATGCAGATGGCAGGAGGGTTTTTGAAAGACAACTCCGAAAAAGATCCTGATGCAAAAGATCTGGGTGAACTGATCCAGAAAGTAAGGGGAATTCGAATCCTTAGTTCAGAAGAAGTGGACGGAATGGCCATGTACAAGGAGGCCATGGGGACTCTGATCAAAAACAAATATGAGGAACTGATGGACGTACAGGATAAAGGTACCAGCCTGAAATTTATGGTTCGCGAAGAAGGGGGGCTGGTAAAGGAGCTCCTGATGGTCTCCGGGAATGGAAATGACTTTACGCTACTTTCTATGTTGGGAAATTTCACTTATAGGGATCTCAATATGCTGGCAGAAAAAACCGATATCCCGGGAATGGACCAATACGGGAAAGGTAATAATGCTTCTAAAAAGAACTGAATATAAACTAACCTAACTATTAAAACACATTATGAAAAAGCTGATTTTAACCTTGTCTCTTTTTGCACTGATTTTTGGAGTGCAGGCACAAAGCAAGAGCGTTCAGGCGCTTTATGAAAAATACAAAGGAGAGGAAGATTTCTTCCACATCGAGTTGGGCGGGAATTTCCTGAGTTTTGCTGAAGGGTTTAAAATTGATATAGATAAGGACGACATGGCCACTGTAGCCAAGTCTTTGGAAAAGCTGAACTTTTTCACGTTGCCGGATAATATTGATGCAAGTGGTGCGGAATTCAAAGCATTGCAAAAAGGACTGGAAAGAGAGCGCTATGAATTATTGATGGAAGCCTCTGAGGGTAAGAAAGGAGGGATGATGGTATATTCCAAAGGAGGAAATACCATTTCGGACCTGGTAGTGATGATTGCAGGGGAAGAGGGGGATTTGATAGTAGTGGAAATGAAAGGAAAGTTCGATCAGGAACTGGTAGCCAAGGCGACAAATTATAGCGCAAGAGGGTTGAATTAACACCTCAATTCATGAAAAATAGGGCGGTGGAGACACCGCTTTTTTTGTAGGGCAGGACATCGGGTCTAGCCTCTTTTTTATTTTACCATTCATCTGTATTGATTGTTATTTTCTAATCGCCTTTATAACTATTTTTTTATTATAAAAATCGTTAGTAAGCAAAAATATTTCACTAAATTCTTATCTTAAAAAATTCTGATCGGAAACGTTCACATCAAAAAACTAGTAAAATCTACATGAAGATTTATAAAATGCTTTTGCTGTCGATATTTCTTCTTTTTGAAAATGTGGTTAATGCCCAAACCACCTTTTCGAAAATAGCTGAATTCAAAATTGATCTTTTATACCCTGTAGAGATTTTAGACTACAATCCTTTCAAAAAACAATATCTGGGATATATCAATCAAGGAAGCAAAGGGAATAAAATCACTTTGTTTTCAGAAAGCGGTAAAGTCCTTGTCTCTGAAATTTTACAAGGGGAAGGACCCAACGAGATCGTAGAACCCATCAATCAAATAGCTTTTTCAGAAGAAGGAAATATTTGGATTCATTCCAGTCAAAATCTGTACCTGTACGATCAAAATCTTAAAAAGATAAAAAAAATACCCTTTAACTCTAAATACACAATAACCCGATACACTCCCAAAAAACTAAATTTTTTCAACGGAGAGGGTGTTAATGGAGATTACTCGTTTATCAGTCAACCTTCCGGATATTCCACATTTTTTGGATTTACAGATTTTTTGAAAGAAAATCTTCTGGAAGTATTTAATCCGAAAAACGAAAAGACTTACAACTTAGCGCCAGTTTCAGATCGGTCAAATTTTTCTAAACTGGATCCCTCCATTGAGTCAATTTATGCTCCTGTTTATTCGCTAGACAAAAGCCGTGGGAAACTATATCTGACCACTACTTTAGACGATGAAATAAGCATCGTTGATTTGAAATATAAACAAGTAACAGGGAGTATCAAGGTTAGCCATGGTGATTTTTCGGTACTGAAATCGTCGAAGATTTCCTTAAGCAATATACCTTCTAAAGGTCCAATAACTCTTGGAGCAAAAAATAGAAATATTTACATTCTATCCGATGGAACTGTCATATTGGAATATATAAAAGCTATTCCTCCCGGGATTTATGAACAGAAATTAGCTGACGACCGGAGTTACCATCACTTTGGAGATCCAAGTTACCGTCGAGTAATTCTGATTAGAGGAGGGAGACAGATCGGAGGAGATGTTGAAATACCCTATGGAGAAATCTCCATGCTTATGCCTGATGACACTTTCTTAATCAAGTTATTAAATCCCGAAGAAGAAGAGGATTTTACTCGATATGGGATTTTTCAATTGAAATAGATTTTTGCAATACTTTTAGCCGAGGTGAAATTGATCTTCTTCGCCCTCAGGTCTACGGTAATTCCCTTCATTGTTCCAGATGGCTTTAATATCCCGTTTGTTTAGCTCACAAAACTGTTGAATGATCGATGCCATAGAAGCTCCAAACGGCCTTGTTTTTTGGCAAAAACGATTATTTCTCCAATAGACCATATGATTTTAAAAAAAATGATAAAAAATTTTCATTCAATACAATCGATTGCGAAAAACTGATTTCGTTTATTGATGTGCTGACATGATTTTGTGTATTATTTTTTTACAGAATAAAATTCTAAAAAATTAGCGTTTCTTAGACAAATAAGGCTCTCGCTATCGATTGCGACATAATTTTATTGATTTCACAATAAAACACATGTTTGATTGATGAATGTCAAATAAAAGCATATTTTTATTGAAACTTTTTCAATTTAAGTTCCGTATTGTATCTTTGTAATGTGATTTAACACCACATCCATCAGACCCGATGGACCCTGTAGCCCAAAATACCTCCCTAGAATGGATCTGCCGTTCCGGGTTACAAAATCAAATTAGAACCTATTCAAACCAATTATTAAAATGAAAAAACTATTCACTATGCTTTTTGTTGCAGGATTGTCAACAGGAGCTTTTGCCGCAGGTGCAGAGAATTCAATCGAAATTAGACAGACAGAACCAGCCAAAGTAATGGTTGCTGTATCAGAAGCTCCTAAAGGTGCTTTGATTGTCAAAATTACTGACGGAGATGACCGTTTGGTATTGCGTGACAAGATCACCAAAGAAGAAGCTTTTGCAAAAAGATATGACCTGAGCGCCTTGGCTAAGGGTACTTATTCCGTAGAGGTTTTGGATGAGTCCGGCGTTTTGCGTTCCGCAACTCTTGAAAACTACATTATTGAAAAGCCATCTGTTTACTCCAGAGTTTCCAAAATCGAGGAAAACAAATACAGATTGCTTGTAAGCAACTTGAAGGCTAAGGACGTAACTGTTTCCATCTATGATGGAGACAAGTTGATCCACTCTGAGAAAGTTGAAAATCCTCAGGGACTTCACAAGGTATACAGCATCGAAAAGCCAGGAGCTAACATCAGCTTCCGAGTGACGACTGCCGGTGGATTCAACAAATACCTTTCTGCCCTTTGATTCTAAACCACTATATTGATAGAAACCCCGCTTTGGTCTGAGGCGGGGTTTTTCGTTTACAAAAAAAATCCCCGGTCCTTTTTGGGCCGGGGATTTTTAATTTTAAGCAGGTTGCTTTATTTCTTCCAGCTCGCCTTTCCGCCCTTTGCAGAATCAACAGTAATGGAATAGTTGGAGGCAGATGAAACGATCCACTTTACCTTCACAGCACTCATTCCCGGAATATTTTCTACCGCTATGCGCTCGGGAGAATCCTTCTGCTCCTTGAACTTCTTGAAGTCCTCATCCTCTACTACAAAACCGGCAACCACTTTGGCTCCTGAAATACTTACGAAATCAGGGCGTTCGATTTTATGTTTCATGTCCTGAGAGGAATGGGTAGGCATCATTCTTTCATTGAAAATAGTCGCCGTAATGGCTTTCAATCCTCCGCCCATATCTTCTTCTTTCACATCTATGACAGAAAGTTTTGGCGTGTGATAGGCATGGAAAATGGTAAAGGCTGAATTTCGGTGTGCATCTTGCTCCATCAGGAATCCCGGATGAGCTCTGCCAAAGGTTTTCTTGAAACCTCCGATTTCAATCTCTCCAAACTGAGGGTGCTGGTAGGTCTTCCAATCCACGAAGGCATCTCCAAAAGTAAGAAGCTGATCCACTTTTAGCTGCTCATCCTGATTTCCTCTGCCGGCATTTTGGTGGAAATACAGGTAGGAAATCATCAGTTCATTGGAATAGGTGAATATCCCTCTGTTGCCGTAGAACCAGTCAAGTTCCCCTCCAAATACGGTATACATGTCTTTGTAAACAGTGATGTATTTGTAGCCTGGCATCATTTCCTCTCCTTTTTTGGCGATGGCATCGTAGATGCGGATATCCTCTCGGTTGTAGGTATTCACATCTTCCTCAGCACCCGGACCTCTCAGGATCAGACCACCGTAGTTATGGTAACTCTGTGCTCCGGCAATGTTGGGGTGACTCATCACAAATTCCATCACGGATCGGTTTTCAGGCAGGGAGAATGGATATCTCAAGGCCCCTCTTTGGATGTAATCCGGTTGCCAGTTCCAGCCCCAATCACGGTTTGGATCGTAGTAACCTACCCCATCATCATTGACTTCTCCGTCTCCGTCATTGTCTATGCCTTCCTGCCCCAGCATTTCATATTCTCCAACTTGGTCGGGACCCACTGTGATCAGCCTTCTCGGATCCAGAGGATCTTTGATGTAGCGGCCTGTTGGGGATTTCCGGATCATCATGGTGATGTGACCGTCACCATCCAGATCGTCCATTCTGTCCTCACCGGCCAATCCGTCACCGTCATTGTCCAGGACCATCATCCCGGATCTTGGAGTATTGGCATTATTCGGCTTCAGGAAGAAATCATTTCTAGCATCTGGGTTGATGGTAGGCGTGATATAAAAGGTTTTATCTACAAGTAATTCTTGGATAAACTCGGTGTCTGCATGCATTTCGGTAAGGTACCAGGCAGCATACAAGGCAAATTCAGCTCCTTGAATTTCATTGGAGTGGATGTTTCCGTCAATCCACATGGCAGGTTTGTCGGTATCTTTTCCAGCAGAGAAATCCGTTATGGTCAGGGTCATGATATCTCTCCCTTCATAGGATTTCCCGATGGACTGGATTTTTGCCAAATTAGGATGTGCCTTTGCGATTTTTTGCATGACATCCACGAGTCCTTCATAGGTATAGTATCTGTTCCAGGCAACTTCTACTTTTGGCATGTGGGGAGAGCCCACCGCTTTGAAGAATTTATCCTGTGCATTCGCATCTATGGTTCCCAAGCTCATTGCACTCAAAGCCAGGGCAAAGAAGTAGTTTCTTGTTTTCATAATATTCATGGCTTAGAGTTTAATATTGGCTTTTACAAAACCTACATGAGCAGCTCCTGCCTTGACAGGGACCTCTCCATTTCCTTTGACGATCCAGCTGAGGCTGACTTTTTCATAGGCGCCGATGGAGTTGATCAGCTTGATTTTATCTCCGGAAATGATCCGGTCTGCAGGTACTTCCAAATCCACTCGAACTTTTCGAAGCCATCTGGATCGCTCTCCCATTTGAGAATGGGTAGGAAGTGGGGAGTTGTTGAACAGGTCGGCAGAGATTCTGGTCAGTCCGTTTCCTAGGCTTTCGGTTTTGATATTGTGCAGTTCCAAATTTGGCTGCATATCTGCCAGTTTAAGAATAAAGGCTGTATGCTCTGAAGCAATTTCCCCAACTTTATCATAAGAAGGGTTACTCATCAAAAAGGGTTTGATTCCTCCCACTTCCACTTTTTTTCCAGGGAAATCAGGGTGCTGGATTTCTGTCCAGGCTACAAAATTTTCCTGTTGGCCAAGAGAGTCGGCCCATGCCAGGTAGTTGGCTTCTGCATTGGTTTTTCCTTTTCCAAATTCAGGAGTCCAATAGCCCGGAGTACTGAAGCTCAGCCTTGCAAAATGGAAATAAGCCCATTGAAAGAAATCGCCGTTGGTACCCTGATTAGACTGTTGGAAGGCTTTTCGGGAAACCGTTTCGTTGTAGATTTCTGAAACCATGGCATTGATGGTCTGGTCCTTTTCCAAAATGGAGGTCACTACCCTTTTTCTGGCATCCGCTGCATTGTATTTAAGCGGGGCAGAAAGGTTGTTGGAGGGAGAAAAGGTGACAAAAGCAAAGATGTTCCACTGCTGGAAGAGATAATCCAACAAGGCACGGGATTCTTTTTGGGAAACAGGAATGTCGCCTGCCAAAGGCTCAAATACGGGGAATCTATAGGTTAGGGATTTGTTGAAAGCTATCCCTTCCTTCAAATCCTCCGCAAAGCTTCCGTCTTTGTCATCGTCCTTGCTTTCTGGGTACAAAAAGTATTTGCCGGCCTCTCCCTTGGAACGGTCAGCCTTTACCATTACCCGCTCATCTTGGGAAGAAGTCACATAATCTCCCATAGGATCTTCCACTCTCATCCAAGTAATATATCCATCTCCATTCAGGTCCGTGTAACCATTTTCTCCGGCCTTGCCGTCACGGTCGTGATCCACGGCCACAGCATTTCCTCTTCTTTCATATTTCAATGCCGCGTGATATTGCTCATAAGCATCTGGGGACATATTTGGAAAAATGTAAAAAGTGGTTTTCTCAAGTGCCGCTGAGTTTTCAGATACTAATTTTTCGGCAAACTGAAGAGCAAGTTCCACACTCAGGACATGGAAGCCTTCCACTCCTCCAACCACGGCTATGGCTGGTTTTTGATCCAATTCACCGGTACCTACCTTGAGTACCCAGATGTCTTTTCCTCCATCAGTTTTGGTGAGGGAGGTCAGAGTGGCGGAAGCATTGGATGCCACTCGCTGCAATCGCTGGTTGATCTGACTGAGTGTTGGGTAGTCCGATTGTGCCATCAGGACAGTCGGAAAACTCAGACTCGCCGTAAGCAAACAGCCGAGTATGGTTTTTTTCATAAGAAATTGGGTTTAGTAATTCTTTCAAAAAGAAAAATTCCTGGTATGGAATTCATCCAAATTTTATTAAAAATACTTGAAAAATGCGGTGTTAGTTTTTCGGAAAGTCCAAATGCTGCTTGAATGGGATTAGTATTGGATAAATGGGGGTATGCAGCTTTTAGTTGGACGAATGGGTATTTTTTACTTATTTCAGGCAAATCCATTTTAACCTATGTTTAGAAAGATCGGTTTGGCAATTGCTTTTTCCCCGAGGATTGAGGCGCTGATTTCGGAGGCCAGAAGGCTTGTGAAGGTGTTTGATTCGGAATTGGTGTTGATCCATGTCGGGGTAAAAACCCCAGAGCTGGAAGGGAAACTTCTCGAAATTCTGCAGAGGTTGGGATGTGAGGAGTTGAGGACGAAAGTGCTTTGGAAAGAGGGGAAGCCTGCAAAAATGATCCTGCAAGCCTGTCGGGAGGAACATGTGGATTTGTTGGTGGCAGGAGCTTTGAAGCGGGAGGGCTTGTTTAAATACTATTTGGGTTCAGTGGGTAGAAAGATAATCCGAAAATCCACCTGTTCGGTATTGACATTGATCGAACCCAAAACCGAAACATCCGATTTTTCGAAGGTGGTGATCAACGGAACCCAACTGGAAATTACCCCGAAGGTGATTGCCGGAGGGATCGCATTTTCAAAGAAGGTGAAGGCGGATAATGTGTCGATTTTGAATGAAATCAAAATGTACGGCTTGCAGATGGGTACTGCCAGTGAGGATTCTGAGGAGGAGATTGCCCAAACAAGACGTCAGCTTGTACAGAATGAGATCGAGTATGTACAGGGCCTATTAAAAACAATTGATAAGGGAGATTTGAAAATAAATATAAAAGTAACCGGCGGGCGCTGGGCTGTTGAGTTGGCAAGATTCTGTGAAAAAATCGAGGCAGATCTGTTAATTGTTGGAGATAGCCGAAGATTGAATTTCTTTGACCGGATTTTTCCCCATGATTTGGAAGACTTGCTGAGTACACTTCCTTGTAATTTGTTGATCATTAAAAATTAAGCCTCCATGGAAACTCTCAACCATAAGGAGGTAATCAATCTCCTTCTTCAGCTCGCCTCCATGTTGATCATGGCCAGGATCTTTGCAGAGATCGCCCGAAAACTCAAGCAGCCAGCAGTGGTCGGGGAAATCCTGGCTGGGATCGTGCTAGGTCCCACTATTTTGGGTTCACTGATGCCGGGTTTTCAGGATTATCTATTTGGTACTCATGAGATGACCAATATAGCATTGGATGGGTTTGTACAGATTTCGGTGGTTTTGCTTCTTTTTATTGCCGGTTTGGAGGTCGAGTTGCAAGTGGTATGGAATCAGGGCAAAAATGCCTTAAAAATCGCTGCAGCTTCCATGGCGTTGCCCATCATTGCAGGCTTTGTAGTGGCTTATGCCTTTCCCGAATTCCTGGGGGTGAATATTCATGACAGGGCAGTTGCCTCGACTTTCTTTGGCTTGGCTATTTCTATCACCGCCTTGGCAGTGGTGGCAAGGGTGTTGATGGATTTGAACCTCTTCAAAACTCAAACCGGACTCTTGATCATTGCAGCTGCCATGATTGTAGATGTATTAGGCTGGATTGTGTTTTCAGTGATTTTATCTCTTTCAGAATCCGGAAACGGAGGGCTTGGTGTATGGCCTACAATCGGACTTACGCTGGCTTTTACCCTGATCATGTTGACTGTGGGAAAAGGACTGATCAACAACACGCTTCCTTGGATCAACAAGAAGCTAGCCTGGCCCGGAGGCTTACTTTCCCTTTCCTTGGCAATTTGTTTTTTGGCGGCGTCTTTTACAGAATTCATTGGAATACACGCCATTTTTGGAGCTTTTATCATTGGTGTGGCTTTGGGAGATTCAGAATATTTGACCGAAAAAGCCAAGGAAATCCTTCACCAGTTTATCAATAATATCTTCGCTCCGATATTTTTCGTTTCAATTGGTTTGAAGGTGAATTTTATTGAAAGTTTTGATTTGGGAGTTACTGGGGTTGTAGTGATCGTCGGGCTTTTGACCAAATATTATGGAGCTTATCTGGGAGGAAGGTTTGCCGGGATAAAGAGGAATGAATCCATGATGGTGGGTTTTGGTCTCAGCACGAGAGGGAGCATGGATATTATCCTGGGCTTGATTGCCCTGGAATATGGGTTAGTCTCTGATTCACTGTTTATTGGGTTGGTAATTCTTGCCTTGATTTCCAGTGTGGCCTCGGGACCATTGATGGCTTGGGCAGGAAGGAAGGAAGCCTAAAAGCTTTTTTCAATCTCCCATATTTGAGTTCAATTGGCTTCGTTTAACTTTCTCCCTTACTTTTGGGTTCTTAAAGTTTATCACTTATCCAAGCTTTAGATCATGGCTAAAACCGGAAAAATTGGCGTATTACTTGTCAATCTAGGAACCCCAGACAGCACTCAGACTTCGGATGTGCGAAAATACCTACGCGAATTTTTAATGGACGGAAGGGTGATCGACATTCCATTTATCCCCAGATGGATGCTGGTGAATTTGATTATTGCGCCTTTTAGGGCTCCCAAATCTGCTGCTGAATACAGAAAGCTTTGGACTGATCGTGGATCTCCACTGCTATTTCATACTGAAGATCTGAAAGAAAAGCTGACTAAAAAGCTAGATCCCGAGAAGTATATAGTAAGTATGGCCATGCGCTACCAAAATCCCAGCATTGAAAAGGGACTGGAAGAGCTTATGAAAGCAAAGGTTAAAAAAATTATTGTGGTACCGCTTTTTCCACAATATGCCTCTGCTACCAATGGTTCTGTGATGGATAAAGTGATGGAAATTGCAAGGGGATGGCAAATCATTCCTGAGATGACTTTCATTAGTAATTACGTGGATCACCCGCTTTTCTTGGAAGCTTGGGCCGAACTCGGAAGGGAAGCTATGAAGAAGCATGATTATGAAAAGTTTGTATTTTCTTATCATGGATTACCGGAAAGGCAGATTCGCAAGGGTTCTGTAGATGGATATTGCCAATTGGGAGCATGCTGCAACAAGTATGGGTTGAAAAATCAGTTTTGCTATCGGGCCCAGTGTTTCCAGACTTCCCGATTGCTTGCTGAGAAATTGGGGATTCCTGCTGAGAAAGTGCTTACCTGTTTTCAGTCCCGCCTCGGGAAGGATCCTTGGATTCAGCCTTACACAGAGGATGTGATCAAAGAATTGGCTCAAGAAGGTGTGAAGAAAGTATTGGTGTTTTCACCTGCTTTTGTGGCTGATTGTCTCGAAACCACTGTTGAGGTAGGTCAAGAATACAAGGAACAGTTTGAAGAGTTGGGGGGTGAGCACTGGGATTTGGTTCCAAGTCTCAATTCCAATGACACTTGGGTTGATTGTGTCCAAGATTTAGTCGAAAGCCGTTCCTAACCGAAAATCTCGTTTGCTTCCTGCTTATGGAGTGGATTGTCAAAATCTAGGATATTGGGATCAGCAGTAGGTCGGGTATTCCATGCCAAATTCGTACTTTGCACCTGATCTTCACCCTCCTATTAATTTTTGCCGGTCTTGCAAAAGCAATCTTCACAGTTTCTTCTGATCCTTGGGATCTTACTGGTTGCCATCAACCTGCGAACTTCAATTGCTTCAGTGGGGCCTTTAATTCCTTTTATCAGGGATGACTTGGATCTGTCAAACGGATTGGCTGGATTTCTGACCACCCTTCCTTTACTGACTTTTGCAATTTTCTCGCTCATATCCCCATCCATTGGAAAACGAATGGGGAATGGCAAAGCCATTTTCATGGCCCTGTTGATTTTGCTTTTCGGAATGGTGTTGCGGGTTCTTGGAGGGATAGAGTTGCTATTGCTGGGAACTGCATTCACGGGTATTGGAATTGTGCTCGCCAATGTCTTGCTGATCCCTCTGATTAAAAACCAACTTCCCGAAAAGCTTGGACTAATGACAGCCCTGTTGGCCACAGGGATGTCCTTGTTCGCAGCGGTTGCCGCAGGGTTAAGTGTTCCTATTGCTGTTGGTTGGGGACTTGGGTGGAGAGGAGCCTTGGTGTTTTGGGTGGTGTTTTTGCTACTAGCAATTTTGGTATGGTTTCCCCAAATCAAAAGGGCAAGACCTACCCAAAAAGCAGATACATCTCCTGTAAAAAATGTATGGAAGTCCAGGCTAGCCTGGCAAGTTACCCTGTTTATGGGGGCACAGTCTGTGATGTATTTTACCTTGATCACTTGGTTGCCTGATATGTTGGTTTCAAGGGGGATGAGTCCAGAAAAAGCTGGCTGGATCTCATCCGGAATGCAGGTTGTCTCTCTGATTGGTTCCTATTTTGCACCATCGATTTTGATCCGCTTAAAAGAACAGTCTCAGGTGATCCTGGCAGTAGGCTTGATGTATATCCTAGGCTATTTGTTGTTGTTTTCTTCAGTGGAAGGGGTGATTTATTTTTCTTTGACCATCATAGGATTAGGAATGGGGGCTAGTCTCAGCATCGCCTATACTCTGATTTCTCTGAGGACAGCAGAGGATAGGACTACTTCTAAATTATCAGGGATGGTTCAGTCTTCGGGTTATGTTCTGGCTGCATTTGGTCCCATGCTATTTGGGATATCCCTTGATTTTTTCAACAACTGGAATGTGCTGATCTATTTCATGCTCTTCTTTTCCCTTCAGTTTTTGTTTTTTGGAATTCCTGCAGGAAAAGACCAAAAAATCTAAGTCCTCAATTACTTCAACCTTGGGATAATTGGGTGTAATTTTGTCTGCCAATAAAAGAAACAAGACATGCAGGAACTTCTACAGGATTTGGGTATTTCAGAGCAGCTGTTCAACTATTTGATCATGCCCTTATTGATTTTTTTCGCAAGGGTTGGGGATGTATCCATCAATACCTTGAGGATCATGTTTATGATGAATGGAAAGAAAAATGTTGCTCCGTTCTTAGGGTTTTTCGAGGCACTGATTTGGCTTCTGGCAATTGGTCAGATTTTTCAAAATATCAACAATCCTTTATCCTATATAGCCTATGCGGCAGGTTTTGGTACGGGAACTTATGTGGGTATGTTTTTTGAGGAAAAGCTCGCTTTGGGAAGGGTTTTGGTAAGGGTTATCACGCCAAAAGCACTTCCGGAACTTATGGATTTTATGAAAGAGAGAGATTATCGCTTTACCAATGTGGGAGCAGAGGGAAGATATGGGAAAGTGAATTTGCTCTTTACGGTGATGAAGCGGGAAAATCTCAAGGAATTCGTGACCAAAGTAAAAGAGGTGGACGAAAAGGCCTTTTATACCATAGAAAGTGTGAAGCGGGTATCTGAGGATGAATTGAACGTGATGGAAGACCGACCTAGATTTCGAGTGAAACTTCAAAGCAAAGCCCGGATCTGATGGGGAACTCCTGGTTTCAGTTTCAGCAATTTCGGGTAGAGCAGGACCGCTGCGCCATGAAAATCAGTACAGATGCAGTGGTTTTAGGGGCTTTGGCCAAGACAGACAATCCTAGACGGATTTTAGATATCGGAAGTGGAACTGGGGTCATTGCCCTGATGCTGGCTCAGCGGTTTCATGAAGCACAAATCACTGCTGTAGAATTGGATATGGAAGCCTCAGCTCAGGCGGAGGAAAATTTCAAGGGGAGCGTCTTCAGAAATCGACTTGAACTCTGGCAGGGAAGGATCCAAGATTTCAAGTCGAGTGATTCCTTTGACTTGATTGTCAGCAACCCGCCCTATTTTCCGGATCATCTCAAATCTTCCGACCCTAAGAGGAATCAGGCGCTGCACACGGATGAGTTGCCATTTGGAGAGTTGATAGCTCAGGTTGATGAACTGCTTTCTGAAGAGGGGGAGTTTTGGCTGATTCTTCCTCCCCGTCAAATGCTGGATTTCGAAAATCTTGCAAAGGACTTTGGTTTGTTTCCTTCTCAGCAATACCGAATGCAGGATAGCCCTAATAAACCTGTTCATCGAATCATAGCATCATTTTCTTGGAAAAAGCAGGAAATCCAAGCTTTTAACTTTTTTATAAAAGAAAATTCTGGAGAGTTTACGCTCTTCTATAAAGACCTGATAAGTGGATATTTATTAGGGTTTTAGATTTTTTGATTCTATTAAAGCCCGCATTTGACCTTTTTATGTGAAGTAAATCTAATGCGTGTTGTATTAGCGGTTGATTTCAATATTTTTGAATGATTAAACCACTACCACATTTATGCGAAATCTTCTGTCTATTGGCATTATTGCAATGCTTTTATTGGGATGGGGCTGTACTGAAGAAGAAGACGGTCTGACTTCGGTTGCTACGGAGGAGGCCTTGTTTGTCAGTGGGGAGAAAATCCGTCTTTTGGGGCGTTTGATTTCTAACCAGGCAATGAATGCAGATGACCATGGATTTTATCTTTCCAGCTCGGAATCCTTTACATCGCCCATAAAAGTGTCTCTTGGGGTGAAAGATGGTCCCGGAAGATTTATTGGAGAAGCGGATGGTCTTGAGATCGGGGAATTGTATTTCGTCAAGGCCTTTGCTTCAATAGGTGGACAGGAGATTATGGGAGAGGTGCTGGAAATTCAAACCCTCTTGCCTGCCATTATTGATTTTTCCCCATCTTTTGCAAAAGCCGGTGATGAAATTATTATAACGGGAAAAGTCCTTCCTGAAGACACCAGGGTGTTTTTTGGAGATCAGGAGGCAACGGTTTTGGAAAATACCTTTGAAGCCAAAATAAGGGTAAGAGTTCCTCCTTCCACAACCGAAAAAAATGTTCCAATCAGAGTTCAGGTTAGAGATCTTACCTTAGAGTTTGAGGACAATTTTGAATATCAATCCGGTAAATATTTTCTAGTTTCTGAAGTGCCTGGTGGAGTAAGGGTTTATGACAACATATTTTTCCAAAATTCCGAAGGACTATATTTTGGACTTGGTAGGCAAAAAAATTCAGAACTGTATCCTTATATCCAGAGATATAGTCTCCAAAGCGAGACTTGGGAGCAGCTCAGTTTCCCCGGAACTTTGCGGGAAAAGGCATTTGCCACAGAACATTTCTTAGGAGGGGGTACGATTCAGTTAGGTAGGGATGAATTTCTTGATGATCGAACCTTTTGGAAAATCAATGGCAGTAATTTTGAGAAGCTTCCGAATTTGCCATTTTCAAGTAACGCATCCGTCGCTTTTGAGCTTAAAGGCAATCTCTATTTGCTTGGTGGAGAAGCTGAAATGGCTAGGAGGGTAGCTCGATATAATCCAATTACATTATCATGGGATATGTTGATGGACGCTCCCTTCGAGATTTCAAATGAACGTCCATTTTTTATTTATCGTGATCATGTCTATATGATCGACCCTGAAGGGGTATTGTGGGAAATTGATCCCGATTCTAATTCTTGGCAGGAAAAAAGTTTCTACCCTGGCAACACAGGGAGTGCCAATGGGTATGGCATGGCCTTAGTCCTTGGCGATAAAGCTTATGTGGGTTTATACAGAAGATCTCAGGATATGTGGGAATTGGACATGAATACACTTTCTTGGAAACCAAAAAACTCAATGGGGGGGCTGCCTCAAAGTGTTACTGTTGGACATTATGTTCGAGATGGTAAGATTTATATACTCCGTGAACCTGAAGTCCAAATTCCTGGAGTAATCAATATTGAGATGTACCGCTTTGATCCTGATGGCATATGAAATATATCTACTTGAAAAATTTCTTTTTAATGCTATTTCTGATTTGGGGTCAGACAGCATTTTCCCAGACCCAAACTGTAAAACGTGAGGTGGTGGGTCGCGATATAGGCCAACTCAAGGGAATCCGAATCTCCGGTAGAATCATAGATGAAATTACAGGAGAGGCGCTTGTAGGTGCCACTGTTACGGTTCCAGAGATAAATGTTACCCGAGTTACAGATACCAATGGTGCTTTTGAGCTCATCCTTGATAGGGCCGAGTACAACCTACAGTTTCGATATGTCGGCTACGAATACATAGAATACCCCATTACTGCTGTTGGAGACGGGAGGCTTTCAATTCGTATGATCCAAGAGGATTTTGAATTGGATGATGTGGTGATTTTCGGAAGAGATCCGGAAAAGAATATCCGGTCTACCGAAATGGGGGCCATTACCCTAAGCATGAACACTATGCGGGAACTTCCTCCTTTTTTGGGAGAGGTGGACATCATCCGGTCCATGGCTACCCTTCCCGGTGTAAGCCAAGTGGGAGAGGCCTCTGCAGGATTGAATGTTCGTGGTGGAGGAGCTGATCAGAACCTTATTCAGTTTGCAGGAGCCCCAATTTATAATCCAACTCACCTGTTTGGGCTTTTCACTTCATTCAATGCAGATATTGTCAATGATGTAACGCTGTATAAGTCTGTAATCCCCGCTCGTTACGGTGGTAGAGGCTCCTCGATTTTGGATATTTTGCCCAAGACGGGAAGTCTAGACAAGTGGGGAGGTGATTTGATGCTGAGTAATAACTCGGGGAAAATAGGCTTCAATGGACCCTTGGTCAAGGATAAAGTTTCGGTGCGAGGCGGATTCAGAGGCTCTTACATCAATTGGTTCCTAAATACCCTGAGTAATCCAGATCTTAAAAACTCCCGAGCCAATTTCTATGATGGGAATTTGGTGGTCAGCGCTCCTTTGTCCGATAAACAGGAGTTTACTTACAGCTACTACACCTCCTATGATGATTTTGCCTTTGCTTCGGATACCACCATTTCCTGGAAAAATGACAGTCATTCCCTGCAATGGAAAAGTAAATTTAGTGAGAAGCTCAGCATGGAGGCATTGGGGTATTTCACCCGTTATGATTACAGTATTTTCAACAGGTCCGGGATCAATGATTTTGATTTGAATTCCGGAATTGAAGATTACGGGATCAAGGCATTTATGATGTATGAGTTGAGCCCAACCCAGAAGCTGACCTTTGGTGTGGATTCCAAAAATTTAACTATTCAACCAGGAGAGCTTGTCCCATACGAGGGGCATGAGTCGGGCATTCTTCCCCAAAAAGTACAGAATGAATTTGGCCGAGAGTCGGGGGTTCATTTCCAGCATGAATTCGAAGTCGGAGAGAAATTCGGAATGTCCTATGGATTACGCTATGATACCTATCAATATTTAGGGCCTAGAACAGTCCAACAATATGCCGAAAACAAGCCTGTTTCCGATGGGAATTCGATCGGGGAAACCACCTATGGGGATGGGGATAAAATCATGAGCTACGATGGCTTGGGACCTCGGGGTTCATTACGTTATTCCTTATCAAAGAATAGTTCCATTAAAGCGGGTTACAACAAAATGTACCAGTTTATCCATTTGATTTCCAATACAGCAACGATTGCTCCCACAGACATCTGGAAATTGAGTGATGAATTTTTGAAGCCACAGATCGTGGACCAATATTCCCTGGGGTTCTACAACAATTTCAAGGGAAATATCTTTGAAACGTCAATAGAGGTCTACTATAAGGACATTCAGAATGTTGTTGAATATAAAGATGGTGCAAACCTGATCCTTCAAAACAATCTGGAAACAGAACTCGTGCCGGCTCAAGGCAGAGCCTATGGTGTGGAAATGTATGTGAAGAAGAACTTGGGCCGATTGACCGGTTGGGTTTCTTATACCTATTCCCGAAGCTTGAGAAGGGTGATTACTCCATATGAAGAGGAAATCATCAATGATGGTGAGTGGTATGCCTCCAACTTTGATAAGCCCCATGACCTTACCTTGATTGGGAATTATAAAGTGAGTACCAATACTTCAATTTCTGCGACATTTGGCTACAGCACCGGTAGACCTGTGAGTTTCCCTCAGGCCAAATTTGACTATTTTGGGAATTCTCTTGCCTACTTTGGACGAAGAAACGAGCAAAGATTACCAGACTTTCACCGCCTTGATTTTTCTGTGAATTTCAAGCTGAAGGGGAAAGGAAGCTTCTTTGATGGGGACTGGACTTTTTCCATTCTCAATGTTTATGGACGAAAAAATCCATTCTCACTGTTTTTTGTGGATGAATTGGGAGCTCCGCCACAAGCCATGCGTTTGGCAGTGTTGGGAGTGCCTCTTCCTAGTATTTCTTACTCCATTAAGTTTTGATCAAAATGTTTAAAAGGTTTATATATCTTTTGTTGCTTGTTCCGGTAGCCTGTATTGATCCCTATGAAGTGGATATCGAGGAGGGAGAACAACTCTTGACAGTGGAAGGGATCGTTACCACACAGCCCGGACCCCATAGAATTCGGCTCACCAAAAGTGACACCTATGGCTCTGTATTTGAAGGCTTGATTCGGCCTGTTACTGGTGCTACGGTGATTATCAGAGATGATTTGGGAGAAGTAATCTTCCTTGAGGAGAATGCCGAGGAAAGGGGGGCATATTATACACCTTCTGGATTTTCGGCTGTGATTGGAAGATCTTATTCTTTGCAGATACAGACTCAGGATGGAAAAGTCTATACCTCTTTGCCTGAGAAGGTAGAGGATGTACCGCAAATCAAAGACCTCTCAGTTGCTACCTTAAGAATCCCAGTGGAGGGAGAGACCAATGACCGATCAGGAATTCAGGTCATTGCGGAGATTGATGACCCAGTAGAGGAAAATAACTTTTATCTCTGGCAAAATGGGCCATCGGTATATGTGCTGGAGACCCGGCCTGATTTATATACTCCAAGGCCTTCCGATACAAATCCAAGTCGCGACCCTCAGCCGAAACCTTGCTGTATCACCTGTTTTAGGTCGGAGGATATCGGCAACCAAAGTGTATTTATTGCTCAGGATGACAATTTCAATGGATTGACTACTCAAATCCCTGTGGCATTTATTGAAGACGACGGTCTAAGATTTGTCAATACTTATAGAATTGACATTAGGCAGATCGGAATCTCTCAGGAGGCTTACCGCTTCTTGAAACTGGTAAAGCAACAAGTGGAAATCAGCGGTTCGGTATTTGATCCTCCTCCGGCAACTATCCGTGGAAATATGATTAATCTTGAAAACCCTGAGGAAGTGATATTGGGATACTTTATAGTTGGTGCAGAAGATACCAAGAGACTCTATATTGATAAAAATGACCTGACTTTTGCTCAAAACGTTGCCATTATCCCAGATGACTGTAGAGAGGTGGAGGGAGCTCAGCTTGACCCTCCTGCAGATTGGAATCCCTAAAAAGAAACCCGGATCAATTCCGGGTTTCTTCTTTTTCGGAAAAGCTTATTCCATATTTTTCAAGTTCATCCAAGATCGGATTGTAAAGTTGGGGAACCACGGGAAGATGTAATCCTTTTAGCTTGATTTTCCCTTCCAAAAATAAGTCAACAGCGATTGCCAGTGGGAGCCCCACCGTTTTTGCCATGGCGGTGTAGGTGGAGTCTTCTCCAAAGGAGACCAGGCTGGAAGTGGTTTTCCGGATTCCTTCCTTTCCCTTGATTTCAAATAAGTGCTGCATGACAATCATGTCTTTGTCATCTACTTCCAATGCCCAGTCCTTTTCTAAAATTGCCTGAAGAATAGCTGCAGGGCTTCCGGTAGTTATTGGGAGTTTTCTAGTGGAGAAAAAACCCAGCCACTGGAGTTTTTCGAAAGAAGGGAAATCCAGATCTGGGATTATTCCGCTCAACTTTTCCTCTACCGAGAGAGTCGGGTCATAAGGTAAAAAGGCATTGAGGAATTCCCGAAGGGTACTGCCCTCCGGCATTTCCATTCGGAAGCTGTCATCGGTCATGCCCAGTTGTACAAATATATCCCAAGCCTTGCAATAGCCTGCCCGTCTTAGTGTCCCTCTCAACATGGTTGGGATTTTTTCCAAGCCGTATACTTGGCGATAGCTTAAGGAATCACGGTTGGGATATCCATCAAAATCTCCCAGCCCATCAAAATGTACAGTTTCTAATCGTCTGAAAAGTTGATGATAGGGGACAAACTTCAAATCCCCATGTTCTATGTACCGGGAGGTTCCCTGTCCGGCAAGTACTACATTTCGGGGGTTCCAGGTAAACTTGTATTTCCAGGGGTTGTTCTCGGATTGGGGTGCCAATAACCCTCCGCAAAAGGACTTGAATGAAAGGATCTCCTCATTTTCAGCTTTCGCTCGGTCGATGATACGCATGGCTGACATGTGGTCTATCCCCGGGTCCAGTCCACATTCATTCAGAAAAAAAAGTCCTTTGGATTCGATTTCGGATTTCATTTTCCTCATTTCCTCTGATTCGTAGGATGCCGAGAAAAAATGCTTTCCAAGTTCCAGGCAGTCTTTGGCAACTGTAGGATGCATGAAAGCAGGCAGCATGGAAATGACTACATCAGCTTTTTCAATGAGTTTTCTCCTCTGTTCCGAATCCTCACTGTTTAGCGAGACCGCTTTGGTACCGGGTCTGTTTTTTAGCTTGAGGCTGGCCATTTGTACATCCAAATCCGCTAAAATCAGGTTTCGGTTTTTACTGGTACAGCTGTCTGCCAGATAATCGATCAGAAAAGTGGAGGATTTGCCTCCCCCTAGTATCAGAATTGTATGCATGGAATGGTAATTTCAGTACCTAAAATGGCCAATAATTTTGGCAGGGAAAACCATTTTTCTTCAAAATGGCAAACAAATGCTTACTTTGATCCGTTGGATTTCACCCTAGAAATTTTTAAAGATGGAGAAAATAGAAGAAAGAAGTCATATCGAGGTTTTAGAACTTCATGAGTTGAGTGATGAAGAAATTATGTTGTTAGAAAGGGCAAAAGCCGTTAGCAAGCAGTCTTATTCCCCCTATTCCGGCTTTCATGTGGGAGCGGCAGTTCTTCTGGAAAATGGCGAGCTGCTTCAGTCCAGTAATCAGGAAAATGTAAGCTTTCCCACAGGAGTTTGTGCAGAACGGTTGGTACTGGGCTATGCAGGGGCAAATTTTCCAGATTCGGCTCCTGTGATTTTAGGAGTAGTAGCTCAGCGGGAAGGAGAGGAGTCCTGGGCTGGAGTGTCGCCCTGCGGAATTTGCAGACAAACCATCAATGAGTCTGAAGTTAGATTTGGGAAGCCTGTAACCATGTTGTTTTTAAGGCCGGACGAAAAAGTATTTAGAGTAAAAGGAATCCGGAATTTGCTTCCCCTGAAATTTGACGATTTGAAAAGCTGAGTTTTGAAAAAGTTATTGGAGTTTTCTTATCAGGCTCATTATTCACTTTCCCATGAGCCCACATTTCAGGAAAGGGAAATATGGCTGGTTTTACATGGTTATGGACAACTAGCAGAATATTTCATCCGGAAGTTTCGGGACTTTGACAATTCTGAACGACTGATTGTGGCCCCTGAGGGTACAAATTATACCTATTTGAGTGGTTTTCAGGGGAGAGTAGGTGCCAACTGGATGACTAGCCATGAAAGGGAGGTTGCAATAATCAACAACCATAGGTTTTTGGACACCTTGATGGAAAAGCTTCTGTCTGGTTTTGAGGTTCAACCCAAAATCAATTTGTTGGGATTTTCCCAAGGAGCAGCTACGGCTACCCGATGGGCGAGTAGGTGGTCAGGCCGGGTTCAAAGATTGGTACTTTGGGCTGGAGGATTTGCCCATGATCTCCTTTTGGAAAATGCGAGAGAAAAATTTTCAGAAACTGAATTGATTATGGTATTGGGAGATAAGGATGGGCTCATTACCCCAGAAAGTATTCAGAAGCAGGAAATGTTTGTCAAAAGCCTTGGAAAAGCCGTTGAAACTTTGACTTTTGCGGGGGGACACGAGTTGGATTCCGTAATTTTGAAAACCCTTTTTGAAAGGGAATGAAAAGACCCTGTAAATGCTTTACTCAAAACAATTTGAGGAAATATTGACTTTGATTATTTTTCCAAAAATTTTCTAAACCACCAATGCTCTCGCTTACAGAAAAAGAGGTAGATCACATCTCTACCCAATTATTAAAAGGAATGGTCTGCTTCTACCAGCTGGACAAAAAGAAGGTTCATCAGATGCCAGATGATGAGGATTATTTTAATTATGACCTCACTGAGGAAGAAGAGGATATTCTGGATGAAATAGAGGATAATCCGAACAATTTTGCTGAGTTCACGAAAATGGAGCCGGCTCAGGAACACCAAGTCATGCAGGATTTTATAGACCGAAAGGTGAAGGAAAGAAATCTAGCTGAGGAACTGGTCAGCGCGTTGACCAAGCCCAAGTCAATGACGGCTTTCAAATTTCTGATTGATGAGTCTAAGTATAAAAATGACTGGGTAGAATACCGCAAGATGAAATATCAGGATTGGGTAAAAGAGCAAGTAGATAGCTTTAACTATTCAGAAGATTAATAGGAAACCGTCTGTGTAAAGACGGTTTTTTTGTTTGGATGCCAAGGACATATTCCGGTTGTGTCCTTCAAAAATTGTAAATTTCTGTATGACTACTTTTGATCAGATTTCAATTCGAAACGAACTCCGTCCCGGGGATTTGGGACAGGTAGCCGCTTTACATGGAAAAATCTATTCTGAAGAGCATGGGTTCGGACTGGGGTTTGAAGCCTATGTGATGGAAAGCTTATTGGAATTTTACAGACAGTATGATCCTAAAAGAGACCGGGTCTGGGTGGTTGAAAAAGGAGAGGAGATGATAGGGTTTTTATTGCTCATGCATCGGGCGGATTCCCAGGCTCAACTGAGATATTTTATTCTCCAAAAAGAATACCGGGGTCAGGGCCTTGGAAAAAAGCTCATTGAAGAATGGATGGATTTTTACAATTCTGTGGGATACAAAGGAGCCTATTTGTATACCACTTCAGGACTGGATCCCGCGGTCAGTTTGTACGAACGCTGTGGTTTCCGGAAAATCAGTGAAATGAAATCCCGAAACTTTGGTGTGCCATTGCTGGAAATGCTTTTTAAACTCTGAGGTTTCATGGGGCTTTAGAGCTAAATGATGTTGGGAAAACAGTAACTTGATTTCAATTCAATTCGGAAAACCAATGGAAAACGAACTTAAAACCTACCCAAAAGGACATTTTATTTTAGTTGGAATGGCAATAGGCATACCAATAGGAATAGCTTATAGCATTTCCATTGGAAATTTCGCCTTTTCAGGGGTAGGTATAGCAATTGGTGTATCCATAGGGGTTGCCTTGGAAGAAAAGTATAAAAAAGAAGGTCGGATCCGTGAGTTGACAGAAGAGGATCAAAAGAAGAGGAAAAAAATGGTGGGTTATGGTTTTGGCTTGTTTTTGACTGGAATACTGGCTTTTCTTTGGTTTGTTTTCAGGAAATAGGAGTGTTTGAATTGTAATTCTCTGATTGACTGCTAATTCCTTTGGTTTCGGATTTAATTCCGGATTTGGACTTTATTGAAACTTTACCGTGCCCCTTCGGAATATTTTTATAATTTTGCCCCAATTTGGACTTAAGTAAAATATTCTCTTCAACCTCCCTCTCTAATGCCTAAAGACAGTAGCATCAAGCACGTTCTCATCATTGGTTCAGGTCCCATTGTCATCGGTCAAGCTTGCGAATTTGATTATTCAGGTTCTCAGGCTGCACGCTCCCTTCGTGAAGAAGGAATCACTGTGACTCTGATCAATTCCAACCCGGCTACGATCATGACAGATCCAGTGACCGCAGACAACGTGTACCTGCTTCCTCTGGAAAAGAAATCCATCAAAAAAATCCTTAACGATCATCCCGATATCGATGCGGTTTTACCCACCATGGGTGGACAGACAGCCTTGAATCTTGCGATTGATTGTGATAAAGCCGGGATTTGGAGCGCTTTTGGCGTCCGAATGATCGGGGTGGATATTGACGCGATAGATACCGCTGAAAACCGCGAGAAATTCAAGGAACTGATGGAAAAAATCGGAGTCGGTGTCTGTAAAGGGGCTACCGCTACTTCATTCCTTCAGGGTAAAGAAATCGCACAGGAAATCGGATTTCCACTGATTATCCGTGCATCCTACACCCTTGGTGGTGCAGGTGGAGCTTTTGTTGAAAAAGCCGAGGATTTTGAAAAATACCTCAGCGCAGGCCTTCAGGCATCTCCAGTGCATGAGGTTCTGATCGAACAAAGTATCCTAGGGTGGAAAGAGTACGAGCTGGAAGTCATGCGTGACAATATCGGCAACATGATCGTGATCTGTTCCATCGAAAATTTCGATCCAATGGGAGTGCATACCGGAGATTCCATCACGGTTGCTCCTGCCATGACACTTCCTGATACAGTCTATCAGCGCATGAGAAATTATGCGATCACCATGATGAACAGCATCGGGAATTTTGCCGGAGGATGTAACGTACAGTTTGCGGTGAGCCCCGACAACCAGGAGATCATCGGGATTGAAATCAACCCAAGGGTATCCCGTTCTTCAGCCCTAGCCTCCAAGGCAACTGGTTATCCAATTGCAAAAGTTGCGGCGAAATTGGCCGTAGGTTATAATCTGGATGAATTGTCCAACTCCATTACCGGAACTACCTCTGCATATTTCGAACCTTCCATTGACTATGTGATCGTGAAGATCCCACGTTGGAACTTTGACAAGTTCAAAGGCTCTGACCGTAGACTGGGACTATCCATGAAAGCTGTGGGTGAGGTTATGGGTATTGGTAGAAACTTCCAGGAAGCGCTGCAAAAAGCCTGTCAATCTCTGGAAATCAAGAGAAACGGATTGGGAGCAGATGGAAAAGAACTTAGAGATCAGGAAAAGATTCTGTACTCTCTGGCAAACCCAAGCTGGAACAGGCTTTTCCATGTATATGATGCGTTCAAGCTGGGTATTTCCTTCAGGACTATCCATGACTTGACTAAAATCGACAAATGGTTCCTCAAGCAAATCGAGGAATTGATTCACTTAGAAGCAGAAATCGAGAAATTCGACATCAATACCATTCCATTTGAATTGATGGATCTTGCCAAGAAAAAAGGGTATGCAGACCGTCAAATTGCCCATTTGCTGGGATGTATGGAAAGTGAGGTATTCAATAAGCGCTATGAAGAAATGGGGATCAAGCGGGTGTATAAACTCGTGGATACCTGTGCTGCGGAATTTGAAGCCCAGACTCCTTACTATTATTCTTCCTTCGGTGAGGAAAACGAATCCAAGCAATCAGACCGCAAAAAAATAGTCGTGCTAGGTTCTGGACCTAACCGTGTGGGCCAAGGGATTGAGTTTGACTATTCCTGTGTGCATGGCGTACTGGCTGCAAAGGAATGCGGCTATGAAACCATCATGATCAACTGTAACCCGGAGACTGTATCCACAGACTTTGATATCGCGGACAAGTTGTACTTTGAACCGGTATTCTGGGAGCATATTTATGAAATCATCCTGCATGAAAAGCCTGAAGGTGTAATCGTGCAGTTGGGAGGGCAGACAGCTTTGAAATTGGCTGAAAAGCTTTCCAAATACGGAATCAAGATCATCGGAACCAGCTTTGAGGCTTTGGATCTTGCAGAGGACAGAGGCTTGTTCTCCACGCTTTTGAAAGAAAACAATGTTCCTTATCCAGAATTCGGTACGATTCACAATACCGATGAGGCATTGGAGCTTTGTAAAACCATTGGCTTCCCGCTTTTGGTTCGTCCAAGCTATGTATTGGGTGGTCAGGGTATGAAGATTGTAATCAATGAGAAGGAGCTTGAAGAGCATGTAGTGAACGTGCTGAAGGATATCCCGAACAATGAAATCTTGCTAGACCACTTCCTGGAAGGAGCGATTGAGGCAGAGGCTGATGCCATTTGTGATGGAGAAAATGTCTACATCATCGGTATCATGCAGCACATTGAGCCAGCAGGTATCCACTCTGGAGATTCCTATGCAGTTCTACCTCCCTATAACTTGGGTGACTTGGTAATCCGACAAATCGAAACTTATACAGAGAAAATCGCTTTGGCTTTGAAAACTGTAGGTTTGATCAATATCCAGTTTGCGATCAAAAACGATAAGGTTTATGTGATCGAGGCAAACCCACGAGCTTCGCGAACCGTACCTTTTATCTGTAAGGCCTACCAGGAACCTTATGTGAATTATGCGACTAAGGTGATGCTTGGAGAGAAAAAAGTGACGGATTTTGAATTCAAACCTGTGAAAAAGGGTTATGCAATCAAAGAGCCTGTTTTCTCATTCCACAAATTCCCGAATGTGAATAAGGAGCTCGGTCCTGAAATGAAATCCACCGGAGAAGCGATCTATTTTATCGATGATCTGATGGATGATTATTTCTTGAAAATCTATGCTGAGCGTAACTTATACCTGAGCAGGTAATTTCGAATAAAAATCTAATCCGTTTTGGTAAAATTTCTTGTAATAATTTTAGGTGTTGGATGGCTTTTGGGCCAGTTGATCCGGTATTTTCTTAGAACCAAGTTGGCGAGATTCGCCCAGCAGGTAGCAGAAATGGAGCGTGAGCAGCAAAGAGCCCGTCAGTCTAGTTCAAGACCAAAAGAAGAAGTGAATGTGGACTTTATCCCTAAAGAACATAAGGAAAAACGCCACAAGGATATCCAAGGCGGAGAATATGTAGACTATGAAGAAGTGAAGGAGTAATCCTTCACTTTTTTTATTTTACCCTTTTGCACCAAAAAATCTTAAACCCGCTTTGGGTTTTTGTGCCGATCAAATAGTCCTCACCTCCGTCTTTCAAACCGAATTTCTTTTTCAATTCCTCAGATCCAGAGGCGTAATTTCTGGTAAGTACATTGGCTTTCCCATTGGGGAAGCGCTTTTTGAGTTCCTGCTTTTTCGGCGGTATTTCTTCCAAGATTTCGAATACTCTTCCCGGAATATTCTTTGGGGTTTCGAAGGAGGTATAGAGATGGCTGTTTTTCTCCAGTTTTTTCAAGCCAAACCGCTTCCCAAATAATTTAAATGCGCCGGCTTTTAAGATACCACTCAGAGGTTCAATCAAGTATTTTTCTGCCTCCCCAAATTCCGATAATGCTTGTTCTTCCTCCTCAGTGGAAAAGGAAAATTCAGGCATGTTACTTCCTAGATCCTGGACCGTTATCTGCGGGCTTTGATTTATTGCTTGCTTGTCCCAATGAAGAAGCAATTCCTTTACTTCGTTTTTAACAGATAATACCGTGATTCTCTGGATTGCCGGAATCTCTTCCAAGGCTTGGGAAATATCCAGCATTGGTGAATATTTCAGGAGAATCCGATCTGATTTTAGAGTTAACAAATCCCAAGCTGAAACCAAATCTGGCTCACAATCCTGAATTTTGTAGAGCTTTTGATTTCCTTTTCCGCGACGGGCAGGATCGGCATAAATGAGGTCAAAATGGAGTTTAGTCTCTTTTAAAAGTGCCAGTCCGTCTCCCTGATAAAACTCAAATTTCCCAGGGGCTAATTGTTTAAGGTTAAAGCTGGAAATCTGAAAAAGTTCCTCCTGCTGCTCGCAATAAACTGCCTTTTCAAAACCTTTTGATAAGAAATAGGCGTCTACTCCAAATCCTCCTGTAAGATCGATCATTAGCTTACCCGATTCTCCCTCTGCTTTGAATTTGGCAGTTTCTTCTGAAGAACACTGCTCCAGGGAAATCGAGGCAGGGTAGATTATGGCCGGGTTTCCTGTCCATTCCGGCAATTTTTTGGCAACCTTTTGTCTGGCAGCAATTTGCTGTACGGCTGCTTTCAGCTCAAAATTGACTTTTCCCTGATATTTTAAAAGTAAAAGTGCAGGATCTTCCTGAAGATGATCCTGCACAAATTGTTGGAATTCAGCGCTATGAAAATCGCTGATATGCATTATACTAGGCCATTTGCAACCACGTATTCCGCGATCTGAACGGCATTGGTTGCAGCTCCTTTTCTCAAGTTATCAGCTACGATCCACATGTTGAGGGTGTTCCCCTGTGATTCGTCTCTTCTCAGCCTTCCTACAAATACCTCGTCCTTTTTATGAGCTGTAATCGGCATGGGATAAAGGAAGTTGGCAGGATCGTCCTGAACAACTACACCTGGAGTTTCGGCAAGTAATTTTCTCACCTCATCCAGATCAAAATCCTCTTTGAATTCCACGTTAACTGATTCAGAGTGTCCACCCATGGTAGGGATTCTAACTGTGGTGGCAGTTACCTGGATCGTGTCGTCAGAGAAGATTTTTTTGGTTTCATTGATCATCTTCATTTCCTCCTTCGTGTAGCCGTTTGGCTGAAATACATCGATATGGGGAAGAACGTTCATATCAATCTTGTGAGGATAAACCATTTCAGGGGTTTCTCCGGCACGCTCCGCCATCATTTGATCTACAGCAGCCTTTCCGGTTCCTGTTACAGACTGATAGGTAGAAACCACAATTCTTTTGATGCCATATCGCTGGCGCAAAGGCTCCAATGCCAACACCATCTGAATAGTGGAGCAGTTGGGGTTTGCTATAATCTTATCTTCTTTGGTGAGTTCTTTTGCATTAATCTCCGGAACCACCAATTTTTTGCTGGGATCCATTCTCCAAGCAGAGGAGTTGTCGATTACAATGGTGCCTACTTCAGCAAATTTTGGTGCCCACTCCAAAGAAGTGCTTCCTCCTGCGGAGAAGATTGCTACATCAGGTTTCTGGGAAACAGCATCCGCTAAACCTATTACCGTATATTTTTTTCCTTTATACTCAATTTGTTTGCCTACTGATCGCTCAGAGGCAACCAAAAGAAGTTCGTCATAAGGGAAGTTGTGCTCATCAAGCACTTCGAGAATTTCTGAGCCTACCAGTCCGGTGGCTCCAACCACTGCTAATTTCATTAGTTTTAATAGGTTAACTGATTCGGAATGCAAAAGTAAGGGCTAAGCATTCATTTTCAGGATAATCTGAGAAAAAATATAGGGGAATTTCTGATTTTGGCAGGAGGCGTTAAAAATTCTCAATTCTTTTATATATTTAGGTAAGGTTTTTTAATTCATTTTTTGTGATTGGCTTCTTTTTTAAAATCTATTCATTCTCGTTGCTGTACTTTTTTTTAGGTCTGGCTCAGATTGCTGTTGGCCAAAATTATCGGCAGGATTTTGAGTCTGATTTCGAAATTCTCAGTTATCCTGAAGAATTTCTTCCAGGTTGGAAGGGCAATCAGGTTAGGAGTACTTCCTCCCGGATTTTTCAATTGAATTCCCAAGGAAAAGACGGGAGCAGGGCTTTAGCTGTGCAGCCAATATCAACCTTTGATGGGGAACTGTTCGTCAGCTTGAATCCAAGTGACTTTCAAAATCCAAAGTTGGTTTTCTGGGCTAAAACCTTTCAAAACGGGACTGGAAATCGTCCTGCCTTGGTTTATTATTCTTGGGCTGAAAGCTTGGAAGGGACATTTACGGAAGCTGTACTCCTTGGATCTGAAAGCGAGTTTCCAAATGAAAATGGGGAGTATAAGAAATTTGAAATCCCTGTTCCTTCTTCTTTTCAAAGCTCGGAATCCCTCTTTTTCAAATTGGAAATCCGCTATGGTCCGGGTTCGGGGACCTGTGCCAGATGGATTATGGATGATTTTGAATTTGGGGAATTTGAGGAGGATTTGGTACTTCCCCAAGTAAGTTGGGTAAGAGGTTTTGATGCAATGGAAGTGGAACTTCAATTTACCGAAGCAATAGACCCGGTTTTTTCCCAAATCCAACTGAATTACAAGCTAGACGGAATGGAGCCGGAACAAGCAATCTTAAAATCCGGCTCCTTGGTTTTACTTCGTTTTGGGGAGATGTTAGTAACTGGAAAATCATATCAACTGGAAGTGAAACAAATTCCGGATTTGGCTGGGAATTTTCTGAAAGACACGATCTTGAATTTTGAATTTTCTGATCCAAGCTTGATCCCAGCAAAGGCTTTGGTAATTAATGAGCTGATGCCATCCCCTAGGGCTGAGAATCCCTTGCCCAATGTTGAATACATTGAATTGTTTCATACCGGAGCTTATCCATTTCGATTGGAAGGCCTGAACTTGTCCAACTCCCGAAGCGGTACTTTGCTTGGGGATCGCTGGCTCAATCCCGGGGAGTTCCTGATTTTGGCTCCAGAAAGTCAAATAGGTTTGTTGGAAGAATTTGGTGCTGTCCTCGGCTTAAGCTCATGGCCTACTTTATTGAATTCAGGGGATGAAGTGTTACTGAGGGATGATCAGGGCAAATTGATTGACCGCTTGAATTATACTACTTCATCATGGGGATCAAGTGAATTGAGTGGCGGTGGATACAGTCTCGAGGTGGTTAATCCCTATTTTTCCTGTGATCAGTCTGGTCTTCTAAAAGCTTCATTTGATCCGAATAGGGGGACACCCGGTAGACAAAACTCCATTTTTGATGATACTCCCGATCTAAAAGGTCCTGAGCTGCTGGCTTATCGTTTTTTGTCTGACACTTTAATGATATTGGATTTTTCTGAACCTATTTCCCAGGATATAAGCCTGGAAAATTTCACCTTTTCCATTGAAGTGGGGCTGGATTCTGTCCAGGTTTTACAGAGTCAGGCTCAGCTATACTTTACCATTCCCTTTTCTGAAAACGAATTGGTTTTACTTCAGCTTTCCGATTTGAGTGACTGTTCCGGTAATCTTTTGGAACAGGATGATCCTTTTGAGATCATCCGCCCAACAGTGGCGAGGTCCGGAGAGATTTTGATTAATGAATTGCTTTTCAATCCCAGAAGTGGAAGCCCCAAATTCGTGGAACTATACAATCCCACTGAGAAGCATCTTGAAATTGGGGACTGGGCTTTGGCCAATAGGAACGAAATGGGATTCCCGGATCAGATTAGAAAATTGTCGGACAAAGGCTTAGTCCTGGCACCTGGCCAGTATTTGGTGATCACCACGGATGGAGGAAGGTTACAATTGGAGTATCCCAAATCTTCTTCAGCAAACTTCCATATTCTACCATCTCTTCCCAGTTATCCCATAGCGGGTGGTACAGTGGTCTTGTTGGATTCCGATACTCAAATCTCTGAATCATTTGCTTACTCCGAAGACTTGCATCATCCCTTGTTGAGGGATCCCAAGGGGGTTTCCTTAGAAAGGATTTCTACAGAAACCTCTGCGGATATTCCATCCAACTGGCATTCGGCATCCGGTGTGGAGGAGTATGCTACCCCAGGGAGGAAAAATTCCCAACTGATTCCCGGGGAGTTTGAAGGGGAACTGATACAAATTGATCCGGGTATATTTGATCCAGAGGGTAGTAATGGGAATACGTTTGCGGCCATCCGGTACCAATTGGGACAAAATGGATGGGTTGGCTCATTTAGGATATATGATTTGGGAGGAAGATTGGTGCAGGCCTTGGCTCAAAATGAAATTCTGGGAACAGAGGGTTTTTTCACTTGGACAGGGACTGATGGTGCCGGCAAAAAAGTACGGCCGGGTTATTATATATTGTTGGTTGAGCTATATAACCTAGATGGAGAGCTCCGAACCATAAAGAAGACAATTGTAGTAGCCGAAAGGCTTTAATTAGAGTGTTTTTTAATAAAAAAAGCCGTTTGAAAGATTTCAAACGGCTCTCCTTTTCTAATCGAGTTTATTTATCGTCTTTGTAAATGAAGGTTTTTGCCTCTTCTCCGGCTTTTCGGTAGCCTCGATACATTCCCTCGGAATTGAATGGCATGGCAATATTTCCCATTTTGTCTATGGATATGATCCCGCCTGAGCCTCCGATTTTCACAAGTTGGCCCATTACTACCTCATCTGCAGCTTCCTGAAGGGATTTGCCTCCATAGCGCATAATGGAAGCAATTTCATGGCCTACGACTGTTCGTATGAAGAATTCCCCATGTCCGGTTGCAGAGACCGCGCAGGTTTCATTGTCAGCATAGGTTCCAGCTCCTATAATCGGAACATCCCCAACTCGTCCATAGCGTTTATTGGTCATGCCTCCTGTAGAGGTAGCAGCGGCGATATTTCCATTTTTGTCAAGTGCAACGGCGCCAACTGTTCCGAATTTTCTATCCTTGAAAAATGGGTCTTCCAATTCCAATTCCAAAAGGGCGCTGTGGTCCAATTGAGTCTTTTCCGTTTCCTTGATTTTCTCCAGTTGTTCGAACCTGTGTTGTGTAAAGAAGTAAGAGGGATCAACTAACTCTAGGTTTTGTTCTGCCGCAAATTGCTCGGCACCTTTTCCGATCATAAATACGTGGGGAGAGTTTTCTAGGACTGCTCGGGCGGCAGTGATGGGGTTTTTAACAGTGGTGATCCCTGCTACGGCTCCGGCATTTCGGTCTGCTCCATACATGATTGCTGCGTCCAATTCATTTTTTCCTTCATTGGTAAATACAGCGCCCTTTCCCGCATTGAACAGAGGACTGTCCTCCATGACTTTTACAGCAGCGATTACGGCATCCAAGGAACTGCCTCCATTTTCTAGGACGGCAAAGCCTGCATCCAGGGATTCTTTGAGCTTGGCCCTGTACTCCGCATCCTGTTCGGGAGTCATATTTTCCTTTTTGATGGTTCCGGCACCTCCGTGGATAGCTAAGGCAAATTCCGACTTAGAACTTTCCTTTTCGGGAACAGCTTGATCTGTTGAGCTTTCTGTACAGGAAGTAAAAAGAAATCCTGCAATGCCAAGACTGAGAAGTATTTTTTTCATGGGTAATAATTACTTGAACTTGAGCTCTAAATAGGGGAAAAATCGGCGAATAGCGCAAACCCAACGATTAATTTTGATAATAGGCAGATTTTAAATTTTTGTAATTCCGAGCGCTCCGTGTATTTTAGGGAACTTTAATGTAAAATTCACGTCCACGTATTACCATCTAAAAGTTTTATTATGAGTCAGGAAGGAAAAACAGCTTATTCTCCGGAAGAACTGAAGGAATTTGAAGAGCTAATTTTGCAAAAACTTGCTGTAGCCAAAGAGGAATTGCATACTCTGAAGGAAACATTGAGCAAGAAAAACGATAGCGGGACTGATTTTACGGCTTCTACTTCTAAATTATTGGAAGATGGGGCAGATACTTTGGAAAGGGAAAGTTTGAACCAATTGGCTTCCCGACAGCAAAAGTTTATTATCAATCTTGAAAATGCCCTGATCCGAATCAAAAATGGAACCTATGGGGTTTGTGTGGATACAGGTAAACTGATCTCAAAAGAGCGTTTGAAAGCTGTTCCTCACACCATGCATTCCATTGAAGCAAAATTGGCAAAGAAGTAAGTTTTGGAGTTCCTGCACAGGCATATTGAGGCATTGATCTTTTGTAGTCCAGGGCCATTGGGCCTGGGTGAAATCCAGAAATGTCTGACCGAAATGTTTGAGGCTGAAGTGCCAATGGAGCATATTGAACAGGCCATTCAAGAGCTTGGTGAAAAATATCAACAGGATGATTTTTCCTTTGCTTTGGAGCATCTAGGGGGAGGTTACCAATTTCTTACCAAGCCTGCATACCAAACCAGTATTGGCATTTTACTGAAACAGCAATCTCAAAAGCGCCTTTCCACAGCACAACTCGAGACCTTATCCATCATTGCCTATAAGCAACCCATCACTAAGGGAGAAGTGGAGCAAATCCGGGGAGTCAACAGCGACTATTCCATACAGAAATTACTGGAAAAGGAGCTGATCGAGATCAAAGGGAAGTCGGAGAATATTGGACGCCCTTTGATTTATGGGACTTCCGGTAAGTTTATGGAGTATTTTGGGATCAACACCATTCAGGAGTTGCCACAACCTAAGGATTTTTCTCAGCCGGAAAATCAAATAGGAGAGGAAAAAGAATAGGTTCAGTGTGCAGTAGCAGTGACCAGTTGGCAGACTTTTGATTCTAATCTAAAGGTTTGATCTTGGCCAATTGTGCTATCAAATATTTTCTTCCAGTTTTAACTTCTTCACATAGAACTCGGGTCCGTCTTGTTTCTCCTTTTTTGAATATTCTTCCCGAAAGCTCAAATTGAATTCCAGGTTTCAGATCTGAAAGAAACACCTGGGGGCAATCCTCGCTAGTTTTGTCATATTTGCTCATTTCCTTCATTAGGAAAAGATCCCTTGCCGAACTTGCCATTGGGTTTTTCATGTGAAGGCTGAGAGGGATTAATATATTTTTCGGAAAAATCTCCGCTCTTAGAAGGGGTGAAATTAAAAATTGGAAAGTCTTTTTCCATTCGGATCCATGAGGAGGGATTTTCATTCCATAGGCAAGAAAAGCATGCAAATGGGCTACCTCATGGATATAGGTAAGGAGAAATTGATAGGGGTTGAGGTCTCCGTTGATCGTGATAGTTTGGATGCTACGGTCTTTACGGTAGCGGAAATCTCCTAATTTGGTTTTTCGGGCTCGGGTTACCGTAAAATGAAAAGGTTTTTTCTCCCAAATTTCAATGCAATAATCAATACTTGAAATAGGTAGATGACGGGAAAGGATTTGCCGGAGTTGTTCCGTGGAATTCATAGGGAAAAGTACAAAACTTCATCAAGTTGGAGAAATTTGAATTTACCCTTAGAGGGAATTTTTAGATAGGAGACTTGCCAGTGTATTTACCTTTTATCAAAAAAAAGAGTCCCGATTTCGGGACTCTCAATTTTTGGGAAGGAAAGAAATTATTTTACTTCTTCCACAACTTCTTCAACTACTACAGCAGTAGAATCAGTAGTTTCTTCAACTACCTCGACAGCCTCTTCAGTTGTTGTTTCGTCAACGATTTCCACTACTTCAGTAGCTTCTTCCTTAACTTCTTTGTTGCCGCAAGATGCAGTAGCGAACAAGCCAGCGATTGCGAAAATTGCAAATACCTTTTTCATTTTTTGTGGTTTTCTTAATTACAGTGCAAAGGTATTGTAACTTCAGTTAATAAAGCAATGACCGTTCAAATATTTTTTATTTGTTTTTATAAATGATTTTAACAGGAACTCCCTCAAAGTCAAAGTTTTCTCTGAGTCTGTTCTCCAAAAATCTGGTGTAAGGATTTTTGATGTATTGGGGCAGGTTACAGAAGAAGGCAAAAACCGGGTTTTTGGTAGGCAATTGGGTTACATATTTGATTTTAATGTACTTACCTTTCCATGCCGGCGGAGGATATTTTTCAATTTCGGGAAGTAGGGCTTCGTTGAGTTTGGAAGTAGGGATTCTACGGTTTTTGTTTTCATAAACCTTCACCGCCAATTCAATTGCCTGGAAAATCCGCTGCTTTTCAGTGACGGAAGTGAAAATGATAGGGATCCATTTGTTTTCTCCCAGGCGATCCAGCATTTCATCCTTAATTCGATTCATGGTCTTGTGGTCCTTTTCGATCAAATCCCACTTATTGACCATGATCATGACTCCCTTATTGTTTTTGATAGCCAAGCCGATCAGGTTGATGTCCTGAGCTTCCAGTCCACGGGAAGCATCCACCATAATGATGATGACATCAGATTCTTCCAAAGTCCGAAGGGAACGCATGACAGAGTAGAATTCTATGTCTTCCTTCACCTTGGCTTTTTTACGGATTCCTGCCGTATCGGTGATGATAAAGTCCTGCCCGAAAAGCTTGTATCTGGTGTGAATCGCATCCCGGGTGGTACCGGCTTCATCGGTTACAATGGATCGTTCCTTTCCTAGCAATGCATTGAGGAAAGAGGATTTTCCTACGTTGGGTCTTCCCAAAATGGAAATTTTTGGAATTCCGGCATCTGGATCTTCTTCTCCCTCCTCTTCAAAATGGGTGATAACCGCATCCAGTAATTCGCCTGTTCCACTTCCGCTGATTGCGGCAATTGGGAAAATTTCAAAATCGCTCAGGCCAAGTGCATAAAACTCATTTGCCATAAGAGACTTTTCCAGGTTGTCTGCCTTATTTGCTACAATGTAGATGGGTTTTTGGGTGGAGCGGAGTTCATTGGCAAATTCCTTGTCCAAATCCGTCAATCCGTCATGGCAGTCCACGACAAAAAGGATTACATCAGATTCCTCAATAGCAAGTTTTACCTGCTTTCGGATTTCAGCTTCATAAATGTCATCTGAGCCAGTAACGTATCCTCCTGTATCGATCACGGAGAAAAACTTGCCTGACCATTGGGCATGTCCATAGTGGCGGTCTCTTGTGACACCACTCATATTATCCTCAATGGCTTTTCGCTCTTCCACTAGTCTGTTGAAGAGGGTGGATTTGCCTACGTTAGGTCTTCCTACAATTGCTACAATATTTGCCATGATTAGGATGGGTCGTACCCAAATTTTTTCAGTTTCAGTTTATTTTTTCTCCAATCGGGTTCCACCTTGACAAAGGTCTCGAGATGAACCTGCTTTCCAAAAAAGGCTTCCAGTTCTTCCCGGGCTTCAATACCGACTTTTTTCAGCATTTTGCCCTTTTCACCAATGATGATGCCCTTTTGGCTGTTTCGCTCTACGAAAATGGTGGCACGGATTCGGATGATTTTTTCGTCCTCGTGAAAATCCTCGATCCCTACTTCTGTGCTGTATGGGATTTCCTTTTTGTAGTTTTTAAAGATCTTTTCCCGGATGATCTCGGAAGCAAAGAACCTTTCAGGTCGGTCAGTTAGTTCCTCCTTGTCATAAAAAGGGGGATGTTCCGGTAGCCTATCCAGAATTTCCTGTAGAATTCGCTCCGTATTGAATTTTTCCTTGGCGGATACAGGGATGATGGTATCTGCTTTGATCCGGTCCGTCCAATATTTGGTCACTTCGTCCAACTGTCCTTCTTTGGCCAGATCTATTTTATTAATGACCAGAATTACCGGAATACCGGATTTGTTGATCCGCTCGATGATGGATTCTATTTCTGCATCATTTTCAAAAAGGTCAGTTACGAAAAGTATGATATCGGCATCTTCCAGGGAAAGATTGACGAAATTCATCATGCTTTTGTGCAGCTCATACTGAGGCTTGAGCATCCCCGGGGTATCGGAAAACACGATCTGATATTGATCCGAGTTGATCAGCCCCAAGATCCGGTGGCGTGTGGTCTGGGCTTTGGAAGAAATGATGGAAAGACGCTCGCCCACCAAAATATTCATCAGCGTGGATTTGCCCACATTGGGCTTTCCGATGATGTTGACGAATCCTGCTTGGTGTTTTTGAGTGATCATTCCAATTAAATTTTTCACAAAGGTACTTGATTTTTGAGAGTTTGTCCTTACCTTTGTATCACAATTCGCCGGAAGGGCGATTGAAGAAAGAAATAAAGGTTTAAAAGCCTAAAAATATATCGCGGGATGGAGCAGTTGGTAGCTCGTCGGGCTCATAACCCGAAGGTCACAGGTTCGAGTCCTGTTCCCGCTACTACGAAGCCGATCAGAAATGATCGGCTTTTTTTATGCATAAAAGTTAGAGCCTACTCCAAATCATCGCTTTTTTTAATTCAAGCTTAAACGGCACTCAGCTATGGGATTTTGTTTGAAGGACTCGAATGATATAGACTATCCGTTAATTTTCAATTTCCACAAAGCTAGACCTTAGTAATCGGCTTTTCTCTGACAAATTGCCTAAAATCTAAGTAGAAAATCACTGAGGTTGTCTTTTCGGGTAAGTCCAAGCTTTTTTCTGACCCGATAGCGACCGATTTCAACTCCCCTAACTGAAATACCCAAGAGATTAGCTATTTCTTTGGTGTTGAGATTCATTCGAATGTAGGCGCTGAACTTGATTTCCTGGGGTGTGAGTTCCGGATACCGCTCTTTGAGTCGGGTGATGAAATTTCCATGAACCTGATCAAAGTTTTCGGCAAATTGGGACCATTCCTGACCTCCTTCCAAATCCTTGTCAATGGACTTGATCAGCCGGTTGAGTTGGCTGTTCATTAACTTTGCTTTCTCATCCTTGGCAAGTGTCTTTAAGGAATTTTTTACGGTTGTGAGCAATTGGTTTTTCTGGATCAGGTGCATAGCTGAAGAAGTAAGCTCCTGGTTTTTCAACTCTACATCGGCTTGGAGTTTGGCGTTTTTTAGTGCCATTATCTCTCTTTCGGACTTCTGCGTCAATGACTCGATTTCATTGTCTTTCCGCTTTAAGGCTTTGTTTTTTTCCAGTTCCAATTGTTTGGTTTCGCTTTTATGTCTCCTGTCCAGCCACTTGAAACCAACCATTAAGATTGAAAATATGGAACCCCCATAGATCAGGTAGGCAACATATGTTCGGTAAAAGGGCGGCGAGATTTGAAAGGGAAATTCGATTTCCTCTGTGACATCATCAAATATAGTTTTGGCACGAACACGAAATATGTAATCCCCTTCCCGTAAGTTGGTGTAGCCTTTTTTGTTTTCCGCGGTCCAGGTGGACCAGTCCTCATCAAAATTTTCAAGTTTATATTGATACAGAATCTCATCTCCGCTTTCAAAATGAGGGGCTACATAATCGAAGCTGAAAGAGTTTTGGGAAAAACTGAAACTAGGAGGATTCTGATTTTCGGATTGTTCCAACTCCTTCTTATGGCCCGCAAATAAAAGTTTGTTTTCTTTTCCCCAATTGGAAATTTCCCGGAAAATAATTTTTGGCTTATCCGAATTGGGGATGTCCAGTTGGGGCCTGTAATGGATAAATCCCTGTTTACCGCCAATCAGGATATTTTGATTGTCCAAGGCGATAATGTTGGCCAGATCATCATTCCAAAAGCTTCGGATTTTATTGAAAGGAGTTGAGTGTACCTTCAGTTTGTGATTGCTTTGGGGTTTGATGACCCCAAGCTTTGTTTGTTCTATAAAGTACAAATTGCCAATATCATCCGCTTCCATGTCAGCCATCACCGTTCCATATCCGAATAAATCATTGAACTCATTCAATGGCTTGAAGTAATCACTGTTGAGCTCGTATCCATAAAATCCGCCATTTGCAGTGAAAATCAATCGGTTGGAAATCTTATATACATTGATTAAAACGTCATTGGGGAATCCTTGGGCGCTGTTGTAGAGTTTTCTTTCTATGACTTCAGTGTAATCCTCATTAAACCGAATTTTAAAAACCCCCTTGTAACCATGGGCGACCCATAAAGTATTCCCGTCAAATTCCATGACTCTGGAAGATTCATTGAATCCCTGGATTTTCTTGATGAAGGCCAAACTTTCATTTTTCCATTCAAAAAGATTTAACCCGGTGTAGGTTCCCTGAATGAAAAAGTTGGGTCTATTGGGGATGGGCTTCAAAATCCAGGCTCCCTGTTCTTCTGAAATTTTTCGGGCTTGTTGGTTTTCAATCAAAAAAGTCCCGTTGTGATGTCCGAGAATTACTTTCCCGTTAATATCCTGAACGGAATAAACTTGTCCGGCACTTCCTTTCACAAAGTCAGTTTTGCCATCTTTCCAAACAAAAAGTCCATTATTGGTGCCTAAATAGAATTCCTTGTCCTTTTTTAAGGCAGCATATCCTGCTCCGGAAATCCCCATGCGATTATCGATTTTGGTGAATGGAGAATGGAGATCAATTCGTGCGACTCCATTGTTCATCGCCAACCATAGATTCTGTTGTTCGTCCTCGTAGATGTAGTTGATGGTCAAATCCATCAAGCCTGAATTTTTGTCAAGGTGTAGAACCAAATTACCTCCTTTGTCCAAAACAAATATGCCTGCATTTTGGGTGCCTAAAGCAATATTTCCATTTTTGAGCCGGGTGCTATAATTGATCAGAAATTCATCCTTCCAGAAATCTTCACTCAATGGAAATGGTTTTATAGTTCCATCGTACAAATATGCTCCATGGGAAAAGGTGGTGATCAGCCATTGATCTTGCTCATAGTTCAGGATGTTTGAAATTCTCTTATCCTTGAAAAAATCACCGTTTCGGATCAATTCAAAGCCTTCAGGCTTGATTTGAAAAAGTCCACTGTCGGAAATCTGCGTATAGAGCAGATTGTCCACTTGGAAGGAAATGTCCAGTCTACGGTCAGAATCGATAACCTTGATTTCTCTTCCATCATAGCTATAGATTCGTTTGAATGTGCAAAAATAGATTTGATTTCCTACCCCAAACACTTTCCATGTTTCGTCAAAGTCCCGAACGGATGAAGGCAAGCTGTCAGCGAGGGAGGTGTATTGAAGTTGGCCGGTTTCATCTGAGGAGAGATACCCGAAATCAGCCTGACTTCCCACATAGATTTTACCGTCTATTCCAAAAAAGGCTGATCGGACTTTGGTGTTGTTTAGTCCGTATCTATTCCATGATTTTCCATCAAATTCCAAAAGCCCCAGATTGTTGGCGACGAATAACCTACCGGCATTATCCTGAATGATATCCCAATTTTGTATTCCTGCCTTATAGGTGGAGGCTTCATAATTTGTAATGAAAGGCAAGCCCTGAAAATCGCCGGAATTTTGGGCGCTTAGGGAATTTACAGACAGAATCATTCCAATAAGGAATATCACAACTTTGCTGTTCAGCTTTATTTTCGTCTTGGTGAGATTCATCAAAAGTGAGAAATTACCTTTTTTTAATTGTGAATTTGATTTCATTACAAAATGTTTAATACTGAATGTATTAGCAACTTTTTGACTGAATTGATGAATTTTTGATGTATTGTTTTTTTCTAGTTGATGAATTCTTGTAGGGGGGAGATTTTTGTATCTCAAAAGTTAGATGAAGAGCTTTAGCCATCCAAATAACCTTTGAAATCGAGCATGTCATGATCGCCATTGAGGCGTTTTTTGCCATGTAAGACAGGCTATCTGATCATTTAAACAAATAAAAAGATGAAAAGACAGTTTCTAAAATTCTCAGCTTTAATATTGTCCTTAGGCCTAGTATGGGGCTGTGACAATAATTTTTCGGAGGTCCCGGTTGTGGATAATCCTCCCAAGATTTCCCTAGGTGCCATTACCAGCGGTTTGACTGAAGGTGAAGACTTCAAACTTGAAGTTACTTTAACAGACGGCGTTGACAAAGGGACTATAAGTACTTTAGCAAGTTTTTCCTATACAATTACTCTTGTTAGTAGTTCTACTCCATCAGGCACTCAAGGAGGTAGTACAGTTTTTTCAGGTTCCCAAGATTTGACCGGTGATTCTGAAAAAGTAACGATTTTGATTCCGGGTGGATTTGAACCTGGAGACTACAACCTGGATATTTTGGTTCTGGATAGTAATGGGAATCAAAGCACGGAAAACCTCTCTTTTAAGGTTGGTTTGGCCAGACCTGACTTTGATATCACTGGGGAATGGACCATGGAACCTGTAGCTGGGGCCATGAAAGTTGGTCCTACGCCTGGAAGTGCTGAGTGGTGGCAAAACAGTGCAGGTGATGTTACAGCTAGGGCCTGCTTTTTCGATGATATCTATACATTCAATGCCGATGGCAAATTTGACATCAATATGGGTAGCTCCACTTGGGTAGAGGCTTGGCAAGGTGTGGCAGCGGATGGTTGCGGGGCACCGATTGCACCTTTTGACGGCTCAGGATCCTACACGTATACCTACACTAGCACAACCTTAACCTTAATTGGCGAGGGAGCTCATTTGGGGCTGGCCAAGGTCAATAACTCCGGAGAAATTTCCAATGGTGCTGCAGTGGCAGATCAAATTGCTTATACCATTGTAGAACAGTCCCAAGTGGGAGATACAAGAAAAATGACCCTTAGAATTGAAGCAGGTTCTGGTGTTTGGTGGGAGTTTAAATTGATCTCAGGAGCTCCAGCAATTTCCGCCTTGGTGGGGAATTGGAAAATGGAACCTGTTGAAGGCGCTTTGGCGGTTGGTCCTACAGCAGGAAGTCAAGAGTGGTGGTCAAATTCCGCTCAAGATGTAACCACAAGATCCTGCTTTTTTGATGACGTGTATACATTCGAAGCAGATGGTACTTTCTCTATGGATATGGGATCAGAAACCTGGTTGGAGGCCTGGCAAGGCGTTGCAGCCGATGGCTGTGGAGCTCCAATTGCACCCCATGATGGATCAGGTAGCTATGGATACCAATACGATGGAGCTACTTTGAAGTTAACTGGACAAGGCGCTCATGTTGGTCTTGCCAAGGCCGTAAATGCCGGAGAACTTCCCAGCGTTGTCGTGCCAAATGATGTTACCTATCAAGTTGTCAGCCTGACGGAGAATGCCGGGGTTAAAAGAATGACTCTACATATTGAAACCGGGTCTGGAGTTTGGTGGACATTCAAACTTATTTCTGAATAATTTATTTGCTGGGGGACATTTACATGCTTGCATGTAAATGTCCCCTTTTCAATTTAAACTTCATTTTGGATGAAATACTGGCTTTTTTGCTTGACTGGTTTTTCCATTTTCGGATTTAGTTGTTGCGTTCCTGATGAGGAAGGGAATCCCATTGACCAAGGAGATAATTTAGAAGTGGTGATTCCAGCGACAGGCTTTAGCACTCCTAAAGTCTATGATGGAATGACCTTGGTCTGGGAGGATGATTTTGAAGGGAATAGCCTGGATTTGGACAGCTGGAGTCATGAAACCGGCAATGGTCAAAATGGTTGGGGGAATAATGAATTGCAATATTATCGTTCCCAAAACACCTCATTTAAGGCTGGTAACTTGATCATCACTGCCAAAAAAGAAGACTTTGGCGGAAAGAATTATACCTCATCAAGGATTGTCACCAAAGACAAAAAGCAGTTCAGGTATGGAAGGATTGATATCCGGGCTGTCTTACCCAAGGGGCAGGGAATTTGGCCTGCTTTGTGGATGCTGGGCTCAAACTTCAATACGGAAGGATGGCCAGCCAGTGGGGAGATAGATATCATGGAGATGGTTGGCGGCAATGGCCGGGAAAATACGGTGCATGGAACAGTTCATTGGGAGCATGACGGTTCACATGCAGAATTCGGAGGGAGTTACAAACTACAGTCAGGTACCTTTTCAGATGAATTCCATGTGTTTTCAATTGTTTGGGATTCTCAAGCGATTCGTTGGCTGGTTGACAATAAGGAATACCATGTGATAGATACTACACCTGCACAGCTGGATGAATTTAGAAAGAGCTTTTTCTTTATTTTTAATGTTGCCGTTGGTGGCAACTGGCCCGGTTCACCGGATGCAAGTACCTCATTTCCTCAGCATATGATTGTGGACTATGTCCGGGTTTTTCAATCGGACAATTAATCAAAACCCCTTTGCCTAAAATAGGCAAAGGGGTTTTGAATGTTAATTTTTAATCTCTTACAATCGGATCTTTCTGGCAATTACACTGGCCATGATTCCCAGTCCTTCTTTGTTGGGATGAACACCGTCAGGGAGAAGTTCGGCTTTGTCCATCAAAGGTGTATAAAGATCAATCAGTTCTGCATTTGCCGCTTGTGCAATTTCTACGAGCATCATTCTTTGTTCATTGTTCATCACCGAAGCTGTGATCCCAAAATTATCCTTGGTTACCGGTACAGGCATGATGACATATACTTTTCCATCCACGGGCATATGCTCCCTGAATTCAGTGATCATGTCAAGGTAATCCTTTCGGAATTCGGCTTTGTGTGCCCAGTTCTGAGGTTTGGAATCATTGGTTCCCAACATAATTACCAAAATGTCGGGTGCAAATTCCTTTACTTCCTCAAATTGTGGTTCATTCCAATAGGGGTAATCTCCCTTACGAAGTAGGGTTCTGCCACTGACACCAAAGTTTTTTACTTCATAGGCATCTCCTAAAATAGATTGCATCTGCAGGGGATAGCTATCAGGATTCTCTCTTCCCGGTCCTTGGGTGATAGAGTTGCCCACACAGGCGACTTTGAGTGGAGATTGGGCAAAAGTGGCCGCACTGATCAGCAGGGCAGCGATAAGGAAGGTAAATTTTTGCATAGGTCTTTTGGGTTGAACTTCCCTCTTTCTAATTAAGGGAAGTTTGTTTTTGGAATTTGAGATTGATTGAACAATCAACCAAAGTAGGAAATTTTGGGAAGAAAATGGCCTATTCCTATGGACTGTGGATTCCGGAAACCTATTTTTACCAAATGCATTTTCTCAAGGAATTTTACCTCCGATTAACCTGGCTTTCTATTGATGTGGTCTTGGGAGCCATGGGAGGAATGCTTTTTTTCTCAAAGCTGCTTCGGGTTGATTTGGTTTGGGAAATCTATGCTTTGTTAGGCTTGACCGTTTGGAGTATTTATACGGCCGACCATTTGTTGGATTCCCGAAGAAAAGCCGAATTTGATCTTTCTCCCCGTCATCAGTTTCATGCCCGGAACCAAACCCTTTTGGTTTTTGCCTTGGCAATAGTGGTACTATTGGGTTTGGCTGGAGCCTATTTTGTTTTTGGATTAGGGGCTGAGCTCTCTTGGAGCTTGGTGTTGGGAGTTCTGATTGCAGGAAGTATGGGATTGATCCGTTTAGCCGGCAATGCTGTAAACGGACTGAAGGAAATCAGCACGGCGCTTTTTTATTGTTTGGGGATTGCCTGGATTCCCATTCTGCGGGCGGATCCCTTGGATATGAATTGGATCTTCTGGGCTTTTTTTGCAGGATTTTCTGGGCTGGCCTTTCTGAATTTACTCATGCTTTCCTTTCTGGACCGCAAGCAAGATCTTGCCTTGGGCTTTTCCTCTGCTGCCAGGCTTTTTTCTGAAGTGGGTCTGCTGAATTTGATCCGTAGAATGGCCTTTCTATTGATCTTTTTGGGACTTTTTGGTTTTATTTTCCTTCCCTCTCTCTATAAGTTCCAGGCCTGCCTTTTACTCATTATGTGTTTGATTCACTATCTGAGTTTTTTTAATTCAAAACTGACCGCCGATGAAGTAAGAATGCGAACAGAAGCGGCATTTATGCTTCCTTGGTTTTTGGTCTTGCTTTGAAATGAAGGATGCTTATCGCTATCTGGCCTGGATTTATACTCCACTTTCCAAATTGGTTTTTGGCAAGAAACTCCAAGAGGCCAAAACCTGCTTTCTTACTGATTTTTCAGGGAAAAAGATGCTGATTTTAGGGGGAGGAGACGGATTTGATTACAAGCCTATGCAAAAGCAACTGCAAGGTGATTTTTGGGAGATTTCGACCTCTATGCTCGAAAGAGCCAAAAGAAATCTTCCCACCTCTAGTCTAAATTTTCACCTTGGAAAGTTTGAGTCTGAGGAGTCTTATAACCTTATCCTGTTGCCCTTTGTATTGGATACACTAAGGGATGATGATCTGGAAGCTTTACTTTTTAAGCTCAATGGAAATTTGAAAAAGGGAGGGAGAATTTTCCTTTCTGATTTTTTTGGTCCAAAACACTTCCATCAAAAAATCATGCAGAAGTTGATGATTGGATTTTTCAGATTGCTTACTTCCCATCCACGAAAGGATTTGCCGGATTACAAGAGCTATCTGAATCCTCTGGGATTCAGTTTAATTGAGGAAAAAATATGGAGTGATGGTTGGATTCGTGCCCAGCTTTGGGAAAAAACTTAAGGCTTTTCCAATTCAATGATCCTAGAGATCAACTCATCGAAATATCTTCCGTTTCCGGGGCCATACCAGTTGGTTTCCCGCACTTCATGGTAGTGTTCATCATACAAGTCATCAGGAGTAATATAGCCAATGTAGCCTCCATTAAAAGTGGTGATAATAAGGTTCAGTCCTTTTTGGTTCGCGAGTTTTTCCCATTTCTCATAAAAGACTCCCGAAATCTCTCCGCTTGAAGCAATCAACAAGGTGTTGCCAATCCTGGTAATGTCCAGATGGGGGTTGGTGTCTCCCATAAGATAGTCAAATAGCCAGGGTCTGATCCGTAGATTGTCTGAAATTCGGAGGTGAGGTTCCCGTAATTTCAAGTCCAGTCTTCCTGATTCAATCAAAGCCAGATGATCCGTGCTAAAGCCTACCATCTTCATCCGGTTGAGGGAATCCAAAGAGAGGGCATATTGTCGAATTAGTTCAGGGCTGTTGCCAAGAGGAAGAGGTCTGTGAGAGCCTACCGTCCCCGCGGCAAAAAGCGCAAAGTCAAAGTTATTGGCCTCCATTTCTTGCATCAGGTAATATGGATAATCTCCAGATAGCCCCATGAATTTCGAGCTCAGACAGGTAGCATGAGCTGAATAGGTCAATAGGGTAGCCTTTTCCCCTCCTTTTTTGGAAAATATCAGTTGGCGTACAAAAGGGTCAGTGGGACCGTCTTTGACAAATCTGTTGGCGACCAATTCAGCTGCATCGGCCTTTCGAAAACTGATGGAAACAGTGTCCAGTTTTTTTTCTGCATTTTGGAGGGCTTCCAGGCTTTTGGCTACCATCAGGTCAACGGTTGTTTGCTGAAACCCTCCCAAGGCGAATTTGCCTAAAGGTCCGGGGATATAGCCCCCCATGCCGGAATGGGTGTGGGTTGCAGTGAAAATCAATTGGTCCAGATCTGGAAATTGGGACTTTAAACCTTCTTCCACCGCTTTTGCCAGATAGGGGTGAACGATCAGCAATTCATAATTAAGCCAGGCAATCTGTTGCTTTCCATTGCTAAGGAGGATGCTTTTGACAAAGCTGCTATCCTGGACAAATTCATACTTGCCTCGTGGAGCATAGCCGACAAGGGCTACAGGTTCTGAGGGGGTCATATTTGCCTTCCCCCATCCTGCAAGCCAGTTCTCTCCCATACTGCTAGGGAATTTTTTGGTTTCTAGTTCCTGAAAGGTCTGCTTATAGAAATCCTGTTCCTGAATAGGACTGCGATCTACTCGGGCAATGGTAGCTAAGGCGATTAGGGTAAAAAACAGAAAGATCCCAAGCAGGATCTTTCCAAAAAGTTTTAATGCCTTATTCAAGTTCATGGATTAGTATTCAAATTTACCATAAGGGCTTTGGATTGTTACTTTTTTGCCTTCATGAGGTTCGACACGTCCAATGATCTGGGCTTCCACACCATAGGACTCGGCAATATCGATGACCTCATCGGCATGGCGCTCGTCCAGATAGACTTCCATACGATGGCCCATGTTGAACACCTTGTACATTTCTTTCCAGTCAGTGCCGCTCTCCTCCTGGATAATGCGGAACAAAGGAGGGGTTTCAAAGAGATTGTCCTTGATCACATGTACATTGTCCACAAAGTGCAGTACTTTGGTTTGGGCTCCACCGCTGCAATGTACCAATCCATGGATATGGGGACGAAGGTAATTCAGAACATCTACCATAATCGGAGCATAGGTCCGAGTGGGAGATAGTACCAACTTACCCATGTCTAGGGGAGCGCCAGGAGCTGGATCGGTTAGGTTGTATTTTCCGGTATATACCAAATCATCAGGCACTGCCGGGTCAAAGGATTCTGGATATTTTGTTTTCAATATCTTGTTGAAAACATCGTGACGGGCAGAGGTCAGACCATTACTTCCCATGCCTCCATTGTATTCGGTTTCATAGTTGGCTTGTCCATAGGAAGCCAAACCAACAATCACATCTCCGCCTTGGATTTTGTCGTTTGAGATGACTTCGTCTCTTCTCATCCTGCAGGTGACGGTACTGTCCACAATGATCGTCCGTACCAAATCCCCCACATCGGCAGTTTCTCCTCCGGTCAGAACCACATTGACTCCATTGTCACGGAGCATTTGCAGAACCTCTTCTGTACCTTCAATAATGGCGGAAATAACTTCACCTGGAACCAGATTTTTATTTCGTCCAATCGTGGAGGAAACAAGGATGTTGTTGATGGCACCTACACAAAGGAGGTCATCTGTATTCATGATAATGGCATCCTGGGCGATTCCTTTCCATACGCTCAAGTCACCGGTTTCCTTCCAGTACAGGTAGGCTAGAGAAGATTTGGTCCCTGCCCCGTCAGCATGCATGATATTGCAATACTCTGGGTCAGCTCCTAGTGTGTCCTCAACTATTTTGCAGAATGCTTTTGGGAATAATCCTTTGTCCAGTTTGGAAATGGCCTGATGCACATCTTCTTTGGAGGCGGAAACACCGCGCTTCATATAGCGCTCGTTCATGGGAATTGGGTTTGGTTACCTGCTGCAAAGGTAGGCAATCCCAGCCAATGGGGAAGGGAATTGATGGAAATTCTAGTGAGGGTTTCCCTTGGTTTTCGGGGAGTACCTCAGATAACAACTGACAAATAGGTTTTGAACGACCAAATTGTATGGAAAACGTTTCCCAAAAAGGAACTCAAAACATTTCCTCAATCAGTTGAGTGTAGAAATCCCTAACCTCCATACCAATGGCCCGGACTTGTTGCGATATCAGACTTGTTTCGGTCTGACCAGGGACCGTGTTGATTTCAATGAAGTAAAAATCACCGGTTTCATGCTCGAGGAAATAGTCTATTCGGACTGCTCCCTTGCAGTTGAGTTTTTCATATACCTGAGTGACAATTCTTCCCACTCGGTCAGCTTCTTCCAGGGTCATTCTGCCCGGGGTGATCTCCTCTGTTACTCCAGCTGTGTATTTGGCTTCAAAATCGAAGAATTCCTTGCTATTCACAATTTCCGTAGCAGGGAGCACTGTAATGATTCCTTTACCTCTAAACACCCCTATTGAAAATTCCCTGCCGGAAACAAACTCCTCAACCAATACCTGTTTGTCCTCCGCAAAGGCTTTGTCCAAAGCCTCTGGAAGTTCCTCCCAGGTTTTCACCTTACTCATTCCTATGGAACTTCCTCCATTGTTGGGTTTGATGAAGACAGGCAGACTGAGCTCACTTTGGATGCGGGTTTTATTTGCTTCCGAATTTTCAAATAACTGAATGGACTTGGCAACATGCAGTTCCGGAATATCCTGGACAATTGCCTTGGTATATCCCTTGTTCATGGTAATTGCCGAGGTGAGTTGATCGCAAGTGGTATAGGGAAGTCCAAGCATGTCAAAATATCCTGCGAGTTTTCCGTCTTCCCCGGGAGAGCCATGTAAAATATTGAATACCCCGTCAAAGGTGATTTTTTCATCCCCGATTGTGATGCTGAAATCATTCATGTCCACTGGGATTTTTTCTCCGGAAGCACACATGAAATGCCAGTCTCCTGGATAAATCAGGATTTTGTATACATCATATCGCTCATGATCGATGGTCTTTTCAACTACAGTGGCACTTTTCAGGGAAATGACGGATTCACCTGTAAATCCACCGGTGACCAAAGCAATTTTTTTCTTCATGGCTGGAAAATTTTGGATTACGAAGTAGCTTATTTTTCCTGAACCCTCCAAGGGTTTCGAAGGAGGCAGAACTCCGAAAATGGGTTTTTTCTCTATATTAGCTTCGATTTATTCGAACGTTTTTACCCATAATTTATAGTAAGATGATTAAAAGTGTAAAAGCTCTTGGCTTTAGCCTTTTGCTGGGCCTTGCCCTGTTGGGTCAATCCCAGGCCCAGTCCCTCAAAAAAGTGACTTTGGAGGATGTATTCAAAAAAGGCACTTTCTCCCAAAAGTCCGTATATGGAATCAACTGGATGAAGGATGGACAGTATTACAGTTCACAGGTGAACCGCGGAGGTTTCCCCACTGTGATGAAGATCAATGTGGCGACTGGAGAGGAAGAAGGAGTTCTTTTGGACGGAAGAGCATTGGGGGTGAATTTTTCAAGCTATTCTTTCAATGCAGATGAATCAAAAGCTCTTGTTGCTACAGATGTTGAGTCTATTTACCGCCGTTCTTCCAAAGGGGTGTTTTATGTAGTGGATATGGCTACCGGTGAAAAGCAACAGCTGATGGGGGGTGAAAAAATCTCATATGCTACCCTTTCTCCGGATAATGATAAAGTGGCCTTTGTGAAGGACAATAACCTTTTCATGGTCGAATTGGCTACCAACAAACTAATTCAAATCACTTCTGACGGGGAATGGAATAAAGTCATCAATGGCGCAGCAGACTGGGTTTATGAGGAGGAGTTTTCCATGGCTCAGGCTTTTAAATGGTCTCCTGACGGAAAAAAGATCGCTTTTATCCGCTTTGATGAAACAGAGGTCCCTGAATTCAATATGCAGATTTGGGGCGCGCTCTATCCACAAGATTATAAGTTCAAATATCCAAAAGCGGGTGAAAAGAATGCCGAAGTAAGTATCCATGTGTATGATCTGGCTTCTGGGAATACCCGGACTATTGATGCAGGAACGGAAAAGGATATCTATTTACCTAGAATTTACTGGACAAAAGATGCCAATCAATTGGCTTTTTTAAGGCTAAACAGGTTGCAAAATCAGCTCGATCTTTTCCATGCGGATGCATCCACAGGAAAGAGTAAGCTGATTTTATCTGAAAGTGCGGAGACCTATGTGGACCTCGATTACAATGACAACTTGCAATACCTGAGTGATGGAAAAAGCTTTATCCGTACTTCCGAGCAGGATGGGTTTAAGCACATTTATCATCACAATATGGATGGAAGTTTGATCCGTCAAATCACCTCAGGCAACTGGGAAGTCAGCTCCCTGATTGGAGTGGATGAAAAGGCTAAGAAAATTTATTTCGTTTCCACCGAGGAATCTCCTTTGGAAAGAAACTTCTATGTAATTGATTTCAATGGGAAGAAAAAAACGGCTCTGACTCCGGCAAAAGGTACTCATTCTATCAATATGAGTCCGGATCACAAGTTTTTTATCGATTACTATTCCACTACAGATTCACCGGTAATTGTTAGTCTGAACGAGGCTTCAGGCAAGACCATAAAGGTTTTGGAGGACAATGCCGACCTGAAGGAAAGGCTGACCAGTTTTGCTTTGGGTAAGAAGGAGTTTTTCACTTTCCCGACGGTGGATGGAACCGAACTCAATGCCTATATGATCAAACCTGCTGATTTTGACCCCAACAAAAAGTACCCGGTTTTGATGTATGTATATGGTGGTCCAGGTTCACAAAACGTATTGAGCAGCTGGGGAGGTACCCGTGATTTCTGGCATCAGGCCTTGGTTGCGGAAGGGTATATCGTCGCATGTGTGGATAATCGTGGAACCGGTGCAAGAGGACGGGATTTCAAGCATTCTACTTATGCCAATTTGGGTAAGCTGGAGACCATTGACCAAATCGAAGGAGCCAAGTTTTTTGCGAAGCAATCCTTTGTAGATCCGGGAAGAATCGGAATCTGGGGCTGGTCTTATGGTGGGTATATGTCTTCCCTTTCGCTGATGATTGGAAATGACGTTTTCAAAACCGCCATTGCAGTAGCTCCGGTGACCACCTGGAGATATTATGATACGATCTACACAGAGCGATATCTTCAGACCCCACAGTTGAATCCCTCAGGTTATGATGACAACAGTCCTATTACCCATGTTAACAAGCTGAAAGGAAACTTCTTCCTGATCCATGGAACCGGAGATGATAACGTACATTTCCAAAATTCTGTGGATTTTGTCAACGCGCTGATTGCTGCCGATAAGCAGTTTGAGAGCTTTTATTATCCTAACAGAAATCACGGAATCTATGGCGGGAATACCACCTGGCATTTGTATACCATGATGACGGATTTCCTGAAGAGGAAGCTGTAAATAGACTGGATAGAGAAAGCCGTAAAATTCATTTTTTACGGCTTTTTTATTTATTCTAGGAAAATTTAATCTGATCCAGATAGAATTTCATCCGGCTGTGGTTCATGGGCAAAAAGTCAATCTTGTCGATTTTGTCCAGCTTATGATTGTAAAATACCTCAATGTATTCATCCCGAAGTAGATAGAGATTGACCTTGTGCCCGTAGTACCTGATGCCCACCACAAAAGTGCCCTCAAGGTAGAGGGTTTTGATTTTTTGGTTGAGGGTCATACTGGTAAACTCTTCTCTGCTCATGAAATGATTTTGAAGTAGGTATTAAAATTAACCAAAATGAATGGGAATTATTGTGGAATGCGTTTTACGCTTTAGCATTTCAAAAAAACACCTCTGTCTAGGGAGACAGAGGTGTCAATTCCAGTGTATTGGATTTTAGTGTGCTACAGTTTCAAATTCTTTGATCGCTTCACTCAAATCCAGCACTTTTGCATCTTTCAGCGCACCAGCTACAATACTTGTACCAGCAGCAGATCTGTATCCTCCTGCACAATGAACCACAACTGGCTTATCGGTTGGGATTTCTCCTGCTCTTTCTCTCAGTTCATGCAAGGGAATATTGATGCTTTCCTCAAAGATCGGGCTGTTGGCATGCTCATCTTTGCTTCGGATGTCAACAATGGTATAATCGCCCATGTGAGCCTTAAACGCTTCCAAGTCGAAGGAATTTCCTATTTCAGTCATGCCTGTAGGATTTACCACAGCTCCCTTGATCAGTTGTTCGTATCCAATTTTAGATGCCTTATAGATCACATCCTCAAGTTCAGCGGCATTGTCGGCCAATAGGAAGAAGTGTTCTTCCGGTCCCACGATTGAGCCCAGCCAAGTTTCGAATTTTCCTCCGTTCATGATATTCAAGGCGCCTGGAATATGTCCGGCCGCGAAGGCATCTTGTTTTCGGACATCAATTACTAATGCGTCAGCAGGTAGTGTTGCTCCTTCTGGCCAAATGCTTACTCGGGAGATGGATCTTTGGAAGGCGGGAGCACCTTTTTTATTCATGTCCACATCATATCCAAAATATTTGGGGATGTAAGGTTGTCCCTGAAGCAAGGAATCCACAAAGGTTTTTTCATCCATATCGGCAAATGCCCAGTTGGTAGCTCTCTGCTCTCCAATTGTACTTTGACGGGCGTCGCTTAGGTTTTTGCCACAAAGAGAACCGGCACCGTGCGCAGGGTAAACAATCACATCATCTGCCAAAGGCTTCAATTTATCCTGAACGGTGTGATACATCATTTTAGCAAGTTCCTCACGCTGAGCTTTCATGTTTCCGGCTTTTTCGCGAAGATCTGGTCTTCCCACATCTCCGATAAACAAGGTGTCACCGGAGAAAAGCGCATGATCTTTTCCGTTTTCGTCCTTCAGCAAAATACTGATGGAGTCAGGAGAGTGTCCTGGAGTGTGCAATGCCTTGAAGGTTACTTTTCCCATCTGGAAAGTATCCCCCTCATCGAATCCTGTATGCGGATATTCCGCACCGACCATCTTACTCACGTAGATGGTTGCGTCTTCATTTCTGTGAAATTCCAAATGTGAGCTCACAAAGTCGGCATGTGGGTGAGTTTCGATCACCGCTACGATCCTTGCGTCATTGGCCTCTGCAAAATCATAATAAGGCTGAGGGTTCCTTCCTGGGTCTACCAAGGCAATTTTGCCTTCGCTTAAAATAGCATAGCTAGCATGAGCTAAGCCTTCGTCATAAAATTGTTGGATATTCATGGTTTTATTTTTATTTATTCTAAATATTGATACAAAGATAAGCTATGACAAAAGTCAGTTTTGGTGATACTTATCACCTGAGGCTTCAGGTGAAAATCCATGTTATTCAATTTGTTAATACCCTTTGTTGGAAAAGGTGCCTTGGGCTCAAAAAGTCGGTCTCAGCCCTGCCCATTTCATTTCTTCGATAAATTCTAGGAAATATTTGCATCAAGACCGGCTTCGGGCTAAACTTGATTCTATGTATATAGGAACAAATAAATCTGTTTTTGGATTCTTCAATTTAGGATTTTTATTACTTTTTTTCATTCTGCTTTCTGGACTTCCCTCTTGTAAGTCCAAAAAAATCGGGAAGGAGGATCCGGTATTTAAAGTAGTGGCTACAGCCAAGTCTTTTCGGGGAACTCCGTATAAATATGGAGGAACTACCCGGTCTGGTATAGACTGCTCCGCATTGATCTATCATTCCTATTATTCAGTGGGGAGGACCATGCCCAGAACCTCCTCCGAACAGGCCAGATTGGGGACAAAGGTCAAAGCCGGGAATTTTAAAGAAGGGGATCTCCTGTTTTTTGCGACTGGAAGAAAGAAAAATCAGGTGACCCATGCAGGAATTGTGACCGAGGTCCACAAGGGAGATGTGCGATTTATTCATGCCTCTACTTCTTTGGGGGTTACGGAAGATTTTCTGAGCAACCGTTACTGGTCCAAGGCATTTCTCTTTGGGAGAAGGATTTTGGAGTAAGGTCTGAGGGAGGGATTGGACCGAAGGTTTTTCCAATTCCTTGAATCGGAGCTTTTTATTTTCCAAATATCCTTTGGTATTAGCCTTTATTGATTTAATTTTGCGACCGAATTCAAAAAGCACATCCTTTTTACATTTCATTCTATCAAATGGCAAATATTGGAAAGATAACGCAGGTAATCGGGCCCGTAGTGGACGTTTCCTTCGAAGGCGGTAAGCTGCCAAACATCCTTGACGCGCTGGAAGCAACCAAAGAAAACGGCCAAGTAGTCGTATTGGAGGTTCAGCAGCACCTGGGTGAAGACCGAGTAAGAACTATTGCAATGGACTCTTCCGAGGGAATGGTTCGTGGTATGGAAGTGAAAGATATGGGGCAACCTATCTCTGTTCCTACCGGTGATGCGATCAAAGGTCGTCTTTTCAATGTGGTAGGTGAAGCGATTGACGGTTTGCCGCAGGTTCCTGCTGGAAAGCGTCTTCCTATCCACAGACAAGCGCCTAAGTTTGAGGATCTCTCTACTTCTACCGAGGTTCTTTATACAGGTATCAAAGTAATTGACTTGATCGAGCCTTATGCAAAAGGTGGTAAGATCGGTTTGTTCGGTGGTGCCGGTGTAGGTAAGACCGTATTGATCCAGGAGTTGATCAACAACATCGCAAAGGCATATTCAGGTCTTTCTGTATTTGCCGGTGTGGGTGAGAGAACCCGTGAAGGAAATGACCTTTTGAGAGAAATGATCGAATCCGGAATCGTAACCTACGGTGAGGATTTTATCCATAGCCTAGAAGAAGAAGGTGGATGGGATCTTTCTAAGGTTGATCTTAAGAAATTGGAAGACTCCAAAGCAACCTTTGTGTTTGGTCAGATGAACGAGCCTCCTGGGGCACGTGCTCGAGTGGCCTTGACAGGTTTGACTTTGGCAGAATATTATAGAGATGGTGAAGGCGACGGAGCAGGTAAGGATATCTTGTTCTTTATCGACAACATCTTCCGATTCACTCAGGCAGGTTCCGAAGTGTCCGCATTGTTGGGACGTATGCCTTCTGCGGTAGGTTACCAGCCTACTTTGGCCACCGAAATGGGTGCCATGCAGGAAAGAATTACCTCTACCAAGAACGGGTCCATTACTTCTGTTCAGGCGGTTTACGTACCTGCGGATGACTTGACTGACCCTGCGCCAGCAACGACTTTCGCTCACTTGGATGCTACTACCGTATTGTCCCGTAAGATTGCCGAATTGGGTATCTATCCAGCTGTGGATCCTTTGGATTCAACTTCCAGAATTCTTTCTCCAGATATCCTGGGTGAGGAGCATTACGGATGTGCACAGCGAGTGAAAGAGATCCTTCAGCGATACAAAGAATTGCAGGATATCATTGCGATCTTGGGTATGGAGGAACTTTCTGAGGAAGACAAAATGGTCGTTCACAGAGCACGTCGAGTTCAGAGATTCTTGTCCCAGCCTTTCCACGTAGCTGAGCAGTTTACTGGTTTGAAAGGGGTATTGGTAGATATCAAGGATACCATCAAAGGATTCAACATGATCATGGATGGTGAATTGGATCACCTTCCTGAAGCAGCCTTCAACTTGGTAGGTAGCATTGAAGATGCGATCGCTAAGGGTGAGAAATTGCTTGCTGAAGTAAAATAATTTGAACTGATTGCATGGAGGAGCGATCCTCCATTGCTTTTCCAATATTGAATATATGCAACTAGAAATCGTTACGCCGGACAAGAAGGTTTTCGAAGGAGAAGTATCCGAAGCAAGCTTCCCAGGTGCTTCCGGTGCATTTCAAGTTTTGAATAGTCACGCACCGATCGTTTCCGCATTGGCAAAGGGAACTGTTTCTTTTACTACCAAAGAAGGAAAGCAGTCTCTGATTGTTGATGGAGGTGTCGTGGAAGTGAAAAATAACGTAATTGTGGTGTTAGCTGAAAAAGTAGTAGGCTAAACCTTTGAATAAATCTTTAAAAAAAGTCCAACTCCAAAGGGGTTGGACTTTTTTGTTTTAGTCAGCTACAGGTCTGAGAACTGCCCGCTTGATGTATTTTTCGTCATGTTTCATCAGACTGCCCTCGTAGAAGTAGATCGTGTCATTGACTACTCCAGCTAGCATACCAATGTCAAGGATATTTCGAGGATTGTTAGTTTCTGACCATTTTTTGGTGGATTTGTCCCAAATCAGAAGGTGAGAGGTTCGATTTAGCCCCGCGCTCTCATCACCGATAAGCCATGTTTGAATATAAATATGGCTCCTCGTATCCCTCATAGACATAAAATAATGAGTATTAGAAAAATTTGTACTATTCATATTCTGAAGGTCATCAAATGAAATTATCTTATCAAACCCCTTCACTCCATAGTCAAAGTACCTGCTATTAGGAAGCTCTATTTCAGATATCACATCGAACGAACCTTCAGATTTAGTGATTTTAACCTTTTTTTCTTGAGGAAATGAATAAATAAATGAATTATTCGAGAACGTAGATTCCATAGGCGCTTCCAAATTAATTGTCCTTTCTTGAGTTTGAAGAATTTCTGGAAACTTCAGGAATGAAGCGATGCTATCTCCTTTTTCATCAAATAGATAAATAAGATTTCCAGACTTTCTAAAATAATCTGGATGGAAAATATCAGTCTGACTGGTAGTCAGTTCTACAAGAAAACCGTTGCTCGTTTTATGAAATTCTCCTAGAGCCGCTTTTACTACTTTTTCTTCAGGAATTTGAAGTTTTGTTTTCTTTAAAAATTTCCCTTCTAATGCGTCAAATTCAAAAATAGAGTTTGTGTATCTATCAGCTATATATAAGATTGGAAACTCTGAAACGTCAAATGAGGAAGGGAAGAATGGAGCCTCTGGGAAATCAGAAGCTGTGATTTGAGCAATTTGATTTCCGCTTTTTAAGTCAATTAAGCCAATCGCAGGTTTCCTAACAGAAGAGACAGCAATTAAGCTGTCTCCAATTATTTTGACTTGCCCTTGTCCATTTAAGAAAAACCCATTTTCATTTACTTGGAGTGAATCAATAATTGAAAGGCTAGAAAGTCCTGGAAGAATACTATCTCTTTCTGAACTCTCACAAGCAGATACGAGAAGCAACAAGGAAAAGGCAAAAACCAATGCTTTCATTCAATTGTCGGTCCACACGTGTAAACTGTGCCACTTGGGCAAATTGTGGCTATGCATTCTCCGCATACACGTATCATACATCCATATCCATCAGGTATTGTCTCTGTACATGGCCCTGCCGCCTTCGCCGGCTGCACCATCACCATATTCGCCAAGACCATACCCAGTACGGCCAAGGCTAAAAACATTGATTTTTTCATTTGAATTTTGATTTAAATAAAAGATTAATTAAAAAGATAGCTTAGGTAAAACTATATAAATAATAAACTATATTCAATTTGCACCTAATAAAAATTCTATAAAATATGATAATAGATTGATTTTATTGGATCGGGGGGCGATATAAAGTTTGAACGGCTTGGCGATTGGTCCCTTAAATCGATTAGGATGATTCCTTTTTTTATGGACTGGCTTATGGGTGGCTAAATTTTATAATTTTATAATCTTTCAATTTTCAGATTATTCTACTTACCTTTGCAGTCGCGAAAGGAGGTGTATACAAATGATCATAGTTAACGTAAAAGAGAACGAATCTATCGAAAAGGCGCTAAAGCGTTTCAAAAAGAAGTTTGACAAGACTGGTGCAGTCAGAGAACTTAGAGCGAGACAAGCCTTCACCAAACCTTCTGTAAAAAAGAGAGATCAGGTAATCAAAGCTGCTTATAAGCAGAGACTTCAGACTGAAGCTGCCAAATAAGGTGCTTTGACTCAGAAATAGAACGCAGTTGCTTGAAAAAGTAACTGCGTTTTTTTATGCTTTTATGTGACATTTGTCAGGGAATTTTATCCATTTTTTGGCTTATCTTAATTCTGTAATCTTTACTGAGATGATCGAGTCATTTATCAATTACCTGGAATACGAAAAGCGCTCAAGCCCCCATACGGTATTGGCCTACAGAAAAGATCTGGAACAGTTCCAGGAATTCTGTGAGCTTTCATTTGGTCTCCAGGATATTCAACAGGCCCAACATGCTGAAATCCGGGCTTGGGTAATTGACTTGGTTGAGCAGGGATTGAGTACTACCTCAGTCAACCGTAAGATCGCTACACTGAGATCCTTTTATAAATTCCTGCTTAAATCCTCCATCTTATCCAAGGATCCTACGTATAAGTTAAAATCCCTTAAAAACCCGAAAAAATTACCGGAGTTTGTACAGGAATCCACCATTGCCTCCGTTTTAGAGGAAAGTGTATTCCAACCTACATTTGAGGGACAGCGGGACAGGATGGTGATGGAATTTCTCTACCTTACAGGGGTCAGGCTTTCCGAGCTGACCGGCTTGAAGTGGAGTGATATCCATCTTGGGGAGGAATCCGTGAAGGTACTGGGTAAGCGTAAAAAAGAAAGAATAATTCCATTGACAAAGGGACTCAAACAGAATATAATTTCCTATCAAAAAGTATTTGAGGAAAGGTTTTCAAAAGCTGAACAAAGTCCCTATTTTATTGTGAGCAATCAGGGTAAACAAAGTTATCCGGTGATGATTTATCGAATTGTCAGGCAGTATTTGGATCTTTTTGCGCAGACCTCCAAACGAAGCCCGCACGTACTTAGGCATACTTTTGCTACCCATCTCTTGAATAAGGGAGCAGATCTCAATGCGGTAAAAGACCTCTTGGGACACGCAAACCTGGCCGCGACACAGGTTTACACACATAATTCACTTGAAAAACTGAAGGCTGTGTTTGAACAGGCACATCCTAAAGCATAGCTAAATAAATTGTTCAACCACTAAATGCAAATATCATGAAACTGCAGATGCACTCCATTCACTTCGATGCCGATCAAAAATTAATTGACTTCATCCAGAAGAAGGCCGATAAACTCGACACCTATTTTGATCAGATAATTGACGGAGAAGTTTTTATGAGGCTCGACAAGAATGAGAAAAACGAAAATAAAATAGTAGAGATTAAATTGAACGTGCCGGGTAAGCAGTTTTTTGCAAAGCATCAGACAGATACCTTTGAAGCTGCCGCAGATGAGGCCGTAGAAGGACTCAGAAGACAGATTAAAAAGTATAAAGAGAAAGTGCTGTTGGCAAAGCAATAACCCTATTGGAATTTTACGTATAAACCCTCAGGAAACTGAGGGTTTTTCTGTTTTTAAACTCACTTTTTATGAACTCTGAATCAAAGTACAGATGGTTTTTTTGGATTATCGCTTTGGGGATGGCAGCATTGAAAGTTGCATTTACCCTGAGGCCTGAAATCAATTTGTTTACGGAAGAAGCTCAATATTGGCTTTGGTCCCAAAACCTAGCCTGGCATTATTACTCCAAGCCTCCCCTTATTGCCTTGATTAATTTTTTCAGTACATCCCTTTTGGGAATCAATGAGCTTGGGGTCAGAATCAATGCAATAGTATTCGGAATAGGGACAGCTTGGGTTGTATTCTTATTTACAAAGTATCTGTACAATTCCGAAAAAATAGCTTTTTGGGCTTCATTGATGGTCATGTCCACTCCTTTTTGGATAATTTTTTCCACAGTACACATGACGGATTCGGAATTGGTCTTTTTCTGGATTCTGAGTACCTATTGGGTTTTTAGAGGTATACGGGAAAACAGTGCCAAATGGTGGGCCTTGGGAGGCCTGGCATCAGCACTAGGACTCATGGCCAAAGGAACTATGATTTTGATTGGCCCATTTGTCCTGATTTATTTACTGCTAACTAAGGAGTGGCGCTTGCACAGGCTTCATTTTCTGGCCTTTTTGGGAGCCGGGGCCTTCGGGTTTTTCCCGGGTTTTATCTGGAATCTGCAGAACAACTTCACCAACTACAAGCATTTGGCTTTTTTAAGTGGGGTTGCAGGGGAAGGGCATACTTTTGACTTCATGGCCTGGATGGGCAGGTTTGGGGAGTTTGGACTTGGGCAAATCGCAATCTTCTCCATATTTCTTTTTCCGTTTCTAGTCATAGCTAGTATTTCGTTTTTCCGAAACCCGACTAAAACCGATCTCTATTTGCTCCTATTTCCTGTTTTATCCTGGATTGGATTCGGCTTGGTTACTTTTTTAAATGATGTGGAAGCCAACTGGCCAGTTTTTGCCTATCCGGTTCTTCCAATCTTTATGAGTAAATGGTTTTTCCAGCAATCAGAGACCTGGCTCAAATTCCGGAATTGGGGAGTAACTTTTAGCCTGGGAATACCATTGCTTCTTTTGTCTCCCGATTTGTATTCGTTCAAGGATTTTCAAGTTTTCAAAAAGGTAGAAAAGGCCTCATTTCGACGCATGGTGGGATATGAGCCTCTTGCCAAGAGAATAGAATTCCTGAGAGACAGTCTTCATTTAGGAGAAGATTTTCTGTTTTCTGAAAGCTATCATATGGCCTCCGAAATGGCTTTTTACTTGCCAGACCATCCGCAGACCTATACCGTTAATCTTGGGACTCGTAAAAACCAATTTGATTTATGGGAAGGATTGGAAAACCAGGTCGGGAAAGACCGGGTAGGAATTTTTGTCAGTTGGAATAAAAACTCTCCCGAAGGTGCTACAGTTTTCGAAGAATTGGTCTATGAGGAAAAATTCCCGGTTTGGTTCAAAGGGGATTCTCTTAGACAGGCTACGATTCAGATTTGGAAAAATCTGCAGGAATATACCCCTTTGATCAGCGACACTTATTGAGCTTTTCTAACCAACCAATAGTATTTTTTGCTGTTGGCTTGGAGAAGGGAATCAAATTCGGGTTTGCCGCTCGCCAATAGCAATTGGGGTATGGCTTTGGATTGCCAGTTTACCGTGTGCATTTCCACACGGTAATCCTCCAAGTCGATCTGATCCAAAAATTTATCTTCAAGGATAATGTTGGAATAAGCCTGCAATTTTTCCTTCCAATCCTGATTGGGGATATCTACCAACTCCACTTCAGGATATACACTTAGGCGGATTTTACTGCCTGCATGCAGATTGCCGAAAAACCCGAATTTTCCAGGGATACCCTCTTTTTGTAAGCTTTCTAAGTGCTGACGGATTTGCTGTCCCTGATGGGGAAAGGAAATTCTTTCGGTGATAGTGCTTGCCAGGAAGAAAAGCAAAAGGACAGAATAGCTGATGACTTTGGGGAGTTTCTCCTGCCTCCAAAGGAGTAATACCAGATATCCTAATATCACGACTCCTAGGAGTAATTGAGTGCTGACCAAGAAGCCAGCCCCCTGCTGGAAATTGAGCCAAAGGCTAAAGGATAAAATGATCAGGTTGAGAAGAATAAAAAAGACTGAAGCGATCTTTAATCCTTTTTTACTTAACTCAAGCTCGGTTTTCTCCAAAAACCAGGCTAGCCAAACAGCCAGTACGGGAGCTACAGGGAGTAGGTAGCGTTCGTAGAATTTACTGGTCATGGCTCCCATTCCCAAGATGGCCAGTGCCCAAAGGATGGCAAAGCCAAAGAAGACCCGATTTTCTTTCCAAAGTTTTTGCAGGAATTGTCTGGATTTTGAAAAGCCAAAAAACGCCCAAGGAATGAACATGGCTACCAGTAAAAGTAAAGCAAGGAGTCCGTTTTGAAGGATCAACAAAGCTCTTGAAGCAACCCGGATTCCCACTTGGTCCTCCAGAAAACTTGATAAGTAAGTAGGGCCGTGGATTCTCCACATTTCCACAAACCAGAATAAAGCGATCACCAAACTGATTCCCAAGGCCGGAATATTCATTAGGGTTTTCCAGGAAATCCGTTTCCACGGATTCACCAATAGGTAAAAGATTCCCAGCCCGCCCAAAGCGGCGGCAGGAAGTCCTTTGACTTCAAAGGCCTGCGCAAGGCTTAAGTATAAAATCCAGGTAAATCGTTTGGGAGCCTGATCGCCAAACCTCATCAATCCCGCAAAACCAATAGCACTTCCTGTCATGGTCAGCACCAATAAAACATCAGGGATGGAGCGTGTGGCAGAAAATATCAAAACCGGATTGGCAGCCATGATCAGACCTGCTAGTCCGGCAATTTTCTTAGAATCAAAAAGGGTTTTGCCTAGCAAATAGGTCAGCCCTACAGTCCCTGCACCTGCGATTAAAAAGAATAAACGTGAAGCCCAATCCGAAACCCCAAATAGTTTGAATCCTGCCAAGACAGCCCAATACGTAAGAATGGGCTTTTTGAAACGGAGCTCCCCACTGCCCAAATAAGTGGTCAAATAGTCCCCGTTTTCCATCATTTTTACCGCTGCATCCCGGTAGTAGATCTCATCGGGATAATGCATGTGAAAAGCCAGGGCAAAAGGCCCAACCAATAGGGCGAAGGCGGACATCAAAACCCAGGGGTTGATTTTCAACTCGGTAGATCTGGAAAAAAGCATGTGCAAAGATAAACCGAAAGCTTCAAGGCATCCCAAATTTTCTTTTGGGATAAATAAGCTGTGATCGCTTTTTTGCCCTAGGAAAGTTTTTTAGGTATTTTTGACCAAATTTTATCTCATGAGCAAGCCCCTTCTATCCGTAGTTATCACAGTATATAATGAGGAAGAAAATATCAGGCCTTTATTAGAAGCCACTTATTCTGCACTTTCGGAGATTGACTACGAGGTGATTTTGATAGAAGACGGGTCTACCGATGCCACTGTTGCGGAGGTCAAAAAATATGCGAATGAGCGGACCAAGCTGATCATTTTCAATAAAAACTTCGGCCAGACTACTGCCTTGGCAGCGGGTATTGATATGGCAGAAGGAGAATATATCGCCACCATGGATGGGGATTTGCAAAATGACCCCACGGATATCCCCGGCATGCTTCAAAAGGCAATGGATGAGGATTGGGATGTGGTTGCAGGCAAAAGAGCAAAACGAAAGGATGGTTTTGTTCTCCGGAAATTCCCATCTAAAATTGCCAACTGGATTATCCGAAATTCCACAAAAGTTTACCTGAGTGATTATGGTTGCACCTTGCGTGTATACAAAGCACACATCGCTCAGAATATGGGGTTGTATGGAGAACTTCACCGCTTCATCCCGGTATTGGCCAAGCAACAAGGGGCAAAGATGACCGAAGTGGATGTGAAGCATCACCCAAGAATCCACGGAACTTCCAAATATGGACTGAGCCGGACTTTCAAGGTAATGGCGGATTTGATCCTGATGCTCTTCTTCCAGAAGTACTTTCAGCGCCCTATCCACTTGTTCGGAGGACTTGGGCTCTTGTCTTTTCTCTTGGGTCTAGCCATCAACTTTTATCTTTTGGTTTTAAAAATTCTTGGGGAAGACATCTGGGGAAGGCCGATTATGATCTTGGGATTTATCTTGATTCTGGGGGGGATTCAATTGATCACAACAGGGATCATTGCTGAGATCATCGTGCGTACCTACTTTGAGTCACAGCATAAGAAGACCTATACCATCAAGTCGGTATTTCAGGGAGGAGAACAAGACAAATAATATGGTTCATCCCATTCGGTTTGAAAGGTTAAAAAACGATAGGTGGCAGAAAAAACTAATCCCATTAAAAACAAGTTAAAGACCGTTTTCAAGCTGGTTTTAACTGCTTTGGCTCTGTATCTGGTTTTTAGAAAAATCGATACCCAGGAGCTTTGGAGATTGGCAAAGACCCTGCATTACTTTTGGTTGGTTCCGGCGATTCTGCTTTTTGTTTTGAGCAAGGTGGCCACCGCTTTTCGCCTGAACCTCTACTTTAAGAATATTAGGCTGCGTATTTCCGAGCAGAAAAACTGGAAACTTTATCTCATCGGGATGTTTTACAATCTCTTTCTTCCCGGGGGAATAGGAGGGGATGGATACAAGGTTTATCTACTCAACAAGCACTTTAAAACCCCGGTAAAAAAAACCTTGCAGGCGGTTTTATTGGATCGATTGGGAGGTTTGGTGGCCATTGTGATTTTATTGTTTGGCCTCTTTTTGATCGTAGAGATCCCTGTGGATTGGATGGAGGGCAGGCTTTGGAAAGGCCTCCTGATTTTCGGCCTTATTCTGAGCTTGCCGGCTTTTTGGGTTATGCAAAGGCTGGTGTTCAAAGACTTTCTCCCATCCTTTTGGATCGCCAACGGCTGGTCCTTTGCTGGGCAAATCGCTCAACTACTCTGTGCCTGGTTTATCCTGATGGCTTTGGGTATTCATGAACCGATTCTAGCCTATCAACTGGTTTTTTTGCTTTCCTCTATCGTAGCGGTTATGCCTTTGACCATAGGAGGAGTAGGGGCCCGTGAACTGGTATTTATCTATGCCCATACCTATGCAGGAATTGAAGAGACTGCTGCCGTAGCCTTCAGTTTGATTTTTTTCCTGATTACGGCCGGAGTTTCTTTGCTTGGGGCTTTTGTGAAGGTGGATTTGGATGGAGAAGAAAACTCTTGATTTAACTACCTTTGCGACAAAACAGAAATTTCATGACCCGCTCCGGGCTTTTCTCTCAAATTCAGCAAAAATCATCTTTTCTCTGTGTTGTTTTTTTAGATTTCAACTGTTTATACACTAAAAAAAACAAAATATTTATTTGGGGTAAAAGCATAGATAGATAGTTGTTAGCCCACCTCAAAAAAAGAAGGGGGTACAAATTGTACCCCCTTCTCTGTGATTTTGTTAAATTAATCCATATACATTACAATTTCTGTAATAATAGATCCATTAGTTTTAATTATTAAACTTCCATCGATTATTATTGAACCAACAACTAATTCAGTTCTTAGTTTATTGTTCTCTAAAGAATAATTAGGATAAAATGTATCCAAAACATTGACCGGATCTCCTATTTTTATATAGTTGTTGCCTCTCCCTACATGTATATTGTTGGCTTTGATTATAAATAGGTATAACTTGTTTTCTTTAAAATATAAGTTGTTAGACCCATATTTGTATAAAGATCCAATTTTTTCTTCCATTTCAAATACATATGGTTCTGAGGATGTAGGTATACCAAATGCTTGGATTAGCTTTTCTGCCGATTCAGCATAAAATATTTTTTTATAGTTTTCCGGATTTTTGAGATTGATTTCTGAGATCTCAATCGGCTGTGTACCCGGTAAAGGTATTCTTTGTGCCTGAACATTTTGCAGAATGCTAAATAGGAGTCCAAATAGAATTAATATTTTTTTCATAATGTTTATCGTTTTAGTTTTCACAAGGGTTTAGTGAAATATTACCTTCTGAATCCCATTTTATCTTTAGATAGTCTTCAGGGTTGGCTTTAACTTTAAAGTTTCCATCCGAATCTTTTTTTCTTGCCAATATATGCACATGTGGATACCTTGCTTCATCTACATTTCCAGTCTCTCCAGAGATTCCAATTGCTTGGCCTGCGGAAATTTCTTCTCCTACATCAACTAAAACATAATTTAAATGTGCGTACCTTAGGATAAATTCATTGCCATTTTGATCAATAGATTTAATTGAAACAAAATTACCATATGATTGCGGTTTAGGGTCGTTTGGTGCATGAGAAATATCTTTTCTTGTAACTACACCTGAAAAAGGGCTGTAAACATAGGAGTTATAAGGAATCTTCAAATCTAATCCATCATGAGGCTTAGGGTTTCCATTTGGATATCTTCTTGTTAAGCCAAAACGCCCTCCATTTTTACCTGCTGGAGTTGCAGAGATCTCCATGTTTTTTAATGGCAAATCTTCACAAGGTGGTTCATCAGCTTCACATGCTGCTCTTTGATATTCTGGGAGGTGACAGCAAGGACAATCGGGATCCAAGGAGCCGCAAGGAACCATATTCCCTTCAAAATCCGGATGGGGTTCATAGCAGCCAGGGTCTTGACCGCCCGTGCCTTCATCTGGAGACGGTGGAGCCATTGACTCTGGGATATAGGTGTATTCACAATCCCATACCTCATATTGTTCTACAACATAAGGGTCAGCATCTCCAGCTTGGACATATGTGGTATAGGTTGTTACGGTACAAGTAAATTCACCCCATTCAGTTATTCGAGCATTGGAATGATCTTTAGATCCTTCTGCAATTAGTCTTTTAAAGGAAATTGCCCGTGTTCTTTCACCATTTTGGATTTTCCAAGAGCCTATAAATCTCCCATCCATTTTGAAGAAGGAGTATTCCCCATAAAACCCACTCGGGATTTTGGTAAGGTTCAATTGATCCAGTTCTTTCCATTTTGGATTGAAGCTTTTTGCTTGTTCCTCTGCTTTGAAAATATATGGTCTGAATTCTCCCTCTCCAATTTTAAAAAGCAACAACCGATAATCCCCTGATTTATTTTGGGAATTATTGTCTCTGTTAGCAAAAATGTTTTTAACTCTCAGGTTAATAGGAATTTCAATTACTGATTTCCCATTATGGGAATTTGTTCTAGCTTTATTCCATAAAGGGTCTCCATCTAAAAGGCTGTTTATTCTTGCGTTGAAGTTTTCATGATAATTGGCTCCATACCATGCTGTTGCCTCCTGAACTAGTGACAGGTCCGTTGAAAATTTTTTTTCAAAATCAGATTCTTCTATTATGCAACTGCCAACAATGGCAGTCAAGCAAAAAAGGGATAATATGTTAAATTTTTTCCTGAGAAATTTTGGTTTCATACGATTTGTTTAATGAATATGAAACCCTGGCCAAGGTTATCTTTAACCTTCAGGACCTTCCTGAAAACCAAAGACACCTCAACATATTATTATTATTATTATTATTATCAAAATAATAGTTTGTCGAAATAAATAATTTTAAAAATCAATACCCTATAACGGGTATTTTTCAAAGGTTTTTGAACTCCCTCGGATTCCTTACTTTTGTCCAATAATTTTAAAAAACCCCATGACCCGCTCCGAGCTTTTCTCCCAAATTCAGCAAAAATCTTCTTTTCTCTGTGTAGGCCTTGATCCCGATCTGGCGAAAATCCCTGCTCACCTGAAATCTGAACCAGATCCCATTTTTTCTTTTTGCAAGCAAATCATAGAGGAAACCGCTGATTTTGCCGTAGCCTATAAGCCCAATATTGCATTCTTTGAAGCGTTGGGGCCAAAGGGATGGGAGACCTTGCAAAAGGTATTGGAATGCATGCCCAAGGATGTGTTCTCCATAGCCGATGCCAAGCGGGGAGATATTGGAAATACCTCCAAACTCTATGCAAGGGCTTTTTTCGAAGCCATGGATTTTGATTCCATTACCGTAGCGCCTTATATGGGAAAGGATTCCGTGACTCCTTTTCTGGAATTTGAAAACAAATGGGTGATCCTGCTGGCACTTACTTCTAATGCTGGTTCCATGGATTTTCAGTTGATCAATGATCAAAACGGAAAACCCCTCTATCAGTCTGTTCTTGAAAAGAGCCAGGAATGGGGAAGTCCTGATAATCTGATGTATGTAGTGGGTGCTACCCGTGGGGAACTGATCGGAGAGGTTAGGAAAGTCGCCCCAGAGCATTTCTTCCTGGTACCGGGAGTTGGAGCCCAAGGCGGAAGCTTATCTGAGGTGGCCAAATACGGTATGAATTCTACCTGTGGGCTTTTGGTCAACTCCAGTCGGGGAATCATTTATGCTTCCTCCGAAAGGGATTTTGCGAAAGTTGCACGTCAGGAAGCCCAGAAACTTCAGGAAGAGATGAAAACTCTGTTGGATACCTATTTATAATGATATTCAAATCTTACTCTAGAAGTATTGACCCGCCAAAATCACTCTGATTTTGGCGGGTTGTTTATTTTTTAGGAAAAGCCTAAATTCAATAATCTTTTAGTAATCAGATTTTTATGGACTTTAAAGAGGATTTTTTACAACTGGTCTGGAAGTATCAATACTTTGACCGGAGAGAACTTAGAACCACTGATGGACAAAGCATTCGAATTCTCAATCAAGGATTTCATAACCATGGGGAAGGACCGGATTTCAGGGATGCTTCTGTGGATTTGGACGGAGTGGCTTTTCATGGTCATGTGGAGGTTCATCGCTATTCTTCCGAATGGAAACAACATGCCCATGGGGGAGACCCAGCCTACAACTCGGTCATCCTGCACGTTGTTTGGGAGGATGACAGAGAAGCTGTGAGAAACGACGGAACCATCCTGCCCACTCTTGAACTCAAGGGTAAAATCCATCTCGAAGTCTGGAGGAATTACGAACGGCTTCTGGACTATAAAGAAGACCTTCCCTGTGCACATGCCCTGAAAGGGGTGCCGGAAATCATCCGTTTTTCCTCTTTGGAAAAAGCCTTGGTGGAGCGTATGCAGGAAAAGTCCGGCATAATCCTCCAAATTTTGGATCAAACCAAGGGGGATTGGGAGGAGACAGCCTATCGCTGGCTATTTACCTGTTTTGGTTTCAAAGTCAACAGCCAGGCTATGGGAGAACTGGCGGCTTCAATCCCTTATAAAATTCTTCAAAAGCACCGGGATCAGCTGGTGATAGTTGAGGCTATCCTGTTCGGTCAAGCGGGCTTATTGCCGGAAAGTTCTCAGGAACCTTATGTACAGCACCTGATCAGGGAGTATGATTTTTATCAGAAAAAATACAAATGGGACAGCCCGCTATCCCGACAGCATTGGGACTTTATGAGAGTAAGGCCCAGTAATTTCCCAACCCTTCGGATTGCCCAGCTGGCCTCAATTCTTTCCAAGGCTCCCAGTCTCTTACAATCAGTAATGGAAGATTCGCAGGATTTCTCGGGATTCAAGAAATTGCTTCAGGTCAGGCCTTCTGATTACTGGTTGTACCATTACAGTTTTGGGAAAGAATCTTCCAAAATGGCCTCTCGTGGCATTTCCTCAAGTATTTTACCTTTGCTTATCCTCAATTTTGTGGTGCCTTTGTGGTTTGCCTATGGGCGGTATTTCCAGAATCAGGAATGGCAGGAGCGTTGTTTTGATCTGCTTCAGGAATTGCCAGCCGAAAATAATTTCATCATCCGGAAGTTTTTGGATGCAGGTTGGAAGGCCGAAAATGGATTTGATTCCCAAGGGATGATCGGGCTTTTCAAAAACTACTGTCAGCCGAAAAAATGTCTACAGTGTAAAATCGCCCAAAGCCTGATCAAATCCACTGCGCAATGATTTTTTGTCAAGCCCGTGATTTCCCCTAATTTTGCCCTCCGAATCTAAATTCACTATGGAAAAACCGGTAATTATTTTGGGGGCTAAGGGAATCGCACATCCCGCCCTTGAGATTTTCAACAGCAATCAGGTCATCGTGTATGGCTTTTTGGATGAAGACCAAAGCGTTCACGGGACCGAAATCAATACCGTTCCGGTCTTGGGTCATACCGAGGATGATGGGTTTCTGAAACTGATTGGCAAAAAAACAGAAGCTTTTGTAGCCGTTGATGACAATAAATACCGCAAGTTTTTGGTGGAATTGCTCAACGAAAGAAGGAAGGTTCAGCCAATCAATGCAGTGCATCACACCGCTTATATTGCTACTGATGCCGGAATCGGACATGGCAATTTTATCAATGCGAAAGTGACCATAGGAGCCGGATCTGAAATCGGCAATCACTGTATCCTGAACACAGGAGCCATTGTTGACCATAAAACCAAACTGGGAGATTTTGTTCAGGTTGGTGCCGGATCTGTGATCAATTCAGAAGTGACCATAGAGGAAGGAGCATTCATCGGATCCGGAGTGACTGTTGTTTCCGGGGTGACCATAGGAAAAAATGCCCGGGTCGGTGCAGGTTCTGTGGTCATCAGTTCAGTAGGAGCTAATGAAACCGTATTCGGAAACCCTGCTGCTAAGATCAAATAAGTACCCGGAATTTGAGCTAATTCAATTCTCTATTATATAATTTCTAATCTTTAACACCCTGCCGAAACAGGGCGATAGTTATGGAACAAAACAACAATTACAGCATCCTGCTTTACTACTGCTATGCCAAAATCGAAAACCCAGAGGCATACAGAGAAGAACACCATCTTTTTTGCGTTGAGAACAACATTCGCGGAAGAATTATCATTTCCGATGAAGGGCTCAATGGTACCGTTTCCGGACTAAAGGAGGACTGCGAAAAGTACATGGCCTATGTCCATGCTGATCCAAGATTCGCAAAAACAGAATTCAAGATCGATGAGCATGACAAACATGCCTTTACCAAAATCCACGTGAGGTATAAGCCTGAGATTGTTCACTCCTCTCTTCGTCATTTGGATCCCAATGTAAAAACCGGGAAACACCTGGCTCCAGAAGAGTTCAGAAAGCTGAAAGATCAGGAAGACGTGGTGATTTTGGATGTACGTTCCAATTATGAGCATGAACTAGGCAGATTTAAAAATGCCATCACCCTGGATATCGACAATTTCAGGGATTTCCCGGAGAAGGTAAAAGAGCTGGATCACCTGAAGAACAAGAAAGTCCTGACCTATTGTACAGGAGGGATCAAGTGTGAAAAAGCTTCCGCTTTCCTTTTAGAGCAGGGGTTTGAGGATGTATACCAACTTCACGGTGGGATCATCAAATACGGGATGGAAGCCGGAGGGGAAGATTTTGAAGGGAAATGCTATGTCTTTGACAATAGAATTGCGGTAAATGTCAATTCAGTCAACCCAACCGTGATTTCCAAATGCCATGTATGCGGTACAGCTTCTGACCGCATGGTCAACTGTGCCAACCCAACTTGCAATGCCCATGTCGCCATTTGTGAGGAATGCGGTTGGAAAATGGAAGGCGCCTGCTCTGAGGAGTGTAAGGAAAATCCGGAGAAGAGACCTTATGACGGAACCGGCTACTACCAGAAGAAGACCAATGGGTATAATCCTTACAAAGGACTTCACCGAATGCCTAATAAAGAACTAATCCAAAAACTCCATGGAGAAACGGAAAATTCCTGCGTCTGAACTCATCATCAACGCTGATGGGAGTATCTATCATTTGCATTTGAAGCCAGAAGATCTGGCTTCACTTGTTTTTACGGTTGGAGATCCTGATCGTGTAGAGCTGGTTTCCCGGTATTTTGACCGAATTGATGTCAAGATCAACAAGCGGGAATTCATTACCCACACAGGCTGGCTCAACGGGAAAAGAGTGACTGCCATGAGTACGGGAATGGGTACGGATAACATCGAAATACTCATGACCGAGCTGGATGCATTGGTAAATGTGGATTTGCAAACTCGGGGGGAAAGAGATGAAAAAACCGCTCTCCAAATCATCCGTCTAGGAACTTCCGGAAGCATGCAAGCGGATATTCCAGTTGGGACGATGCTCGCCTCTGAGATTGGAGTGGGGCTCGATACCTTAATGCAATTTTACCCAGAACTCCCCGAAAGTCAGTTTATCGGAACTGCAATTCAAGAGGAATTGGGCTTGGGTTTTCAACCCTATCAAGCTTCCGCTTCCACACTGTTGTTGGATAAGTTGGATAATCGATTTTTGAAAGGAATTACCTTGACCTGTCCGGGATTCTATGCACCACAGGGAAGGGAAGTTCGGCTTCGACCTAGATTTGACAAGATGGTCGAACGAATCGCTGGGATCAAACTGCAGGGAGATCAACGAATCACCAATTTTGAAATGGAAACTGCCGGCTATTATGGACTTGGAAAGTTATTGGGTCATGAGATGCTAAGCTTAAATGCGATCATCGCCAATAGACCAAACAAAGAATTTGATCAAAATGCTGAAAAAACAGTGGATTCCTTGATTCAGACAGCTTTGGAGCTTTTCGTTTCTTAAAGAAATCAAAGTACTTACGATTTTGGTCAAGGAGCCCTTGATCATCCAAAAATTGACAATGCGCTTGAGAAATTGAGCGCATTTTCTTTTGTTTTTTTCTCGTTCAGCCTTACTGTCAAAGCTTTCTTATTCAGATTGTCCCAGCTTTTTTCTGATCACATTTTTTCAAAAACTGACCCGCTAATCAGACTATAGTGCGCTTTAAACAGAAGAGCAACCATCAACAAATTAATGTAAGATTTTGAAACATGTATATACATTAATTAGTTTATAAAAATGAAACCTATTGATAATTAATTACTTATAATTTATTCAGCGGGTAAGTTGTTATAAGAAATAAAATTTTGAAGAAAAGCTAAACCATAGAATATGTCGAAAAGGTACACGTTGTTAGGATTGTTTTTATTGTTTTTTGGTTCTGTATTTTCACAAGAAGTAAAAATAAAGGGGAAGGTATTGGACGCCGTAGAAAATCGACCATTGGAATTCGCCAATATCGCTTTTTTAAATCCTTCTGATTCAACCTTGATCACTGGAGGAATGACCGATTTGGAAGGTCTTTTTGAGTTTGATGCCAGCCTGGGAAGTTATTTGTTTCGGGTAGGTTTTATAGGCTACGAGACTTTTTATGAGCAAATCACTTTGGAAGACCGGGGACAGTTAAATCTTGGAACAATCAAATTGGAGTCGGATACGGAGAATCTGGAAGAGGTGGTGGTAGAAGGAGTGACCTCCATGTTTGAAAGTGATATCGATAAGCGAGTTTACAATGTAGAAAACAGTATCGTTGCAGAAGGGGCAACTGCCGCCCAACTTTTGTCTACCCTTCCATCGATTCAGGTAGATGATGAAGGAGGAATCACCATGCGCGGCTCGGGCAATATCCTTATTTATATCAATGGTAGACCTTCCAACTTATCCGGTGATGATACCGAAAGTATTTTGGCCCAGTTCCCGGCAAACAGCATCCAAGAAGTGGAATTAATTACCAACCCTTCTTCCCGATACGATGCTACGGGGGTAGGAGGAATTATCAATATCGTGCTGAAGAAGAATGAAAAATTGGGCTTCAATGGTCAATTGAATGCTTCGGTAGGTACTCGCGATAAATACCAGGCAGGGGTTAACCTAAACTATGGCTCGGATAAGGCAAACTACTTCTTTTCCTACAATTGGCAAAACCGGAGACAATGGGAACGGGGATTCGGTAACCGTACCACTTCTTTGGTAGGGTTTTCGCCCACCTTGGATCAGGATCAGGATGGCTATGAAAAGGAAGTTACCCATTTGCTACGGGCAGGGCTAGATTATTCTTTGTCTGAAAATTCCACCTTAGGGGTGTATTTCCAAGGAAATTTCGACGATGAAGTTGAGTTTGCAGATATTACGCAGCTTAACCTCAGCGAAACCGGAAGACTGGATTCCACTTTTACACGGATCAATGAGGAATTGAGCAAGAGTGGGAATTATGAAGGAGGTCTTAATTATACCGTTGATCTGGATACTGCAGGTCAACGCCTGTACACTTCTTTGTCTTATGCCTATGATAATCGGGAGCAGACGGAGTTTTACGAGCAGTTTTTTATCAATGATGAAGGTCAGGAAGACCCAAGTAAGCGACTTTCTCAGGTAAATGATCGCCCAAGAGAAAGTAAGCTTTGGGTTTTTCAGATGGATTATGAAAAACCGTTTTCTTCCGGAGCAAAAATAGAGTCTGGTCTCAAGGGCACTTTTTCCAACTGGATTTGGAATCAGGAATTTGCACAGGGAGATCAAAGCAATGAATTTATTTCATCTGCTGTAGATAGCTTGACCAATGGGTATGATTATACGGAGAATGTGTATGCTGCCTATTTCAATTTCCGAAACAAGGTGGGAAATTTTGGATACCAGTTGGGTGCACGAGCTGAGTACACAGAAACACTTGGACAGGTAACTCAGGGAGATCAGGAAATTCCAAACGACTATTTCAATCTATTCCCCTCTGCTTTTTTCAGCTATTCCTTGGGAACTGAAAATGAACTGACGGCTAATTATACGAGGCGGATTTCCCGTCCTAGAATTTGGGATTTGGCACCCATTTATCGAATTCGGGACCAGTACAATTTCAGCATTGGGAACCCCTACTTACAGCCTGAATTTACCGACAGTTATGAGGTCGGTTATATGAAAGGTTGGGAGCGCTACCTACTAAATGCCACAGTTTATCATCGATACAGTACAGATGTGGAGACGAGAATTACCAGATTGACGGATGATAATGTGGCGATTCAGAGCCGTGAAAATGCGGATACACGAGCTGCTACGGGTTTTGAGTTGGTCAATCAGATTCAGGTGTCCAATAACTTCGATGCAACCTTGACGGGGAACTTCTTTTATTCCAAAGTGAACGGAGGCAATATTGAAGAAGGATTCGAAAATGAGAATTTCTCTTGGACCTTGAGTTTTCTGGGGAATTTATTGATTCCAAACTGGTTTAGTGTACAGACACAAGGAAACTACCGAGGTCCCATCGTCCTGCCTCAGGGACAAATTGAACCGCAGTGGAGTATCAATGTCGGCTTGAGGCGGGATGTGATGAACGGAAAAGGTACGGTTAGCTTGAACGTTAGCGATATCTTTAATACCCGGAATTTTCGAATTACGACCACCGATCCTCGCTTTACCCAATTCAGACAATTCCAGCGGGAAACGAGAGTGGGCACAATCGCCTTTACCTATCGCTTCGGTGGATTTAAGGAAAAACGCGAGGAACGAGGTTCACGTAGGGAAGGTGGAGACTTTGGAGATGACTTTTAAGAAAGGGGCTGGTTGATTGACCAGCCTTTTTTACTTTTAGCCATGAGTGAATTAACCGATCAAATCATTGAGGGCTTAACCGACAAGTCCATTCCTGAAAAGGCAGCCTTCTTTCCCAAGTTTTTCAAAGCATATCCGGGAGGTTATGGAGAAGGGGATCAATTTCTAGGAGTCAAGGTTCCTGATCAGCGTACGATTGCCAAGCAGTTTTTCAAAGAAATCAGCCTGGAAGAATTATCCGAATTGATCCAAGATCCCTTTCATGAAGTTCGCCTGACGGGTCTTCTGGCTTTGGTCTATCGCTATGAAAAGACCAAAAGTGAGGAAGGACAAAAAGAATTGGTTGATTTATACTTGGCTCATCTGGATTTTGTGGATAACTGGGATTTGGTTGATTCTTCCTGCCATCAGATTTTGGGGCATTTTTATTTCAAAAAAGAGAAGGAATTATTTTATGAATTGGCAGCTTCAGGAAATCTCTGGAAGCAACGGATTGCCATGATTAGTTCCTACAATTGGATAAAAAAGGGTGAGTTTTCAGATGCGTTGGCTTTAGCCGAAAAATTAAAGAACCATCCTCATGACTTAATGCACAAAGCGGTAGGATGGATGCTTAGGGAAATCGGGAATCGGGATAGGGAAGTGGAACTGAGCTTTTTGAAAAAGCACTACCAATCCATGCCTCGCACTGTATTGCGCTATGCGATTGAGAAATTTCCAGAGGGTTTGAGGCAGGATTTTTTGAAGGGTAGGGTTTGAGCAGATGATTGTGAAAAGCTCAAAGAATAAGATTTGAGCTTTTCAATTTTGTTTAAGTTTGATCACATTCAAATTACTCTAGCCCCTCCAATTCGCTTAGCTCCAGCCAAGCCAGTTCCAATTCTTCCAATTCGCTATCGATGGCTTGTAGCCGATTGGACCAAGTCATCAACTCATTGACATTGGAGGTTCCAGCTGAAATCTGATCAGTAATCGTTGATTTTTCTACCTCCAGCTTGGCAATAGATTCATTGATTTTCTTGAATTCCTGCTTTTGCTTGTAACTGGCTTTGGGCCGAACAGCAGAATTTGCTGCTACAGTTGTCTCTTGAGGCTTAGGCAAAGTATCTTCTTTTGCCTCTTTTTTCTTCTCTTTCTCCCCTGAAGCCTCGTTTTCCTTTTCCCACTCTCTGAAATCCGTATAGTTGCCAGGGAAGTCTCGGATCACTCCTTCTCCCTCAAAGACGAAGAGGTGCTCAACCAATCGATCCATAAAGTAGCGATCGTGAGAAACAATGATCAGGCATCCCGGGAAAGTATCCAAAAACTCCTCCAAGATATTCAGTGTCATCAAATCCAGATCGTTGGTAGGTTCGTCGAGAATGAGAAAATTCGGGTTTTTGATCAACACCATCAGGAGCTGTAGGCGGCGTTTCTCTCCCCCGCTCATTTTTCCAATCGGAGTGAATTGCTGTTTGGGAGGAAAGCCAAATTGGGTCAGAAACTGGCTGACCGTGATTGTCTGACCCTTGTCCAAAACCACGACTTCGGCGACTTCCTTGACCACGTCGATCAGTCGCTTTTCCTCATCAAAGCGATCTTCTTCCTGACGGTAATAGCCAAAAGCAGTCGTCTGACCCACGGTGATTTTTCCGGCATCGGGATCCAGAAGTCCAGTAATCATTTTCAGAAAAGTAGTCTTTCCTGCACCGTTTGGTCCGATGATTCCGATCCGGTCCTTCTTTTTGAAAATGTATGAAAAGTCATTTACCAGGGTTTTGTCTCCGTATGCCTTGCTGATTTTGTCGATCTCAAGGATTTTGTTGCCTAGGCGCTGGGTACTTACTGCGAGCTCAATGTCCCGCTCTTCCCGTTTGGTAAAGGCTTTTTCCTTGGTTTCCTCAAAGGCATCAATTCTATACTTGGCTTTGGTTCCCCGGGCCTTAGGCTGTCGACGGATCCATTCCAGTTCCTTTTTATAGAGACTTTTGGCTTTTTCAATTTCTATGTCCTCAACCTGCATGCGCTCCGCCTTTTTGTTGAGGAAATAGCCGTAATTTCCCTGATAACGATGGATTTTACCCTGGTCGAGTTCCAGGATTTCATTGGTTACTTTTTCGAGGAAATACCGGTCATGGGTTACCATCAGAATTGCCAGATCGGCTTTGGCCAGGTATTCTTCCAGCCATTCAATGGTTTCGAGATCAAGATGGTTGGTGGGCTCATCCAGAAGCAACAGATCCGGTTTTTCAAGAATGGCTTTGGCCAGGGCCACACGCTTTCTTTGTCCACCGGAAAGATTCCCCACCGGTAATTCGGTATCATGAAGTCCTAATTTCCCCAGAACCTCTTTTACCTGGTATTCAAAGTCCCAAGCCTGAAGCGCATCCATGCGTTCAAATAGCTTGGACAATTTATCAGAGTTGTCAACCCCGCGCTCGGAATCAAGCATGGCCTTGTGATAGTCCTCAATCACCTGGAGTACCTCCGAGTTGCTCTGGTCAAAAATGGTTTGGTAAATGCTCAGATTGGAATCAAACACAGGATTTTGGTGAACATAGGCCACTTTGACTGCCTGGTTGATGGCAACCTGTCCGGTGTCCGGGATTTCCAGTCCCATGATGATTTTCATCAGGGTGGACTTTCCTGCTCCGTTGATGCCTACCAAGGCAATTTTTTGACCCTGGGAAATTCCAAAGGAGATATTGGAAAAAAGCTTGCGTTCCCCGAACGCCTTGCTGAGATTCTCGACCGAAAGGTAGTTCATGCCGCAAAAGTAGGGAAAAGCATGTTTTTAATCGGGACTGCTTACTTTTAATATTGGGATTATTATCCGGCTTTTAAGAAGTTGATTTAATAGTTCCTGTGAAAAATACCCTATATAGGGTATTTTTAGGCCAACAATCCGAACCTATGAAAACCATACACGATATCCTTAAACTTGGTGACCCAAGGCTCTACGAAGTTTGCGAACCGGTTTTTGAGACTGAACTATCACTAGTTCCTGAATGGGCTCAGCAGCTTCACGAAGCCATGGAGGATATACGTAGGGTCTATGGGTTTGGAAGGGGTATAGCCGCTCCCCAGTTAGGGATTATGAAAAGGATGTTTTACCTGAATCTGGATAGACCTTATATTATTCTAAATCCTGAGTTTACCAATCTAAGCGAGGAGTTGTTCGAACTCTGGGATGACTGCATGAGCTTTCCCAATCTTCTGGTCAGGGTCAAAAGACATCAGTCACTGACTCTGGAATACAGGGATGAAAATTGGGAAAAGCAAAGCTGGAAAGTGGAGGGAGCGATTTCCGAACTGGTGCAGCATGAATACGACCATTTGGATGGAATTCTCTGCACCATGCGCGCCATAGATCAGAAATCCTTTCAATGGAAATCCTGAAATTAAAGAAAAACTACTTCCAAAGTCTTTGGCTTCAGGCAAATCTATCTTGGCTTTATTTTTGACCATTTTTTAGAAAATCACCCTATGTCCAAATCCTGGGAGACCTATATCAAGCAGTTTCGGCATTATCTGAAAATCGAGCGTTCCCTCAGTGAAAATTCCATTGAGGCCTATTGCAGGGATGTGGAAAAACTGGGAGCCTATGCGGTTCAGCATTTTTCCGATCTCTCTCCCTTGAACTTGGAATTGGAGCATTTGCGCCGATTTATCAATGAATTGGGGAAGTTGGAGTTGTCTGACTTTACTCTAGCCAGAATCATTTCCGGGATCAAAGCCTTTTATAAATTTTTGATGTATGAGGATCTGATATCCGAAGATCCCGCTCAATTGCTGGATAGTCCCAAGTTGGGCAGAAAACTTCCCGATACCCTCAGTTTTGAAGAAATTTCGCTTCTGTTGGAATCCATACCCTTAGGGGAACCTGAAGGTCATAGAAACCGGGCCATGTTGGAGATGCTGTACAGTTCAGGTCTCCGGGTTTCGGAATTGGTGGAGTTGAAAAAGAGCCAGATTTTTGAAGATATAGGCTTTCTCCGTGTGGTAGGGAAAGGGAACAAAGAACGCTTGGTACCCATTGGGAAAGATGCCCTCAAATACCTGAGGATATACAGAGAGCAGGTTCGTTCCCTTCAGGAAATAGCCAGAGGGCATGAGGAATATGTATTTCTAAATAGAAGGGGGAAAAAACTCAGCCGTGTCATGGTTTTTCTGATCATAAAGAAAACGGCTGAACTTGCCGGCATCTCAAAAAATGTGAGTCCTCATACTTTTCGGCATTCCTTTGCTACCCATCTGATCGAGGGTGGTGCGGATTTGAGGGCCGTACAGGAGATGTTGGGTCATGAAAGCATTACTACCACGGAGATTTACACCCACTTAGATAGGGATTACCTGAGACAAGTGCTGACGGATTTTCATCCCGGGAATAAAAAATAAGAAGCCAGAAATTTTTCTGGCTTCCGGTTTTTATGCTTTCAGAACTTCTCTTGAGATCACGATCTTTTGGATTTCCGAGGTGCCCTCCCCGATGGTGCAGAGTTTGGCGTCCCGATAGTATTTTTCTACAGGATAATCCTTGGTAAATCCATAGCCTCCAAAAATCTGCACGGCTTCATTGGAAACGGATACCGCCACTTCGGAGGCATAATACTTCGCTTGGGCACCTTCAAGGGTGACTTTTTCCCCACGATTTTTAAGATCTGCCGCCTTAAAAGTCAGCAAACTAGCTGCTTCCACTTGGGTAGCAATGTCTGCCAGCTTGAAGGAAATTCCCTGAAAACGGTTGATGGGCTGATTGAACTGATGTCTTTCCTTGGAATACTGAATGGAAGCATCGAGAGCCCCTTGGGCTATTCCCAGAGAAAGAGCCGCAATGGAAATCCTACCCCCATCCAAAACTTTCATGGATTGGATAAACCCTTCTCCAACTTCCCCCAGAATCTGGCTTTCATGTACTTTACAATCTTCAAAGATCATCTCTGCAGTTTCTGAAGCCCGCATGCCGAGTTTGTCTTCCTTTCTTCCCCCTCTAAACCCGGGAGTTCCTTTTTCCAGAATAAAGGCCGTCATTCCATGTGAATCACCAATTTCCCCTGTTCGTGCTATGACCACAGCCACATCCCCTGAATAGCCGTGGGTAATGAAGTTTTTGGCTCCATTGAGGATGTAATAGTCTCCTTCTTTTTTAGCGACAGTTCGCATGTTTCCGGCATCTGATCCGGTATTGGGTTCAGTCAGTCCCCAAGCCCCGAGCCATTCGCAGGTAGCTAATTTTGGGATGTATTTTCGCTTTTGTTCCTCAGAACCAAACATCAAAATGTGATTCGTACAAAGGGAATTGTGTGCGGCCATCGATAAGCCGATGGCAGGGTCTAATTTTGCCAGTTCGGCGATGGCTGTTACATATTCAAAATAACCGAATCCTGATCCTCCGTATTCCTGGGGAACCAATACACCCATTAGGCCGAGTTCTCCCAGTTTTTTAAAAAGCTCAATTGGGAAATGTTGGCGCTCATCCCAGTCTTTTCGGAAGGGAGTGATTTCCCGGGCTCCAAAGTCCCGTATCATCTCAGCGATCATCCGCTGATTTTCGTTCATGTTAAAATCAATCATGGTACTATTTGGGTTTATAGCTGTATATCAAACTCTAAGATTCAGATTTAGTTTTGCTTGTGCAAATCCAGTGATTCAGTAGATAATTCTTATAAAGTCAGGCTGTTATACTTTTTTTAGAAAGGGTTGATTCTCTTTTCAAAAGTTCCTTTTTGATCATGGCGATTTTGCGCTATTTCCCTATTCTTTGATCCATTTTGATTTTGTCAAAAAAATCAGCTTGCATCAGATCACTAAAAAAGAAAAGTCCCGCCCAATGATGAGCGGGACAATTTTCAATCCGGTAAGGCAAAGGCCACATAGGCATCACCGCTCCGGGTTCCTTTTCCTCCTCCGCAGGCGATGACCAGATATTGTTTTCCGTTTTTCTGATACATAGCCGGAGTGGCATGACCTGGAGCAGGGAGTTTGGCTTCCCAAAGTATATCGCCTGTTTTGGTGTCAAAGGCTCTGATTTTCTCATCCTTGGTTGCTGCTATGAAGAGAAGTCCACTTGCAGTGCTCACGGGACCACCATAGTTTTCTGTTCCGGTCGGCTCAAAACCCTGGGCACTAAGTGAGTCGATTTCTCCCAAAGTAACCTGCCATTTTTTCTTTCCGGTGTTCATATCGATAGCGGTAAGCAATCCCCAAGGTGGATTGGATCCATAGAGGCCATCTTTGGTCAGCAATTTTTGGTAGCCCTTCATGTAGTACCGGGGATAGAGTTGGGACTGATCCGATTCCAATTCCTTTTTGTCTCCTTCCTGAACCTTTCCCAAAAGGTAGTCAACCAATACTTGTCGGTTTTCACTTGAAATATGGTCAAAGGCCGGCATCGCTCCACGTCCTTTTCGGAGTAACATTTCCAATGAATCCGAACTGTATTTTTCCTTTAATCCTGTCAAAGCGGGAATGGTTGGGGGCACTCCTTTCAGTTCCATGCCATGGCAATTTCCACAGTAATTGGTATAAACTGCCTTTCCCACATTATCAAAGTTGGCATTGGCTGTCATTTCTATGATCCAGGGAATTTGGTTGGCATTGACGTAAAGGGTCTGGGTAAATGGGTCAAATGAGGCTCCGCCCCATTCTGCACCACCGTCCATACCGGGGAATAGAATGATTGGGTGCTCTGCATTGGGAGGGAGCCAGGTGTCCCCGTAGAGTGCATTTTCCAATTGGGATTTTATATCCTGATTCCATTCCTCTTTTAGATTGAGGATGTCTTTTTCTTCGAAGACCATCTTCATAAAAGGTTCCGGTAAGGTAGGCACGGGTTGGGTAGGAGAGGTTGTCTCTCCTGGCAGGGTGGTTTGGGTAACCGGAACTTCCTCAATTGGCCAGATGGGTTCCCCTGTTTCGCGATCAAAGACATAGGTCATTCCCTGTTTGGAAACCTGAGCGACGGCATCGATCCATTTTCCGTCCTTTTGGATTCGTATAAGATTGGGGTTTGCAGGGAAATCCCTGTCCCAAATATCATGGTGCACAGCCTGAAAGTGCCAGATTCTTTTCCCTGTTTTGGCATCCAAAGCTACGAGGGAGTTGGCGTATAGATTGTCTCCCTGACGGTAGCCTCCCCAAAAATCATAGGTAGCAGATCCTGTGGGTACATAAACAATGCCCCGGTTTTTATCCAGAGCCATACCGGCCCAATTGTTGGCTCCCCCGATTTGCTGAATGTATTGGGCATCCCAGGTTTCGTGACCAGGCTCGCCTTCATGAGGGATGGTATGGAAAATCCATTCCATTTTTCCGGTACGTACATTGTAAGCCCGGATATGTCCCGGAGCGGCATCCAATCCCTCTGAAAGTCGCATTCCCAGGATAATGAGATCCTCATAAATTACCCCTGGAGCATTTGCTACGATCAAAAAGTCCTCCCGCTCTGCGTCCAGCCCTTTTCTCAAATCCACTTTTCCCCCATCTCCAAATTCTAAATCGGGCTCTCCGGTCATTGCATCCACAGACATCAGCCAGTTTCCAGCTCCAAACAGGATCCGAGTTTCTCCGTCTTTTTCCCAATAACTGACTCCACGGTTGGTGCCTGCCCAGGAATTTTCCCCTCCTAAAACTTCAAAGGGGTCAAACCGCCAAATTTCCTCTCCGCTTCCTGCATCCAGGGCAAAGACGTTCAATTTGGGTGTGCTGCCGTAAAGTATTCCATTGGCGACAATGGGTTGACATTGAATCTGGGAGCGTTCTGTAGCATCTCCTGTATTATAAGTCCAAGCAACTTCTAGCTGGGCAACATTTTCCGGGTTGATCTGGGTAAGAGAGGAAAATCTGGAAGCGTCTTCCGGTCCCCCATAGTGAGACCAATTGGTATAATCAATTTCAGGTGCCGCTTTTTTGCAGGAAAAAAGCAATAGAAAGGAAAGTCCAAAAGCAATTAGGGAGGGTGATTTTTTCATCAGGTTATTGGGTATTGAGAGAAGGGAATTTCGTTTAAAATATTCCAATACTCAAATCCAATTCAGGGAATAGTTTCACTGAACCAATGATAGCTTATGATTTTTGCGCCGAATAAGGGAATTCCAAAGGATCTGGATACTGGAAGGCGAATCCGGTTTGAAGGATTTTTTCGGAGGAAATAAGCCGGTTGTTTTCTTCTGTTTCTTTTTGAAAACTCTTAGGAAGAGGTATCCCAAAATCCTGATGGATCCTTTTATAAATCTCTTTTCGTTTCGGATGGAGAGGGGCAACTCCATTGAATGTTTCATTCCAAAGGCTTTTTTCTATGATCCATTCCATCATTAGGGCAGCGTCAAGTTGATGGATGAAATTGACTCTGGTATTGCCTGCGACGTCCTCTTTTCCGCTGAAATACTTTAGAGGAATTCTGTCTTCTCCCATCAAACCCCCAAATCGGATGATGGAATAATCGTAAGTCCGGTCCATTTCCAATAATTGCTCGGCCCGAAGCAGATTGGGATTACCGGAATTATCCAAAGTCAAAACTTCCTCTTCCGAATACTTTTTTTCTCTGGGGATAGTAGGATAAATCCCGGTGCTACTGACAAAAAGAACGTGCTGGATTTCTGAATTGATGATCAGACCTTTCAAAAATTTCAGCTGTTCCAGATAGAAGTCTGGGCTTTGAGTCCGGGAGCGTGGAGGAATATTAACCACTATCGTCTCTGCATCAAAGAGCTGGTGAAAACCCTGGCCTTTGGGATAGGGATTCAATTCGAAGGGAAAGGCATCAATGCCTTGCTGCTGGAGTTCCGTAGCTTTGTTGGGAGAAGTAGTACTTCCCATACAGGAAATTCCTTTAGCCTTTAGAATTCTTGCCAAGGGAAGGCCAATCCAGCCCAAACCGATGATGGAGACTTTTTTCATAACTTTCTAAAAGTAAAAAACCTCCTGATATCAGGAGGTTTTGAGTTTAATCTTTTTTAGGCATTGTTCCCAATAAGATGTCCCATAGTGGGGTACTTACCCCAAATGCTCTATCTGGGTCTTTGTAATGGTGGATGGCATGGTTGACCCAAAGGATTTTGAGAAAGTTCTTCGGAGGGTTAAAGGCATGCACGATGTAGTGTACGCCCAAATAACTGGCATAGCCAAAAAGAAATCCCGGAAGGAAATACAAAGTGAAATCTCCCATGATCAAGTTGAATACCAAGTAGAATATGGCTGCATAGGCTGCACTGACAAAAGGTGGCATAGCCAATCTGTCTTTGTCTTTTGGGTAATCATGGTGAACCCCATGTACAGTGTATTGCAATTTGTCTTTGATAGGAGTGTTGGGCTCCATGTGGAAGAAATGCTTATGCATCATGTATTCCACAAAGGTGAATACTATATATCCTGCCAAAGTAATGAGAATACCGGTACTCAATGCAATAGTGGTTGTGGTTAGAGCATAGTATAGGGAAATACCTGCCAGAACCAAAAACATGGTGATTGGAATAGAAATATGCGTTCTTGAAATCTTCTCCAAAATTGGGTTTTCGAACATTTTCGCCGATCCGAAATTATCCGGTCTATCCAGTCTTCCTATCTTTTTCATTTTCGTTGTGGAAAATAGTATTACAGAACAAATGCAATTTTAATCGTACAAAAGTAAGGCTAACTCAGAACTTTGCACATTGATTTTTATCATAAATCCCAGATTTTACACTTTGGCAAGCGTAGCTTCTATGGTTTTTTGGTAATAATTTTCATAAAGTGGCAAGATTTCGGAGATGTCGAATTGCTTCGCTCTTGCGAGTGCATTTTCTTTGAAAGTCGGGAGATTTTCATCATCCAAGATTTTCAAAGCCTTTTCTTTCATGTCCTTGATGTCCCCAACTTTGCAGACGTAGCCGGTCTGTCCGTTAAGGTTCAGCTCAGGAATCCCCCCGGCATCGGAGGTCAATATTGGGACTTCACAGGCCATGGCTTCCAAAGCGGCCAAACCGAAACTTTCCTTTTCAGATGGCATGATAAATAAGTCTGCCACAGAAAGCACTTCTTCCACAGCATCTAATTTTCCGAGAAATCGAATGTCGTCACAGGTACCTAGTTCACGACAAAGCCTTTCCATTTTATCCCGTTCTGGTCCATCACCTACCATCAACAGTTTGGCGGGAATTTCCTTTCTTACTTCATAAAATACCCGAACCACATCTTCTACCCTTTTCACTTTTCGGAAGTTTGAGGTGTGAACCATAAGTTTTTCCCCATGGGGACAAATGGCCAGCTTGAAGTGCTCCTTTTTTTGTTTCTTGAACCTGTCAAGATCTATGAAATTAGGGATTACTTCAATATCCCTTTTGATTTTAAAATGCGAATAGGTTTCTTTTCTGAGGTCTTCCGATACTGCAGTTACTCCATCGGATTGGTTGATGCTAAAGGTGACCACGGGCTCATAGCTGGGGTCTTTTCCTACCAAAGTGATATCTGTTCCGTGAAGGGTAGTCACTACCGGAATGTGGATTCCTTCCTCCTTGAGAATTTGCTTGGCCATGTATGCGGCCGAGGCGTGGGGAATGGCATAGTGAACATGCAGTAAATCCAGGTTTTCGTATTTCACCACAGAGACCATTTTACTAGCCAAGGCCAGTTCGTACGGGGCATGTTCAAAGAGGGGGTAGCTCTTTATATCCACTTCATGGTAATAAAGATTCTCACTAAAAAAGTCTAGGCGAGTAGGTTGTCGATAGGTGATGAAATGGATCTCATGGCCCAATTTGGCCAGTCCTTTTCCCAATTCTGTTGCGACTACTCCACTACCACCGAATGTTGGATAACAAACAATCCCGATCTTCATATTTTGTAGCTGGTTTATAACCTGAGTTTAAACACACTTTAGGGTTCTTTTTGTTCAAAATAAGGGGAATTAATCGATAAATCGAGGATAATTAAAAATTCTATTTTTTAGGATACTGCTGAAAACCAGTCTTATGAAGATTAATTTACTATTTGAAAAATAGTTTTTAAAGCTGGAAGGATGTTCTTTATTTTAACTTTTCAAATAGAATAGATTATGTTTCAAAACTTAAAATTAATCCCTGTAATCCTCGCCTTTTTTATTATTGGATGTACACAAAATACTCCCGTAGAAAGCGTTTCCGTCTCAAAACCGGATTGGTCCTCGAATCCATGGCCTGAAATCCGAAAACAACGAATTTCTCAGCTTCTTCCTGAGGCAATGAAAGCAGCACAGGTAGATTGCTGGCTGACGATCTGTCGGGAAAATAATAATGATCCCCTTGCGATTCATGTGGGGGGTGAAAATGCTGGAGGAACTGCAGCTTTTCTATTTTACATCGATGATTCGGGGTTTCATTCCTTGGTGTTTTCCCCTGATGGAGAAGCGACTGCTTTGGATGAGTTGGATATCCATGATGAAGTGGTTCGGGTGCCCAGAGGAACATCTGCTGTAGCCCAGGCTGCAGAAATTATCAAGACCAAAAATTTTCAACAGATAGCTATCAATTCCTCAACTTCGAATTCCTTGGCAGATGGAATGTCCTTTTCACAACGACAAGAACTGGAATCCTTATTAGGAGAAACTTCTTCAAAATTGGTTTCTGCAACCGAATTGGTCTATGAATGGCTATCGATCAAACTTCCGGCGGAAGTAGAAATCATGAGACAGGCGGCGCAGTTGGCTTCCGATTTTCAATATGAGGCCTATGCCATGATTGAACCCGGAAAAACAACAGACGCAGACGTAGCCAAATTTTTAAAGGCAAAAATGGCTCAATATGGAGTAACTGATGCTTGGCATCCCGATCAAAACCCCAATGTAAATTCCGGGCCTGATCGAGGGCATTCCCATGCTACGGATAAAATCATCATGCCAGGCGATGTAATTCAGATCGATTTTGGAGTGAAGCTCTATGATATTTGGGTGAGCGATATACAGCGCTTTGCCTATGTTTTGAAAGAAGGAGAAAGTGAAGCGCCAGCCGATATCCAACAGTATTGGGAGCATGGAAAGGCGGGTTCGCGGGCAGCATTGGCAGCAATGAAGCCCGGAGTGAAAGGAGTAGAAGTGGACCGGGCACAGCGTGAGCTGATGGAAAAGGCAGGTTCAGAGTATGTCATGTGGAGTACGGGACATCCAGTCGGTTACGTAGCGCACGATGTAGGACCTAATTTGGGAGGGTCCCAAGCACCCAGTATAAGACCTGCTGCCCAAAAGGAGTTGAAAAAAGGAATGGTCTTCGCATTTGATGGATTTCATGCTTGGAAGCGGGCAGATGGCACCACCAAGACAATTTCAGTGGAAGAAATGGCGGTGGTCACCGAAAATGGGGCTGAGTACCTGATTCAGCCGCAGGAAGAGTTGATTTTGGTTAAGTAGAAAATGAAGATAAATAACCTCGATGGAAAATCGGGGTTATTTATTTGTTTCTTGAGGCCATCGCCTCATAAATAATATCATGAATTTGGGTCCGGATTTCTTCACTGAGTAGCTTTCGGTTTTCGGCTTCAGGATAAACCCTGTTGGAAAGGAATACATAAATCAAATTATTCTCAGGATCCGCCCAGACACAGGTTCCTGTAAATCCGGTGTGGCCGAAGGTTGATTTGGGAGCTAGTTTTCCAGCAGATCCACCCTTATCGGGTTCAGGTTCAGGTTTATCCCAACCCCAGCCTCTTCGGCTTTGATTGGATTGTCTCTTGGTAAAGGAGGAAACTGTACCAGGTTTAAGTAGACTCACATCTCCATAGTATCCCTCATTCAACATCATCTGCATCATGACTGCCAGATCATTAGCCTTCCCAAATAGCCCAGCATGTCCGGCAACACCTCCATACATGGCAGCACCCGGGTCATGGACATAGCCCTGAATTTGTCGTTTTCGGAATGCAACATCATTTTCAGTGGGTGCAATATTGTCCAAAGGCATTTTTTTAAACGGGTTGAATGTCATCGTATACAATCCTAAAGGTTGGTAGAAATTCTGATCCAGGAATTCATCCAAGGGCTGATTTACGATTCTTTCTACTACTGCTTGCATGAAGTACATAGTCAAGTCCGAGTAGACGTATCTGTTTTTTCCTCCGGATTTTGGTAGCAATTCGGATTTGACGGTCCAGCTCCAGATACTGTCCCTTAAGCCATCGATGGCATACATGTCATTGGAAACAGGCCTAGTATAACCTGGTGCTGAACTCGGCTTGTAATAGTCTCCCCTCCATTGTCCTCTTTCCACAGTATTGACATAGTGTGGGATAAAGGCTTTTAGTCCCGCCTCATGGGCCATCACGTCTTTCAAAATCAAATTGGCTTTGTTGGTGCCTCTCAATTCTGGAAGATAATCTCCCAAGGTCTTTTCCATGTCCAGTTCCCCTCTGCTATGCAAAAACATCACAGCCTGAGTAGTTGCGAGTACTTTGGTGATGGAAGCCAAGTCATAAACGGTTTCGGAATTTACTTTAGGACTGCTTTTGTATTCCAGCTTTCCGTAAGATCTCTCAAATACAACTTTCCCGTCCTTCACCACCAATACATTCGCTCCGGGAGTTGCTTGGATCCGGATGGCTTTTTGTGCCACCTTATCAATTTGATCCAGAGTTTTGCTGTCCATTCCTACTGATTCCGGAGCACCATATGCCAATCTTCTCATGCCCTGCATGAATCCTCCCACACCGTACGGAAACTGATCACTTACCGAAACAGGGAGGATGCCTTTGGCCGGTCGGGCGCCGAATAAAACCTGAGGTGTTATTTTTTGGGTCATTTCATTGTTTTCGTAGGCCAGTACCACATTCCCCAGGCCCTCTAAGAATTTGGAAGCATAGGAGTTTCCGAAAAGTACAGTCACTACTTTTTGACGCTCGGAAAGCTTTCGGATCAAAGCAATGTCCCCGGGCGCTAGACCAAAAGCCCGCTTTGGACTGTTGGTGACTCCCATCAAACCCACCACGACCACATCATAGTCCTCAAGTTTTTTCATCAAGTTGTAGTGTGCGGATTCACTTGCAGCTTTCTGGATTTCAAAATGCTCAAACTGGGTGTATTTGCTCAGGTATTTTTGGAATTCAGCTCCCTCACCTCCGATCGTCAGGCTTGCAAAGCGCTGGAGGTCCAGTTTCCGGAAGGGAAGTATTTCATCCCTATTGGAAGCGACAGTAATTGCTTCGGCATAGAGTTTTTCCCTGACTACTTCACTTTTGGGTCTGTTGATTCTTTCTAGTAATCCAGAGGTTTCGATTGGGCGGTAATGATTCAGCCCTGACCAATATTTGGCACGGAGGATCTTTTTTACTCTTCGGTTGACTTCAGACTCTGAAAGTGTCCCCTCTTCCACCGCCTTTTTGATCAGGGCTTTTGCCTTAGGAACATCTTGAGAGTAAAGCAGTACATCATTTCCGGCCAACAAAGCCTTCAGGTCAACTTCCCCTGGAGCATTGGCACTGGCCACACCTCTCATGTTGAGGGCATCTGTGAATACCAGCCCCTGAAAATTCATCCGGTTTTGAAGAAGGTCAGTCACTACCTTTTCAGAAAGACTGGTCGGGATATTGGCCTGATTGTCCAAGCTGGGGATATTCAGGTGAGCAACCATGACTGACATGAGATTCTCCCGGAATAATTCCTGATAAGGATAAAGGTCCACGTTCCAGATTCTGCTTTCGGGGTGCTTGATCACTGGAAGTGAATAATGGCTGTCAGCTTCTGTGTCCCCGTGCCCAGGAAAATGCTTTGCGTTGGCAATGACTCCGTTTTCCTGAAGCCCCTTCATGTAGGCTACTGCTCTTTCAGCCACTACTTTTTTATTTTCTCCAAATGCCCGGTAACCGATCACCGGGTTATCCGGGTTGGAGTTGACATCCACCACTGGAGCAAAGTTGATATGCATGCCCATTTCACGGAATTGATGAGCCATTTCAGCTCCCATTTCATAGATCAGGTTTGTGTCCTGAATGGCTCCAAGTGTCATGGCCTTAGGGAAGTCAGGGATGGAATCCAATCTCATGCTGATCCCCCATTCGGCATCCATTGCTATGAAAAGTGGGGTTTTGGCAATGCTTTGGTAATAATTGGTCAATTTTGCTTGACGGTCAGGTCCGCCCTGAAAGAAAATCAGGCCTCCCAGATTTTCATTTTTGACCAGCTCGCTGATTTGATTCACATGGGCTTGGTCCTTATTGGAATAGGCCGCTACCATAAAAAGCTGTCCCAGCCTTTCGTCAAAACTGAGGCTTTGAAATACTGAGTCAACCCAGTTCAATTGGCGGACAAGATCAGGAGCTACCAAGGGATCCTCAATAACAATTGCAGGGTCAATTTTTCCAGAGCTGAAAAAAATAGAAATCAACCCTACACCTAAAATCCTCCAAAGCTTTTTACTCATGCCCTAGTTAATTTTTAATCCTTAACTTTTGAAATAAATTTGTGAATCAGGCCTATCGGCAGAACTTAGTTCTAATAGATGAAGTTTCCTTAAAAGGCCCTTTCCGAGAATCGGAATTAGGAAACCAGTAGATCAAGATAGGAAAGAAAGCCCAACTTTGAGCTGAAATTTGGGTTTAAATTAGGATAAATTTGATCGTTGGTAATTTGATAACGATTTATCCTCTGATCTAACATACCTGTCCCGAAAGTTTTTCGGGTTTCAAATAAACGATACATGAAATTCCCTTCCATATTTAGGACTTCCAGCCCCATGAGGTTTGATATCAAACCTCGATATTACGACCCTGTCAAAGAAGAAATTGAGCAGCGTACCGCACGCATTAAAAAGGAATTAGAAGCGGAGGGCAAACTCGGAGAAAGGTCAGAAGAGGAGAGCTTGGCAAACTATGAATCCGGTTTGCGGGGAGCTTTCTCAAAACACAATCTGGGACGAAGTCGGGATACCAGCATTTTTGCGTCCACGGGAATGATCCGTTCGTTTATCTTTCTTTTTTTGGTAACCGCAATTGGGGGGTACATCTATCTAGGCCCAGTTATATTTGAGTACCTGTTGTATTTGGCAATGATTGGAGCTGCGGTGTATTATTTTTTCAAGCTAAAACCCAAGCCGAAAGATGAGTGATTTGATTCAGCTGCTTCCTGATGCCATTGCCAATCAGATTGCTGCGGGTGAAGTAGTACAAAGACCGGCCTCTGCTTTGAAGGAGCTGCTGGAGAATTCCATTGATGCAGGAGCAACCAAAATCCAGGTAGTGGTCAAGGATGCAGGAAAGCAACTCATTCAGGTCATAGACAATGGAAAAGGCATGTCTGCCACGGATGCCAGAATGAGTTTTGAAAGACATGCGACTTCGAAAATCCGCACCAGCTCGGATCTGTTTTCAATCCGGACTTTTGGATTCAGGGGAGAGGCCTTGGCTTCCATCGCGGCAGTTGCCCAGGTGGAGCTGAAAACCCGCCAGCCAGATTCTGAATTGGGGACACTGATCCAGATTGAGGGATCAGAAGTGAAAAAACAGGAACCCGTGGCCTCTCAGCCCGGAACTTCTGTTTGCATGAGAAACCTGTTTTACAACGTGCCTGCCCGCAGGAACTTCCTGAAATCCAATCCTGTGGAAATGCGTCATATCGTGGAAGAATTCCAGCGTGTGGCATTAGCATATCCTGAGATCGGGTTTTCGCTTATTCAAAATGACCTGGAGGTTTTTAATCTCCTCCCCGGCAAACTCAGTCAGAGAATCGTAGGGGTTTTTGGGAAAAACTACCAATCTCAGCTCGTACCCTGCGAGGAGATCACTCCCCACCTCAATGTGAAGGGATACATCGGCAAGCCGGAATGCGCAAAAAAAACCAGGGGGGAGCAGTTTTTCTTTGTCAACAATCGTTATATCAAGAGCAGCTATCTCAACCATGCCGTAAGTAATGCTTTCGAAGGCCTGATTCAGCAGGACCAACATCCGTTCTATGTGTTGTTTCTCGAAATTGACCCAGCCCATATCGATATCAACGTCCACCCAACCAAAACGGAAATCAAGTTTGATGACGAGCGTACGATCTATGCAGTGATCCGGTCGGCTGTCAAGCAGGCTTTGGGCGCTCACCACGTCGTTCCTGCTCTGGATTTCAGCATCGATGTCAATTTTACCGAAAATTGGGATAAAGATGTTTCCAAGAAGGAGGCAGTGGATAGAGAATACAGCTACAAAACTTTCAATACACCGGAGTTTAAAAAGTCCAGTGTCAGCGGCTGGGAGAAATTGTTTGAGGGACATGAATCCCCAAGACCTTCCGAACGGGAAACCCTGGAAAGGGAAGAAGCGGAAATCCTGACTTTTTCCAGTAAGGCGAATCCTGAGGAAGAAAAAGGGTTTTCCATTCCAAAACCAGAGGAAGGGGAGGCGACAGGTACCACTTTCCAAGTGGAATTGAGTTATGTAATCGCGCAGATGTCCACTGGATTGCTGATCGTGGACCAACAGGCAGCTCATGAGCGGATTTTGTACGAGCGCTATCTGCGTCAGCTCAAGATGGCTCAAGGTCCATCCCAGCAATGTCTTTTTCCTCCTGTGGTGCAACTTAGCCCGGGGGATTTCTCGTTAGTTCTAGACCTGATGGAGGAATTAAATAGTCTGGGATTTATGGTTGCTGAATTTGGGAAGGACGCTGTATTGATACAGGGCGTTCCTGCGGACATTCAAGTGAAAAATGAAAAAGAGCTCTTCGAAGGGCTCATCGAACAATACAAGAATTTTAAGAATGAGCTTTCCCTGGACAACCGGGAAAATCTTGCCAGATCTCTGGCAAGAAAGTCCTCCTTGAAAAGAGGACAAAAGCTCAGTCCCCAGGAAATGGAAACCCTCGTTGGGCAGCTTTTTGCCTGCCAAAATCCAAATTATGGGATAGGGGGGAACAAAACCTTTGTTAAATTGGATTTATCCAGCATCCACTCTTTTTTCGGAAAATAATATGTTTAGAAATATCACCCCGGTAGTACAGAATCTTTTGCTGATCAACATTGCCCTTTTTGTTGTGAGCGGGTTTGTATTGCCTCAATTAAGTCAGTGGTTTGCATTGTATTATATTGGGAGTCCCTACTTCAAACCTTTTCAGTTTTTGACTTACATGTTTATGCATGCCGATTTCTGGCATCTGTTCAGCAACATGTTTGGACTTCTGATCTTTGGTCCCCTCTTGGAGCAGTTTTTAGGTCCCAAAAAACTCCTGACACTTTGGATGGTCTGCGGAGTAGGTTCAGGGGTTTTGTATTCAGGATACAACATTTACCGAGTTGATAGCTTTCAAACGCAAATTGAGACTTTCCAAAGCAATCCCGATCCTGAATATTTCAATAAGCTGGTTCTGGAACACAGAGGATATTTCAATCGCTCGGTTTTTGATTTTATAGATGATTTCAGCCGCAATCCTTCAGATCCGGTAAAAATTGCCCGAGCTACCCAAACCCTTGAGGAAGTTTTGAAATTTCAAGGGAACATTCCGATGGTCGGGGCATCAGGGGCTCTGTTTGGGGTTTTGATTGCCTTTGCAATGCTTTTCCCCAATACACAGCTGTTTTTGCTTTTTCCACCCATGCCGGTCAAAGCAAAATATTTGGTACTGTTCTATGGACTCTACACGCTTTATAACGTATTGATCAATAACCCCATGGACAATGTGGCTCATTTCGCTCACTTGAGTGGATTGGTTATTGGCGGACTGATGGTGTACCGTTGGAAAAAAGACAGAAATAGCTTCTATTGATGATGTACGGAAATCTTTGGGAAAATCTTCGCAACGCGTTTAAACAGAGCGATAACGGTCTGTTTAAGCTGATGGCTATCAATATCCTGGTGTTTTTGGTGTTCCTTGTGGTCAGAGTATTTCTGACCATTGGAGGATTTGGAGGACTGTATTCGGATTTGATTTCACATTTGATGATGCCGGCTTCCTTGCCCAAACTTGCCAGCCAGCCCTGGAGCATTCTTTCCTACATGTTCCTGCATGAGGGATTTTTTCACATTCTGTTCAATATGTTGTTTTTGTATTGGTTTGGCATGCTAGTTCACCAGTACTTAGGGAGTAGAAAACTGGTTAATCTATACATATTGGGAGGTTTTTCAGGTGCGATTTTCTATGTGTTGATATACAATCTTGCCCCTTATTTCAGCAACTCTGTGGATTCTTCTCTGATGCTGGGAGCCAGCGCAGGGGTTTTTGCCATTGTGGTTGGGGCAGCGACACTGACACCGAACACCTCTTTCTTTTTGATGTTCCTAGGTCCTGTAAAGATCAAGTACATTGCAATTTTCTACGTGCTGCTTTCCTTTGCCAATTCTGCAGGAGCTAATGCAGGTGGAGAGCTTGCGCATTTGGGAGGGGCCTTGCTGGGTTATTTATATATCGTTCAGCTGCGTAAAGGAATTGATCTCGGAGTGCCGGTACAAAAGGTTGGGATTTTCTTTGAAAACCTATTCAAAAAGAATCCTTCCCGAGTGAAAGTCAGTCATAGAAAAGCCAAATCAAGCCATGGAGGTTTTGCCGGAAAATCTTCTTCCAAAAGCTCAAGTCCGGCCCAAACATCCGGGGACACTAGCCAAGAGGAAATAGATAGGATTCTGGATAAAATTGCAGATCGAGGGTATGAAGCCTTGAGCAAGGAAGAGAAGCGAAAGCTTTTCGAATTCAGCAAGAAATGATTCTTTTATCCCAAAATTAAAGAGGGAAGGTTAGTCCGAATCGGAAACTAGCTTCTCTCGGGAACTGGCTCTGAACTCTGAATTCAGTACTTAACCCTACTTGGTCAATTAGTCGGATGTAAGCCCCTACACCTACATTGGCTCCTTTATAAGTACGTCTCACACCTACACCGCCGTCTTTGTTGGGGTTTTCCCAGTTTTGGCTGTAGCCTGTCATGAAGTAAAGTTGCGAGGGTCCTTCAGATACAAAGTATCGAAAGTCGAAACTAAAGTTTGAGGCATTTCCAACTTCAGGAAAAATCTTGGTAAAGCTGGGCATGACCGCGAAATGGTCAATAAAGAAGAACTCTATACCAGCTCCGGCTCCCAGATTTTCCCATCGTAAACCGTAACTTCCAAATGCATGGAGTCGGGCATCACCCTGATTTTGAGTTTGTGCATTGGCTGAAAAAATCAAGCCACACCCCATTAAAAAGATCACCAAAGCCTTCTTCATGTCCAATAAAGTTTATTCTGGACAAAAATTAGAAGGCTTTGGTGAGGAAAACAAATGCTTATTCCAAAATACGTACTAATCTGCCCAATCTTCCTTCTGCATCCATTCCTTCCATGATCAGGATTTGTTTTTTAGCAACATCGGTATTGTAGTATTCCACCTGGGTTTGACCGCTTTCATCAATTTCCAAAATGGGATTCCAGTAAATAGTAGCCCGCTTGTCTGTCAGAGAATTTTCTGGGGATTTTACATCGTATTTGGGCTGATAAAATTCTCTGGCAACTGCATATCCTCCATACCGGGTGACTAAAGTTCCTCCCACGCTTACAGAAACCCCACTTCCGGTTTTGGTGTACACTGCGATAACTCCATTGGCTCCCTGAGCCCCGAAAATGGCAGTTCGTGCCGGGTCTTTGAACACATCCACACTGGCCACGTCCCGAGGATTGATCTGAAGGAGTGTTCCAGCATCCACAGGAATATTGTCAAGCAGGAACAGTGGACTGGTACCGGCGTTGATTGAGCCTGGCCCTCGGATCTGTACACTTACGTCCAGACCAGACACAAATATCTGTACCCCGGATACCCTTCCTTGAATCAATTGAAAAACATTTGAATAGGCTACAGTTCCGGGTATTTTCTCCGGGTTAATGCTCACATCTCCTGCTCCGTAGATTTTTCGTACCTCTTCCTCTTCTTGGGCTATGGTCTGCCCTTCCACAGTTACCCCTTCCAGGTCCATGATTTTGTCCTGGTCGGAGTACATTCTCTGCATAAGCGTTCTTTCTTGATAGGTGGAAGCAAGTCCCTCTGGCCAAGATGTCTGATTGGGATAGCTGCCCGTCAAACTCGAAAGAACTGCCTCAGGCTGTATGACTTCCACATCGATAAAGTTTTTCAGCCTATTATCCTCGGCAGTGATGGTGATTTGGGCTGAATCTGAGTAATGCAGATCCCTGAAAATAAACCTTCCATTGGGTCCGTATTCCGTAGTAAGGATTTCTATTCCATCCCCGACCATTGCGGTGATTTTTCCTCCTCCAAGACCTTTTTTGGTGTCTTCCTGATCTGTGACTTGTCCTTCAATATTGATTCCTCTCTCTATAAAATGGGAGATCTCTGGGGATTTTTCCTGGACGATATCTGTCCAGTTGAATCTTCTCCATCCATGGGTCAACATCACCAGGTCCAGGGCTTCCATTGTAGTAGCTTCTTGGTCTTTGAAGTACCTTCCAGCCTGATGGAGATTGCCTCTTAGGTCTGAGTTGAGAAGGAGTTCTGAAAATATCGAGCTTGTATTTGGGTCGTACCCATCTGCCTGATCAGCATCCAAGATTGCCAGGGAAAAGCTCCCCGGGGCCGCTTGTCCGGAAAATTGATTGGTAAATGAAAGGGTGATTTTCTCCCGTGGAGAAAGAGTACCGCTTTGACTCATTTCTAACTTGAGTTCATCCCCCTTGTTTATGAAAACCAGCCGTTCCAAAAGTGGTTTCCCTTTAGGATCCAAGACAGTGATCTGGTTGATTCCGGTAATCAGGTTCTCCTTGGGAATTCTCACTCCCCAAACTCCATTGTTCAGAGCTCCTTGGATCATGTAATTGACAATACCTCTGGTTTGGCTAACCAGCAAAAGGGAATTGGGATTATAACTTCCCTGAACAAAGGCAGTGATATAGCTGGCAGCAGGATTGTTGACTACCTGAAGTACCAGGCCGTCCGAAGATGCTTCGGGTAAGGAGATGACCCGGCTTTGATTTTCGGCCTTGATTTCTGCCCGGTAATCGCTTTGGGAAGGCGTGATTTCAAACTTACCCAATCCGGATTCATTTCCGCTGAACTGAATACTTTCGTCCTCCAGAATATGGCCTTGGATTTCCAGGGGCATTCCATCCGGAGCTACAGCCCGAAAAGCCATGGTTGATTTTTTTCCAATCAACCACCTTCCTCCTTCAGGCAAAAACTGAATGTCTGCCAAATTGAGGCTGTAGGGAAGACGGATTTTTTGGGTCACTGGGTAGTTTCCGTTCTCTAGGTATGTTATTTCTAAATGCTGGCTTTTAAAAGCTTGTTCGGGGATGGAAAAAGTAAAACTTGCCAAACCCTGTGCATTTAGGAGAACTTCCTGCTGGTGAAGTTCCTCCTGGTTGCCCAAGACCTTGACTTGAAGGGACTGATTGCTGAGGGCTTTTCCCTGATTATCGATCGCTGTCAATTCCGACTGATAAACAGTCCGGCCATTTTCACTCCTGATTTGGTTGAATTTGATTTCCGGTAAAAACGATCCGGCAGCCCCATCGATGACATTGATTTCGGCTGTGAAAAAATACTCTTCTCCGAAGTTTCTCATCCATGAAGTAAAGGCTTTGAGCCGGTAGGTTCCGGGCTTGCCAAATGCAGGAAGAATGAAGTCGCCTTTACCGCGACCTTTTTCGACCAGAATGCTCTTCTGCTCCAGAAGCAGTCCATCCCCATCAAAGAGTCCAACATAGAGAGTCTGGCTAAGCGGGGAAGGGATTTGTTCGCTGCCAGCGACCAGATAGGCACTAAACCACAGGTCCTCACCTAAAGTGTAGGTTTGTTTATCCAGGTGCAGAAAAACTTTTTCTACAGGGAATTCCTGTTGGTTTTTGGCAAAATAAGACTGGATTTTTTGGGCTAAATCCTGGGCAAAAAGGCCTTTACTGAAAAAGAAAAAGACCAATCCCAATAGATAAAAGGAAAGCTTTTGCATAAAAGATTGTTGCTTGATTAAAAACAAACTCAAGAAAAACTAATCTTTTATCAATATCAAGTGAAAAAATCTTAAATTTTCGTTAGCTCGGCTACTTCGTTCTTATTGGCCAGTTGGCCGCATGCTGCATCTATATCTTGACCTCTGGATTTTCGGACTTTGGCAATAATTCCCTGGGACTCCAAAACTCGGATATACATGTCCACAGCCTCTTGCTTTGCCTGTCTGAACTCTCCCTCGTCAATGGGGTTGTACTGGATGATGTTGACTTTGGATGGAATGGCTTTGCAGAATTTAGCCAGTGCTTTAGCGTGTCTTTCGTCATCATTGACCCCATCCCAGATCACATATTCGTAGGTGACTTTTCGTTTGGTCTTTTGGTACCAGTACTTCAATGCGTCTACAAGATCTTCCAAAGGATTGGAATCATTAATAGGCATGAGTAGGGAACGAGTCTCATTGATGGCGGAGTGCAGGGAAATGGCGAGGTTAAATTTTACCTCATCGTCTGCCATTTTCCGGATCATTTTTGGAATACCCACCGTAGAAAGGGTAATTCTACGTGGAGCCATGCCCAGTCCTTCCGGGGAAGTGATTTTTTCGATTGCGGCGATAACGTTGTTGTAATTCAGTAAGGGTTCACCCATTCCCATGAATACAATATTGGTCAAAGGACGCTGGAAGTAAGTTTCGGCTTCGTCCTTGATGGCAACTACCTGATCGTAGATTTCATCCGGATTCAGATTTCGCATACGTTTTAGCCTTGCGGTTGCGCAGAAATTACAATCAAGGCTACATCCTACCTGAGAAGAAACACAGGCGGTAATTCTCTTGGAAGTCGGAATCAGTACTGATTCCACTATTTTTTCATCATAAAGTTTGACCGCATTTTTGATAGTTCCGTCATTGGAATGTTGCATGAGGTCAACCTGAATATGGTTGATGATAAAATTGTTTTTGAGCATTTCCCGGGTGTTTAGGGAAATATTACTCATGTCATCAAAATTTTTCAGGGATTTGTTCCAAAGCCATTCATAGACCTGCTTGGCCCGGAATTTTTTTTCTCCCTGGGAAAGGAAAAACTCCTCCAGTTCTTCTAGGCTTAGTTTACGAATGTCTTTTTTCTGAATCCCTTCCATGCTGCAAAGCTACAAATTTGCCGGTTTAATTTCTGGATGGGTAACCCTGTGAAAAGCAGGAAGGTTCGTTTGTAGGCTTAGGAAAAATAAAATTGACTTGCTTTTGCCAAACTCTAAGATTTTTGTCGTGCTACTTTTTAACTTTGAAGGGAAATCCAAATCAAACCTAAAACCTAATTTTATTTTGAAAATCCAGATCATCAACGGGCCAAATCTCAATCTATTGGGGAAAAGGGAGCCTGAAGTATATGGGAGCACTTCTTTCGAAGAATATTTTGAAACACTCAAAAAACTCTTCCCGGAAGTTGAGCTGCACTATTATCAAAGTAATGTGGAGGGTGAATTGATCAATAAAATTCACGAGGTAGGTTTTTCTTTTGATGCGATTTTACTCAATGCAGGAGGCTATACCCATACCTCTGTAGCCATTTCGGATGCTATCGCTGGAGTGACCACCCCAGTATTGGAAGTCCATATTTCCAATATTTACAAAAGGGAGGAATTTCGCCACAAGAGTATTATATCAAAGTCCTGTGTGGGCATGATTTCCGGATTGGGCCTGAAAGGTTACGAATTGGGTATCCGCTATTTTCTTTAAACCCTCTACTCATGATCACATTTGCTGCCGGGCCTTCAAAAGTTTTCGATGCCCTTCCTTTCTATTTACAAGATGCTTATCAGGAAGGAATCCTGAGCGCCAACCACAGGAGTTCCGTCTTCATGAACCTGTATCAGGAAGTTGAAGAACTGATGCGTAAAAAACTGCACATGCCGGAGGATTACAAATTGCTTTTTACCTCCAGTGCTACTGAAAACTGGGAAATCATTTCCCAATCGATTGTAGAAAAAGCCAGTTTCCATATCTATTCAGGTTCATTTGGGAAAAAGTGGTTTGATTTTGCTTCCCATATTCTGCCTTCTTCCTCGGGCTTGAAGATTCAAGCCAATGAAGTGATTAATGTTCCTGCATTACAGATCGGGGAGGAGTTTGACCTGATCGCAATCACCCAGAATGAAACATCCAATGCCTCTCAGGTGACCATGAGAACTCTGGAAGCAATAAAGGACAAGTTTCCTGAAAAGCTGATCGCAGTTGATACAACTTCCAGTATGGCGGGGATAGAACTGGATTTTGAACTTGCGGATATTTGGTATGCCTCGGTTCAAAAATGCTTTGGGCTTCCTGCGGGTTTGGGGATTCTTATTCTTTCCCCAAGAGCTATAGAGAAAACTGTCCAAAAGGGTGAACGCGGAAGATACAATAGTCTGAATTTTATGCTGGACAATGCAGCTGGATATCAGACCCATTATACTCCCAATGTCTTGGGTATTTACCTGCTCAAGCGCGTGTTGAAGGATATTGAGGAAGTCCAGCACATCGATGCCAATCTTCGGGAGAGAATGAGAAAGCTGGAGACCTGTATTGCTCACACCAAGGCTTTCCGTATGCTAGTGGATAATGAAGAAGCTAGAAGCACCACCGTAATGGGAGTCGCAGGGTCTGAAGAGATGATTGCTTCCGTGAAAAAAGCCGCTGAAAAGGAAGGAATGCAGTTGGGAGGTGGTTATGGACCACTGAAGGCCACCTCTTTTCGGATTGCGAATTTCCCGGCAATCACCAACCAGGAAATGGATGTTCTGATTGAATTTTTGAGTCAATATTAATTCGACATAGCCCTGAATAAATTAATCTTCAGGGCTGTATTTACATCTTCATTGTTGCGTTGCACTATTTTGGCAGGATGAAAAGACCTACCTTTGCACCATGATAGATTTCAAGCAAATTCTTTCGGTTTCTTTGATCCTCTTTTCCGTGATCGATATTCTGGGTTCGATTCCGATTATCATCAATTTAAGGAAAAAGGCTGGCCATATTCAGTCTGAAAAAGCCACAATTGCGGCCGGAGTACTCATGATTCTGTTTTTGTTTGCAGGAAAATCCATTTTAGGTCTCTTTGGGATCGGTGTGGAGGACTTTGCGATTGCGGGTGCGCTGATCATTTTTGCCTTGGGTGCAGAAATGATTTTGGGGATCGAGCTCTTCAAACCCGATCCGGATGCCAGTGCCGGGGCTTCTATTGTTCCCATAGCCTTTCCATTGATCGCGGGTGCAGGTACATTGACTACAATCTTGACCTTAAAGGCAGAGTTTGCCCAGATCAATATTGCCATAGGAATTTTGCTCAATCTGGTTTTTGTCTATGCGGTATTGAAAAGTACGACCTGGCTGGAGAAAAAACTCGGAAAAACCGGACTGGATGTCTTGAGAAGGATTTTCGGGATCATTTTGCTTTCCATTGCAGTGAAGATTTTCAAGTCGAATGCTTTTCCGATTGAAATCGTTTAAACTCCAACTTCAGTGAGGAGTATTATTTCCCTTATTTTGATGTATGATTAGGATTTTCACAGATGGGGCTTCCAAAGGCAATCCCGGACCAGGGGGCTATGGAGTGGTGCTCAAATACAACCATCATGAAAAGGAACTTTCGGAAGGCTATCGCCTGACTACCAATAATCGCATGGAATTGCTGGCGGTGATTCGAGGGCTTCAGGAACTCAAGTTGACAGGTATACCTGTGACCATTTATTCGGATAGCAAGTATGTGGTGGATGCCATTGAAAAAGGATGGCTTTGGAGCTGGCAAAAAAAAGGATTTAAGGATAAGAAAAATCCCGATCTATGGCTGCGCTATATTCCCCTTCATTTGAAATACAGACCCAAATTCATTTGGGTAAAAGGACATGCCGGACATCCTGAAAACGAACGTTGCGATGAACTGGCAGTGGCTGCTGCCGAAAAAAAAGTCCTCAAGGTGGACGTAGGCTATGAAGGCGATACGAAATAAATGAAGTTAGCAGCAGGTCTTATGCCTGCTGCTAATCTTTATAGTTTTTTAAAGGTCATCCATGGTTTTCAAAGGGATGTCTTTTCGGTCCATCTCTTTGAGTGGTTTGTATTCCTGCATAGGGTAAACCCATCCCTCATCGGTCAGCTCATAAAGCAGGGGGGCCAAGTTTTGTACTGCAGCTTTGCATCCCTGTACGATAGCTCCCATTTTTCCGGTTTGTTTGGAAAGCACTGCTTCATTTTCGATTTCAAAAGGCCCGGAAAAGCCTCTTTCCTTCAAAATATTGACAAATGCCCTCCAATCCATGGAGTCACCTAAGCCAAAACCGGGAAGTGTAGCCTCATAATGGTGCCGATCCCAGGGGTTTTGACTTGAGGGGATTCCTGCCTTTTTTGCCCAATCCGCAGGAATTTGATGCATGGGATACATATTTCCCCAAAAAGGATCGGGTAAATTCCGTGTGGATTTGACATGGATACGTTTCAATCTATCCATATCCGTGTTTTTGATGACCTCCACTGGGTCGGTATGTTGCCAAACATCATGGGAAGGATCGTAAATTTCCCCGTGGTTCTTTTCTGGGATAAGGTCGTACATGATTTTTCTTGCAGCCAATACACCGGTCAGGTTGTTGAAAGTGCCGAAATGGCCGGAGCTTCTCCAGCCTTCCATGGGACAGTTTTCATAAAGTACAGTTACACCTAAGTCGGCGGCATATCGGATAATGGGAGTGAAAATACGCTGATATTCCAGAAGATTTTTTTCAAAGCCTCCATCTTGGTTCCCTAATTCGTGATTGTAGCCTACGAAAGTCCCGACTTTCACGTCATTTTCATCTCCTCCCAGGAGGTAAGCCATTCGGATCAATCTGAGAAGGTGATTTTGATTTTTAATCCGCTGTACAGGATCTCCACCAATAAGATTTTCAAAAGCCCCAATGGAAAGCCGAAGTTGGGCTCCGTTGAATTTTTCCAATAATTGTTTTGCCTCCTCACTACCAAAATTCTCATAATCCAAATGTGTGGCCACAAAGTCATCTCTGGTTCCGTCTTTTCTGAAAACACAAAGGTCCAGTCCTTGTACGCCGATTTCAATTGCTTTTTCGACAGTTTGATCCAGGTTGAGTTGGTCAAAAGCCGAAGTCATTATCCAGATAGGGTTTGCCATAGGTTGTTTGGGTAAAAAAACAGCCCTTTCGGGCTGCTTGGGTTATTCTTTAGATGCTATTTGTTTGCTTTTTGTGTTCACTCTCGACCAGATCAATTCACCGACTTTTTCGCCCTGCCAAACTCCCTCTTCAATAGCAGGCATGTAGTGAATGCCCCCGTAGAATCTGGAGATAGCGGCCTCTTCAGAAGCTTGTTTGAAGGAGTCATATTCTCTGATCGGAAGTCCATAAGCTACTTCTGAACTATCTACAAAATGGAAGTTCTCACCAAATAATTGAGTCAGTGTATAAGATGATGCGGTTGATGCTACGCTATGTCCACTGGTGTGTTCAGGAAAAGGAGGAGTTTGCAGTAATGGCACCCATTCCTCATCTATGTACTGATTGATGTATGTTTCAGGTCTTACAAGTTTGCTTCGGTATTTTTCATCCCAACAAGCCACAAAGGCATCATGTAGAGAGATTCCTGTCATTGCAAGGGTTTCGGCAGTTCCTTTCCAGTCTTGGCCAGCAGTTTTGCTGGCAATTGCCGCAATACTCATCCAGTGCCCACCCGGAGTTATTTTCTTTTCTGCAAACATCACGTGTCCCTTGACATTCATCTTGTAAGGGTTACAATCCCAAAACATTGCAATGTCAGTTTCTTCCTTGTTGGCCTCTATCGCAGCTTTGTACACTTCATAAGCCTGCTTGTAAAAAGCAGAGCCTGGCTCAGTGGAGTAGGCAGGGGGCGGAGATACCTTGAACTGACCTGCAGAATCCAATACGAAGGTTCTTATTTTGTTCCAGTGAGGCTCGATTCCTTCCATATAGGCAGGAGGAGTAGGTTCCCAGGTGCCGGGTTCTCCTGTTACGGTGTATTTCGGAAAGGAACGGCTTTGGTGGTAATTGTCTTTGGAAGAATAAGCCTTCACAGCATCTCCCACCAATTGGCCAAATTTCACAGAGGCTTCAAAAACATCATCCGGGATGCCCTTTTCTCTCAATTTCTCATAAGCTTGGTCACGGTGTGCATTGACCATATCTTCGGAAAAAATCAAAGAGGTACCCACATGGTAGTATGCGGCCAAGGAGGCCAAAGGAGGGTATATATTTTCGGGAACTTCGAAATTGACTTTTTCAGAGCCATTGAGCTGACCTAGTAATGATTCGTAGGCCGGGTCAACAGCTGCGGCAACTTCATAGGCGGCCAAAGAACTGTAAGAATAGATCCTCGCTGCTACTGGAGGAGAGAAAATATCATGGATGATTACTTCTGTAATTCTATTTTGAGCTTCACTCAGGTATTGTCCATCGGTAATGGCACTGCTGTAATCTACCGGTTTGGAACAGGAAAATGTCAGCAGAATAATAGCCGGAACCAACAGTTGTCTTAACTTAATCATGGGATGATTTTGATTACTGGTACATTAAGTATGTAATGGAAAGCCGAAGCAAATTCCGAATTTTCAAGGGTTTTTAAGCTTTGCCAACACCAAATCTAGCTTAATAAATGGGGGAGACAAATGATTTTCATCAAGTTTTAAAATCCTTTAATTAACCAGACCGGACCATTGTTGGACGCTGCCAAATACAATTTTCCCGAATTGGTTTTCAGGGCTTTAAGCTTTCGAATTTCTGTTTGTAAGGGAATGCTTTCAGTAGGTTGATTGGTTTTCCAGGATGTAGGGGTCCTTGTTAAAATTTGAAGTGCATTTGCTCCGGATTTTCCCAAGTCCACTCTAAACCCATTAAAGTTCCCTCCAATAACAAGCTTCTGGTTTTCAGGATCCCAGTTCATACTCATAATTGGGCTCAATTGGGATTCCCAAGGAAATGCTTCAAACTCAAAGCTTCCGTCCCGTTTTTGGAAATAAATGCCAGATCGGAATTCATAAGCTGCTTTAGGATTTACCTGTGCTAATTGATCGGAAGGGATCAAATCCTCAGGGCCCTTGATTTTTGAATAGTCCTGATAGGAATTGTGAAGGCGTTTGAAACCGGGGATTTGTTTGATAAGATCGTCCCGTGTTCCAAATGGAACCAGCCTTTCTCCCATGTAATGAAAGATCAGGGGATCTGCCTGTTCGTTTTTGTCAAAATCGAAATGATAAAGCCAAACTGGCTTTTCTTCATTTGCTTTGAGTTTGGAGTTCAGGCCTAAGTTGCCACTTCCAATATCCATGAGTCCATCCTGATTGAAGTCCGCAACCAGCAAACTATTGATCCATCCTGCTGATTTTTCCAGTCCTTTGGGCTGCTGTTCTTTGAGTGTATTTGAGGAATCAAAGGCGAAAATTCTGATCTTTTGCCAATCTCCTGTCAGTACCAACTCAGGTTTTCCGTCTTGATTTAGGTCTGCCCAAAGAGCATCATTGACCATTCCGAAATCTATATCCGAACCAAACCAAGATTCTGTTTCATCTCTGAAACTTCCATCCCCTTTGTTGATTAATAGATAGCTTTTTGGACTTTCACCATAATTCCCAGAAACTACAGATGCGCCTAGGAATAGATCAGGCAAACCATCTTTGTTTAGGTCTTGAATTGCGACTGCGGAGGTGTTTTCACCGATAGGAGGTAAGGACATGGGAGAAAACTGGAAATGTCCGGACCCATCTCCAAAAAAGACTCGGTCAAATAAAAATAAATTCCCCTGAGGTTCCTCATTTCCTCCGCTTCCCACATATAGATCGAGGTTCCCATCCCCATTAAAATCTGCAAATTCAGCAACTACATCTTCGGCCTTGGCAAGTTGGTGGAAGATAGGGTTCAAAACCTCTTCGAATGTACCATTGGGCAATTGAATAAAAATAACTCCTGCTTGGTCCTTGGCCCCTCCAAGATAGAGATCATCCAAGCCATCTTTATTGACATCGCCGACGGCGATTGCAGGTCCTGACTGAGCAAAACTTTTTGGAATCAAATATTCCCTTTTGCCTTCGTCCACCTCTGTTTTTTCCAGGTGTGACCATTTGATTTTGGTTTCGCTTTCCGCCGACAATTCCCCAACTGGGATCTGGGACTCGGTTGTGGATTTACCGGAAAATTGTTCCAGGCCTAGAAATTGGTCGACGCTGGTTCCAGGAAAAGATTCTTTCATTCCATCCGGCCATTTCACCTGAATGGAGTCAATTTGGTTCAGCTCACCCAAACCAAAGACCAAGGTAGTGGAAGTGCCGGACTGAAATCCACGGGAAGTACTGAGTCGCTGTCTGAAAAGACCATTTGAAGTGAATAGTTTCACTTCTGCTCCTATACCAAAAGGATTCAGACCAGCTGCTTTTAGATTTATTCTTAAAAAATGATTGGCTCCTTGTTCGCTATGATTTTCATAAACAAAAGCGGGTTGATTGAGATTATTGAGGATTAAATCCAGGTCTCCGTCATTGTCCAAGTCGGCATAAGTTGAACCATTGGAGTAGGAGGCCTGCTCAAGACCCCAACTTTTGGAAAAATCCGAAAATTTCAGCTCGCCCATATTTCGGAAAGTATAATTGGTGAGTTTGACGGAAGGAAGCATTTCGATTTGTCTATTTCGCAACTCTTCCAAACTCAGACTGGGATCAGCCTCCTGACTGTATTGAATGAAGTCCAGGTCATTTGGGCGCTTGACTATCCCGTTGCTTACATGGATGTCTACCAGGCCGTCATTATCCATGTCGAAGATCAAAGGCGACCAACTCCAGTCCGAAGCAAATACTTCCGAATAGAGGGATATTTCACTAAATCCGGCTTTCCCTCTGTTGAGTTGGAGGTGGTTGCGGACATATTGATCCCCATAGCCAAACTGGTTTTTGATCTGATATACTTCGGGCTTGTCTTCCCCCACAGACTTCATCCATATCTCAGGATCTTCCGGAAGCATGTCTGTAGTGAAAATATCCGGTAGTCCGTCAGCATTGATATCAGCCGCATCATTGCCCATGGAGTAGCGGGATGTATTGGCAATCAATTGCTCCAAAGACTCAGTGAAGGTTCCATCTTGATTATTGAGGTAGAGGTAATCGTTCTCGGTGAAATCGTTGGAAATGTATAGGTCAGGCCAGCCGTCTTCATTGAAATCCTCTACACTGACACCCAATCCAAACCCCAAAATACTAGAGTAAATCCCAGATTCTTCCGTTACATCTACAAAGCCTCTCTTTCCTTCCGCTGCCAGATTTTTGAACAACTTGTCCCCTCCCTCGTCTTTCAGTCTTCTGTTTTCAGCCTTGGTGAAAACTTCTGGAGACTTGACTCCATGGTTGAGTAAATACAAATCCAGGTCACCGTCCCGGTCATAATCAAAAAATGCTGCATGTGTCCCAAATCCTTTGAAATCCACTCCATATTCCTGGCCCAGTTCGGTAAAGGTCCTGTCGCCTTGGTTGATATAAAGTCTGTTTTTGCCTTTTAGGCTCTTGTAATCCCCAATTTGGCAGACGTAAATGTCCAAAAGGCCATCACCGTTGACATCAGCCATAGTTACCCCATTGGACCAACCGTCTTCTCCTCCAACTCCCGCAGACTCTGTGATGTCTTTAAACTTGAAGTTTCCTTCATTAAGATAGAGGCGGTTGGAAACTTGATTTCCTGAAAAATATAGATCTACCAGGCCGTCATTGTTGATGTCTCCGGCTGCCACTCCTCCACCGTTGTAGAAGTAAAGGTATTCCAGGATGTTCATTTCCAGGTCCCAATCCAGGCGATTTTCAAAGTTAATTCCGGTTTTTTCCGCGGGTAAAAGTTCAAAAAGCTTTTTCTCCTTTTTGACCTCACAGGAGAAAAACAAAAGCAAACCCAGACAGAAGAGGATAATTTCCGAAAATCTATTTCCAATCATAATTCCAGATTTCGGCGGAGCTATTATTTTTTACTATTAGAAGACGATCTGGCTGAAGAATTTCAAAATGTCGGATATCTCCTTCCAGATTCAGTCCGAGTGATCGATTAGGGACAAACTCAAAACTTCCATCGCCTTTTCCGAGCAATAACTCTCCATAGCTTGCGTCCGATTTTCCGATTTGAGGTTTAACCCCTGCTAAATTCCCACCCAAAAGGATGTCTACCAGTCCATCTTGGTTGAAATCATAGACTTGGCTCGCAAAAACCCAGGACTTCTGAGCTTCTCTTGGAAATGATTTCCATTCAAAATTTCCCTGACCCAGGTTGATTAAAACTCCGGATTCCAAATGATTTGCTTCCAGAATGATGGATTTTGAAAGCACATCTGAATTGAAAATCTGATCCAAGGTTTGGTTGTTGTAATTCGAATACTTGATGTATTTCTTCTTAATACTTGGAATCTGCATTTCCAACTCATGTTTGAGTGTGTAAGGAAGTGTCACTCCATCTTTCACAGTTGTAAATACCTGTTCGATCGATCCATTTTGATCAAAATCATTGAGGTAAAGATGAATTGGCTGTTCTTTGCTAGCCTTGAATCGGGTGTTTAACCCTTGGTTTCCCAGAATTAAGTCGGGTAAATTATCCTGGTTCAAATCAGCAACCTCCAGGCTTCTATACCAACCTTTGAGGTTTTCCATTTCAGGCATTTCAATTTTTTCAAGCGTTCCTCCTGTATTTCGGAAGAAGGTCGGAGCCATCCAATCACCTACCAGAACCAGGTCGGATTTTCCATCGCTATCCCAATCTACCCAACTGGCATCGGTAACCATGCCTAATTCTTGAAGTTGAGGAGCGAGTTCAGAAGTTTTTTCCTCATATTTTCCCGTTCCATCATTGATCCAAATATGGCTGCTTGCCGGGGCGCCATAGACAAATGGAACCAATCGTTCACCCACAAAAAGATCCGGGTTTCCATCCTCATTAATATCAATTACTTCGACCGCCGAACTACTGCCTTTGATAGCTTGGAATTCACTCTCAGTCTCTTTTTTGAAATTCCCGTTTCCGTCATTTAGATACAATCGATCTACGAGGTCTAGGGAATAAAGCGGGAATTCATTGCCGCCGGAAGTAACAAATAGATCTAAGGCTCCATCTCCATCGGCATCGAAAAATACCGCGTCCGTATCTTCCGATGGTGCATCTTGTTCGAAAGCCACTTGGACTGAAGAGATAAACTCCCCATTATTCTTTCCTAAGAAAAGCTGACCTGAAAATCCTTTTGCTCCTCCAAAATACAAATCATCCAATCCGTCTCCGTTGACATCTCCTTTTGCGAAAGCAGGACCTTCCGTTGAAAACATATGGTAGGTCAATCGGTCTCGATCGAAATCAACAAATGGATTTTCCTGATGGGTGAAATTTAGTTTTTGGGAATTATCCTTGGAGAATATGCTTGCTTTTGGATTCTCTTCAATTGGTTCAAAATGGGTTGCATCTTCCCAGCGGAGTTCCAATAATTGATCAGCAGGAACATTTTGTAAAACTGTTCGAGAATTATCTGGCCAAGTGATGATAAGTTCTTCAAGGTGATTGATTTTGCCCAGTCCAAGTGTGATTTTGGGATCGATAGAGGATTGGAAACCCCGATTCGGCATTTGCTCTTGATAAAAGACCTGATCATTCGACTTTGCCAAAATCTGCGTTCCTATTGCTTCAGTGTTTTTACCCTTTCCGATCAAATTCAATTGAATGAAATGATTTTCGGGAAGTAGGGAAGGGGTTTGATTGATGAATAGCTGAGCCTCCCGATTTACATTGTTGACAACTAAATCCGGATATCCATCATTGTTCAAATCTCCATAAGCTGCTCCATTGGAATGAATAGGTTCGCCCAAACCCCATTCTTCCGCTTTATTTGTAAACTTTAAATCTCCTTCATTGAGGAAAGCATAATTAGAAACCGGGTTTACAGGAATCGGATCAATCAAAGCTCGGTAATCCACCCCCTCTCCGGTGATGATTTTGACTTTTGTTTCTTCATCATCGATGAAGTTGAGGTAATCCAAATCGGTAATATCCTGATAGATTCCATTGGCAACAAATAAGTCTCGGAGGCCATCACTGTCCATGTCGAAAATCAAGGCTCCCCAGCTCCAGTCAGTTGCTTCCACATTTGCTAGCCTTCCCATCTCACTGAAGGTCCCATCTCCATTATTGATATGGAGCATGTTTCGGGAATATTGATAGTGATAACCGTGATTTTTGTTGAATTGGAACTTGTCCCAATTTTCGAAGGTGGTTACTTGCTTGAGTCGTTCCAAGGGTTCAGGCAGCATATCCGTCACAAAAATATCCAAGAGTCCATCCCCATTGATATCAGCAATATCTGCCCCCATGGAGGCCGCCGAAATTGATCGCATGGCTGATTCTAAGGATTCGGTAAAGGTGCCATCCTGATTGTTGATGTAGAGATAATCCCGTTCAAAAAAGTCATTTGAAATAAAAATATCAGGCCAGGTATCCTGATTCACATCACCAATGGTAATGCCTAATCCAAACCCAATCACGGAACCATAAATTCCAGCTTCTTCACTAACATCGGTAAACCGTTCCCCATCATTTCGGAATAATTTGTCTCCACCTACAGGATCGCGATTGGGACGTTCGTTTTGCATCTTGTTGAAGCCTCCAATGGCTTGATAGCTATTATTCAAAAGATAGACATCCAAGTCCCCGTCTTTGTCATAATCAAAAAACACTGCATGGGTAGAAAACCCCTGATCAGCAAGTCCGTATTTTTCTGCTTCTTCTGAAAAAGTCCCATCACCTTGGTTGATGAAAAGTTCATTTTGCTTGTTGTCACCAGAAATATCCCCCGAATTACAAACATAAATATCCAAGAGCCCATCTCCATTGATATCCGCCATAACTACTCCAGTGGACCAAGCCCGATTTCCTCCCACGCCGGCTTTTTCGGTAACATCTTCAAATTGGAGGTTTCCTTTATTTAGGTAGAGTTTGTTGGAGGAAAGGTTTGCAGTAAAATAGATGTCCAATAGTCCATCTTTGTTGACATCCCCCAAAGCGACGCCTCCTCCATTGTAATAATTTCTGTAAGTGAAAATATTGAAGTTCTCATCGAATGAGAGGTCATTTCGAAAATCGATTCCAGATTGAGAAGGATCTAATTCCTGGAAAAGAGTAGGCTCATTTTTCTCGATCTTAGTACAGGAGAAGATCAATAAGATTCCAATAGCAATGGGCCAATTTTTACTCATGAGTGGATTTTTCAAGGTTTTTCAAAATGTTCAGATCAACAATCTCTGCCCGAACTGCGGATAGTGATTTTTTAAAAATCCGGACTCTTCTGTTTCCGTCAATTTTAACAAAAGCGATCAGGCTCTTGTCCTCATTGGAAACTTCAAAAAAGCCCGGTCCGTACCATTTTTCAAATTGCGCAACGACATCCTCCCGCAGTTTTTCAACGCTGAGCTCTTCATTCCAAGGAGCCCAACCGTCATACACAAATTCAACGGGCATCAGGTAGATTTTATCGTTTAGAAAATCCGGATAAAAACGCATTTTTGCCGCCTTTCCTGAGGGCAATTCAATAGCGTATTCAACCGAAAGTTCAGTGGGACCATTGGTAAGGATTCCTTCTTTATTGAGTTGCCAGCAGGTTTCGAAAAAGTCGCGTTTATCCATTCCCAATTCAAGGTTTAGGAACAGCTCATTGTTAATTTCTCCTGATGCCAGTTCCTTTCGCTCGATTTTTTGATAGGGACTTTCACAGGATAAAAGTGTAACTGTGATCAGCAGGCTAAGGGCGGATCTTAAATAGAACCGGTATTTCATCATTTCTAAAGGCAATTAAATAGTGGTTATTGGCTTGTTTTAATGTTTTTAAATCTCTGATTTCTCCCCTCACTACGAAGCCACTTTCTTCTGGTTCCAGTAGCTTCCAAGATTGATTCGGTTCCAATCGCAGGATCCAACCATAAGATCCGAGTTGAGTCCCCAATTCTGGTTTGATTCTACGTTGGTTTCCTCCGAGAGCGAGGTAGTGTCTTCCCTCCAAGTCCTCAAAATAAGTGGCTGCATAAACAGGTGCTTGCTGTACCGCACTTGGCAAAGGGACTTTTGAAAATCCAGAGCCCTTTTTATTTATCCAAAGGCTAGTTTCCAGATTTTTAGCCTCCAAAATTACGGAATTCGCAATGGAGTTGGGAGAAAACAAGTCCTCGAATTTTTTAGTACCATAATCGGCATATCGAAGAAGTGACTTTTGGAGGGATGGAATTTGTCGGACGAGGCTATTTTTCATCACCCAAGGCGTGGATTTTTCTCCATCAAATTCACATAGGATATGATCAGCGCTTCCGTTTTGGTCAAAGTCGTTGACGTACATTCGAAGGATAGAGCCATTCTTGAAATCCAATCGCGTATTGGTTCCCATATTTCCGGCTAGAATATCCTTATAGCCGTCCCCATCTACATCTTCCACCAAAAGGCTATACCAAAGTCCTGAGGTGTTCTGCATTCCAAAATACTCCGTTTGATCAACCCAAGAATTGTTTTGGAAAGAGAAGATTCGGATTCCCATCCATTCTCCTGCCAAGATCAATTCAGCATTTCCATCTAAATCCAAATCGGAAATGGCTCCAGATGTCAGCATTCCTAATTTTTTCAAGTCAGGGCTGAATGATTCTGAGACCTCCTTGAAATTTCCTTTTCCATCATTTTCCCAAAAGGTCACACCAACAGGAATGCCATATCCATAAGGATGTGCTCTTTCCCCGATGATTAGATCTAGGTCATTATCTTGATCCCAATCGAAAGGAAGCGCAAAAGCCGTTGGCATTTTTGAAAAGACTTGCTGAGATTCCTCAAAGTTTCCATCCGCTTGTTGGAAATATAATCTGTCCGAATAATCCGGACTATTCTCAGGAAACTCAATTCCCCCACTCAACACCAATAGATCATCCAAACCATCTCCATTTGCGTCAAAAAATACCCCTCCAAAATCTTCTGCCTGACCTTCGGTTTTAGATACTGCTGTTTCTATTTTTTTCCATTCAGCATTTTCTTGCAGCTGATATAAACTTGAAGAAAACCCTTTTCCATTTGGAAGAAATAGAAGGGGGAGGCCACCTACTGTTTTGTTGCTTACAGAGACCTTAGGGCCTTCATTACTGATAGACCAAAAGCGAAGTCTATCCCGATCAAAATCCACAAAGTCACTTTCCTGATGGTTCAAATCATCGAGCATACTCTCCCTTGAAAGTAATGTTGAAGAGGTATTTTTTTCCTGAGTAGGGAAATAGGAGCTTTCCCGTTGAATTTTGAGAATTTGGTTGGCGGTAACATGCCGATAATCAGACACACTTCCATCGGGCCATTGGACCTTCAATACTTGGATACTGTCAGATTTTCCCAGTCCAAAAAATAAGCGTGGATCGACCGAAGACATATAACCCTTTACGGGCTGAAATTCCTGAACTTGTTTTGTGTCGCCTACTTGGATTTCGACTTTCGCTCCAAAGGCGTCCCCCAAATCAACTCCCAGATAATTGCCATTTCCAATTTCAACTGCCTTGTTTTTGTACAAGGAAACTTCTCCATTCAGGTTGTTGATGATCAAATCCAAATCACCATCATTATCTAAGTCACCATAGGCAGCACCGGTGCTGAAGGTTGTTTCAGTTAATCCGACCTCGGATGCCTGATTGGAAAACTTCCAGTTCCCTTCATTCTTGAACCAATAATTTTGAAGGGGAGTAGAAGGAAACGCGTCAATCATCTTGGTGATTAGGACCGAGTCGGATCTGTATTCGTTAACTTTTTCCGGGTTGAATGCATAGTAATTGACAAAATCGAAATCAGTCAAATCCTTAACTATCCCGTTTGCCACAAAAATATCTTTCCAGCCATCGAGGTCGGCATCAAAAATCAAAGCCCCCCAACTCCAGTCGGTCGCCTGAACCCCTGCCATTCTTGAAATTTCAGCAAATAGGGGTTGGCCTGTGGAGGGATCCTTTCCTAGGTTTCGTTGAAGCGTGTTTCGGGTGAATTGGCGGTGGTAACCGGCTTTGAAGTTGGATTGGTATTTATCCCATTCTTCAAAAGGGGTTTTGGTTTTTACCCGTCCCATATCTTCAGGGAGCATTTCCGTCACAAAAATATCAGGACGACTGTCATTGTCTAGGTCGGCAATATCGGCTCCCATAGAACCCATACTGATCTCGGGGATCAAGTCGGAAAGGACTTCAGAAAAGCTTCCGTCCTGGTTATTCAAATACAGGTAGTCTCGTTCGAAGAAATCATTGGAAACGTATAGATCTGGCCAATTATCTCCATTTAGGTCAGCGACGGTCACGCCGAGACCATAACCTATGGCGCTTCCATAGATACCAGCTTCCGCGCTTACATCCTTGAAGGTGTTTCCTTCATTTCGAAAAAGTTTGTTGCCACCATTAGGATCTCGTATTTCTCGCTGGCCTTCCCTTAAGTCGAAGATACCCACAGACCGGGGGGAATTGCTGAGCAGATAAAGATCTAAGTCTCCGTCTTTGTCATAATCAAAGAAAACGGCATGTTGTGAAAGCGCTTTTTCATTTAATCCGTACTCAGCCGCTTTTTCGACAAAAGTCAGATTACCCTGATTGATGAAAAGCTCATTGTTTCGGTCGGGAGTATCAAGTGGACCGGATTTACAAACGTAAATATCCAGGAAACCATCACCATTAATATCAGCCATACTGACACCGGTCGTCCAGCCTCCTTCTGAATTTAAGCCTGCCGCGTCTGTAATGTCTTTGAACGTCAGGTCTCCTTGATTTAAAAAAAGTTTGTTTGATGTTTGATTGCCGGCTAGGAAAACATCCACAAGCCCATCATTATTGATATCCCCTAAAGCCACTCCGGCTCCATTATAAAAATTTCGAAAGGTATAGGGGTTTATTTTTTCGGTATAGTTCAGGTCATTCCGAAAGATTAATCCAGATTTCTGAGATTCAATTTTTTCAAAAAGTACTTGTGCGGTAGGCTTTTGTTTTTGGCAGGAGCCTAAAACTAAAAGGGTAAAGAATGCTATTTGAAAAGACTTTCGCATATTTTAAAAAAAGGAAGTGCACAAATGTACACTTCCTTTCACTATCAGGAGATTAAGTTATTAATAACCTGGGTTTTGAGTCAAATTAGGATTGGCATTGATCTGCTGAAGTGGAATTGGGAACAATGCTCTGAATGGTTCAGAGGCTCCTTTTTCCCACCATGGGTCATTCCAAGTTCCAAAACGGATTTGGTCTGTTCTTCTAGAAGCTTCAGCAAACATTTCTCGACCTCTCTCATCATAGATTTCTTCTAGGGTCAAGCTTGTAAATGCCGGCATCCCAGCTCTTTCTCTTACCATGTTGACAGCAGCTAAAGCCACATCGGTTTTTCCCTGACGGAATGCTGCTTCACCTTTTGTAAGGTACATATCAGCTAATCGGAATAGTGGATAGTCATTGCTCAATGAAGAAGCAGCACCGAATGCGAACTCAAATTTACCTACTCGTGCACCAGCCTGACGGAATGCGTTTGGTGCCAGTTCGTTGATTTCCGGCGTGAACGTTAATGGCTCGCCATCTGGATCATCAGCTTCAGCAGAGATATCTCTCAGTCGAGTACCATCAGCAGCGAATTGAGGACCTACTAAGAATGAATTCTTTCTAACATCGTTGTCATCGAATGTGTTGTAGAATTCTTCCAAGGAAGCATAACCATTCCAAGGCTGCTCTTGCAAGTTATAAGTCGCTTGACTTGAATAGTGAAGCGTCATTTGCACGAGGTTAAATCCACCAGCGTTGTTTTCGTCATATGGAAGTGTCAGAATATTTTCTGTAGAACCTCCGTTTCTTGTAGCAAAGTTGCTGAAGAAGTTAGAAGACAACGAGTAAGGTCCGCTAATTACAACATCAGCAGCAGCTTCTGCGTCAGCCCATCTTGCAGTACCGGTATAGACTTCAGCATTCAGATACAACTTCGCTAAGATCGCATGAGCTGAGTAATAATTCAATGTGCTCTTTGTATCTGATTTAGGTAATAAGTCTACATTTTCCAAAATGGACTGCTCGATAAAATCAAATACTTCCTGACGAGAATTATTCGTAGGGTTTCCGTCTAAGTCATCCTCTGTCACGATTGGAACATTTCCAAAGCTGTCAATTAGCCATGAATATACCAATGCTCTAAGTACCCTAAGTTCTGCTGTTAAAGCCTGAACATCTCTGTAAGCAACAATCAAGTTGTTGATTTCACCAATTGCAGTGTAACAATAAGCCCAAGAGTTATTGAAGGCTTCATCAGAAGGCTGCCAAGTGTGCCTGTGAGCACGTAGCCATAGACCACCGTCTTCCCAGTCAGCACCTTTTTGAGGAATAGCCATTTCATCTGAGGATACCTCATAAATAGACCAAATACTGTTGTGACCACCCCAGCTTCCTACGATTCTGGAGTATGCAGAGGCTTTCAAAACATCAATCAATACCGGATTGTTGCTATTATTCACCTCTTCCTGTGTAATCCCATCCAGCACCTCTTGATCCAGCTCCCAGCATGATCCCAGCATCAATGTCGCAGGGATCAAAAGAAAGGTTTTTCGAATTGATTTAAACATATCTCTGTTATTTGATTGATTATTTGAAGTTCAAAGTGAGTCCTAATGTAAAGGAACGTGTTTGGAAGTATGTATTTCTTCGCTCGATACCTGGAGAAAGCGCAGTTGTGAAGCCATCACCGTTTTCTGCGTCAGTAACTCTTGCTTCAGGATCGATGCCAGTATAATTTGTGATGGTGAAGAGATTTTGCGCAGCGAAGTACACTCTAAAAGAACCAATATTTGGTGAATTGGTCTTGAAATTATAACCTAACTCCATGTTATCCAGTCTGACAAAACTTGCGTTTTCTACATACGAACTGTTGAAGGTTGGAGTTGATGTTACTGCCGGATTGTTAGGAGTTTTCTCTGTATTTACAGAGTTCCAAGTCACAGAAGCTCCATCAGCATTTTCATAGAATCCTCTGTAAGAGTTGTAGAGATCATGACCCCAAACACCTCTCAAGAAGAAGTTTAAAGTGAATTGTCTCCAAGCAAAGCTGTTGGCAAAACCAAACTCGCCTTTTGGAAGACCATTTCCTAGTCTCTCAAACTCGTCTGGATTCGTAGTAGAAAGGATGTATTCACCTCCTTCAGAAATTCCCAAAAGTCTTGGTCCATAAATGTCACCCAAAGTTTCACCTACACGGTTGTAGATGATTGGGTTGTTGTTTTGTCCTGGAGATCCTGGAGTAGCAAATCGTAATTCATCAAACCCAAGTCCTGAAGCCGATAAACTTTGGATTTGAGTCCTTTGATAGATGGTAAAGTTACCGGTAGGTGTCCAAACCACCTCACCCAGATTCAATCCGTTGACAGAGGCTGCAAATTCAAAACCTGCATTTCTCAAATCTGCTAGGTTTACCCAAGTACTTCCGACCGTGTTGAATCGTCCTGGATCGAAGATGTTTGGTCCACCGCCTACAGGTACATTAAATAGGAGGTCAGAGATGTTTCTGGTGTAGTAGTCCATACTTCCCGTCACTTTGTTGTCCCAAATACCAAAGTCCACACCTGCGTTGAATTCTTTCTTAGTCTCCCACTTCAAAAATCTATTTGGGTTGGAGTTTTGAACGATACCCACATAGATGTCATCAGTACTTAGTGGATCACCATCCAAGTCAATTCGGTTTCCGTTTCCGAACACACCCAAAGCAAGGGTTGGAGATGGAGGAAGGTTACCAGTTACACCATAAGAAACTCTTGGCTTGAATTGGGAGAATACGCCCATATCGAAAATCTGAGTGAAGTCAGAGCCCACGGAGAACGCTGGGAAGACACCCGTCTGATTTTCTGGACCAAAACCTGAATATGTCTCAGCTCTTACAGATGCGGAGAAGAACAGGAAGTTGTTGTAGTTGAAATTCGCACGACCAAATACAGAGTTCAATTGATCCTGATTGGCGTAAGAATACATGTTGGTAAAGTTACCGATTCGAAGGGCACCAGCGCCCAAGTTATCCCATCCTGTATCAAAAAGGAATTGTCTTGAACGAGCGCCGAACCCTTGGTTTTTGGTAGTCTGAGTACCAACACCACCCAATAGGGCTAGATTCAATCCGTCAAATAAGTCAACTTCATATCGAAGGGTTGATTCAAAGATTCTTTGCATACGATCATTGGTGATTCGCTCAGCAGATCCTCTTGCACCGAAGCCGACTTGGAAATCCTGTCTTGACCAAAAACCTCCAATTAGTTCATTTCTTCTGTCTTCAGAATATTGTGCGGATAAGGTCAAGGCTGGTAAGATGTCATATTCCACACGATAAGAAGTCAATGCAGTTTTAATCTCATTGAGGAATTTTTGCTGATTAATCAATGCAACCGGATTGAAGAAGTCAAAAAGATCGCGCTGGAAGTAGCCTCCAAATCGCTGATTCGCATCTTCAGTATTTTCAAAAATTGGAGCAGTAGGGTTGTAAATAGTGGCATATCTAAATGCCGCATCATTTACAGAATTTGCCTCAACTGTTGAAAAAGACAAATTGACATTGAACCGTAACTTATTATCCAAAGCACCTTGGGAAAGATTGATACGTGTATTCAGTCTCTCATTAGAGGACCCCTTTACAATCCCGTTATTGTTACGATAATTAACAGATGCCATGTAGTTGGTATTATTAAAACCACCTGATACACTCGCATTCGTTGTATGAGAATATGCATCCCTGATTAGCTCTTTTCTCCAATCTGTTTCACTTCCAAAATCTGTTCCGCCGCGAGCAATGAATTCCTCAGCAGAAAGAACAGGGATTAAGTTAACAGCTTTGTCTAGGGTACCAAATGAATTGATGCTAACTTCTGCTCTTCCATCTTTGCTACCTTTTTTGGTGGTGGTAATCAAAATTACACCTGAAGAACCTCTAGCACCATAAATTGCTGCAGCAGAACCATCTTTCAACACGTCGATGGATTGAATATCATTTGGATCGACGTTTTCCAAAGATGCACCAATCACTCCGTCCAATACAATCAGTGGAGAAGAATTGGCACCAAAGGTGGAAAGACCTCTCAAGCGGATATTAAATCCTGCATTTGGGTTACCTCCCGGACGAGTAATAGAAAGACCTGCAACTTTACCCTGAAGTAATTGAGCAGGGTTAGAAACGTTACCACGGTTGAAGTCCTCAGGTTTTACCCCTACTACAGCGGAGGTGATTTCTTTTTTGTCCTGAGAACCATAACCGATAACCACAGCTTCCTCCAAACTCTGGATATCTTCTTCCAAACTGATCGTAATCGTGCTTTGGTTTCCGATTTCTACTTCTTGAGTGAGGTAGCCAACGAATGAAACGACCAGGATCTGATCGCCTGACTGGATATCGAGGGTAAATTTACCATCCAAATCAGTTGCAACGCCTCTTGTTGTGCCTTTAATTAATACAGTGGCACCTGGTACAGGGTCTCCAAAGGAAGCATCTAGGACAGTTCCCGTGATGGTTCTACTTTGGGCATTGGCTACTAGTGTCGCTCCTAAAATGAGCGCCATCACCAGCATCAATGACTTAAGTTGTTGTAAATAATTTCTCATAGGGTTTTTTGTTTTTGAAAAAAGCGAAATAGGTATGAGTACTTAATTTCGAACCTAAAGTGATTCTTTAATTTTAATTTTGCAATTGACAACTATTGACTGCTTAGATTGTTAAAAAAACTTATTTTAACAGAATAAAGTATATTTTAATAATTTGTAATAAAAACCGCTTTTTACCTAAAAAAAAATTAATGGAAAACGATTTCATTTTATGAAAAATAAAAAAATCACATTTTTATTAAAAATATGAAAATTGTGATCTTTCTCTAAAGTAGCGTGTCAAAGCCTTGAAATACATTTTTAAAAAATTTAAATAAGTATCTTTTTTTACTAAAATTAATTCACTAATTCTGATTTGATGAAAAGATCGGGATTGGGAGGGCGGTTTGTTTCGAAGCAAATTAGTGTTTTTGGGTAGAGGTAGGAGGTGTTTTACATCTATAAAGAGTGTTTATTAAATGGAGTAAAAAGTCTTATATACTTTTTGTTGTTACTTTTTCAGTTCACTTATTTACCTCAATTTTAAACAAAGAAAATTCTGTTTTATACATTTTGTTCAAGTCATACATAGCGGGGAAATGAATGTCTAAGTGTGATTATTTTCTTCTATCCCTTTGCTGCTCTCATTCAAAGTAACAATTGAAGGATTCTCGGAATAGGGGTGGGCTCAACAAAAAAAAGAGACTGCCACTTAAAGTTGTAGCAGTCTCTGCAATAAATGAGTCAAGGATTTCAGACCTTCATAATGTCTGCTTCTTTTTTGACTAGCAGTTCATCAATTTTAGTAGAATAAAGATCGGTTAGTTTCTGAACTTTGTCCTCAGCTCTTTTCACATCATCTTCCGAAGCACCTTCTTTCTGGAGCTTTTTCAAAGAATCGTTGGTGTCCTTTCTTATAGTTCTAACGGATATTTTTCCGTTTTCACATTCGTGTTTTGCCTGCTTTACCAGTGATATTCTCCGCTCTTCGGTGAGGGTTGGAATTGTCAGAATAATGACTTCTCCATTGTTTTGAGGAGCAAGACCCAAGTCAGAATTGATAATTGCTTTTTCGATTTCCGAAATAAGAGTTCTTTCAAACGGCTTGATGGCCAAAGTTCTGGCGTCAGGGGTAGTGACCGAGGAAACTTGATTCAAAGGGGTGGGAGCACCATAATATTGGACTAGGATTCCATCCAGGATATTAGGCATGGCTTTACCTGCTCTGATTTTCAAAAGCTCGGCACTGGTATGATCCACCGCTTTCTGCATCAGTTCTTTTGCTTCATCAAGGTATAGTTCTATCTCTTCTTGCATGATTTTTAATCTTAAAGTGAGCTGATCAATGTGCCGATTTCTTCGCCCTGAACGAGCTTGCTGAGATTACCGGCTTTGTTCATATCAAATACAATTATAGGAAGATTGTTTTCTTGGCAAAGTGTAAAGGCGGTCATATCCATGACATTGAGGTTCTTCTCATACACTTCGCTGAAGGAAATGGAATGGTATTTTGTTGCGGTTTTGTCTTTTTCTGGGTCTGCTGTGTAAACTCCGTCCACTCTGGTTCCTTTAAGAACTACGTCAGCCTCTATTTCAATAGCCCTTAAACTGGCCGTGGAGTCTGTTGTAAAATAAGGGTTGCCTATTCCTGCGCCAAAAATAACAATCCTTCCTTTTTCCAAATGTCTGATCGCTCTCCTACGGATAAAAGGTTCGCAGACACTTTCAATTTTGATACCGGACATCAATCGGGTGTAAAGACCGGTTTGTTCAAGGGCGCTTTGAAGGGCCATGGCATTGATCAAGGTAGCAAGCATTCCCATATAGTCCCCTTGCACTCTGTCAATTCCGGATTTTTCGGCCTGTACTCCCCTGAAAATGTTCCCCCCTCCAATTACAATGGCGATTTCAACGCCCATGTCTTTGACTTTGTGGATTTCTTGGGCGTATTGTTGAAGCCTGTTGGGGTCAATGCCATAACTCTTGTCGCCCATCAATGCTTCTCCGCTGAGTTTGAGGAGGATTCTTTTGTATTTCATTCGTTTAAAATTTTGCAGAAATGCGATTTTCGGAAATGCTGGCCAAAAAGACCGGACAAATATAATTTGTTCAGTCCAGATTACTAGGCAATTTTCAAAATTGGATGAGTACCTGGTTTTTTTCTACACTTTGCTTTAGAGAAACCTTCACCTCTTTCACTACACCGTCCCCGGGAGCCTTTATGATATTCTCCATTTTCATAGCCTCTAGGATTAATACCACATCCCCCTTTTGTACAGTGTCTCCGGGCTTCACTTTTAAATCCAAAATGAGTCCCGGCATGGGAGCTTTGATATCCTGAATAGTGCCTTGGCTAGCATTGTCCATTCCAAGCTCTTCTAAAAGCAGGTCAAACCGGTCTTTGATCTGAAGTTCAGAAACCTTGTTGTTCAGCTTGATTTGAATGGTTTTGGTCTCCTTGTCCAGTGAAATCAGTTCGGCCTCAATGGATTTGTTGTTTTGGATCAAATGGATTTTTCTGTCACTGACCCATTTCAAATCCCAATCCAAAGTCTTATCATTGACCCGGATGTCTTTGTCGGTTTTTTCGACCGAATAGGCCTTTTCTTGAATAATTACTGAAAACATTCCTGCTAATTTGTCGCTTCAAACTCAGCACCTCCAATTTTGACTGTGCTTTTCCTATTTCAAATATGAGACAAATGATCACTATGCCAAAGAATATTTTGCAAATCAGCATCAGGTTTTTTTTGATATCCTGGCTGGCCTTGGCTTGTAAATCCCCTGAATCTCTTCCCTCAAAGGAAAGGGAAAGCGTTGCTACTGAGCAGGAGTCTCTGCCTGATTCAGTTCAACTGATCGCTCAGATCATGGAAAAGCAGTCTGAATTAACCAATTATAAAGCCTCGGCTACGCGGAAGATAGACATTCTTCATACAGAGCTTGACTTGAGTTTTGACTTTGAGAAAAGTGCGGTTTTGGGGAAGGCAAGAATAAAAATGAAGCCATATGTTAAGCCGCAGCGGGAAGTGGTTTTGGATGCCAAGGATTTTGACTTGTCACAAATTTCTGTGGAATATGGGGGGAGAAGTACTAAAGCCGGTTACCGATATGATGAAAAGCTCCTCACTGTTTATTTGCCACAGACCTTTACTGCAGAGGATACTTTTTTGCTCGAAATAAATTATGTGGCTTATCCAGACAGGAATTCCGGTTCGGGTAGTGAGGCAATCACCGATACGAAAGGTCTGTATTTTATTGACCCCTTGGATGAAGATCCCTATAAGCCAACCATGATTTGGACACAGGGGGAGACCAATCACAACTCTAAATGGTTTCCTACCATAGACCAGCCGAATGAGCGCTTTACCCAGTTAATTAAGTTGACAGTTCCGGACAGCATGGTTTCGATCAGCAATGGAGAGTTGATGCTCCAGGAAAAATTGGGAGATGGGATGCGGAGGGATCACTGGGAAATGAAATTGCCACATGCGCCTTATTTGGCAGCATTGGCGATAGGGGATTTTGGAAAGGTGGAAGCGGAATATGAAGGGATTCCACTTGGTTATTATGTAGAAAAAGGATTTGAAAAAGGAGCAGAAATAGTATTTAAACACACTCCCGAAATGATGGGGTATTTTTCAGATCTGCTTGGTGTGAAGTTCCCATGGCCCAAATATGATCAAATCGTCGTGCGGGACTTTGTATCTGGAGCAATGGAAAATACCACGGCTTCTATTTTTATGGAAGAGTTGAGATTGAATGAGCGGGAGGCGATTGACTCGGAATGGGACTATATCATAGCCCATGAGCTTTTTCATCAATGGTTTGGGGATTATGTGACCACGGAGTCTTGGGCTAATCTTACTTTGAATGAAGGATTTGCCAACTATAGCGAATATCTGTGGAATGAGCACAAGTATGGCTTGGATGAGGCAAAATTGAAGCTAGTGACTGAAATGGAAACCTATTTCCAAGAAGCAAGAAGTAAACAGGTCGATTTGGTCCGGTTTCAGTACGAAGACGCGGAAGATATGTTTGATTCTCATAGCTATGCCAAAGGAGGTGTAATACTCCACATGCTGAGAAAGTATCTGGGAGATGAGATTTTCTTTTCCGCATTGAACCTGTATTTAAAATCTTATGCTTTTGAGTCAGTTGAGGTGCATCAATTAAGGCTGGCCATGGAAAAGGTGAGCGGAGAAGATTTAAACTGGTTTTTCAATCAATGGTATTTAGACAAGGGGCATCCTGAACTTCGTTTTGAGGTGGATTATTCAATGCCTGAAAACATACTCATTACCGCTTATCAGATGCAGGATCTCAGCAATAGCCCTTTATACAGGATCCCTTTTGAAGTGAGTTGGTATGAAAACGGAGAAAGAAAAAGTAAGTATTTGACTTTGGACAGGGCATTCCAGCAGTTCGCTCTTGAAAATAAAGCCCCTGTGACACAGGTTTATTTGGATGAGGGAAAAGATTTATTGATCAAAAAGCATATGGATCCAAACCCGGAATCCATGCTAAGGCAATTTAACGAGTCCCAACTCGGGGTGGCGAGATATGAGGCTTTGGATAGTTTGGAGAGTTGGGGGGCTAATGAAGCCTTGTTGGAAATTATCCCTCAGGCATTAAGAGATCCTTTTTGGTCTGTGCGGGAGTCAGCGCTAATCTTGGTTCAAAGCCATTCCGAATGGTTGACAGATCATCCCGAGCTTGAAGAACAGGTATTTGAAATGGCAGAAAGTGACCCCAAGAATTCCGTTCGGGCCGGTGCCATTGATGCTTTGGCGACATTTGATCCTTCCAAGTATCACGGAGCATTTTTAAGGTATGCCAATGATTCCTCCTACCTCATTTCGAGTTCAGCTTTGATGGGGCTAATAAGTTCTCCGGAAAATAGCGTGGATGAAAAGTTCATGGAAAGATTTGCAGAGGACAATAATTTTAGGATAGTGGTGCCAGTGGCAGATTTTTATCTTGGGCAGATGATTCCTGGTAAGGGTTCTTGGTTTCGGCAGAAAGTTCAACAGCTTGGAGGGGAAGGTTTATATTACTTTCTGGGCTACTATGGGGAATACTTTGTGAGATTTCCTGATGAAGGAAGACAGGAAGCCGTTTCTTTTTTGTTGGATAAATTAAGGGAAAGTGGTCAAAACTTCATTCGTTTGGGAGCATTTCAGGCCCTGATGGGTTTTGTTGACGATGAGGCTGTGGTCAGGGAAATCAGGGTACTGGTGGATAGAGAACAGGATGAAGAGCTAAAAGCCTATTTCGAATATTTCCTTCAGGCACTCGAGGATGAAAATTAATGTCTTGATTTTGAATTGATTGAGTGAATGAGGGATAAAATATTTCCAAAAATAAAATCCTTGTTTTGAATCTTTCAGAAAAGCCTATAATTTTGCCATCCGTTACGACAGAGAGGTCAGTGCTTCTGAGCTCAAAATCATAACAAAGTTGGGGGAATACCAAAGCGGCCAACTGGGACGGACTGTAAATCCGTTGACTTATGTCTTCACAGGTTCGAATCCTGTTTCCCCCACATAAATTGCCTGATTGTAAAATTTTTTTCTAGTTTTGCAGGGCGAAAAATATTCGGCAATGCCGGATCAAAAGCGGGAGTAGCTCAGTTGGTAGAGCGGCAGCCTTCCAAGCTGCAGGTCGCGGGTTCGAGCCTCGTCTCCCGCTCTATGCTTTTCTACGGGAAAGCATCGGGTATTAAGCCGACGTAGCTCAGGGGTAGAGTACTTCCTTGGTAAGGAAGGGGTCACGGGTTCAAATCCCGTCGTTGGCTCATATCGGCTTTAAAAATTAATCTAAACATATCTTTAACTTAAACTGAGGATTTTCACGCATGGCAAAAGCAACATTCGACCGTTCCAAGCCGCACGTTAACATCGGTACGATTGGACACGTAGACCATGGCAAAACTACATTGACTGCCGCCATTACTACCGTATTGGCTAAAAAAGGTCTTTCTGAACTAAGAGATTTTTCTTCCATCGATAACGCTCCGGAAGAAAAAGAAAGAGGTATTACCATCAATACTTCTCACGTAGAATATCAGACTGAATCAAGACACTACGCTCACGTAGACTGTCCAGGTCACGCTGACTACGTTAAAAACATGGTAACTGGTGCTGCTCAGATGGACGGTGCTATTCTTGTAGTAGCTGCTACTGACGGACCAATGCCACAAACTAGAGAGCACATCCTTTTGGCTCGTCAGGTAGGTGTACCTGCACTTGTTGTTTTCTTGAACAAAGTGGACATGGTAGACGACCCTGAATTGTTGGAGCTTGTTGAAATGGAAGTGAGAGAATTGCTTTCTTTCTATGAGTTCGACGGTGACAACATCCCTGTTATTGCAGGTTCTGCACTTGGAGCTTTGAATGGCGAAGAGAAGTGGGTTGAAACTGTAATGGAATTGATGAATGCTGTTGATAGCTACATTCCACTTCCTGAGCGTTTGATCGACAAGGATTTCTTGATGCCTGTTGAAGACGTATTCTCTATCACTGGTCGTGGTACTGTTGCTACTGGTAGAATCGAAAGAGGTGTAATCAACTCTGGTGACCCTGTAGATATCATCGGTATGGGTGCTGAAGGCTTGAAGTCTACAGTAACTGGTGTTGAGATGTTCCGTAAGATTCTTGACAGAGGTGAAGCTGGTGACAACGTAGGTTTGTTGTTGAGAGGTATCGAAAAATCTCAAATCAAGCGTGGTATGATCATCTGTAAGCCAGGATCTGTTAAGCCTCACGCTCACTTCAAAGCTGAAGTTTACGTACTTTCAAAAGAAGAAGGTGGTCGTCACACTCCATTCTTCAACAAATATAGACCACAGTTCTACCTGAGAACAACTGACGTAACTGGTGAGATCAAACTTCCAGAAAACGTTGAAATGGTTATGCCAGGTGATAACGTGACTATTGAAGTTACTTTGCTTTCTGCAGTAGCTTTGGAAAAAGGTCTTCGTTTCGCTATCCGTGAAGGTGGTAGAACCGTAGGTGCTGGTCAGGTAACTGAAATCCTTGACTAATCACACCTGATTTCTTATTGACAATGCGATCCTAAATTATTTTTTGGGATCGCATTTGTTTCTTAAGTCATCAATATCTAATTTTGCGTTCCCATTAGCGGGGCGTTCATTCACACGGGCATAGTTCAATGGCAGAATAGCGGTCTCCAAAACCGTTGATGGGAGTTCGAATCTCTCTGCCCGTGCCAGTAAGTATTACACTATGAATCTAAAAAACTTTGTCCTAGAATCTTATGATGAGATGAAAAACAAGGTCACCTGGCCTAAGTTTTCATTCCTTCAGAATAGTGCAGTGTTGGTGTTGGTAGCCTCTCTGATCTTTGCCTTGTTTATCGGTGCAGTAGATCTTGGATTCGAAAACATCATGACATGGTTTTATGATTTATTCTAATTGAATTGACATTACAGAATGGCTGAACATAAGTGGTACGTACTCAGAGTAGTAGCAGGACAGGAAAAGAAGACCAAGACTTATCTGGAAAACGAGATTTACAGACAAAAGCTTGATGAATTTATTCCTGAAGTGCTGATCCCTTCTGAGAAGGTATATGAGATGCGTAATGGCAAAAAGCGTGTTCGTGAAAGAAACTTCTTTCCTGGATACGTTTTGGTGCATGCGGATCTTTCCAATGGGGAGGCCAATCACGTAATAACAAGCATTCCGGGAGTTATCGGATTTCTTGGATCAAACCAAGGGGGAGCTTCCAAAACCCCTGAACCGTTACGCCAATCAGAAGTCAACCGTATTTTAGGTAAGGTTGAAGAGATTGATGAGTTTGCCGAGAAACTTGAGACACCATTTATAGTCGGAGAGACCGTGAAGGTAATGGACGGTCCTTTCAGTGGATTTACCGGAACAATCGAGGAGATATTTGAGGAGAAGAAGAAATTGAATGTTATGGTCAAGATCTTCGGCCGAAATACTCCTGTTGAATTAAACTTTATACAAGTAGAAAAACAAGACTAAGCAATGGCTAAGGAAATCACTGGTTATTTAAAACTGCAAGTGAAAGGTGGCCAGGCAAACCCGTCACCTCCAGTAGGTCCAGCTCTTGGTTCCAAGGGTCTGAACATTATGGAGTTTTGTAAGCAATACAATGCGCGTACCCAAGACAAAATGGGCCAAACGTTGCCAGTATTGATTACGATCTACTCTGACAAATCTTTTGATTTCGTAGTAAAAACTCCTCCTGCAGCAAATATGTTGCTTGAGGCGGCGAAATTAAAAAGTGGTTCTGCTGAGCCTAACCGTAAAAAGGTTGGTTCTGTTACCTGGGATCAAGTTAGAGAGATCGCTGAGGTTAAAATGCCTGACCTGAATGCCTTCAAAGTTGAATCAGCAATGAAAATGGTTGCTGGTACTGCACGAAGCATGGGAATCACAGTATCTGGTAAAGCCCCTTGGGAAGTATAAATAAACAACTATGGCTAAGTTAACAAAAAAGCAAAAAGAAGCTCTTTCTAAGTACGACCCAAGCCAAGTGTACTCTCTCGAGGAAGCTTCTTCTATCGTCAAGGAAATCACCATGACCAAGTTTGATGCCTCTGTGGATGTGGACGTTCGTTTGGGCGTCGATCCTCGTAAGGCAGATCAAATGGTAAGAGGGGTTGTAGCCCTTCCTCATGGTACCGGTAAAGATATCAAAGTATTGGTTCTTTGCACTCCTGATAAAGTAGCAGAAGCAACTGAGGCTGGCGCTGACTATGTGGGTTTGGATGACTACATCGCCAAAATCGAAGGTGGGTGGACTGACATTGATGTCATTATCACCATGCCAAACGTAATGGCTAAGGTAGGTAGATTGGGTAGAGTATTGGGTCCAAGAGGTCTGATGCCAAACCCTAAATCTGGCACTGTTACCCTAGAGGTAGGTAAAGCAGTTAAGGAAGTGAAAGCAGGTAAGATCGATTTCAAAGTTGATAAATTTGGAATTATCCATGCCAGCGTAGGTAAGGTTTCTTTCTCCCCTGAAAAAATTCAGGAAAACGTAAAGGAATTAATCCTTACTATTTCCAAACTGAAGCCTTCTTCTTCTAAAGGAACGTATTTTAAGAGTATTCATATATCCAGCACAATGTCTCCTGGAATTGCAGTAGACAAGGGTAGTATTCAAGGTATTTAATCATGACTAGAGACGAAAAGAAAGAAATAATCGACGGTCTTACCGAGAAATTTAGAGAAAACCCTTTCTTCTACATTACTAATGCAGGTGGATTTTCTGTGGCAGAAGTAAATGATTTCAGAAGGACCTGTTTTGAGAAGGGTGTGGAATACAAGGTATATAAAAACACCTTGATCAAAAAGGCATTGGAAAATCTGGATGCAGATTTTTCCAAGCTTTCTGATGAAACATTGAAAGGATTCTCTGGAATTATTTTCTCCAAGGAGACAAGTAATCTTCCAGCAAAGGTTTTGCTGGATTTCAGAAAGAAAAAAGGTAAAAAAGAAACTAGACCAGTATTTAAAGGAGCTTCCATTGATTCCGATATCTTCATCGGGGAAGCAAATCTTGAAATGTTGTCTAATCTTAAGTCTAAGCAGGAATTGCTTGGCGATCTTTTGGGATTGCTACAGTCTCCTACTATGAACCTTATCTCTGCTTTGCAAAGTGGTCAAAACAACATCACTGGTGTGCTTAAAGCCCTTGAGGACAGAGAAGAAAAATAATTACTCAAATCATTTTAAAAAAAACGAAAAATCTAAATTTATAATACAATGGCAGATCTTACACAACTTGCAGATCAGTTGGTTAACTTGACTGTAAAAGAAGTTAAAGAATTGACAGATATCTTGAAGGATCAGTACGGAATCGAGCCAGCTGCTGCTGCAGTAGCTGTTGCAGGTCCTGCTGCTGGTGGTGCTGACGCTGGTGCTGCTGAAGAAGAGAAGACTTCTTTTGACGTGGTTTTGAAAGCCGCTGGTGCTCAGAAGCTAGCAGTAGTAAAACTTGTTAAAGAATTAACTGGTCTTGGCTTGAAAGAAGCAAAAGATTTGGTTGACAGCGCTCCTAAGGCCTTGAAAGAAGGTGTTGCTAAGGACGAAGCTGAAGGCTTGAAGAAGTCTCTGGAAGAAGCTGGTGCTGAAGTAGAGATTAAATAATTTGCTAAATCGTAACCCCAGGGTTTAGGTTTAGCTCCTAAGACCTGACTAATCTAGTCAGGTCTTTTCCTGTTTATGCTCAGGTAAAAAATTGCATTATTCTAAGCGAAATTTGTCGCATTTCGTTATTCAATATCACTATAAACATACACTACCTTGGCTATCAAGAATCAAACCGTAAGGAAAAGTTTCTCCTCCATTAAGGTGGTCAAAGACTATCCGGATTTTCTCGATATTCAGCTGCAGTCTTTCAAAGACTTTTTCCAGTTGGATACTCCTGCTGAGAAGCGCCGGGCAGACGGATTATTCAAAGTGTTTTCTGAGAATTTTCCGATCTCCGATTCCAGAGAAAATTTCACTTTGGAGTTCATCGATTATGCAGTAGACCCTCCAAAATATAGTGTGGGCGAATGTATCGATCGTGGTTTGACCTACTCCGTTCCTTTAAAAGCAAAATTGAGATTGCTTTGTCATGATGAGGACAATGAGGATTTTGAAACCATAGAACAAGAAGTCTTCTTGGGTAATTTGCCCTACATGACTGAAAAGGGTTCCTTTGTGATCAATGGTGCCGAGCGTGTCATTGTATCCCAGTTGCACAGGTCACCAGGCGTATTTTTTGCTCAAAGTAAGCACACTAACGGTACCAAGCTTTATTCAGCTAGGATTATTCCTTTCAAAGGGTCTTGGATCGAATTTGCTACTGACATCAACAATGTCATGTATGCCTATATTGACCGAAAGAAAAAATTCCCTGTTACTACCCTTTTGAGGGCGATTGGTTATGGTTCTGACAAAGATATCCTGGACTTGTTCGGTCTTTCCGAGGAAGTATCCGCTACCAAAACCGCTCTTAAGAAAGCTGCAGGTAGGAAGTTGGCTGCAAGGGTTTTAAGAACCTGGGTAGAAGACTTCGTTGACGAGGATACCGGTGAAGTAGTGTCAATTGACCGAAACGAAGTATTGCTTGAACGTGATACCGTTTTGACCGATGAGGATATTGAAATGATCTTGGATTCTGGTTCTAAGAGCATTATTCTCCATAGAGAAGATGTGAATATTGCCGATTATTCCATTATCTATAATACCCTTCAAAAAGATAATTCAAACTCCGAAAAAGAAGCTGTTGAGGTGATCTACCGTCAGTTGAGAAATACTGAGGCACCTGATGAAGCTACTGCTCGTGAGGTAATTCATAGTTTGTTCTTCTCCGATAAACGTTATGATTTGGGTGAAGTTGGACGCTATAGAATCAACAAAAAACTTGGATTGGATATTGAGGCCGAGAAGATTGTCTTGACTAAGGAGGATATCATCTCCATTGTGAAGTACCTAATCGGTTTGATCAATTCTAAAGCTGTTGTCGATGATATCGATCACCTTTCTAACAGACGAGTTCGTACAGTTGGTGAACAGCTATATAGCCAGTTTGGAGTAGGTTTGGCTAGAATGGCCAGAACCATCCGTGAACGAATGAACGTACGTGACAATGAAGACTTCAAACCAGTCGATTTGATCAATGCCCGTACGCTTTCTTCTGTGATCAACTCCTTCTTTGGTACAAACCAGCTTTCTCAGTTCATGGATCAAACCAACCCATTGGCTGAGTTGACCCACAAAAGAAGACTTTCTGCTTTGGGTCCAGGTGGTCTTTCTAGAGAAAGAGCAGGTTTTGAAGTACGTGACGTTCACTATACCCATTATGGTCGTCTATGTACCATTGAAACTCCAGAAGGTCCAAACATTGGTTTGATTTCCTCTCTTTGTGTTCATGCGAAAGTGAATTCAATGGGATTCCTTGAAACTCCTTATAGAAAAGTGAAGGATGGGAAAGTGGGAATGGATTCTGAGGACATAGTATTCCTAACAGCAGAGGAAGAAGATAACCACAATATTGCCCAGGCAAACGCTCCTTTGGATGAAAAGGGTGCTTTTGTCAATGACCGGGTTAAAGCAAGATATGAAGGTGATTTCCCTGTATTGGAGCCTTCAGAAATCAGTTATATGGACGTTGCTCCTAACCAGATTGTATCGGTTGCTGCTTCTTTGATTCCTTTCTTGGAGCATGATGATGCGAACCGTGCCTTGATGGGATCCAACATGCAACGTCAGGCTGTGCCTTTGTTGAAAGCTGAAGCCCCTATCGTGGGCACAGGCCTAGAAGGTAAAGCTGCAAGAGATTCCAGATCCTTGATTATTGCTGAAGCAAATGGTGTGGTTGATTATGTTGATGCTAAGAAAATCATAATCAAATATGACCTTACTGATGATGAGTTGTTGGTAAACTTTACTGACGAATACAAAACTTATGATCTGATCAAATTCAGAAGAACCAACCAGGATACAACTATCAATCTGACTCCTTTGGTGTTGAAAGGAGAGAAGGTTGAAAAAGGTCAGGTATTGGTTGAGGGTTATTCTACCAACAACGGTGAGCTTGCCTTGGGTAAAAACCTTAGAGTAGCTTACATGCCTTGGCAGGGATATAACTTCGAGGATGCGATTGTAATTTCTGAAAGAGTAGTAAGAGAAGATATCTTTACTTCTATCCACGTAGAAGAATTCCAGCTTGAGGTTAGGGATACTAAGCGTGGTGAGGAAGAACTGACTTCTGAAATCCCGAACGTTTCCGAGGATGCTGTAAAGCACTTGGACGAAAACGGTATCATCAGTATTGGTGCTGAAGTTAAAGAAGGGGATATTATTATCGGTAAGATCACACCAAAAGGTGAAACTGATCCTACTCCTGAAGAAAAGCTCCTTAGAGCGATCTTTGGTGATAAAGCCGGTGACGTAAAAGATGCTTCTTTGAAAGCTTCTCCATCTCTAAATGGGGTGGTTATAGAAACCAAGCTATTCTCAAGACCTAAAAAGGATAAGGATAACAGAGCCAAAGCCAAGGCTGAGGTTGAAAAGCTGAAGGCTAAGTATTCCAAAGATCTATTGGCAATCCGTGCCAGAATGATCAACAAGTTGGTGACTTTGCTGGATGGCAAAACTTCTCAGGGTGTGAAGCACAAGTTTGGTGATGAAATCATCAGCAAAGGAGTGAAGTTCAACCAGAAGAATATCGAGAATAACCTGTTCCCGGCCAAAAACCCTTACAGAGACGAGTCTAACTACAATGTTCCTGAAGAGGCTAACTTGATTTCTGACATCATTTTGGATGACTGGACTGATGATCAGCATATCAATTCATTGATTGTACAGTTGGTTAAAAACTACACCAACTCCAGAAATGAAATCAGCGGCTTGTTCAAAAGAGATAGATTCACACTTGAAGTTGGTGATGAATTGCCAGCTGGAATCGTTCAACTTGCCAAAGTTTACATTGCTAAGAAGCGTAAGCTGAAGGTAGGTGATAAGATGGCGGGTCGTCACGGTAACAAAGGTATCGTGGCAAGAATCGTAAGAGACGAAGACATGCCGTTCTTGGAAGATGGAACTCCAATGGATATCGTATTGAACCCACTGGGTGTACCTTCTCGAATGAACATCGGACAGATCTTCGAAACTGTATTAGCTTGGGCTGGACAAAAGCTTGGTAAGAAATATGCCACTCCAATTTTCGATGGAGCATCCATGGAAGAAGTTTCTGCCGAGTTGGAAGCAGCTGGTCTACCTCCATATGGCCGTACTTACTTGTATGATGGATTGTCTGGTGTAAGATTTGACCAGCCAGTAACTGTGGGTATTGCCTACATGTTGAAACTGGGGCACTTGGTTGATGATAAGATGCACGCCCGTTCTATCGGTCCATACTCACTAATTACTCAGCAGCCGTTGGGTGGTAAGGCACAGTTTGGTGGTCAGCGTTTCGGAGAAATGGAAGTGTGGGCACTGGAAGCGTTCGGTGCATCTCACGTACTTCAAGAAATCCTGACTGTGAAGTCTGATGACGTAATCGGTAGAGCGAAAGCTTATGAAGCGATCGTGAAGGGTGAAAACCTTCCTAAGCCTAACATCCCTGAATCATTCAATGTATTGGTTCACGAGTTGAGAGGTTTGGCTCTTGAAATTACCCTGGATTAATTTGGCTCATGGGGCGGGCAACCGCCCTGAACATATCTCAAAACATTATGTCGTTTAGAAAAAATAAAAAACTCAACAACGATTTTTCCCGAGTTACTATCAGCTTGGCTTCTCCAGAATCTATTCTGGATAGCTCCAATGGTGAAGTAACCCAGCCAGAGACCATCAACTACAGAACCTACAAGCCTGAAATGGGCGGGTTGTTCTGCGAGAGAATCTTTGGTCCAGTAAAGGATTGGGAATGTCATTGTGGAAAATACAAGCGAATCAGATATAAAGGCATTATCTGTGACCGATGCGGGGTTGAGGTGACTGAGAAAAAAGTACGTCGTGAGCGTATGGGACACATCGAATTGGTGGTACCTGTTGCACATATTTGGTACTTTAAGTCTCTTCCAAACAAAATCGGTTATCTTCTGGGTCTTCCAACCAAGAAGCTGGATCAGATCGTGTATTATGAGCGCTATGTGGTTGTTCAGGCAGGTATCAAAGCAGAGGAAGGAGTTCAGTATCTGGATTTCTTGACTGAGGACGAGTACCTGGATATCATGGACAAGCTTCCTAAGGAAAACCACATGTTGGATGATGAAGATCCTAATAAATTCATCGCCAAAATGGGTGCAGAGGCATTGGAGATGTTGTTGGCAAGATTGGATTTGGATGATCTTTCTTATTCTCTTCGTCACCAAGCAGCAACCGATACTTCTCAGCAGCGTAAAGCAGAAGCCTTGAAGCGACTGAAAGTTGTAGAAGCGTTCCGTGATGCAAGAACCCGTATCGAAAACCGCCCTGAGTGGATGGTCGTTCGCATGGTTCCTGTGATTCCACCGGAATTGCGCCCATTGGTTCCTTTGGATGGTGGTCGTTTCGCTACTTCCGATTTGAATGACCTCTACAGAAGGGTGATTATCAGAAATAACCGTCTGAAGAGATTGATCGATATCAAAGCTCCTGAGGTGATTTTGAGAAACGAGAAGCGTATGCTACAGGAAGCTGTAGATTCACTTTTCGACAACTCCAGAAAAGTAAATGCGGTAAGATCTGATGGTAACCGTGCTTTGAAGTCTCTTTCTGATATGTTGAAAGGTAAGCAAGGCCGTTTCCGTCAAAACTTGCTCGGTAAGCGTGTGGATTATTCCGGTCGATCTGTAATCGTAGTTGGTCCAGAATTGAAGCTTCACGAGTGTGGTCTTCCTAAAAATATGGCGGCTGAGCTTTTCAAGCCATTTATCATCAGAAAACTGATCGAAAGAGGCATTGTAAAGACCGTAAAGTCTGCTAAGAAAATTGTTGATCGTAAGGATCCAGTGGTTTGGGATATTTTGGAAAACGTTTTGAAAGGACACCCTGTTCTCCTAAACCGTGCCCCAACTCTTCACAGATTGGGTATCCAGGCATTCCAGCCAAAACTGATCGAAGGAAAAGCTATTCAGCTTCACCCATTGGTTTGTACCGCATTCAACGCCGACTTTGACGGTGACCAGATGGCGGTTCACGTTCCACTTGGTCATGAAGCAATCTTGGAAGCTTCTACTTTGATGCTTTCTGCTCATAATATCCTAAACCCAGCGAACGGTGCACCGATTACTGTACCTTCTCAAGACATGGTATTGGGACTTTATTATGTAACCAAGGGTAAAAAATCCACTCCAGAAGAACCAGTTCCTGGAGAAGGAATGACTTTCTACAGTACAGAGGAAGTTATTATTGCACTTAACGAAGGACAAATCTCACAGCATGCACATATCAAGTGTAGGGTGAATGTGAGGACTCCGGAAGGTGAGATCAAAAATCAGATCATTGAAACAGTTGCGGGTCGATTGATCTTCAACCAGTTCGTTCCTGAAGAAGTTGGTTACGTAAACGAGCTTTTGACTAAGAAAAAACTGCAGCAGATCATTGCTGAGGTAGTTAAGATTTGTGGTATCGCTCGAACAGCTCAGTTCTTGGATGACATCAAGCACCTTGGATTCCAGATGGCCTATAGAGGCGGTCTTTCTATGGGGCTAAATGATGTAATCATCCCGGAAGAAAAAGAACCAATGATCGAGAAGGCCAAAGAGGAAGTTGACCAAGTTTGGAACAACTACCTAATGGGTTTGATCACGGACAACGAACGATACAACCAAGTAATCGATATCTGGACTCGAACCAACTCTCATCTTACTAACAATTTGATGAAGAAGATGGAAGAGGATAAGCAAGGATTCAATGCGATCTACATGATGATGCACTCAGGAGCCCGTGGTTCTAGAGAGCAGATCCGTCAGTTGGGTGGTATGAGAGGTCTGATGGCTAAGCCTCAGAAAAACTTGCAAGGTTCAGTAGGTGAGATCATCGAAAACCCAATCCTTTCCAACTTTAAAGAAGGTCTAGACGTATTGGAGTACTTTATCTCTACACACGGTGCACGTAAAGGTCTTGCAGATACCGCTTTGAAAACTGCCGATGCGGGATACTTGACTCGTCGTTTGGTAGACGTAGCTCAGGACATGATCGTAACCGAGGAGGATTGTGGTACTTTGAGAGGCCTGGTTGTTCAACCATTGAAAGACAACGATGAAATAGTTGAGCCACTTTCTGAAAGAATCCTAGGCCGAGTATCTGTACATGATGTATATGATCCTATTACTGATGAATTGATTATCGAAGCGGGTGTTGAAATTGATGATGAAGTTGCCAAGAAGGTGGATGAATCAGCAATCGAAGAAATCGAAATCAGATCTGTATTGACCTGTGAGACCAGAAGAGGTGTATGTGCGAAATGTTATGGACGTAACCTGGCTACCGGTAAAATGGTACAAGCAGGTGAGTCTGTAGGTGTAATCGCAGCTCAGTCTATTGGTGAACCAGGTACCCAGCTTACTTTGAGAACGTTCCACGTAGGTGGTACTGCATCCAACATTTCCGTTGAGGCAAGTATCAATGCGAAATTTGAAGGTGTTGTTGAGTTTGAAGAGGAATTGAGATTCATCGAGACCACCAATAAGGAAGGTGAGCCAGTAACTGTTGTGATGGGAAGATCCGGTGAAATCAAAATCAATGATCCAAAATCCGGAAAAACCCTAGTATCCAACCACGTACCATATGGTGCTTTGTTGAATGTGAAAAACGGTCAGAAGATTGCCAAGAACGATTCACTTTGTACTTGGGATCCATACAACGCTGTGATCCTTTCCGAATTTGACGGTGAGGTAGTATTCGAATCTATAGTTGAGGGTATCACATATAAAGAGGTAGCGGATGATCAAACAGGATTCCGTGAAAAAGTTATCATCGAAACCAAGGATAGAACCAAGAACCCTGCAATTATTGTAAACTACGGAGGAGAGTCCAAGGCATACAATATTCCAGTAGGAGCTCACTTGGCTGTCGAAGTTGGAGATAAAGTGAAATCCGGACAAATCCTTGTTAAAATCCCAAGATCTGTTGGTAAGACAAGAGATATTACCGGTGGTCTTCCAAGGGTAACTGAATTGTTCGAGGCCAGAAACCCATCCAACCCGGCTGTTGTTTCTGAAATTGATGGTGTAGTATCCTATGGCGGTATCAAGAGAGGTAACAGAGAGATCATCATCGAGTCTAAAGATGGTGTGATCAAAAAGTACATGGTATCTCTTTCCAAGCATATCCTGGTTCAGGAAAATGACTTCATCCGTGCAGGTGAGCCATTGTCCGATGGAGCTATCACTCCAAACGACATCCTTGCTATCAAGGGACCAACCGCTGTTCAGGAGTATTTGGTGAATGAAATCCAGGAAGTATATAGACTTCAGGGTGTGAAGATCAACGATAAGCACATCGAGGTGATTGTCAGCCAAATGATGCAGAAAGTTGAAATCCTGGATGCAGGTGATACTGGATTCTTGCAAGGACAAGTGGTTGATAAGTGGGCATTCCGTGAGGAAAATGACAACATCCTGGATAAGAAAGTTGTCATGGACGCAGGAGATTCCACTACTTTGAAGCCTGGTATGATCATTTCAGCTAGAAGATTGAGAGATGAAAACTCCAGTCTGAAGCGAAAAGATCTGAAACTTGTTCAGGTGAGAGACGCAGAAACTGCGGTTTCTAAGCCAACCCTTCAGGGTATCACAGCAGCATCTTTGGGTACTGAAAGCTTTATTTCAGCAGCTTCCTTCCAGGAAACTACCAAAGTACTTTCTGAGGCAGCGATCCGAGGTAAGCGTGATGAATTGCTTGGATTGAAAGAAAACGTAATCGTAGGACACTTGATCCCGGCCGGTACAGGTCAGAGAAGATTCCAGAATCTGATCGTTGGATCTCAAGAAGAATACGACAAGCTTTCTGAAAACATGGACAGAGTAAGTAAAAAGTCTAGCGAAGCGATTCTCTAATCTTGAGTTAAATAAAAACCAAAAGGCCTGTATCCCTACAGGCCTTTTTTAATCTATATGTAAAATGGAAGACGGAAAAAACAAACCCAATCAACAGATCAATGTGGAGTTGTCGGAAGAGGTTGCGGAAGGAGTTTATTCAAACTTGGCGATGATCGCTCATTCCAACTCTGAATTTGTAATTGATTTTATCCGCTTAATGCCTGGTGTACCCAAGGCCAAGGTGAAATCGCGGATTATTGTGACTCCTGATCATGCAAAAAGACTACTTGCTGCATTAAAGGATAATATTGAAAAGTATGAGGCGGCATTCGGAAAAATCAACCAAAATGATGGAGCTCCTCAGTTTCCAATTAGCTTCGGAACTCCCGGTGAAGCCTAACAAAAATATAACTGCTTAATTTTGTTCGTCTTATTACTTTGTTTACCTTTGCAGTCCAAAATTTAACAGTTTACGGGAAAACTAAATTTTATCAGTTAATGCCTACTATTCAACAGTTAGTAAGAAAAGGTAGAACCACACTGGAAACCAAATCTAAATCAAGAGCTTTGGACGCTTGTCCTCAGCGAAGAGGGGTTTGTACCAGAGTGTACACTACGACCCCTAAAAAGCCAAACTCAGCGATGAGAAAAGTGGCCAGGGTGAGATTGACAAATGGAAAAGAAGTGAATGCTTACATTCCGGGTGAAGGTCACAATTTGCAGGAACACTCTATCGTATTGATCAGAGGTGGTCGTGTGAAGGACTTGCCAGGTGTAAGATATCACATCATCCGAGGTGCATTGGATACTGCCGGAGTGAAAGACAGAAAACAAGGTCGCTCCAAGTACGGTGCTAAAAGACCGAAGGCTGCTGCAGCCAAAAAGTAATCAAAAACATTTAAGAAGAAATGAGAAAAGCGAAACCAAAGAAGAGATATATTCTTCCTGATCCCAAGTTCAACGATACCTTGGTGACTAAGTTTGTAAACAGTCTGATGTACGACGGGAAGAAGAGTATTGCTTACACCATTTTCTACGATGCGATAGAAAAAGTAGAATCTAAGGTGGGTGAGAATGGTCTTGAGGTTTGGAAAAAAGCGCTTAACAATATTGCTCCATCCGTAGAGGTGAAGAGTCGTAGAGTTGGTGGTGCTACATTCCAAGTTCCAATGGAAGTCAGACCAGAGAGAAAGATGGCCCTTGGAATCAAGTGGATGATCACCTATGCTCGTAAAAGAGGTGAGAAGACCATGATGGACAGACTTGCTGGTGAAATCATCGCAGCTTCCAAAGGAGAAGGAGCAGCTGTGAAGAAAAAAGATGATACCCACAGAATGGCAGAAGCTAACAAGGCATTCTCACACTTTAGATTTTAATTAGGATGGCAAGAGATTTAAAATTCACCAGAAATATCGGTATCGCTGCCCATATTGATGCTGGTAAAACTACCACTACTGAGCGTATTCTTTTTTATTCAGGTGTTTCTCACAAAATAGGTGAGGTTCACGATGGTGCTGCTACCATGGACTGGATGGCTCAGGAGCAAGAAAGAGGTATCACTATTACTTCTGCTGCTACTACTGTTTTCTGGAATTATAGAGATAACAAGTACCAAATTAACATCATCGATACTCCCGGTCACGTTGACTTTACTGTGGAAGTAAACAGATCTCTTCGTGTTCTCGATGGATTGGTATTCTTGTTCAGTGCAGTAGATGGGGTAGAACCTCAGTCTGAAACCAACTGGAGATTAGCTGACAACTATAAAGTAGCTAGAATTGGTTTCGTAAACAAAATGGACCGTGCAGGTGCAAACTTCCTTGAGGTTTGTAAGCAGGTGAAAGAAATGCTGGGTAGCTACGCTGTGCCTTTGCAAATCCCTATCGGTTCAGAAGACAAATTCAAAGGTGTTGTTGACTTGATCAATAACAGAGGGATCGTTTGGAACGAAGAAGACATGGGAATGACCTATGAGGTTGTTCCTATCCCTGAAGACTTGCAGGATGAAGTAGCGCAGTGGAGAGAGCATTTGCTTGAAGCTGTCGCTGAGTATGACGAGTCTCTGATGGAGAAATTCTTTGATGATCCAGATTCCATTACTGAAGAAGAAATCCTCACAGCGTTGAGAAAAGCTACCATCGACATGAAAATTGTTCCAATGGTATGTGGTTCTTCTTTCAAAAACAAAGGTGTTCAAACCATGCTTGACTTGGTGATGGAATTGCTTCCTTCTCCATTGGATAAAGATGACTTGATTGCTCATGATTTGAATGATGAGGAAAAAGAAGTTGTAATCACTCCTAGTGAAAAAGAGCCATTTGCAGGTTTGGCATTTAAAATCGCTACCGACCCATTCGTAGGTAGACTTTGCTTCGTAAGAGCCTACTCCGGAATTTTAGAGTCTGGTTCTTACATCTTCAACAGCCGTTCTGGTAACAAGGAGCGTATCTCCAGAGTGTTCCAGATGCACGCTAACAAGCAAAATCAAATTGATGCTTTGAGAGCTGGTGATATTGGTGCAGTTGTAGGATTTAAGGATATCAAAACAGGGGATACCCTTTGTGCTGAAAATCGTAAGATTGTTCTGGAATCCATGATCTTCCCTGAGCCAGTTATTGGTTATGCAATTGAGCCTAAGACTCAAGCTGACGTTGATAAATTGGGTATGGCTATCGCTAAATTGGTAGAAGAAGATCCAACTCTTCAGGTAAATACAGATCACGAAACTGGTCAGACTATCTTGAGAGGAATGGGGGAACTTCACCTGGATATCATTATCGACCGATTGAAGCGTGAGTTCAAAGTAGAAATCAACCAGGGCGCTCCTCAGGTTGCTTACAAAGAAGCATTGTATGGTTCTGTTGAGCACAAAGAGGTTTACAAAAAGCAAACTGGTGGAAAAGGTAAATTTGCTGATATCGTATTTGAATTGGGTCCTAAAGATCCCGATCCAGAAACTGGGGAAATTAAGCCAGGTTTGGAATTTGTGAATGGTATCGTAGGTGGTGTTATTCCAAAAGAATTTATCCCATCTATCCAGAAAGGTTTTGCTGAAGCAATGAAAAACGGTCCTTTGGCTGGATATCCTATCGAGTCAATGAAAGTTAGATTGTTCCACGGATCCTTCCACGATGTCGATTCAGATGCTCTTTCCTTCGAATTGGCTGCTAGAATTGGTTTCAAAGAAGCTGCTAAAAAGTGTAAGCCGCAATTGCTTGAGCCTATCATGTCTGTAGACGTGGTGACTCCTGATGAGTACACTGGTCCTATCACTGGTGACTTAAACAGAAGAAGAGGTTTGATGAAAGGGATGGATACCAAAGGTACTTCTTCTGTAATCAAAGCTGCTGTGCCATTGTCTGAGTTGTTTGGTTACATTACCGATTTGAGAACCATCTCCTCCGGTAGAGCAACAGCATCTTTGACATTCTCTCACTATGAGCCAGTACCTAATAACATAGCAGAGGGAGTTATTGCTAACGTAAAAGGTCAGAAAGACTAATCAATATTTGCGATGAATCAGAAAATTAGAATAAAACTAAAATCATACGATCACAGTCTGGTGGATAAGTCATCAGAGAAGATCGTGAAAGCTGTAAAGGCTACTGGTGCAGTAGTAGTGGGACCAATTCCATTGCCAACTAAGAAAGAAAAGTTTACTGTGTTGAAATCCCCACACGTAAACAAGAAAGCTAGAGACCAGTATCAGCTTTGTACTTACAAGCGCTTAGTTGATATCTATTCTAACTCTTCCAAGACTGTGGATGCTTTGATGAAAATCGAACTTCCAAGTGGAGTTGATGTAGAAATCAAGGTTTGATAGAACCTGAAAATCTGAATAAAAAGACCTGCATTTTGGTGCAGGTCTTTTGTTTTTTTTAAATCCGGCAATGGTTCCTTGGTAAAGAGGCTGATTTACGGGTAGAAACCAAATGAATTATTTTCTAATTGTTTGAAAATATACGAGTTGGCGTTTGTTACAGAATTTTATTTCAGTAACTTTGCAGTCCTTAAAAAGGGCCCAAGCGCTTAATCGCTTGTGGATTATCAAATTATCTTATAAAAGATGTCTGGTATAATAGGTAAAAAAGTAGGAATGACTAGCATTTTCAGTGCCGATGGACGTAATGTCGCATGCACGTTAATAGAAGCTGGTCCTTGCGTAGTGACGCAAGTAAAAAACGTTGAAACAGACGGGTACAACGCTGTGCAGTTGGGTTTCGGTGAGCGTAAGGAGAAAAACACTCCAAAGCCATTGATCGGCCACTTCAAGAAAGCTGGCACAACTCCAAAGCACAAAGTTGTTGAGTTCCGTGATTTCCGGGTTGAATTTGAAGGCCAGGTTGATCTAGGAGCTACAGTGAAGGCTGGGGAAGTATTCGTAGAAGGTGACTTCGTCGATGCTATCGGTACTTCTAAAGGTAAAGGCTTCCAAGGTGTAGTGAAGCGTCATGGTTTTGGTGGTGTGGGTGGACAAACTCACGGTCAGCACAACAGACAAAGACATCCAGGTTCCATTGGTGCTTGTTCTTGGCCATCCCGAGTATTTAAAGGGATGAGAATGGCAGGTAGAACAGGTGGGGACAGAGTGAAAGTATTGAACCTCAGAGTATTGAAAATTTACCCTGAGCAAAACCTCCTCTTGGTATCCGGTTCAGTACCTGGTCCTAAAAATTCTTATGTAATTCTAGAGAAGTAAGCCATGGAATTAGCAGTAATTAATCAAAAAGGAGAAGATACCGGAAGAAAAGTAAATCTGTCGGACGAGATTTTCGCAATCGAGCCCAACGATCATGCTATCTATCTGGATGTGAAGCAGTACCTGGCTAACCAAAGACAGGGAACTCATAAGTCTAAAGAAAGAAATGAAGTAGCTGGTTCTACTAAAAAGATCAAGAAGCAAAAGGGTACCGGTGGTGCACGTGCTGGATCTTTGAAGTCCCCGCTTTTCAGAGGTGGAGGTAGAGTATTTGGTCCAAGACCAAGAAACTATTCCTTCAAATTGAATAAAAAAGTAAAACAACTAGCCAGAAAGTCTGCACTTTCTTACAAAGTGAAAGACAATAGTCTGTCTGTATTGGAGAACCTAAACTTCGATGCTCCTAAGACTAAAACTTATCTGGCTTTGCTCAATGGATTGGCGCTATCCGATAAAAAGACGCTTTTGGTTCTCCCTGAAGACAACAAGAACGTTTACCTATCCAGCAGAAACCTTCCTAAAGCGAAAGTTGTAACTGTCAATGATGTAAATACTTACCAACTCCTGAATGCAGATCACCTTGTGTTGTGCGAAGGGTCTGTAAGTAAGTTGGAAACCATTTTATCGAAATAAGACAATGGATATTCTAAAGCAGCCTTTGATTACAGAAAAGGTTTCCGCAATGAACGAGAAAGGCGTTTATGGATTCATCGTAGAGAAAACTGCGAAGAAGCCGGAAATCAAAAATGCTGTAGAAAAAACGTATGGTGTGAAAGTGGTATCTATCAGAACCATGAGATATGCTGCGAAGCATAAGACAAGATACACCAAGACAAAAATCGTATCAGGCTTTACCAATTCCTTCAAGAAGGCAATTGTACAAGTGGCTGATGGAGAGGTAATTGATTTTTACGGAGAAATTTAATTGAATCAATATCATGGCAATTAAAAAGTTGAAGCCTGTTACTCCAGGAACAAGATTCAGAGTGGCCCCTGCTTTTGACGAGATTACTAAGTCAAAGCCAGAAAAGTCCCTTCTTGCTCCTGTAAAGAAATCAGGTGGTAGAAATAATGAAGGCAAAATGACTGCCCGTTACATTGGTGGTGGTCATAAGAGAAGACTAAGAATTGTAGACTTCAAAAGAAACAAGTTTGGCGTACCAGCTACCGTAAAGGCTATCGAATACGATCCGAACAGAACAGCCCGTCTTGCCCTACTTTATTATGCAGATGGTGCTAAGGCCTACATTATCGCTCCGGAAGGTTTGCAAGTAGGACAAACAGTGATTTCCGGTGAGCAAGTTGCTCCAGAAGTGGGCAACGCAATGCACTTGGCTAATATCCCTATGGGTACTATCGTACACTGTGTGGAATTGAAGCCTGGAAAAGGTGCTGCAATGGTAAGAAGTGCCGGTGGTTATGCGCAGATCGTTGCCCGTGAGGGTAAGTACGTGACCGTAAAACTTCCATCTGGTGAAATGAGACTTGTTTTGGGTGTTTGTATGGCTACAGTTGGTACTGTTTCCAATTCAGACCACATGAACGTAGTATTGGGTAAAGCCGGCCGTAAGAGATGGTTGGGAGTTAGACCTCGTACAAGAGGTGTGGCTATGAACCCAGTAGATCACCCAATGGGTGGTGGTGAAGGTAGATCTTCCGGTGGACATCCAAGATCCAGAAAGGGTCTACTGTCCAAGGGTAAGAAAACCAGAGCACCTAAGAAGTATTCAAACAAGTTCATCGTTAGCAAAAGATCTAAATAATTATGGCACGTTCATTAAAAAAAGGTCCTTATATCGAGCATCACTTGGTAAAGAAAGTGGATGCTATGAACGAGTCCGGCAAGAAATCCGTCATCAAGACTTGGTCAAGAAGATCCATGATTTCTCCAGATTTCGTAGGACATACCTTCGCTGTGCATAACGGTAATAAATTCATTCCGGTATTTGTAACAGACAACATGGTAGGTCACAAGCTAGGTGAATTTGCTCCTACCAGAAATTTCAGAGGCCACATTGCCAAAAAAGATAAAGGAAAGAGATAATCATGGAAGCAGTAGCAAGATTAAATAACGTTCCTACCTCTCCACGCAAAATGCGTCTTGTAGCTGACTTAGTCAGAGGCAAAAGAGTGGGATTGGCTCTGAGCATATTGAAGTTTACACCTAACCATGGCGCAATGAAATTGGAGAAACTTCTCCTTTCAGCTGTAGCTAACTGGCAGGCAAAAAACCCAGATGCTAGACTTGAAGAAGCTGACCTTTTCATCAAAACCATCATGGTTGACGAAGGTAGATCTCTTAAGAGATTGAGACCAGCTCCTCAGGGAAGAGGCCACAGAATCCGCAAGAGATCAAATCATGTAACTCTAGTTGTTGATGCATTCAATGGCCAGGAAGTTACCGCTGATGTAGTAGAAACAAACGAAAAGGCAAATTAAGAACAGACTATGGGACAAAAGATTAACCCAATAGGATTTAGACTTGGTGTAGTCAAAGGCTGGGATTCCAACTGGTATGGTGGGAAAGACTTCGCCGAAAAACTATACGAAGATCAGCAAATCCGTAAGTACGTCCTTGCCAGAATTCCTAAGGGTGGGATTGCTAAGGTGATCATTGAGCGTACGCTTAAGAGAATCACGCTTACCATTCATACTGCCCGTCCAGGTGTAGTTATTGGTAAAGGTGGAGCCGAAGTAGACAAGCTGAAAGAAGAGCTTAAAAAACTTACTAACAAGGACATTCAGATCAACATCTTCGAGATCAAAAGACCTGAATTGGACGCTAAATTGGTTGGTGAGTCCATTGCTCAACAGCTTCAAGCCAGAATTTCCTTCAGAAGAGCAATGAAACAAGCCATTGCAGCATCCATGAGAGTGGGAGCAGAAGGAATCAAAGTTAAACTTTCTGGTCGTCTTGGTGGAGCCGAAATGGCCCGATCTGAAATGTACAAAGAGGGACGTATTCCTCTTCACACTCTTAGAGCTGACATTGATTATGCAATCTCTGAAGCTTTGACCGTCTATGGTATCATTGGTATCAAAGTATGGATCTTCAAGGGTGAAGTGTACGGTAAGAGAGACTTGTCTCCAAATCAGGGAGCTGCAAATGAGCCTAAAGGCCCAAGAAATGCAGGTCCTAAGAGAGACGGAGGTCCAAGACGTAGAAAAAGAAATAACTAATTTTCACCTTTAGTAAGTGAGAACTCATGTTACAGCCGAAAAGAACTAAATATAGGAAAATGCATAAGGGCCGTGTCAAAGGCCTAGCTCAAAGAGGGCATACGCTCGCTTTTGGCAACTTTGGCATCAAGTCCCTTGAAGCAGGATGGATCACCTCTCGTCAGATCGAGGCAGCTCGTATCGCGATGACCAGAGCAATGAAAAGAGAAGGTCAGGTTTGGATCAGAATTTTCCCTGACAAGCCGATCACTAAAAAGCCTGCAGAGGTACGTATGGGTAAAGGTAAAGGTGCTCCTGAATATTGGGTGGCAGTGATCAAGCCAGGAACCATCCTCTTCGAAGCTACTGGTGTGCCTTTGGAAACTGCTAAGGAAGCCTTGAGATTGGCTCAACAGAAACTTCCAGTGAGCACTAAGTTTACTGTTCGTAGAGACTACGCAGAATAATTAGGAACTATGAAAAATACAGAGATCCAATCACTTTCCGCAAGTGAAATCGCTGAGAGAATCAGCGCTGAGAAAACGAATCTGAGCAAATTGCAGTTTGCTCACTCAATTTCTCCTATTGAGAATCCTAACAGAATCCGCGAGACCAAGCGTCTGATCGCAAGATTGAAGACTGCATTGGCTTCCAAATAAGAGCTAACAGAAAAGAAAATGGCTACGATCGAAAGAAATCTTCGAAAAGAAAGAATTGGTAAAGTCGTAAGCAACAAAATGGATAAATCCATTACTGTAGCCGTGGAACGTAAAGTGAAACACGGTATTTACGGTAAGTTCGTTGCCAAGACAACCAAATTTATGGCTCATGACGAGAAGAACGAGTGTAACCCAGGTGACATCGTTAAAATCAGTGAAACTCGTCCGCTGAGTAAGAACAAACGTTGGAGAGTAGTTGAAATTATTGAAAGGGCTAAGTAATCATGATACAGCAAGAATCCAGACTAAGCGTTGCGGACAACTCCGGTGCCAAAGAGGTATTGGTTATCCGCGTATTGGGTGGAACTAAAAAGCGATATGCTTCTATCGGTGATAAAGTAGTCGTGACTGTAAAGTCAGCCCTCTCTTCCAGCAACATGAAAAAAGGTACCGTTTCCAGAGCGGTAATTGTACGTACCAAAAAAGAAGTAAGACGTAAAGACGGTTCTTACATCCGATTTGAGGACAACGCTGCTGTATTGTTGAACAACAACGATGAGCCTAGAGGCACTCGTATCTTTGGCCCAGTTGCCAGAGAACTGAGAGAGAAGCAGTTTATGAAAATCGTTTCCTTGGCCCCTGAAGTATTGTAATCATGGAAAGAAAATTCAACAAGCAGCCTAAGCTGCACATCAAAACCGGAGACACCGTGAAGGTGATCGCAGGTGATGACAAAGGAAAAACAGGGAAAGTTCTTTCTGTAGACACCGCAAAGAGAAGAGCCTTTGTAGAAGGAGTTAATATCGTGACTAAGCACGTGAAACCAACCGCTGCCAAGCCTCAAGGTGGTATCGAAAAGAAAGAAGCTCCAGTTCATATCAGTAACCTGATGCTTGTAGATCCTAAAACTGGCGAAACTACCAGAACAGGTCGCAAGATCGGCGAAAACGGTAAACTAGTAAGATACTCTAAGAAAACAGGGGAGGTGATCAATGGCTAATCCTAGAATAAAAGAAAAGTATGTGAACGATATCGTTCCAGCTTTGAAAGAAAAATTCCAGTATTCTTCAGTGATGCAGGTGCCTAAGTTGACAAAAATTGTTTTGAACAAAGGTATCGGCGCCGCCGTGGCTGACAAGAAATTGGTTGACCAAGGTGTTGAAGAGCTTTCTTTGATCACTGGCCAAAGAGCAGTAGCTACCAAGGCTAAGACTTCTGTATCTAACTTTAAGTTGAGAGAAGGAATGCCTATCGGTGCTAAAGTTACTTTGAGAGGATCCAAAATGTATGAATTCCTGGACAGATTGATGACCGTGGCTCTTCCACGTGTTCGTGACTTCAAAGGAATTTCCGAAAAAGGATTTGACGGTAGAGGTAACTACACTTTGGGTGTTACTGAGCAGATCATATTCCCTGAAATCTCTATCGAGAAGGTTAACAGAATCTCCGGTATGGATATCACATTCGTGACTACTGCTAATACAGATGAAGAAAGCTTCGCGCTATTGAAGGCTTTCGGAATGCCATTCGTTAATAAAAATAATCAAGAATAATCATGGCAAAAGAGTCCATCAAAGCTCGTGAGAGAAAAAGAGAGCGTCTGGTAGCCAAGTATGCTAAGAAAAGAGCTGAGCTGAAAGCAGCTGGTGATTATGAAGCACTTGACAAACTGCCTAAAAACGCTTCTCCGGTCAGACTTCACAACAGATGTAAACTGACTGGTAGACCAAAAGGCTACATGAGAAAGTTTGGTATCAACAGGGTAACCTTCCGTGAAATGGCCTCTGCAGGCAAGATTCCGGGAGTAACTAAGTCCAGCTGGTAAAATAACGACAGTAGTTTTTATTTAAAAAATCAATTCGTAACTTTGCACGCCCAAAAAGGGGCGGAGCTAGACTAAATATACCATGACTGATCCAATAGCCGATTATCTGACCAGATTGAGAAATGCCATCAAGGCTTCTCACAGAATCGTTGAGATACCTGCTTCTAACATCAAGAAGGAGATCACTAAAGTATTGCATGACAAAGGATATATCCAGAACTATAAGTTTGAAGATAATGGACCTCAGGGAACGATCAAAATCGCCCTTAAGTACAATCCTAGCACCAAGCAAAACGCGATCGTAAACTTGAAGCGAGTTAGTACGCCAGGTCTTAGAAAATATGTGAAGCATGACGAATTACCAAGAGTTATCAACGGTCTTGGTATCGCCATCGTTTCCACCTCCAAAGGTGTGATGACTGACAAAGAAGCCCGTACTGAAGGTGTAGGGGGTGAAGTACTTTGCTACGTATATTAATTTACTATCATGTCTAGAATAGGTAAAAAACCAATAAATCTGCCTAGCGGTGTTACTGTAGACGTTGCCACTCGTGGAGAGGTGACTGTTAAAGGTCCAAAAGGCACGCTCAAGCAGGATGTGAATCCTGATATTGAGGTTAAAGTAGAGGGCAATGAAGTTGTTCTTTCTAGACCTACAGATTCCAAAAGACACAAGTCTATGCACGGACTTTACAGAGCTTTGATCAACAATATGGTTGTCGGAGTTTCTGAAGGTTATAAGAAAGACTTGGAACTTGTGGGTGTAGGTTATAAGGCTTCTAACCAGGGTCAGGTTCTTGAATTGAGCCTTGGTTATTCCCACAGTATTTTCTTTGCATTGCCAGAAAATATTTCTGTGAAAACAGAAACCCCTAAAGGGAAAAACCCAATCATCACCTTGGAAGCAATCGACAAGGAATTGATTGGACAAGTAGCTGCCAAAATCAGATCTCTTCGTAAGATCGAACCTTACAAAGGTAAAGGTGTGCGCTTTGTTGGAGAACAAATTAGACGTAAGGCTGGTAAAACTGCCGGTAAAAAATAATAGGTTATGGCATTTAATAAGAATTCCAGAAGACTTAGAATCAAGCAGGGTATCAGAAAGAAAATTTCTGGTACTGATTCCAGACCACGTTTGTCAGTATTCAAAAGTAATACAGGCATCTATGCACAGCTTATTGACGATCTTCAAGGTCGTACACTTGCCCAGGCTTCATCCAAGGAATTGGGTGCAAAAGAGAACGTTAATGTTTCTGTTTCTAAGGAAGTTGGTAAGAAGCTCGCAGAAAGAGCTGCTGCCAATGGTGTAAGTGAAGTAGTATTTGACAGAAATGGCTACTTGTATCACGGTAATGTGAAAGCTTTGGCTGAAGGAGCCAGAGAAGGAGGCCTTAAATTTTAATCAGTTATGTCTCAACTAAGAAAAAAGCCTATCAGGGCTACAGATACAGAACTTAAGGAAAAGGTAGTAGCTATCAACCGAGTAGCCAAAGTGGTAAAAGGTGGTAGAAGATTCTCTTTTTCTGCAATCGTAGTAGTGGGTGACGGTAACGGTGTTGTAGGTTATGGATTGGGTAAAGCCAATGAAGTAACTGACGCTATTACCAAGGGTATCGAAGACGCAAAAAAGAACTTGGTGAAAGTGCCTGTTCTCAAAGGGACCATCCCTCACGAGCAAATTGGTAAATTTGGTGGTGGCCTTGTATTGATCAAACCAGCTGCTGCAGGTACCGGTGTAATCGCCGGTGGTGCGATGCGTGCCGTTTTGGAATCTGCCGGAGTTACTGACGTATTGGCAAAATCCAAAGGTTCATCAAACCCTCACAACGTGGTAAAAGCTACCATTGATGCGTTAATCCACTTGAGAGATGCTATTGCTGTATCTCAGCAAAGAGGAGTGAAAATGGCTAAAGTTTTTAATGGGTAATCATCATGGCTAAGATCAAAATCACGCAAACGAAAAGTATTATTGACAGACCAAAGGATCAAAAAGCAACTATCGTTGCCTTGGGTCTTGGTAAAATCAACAAATCTGTTGTGGTTGAACAAACTCCTCAGATTGCTGGTATGGTCAATAAAGTAAATCACCTTGTAAAAGTGGAGGAAGCTTAATTATGAAACTACATACATTACAACCAGCCGCTGGATCGACCAAAAACCGTAAGCGTATCGGTAGAGGTACAGGATCAGGTAGAGGTGGTACTTCTACAAGAGGCCATAAAGGGGCTAAATCCAGATCCGGTTACAAAACCAAGATTGGATTTGAAGGTGGTCAGATGCCACTTCAAAGAAGAGTTCCAAAATTTGGTTTCAAAAGCTTGAACAGAGTTGAGTTCAAACCAGTAAATTTGGATACCTTGCAAAGCCTTGCCGAGCAATTCAAACTTGATACCATCGATATGGAAGCTATGATCTCTCATGGTATTGCTTCCAAAAACGATAAAGTCAAAGTTCTTGGTGGAGGTGAGTTGAGTTCCAAATTGACGGTATCTGCTCATGGCTTCTCTGCAAGTGCAGTTGCAGCGATTGAAAAAGCAGGTGGATCTGTAAACAAGATTTAATTAAATGAAAAAGTTTATTTCGACAGTTAAGAATATTTTCTCTATCGAAGACCTTAGAGTAAGAATCCTGAATACGATCGGTTTTCTGATCATTTTCAGATTAGGTTCTTTCATCGTACTTCCCGGCGTGGATCCTTCTAAATTAGGCGGGCCACAAGAAGGAATCTTCGGTCTGATAGACACTTTCCTTGGTGGAGCATTCAGTAATGCTTCCATCTTTGGTCTAGGCATTATGCCTTACATATCTGCATCTATCGTGTTGCAGTTGTTGACTGTCGGAGTACCCTACTTCCAAAAAATGCAAAAGGAAGGGGAGTCTGGTCGAAAAAGAATCAACCAGATTACTCGGGTATTGACCATTGCAATTACTGTTGCTCAAGGTATTGGATACGTGACTGCCACGATCCTTCCGACCGGAGCAGTAATGGTAAGTACCTCCCTTTTCATGTTCAGCTCTTTGGTTTTGCTTTCTGCCGGTACCATGTTTTGTATGTGGTTGGGTGAGAAAATTACCGAAAAGGGTATCGGTAACGGTATCTCCATGTTGATCATGATTGGGATTATCTCCCGCTTCCCAGGTGCTATCATCGCAGAAACATTGGAAAAAGGATCTTCTGGTCTTTTGCTTCTGATCATCGAAGCTGTGGTATTGTTCTTCGTGGTTGTTGGTGTCATAGCTTTGACTGAAGCAACGAGAAGAATCCCTGTACAATATGCTAAACAAGTTGTAGGTGGTAAGGTGTACGGTGGACAGCGTCAGTACATTCCAATCAAAGTGAATGCTTCTGGTGTTATGCCGATCATCTTTGCCCAGTCTTTGATGTTCGTTCCTGCTTTGATTGCTCAGATTTGGGCTGGTGAAAGTGATATAGCCAACTATATCGGGACTACATTCTCAGACTTCACATCTTGGCAGTACAATCTGTTATTTGCTGCTTTGATCATTATCTTTACTTTCTTCTACACTGCTATTACTGTTAACCCAGAGCAGATTGCAGAGGACATGAAGCGTAATGGTGGTTTTGTTCCAGGCATCAAGCCAGGAGCTCCTACCAGTGAGTTCATCGACAGTATCATTTCCAAAATTACCTTGCCAGGTTCCGTGTTGTTGGCTGCTGTTGCAATTTTGCCAGCTTTGGCCATCATCGCAGGGGTAGGTGGAGAGTTCGCCCAGTTTTACGGAGGTACTTCACTTTTGATTATGGTAGGTGTGATCATGGATACTTTGAGACAAATCGAAAGTTATCTGTTGATGAGACATTACGAAGGAATGATGAAAAGCGGTAATATGAAGAATACTTCTAATTACCAGGTAGCTTAACATGATTCATTACAAGACTTCGGAAGAAGTTCAAAAGATTAAAGAAAGTGCAGATATTTTAGCAAAGGCCCATGGGGAAGTTGCTAAACATATTAAGGTAGGGGTAAAGACCTCTTATCTCGATAAAATTGCTGAAGAGTTTATTAGGGATCATCAAGCTGTTCCTTCCTTTAAAGGATACAATGGTTTTCCCGCTTCGCTCTGTATTTCTGTGAATGAAGTTGTTGTTCACGGATTTCCAAGCGAATATGAATTGAAAGATGGCGATATAATCTCAGTAGATTGTGGAGTCTTTCACCAAGGTTTTCATAGCGATTCCGCTTATACTTACCCTGTCGGTGAAGTCCCCCTTCCTGTTTTAGATTTATTAAAAGCCACTAAAGATTCACTCTACCTAGGTATTGAGCAAGCTGTTTTTGGTAACAGGATTGGTGATATAGGTAATGCGATCCAAAAGTTCGTCGAAGCAAAAGGCTACACCGTAGTTCGGGAGCTAGTAGGACATGGATTGGGCAGAAGCCTTCACGAATCTCCAGAAGTTCCCAATTATGGCAAAAAAGGAAGTGGTCCTTTGCTCAAAGAAGGATTGGTGATTGCCATCGAGCCAATGGTTAATTTGGGTACTAGAAATATTGTCCAAGAGCGTGATGGATGGACGATTCGGACAGCAGACCGGAAAGCCTCCGCTCATTACGAGCATACCGTTGCGATATTTGAAGATAGAACAGAGGTCTTGACGACCCACAAATACATAGAGGAGAATTTTAAATTCTAATATGGCCAAACAGACATCCATCGAGCAAGATGGAACCATCATTGAAGCGTTGTCAAACGCGATGTTTAAAGTGGAACTGGAAAATGGGCATCAATTGATCGCTCATATTTCGGGTAAAATGAGGATGAATTATATCAAAATCCTCCCTGGAGACCGTGTTAAATTAGAACTGTCTCCCTATGATTTGACAAAAGGAAGAATAGTATATCGATATAAATAAACTGATATGAAAGTAAGGGCATCTATTAAAAAGAGAAGCGCTGACTGTAAAGTAATCAGAAGAAAAGGAAAACTTTACGTCATCAATAAGAAGAATCCTAAGTTTAAACAAAGACAAGGTTAAGATTATGGCTAGAATTGCAGGTGTAGACATACCAGACAATAAGCGCGGCGAAATCGGACTTACCTATATTTTCGGAATAGGTAGAAGTTCAGCCAGAGCGATCCTGAGCAAGGCCGGTATCTCTTTCGACAAAAAAGCAGGTGAGTGGGATGATGATGAATCAACTACTATCCGTAATATCATTGCCGAAGAATTCAGAACCGAAGGTGTACTGAAGTCAGAGATCCAATTGAACATCAAGCGACTGATGGATATCGGTTGTTATAGAGGTTTGAGACACAGAAAAGGACTTCCTGTGCGTGGTCAGAAGACCAAAAACAACGCCAGAACAAGGAAGGGTAAGAGAAAAACAGTTGCTAACAAAAAGAAGGCAACTAAATAAAACCTGATTTAGATTATGGCTCAGAAAAGAAACGATAAATCAAAAGGTAAGAAAAGAGTAGTAAAGGTAGAAGCTGTAGGACAAGCGCACATCAAGGCCTCCTTCAACAATATCATTATCTCTATTACCAATAATGCAGGACAAGTAATCTCTTGGGCATCCGCCGGTAAAATGGGTTTCAGAGGCTCCAAGAAAAATACTCCTTATGCTGCGCAAATGGCCGCTCAGAACTGTGGACAAGTTGCTTATGACTTAGGTTTGAGAAAAATCGAAGTTTTTGTAAAAGGTCCAGGTGCAGGTCGTGAATCTGCTATCAGAACCTTGCAAAATGTAGGACTAGATGTTACTACCATCACAGATGTAACTCCACTTCCTCACAACGGTTGTCGTCCTCCTAAGCGTAGAAGAGTTTAATTTTAAAATTGTAACAGAATGGCTAGATATACAGGTCCTAAAGCAAAGATCGCCCGTAAATTCGGCGAGCCTATTGAAGGGCACAGCAAAGCGCTTCAAAAGAAAAACTATCCTCCAGGCCAGCACGGTAGAGGAAGAAGAAAGAAGCAGTCTGAATATGCAATCCAGCTTGCTGAAAAGCAAAAAGCAAAATACATCTACGGTGTATTGGAGAGACAGTTCGCCAAAATGTTTGACATCGCTTCCAGAAAATCTGGAATCACCGGTGAAAACCTTCTTCAGTTGTTGGAAGCTAGATTGGACAACACAGTTTACAGATTGGGTATCGCCCCAACTCGTAGAGGTGCAAGACAATTGGTCGCTCACAAGCATATCACTGTAAATGGTGAGGTAGTGAACATTCCTTCTTACACGTTGAAGCCAGGTGATGTGGTTTCTGTAAGAGAGCGTTCCAAATCCTTGGAGGCTATCACCAGTAGCTTAGCGGGTAAGGGTGCCAACAAATATTCCTGGTTAGAGTGGGAAGGCGCTTCATTGACCGGCAAATTCGTCAGTGTTCCTAGCAGAACTGATATTCCTGAGAATATCAAGGAGCAACTCATTGTCGAACTTTACTCTAAGTAATTTTACTATTTTCAGCTTTTAAAAAAAGAACAAGATATATGTCCATACTAGCATTTCAAATGCCCGAAAAAGTGGTGATGGAGAAGGCCGATGACTTCCATGGCTTGTTTACATTCAAACCGCTAGAAAAAGGCTATGGGGTTACTATCGGTAATGCCCTAAGAAGAATTTTGCTTTCTTCCTTGGAGGGATATGCAATCACTTCCATCAAAATCCCGGGAGTTGTGCATGAATTTTCTACCATCGAAGGTGTAGTGGAAGATGTGACAGATATTATTTTGAATTTGAAGCAGGTGAGATTCAAGAAGGTCCATGAGGCCATCGATGGAAAGATCAATGTGGAAATCAAAAACCAGTCTGTCTTCACTGCAGGGGACATTGCTAAGTTCACCTCTTCTTTCGAAGTATTGAATCCCGATTTGGTGATTTGTCATATCGACGAGACTAAAAACTTTGATATCGAATTGACACTTGAGAAGGGAAGAGGGTATCTACCAGCTGAAGAGTCCAAACCAAAAGAGCAGGTATTTGGCCAAATCGCCATTGATGCAATCTTCACTCCTATCAAAAACGTGAAGTACAGTGTCGAAAATACCCGTGTAGAGCAAAAGACTGACTTCGAAAAATTGATTCTTGAAGTAACTACTGATGGATCAATTCATCCTGAGAAAGCACTTCAGGAATCTGCTAAGATTTTGATTCAGCACTTTATGCTATTCTCTGACCAAACTATGGTCCTTGACTCTACTGGAATCGCCGAGCCTGAGCCAATTGATGAGGAATTCCTTCACATGAGAAAACTGCTTAAGACTTCTTTGAGTGATCTCGATCTTTCCGTTCGTGCATTCAACTGTCTGAAAGCTGCTGATGTGAAAACTTTGGGTGACTTAGCTAAACTTGAAATTTCTGATATGATGAAATTCAGAAACTTCGGTAAAAAGTCTCTCGCTGAGTTGGAGCAACTCATTCAGGAAAAAGGGCTGACCTTTGGAATGGATATTTCGAAGTATAAACTTGATGAAGAATAAATAAAATGAGACACGGTAAGAAATTTAACCACCTTGGAAGAAAGGCTGCTCATAGGAAAGCGATGCTTTCTAACATGGCTACTTCGCTGATTCTTCATAAGCGTATTTCCACTACGCTTGCCAAGGCTAAAGAATTGAAGAAATATTTGGAGCCTCTAGTAACTAGGGCGAAAGAAGATACAACTCACAACAGACGTGTGGCTTTCTCATACTTGAAAAATAAGGAAGCTATCATCGCTTTGTTCGGTGAAGTGATCTCTAAAGTAGGTACCCGTCCAGGTGGATACACCAGAATTATCAAAACCGGATTCCGTCTTGGGGATAATGCTGAAATGTGTATCATCGAATTGGTTGACTTCAACGAATTGATGCTGAAAGAAGCTAAGCCTGCTAAGAAGACTACCAGAAGATCTAGAAGATCTACCGGAAAAGCTGAGGCTGCTACTGAAGCACCTGTTGCTGAAGCTAAAACCGAAGAGCCTCAAGCTCCAGAAGCTACTGATTCTGCTGATGCCCAAACTGAAGAAAAATAAGTTGGGCATCATCTTAAATATTGAAAGGATTGGACGTTGGTTCAATCCTTTTTTTATACCCCATTCTCTCTTCCTCCTCCCGATAAATAATTAACTTTGGGCAACTTTCTTAAAAATGATAAAACAAAAAGCTACTCTACTTCTTGCTGACGGAACTGTCTTTCATGGTTCCCTGATTGGAAATCCCGGCACCAATGGTGGTGAAATATGTTTTAATACGGGGATGACCGGTTATCAGGAAATTTACACCGATCCTTCTTATACAGGTCAGGTGATCGTGACCACTACCTCCCATATCGGGAATTACGGTGTTCATGATGAAGAAATCGAATCAGACCATCCTACTATCGGAGGGATTGTAGTGAACAGTTTCTCAGAAACCTATTCTAGATTGGATGGCTCCGGCTCTCTCCAGGATTATCTTGTAAAGTATAAAATCACCGGGATTGCAGATATCGATACCCGTAAACTGGTAAGACATATCCGTTCCAAAGGAGCCATGAATGCCATCATTAGCTCTGAATACGAAGACAATCTGGAAGGCTTGCAAAAGGAATTGGATAAGCTTCCTGACATGAACGGACTGGAACTTTCTTCCACTGTTTGTACTCAGGAACCTTACTTCTTCGGTGATGAAAATGCTTCCATCAAAGTAGCTTGCTTGGATTTTGGGATAAAGAAAAACATCCTTAGAAACCTAGCTGCCAGAGGGGCATTTTGCAAAGTTTACCCAGCCAAAGCAAAGCTGGGCGAAATGGAAGCTTGGGAGCCCGATGCTTATTTCCTTTCCAATGGTCCCGGTGACCCAGCAGTAATGGAATATGCAGTGGATACCGTAAAGGAAATCCTGGCTACAGGAAAACCCGTATTCGGAATTTGTCTTGGACATCAATTATTGGCGGAATCCGTTGGGATTTCTACCTATAAAATGCACCATGGGCATCGAGGAATCAATCATCCAATAAAAAACCTGAAAACAGGCAAGAGTGAAATAACCTCTCAAAACCACGGCTTCAATATCAGCAGAGAGGATACTGAAAAGAATCCAGATGTGGAAATCACCCACGTACATCTCAATGACAACACCGTAGCAGGGATCAGATTGAAAAATAAACCTGCATTTTCTGTGCAATATCATCCCGAATCTTCACCCGGACCACATGATTCCAGGTATCTATTCGACCAATTTATTGCGATGATCAATAAAAACTAATTTATAAACCTTTTAAAACTATGACGTTGATTCAATCAATTCATGCAAGACAAATCCTTGATTCTAGAGGAAATCCTACTGTAGAAGTAGATGTAATCACTGAAAATGGCGCTTTTGGAAGAGCTGCTGTTCCTAGTGGTGCCTCTACAGGTGTCAATGAAGCCGTAGAGCTTCGTGACGGAGACAAAAGCAAATATTTAGGCAAAGGCGTATTGAAAGCCGTTGCCAACGTGAATGATATCATTGCCCCTGAACTTGTGGGTATGGATGTATTCGAGCAAAACATGATCGATCAGATCATGATCGAACTCGATGGTACTGCTACTAAAAGCAAGCTTGGCGCAAACGCAATCTTGGGTGTTTCACTTGCCGTTGCAAAAGCTGCGGCTATGGAAGCTGGACAGCCTTTGTATCGTTATGTAGGCGGTGTGAATGCCAATACACTTCCTGTTCCAATGATGAATATCATTAACGGAGGTTCTCACTCTGATGCTCCTATTGCATTTCAGGAATTCATGATTCGACCAGTTGGTGCACCTTCCTTCTCTGAAGCAATGAGAATGGGTGCTGAGATCTTCCACAACCTGAAGAAAATCCTTCATGACAAAGGACTAAGCACTGCAGTTGGTGATGAGGGTGGATTTGCTCCAAACTTCTCCGGCGGTACTGAGGAAGCTCTGGGTTGTATTTTGGATGCGATCGCTAAGGCTGGCTACAAAGCCGGAGATGATGTAACCATCGCTTTGGACTGTGCCTCTTCTGAATTCTTCAAAGACGGAAAATATGACTACTCCAAGTTTGAAGGTCCTACTGGAAAAGTTAGATCCCGACAGGAGCAGGTGGATTATCTGGCTGAATTGACCGAAAAATATCCTATCGATTCTATCGAGGACGGTTGTGCTGAGGAAGATTGGGAAGGATGGGCTATGTTGACCGCAAAAATCGGGGACAAAATCCAGTTGGTTGGTGACGATCTTTTCGTGACCAACGTGAAATTCCTGGAAAGAGGGATCGCTGAGAAATCTGCCAACTCCATCCTGATCAAAGTAAACCAAATCGGTACGCTTACCGAGACTTTGAATGCAATTAACCTTGCTCATAAAGCTGGATTTACTGCAGTGATGTCACATAGATCCGGAGAAACTGAGGATTCTACCATCGCGGATTTGGCTGTTGCAGTAAACTGTGGACAGATCAAAACCGGTTCTGCTTCCCGTTCAGACCGTATGGCCAAGTACAATCAGTTGCTTAGAATTGAAGAGCAATTGGGTGAGTCCGCTGTATTCAAAGGCAGACTTAAATAAGAAAAGAACACTTCCTATAAAAGACAGCTTCAAAAGAGCTGTCTTTTTTTTGCATCATTTTTGTACCTTCATTCCGTAATACACCCTGATTTATGAAAAAGCTGATCAAACTCGGTAGCAACTTTTACGCTTTGGCTACGGCTTTCTTTTTGTTTTGGATGATTTTCATTGACTCCAACAATGTGGTCAATCAGTGGCAGCTCAGTCAGAAACTGGGAAGGCTGGAAGATCAAAAGGAATTTTATCAGGACAGAAAAGTCAAAATTAAGGAGGAAAGGCAGGAATTGATGAGCAATCCGGAACTTTTGGAGAAGTTTGCACGTGAAAAATACCTCATGAAGAAACAGACAGAAGACCTCTATGTCATCGTTAAAAAGTAAGATTTTTGTTCTTTTTCTGGGGATCGCCTTAGGCTTGTCTTCCCCCTCTTTTGCCCAAAGGGAGATCCCCGCAGATAGCGCATCCTTAAAAGATAGGCTCTATTACGGTGGGAATTTCGGGATGCAGTTCGGGACCATCACTCTAGTCGATATTTCCCCTTTGGTGGGAGTGATGATCACCCCGAGGTTTTCTTCAGGACTGGGATTTACCTATCAGTATTTCAACGATCGAAGGTATATGGGTGGAGTCACCTCTTCCTATGGAGGAAGGATTTTTTCCCGCTATAATGTACTGCCCAATATTTTTCTCCAAGGGGAATTTGAATCCATCAATTTTGAGAACTACAACCTCGTGACTGACCGATTTGAAAGAATATGGTCCAATGCCCTGTTCGTTGGCGGAGGATACTTTGCTCCATTTGGCTCCAGGGGAGGTGCGAATTTCACCTTTCTCTATAATCTAAGGCATGATAACCGTAGATCACCCTACGGTGAACCTTATGTGATCCGGGTTGGTTTTGTAATGTGACAATTCTAGCCAGCCAAACCTATGAAACCTTTTATCTCAAAAATTTACAAAGCACATCAGGAGTGCTCTGATTGCCCTTCCCCTATAGTAGTCCAACAGTTTTTTGAGGATTTGTTGGGACTTCTCTTTCCGGAATATACGGTACAGAAAATCAAGGAAATCAACGAAGTGGAAGCTCGCCTGGATGAGTTGAAAAACAGACTCACCGCCATTTTGGTGAGAAATGTCCAGCTACATAATCAGGACGGAAAGCATCTGTCCAAAAAGTTTTTCAAGGAACTGGAAGACGTTTACGATTGGGTGCATTTGGATGTGGACGCCATGTATGAAGGGGATCCAGCCGCCAAGTCCAGAACCGAGATCTTAAGAAGTTATCCCGGTTTTTTTGCCATCGCAGCCTACAGGATTGCCCATTTGCTACATCAATTGGGAGTAAAACTCATCCCAAGGATGATCACTGAACTGGCACATAGCCGGACAGGGATAGATATACATCCCGGAGCGAGCATTGGCCATCATTTCTGTATAGATCACGGTACCGGAGTGGTGATCGGGGAGACCACCATCATTGGCAACCATGTGAAAGTTTATCAGGGGGTGACTTTGGGTGCCTTGAGTGTGGACAAAGCCGATGCAGATGTCAAGCGCCATCCGACCATTGAGGACGAGGTGGTGATCTATGCTGGGGCCACTATTTTGGGAGGAAAAACAATCATCGGAAAGGGCAGCACCATCGGAGGCAATGTCTGGCTCACCAAATCCGTACAGCCCGGCTCCAAAGTCTATTACCAGACCCAAATGTATCATGCAGGATCAGAAGTGACGGATCTGTATGTAGTAAAGAATGACGAGAGCGAATTGGGAAGCTAAATCCCTCATCCTCTCCTAAACTTATTTATCCATGAAACTATTTGAATTGATTGGCAATACCCCTTTGGTGGAATTGGAGCATATTCCGGTCAACCCCAAAGTGAAGATATTTTGTAAAATGGAAGGCCAAAACCCCGGTGGAAGTGTCAAGGACCGGGCGGCCTATAATATGCTCAGAGCTGCATTGGACCGGGGAGAGATCAAAAAGGGAGACAAACTCGTCGAGGCCACCAGTGGAAATACCGGGATTGCCCTGGCCATGGTAGCCAAGGTGCTGGGGCTGGAAATGACTCTCATCATGCCTGACAATTCCACGCGGGAGCGGGTGCTGGCGATGGAGGCTTATGGAGCCACCGTGATTTTGACCCCTGCTGCCCGGACGATCGAATATTCCCGTGTACTGGCCGAGCAAATGCGGGATGAAGAAGGGTATTTTATGCTCAATCAATTCGGAAATAAGGACAATTACCTCGCCCATTACAAAAGTACCGGACCGGAGATATGGAAGGATACCGATGGGAAAATCACCCATTTCGTGTCTGCTATGGGGACCACCGGAACAATCATGGGGGTATCCATGTACCTGAAAGAAATGAATCCGGACATTCAGATCGTAGGAACCCAGCCAACGGAGGGTTCCAGTATCCCGGGAATCAGACGCTGGACACCTGAGTTTTTGCCGGCCATATTTGATGCCTCCCGTGTAGATCGGGTCCTGGATGTGAGTCAGGATCAAGCCACGGAAATGACCCGGAGAATGGCCAAAGAAGAAGGGATTTTGGCAGGAATGAGCAGTGGGGGAGCCTTGCATGCGGCCATTGAATTGTCCAAGGAACTGGAAGAAGGGATCATTGTCTGCATCACCTGCGACCGAGGAGACCGCTATTTGAGTTCGGATTTGTTCGGGTGATAAAAGATTAAAAAAACAAAGGCCTGGGAGATTTCCAGGCCTTTGTTTTTGATTTACATTTTTTGTTCAAAAAAACCGCTTCATCTTTTCCAGTCCTGTCGTAATTACATATTCCGCATCCATCGCATAGTAGGTGGGATTGAAGAGTTCGAGAGAGAGAATGATCTGTCCGCCCTTGGATTTGAGGGTGTCGGCAAGTTCCTGCATCGGTGCAGCTCCATCTCCCGGGAATACCCGGTCCTTGTCCTGCTGCTCGGTGCGCGGAATGTCCGCCGGAAAATCATTCAAATGGAAAATATCGATCGCATGTCCGTCGAGTAGTTTCATTCCTTCAAATCCCGAACCCCCACGGAACAGATGGTACACATCCGCCAGGATTTTGGCATCGGCATCATCTGCAGCAGCGGCTACTGCCAGGGCTTGACCCAAATGATAAAAGGAAGGAAATGCCCCCCAAAACTCTAGCTGGGGCATGACTCCGGTTTTTCTTCCCAGTTCCAGCAGCCGCTTGTATTTTTCTCCAGCCTGCATCAGATCCAGAGGGGCTTCCGTGCCTATGGCAGGCGCGGCCACCCTTGGACATCCCAATTCAGCCAGAATCCCCATTTCTTTTTCCATCTGCTCAAACCCGGTCTTGCTTTTCTCTTCGTCCTGAGCCATCCAGGTTGGGAAACCAATACAATCAAAAAACTCCAACCCTGCATCGGAGGCCAGTTTTTTGAGAGAGGCAAGGCTTTTGCCGCTTTCCAGATAGGCCTGAATCTCCATCATCCAAGGCTCGAACCCATCGTAGCCTGCCCGTGCTGCCAGTTCTATGATCTGGGGAAGGCTCAATTTTTGGCCCCGAATGGTGCTGGTATTGAGAGAAAACCGAAAGGAACTGCTGGGCTGAGCTTGGGCGAGGACTGAACCTGCTGAAAGGGCAATTGGGCTTAGGGCTAGGGTTTTAAGTAGGGTTCTTCTTGAGGCCATGGATGTATTGGAGATTTGAAAGACTGTTTTTTTCCTTTTATAAAATACAAAAACCGCCCAAACTTATTTTGGAAATTCTCATTTTGAAACAATCGGTAATTGTAATTTAGAGCATGCAAAAAATAAAATTTTTGACTGCAATAGCATCTCTTTTTGTGTGGACGGCAAATGCACAGGTCCTCAACGAAGATGCGGACTTATTGGCCTCCTACAAAAGTGAAATTCCCTATTTTCAGGAACTGATCACTGGGGGGCAATATGAGGAAGCTCCTAAAAACATTGAAGGCCATCCTTTTTATTTTTCCCGTCAATTCGAAAATGGAAACCTCAGAATCAACGGAGTCACCTATTCGGATGTCCCGCTTATGTACGATGAATTTCGGGATCAGGTGTTGACTTTTCACCCCATCCAAAAACAAAAACTGCTGATCAACCCGGAAAAAGTGGAGGCTTTTCGGCTGGCAAATGGGGAGGAATTTCGGTTTTTTGAGGGGAATGAAAATTATTATTATAACGGGAACGGACTGTATCAGGTACTGAACAAAAAGGCAATCCTTGTTTTGGTAAAACATTACAAGACCACCAAGGCCAAACAGGAAGTGGGAAGGTTTACGGATGAGTTTATTGAAAAAGAAGCAAGGTTTCTTTGGAAAGAAGGGCAGTTTTATTCCATCTCCAAGGCCTATCAGGTAGCGCCGATTTTGGGTTTGGAAAAGAAGATTTTAAAGAAGAAAATGAAAGCCATGGGCCTACGATTTAAGGGCGACCCTGATAAATATTTGTTGGAAGCGGTGGATTTTGCAGAGGAATTTTTAACCCAATCCGCACAATGAGGAAGGTTCTATTCATTTGCGTCGCCTTGTTTCTTTCCTTTTCCCAACTGCTGGCCCAGACGGAAAAAGGAACCGAGATCAGCGGATTTTTCCCCGGGGTCACTTTCAAGCGATTTATGGAATTGGTGGAGGAGGATACCCCGTATCGCTTTTATTACCGGGAGGGGGATATTTCGGATGTCATGGTCAGCCTTCAGGCAGAAAAAAGTTCTCTGGATGATCTGCTCAGCACGATCCTGAAGGATAAGGACTTGTATTTTTCTTTCGGCTCGAATTATTCGGTATTTATTTCCAAGGGAAAAAAGCTGGATGTCAACTTATCAGATGCATTTTTTAAAAATGTGAATCAGGAAAGACAAAGGCTTTCTTCGGAGGTGGATGAAGCCTTTGTGCGGAACAACCGCTTTCTGATTGGAAGTCCCGTGCCGGGGAAAACCACGGCGGTATTGTCCGGAACAGTCAGTAGTCTAGAAAATGAAGAGGTGATCTCAGGCGCTATTGTTTTTGAGAAAATAAATTACAAGCAATCCGTGACGGACAATCAGGGGAGGTATTCCATTGAATTACCTTTGGGAAGACATACCATTTACATCCAAAATCTGGGAGGCTATATAGAGCAGCGCCTGATTGATCTGAGAGGAGATGGCAATTTGGACATGGCTGTAGGTGAAAGCATTTTTTCACTGAGTGAGGTAGTGGTCAATTCCGGGGCTATTTCCAATATCACCCGGCCTGAAATGGGAGTTCAGACCATGACCATGACCGAAATGAAAAAGCTTCCCGCTGTATTGGGTGAAGTGGATGTGCTGAAAGGCGTTTTGGTCTTGCCGGGAGTCAATACAGTGGGGGAAGCCAGTGTGGGATTTAATGTAAGGGGAGGAGCAGCGGATCAAAACTTGGTTCTTTTTGGGGAATCCACTTTGTTCAATCCTTCCCATTTATTTGGCTTTTTCTCTGCGGTCAATTCAGACATGGTGCAGGAAGTGGAATTGCTGAAGGCAGGAATTCCGGCTAATTATGGAGGAAGGTTGTCTTCGGTACTACATATGAAACCCAAGTTTGGAAGATCCGATAAGGTAGGAGGAACCGGTGGGATTGGCTTGTTGACGAGCCGTCTGAGTGTGGAAGGCCCCGTAGGTGAGCATACCACTTTCCTGGTAGGAGCTCGGACCACCTATTCGGATTGGGTCTTGAATTATCTGGAGGACCGGGCAGATTTCAATGCCAGTAGGGCTTCATTCTATGACATCAATGTCAATCTGCGCCATGAATTGGGAGAAAACGATGCTCTTGAATTTACAGGTTATTTTTCCAATGATGGGTTCCGATTCGATCCAGACACGCTGTACGGCTATCAAAACCAAAACTATGCGCTGAAGTGGAGGCATTACTTCAATGATCAAATTGAAGGAAGCGTGACCATAGGAAGGGATTCTTATGATTTTGAAATTATCGGGGAGGATAATCCCTTGAACTCTTATCAGTTTGGATTTGGGATGGAGCAGACCTATCTAAAAGGGGAAATCCGTCAGGAGTTCAGAGAAAAGCATTTGTTCCGCTACGGTTTGCACCTCAATCATATCCGGCTAAACCCCGGAAAAATAGATCCCTATGGTCTCCAGTCCATTGTGATTCCTGATCAAGTGGAGCGGGAGCAGGCCGTGGAGACTTCTCTCTTCTTCTCGGATGAATATGAGATCAATGATCAGTGGTTAGTAAGTGGAGGGCTTCGTTATAACCTTTACACGTATTTGGGACCACAGACTACCTTCACCTATCCGGAAGGTTCCAGCTATTCCGAGCAGGATGTGACAGGGGAAGCCACGGAGGAAAGTGGAAAGCCCATTAAGACCTATCATGGCCCTGAGTTTCGTTTTTCTGCGAGGTATTCTCTGAACAATCAATCCTCTTTGAAGGCAGGGGTCAATTCTATGCGGCAGAATATCCACCTGCTGAGCAATACCTCGGTGATTTCCCCAACGGATACCTGGAAACTCAGTGATCAGTTTATTGCTCCTCAGCGGGGCATCCAATATGCATTGGGTTATTTCAGAAATATGGCCATGAATAAGCTGGAGTTTTCCGCTGAGCTCTATTACAAAACCATGAGCAACCTCCTTGATTACCGAAGCGGGGCAACCATTATCTTGAATGACAATGTGGAGCAGGATGTGCTCAATACCAATGGAAGAGCTTACGGGATTGAATTTTACCTGAAAAAGAGTCAGGGAAGATTGAACGGATCGGTTTCCTATACCTATGCAAGATCCTTACTCAAGACCAATCCCGATGAGGGCAAGGAGTTGATCAACCGAGGAAAAGAATACTCCAGTAATTTTGACCAGCCACATCATGCTGTCCTGATTTTGAATTATGAGATCAGCAAGCGCTTTAACACCACCTTTTCGGGGAATTACAGTACTGGAAGACCCATTACCTTACCCGTTGCTAAATTCGAATATGCGGGGAGTGAACGTGTTTACTTTTCGGATCGCAATGCCCAGCGGGTACCTGATTACCTGAGATTGGACCTTTCCATTAATCTGGAAGGAAATCATAAGGTCAATAAACCGGCGCATTCCTCTTGGTCACTTGGCGTGTACAACCTGCTGGGAAGAAGTAATCCTTACTCGATTTATTTTGTGCCGCAAGACGGAATTTTGAAAGGATACCAACTTTCAATTTTCGCCAACCAGATTCCTTTCATTACCTATAATTTCAAATTTTAATGAAACGTATTTTACCTATACTTCTGATTTTTTCACTCGCTTGGCTTAGCCTTTCGTGTAGGGAAGAATATGAGCCGGAGCTAGACGCTTCCGAGACAGGGGTTTTGATTGTGGAAGGATATTTGGATTCAGAGGGTCTGGAAAGTGAATTGCGTCTTAGCCGAACAGTTCCCTTGTCATCCAATAGTAAAGTATTGCCTGAAAAAGGCGCTCAGATAAGTTTGATTGGCCCGGGTGGTGTGCAATATTCTTTTCAGGAAATTGGGGAAGGGCGTTATAGCTTTGCCCGGAATTTGGATGAAAACCTGGAATATACCCTGGAGATTTTCCTCAGTAATGGAGAGAAATACATCAGTGATCCGATGAAGCCCATCGTTACTCCGCCCATCCTGGATGCAGGATATGTCAGGGATGAGGAAGGGATTGAGGTTTTTGTAAATACCCAGGGCAATCAGGATGCAGATGATTTTCTGTGGACCTTTGAGGAAACCTGGATTTTCAGACCGAGAATTCGGTCCACCTATATCTACCGGCCAGAAATTGACGATGTAACTCCAAGGACTGATGAAGAGCGGATTGACCTTTGCTACAAATCCGTAGGGAATTCGGGCGTTCTCTTGGAGACAAGTTCCCGATTTGAGGATCAGGTAGTTTTCAGGCAAACCATTACCCAAATTCCTGAAGGGGATGAGCGAATGATGGAGCGCTATAGTATTCTCATTTCACAAAAAGCCATTGGTCCCCAGGATGTTGAATTTTGGGAAACCCTGAAGCGGAATTCTGACGATTTGGGCTCTATATTCAGCCCCTTGCCTTCCATCATTCGGGGAAACATCCATATGGAGGCTGATCCTGACAGACCTGTGATAGGCCAGGTCAGTCTGGGAGTGGTTAGGCAACAACGAGTTTACATTGACCGGGAGGATATTCTGCCTTGGGTCAGTACCGATGATCAATTTGACGATTGTTTTGTTTCTGCCGATACCGTTTTTGCCAACCCCTCTTCTATTAGCAATTACAAAAACGTGTACACCACAGGAGCTGTTCTGCCAGTGGTCCCGATTTTACAGGGTTTCGCTATCATAGGCTATAATTCTGCTCCCAGAAGATGTGTAGACTGTACTTTGTATGCAGATCGACAAAGACCTGATTTTTGGGAGGATTGATATGAAAAACATGAAACGATTGATTTTCTTATTTGGGGCTTTTCTATCCTTTGCCTCTACAGTACTTTACGCACAGGAGAAAACCGAGAAGGTAACATTCACTATTCCGAAAAGCATTTTTTTCACGGATGAAAAAATCTGGATTGATGCTTCAGTGAGCTATGACGGAGATCCGGCGGAATCCAAGGTTTTGTATGCCGAACTCCTGGATAAGGATAACCGCAGCTGGGTCTTGGCTAAAATGCCTTTGGAAGAGGATGGGCAAACCCTGAATTTCCTGGAATTGAATGAAAGAATTCCCTCAGGAAATTACCTGCTTCGGGTATTTACCAGAATTTCTCCCTACCTGGATTTGAATGAAGGATTGAAACAGCGATTTGTAACCGTGCTCAATCCCAAATTGCCACCCCAATCCGATACCCAAAAGGCGTCCTCTTTGAATGCTCAAGCTATGGAAGAAGCATTTGCACTTCCAAAAGCTGGTTCTCCTTCCTTATCCACCCTACTCAATGTCTTTGGAAATATCCCTAAAGAGAAAATTCTGGAAGTGTCTCTTTCAGTTGAGAATCCCTACTTGGAGGCTGAGGAAGAGGTATTACTGTCCGAGTCTTTATATGAAGGAATAAGCCCAAGAGTATTGCTTCCCGAGCTTTTTGGACCTATTGTTCATGCCAGAATCAATGCGGAAAACCCGGATACTACCCAGACCTATTTTTTATCAGTTCATGGGCAGCAATCGGCATTGTTTACAGACAAGCCGGATGAGTCGGGAAATCTTTATTTTGACATGGGAGGCTTTAGACATTGGGATCATTTGTTGATCCAGGTGGAGGATGGAGATGGGATTCCTGATTTGGAATTGCAGAGCCCTGCTCCTCGAACTTCCTTTAAGCAAGGATTTCAGTTTCCTGAATTGGTGATTAGTCCAGAAGATTCCCCTTTTCTCAGTCAATTGAAAATTGCCTCTGCTTTGGAGCCGTATTTCTCTCAGGAATATAGGAATGATTCGGTTCCGGTTGTGACAGGTTTTGTGGCTGATCAGGTGTATAATTTAGATGATTATACCCGTTTTGAGACGGTGGAAACAGTGACTAGGGAGTATATCACCGGTGTGGTGATTCGCCGTCGGGACAAACGCAAAGAATTCAGAATATTGAATGTGCCTGCGGATGCGATGTTTGATGAGAACCCGCTGATGATGGTGGATGCCCTTCCGGTGTTTGATTCAGATATGTTGATCAATTTCAACCCCAAGTTTTTCAAAAAGGTGGAAGTGCTCAATCGAGAGTTTTATCTGAATGACCGCTCCTATCCAGGGGTTTTAAGTTTCTCTTCTTACGAGAATAATTTCGGTCTCTATCCGGTGCCGGATCAGGTCCTTTATGAAAACTATTCAGGTGTTCACCCTTTTATCCAATTTCGAGAGCAACTTGGGGAAAGGGTGAATCATGGGGTTAAGGAGCCTGATTACCGCTCTGTTTTGCTTTGGCAGATAGGAAATGAAATCAATCCTGAAACCGCGATCGAGCCTTCGGATTTGCAAATTCCTTACAAGTTGAGCATTCGCTATCTCGACCAAAATGGAGTGGAAAAGAAGGTTTCCAAAATGGTCATGATCCAATAGGAATTGTCCCAGTTAGTTGGACTTCTTGCCCAGTTCCTTTTGCATAAATTCTCCCAGTTTCTTTTGATAGAAAGCTGCATCCGAATTGTATTCAGGGACCAATCCCTTTTTCTCCGGGAAGGACTCCATGTGCAGGGTTTGGGTAGGGAATGCAAAGCGAACTCCCAAGCTGTTGGCCAATTTGACGATCTGGATTAATATTTCATGTCTGGCTTTCAGTTCCTCCGGCCAGGTAGGCACCTCGAAGAATATGTAAAACATGATGTCCTGGCTATAGGCAGACAGGTTGTTGAAAAAGATGTTGTAATAATCCTTTCGGGTTTTTGGATGCGCAAGAACAATTTCATTGAGACCTTTCACAAACTCATCGATCAGTTGTGGAGGGGTGTCATAAGTTACGGTCAGTGTGGTGTAAAATCTCCTGTATTGCCTTAGCCCATGATTGTCCAGAATGGCATCAGCGATTTTTCCATTGGGAACATACATCAGGGAGTTTCGGAAGGTTCTGATTCTTGTAGAACGGAACCCCACTTCCTCGACTGTCCCGTCAATGTCACCGGATGTGATCCAGTCTCCTACCTGGAAAGGCTTATCAATAAAGATCATCACCGAACCGAAGAAGTTTTTGATGGTGTCCTGGGCGGCCAAAGCTATTGCCACACCACCAATGGAAAGACCGGTAAGGAAAGGAATAATGTCAAGGTTCAAGCCATCCCGCAGGATGAAAAGAGTACCGATGATGACCACAAAGGCTTTCAGGGTTTTCCTGAGCAGGGGGACCAATTGGTCATCTAAGGTTGATTCGGTTTTGGTAGCAAGCCGTGCAAAATAGAATGCCACTATATTAACCAACTTGTAAAAAATAACTGTGATTAGGAAGGGTTTGAGTGTGTTTAAAATGATAACCATCCAAGCCCATACTTCCACAGGGAGTTGGAGAACCGGGGCAAACAAGGAGAGCATCAAAACGATCAGGTAAAAACTGGTAACCCTTGCTACAGGAAGGAGGTATTCTTCCCCGATTCGCTGATAACCGAATTTCCCAAGTAGGTAAATCAATACCTTGTCCACTGCAAAGGTGAAAATCAGATGGGCCAAAAAGACCAGAAAAGCCAACAAGAATATCCCAATCAATTGCCATAAGTGGAGTCCTAAATAGTGCTCATTTCCGATTTTGGGCAGCAAATTCAACAGTTTTGCTGTCCCATAAGGGTAGGTTTGCTTGTGGAGCTCGTCAATTTGTCCAACCGTAAAAGCAGAGAACTTCCACTGTTTTCCGGTTTTTTCCAGAAATACTCCCGGTAATTTTTTCTTGTCAAAAAAGTAAACGGATTCCGGATTCCCTGAAGTGGTATCTTGGAAATCACTGAGATTTGGTACCTCGCTGGTTCGGACGATCACTCCCTGTCCTTCAAAAATTTGCTTAAGCTTGATACTTAGTTTTTCTGCTTCGTCCTGATCTGTTTTAGAAATATTGAGCGTTTGGGCTGCTTTTTCAGGATGATAATTATCCTCTCGGAGGTTGAAGAAAAATGTCAGCGTGGTGTGATATGGGGAGCTTAAATTCAGCCGGTCCCCGACGGTCTGGGACTTGGGGTCATCCTCGATCAACTGCCCAAAAGAAGGCAGGGAGACCAGTAGAAAAAAAACAAAGCTGTATAAAATTCTTTTCTGCATAGCGTGTTTTATATGGCATAAAGGTAGCCAAATGGATTACGATGCCCAAGGCATTGGATTTTCTTAATCGCTGAGTTGGTACTCCAGCAATTGATTGCCGGAAATGGAGCGAATTCGGAATTGTCCCAAGTTGTTTTGATAAGTGATTTGAAGAGGACCTGCACTTTCTATAGGAAGCTGGGTTTGCAGGTTGCCTTGCAAATCGTAGAGGTAAGAAAACTCCTGGGTTAGGTCTGTAATTACTATGAATTTTTTGTCAGATCCGAAATCGAAGTACTGGAATTCTAAAGGCCCTTCAGTTACCCTTGCGGTGAAAAGCTCTTGCTCCTCCCGATTTATCACCTTAATCTGGTTGAAATTCCTCAAAAAGATCAAGTGATCAAGCTCTTTTTGGTCAGAAATCAAGTAGAACTCACTATCCCGATCCTCCTTCATGAGTTGGTTTCTATAGGTGATCTCTCCGTTAAAATTCACCTTAATGAATTCACCGCTCTTGGTGATTCCTGTGAGTTGAAAGACTCTGGAATTTGAAGCCCTACCAAAAACCAACCCGGAGGAAAACTCCCCTCCCAAGTCAATTGGAGATCCCGCAAGTTTTTCTCCTCTTCGGTTGAATAGATATAAATTTCCTTTTTGCCCTAAGGTACCCATAAAATCTCCGGAGCCGAGGACGCGGAAATGGGCAGGCGCACTGACACTGCGTTCACCTAGAATCAAAGGATTCCATCCTTCAAGTTGGACTCCGGTTTTATCCAGTAAATAAAGGTTCCCTTTTTCTGTGCTGAGGAAATACCTGTAATCCCTGGTGTTGCTGTAATCAACCAAGTTGAGGTGGGTGATTTTCTCTCCTTGAAGACTGAATGGGTATTCAGGCAGTGGGTTTCCCAATCGATCAATGCCATAAATGTAATCTGAAGTGGCTACCAGCAATTGGAGTTTCCCGTTTTTGTAATAATCCACCTGAAAGACATCAGAAATCACAGGGCCGGACAATTGGGCTGTATAGACTACTTCTCCTGCAGAATTGATAAGGTAGAGGATGTTGTTTTCATCCTGTACGATCAGGTCTTCCGTATTGTCCTGGTAATTGGTAATGGCTTTAGGACCATAAATAAGTCTGGTTCCAAAGTTTATACGTTTTTCAGCACTGAGACTTATTCCTCCTTCGGAAGGGCTTTGGTCCATTTCCACTTCCCCAAAAGGAAGAGAGAGCGTTGCGATTGCCTGACCGGAAATTTGGTTGATTCTGAAGGATAGGGAAGGGAAAGCCAAAAAGGTACTGGCGTATTTCTGAAGAAAGGTGCTCCAGGAAGCCTTCGTTTTTCCGGTCCAGGTACTCCAGATTTTATCGGTCAATATTAATTTTGAGAAACCTGCACTAGGGGTCAGTCCACTTTTTGCTAGAGGTGCTTTGGCGGATTTCCCCCAAGTATTTCCAGAGATCAGATCATCAAGGATCAGTTTCATCCCCTCTTGGGAATTGGTCATGATGAGCAAATCTTCTGACTTGGTGACAAAGGTTTGGTTGAATCCCGGGAACTTGCCCTGAAACAGGTGAGCAGGAAATTCCTCTTCCGGAATAAACAGGATTTCATTTTCGAGATAAAAATCGCTGAATTCCTCATGATTGCTTTCCAGATAGCCCCGGAGCATTTCAAAAGTCTGCTCAGAATTGGTAGTACGGCAGAGTAACCCCAGGTTTTGTTCGGCTCCTCCAAATGATTCCAGGGACATCAAGTAAAGTTCCCCGGTGAAATTGTCCAGAAACCCCCTGTCCACCAAGGTTCTTTGGATCTCGGCTTCTAAGGTAGATTTGCTTTGAAATGCCCGATTGATCAATTTTTGGCTTTCAAAAATGCTTTCCAGATTATACTGGGTAAGTGCTAGAGTCCGGTTGGAAATTGCATTTTCAATCAATCCAAGGTTGGCCTGTAGGGAAGGGGTGAAGTTGACAGGCTCTGTCAAATGAATCGGGCCTTCCAGTCTGATTTCGTTTTGATCGAGTCTCAGTTCCAGTTCTGCTACAGCCTGAAATATCTCCAAGGCCTTGACCAGTTGATTTTCAGAGTCCACTGTCGTTCCTTTCAGTAGGTTTCCAAGGCCTTTTGATGAAATAAAAATATGCTCCCCTGTGGATGAACCTTGATAGCTGGAACCCAATAATTCAGGGAAGCTAGGCTGATCGGTATTGATAAAATTGCGGATGGCCTCTTCTATCAAAAAGGAAGATTCTGAAAGGATGAGGATGTTTCCCAAAAAGGAAAAGCTCCAACGTCGGTTATTGTTGGAATCGAAATATTCAACAATAGGTTGCTCTGAGTAGGTTCTTGGGACAAGCCGCGCATCTTTTTCCAGTTTTTGTTCAATTTCCGAAGTGATTTCCTGAACATCAGAGGGATTGGCTTCCAGAGTGAATAGCAGGTCGAAACTTTCCGAGCCAGTTGGGTGATAGCTCAGGGTAAATGTTTTTTCACTTAAAAGATGGGTGATTTTTCCGGTTTTCCCAGTAAGGCTGTCCAAAAGCGAGAGCTGGGAGGAAAGCTCTTGGAATGCGGGGAGTTTATTTAGGATATCCCAAGAGGGGTGGGATACCAATTGATTCCAGGTTTCTGCCCCTCGGTCTGATTGAATTACAAAAACTGCATCCTGTCCTATGAGCTCTAGGTTGTTGATTTTTTTATAAGAGTAATAGGTGGAATAAGTCCAGTATCCGGCTACTGCCAGTAAAACTAGGGATAAAACAATCAGTAAGCTTTTCCAGATTTTCACAGTTCAGATATTGGTCGACTCCCCTAAAAACAAAAATCAGACCTAAGAAACAAAAGAAATTATCCAATGTCCCCTAGGTCTGAATTTATTTTGAAGAATTACTTGGACAAGTTGTCCAGTACATTCATTACTTCTTTCACGTGACCTCTTGAGGTTTCGAGAAGAGCTTTTTCCTCTGCGTTGAGGTCAAGTTCGATTACTTTTTCAATTCCGTTTTTACCGAGAATTACCGGTACGCCCAAGTAGCAATCGTCAATTCCATATTCACCGTCAAGCTTGATACACACTGGGAAAACTCGTCTTTGGTTTTTCAAGATTGCTTCTACCATTTGAGCAGCAGCAGATCCTGGAGCATACCATGCGGAAGTACCCATTAATTTCACCAATTCACCGCCACCAAATTTGGTTCTCTCGATGATGGCATCCAGCTTGTCTTTTTCAACCAGCTCAGTTACGGGAATACCTGCTACTGTTGTATAGCGAGGAAGTGGAACCATCGTATCACCATGACCACCCATAAGGATAGCTTGAATTTCTTTCGGAGATACATTCAGTTCTTCTGCCAAGAATGCTCTGTATCTGGCGGTATCCAAGATCCCCGCCATACCCATTACCTTGGTACGAGGAAGTTTGGAAGTCAAATGAGCCTGGTAGGTCATTACATCCAAAGGATTGGAAACGACAATGATAATTGCGTTCGGAGAATACTTGATCACATTTTCAGTAACTGACTTCACGATCCCAGCATTGGTCTCGATCAGGTCGTCACGGGTCATTCCGGGTTTTCTTGGAAGACCGGAAGTGATAACTACCACGTCGGAGTTGGCAGTTTTGCTGTAATCAGCAGTGCTGCCGACCGTGCGGCTATCGTATTGATTGATTGGAGCTTTTTGCCAGATATCTAATGCCTTTCCCTCTGCTACCCCTTCTTTGATATCTATTAAAACAATCTCTTCCGCGATTTCGCGATAGGCCAAAACATCTGCGCAGGTTGCACCCACATTTCCGGCCCCTACTACGGTTACTTTGCTCATGATTTTATGAATTTTTTTTTAAATTTTAACTGGCTTGAAAAGCGGTGCTAAGTTATTAAACAATGCTTGTATTCGAAACCAGAATGCCAATAGTTTCTTGAACGGAAGGGATCTGTGATGAAAATCAAATTCGGCTTCTTACAAATCTCATTCAAACATTTGCCGAAGACTGAAAAAGCCAAAGGATTCCCGGTAGGAACGGAAAAGGCGCTGGTTGTTTTCGTTGTAATATTCCGCAAGAGAAGTCATCATTTTTGCCTTGATTTTAGGATTTCCTTCGAAGATTTCCTGAATAGCAAACTGAGGGATGACAATCAGGTCTGCTTCATCAGATGTGATGATGGCAGTGTAAGTCCTTTTGCTGTTTTCCAGCAGGCAGTTTTCCCCGAATGCCTCCCCGCGGTTTATTTCCAAAATTGTTTCAAAATTGTCCTTGATATCAATGGTCAGGATCACCTGGCCTTTTTTGAGTAGATATAACGCCTGACTGGGATCCTTACTGAAAAACACCACCTCGTCCCGGTTGTATTTTCGGTGGTGGATTGTAGGCAGAAATCTGGCCATTTCCTTGTTTCGGAGTCTCTCAAAAAATTTGATGGTACGCAGAAAGTCAAACATGTCCTGTTCTTCTTCTGTGTAGGTTTTGGAAAAAGGATTGCGCATTAGTTTCTTTTTTTAAAGTAAAGAATCTTCCGGGTTGCCTCACTGTATTTTGCCCAGTCTGCAATTCGATAACCCAAGACCCATACAATCTCCCCTTTGGAAACCAGTACTTTCAGGGACTGTTTTTTGGCCAAGGGTACTTTCAAATCTATCAAAAAGTCTGAGATTTTCTTACTGTGTTTCATTCCCAATGGAACAAAGCGGTCCCCCAATTGCCAAGTCCTGAGTTCCAGAGGAAAGTCTATCTTGTCCAGATCTAGCATGGCGTTTTCTTTATGGGAGTCGATTTTAGTGATTTGTTCAAGTTTCAGTAGGTCATAATCCCCTTCCGGGATTTGAAGGACTATGTCGTCTTTTTCAATTAGAATTGGCTCAAAGTTTTCTTTTCGGGGCATGAGTATCAACTCTTCACGGTCTACATTGAGCAAATGGCTGGGGCTTTCAAACATTTTTCCGGATTCAGAGGAATGGATAGCTTTCAGGATTTCCTTTGCCTGGTCTGCATTGAAACCATAGGGTCTCAGCCAGAAGAACAGAATAGAGGGAGCCCCTGCCATGCCGATGATTTCACGGCTTGAAAGGAACTGGAATTCATCTTCAGTTCTCAAATGTGTCTTTTTCCATGATTCCAATAGTCCATTAAAAGCTTTGCCGGTTTCACTGATTTTCTCAAAGCTGTTCAAAAGATTTTCCCGGGCATTTTCAGCACTGTCAAAAAGAACCGGTAAAACATCCAGCCGGAGTTTGTTTCGTTTGTATTCAGTTTTTTTGTTGGAGCTGTCCTCTCTCCATTGCAGTTGGGCTTCCCCGGCAAAGATCTCCAGTTGCCTTCTTGAAAAAGGCAGAAGGGGGCGAATCAGCCAGCCTTTTTTGGCAGACATACCGTTGATTCCGTCAATTCCGGTGACCCTTAGGAGATTCAGGAAAATAGTTTCTATTTGGTCGTCTTCATGATGGGCCAAAAGAATTCCTTTCAGATTTCGCTCGAGCCGTAGTTTTTCAAACCAGTCATAGCGGATTTCACGGGCCGCCATCTGAATGGAAATTTTGTTGTTTTTGGCCACTTCCTCTGCTTGTGCATGGAGTACATGGAAAGTGATTCCATGGCTTTTGGCCCATTCTTTTACAAAGGATTCGTCACCTTCACTTTCATTTCCCCTTAGGTGAAAATTGACGTGGGCGATTTCAAACCGGATCTCGGCACTCACTAATAAATTGGCCAAAACCATGCTGTCCATGCCCCCGCTGCATGCCAATAGATAGGTGCTGTTCGAATCCAGAAGGGACTTTTGGCGTATATGGTTGAGAAAAGCTTCGATCATTGATCAAAAATAGCTTTTTCTACTAATTTTGCCCACTTAGATCCTGAGATGAAATTTCCTTCATACGTCCTTGTACTACTCCTCTTTTTGAACCTTTGGGCTTTTGAGTCCAGAGCACAGGGCAACACCCTAGAGATTTTGGCTGCGGATGTGCTTCGTGGAGCCAATGGTTTCGAGCGATTGATAGGTTCAGTGAGAATGAAAAACCAGTCCTCTCTGATTTACTGTGATTCGGCCTATTTTTTCAGGAATGAGAATATGGCCAGGCTTTTCGGGAATGTGCGCATTGAAGATTTGGAGGACCCTGTTAAAACCAGGAGTGCTTATGCCGAGTACGACGGAACCACCAAAATAGCCAAACTGAGAACGCAGGTTGTTTTTTCGAATGAGGAGACTACACTTTACACGGAATTTCTTGACTACGACAGAGTCTCAAATGTGGCCACTTACTTCAACTCCGGAAAGGTGGTCGATTCTGTCAATGTGCTTACCAGCGAGCGGGGAAGGTATGAAACGAATTTGGAGCGAATTACTTTCACGGAGGATGTAGTGTTGGTCAATCCGGATTACACCATGAAAACCAATTATCTGGTGTATTTGACTGTTCCAAAAACGGCAGAAACCAAGGGTTTGACCAATTTGATTTCCAAGGAAGGAAATACTCTGGATGCCCAAGAAGGCAGCTTTTATGATACCCAGGCAAAGCAGTTTCGTTTTTACGACGGGGTAGTGGAGACAGAAAACAGTAGAGTGAAAGCTGATGAGCTCTTTTACAAAGAATTGGAAGGGTACTACGAAGGGAAGGAAAACGTGCGCGTTCTAAATAAGGAAAGACAAGTGGAGGTTTTCGGTGATGTGGGTAAGTATTGGGAAGAGCGGGGATACAGTGAAGTCTATGGAAAAGCTCTTGTGAGGAAGTATTTTGAAAGCGATACTTTGTATATGGCTGCAGATACACTGATCTCCCAAGACAGTGAGGCGGATTCTGCAAAATACCTTCTCGCTTTTAATTCCATCCGATTGATCAAAAGCGATCTTGCAGGAGTGGCAGATTCTTTGGTTTACAATTATGCCGATTCTACCATTCAGCTGTTTCAGGATCCTGTAATTTGGAACGATAAAAGTCAGATATCTGCTGACAGCATGGTATTTTATATCCAAAATGAGGAGCTTGACCATGTTTTTATGAAGGATAATTCTTTTGCCATCACTACAGATACTTTGAGTAATTTCAACCAGATGAAGGGGAGGGAGATGACTGGGTATTTCAAAGATGGAGAGATTAGCAGGTTGGAAATTGAGGGTAATGGGGAGTCTTTGTATTATGCCTTGGAGTCAGACACTCTTACTCAGGGAATCAATTCTACGTTGAGTGCTACTATCAAGATGGTGTTTAGGGAAGGAGCCATACGAAGGGTCACTTATGGGGTAAGGCCTGATGGTAGATTTATTCCTATCCAGAAACTTGAAGAAAAGGACTCTAGATTGGAAGGATTCAGATGGAGAATAGAGGAAAGGCCTGATATGGAGCTGATTAATGCATGGAGAAAGCCCGAAGAAATTGATCCGAATGGGGAAAATCTTTTTGAAATACCCGATGTGAAAATTTTGATGCCTTCGGATGAGGATATCCGAAAATCCCTCGAAAGAGGAGGTTTCATACCTGAAAAAAGGCTGTTGGTCCCCTTGAAAAAGAACTGATTTTGCGTAAACGCTGAACCAAGGAAAAAATTTTAAAAGGGTTAACAACAATTAACCGTAATTTTTCTCTAAAGCACTACCCTTGGCGTATTTTTGTGCGTATATTGATTTGAGTTTTAACAAACTGGGAGCTTATAGACAGAACTTTACATGAAGACCTTTCTCAAATTTTTCACATGGCTGATGCTTGTGTTTCCGTTTTTCTCGGAAGCACAGCAGGTACGTGTGTTGAGCGAAGGATTGGAGTTCAATGGTGATATAGGAACTTCTCAGCGCAAGACAATCTTGCTTCAAAACGAATCCAATCAAACCAAAACCTTTTTTCTCAAGAATCTCAGCGGAAATATTGGGTCCTCCCAGGATATGAAGATTTGTATTGGGGAGCAGTGTTTTGATGCGAAGAGGGATTTGGCCAAAATCAAGTTCACCCTTCTTCCCGGAGAAGTGATTACGGATCTGTATCTGGATTTTGGGATGGGTATAGCAGAGACTAAGGGGAGTTTTGATCTGGTTTTTGTGAATCAGGAAAATATCCGGGATGCATTTGTAGTAGAAGTCCGGTATGATGTAGCTAATCCCAATGCGTCCGTAGACGATTTTGATTACGAAGATTTGATATTAAGTGATGTGTATCCTAATCCAAGTAATCGGGTGGCGCAACTAGATTATAAAATTAAAAACCGACAGGTAAAGGCTAAAATCGCCATCAATAGCTTTATTGGAAATCCGGTTGGGGAATACGAACTGGACGAAGACCGATCTAGTCTAGTTATCAATGTCTCTGATTTTAAACCAGGGGTTTATTTCTACACTTTGTTTGTTGACAACAAAAATATTGTCACCAAGAAGCTCGTTGTGAAAAAGTAAGCCAATCGCCTCAATCCTTAACATTTGAATCCCAATTATTATCCCGTATATTTGCGGTCTTGAAAATGAACATGCGCGTACAATTACTTTATTTTCTTCTGTTTATCGTCCTTATCAGCTCCTGTGGGCCTTTTACCAAGTTGGAAAAAAGTACCAACTGGGAAGAGCTTTACAATGGCGCCAATGATTATTATCAGAAGGGAGAGTATAACAAGGCGATTATCCTCTATGATAAAGTGTTGCCTGTAATTAGGGGGAGTGAAAAAGCGGAATTGGCGGATTACAATTATGCCAACAGTCATTTCAAAACCAAGCGTTACATAGAGTCTGCAGGATACTTCAATACCTTCTACAGAACCTACAACCGAAGCCCTTTGGCCGAGGAAGCGCTTTTCATGCACGCTTACTCCCTGTATCTTGATGCTCCTGACTATAACTTGGATCAACAGAGCAGTAAGGAAGCCGTTTCAGCAATTCAGCAGTTTGTGACTCGATTTCCGGGTTCGGCAAGCTATGAGAGGGCTATGGAAATGCTAAATGACTTGGAGGGAAGATTTGAGGAAAAAGCATATCAGGAGGCTTCCATGTATTACCGATTGAAGGACGGGCTTTTCCCGGGAGATTTTCTTCGTGCTTGCATCATCAATTTCCAGAATTTCGCAAAAGACTATCCTGAAAGTAAATACAACGAAGAACTTGCCTACAAACTAGTAGAAGTGGGGGCAGGATATGCAGAAAACAGTATTTTTTCGAAGAAGGAAGAGCGATTGAATGAAGCATTAGGCTTTGCGGCTTCTTTCTATAGAAAATATCCTAATAGTAAATATACCCCTGAAGTGAAGCATTTTGAGGAGGAAACCAGAGAGGAATTGGAATCCCATCTCAAATTGAAAAAAGAATATGCGGATCAGGCCGAAGCTCTCAAAGCCGAACAGGCAAAAGCATTGGCCCCAGCAGAAAAAAATTAAACCAGAAACAAATCTCTAAATATAATGGCTACAAATCCATCTATCGTAACACGTGACCTAGACAAAATTGCAGATAAGACTGGCAATATTTATGAGTCTCTTCATATCGTAGGTCAGCGGGCCAAGCAGATTTCTTCCAATTTGAAGGAAGAATTGAACAACAAGCTTTCCGAGTTCGCATCTACTGTGGATAACCTTGAGGAGGTTTTTGAAAACAAAGAGCAAATCGAGATTTCTAAGTTTTACGAAAGAATGCCTAAGCCTTCCACTCTTGCCATGGAAGAGTTTATGGAGGGTAAAGTATTCTTTAGATACCCTGAGCAGGAAGAAGGCCAGCAATAAAAATGAGCCTCAAGGGTAAGCGAATTATTTTGGGCGTGACAGGTAGTATTGCTGCCTATAAAGCTGCGCACCTTACCCGATTATTGATCAAGTCCGGAGCAGAAGTGCAAATTGTCATGAGCACTTCTGCTCTTGATTTTATAACCCCTCTGACCCTTTCAACGCTTTCCAAACGTCCTGTTCTGCACCAGTTTCAAAAAGACGAAACCGGAGAATGGAACAATCACGTCGAATTGGGGCTTTGGGGAGATTTATTTTTGGTGGCTCCTGCCAGTGCAAATACCCTTGCGAAATTTGCCCATGGACTCTGCGATAATTTACTCACCGCGACCTATCTCTCTGCGAGATGCCCAGTGATGTTGGCTCCGGCAATGGACCTAGATATGTACCAGCATCCTGCCGTCCGGGAAAACCTGAAAAAACTCCAGTCCTTTGGGAACCATATTCTAGATGCTGAAAGCGGAGAACTTGCCAGTGGTCTTTCTGGCCAGGGTAGAATGATGGAGCCCGAGCATATAATTGAAAGATTAGATGCCTTTTTCTCTCCCAAGAGGGATTTTTTAGGTAAAAAAGTACTGATCACCATGGGGCCCACTCAGGAAGCCATAGATCCTGTGCGTTTTATCAGTAACCATTCCAGTGGGAAAATGGGATTGTCTTTAGCCAATGCTTTTAAAGAAAGGGGTGCGGAAGTCTATGTTGTTTCTGGACCTATAGCACTTTCAGTTGACCAAGGACAATTTCACTGGATCAATGTTCGTTCTGCTCAGGAAATGTTTGATGCAGCCTCCTCCCTTCATTCCAAAATGGATTTGTGTGTCTTTGCGGCGGCTGTGGCTGATTATGCTCCTGCCGAACCGGCCACAGAGAAAATTAAAAAAAGTGAGGATGAGCTGACTATTCATCTGAAGAAGAACGTGGATATCGCTTTCTCATTGGGAAAAATTAAAAAGCCGCATCAATTGCATGTAGGCTTTGCTCTAGAGACTGAGAATGAAGTTCAAAATGCCCAGAGCAAGCTGGAAAAGAAAAATCTGGACTTGGTTGTTTTAAATTCCATGAAGGAAAGTGGAGCGGGTTTTCAGGTAGATACTAACCGGGTCCATATTTTCCATAGAAACGGAACCTCTGTAAGTTCTACTACAGCTCCCAAAGAGGAAATTGCAAATCTGATTTTAGATGAAATCAAAAAAGCTCCGGTTTGGGTGTGAGCTTGAATTAATCCTTATTTTTAAGTCTATGAAGAAAGGACTAACAACCCTATTTCTGGTTTTTCTGACAGGAGTGGTTTTTTCACAGGAGCTCAATTTCACAGTAATTATTAACAGTGACAGGGCCAGGATCCAAAACACGGAGGTTTTCAACCAAATGAAGACCAGTTTCGAACAGTTTTTAAATGGACGCTCCTGGACTCAGGATGAATTCAAACCTGAGGAAAGAATAAAAGGGAATTTGCTGATCACTATCAATGACGTCCCCCAAGTTGGGATTTATTCTGCGACTGTTCAGGTTCAGACTGTCCGTCCGGTGTATGGGACAGATTATGAGTCTCTGGTTTTTAATTTTGCAGATCGAAATTGGAATTTTGAATACATAGAATCCCAACCTCTGGAGTTCAACCGTTTCACGTTTCTGAACAATATCAGTTCACTTCTGGCTTTTTACGCCAATATAGCCCTGGGCCTTGATTATGATACCTTTGAGGATCAGGGTGGAGATAGCTTTTTTGCAGTTGCCAATGACATCGTCAACAATGCCCAACAGTCCGGAAGAAATGGCTGGGTACAGAGCACCTCAGACCGAAGAAACCGCTACTGGTTGATCAATGACATTTATACCTCCTCAGTGTTCTCGGCCATCAGGGAAGCCTATTACCTGTACCACCGGCAGGGTTTGGACATACTTCAGGTCCAGCCGGATCAGGCTTATCAGAACATCCTGGAGGCCATCAGGATTGTATCAAAAGCAAATGACACCCAGCCCAATGGAATTCTGACTATCTCATTTATGGATGCAAAAGGAGACGAAATCGCTCAGGTGTTGAAAAACGCTCCTATCGAAATCCGGACAGAGGCTGTGGAACTTTTATTGAAAGTCGATCCGAATAATGCCAGAAAGTACAATGAGCTGTTGAAAAGCTAAGCCTGATTTTTTTAGCTTTGTCATAGATCAACTTCCACTATGCTCAAGTCACTAAGCATCTCCAATTATGCATTGATTGATCAACTGCACATGCAGCCAAGTCCAGCCCTGAGTATGATTACGGGGGAGACGGGTGCGGGGAAGTCCATTATGCTCGGTGCGGTAGGTCTTCTCTTGGGAAATCGTGCTGACACTAAAGTCCTGCTTCATCAGGATAAGAAGTGTATTATTGAGGGCATATTTGAAATTGGTTGTTATGGATTGGAAGCATTTTTTGAGGAGCAGGAATTGGATTTTGATCCAATCTGCATCATCCGAAGGGAAATAAGTCCCAGTGGAAAATCCCGCTCCTTTGTAAATGATACCCCCGTTTTGCTGGATAACCTAAAAATATTAGGTGCCAAATTGATGGACGTGCACTCCCAGCATGATACCCTACAGTTGGGAGATGGAAATTACCAGCTGGGTTTGATTGATGCCTTTGCCAGGACTTCGGGGGAGTTGGTACAATATCAGCATGACTATCATGCCTTCAGAACTGCAAAAAGAGTATTTGAGGAACTGAAATTGAAAGCCTCCGAGCTGCAAAAGGAAGCTGATTTCAACCAGTTTCAACTGGATGAATTAAGTAGTCTATCTCTTGTGGCAGGAGAGCAAGATGAACTTGAGTCCTCTCAAGAGGTTCTGGAGAATGCTGAAGAAATCAAGTTGAAGATCAATGAAATGTTGTCCTTATTTCAGGATGAACAGTTCGGTGTGATCAATGGACTGGGACAAATTCAGCAAAGCATGCAGGCCCTCGAGCGTCTTGCGCACAAGTTTGGAAATCTTCGAACTCGTTTTCAGGAAGTCTTCGTGGAGCTGAAGGACATCGTAGACACTTTGGGAGATGAAGAATCCAAAGTGGAGGTGGATTTCGAAAAGTTGGATGAAATCAGAGACAGGTTGAGCAAAATCTACCAGCTTCAGAAAAAACATGGTGTGCAATCCGTCGAAGAGCTGATGGAATTAGAGCGTCAGTTGGCAGACAAGGTTTTTCAGTTTCAGAATTTAGATGAAAGTCTTGAAAAAGCTGAGAACGAGATGAAGCTGGCGGAAACAGCGATGACCAAAAGCGGGAAACTGCTGAGTGAGAAGCGTAAGGCCTGTTTTGGTACTTTTGAAAAAGAGCTTCAAGGATTACTGGCAGGTCTTGGTATGGAAAATGCCAGGATAAAGATTGAGCACCAATTCTCCAATCCAGGAAATAGAGGGATGGACCTTATTGAGTTGCTGTTTTCCGCCAATAAAGGAAGTGTTCCGCAGGCCCTGAAAAAAGTGGCTTCAGGAGGAGAGTTTTCCAGATTGTTGTTCGCAATTAAATACCTGATGGCCGACAAAATGGCTCTACCTACCTTGATTTTTGATGAAATCGATACTGGGATTTCCGGGGAAGTTGCTTTGCAGATGGTGAGAATGATGAAAGAGATTTCGGGAAGACATCAGGTGATTTGTATCACTCATTTGCCTCAGGTAGCAGCCAAAGGAGACTTCCATTATTTTGTGTTTAAGGACAATACTTCCGAAAAGACAATCAGTAAAATAAAATTGTTGAGTGAGGAAGAAAGGGTTCAGGAACTAGCCAAAATGATTGCTGGATCCAATCCATCTGCCTCTGCTGTGGAAAGTGCAAAAGAGCTGTTGCTCAATTAGGCCGGGTAATCCCAAAAAATACCTATTTTTACCCCATTATTTTGACATCAACCCCCTAGCTATATGCCAGAAAATTTGCTGAAAGGAAAAGTGGGTATCATTACAGGTGCTCTCGACGAAAATTCCATTGCTTGGAAAACAGCCATCAAAGCAAAAGAGCAAGGTGCTCGCTTTGTATTAACCAATGCACCGATTGCTATGCGTATGGGCGCAATCAACGAACTGGCCCAGGAGTGCAATACCATCGTAATCCCTGCTGACGCCACAGTAGTTGAGGATATTGAGAAGCTATATGCAGAGGCCAAAGAATTCCTCGGAGGCAATTTCGATTTCCTGCTTCATTCCATTGGTATGTCTCCCAACATCCGAAAAGGAAGATCCTATGGTGATCTGAACTACGACTGGGCTATGAAGTCCTATGATGTGTCCGCCATCTCATTCCACAAGATGATGCATGTTGCAGAAAAGCAGGATGTGATGAATGAGTGGGGATCTATCCTTGGACTTTCTTATATCGCAGCTCAAAGGGTTTATCCATTCTATACCGATATGGCGGATGCTAAAGCCTTGCTTGAGAGCATTGCCAGAGGATATGGCTACCGGTTTGGTAAACTGAAGAAAGTTCGGGTAAATACTATTTCCCAGTCTCCAACCAAAACCACAGCAGGTACCGGTATTGGAGGATTTGACTCATTCTTCAATTTTGCTGAGGCACTTTCTCCTCTTGGAAATGCATCTGCGGAAGCTTGTGCGGATTATATCGTGACGATGTTCTCCGACCTGACCAGAATGGTGACCATGCAAAATCTTTTTCATGACGGTGGTTATTCCTTTACAGGGATCTCTGAAGATATCATGGAAAAATTCCAGGATTTATAAGACTAAAAAGAACCTTTTATAAGCCTCGGAGATTTTTCCGGGGCTTTTTCTTTTTCTGCTCATCCTATTCAGGTTTTTTGATTTGCCTTTTTCTTCTAACTTATTGACCAATAAACCATCATGTATATGTTGAAAAAAACGCTTCTACTTGCGCTCTGCTGTTTGTTCTACTCTTCCATATCCTTTTCTCAAATAAGCCCTGCGCCGGATAGGGGAGAGGGAGATGGTCCTTATGACCGTTTGATTATTCGGGGAGTTGTATTAGTTGACGGAACAGGGGCACCTCCCATTGGTCCTGTTGATATTGTTGTAGAGAAAAACAAGATCGCCCAGATTCAGGTCGTTGGTTATCCTGGATTGCCCATCAATGAAAACCGTCGGCCCAAAGCTGATGAAAAGACCAAAGTATTGGATGCGGAGGGGCATTACTTGTTGCCGGGTTTTGTGGATGCTCACGCACATATAGGAGGAACCGGGCAGGGTACTCCAGCAGAATATGTCTATAAACTTTGGATGGCCCATGGTGTAACTACCATTAGGGATCCTTCCGCAGGGAATGGACTGGACTGGGTGCTTTCTGAGAAAAAACGATCTGCTGCTAATGAAATCACTGCTCCTCGAATTTTGGCATATACAGCCTTTGGACAAGGGGCTAAATCCCCAATCACCAATGCAGAGCAAGCCAAGGCATGGGTCAATGAAAACAAGGCAAAAGGAGCGGACGGGATCAAGTTCTTCGGAGCGAAGCCTGATGTGATGGAAGCCGCAATTTCCGAAAACAAAAGAATAGGACTGCGGTCTGCCATGCACCATCAACAATTGGATGTTGCCCGATGGAATGTACTCAATTCGGCAAGAGCAGGTTTGACCTCTATGGAACACTGGTATGGATTGCCTGAGGCCTTGTTCGAAAACCGCACCATTCAGGATTTCCGTTTGGATTACAATTATCAAAATGAGCAGCACCGATTTGGGGAAGCTGGAAAACTTTGGAAACAGGCTGCTGCCCCTTATTCTGAACACTGGAACAAGGTGATGAATGAACTTTTGGAGTTGGATTTCACCTTAGATCCTACCTTTAATATTTACGAGGCAAATAGGGACTTGATGAGAGCACGGACTGCAGAGTGGCATGCTACGTATACACTTCCTTCTTTGTGGAGATTTTATGCGCCTAGTCGTCAGTCCCATGGTTCTTATTGGTTTGACTGGACTACAGAAGAGGAGACCCAATGGAAGGAAAATTACCGTTTGTGGATGACCTTTGTAAATGAATACAAGAACAGAGGAGGACGGGTGACCGCAGGCTCTGATTCCGGTTTTATTTATCAGCTCTACGGATTTGCCTATATCCGGGAACTGGAATTGCTTCGTGAGGCAGGGTTCCATCCTCTGGAAGTGATTCGGTCTGCAACTATGTATGGAGCACAGTCCCTTGGGATGGACAAACAAATCGGAACCGTTGAAGTTGGGAAACTTGCTGATTTTGTCATCGTGGAGGAAAACCCTCTCCAGAACTTGAAGGTCCTTTATGGAACAGGTTCAATCCGGATCGATGAAAACAATCAACCGATCCGTGTCGGTGGGGTGAAATATACTGTGAAGGATGGGATCGTTTATGATGCCAAGCAGCTTCTTGAAGATGTGAGGGCCATGGTGGAAAAGGCAAAGGCTGAAGAAAATGCCCAAAACCATCAGCCTGGCTTGGATTGGGAATAACTTCTAAAACTGATTTAAAATGAGAGAGAAAGGATGGATTTCCTTTCTCTCTTTTTTTGTAGTTTATAGATTCAGACAAGAGAAGGTTGAAAGTCTTTTTAAATTAAAAAGGGCTTTAAATGCAATTAAATCAGGATTTTAATAGAAGTGTTAATTTTTTTTTGGTCGTGTGAAACCTTTTCTTAACTTTACATGTATATACATTAAATACATTTACACAAAATGGGAAGAATAGAAGATGCGATCCGGCAAAAGGAGTTCAAAAGCCCTTACAATAAGTTGATCGTGAATTTACTTTACACGCACAGCTATTTGGTGACGGCTCAGAATAATCTCCTGAAGCCTCATGATATTTCTCCCGAACAGTACAATGTCTTGAGAATCCTGAGAGGACAAAGTGGGGTGCCGACTACAGTCTCTTCAATTCAGGACAGAATGCTCAATAAAATGTCCAATGCCAGCCGTCTGGTTGAGAAGCTGAAGACGAAGGGATTGGTCAATAGGGAAGAGTGTCCCAATGACCGTAGACAAGTTGATATTCTGATTACGGAGAAAGGACTGGATCTCCTGAAAATGCTGGAAGCACAAGTGGAGGAATCAAACAAAACTATCCTCCATTTATCAGAGGAGGAGGTGATTCAAATGAACAATCTTCTCGATAAACTGAGGGGTTAAAAAATTTGCTCTAATAAATGTATATACAATTAATGTCAAAACAATTTAAATAAACACATAACAAAACAAACAATTATGAAAACTGCAAAATGGATTATCGACCCTACTCACTCTGAGGTATCTTTCAAAGTAAAGCACTTGGTGATTTCTACAGTGACCGGTTATTTCAAAAAATTCGAAGGCTATGCAGAAAGCTCTTCAGAGGATTTTGATGGAGCAACCGTGGGTTTTACGGCAGATATCGACAGCATTGATACCAATCAATCAGACCGTGACAATCACTTGAAATCTGCGGATTTCTTTGATGCAGCCAATCATCCTAAATTGACCTTTGAAGGAAAAATTTCAAATATTGGAGGAGAATATAAATTGATTGGTGAACTTACCATGAGAGCTACTACCAAGACTGTGGAATTGGACCTGGAGTTTGGGGGAGTTGTAGGGGATCCTTTCGGACAGACCAAGGCTGGTTTTGAAATTTCCGGTAAGGTGAACAGAAAAGATTACGGCTTGGCTTGGTCTGCAGTGACTGAAGCGGGTAGCGTGGTAGTCAGTGACCAGGTAAGACTCTTGCTCAACGTTCAGTTGGTTAAGCAGGCTGTAGAAGAAGAGGCAGAAGCAACTGCATAAATAAGTTGAAAGCTGCCGAAAGGCAGCTTTTTTTATTACAAAGAAGAAAGGAAAACCATGAAACCATTAATCACAGGAATTCATCATATCACGGCCATAGCCGGGAATCCCCAAGCCAATATTGATTTCTATACTGGAGTTTTGGGTTTGAGGTTGGTCAAGAAGACTATCAATTTTGATGCTCCGGATGTCTATCATTTCTATTTTGGGGATGAGTTTGGAAGCCCGGGGACTGTATTTACAACCTTTCCTTTTACAGGGGCAAGAAAGGGAGTCAAAGGTTCGGGTGAATTGACCTATACCGCTTTTTCTATTCCTGCTACTTCCTTGGATTATTGGATAGGTCGCTTGAAGAAATTCGGTATTCCTGTTTCGGATGTATTGACCCGATTTGGAGAGCAACTCATCCGATTTGAAGACCATGATGGAATGGGGATCGAGTTGGTTGCCAATGACCGGGATGATAGAAAGGGCTGGATCTATGGCCATATTCCTTTTGAACATTCCATTCGGGGATTTTATGGGGCAACCCTGAATCTCCGGGCTAAAGAACTCACCGAGAAGCTTCTAACTCAACACATGGATTACCATTTTATTGGAGAGGAACAAGGTAGGTTCAGATATGGTACAGAAGGGAAACCCGGTGATATCGTGGATATTGTACTGGATAAAACAGGACAGCGCGGGATGCAAAGTGCCGGAACTGTGCACCATATTGCCTTCCGGACGGCCAATACAGAGAGCCAGTTGGAGGTTCAGCATTTGCTTATGAAGCATGGATATATGGTTACTGAGGTGAAGGATAGAAATTACTTCAAATCCATCTATTTCAGAGAGCCAGGAGGAGTCCTATTTGAAATTGCCACTGACGAACCTGGATTTGCCATTGATGAGGATGAGGCGCATTTGGGTGAATTGATCAAGCTTCCGGAATGGGCTGAGCCTGCACGGGAAAGGATTGAAAAGAGTTTGACTCCAGTTGCCTTAAACCCTTCTAAATATGCCTGAGCTACGCAAGGAAGGAAAAAGTCTTCAGCAGGCAAATAAAGCTGCTATCCTGATCCACGGACGTGGAGCCAGTTCTTCGAGTATCCTTGGATTGAAGGAATATTTGAATTTGGATGAGTTTGCGCTAATTGCACCTCAGGCTGAGGCAAATACCTGGTATCCCTACAGTTTCATGGCTCCGGACAAGAGTAATGAAGTCGCTTTGAAAAGTTCTTTGGAACAAATAAACAATGCCTTCTCTGAAATCGTAAAGACAGGAATTGCTCCTCAAAATATCTTCCTGATCGGGTTTTCCCAAGGAGCTTGTTTGAGTTTGGAGTTTGCTGCATTGCATGCACAAAAGCTAGGCGGGGTGATTGCTTTTACGGGAGGATTGATTGGTCAGGATCTCCAGCCTGAAAAGTACTCTGGAGATTTTGAAGGGACTCAAATATTTATCGGTAGCAGTAAAAGGGATTTTCATGTTCCTATGAATAGAATCATGGAGTCGGCTAAACTGCTTCAATCCATGGGGGCAAATGTTAAAACCCTCCTCTTTGAGGATTCGAGTCACACTATAAGAAAAGAAGAAATTGACTGGGTTAACCAACACATACTCAGCTGAATAAAGAAAATTGGTTTTCTTAATACAAAAATCCCCGGGTCGATGATCCGGGGTATTTTTTTGTCAAAATGAATAGCTGATCTGAGAACCTTTTTCCGAATCGAGTTCCACCTGAGCAAAAACTCCGATCTCCTGCTGGAGTTCTTCCACATGACTGATGATTCCCACGATTCGATTTTCATGACGCAGGGACTTGAGCGTCTCAAATACGACCCGTAAGGCATTTCGGTCCAAGGCACCAAAGCCTTCGTCCAGAAAGAAGAAACTCTGGTCTGCCTGATTCAGGGCTTTGACTTTTTCTGCAAGAGCCAGGGCAAGACAGAGGGAAGCCTGAAAAGTTTGTCCTCCGGAAAGGGTTTTAAGCAATCTTTTCTTGCCTCCATTCAAATAATCCACCACCCAGAAGGTATTGTTGTCGTCAATTTCAAGGCTTAAACTGTTTTTGGTCAGCTTCATGAACCGGATATTCGCCGTATTGCAAAGTTCCCTGAGATAAATTGAGCTGACGAATTTGACAAAGCCTTTACCCTGAAACAGTCGATCCAGTTCTTTCAGGTTACTTTCGCGGTTTTCGGTTAAGGCAAAGGATTTTTCCAGTTCTATTTTCTCCCCAAGCCGTTGAGTGCTCAACTTCAGGTTTTCTCCTAGAAGAACGGTCCTGTTTTGAAGGTCTGAGGCTTGTTCTTTGAGTTTCTGGAGTTCTTCCTGCATTTGAACAAAGCTTGCTTCCGAAAATTCATTGACTCCCGGTTCGGACTGCAGTTCCTCAATTCTAGATTGGGCACTGGCCAGCTTTTGGTCAAATTGGCGGATTTCCAGATCTACTTTTTCAGCATCTATGGAGTGGTGGAATAACTTTAAAAGGGCTTCTTCATCCAAAAAGCCATGTTCGACTTTTAGCTTTTCAAATTCTGATCGGAAGTCTTTTGCATTTTGCTCCAATTCTTGCACCCTATTTCGGAAATTGTTCAGATCGGAGAGGTTTTTCGCCTGTTCCGTTAATTTTTCCTGCAGGTGCTTTTGTTTGCCCGTCCATTGTTCAGCTGCCTTTAGAATGTTTTCTTCTACTTTTTCAATGGCAAGCCGTATCTCCTCCCTGTCTTTAGGGAAATAGCCCTTGCAGAAAGTGGAGTCCTTGATTTCTTCTTTTTTGCTTTCGATTCTGGCCTGAATGCTTTGAAGGTTCAGTTGAGCCTGTTGGAGCTTTTTCTCATCCAATTCGAGTTGCTCCCGATCTGTTTGCCAGAGTTTCCGTTTGCTTTGAATCAGTTTCTGGGTTGTTTCCCTTTCCTCCGCCGCGTTGCTCAATTGCTTGATCTCTGTGCTTAAGTTTTCCAAATCCATTCCGCCCAGTTTAGAAAGGGACTGAAGCAGGGTTTGGGTTTGGGATTCGAGCTTGGTGATTTCAGCCCCTTTTTCCTGGATGTTTCGGCGGTGGTTTTCCAGATTGTTTTCGGCTAGCTTTTGCTGTTGGATCAATGTTAGGATATGTTCCAGCCGGTTTTTTTCAAGCAAAATCTCCTGTTCCTTTTCTTTGGCCTCTTTTTCATCCGCCTTGCTCTCAAGTGGCTTGGGGTGATGCTCCGAGCCACAAAGTGGGCAGGGGTGTCCCGGAAGGAGCAAGTGAACATGGGAATTCAACCCTTGTTTTCGAAGGATTTTTTCCCGCTCTTCCTCCAAATTTTGGATGAGGGCTTTCTGGGTTTGGGACCAAGTTTCCAATGTTTTCTCCTCCTTGGGTATCTCCTGATGGATTTTTTCCAAAGCGAGACCCACATTTTTTTCTTCTTCCACAAACTTGCCTTTGATCTTCTCCAACTCCTCAATTCTTTCCTTCCAGGATGTGAGATTTCCCAAGGATGTTTTTAGGTCAGCAAGTTGATTGGCATCTGTTGCGGGAACTTGCTCCAGCTGGGATTCCAGGTTTTGGATTTCTTTTTCCAGCAAACTTTGGGAGGATCTCTTTCGGTCAATTTCGGGCTGAATGCTTTCAAGAATTTCTTTGGAGTTTTTGAGTCCTGCTTCCAGATCTTTGATCTCGATTACTTTTTTTAAATCCCGGATTTTACTTTCCCGCTGCGGGCGCTCCTCGTTCTTTTTTCGAAGCTCTTCCTCTTCTTGTTGAAGGCTGAGTACTTCTTCCTCAAAGCGGACTTTAAACCGTTCGGAGTCCACTACACTTCTCTGGTATTTTTCCAGGTCTTTTTGGGTGTCCTGGAGTCTGTCCCAAACAGGTCTGAGATAGGCTTTCGCTCGGATAAACTCCCGGTGTAGCTGCCTTTTCTCTTCAATCCCTGATTTTTGGGAATTCAGTGCGGAAAGAATTTGTTTTTGCTCCTGCAATTGTAGGAAGGACTTTCGGGTGGATTCAAGTTTTTTGAATTCTCCCTCCAAAGTATTGAAGGCCTTTGTGGCTTCTTGACTTTCTTTCTGAAGCGCATCATATTCCTTTGCCTTTTCCTCCAGGATCTCTTCTGACACATCCTCCAATCCTTTCAGTTGCGTCTCCAATCGTATTTTTTCCTCTCGGGTGGCTTTTAAGAGGCTTCCTGTTTTTGCGGAAAGGTCAAATCGTTCCAAGCCGAAAAGCTGCTGCATCATTTCTGCCCTCGGCCCAGGAGTCAGGTCGATGAACTCCCGGAATTTTCCCTGAGGGATGATCACGGTCTGCTTGAAATGTTCTTTTTTCATACCGATCAAAGCTTCCGCACTTTGATCGGTAGCTTCCCAGTTTCCGTCTATTAATTGGTAGAAAATATGCTCGCCCGTGTCGACCTTTTCCCGGTCTTTTTTGTTGCGCTTAGCCGAATACCGGGCCATGAAAGTTTGTGAATTGTTTTTCCCTGCCCGGAATGTAAAGTTGACCAAGAGGTGGTCACTCTGAAGGTTGAGCATACTTGAGCGCTCGCCTGTGGCTGCCAGACGTTCGGTACTTCCATACAGCGCCAACAGAATGGCTTCCAGAATGGAGGATTTGCCGCTCCCCACGGCCCCGAATATTCCAAAAAGTCCTGCAGCCGTCAGCTGGTCAAATTCTACGCTCTGTTTGCCTCGGTAGGAGTAAAGGCCTTCAATTTCAAGTCGTACAGGGATCATACCGGGTCGTTTTGGCTGATGATTTCTTTAAAAAGTCCGAGGATGTCGGGATTGGGTTCTTGTCCTTTTCCACTTTGATAAAACATCCGAAAAAGGCTTTCCATATCCTTGTTCAAATCCTCAACGTGAAGTTGAAAACTTTCCTGTCCAGAAGGGTTTTTGATTTGAGGAATCAGGCTGACTATGCCGTCATGGGCCTTCATAATGGCCTTTCGGGTGGCTGCATCTATGGATTCTTCAGTCTCAAAGGTGATTTCAACAAAGCAGTAAGGATTCTCTTCCAGCCATTTCAGCGTATCCGATAAATTGTCAAACTTCACTCGGTAAAGGGGGCGACCCTGCTTCAGATCAATCGGGCGGTATTCAACTGGTTTGCCTGGTTCGGCTTCAATCAACACCACTTTTTTCTCCTGGTCTGCTTCTGAAAAAGAGTAGGCCAAAGGTGAACTTGAATATACAACGGGACAGGGCTCCTTGCTGACCGAATGGTACCGATGCAGGTGTCCCAAGGCGGCATATTGAATCTGCTCAGGAAGATGTTGGGTAAAGAGAGCCTGAGTTCCTCCTACATGCAGGATAGGTCGTTCGGACTCAGGTTCGGCTTCGGGTTTTTCGCCTTCCCTGACGAAGAAAAAGTGTCCTAGAAACAAGTTTACTCCAGATGCATCGCAATAAGTGCCCGCTAGTTGATCCCATTTTTTCTTCAAAATCTGTCTGAATTCGCTTTCGCGGTCTCCCTCACCCAAGTAGGTTTTCAGGGTGACTTCATTGGCATAGGGAGCCAAAATCAAGCGGATAGGGAAGTCCAAATGGGGAAGTTGGATTTCCATAAAGCCATTTTCTGCACGGGTCACTTCTAGTCCTGAATCAAGTTTTCCCGTCGGGATTACGGATTCATAGTTGCCGTAGAAAAAGATTCCCAATTCACGGGCAAGAGGATCCGGAGCTTCGACAAATTGGATGCTGTCGTGGTTGCCGGAAATGGCGATGATGGGTCGGGCTCCGTTTTTGGATAGTTTTCTTAGTGATTTATAGAGAAGCTCCACTGCCTCATGGGCCGGATTGAAGGTGTCAAAAATATCTCCTGCCAGAAGGATGAGGTCTACATTTTCCTGATCGGCAATTTCCTGGATTTCATCCAATACCAGCTTTTGCTCCTCCAGTCGGGAATATTCCTGAAGGCGTTTGCCGAGATGCCAGTCAGCAGTATGTAAAATTTTAACCATGGGTATTCAAAAACAAAGTACACAAAACTATAGATGGGCTACCTTCAAACTAAGGTACTTTTAATTGTCCCAACCCGCAACCTAAAATCAAGTTCTGACATCAATTGGCATTCTTATTGAGTACCCGGCAGGGATTTCTAGTTTAGCATATGCGTTTGGTTTTTCTGGTTTTGTTGGTTGTTGTTCTGGGGTTTTCAACCAAGGGACAGCAGTTGGATTCCTTAAAGGTCCAGGAGGGATGGGCCAGTTTTTATGGGAAGCGTTTTCATTTGAGAAAAACCGCCAACGGGGAAATTTTTCATATGGACAGCCTGACTGCGGCCCATAAATACCTCCCCTTTGACACTTGGCTAAAAGTCACCCGATTGGATACCGGGGATTCCGTATGGGTTCGGATCAATGACCGTCTACCCAAAAGCTCGAGGAGGATTATTGATTTGTCCCGGAGAGCAGCTAGTGAATTGGGAATGATTCAGGAGGGGATTTCCCAAGTGACCTTAAAAGTGGCCTCAATTGAAGAGATGAATAGGCTGTATCGTCAATTTGAGGGCGATGCACCGGGAACCTTGCGGGTTCGTTGGTTCGAAGAACCCATTCAGATTCCCTATAGACCCAGGCAGTGGTGCTGGAGTTTGGAGTGTTAGTGGTTGGTAAATAGGGTGTTAGGTGCTGATGGCGGAAAATTTCAACTAAGGAGATAAAATATTTTTTCAACTGAATATCAGTGAGTTAAGATTTTTCCAAGAAAAATTTAATACTAAAATTTGCGTTTTTGATAGGGGGAGGTATTTTGAGAACGAAAGATCAAGGTTTTGGCCAATCGATTGTATTTTTCAACCGGTGATTCAGCCCTACCGGATTTTAGGGCTGAGAAACTATAACTCTTTAAAAATGAAAAAGTCAAATTTAAAAATGGGGGTTTTATGCCTTGGATTTTTCGGGATGTTTTTTCTTAATACTCCTAAAGCTGAGGCACAAACAATGACCTGTACATTGGTTCCTGGTTCAATCATTTATTATCCTGATGGAATGGTATGCGCTTCCTATTCTTGTCCAAATGGAGAAACAGTTCAAGCGTGTAATTTACCTGAAGTAGGAGTAGAGTAATTGGTAGAGCTTTAGGGCTCTACTTATTTCAATTCGATATGGATAAGTTTAAATTATTGATTTTTGCGTTTGTACTCGTTTTTGGCTGTACTAAAAAAGAGTCAGAAAAGGATTTACCTCTTACAATCACCTCTTCTGATACAACTTTTTTGGACGTGGGGAATCTTCAATATCAGAATGCTAAGTTTCATGTTTCTGATCAGCATAATTTTTTGGTAATCCATCAAGACAGAAAGCTTTGGGGCTTTGATATTAAAAGCGGCTCCATAGTTAAAAGAATTGATTTTGATACCACACAGCTTGTGTTGCCGGAGGTTTCGATTCTTCATGCCAGGTATAGTGAAAATGATAGCTCATTAGCTCTTTTTTTTCCTATGAAAAGAAAGGTGATTCATTTAGACTCGGAATTAAAAATTGAAAAGGAAGTTCAACTGTCAGGAATAGATGATCTTGATCTGGTTTTTATCCCTTATGGGGATCATTTTTATTTAGACAGTAAGACTGGTAACTATATAATAGGTCTGATGAGTGAAAGCTTTCAGGACCCAGAAGAATTTTTAAATGATACTCGTTTTTTAGGTGTATTTGATGGTAAGACAGGAATGCTGCAGAATTCCTTTGGTGAGTTTGGAGAGAAAAGAAAGGAATTGAAGTCAATGGTAATGAGCGAAGGTTTTTTTCAATCTGATTTTTACAATGGAAGCCTTTTTATCCGGGAGGTTGTTGCTGATCCTAGTGTCGTCCAATACAATTTGTCTGGGGAAATGCTGGCCAACCGAGTTATCGGGACTAATAAAATTTCCACTGAAATATTTCCAATGGATGAAAGTGATGGGGTTTTTAATTCAATATCCAGCGACCAGTTTTATTCCATGAAAATTGCCAGTTCGGATTTGGTGGTTTCCAATACATTTTCAAGAAAATTGATTGATAAGAAATATAAATTTGAGAGTCATCTGGTAGTAGAAGATTTTGAAAAAATGGAAAGCTATTCAACTAAGATAAGGCCGTTTCAAAGAATCGTGTATGCTGATAAATCAAATATTCTTTTGGTTTGCAATCACCCCACCAAAGAAGATTTGATATTGGTGACATTAGAGTATTCTTTGGGAGGGCCTACAAATTTTTGATTTTTCATATTCAATCTTTTCAAATAGCTGGGGCTTTATTTCTGATTTACTCATGCTATTCAATCCCGGATCGCATTTTCAAAGAAAGAAGCATCCCTTTTTGCCTGCCTGATTCTCAGTGGTATAAGGCTTTTTAAAAAACCAGTTTCATTTGAGGTTTTTTAACATCCTTACGAAATTTTCGTTATGACTTAAGACAATTAATTAGTTAATTGGGGTTCAAACCATTATTTCAATGAGCTATTATCGCATTCTCTTTTTCGCGTTTTTTGCGACACTCCTTTTTTCCTGTTCAGAAGAAAAAGAAAAGCAGGAGGAAATCCCTGCCGAATCTTTTAGAAACGAAGTGGCCGCCACCGAAGTCCAGGTAGCCTTGGCCGAGACCAAAAGTTTTGACTATCTCATCAATGCCACAGGCAAACTCGAAGCTGCCGCTCAGGTAAAAGCCATCATAGAGCAACCTGGATATTTGATTGAGCTTTCTATTCGGGAAGGACAGACAGTCTCAAAGGGGGATGTCATTGCCAGACTGGACCCTATCGAAGCCCAGATTCGCTTGGAAAAGGCCAATATTGCCCTGAAAAATGCCCAAGCAGCATTTGAAAATGACAAATTGGGATTTCAAAGGGATTTTGAATCTGGAGATCCAGAGCGTATACAATTTTTGGAAAATCAGCTGAAAGCAAAAAACGGGGTCCTATTGGCAGAAATTGAACTCAAGGAAGCCCAACTTAATCTGGACCGTTGCGAGGTGAAGGCCCCTATTTCCGGAAAGATTGCTGATCTGAAATTCAAGGAAGGAAGTCTGATTTCCTCCAATACGGAACTTTGTGAAATTCTCAGCACCAACAGCCTCGACCTCAAAGTCAAAGTTTTGGAATCCGACATTTCATTGATCTCCCTGAATCAAAAAGCGGAGGTTTATCCTATTTCAAATACCCAAACTGCTTTGGAAGGAAGGGTCACAGGGATCAATCCTAAAGTAGATGAAAACGGTTTGGTACAGGTAGCAATCCGGCTTACTTCTTCCCAGAATCTTCTCCCAGGAATGAATGCCCGTGCAGTCATCCGCGCCCCGCAGTCCAATTCCTTGGTCGTGCCGAAAGATGCGGTAGTCTATAGATCCGGCAGGGCAGTAGTCTTTACCATAGAAAACAACGAATCCAAATGGAACTATGTGGAGGTGGGCAAGGACAACGGCAAGGAAATAGAGGTTCTGGAGGGCATCAATCCCGGCAGTACCGTCATCACGACCAATAACCTCCAGCTGGCACATCAGGCTCCTGTTCAAATCGTAACCGACTAAGCTATGGTCAGATTTTTACTTGCCCGGCCCATAGCGGTTTTTATGACTTTTTTGGCTTTGATGGTCTTCTCTTTTATTGTGTTGAGGACCTTGCCGATTTCTCTTCTGCCACCCATTGATGTGCCCCAGATTGTAGTAAAGGTCAATTACCCCAATGCCTCTCCGGAAGCCATCGAGCAAAATGTACTGAGCACCATCCGGGAAGGTCTGATCACACTGAACGGCTTGGAGGAAATGGATTCCAAAGCAGGGGCTGAGGTAGGTACCATTCGCCTGACTTTTGATTACTCCACTCAGATGGAACTGGCCTATATCGATGTCAATGAAAAAATCGATCGCATCACCAATTCCCTTCCGGAAGGACTGAGTAGGCCCGAAGTCATTCGGATCAATACTTCCGATATCCCCGTAGCTCGGGTTCAGGTCACTCCCAAAGCCGGTGTAGATCCGATTGATGTGAGTTTGCTTGCAGAGAATGTTCTTAAAAAAAGAATAGAACAACTCCCGGGAGTTTCCTTGGTAGATATCAACGGGAAAAAAGAAAGGATTATTACTGTTGAGCCCAAAGAGGAGGAGCTTCGGGCTTTGGGGATGACCCAACAAAATATCATTTCTGCTATACAGGCAGGAAATTCGGAACTTCCCGGAATATCGGTGAAAGACGGGCAGTTTCGCTACTACCTGCGGTTAGCCACCCGTGTGGACACACCCGGAGATATAGAGAGTCTTCCGGTCGCAATTCCTTCCGGAGCGATCATTCCCCTTGGTAGACTGGCAACCGTGTCTTATGAGGCCCAAGAAATGCTCGGGTATCATTTGAACGGAGCCAAAGAAGCTTTGGTCATTACCGTTCATAAGCAGGCATCTGCCAAAATGAACGAACTGATGCCGGAGCTCAAAAATGCCCTGGAACTATTCAAAACAGATTATCCACAGGTGGATTTCGAACTGACACAAGATCAGTCCAATCTCTTGAATGCAGCTATCTCCAATCTGCAGACTTCCTTGCTGTTTGGGGGGATTTTTGCCTTTGGAGTCCTATTTCTTTTTATGAAGGATTACCGCCTTCCCCTGATCATCGGTGTCAGTTTGCCATCTTCTCTTTTGATATCTTTCTTGGTTTTTTACTTTTTCAATATCACGATCAACATCATTTCCCTTTCCGGTTTGGCCTTGGGTATAGGCATGTTGATAGACAATGCCATTATTGTACTGGATAATATCACCCGGAAACGGGAATCAGGTCTTTCATTATTTGAATCCTGTGTCAGTGGTGTGGACGAGGTGATGAGTGCCTTGGTCAGTTCGGTCTTGACCACCTTGTCTGTTTTTGTGCCATTGGTTTTTTTGAGCGGTATTTCCGGTGCCTTGTTTTTTGATCAGGCTGTAGCCGTGGCGGCGATTTTGTCGGTGTCTTTGGGCGTGGCATTTATTCTCCTGCCTATGCTGTATTTTCTTTTTTTCAGTAGAAGCAGGAGAAAGGAAGATAGCCAAGAAGGGCCTTTCTTTTCCCGGGTCTTAGGGCTTTATGAAAAAGGCTATTCGGCTGTAAATTCAAATAGAATGCTATCAATTGTAGGTTTTGCATTTCTAATCCCACTGGGGTTGTCCATAGGAGTATTACTGGACACGGAAGGTTTGCCTAAAATTGACAAATTGGACGCTACCCTTGAGATTGACTGGAATGAGCCCATCTCTGCATCCGAAAATCGGGATAGGGTCATGGCTCTGATGAAATCCATGGAAGGGGCTTTCGAACAGGCCGAAGCGGATGTGGGAGTAAGGCAGTTTTTATTGTTTGAAGGAGAAAACTCCATTCAACGCTCCCTGTTGTATTTTCTTTTTGCAACCGTGGAGGAGAAAGAATCGCAACTGGAAATTTTGGAAGGTTCCATCCGGAAGGATTATCCGTTGGCTGAGTTCACCTTAGGGGATGCTCCCAATGCTTTTGATCAGCTTTTTAGTTCTTCAATGCCCTATTACGAAGTTCGATGGAAAGATCTGGGTTCGAAAGAACCCGTGGAGGAAGAGAAAATAGGACCTTGGTTGAGCCAGTTTCCCACGCAGAATTGGGAGCGTGGGCCTGGTCTTCAAAAGGAAGCTTCGGTAGTTTTCACCTTAAGGGCAGATCGCCTTGCGACCTACCAGATTCCGGTCGAACAGGTGCAGGAACAGCTTTCCCGGCTCTTTGGGAGCTATACGATTACCGATATTCGTCGTTTTGGAGAAGTGACCCCTATTCGTCTTAGGGAATCTCAGGAGCGTTTTGAAGATTTGTTACGGACTACCCGTTTAGATGTATCCGATTCGGCTTCCTATGTCTTAGGGGAATTTGTGGATTTCCGATATGAAGATCACTACAAATACGTGACCGCCGATAAGGGTGGGATTTTTCAATCGGTATTTGTGAACGCAGAAAATCCGGACCAATTCAATTCCGAGTACATACTTTGGGGAGCGGATAAAAATTTGGGTGTTACCCTTGTGGGCCAATATTTAAAAGACAAGCAAAACATCCGTCAGTTGATTGGGATTCTGGCAATCGCGGTTCTGCTGCTCTATTTTATTCTGGCCGCCCAGTTCGAAAGTTTCATTCAGCCTCTGATTGTTGTATTGACTCTTCCCTTGGGAATCGGTGGGGCGTTTTTCGTGATTTGGCTTGCTGGGGCCACTCTGAATGTGATGTCTGCCATTGGACTGGTGGTGATGCTGGGGATTATGGTCAATGATGCGATTTTGAAAATCGACACTATCAATCGTCTGAGAAAGGAGTTTGGAGAAAGGGAGGAAGGCTCTCCTCTGGAGAATTTGGAGTTAGCATTGCATAAGGCAGGGCAGATCCGTTTGAAGCCCATTCTGATGACTTCGATTACGACTATCCTGGCTCTGATTCCGATCATTTTCAGTGCGGGGCTGGGAGCGGATTTGCAGCGTCCATTGGTATACTCCGTAATAGGGGGCTTGACGATCGGTACTTTGACTGCCCTGTATTTTGTGCCATTGGCCTACTGGTTTTTTGTGTCCAAGAAAAGTTTGAAGGAGGGATAATATGACTCCGTTTCGCGTTTTAGTGGCTTTTGTGGTTTTGGCAATTATGGGAATTGCCGTAGTTCCTTTGCTTTCTGTGGACTTGAATCCCAGGGAGCGGGAACCCGTTCTTACCATTTCCTACGGGGTCCCAAGGTCTTCTCCTGAGATAATCGAAAAGCTGGCGACTTCCCCATTGGAAGGGGTTTTTTCCCAGCTTTCGGAACTCAAAAAAATCAATTCAGTTTCCAATTACGACCGGGGTTCCATCACTCTTCGCTTTGACAAAAATGCAGATATGGAACTCAAGAAGTTTGAGGTTTCCGCCTTGATACGGCAGATTTATCCCCAACTCGACTCCCGGGTCTCTTATCCTTTAGTGACCCAGACTTCCGAATCCAGGAATGATTTTAAAACTCCTGTTCTGACATATTCGGTCAATGGGCCCTTTGCGGCTTTTGAAATCAAAAAGATCACCGAAGATATACTCAAGCCTGCCATTACCCGATTTGAGGAAGTCGAGGAAGTCACCATCCGGGGGGCAACAGATTTGCAGGTCTATGTAACTTTTGATGTGCAAAAGCTTCAGGCCTTTGGATTGACCCGGAGCCAGTTGAGTTCCCGGATCAATCAGGCCTTCGGAAGGGATTTTCCCGGCTCAGTACTCAACAATCAGGGACAGACTCTTTTTGTCCAAGTTGACCGCTCCTTGAAGGACTTGAGTCAACTCGAAACGCTGAGAGTGGGGCAAGTCCAGGGAATGGATGTATTGCTGAGAGATGTAGCCAAGCTCACTCTTGAAGAGGCCGAGCCTTCCAGTTATTATCGTATCAATGGCAATAACTCGGTGACACTTTCCATTTTCAACAGAGAAGGGGTAAATAAGGTCCTGTTGGCCAAAAACCTAAAAGCTGCAGTTGAAAATTCCCGGGTTTTGCTCCCTGCTGGGTTTGAAGTACGACTTGAAAATGATGAAACGGAGTTTCTGGAAAAAGAACTAGATAAAATCTATCAACGCTCCGGGCTCTCCATTCTGATCCTGATCCTCTTTATCTTCTTGATCAACAGAAATCTAAAGTATCTGAGTATTCTCTTTCTGGGGATTTTGGTCAACCTGAGTCTTTGTGCCATAATCCTGTATTTTCTCAAGGTAGATATTCATTTGTATTCTCTGGCAGGACTGACTATCAGCTTTGGTTTGATCGTGGATAATGCCATCATCATGATCGATCATTTGCACAAGCATAGAAACCGCCGTGTCTTCTTGGCACTTTTGGCGGCCTCTCTGACTACCATTGCCGCCTTGATGATTGTCTTTTTTCTGCCTGAAGAGGACCAGAGAAATCTGACCGAATTTTCCATTGTGGTCTCAGTGATGTTGGGAATTTCCTTACTGATCGCCCTCTTTTTTACCCCTGCATTTTACGAAGTGCTATTCAAGGAGTCTGCGAAAAAAGGGCGAAAACTGAGTATTGGAAAACTCAGAAAACGGGTCAGAAGCCTGCATCGTTATGAGAAGGGCATTGTTTGGACGGTTCGCTATCGAAAAGCATTTGTTTTCCTGTTGATTCTCTTATTTGGAATCCCGGTTTTTTATTTGCCTGCAAAGTGGGAAGGGCAGGAATGGTACAATAAGACCGTGGGAAATACTTTTTATCAGGAGGAAATCAGACCCTATGTGGATAAGGCATTGGGAGGTTCTCTCAGAATGTTTGTGCGGGGGGTATTTGAAAAAAGCTCCTATAGGGAGGCTGAAAAAACCCGGCTCTATATATCTGCGCGCTTGCCATTTGGCAATACTCTGGAGCAAATGGACTTCATCATGCGGGAGTTTGAAGCCTATCTGAAGGATGTGGAAGGGATTGATCAGTTTGTCACCTACGTACAGTCTGGTCAAAGAGGGCAGATAATCATCACCTTCAAGGAAGCCTATGAACATTCAGCTTTGCCTTATCAGCTTAAGGGCAAACTTTCTGTCAAATCAACGGACTGGAGCGGTGCGCAATGGAATATCTATGGCGTAGGACAGGGCTTTTATACTGGGGGAGGAGGAGAAGGGATTCCTTCCTTCCGAGTGACCATGAAGGGGTATAATTTTGATGAACTGGAACGTCAGGCCAATATTCTGGCTGAAAAGCTGCTGAAGCATAAGCGGATTCAGGAGGTAAACACCAATGAGCGCTTAGGGTGGAACGAGCAAAAAACCGAGGAGTATGTGCTGCGTCTGGATCAAAACCAAATTGCCCTGGGGCAAACCAATCAGTACGAACTGATCAATACCATGTTGGACCTCAGTAAACCTCAGGGATCCACTGGCTTACTGACCCTTGAGGACAAAAACTACGGAATGGTCATCCGGGAAACCAATGCCAGCGACTTCAGCAAATTCGATCTGGAACAAAAGGGACTGATCAGTGGGGGAAACCGAATTTTCAAAATATCGGATTATGGTACTTTAACTAAAGAAACAACGACCAATGCCCTCAATAAGGAGGACCGGCAGTATATCCGTGCAGTGGCCTTTGAGTATATGGGATCTGGAAAATTTGGCAATGAATACTTGGATGAGGTTCTGGAGGAAATGAAACAAATCATGCCCATTGGTTATACAGCTGATAAACAGACCTGGTCATTCAATTATGAAAAAGCCAAGCGGCAGTATTCCCTGCTAGCCTTTTTGATAGTGGGGATTTTCATGATTTGTGCGGTTCTGTTTGAGAATCTCAAGCAGCCGGTCTATATCATCGCCATAATTCCAATCAGTTTTATTGGCTTGTTTCTGATCTTTTCCCTCTTTGACTTTTACTTCGATCAGGGAGGGTATGCTGCTTTTGTGATGCTGGGAGGCTTGGCGGTAAATGCCGGGATTTTTATCGTCAATGACCTAAACAACCGCTCAATGGGTCAGTACAATCGAAATGTACTCAAATCGGTGGCAGGAAAAGCCATCCCGATCCTACTGACCATTCTGTCCACTTGCTTTGGTTTGATCCCGTTTATCATGGAAGGCCAAAATGAGATTTTCTGGTTTTCACTCGCGATTGGAACGATTGGGGGATTGGTTTTCAGTATGGTCGGAGTATTTTGGGCTTTGCCCGTTTTTCTTTGGCGAAAGGAAATGGTTTCGAGTCTTAAAGCCATGGAACTACCCTCCAAACCAGTAAAAGGAAAGAGAGGTTGGAAGTTTTGGAAGAGGAGGTAAGGACTGACTGTCAAGAGGGCTTTCGATTAAATTTTAGAATGATAGCTAATCAAACTGAAAAAGTATGACTGTTTTAAAAAGAGTGCTTGTGATTTTTAGTGTGGTAGCTTTTTCATGTGGTTCACCAGAAACGAGTTCAAAGGTTCCCAAAATCATTTCCCTAGAGGATGTACCGGTTCAGGAAACAAAGCTATTGATTGATAAGGCCGTACTTTTGGGGTCGGACAGTCTAGAGTTTCTGGGAAGCGAACTCCGAACTGTGAGTTCTAGGCATGGATTCTTTGTATCCAATTATGGTGGAGCCAAGGCAATCCATCATTTTTCACTTGATGGAGAACATTTGGGGAGGATCGTAGAGATAGGGGATGCTCCTGGACAGATTCCTAGGTTTGATGAGTTTCGGGTAAAAGAGGATAGCCTGATATTAATGACCGGAATTGGAGAAAAGGAGATGTTGAGTTTTTTTTCAGTTACCGATCATCAAATGGTAAAACAGATTTACGTGGAGGCAAGTGGCTTTTCATTTTACCCCAATACTGATGGGACATTTTGGTTGTATTCGGGCTTTAATAGAGCTGTTGGGGATTATCGACTTCGGCTTGCCAGTCCTGAGGGGAAAGTAGTGTCAAATTGGATGATTAATGATTTTAATGAAGAATTAATTCCATTTCAAGAACAGTCAATTTTTGAGGGGGATGGTAGGTTACTGGTCAGGGACCCGTTATTTCCCATAGTTAATATGATTGGAAAGGATAGCTTAGAATTGGCTTACCAGTTTGATTTTGGGACTTTTACGATTCCTGATGAGACATGGGAAATCGAGGATCCAATGCAGTGGTTTCAGCGGATTAATCAAAATGGTTTTGGGGACTTGGTTAACCTTTTTGAATCCAAGGAATATTTGGTTGCAGATGTTGTTTTTCAAAGGGAGGGGGAACGTCAGAGAAAAATATATGTGCTGAATCGGGAGATAGGGAGCGAAAGGATTTATCCCGTTGATGAGGAAATGGAACCCCAGTATTATTCACCCTTTGGATTGGAAAATAACCATTTGCTTTTTATAGCATATGCTCCGGCACTCCTAGAAGTGATTGATCAGCTTGAGACTTCTCCAGAGATAAAAAGCCAATTGAGGTCTTTAAAGGAGGAGTCTAATCCTGTGATTTTATATGGAAGGCTGGAGAAGTAATTCTTTAATAGGGTTACATATATTGATTGCAGGATTGATTTTTTGGTCAATAAAAAAGAGAAGCAGGGGAATACTTTAAAAGTAATCAGTATGTTGAACCCGAGTTTTGGGGAGGGTTATGATGCTTTTTTAAAAGACTGGCTTGCGTGATTTTAATAAAACAAATCATAGTGAATCAGCCCAATGGAAAAGGTCATGTATTGCAAAGGGCTTCTTCTGAAATTATAATCGAAAATCCCTTCATCGGGCAGGTAGGTTACATCTCCTCGCTGTAGAAAGCGTACAGAGTTCCCATCCTGTAGGGTAGCCCGTATTTCCAGTCGTAGAAATTCATCGAGAGGAATTTGAATTCCTCCTCCTATCCGATAGGCTAGTGCCCAGTCCTCAATGTCTTTACCACTTTCTATATTTTCCTCTGAGAGTATGGTTTCTCGGATTTTATAGCGCGTATAGAGATAATTCGCCCCAAACTGCGCCTCGACAAAGGGGGTTAATTTGGTATTGACCGATGGCAGGTATCGAATTGCTGCCATTCCGGTAGCGAGATTATTATTTCTTCTGAGTCGTAGTTCGTCCGAAAGGCCTGCATATAAATCGGTTCTTTTCTCCAGTTGGGAGCCGTAGATTCCATAGCCCAGTTCCAATCCTACCTGAAGAGGAGCAGTCCGGAATTCATACAAGAAAATCCCTGAGATGGTCGGGAAAAACAGGGATTCGGTTTCAGTTTTTAATTTGCCAACAGGAAGAGATCCATTGAAAAATCCTCCGGCTAGAAAAAATTGGGCTTTTGCGGTCAGCGCAAAAAAAAGTAGGGGTAAAAAAAGAAGTTTTCGCATAGACTTGAACTTTCTTCTTTTTTACGAAAGTTTTCTCCCACTGTTTACTAAAAATTTTAGAAGGCTACCAAGTTCTCCAACTTTTTCTTAAATCTAGCTTCTGGCAAAAACTGTTTTTCCAGATTCGGGGCAAAAGGTACAGGCGTGTCCAAACTACCTTCCCGCATCACCGGAGCATCCAAGAATTCAAAACAATGTTCCGAAATCCAAGCACAGATTTCCGCTCCGATTCCGCCTGTCAGGGTGTCTTCCTGAAGGAAAATGACTTTCCCGGTTTTTTTGACTGTAGCTTTTACGGCTTCCTGATCCCAGGGAAGGAGGGTTCTCAGATCCAGAATATCCGCATCAATTCCCATTTCTTCCACGGCCTTTTTGGCCCAGTGAACTCCCATCCCGTAGGTAAGGACAGAGACTTGCTGGCCCTCTCGTTCCAACTTTGCTTTTCCGATTTCTACAGTATAGTATTCCTCGGGAATCTCTGCGCTGATAGAGCGGTACAAACCTTTATGTTCGAAATAAAGGTAGGGATTGGGGTCTTCCAATGCCGCATTTAATAATCCTTTGGCATCATATGGGTTGGAAGGGTAGACGATCTTCAGTCCAGGAGTGTGGAAAAACCAAGCTTCATTGGACTGGGAATGAAAAGGGCCTGCGGCCATTCCGGCTCCTGTGGGCATCCGAATGACTACATCCGCGTTTTGACCCCAACGGTAATGGATTTTTGCCAGGTTGTTCACAATCTGATTGAAGCCCACTGAGACAAAATCCGCAAATTGCATTTCTACCATAGCTTTGAAGCCTTTGATAGAAAGTCCAAGTCCTGCGCCGATAATGGCACTTTCGCAAAGTGGGGTGTTCCTGACCCGCCCGGCTCCAAAGGCTTTTTTGAACCCATCCGTGATTTTGAATACTCCTCCATATTCCCCGATATCCTGCCCCATCAAAATCAGGTTGGGGTATTTCTCCATGGATTGTCGAAGCCCGTCGCTGATGGCATCCACAAAGCGTTTTTCTGAAGTTTTGGTGCCGGTTGGTGATTGGACAGTTTGTTGAAATGGGAAATATAGATCTCGTAATTCCTCCTCTAGATTCGGCTCTATGGCTTCTTCTGCAAAGGCAATTTCCAATCCCTCGTTAATGGCATTTTTGATTTTTTGATTGATGTGTTCCTTGGTCTTGGAGTCAAGTACTCCTATGGATTCCAAATAGGCTTCATAGTTGTCCACAGGGTCTAACTTTGCCCAATCTTCCATCAATTGTTTTGGGACGTACTTGGTACCTGAGGCCTCTTCATGGCCCCGCATCCGGAAGGTGATGGCTTCCACCAATACCGGACGTGGGTTTTTCCGGATATCTTCAGCCAGATCGACCAGGGTCTGATAGACATCTAGAATGTTGTTGCCCTGAATACGAATTGCCTCCATACCGTATCCAGGGCCTTTTTCTGTAAAATATTGAAAAGCAAACTGCTCCTCACTAGGAGTCGAAAGCCCATATCCATTATGCTCTACCACAAAGATCACGGGAAGTTTCCAAACGGCGGCCACATTAAGCCCTTCATGAAAATCTCCTTCGGAGCTTGCTCCATCCCCTGAGAATACCAAGGTCACTTTCTGTTCTTCTGATAGTTTGTTGGCAAGGGCAATCCCATCGGCAATAGCCAACTGGGGGCCGAGGTGAGAAATCATTCCGACAATGTGATGTTTGATGGAGCCGAAGTGAAAAGAACGGTCCCTGCCCTTGGTGAATCCTGATTTTTTTCCTTGAAACTGGGCGAATAGCCTATGCAGAGGAATGTTTCTTCCTGTGAAAATTCCCAGATTTCGATGCATGGGAAGGATGAACTCGTCTGAATGGAGCGCATTGACCGCTCCTATGGAAATGGCTTCCTGACCCCAGCCACTGAACCACTTTGAAATTCTTCCCTGACGCAGAAGAATCAGCATTTTTTCTTCAATTCTCCTTGGCATAAGCAAGGATTCGTAGAGTTCTAGAAGTTTTTGATCGCTGAGATTTTTTCGGTCAAAAGTCAGTTTTTGGCTTTCAGTGGTGGATGTTCCCATATATTCGGATTTACCCAACTAAGGTACAAGAAGGGATGAAATTCTCAAGCGAATATGGAGTACTGTTCTTGCAAAGTGGCCCCGACCGTAGTCGGGGCTAAAAATGTAATGCAAGGAGTTAAAAAGTTTTGCTGTACGTTTCAAAATTAGGTAAAAGGATTCCCAGAGCTTTGAGAAGGGCGTTAAGGTTGTTTTAATTATGGATTAACAACTTAATCTCTGCTTAATATACCCATGAAAAACAAATCCCGGACGGATGAATTCTGCCCGGGATTTTGGTAAGGAAGTCGTTTTTTGGAATTAAACCTGATCGGGTTCTGGATGGATATAAGGTGCTCGGTACGGTCGTCTGAGTTTGGCAGTAGCCTCCGCATCACCGGGTATGGTTCTGGTTTTTGGATCGTACTTGAGCGGCTTCCCTCCCAGCTCCATGGAAATGTTAGCCAGAATACAGGAAGCTGTAGAGATATGGCCCTGCTCCACATCCGCTATGGGAAGCGTGTCTGTATCAATTGCCTTTAACCAGTCCTGCATGTGAAGACGGGTGGCTGGAGCAGCATTCAGTTCGATGCGTTCCTCGGTCAAGTCTTCGGGGTATTTTTCCCGCTCAAAGAAGCAATCATAATGGATTTTTTCCTCATTTGCGTCTACGGGAATGAAGTCGGCCTGCATGGTACTGCCGGCGAGCATTCCTTTTTCACCATAAATTTTAAATGCCCAGGGATATTCAGGATCCGGAGCATTTCCCCAAGTTCTGTGTTGCCACACCACATCAAGTTCAGGATATTCAAAAATAGCAGTCTGTGTGTCAGCAATATTGGACTTTCCTTCTTTCTGCACTAGAATCCCTCCTGTGGAGGTGATCTGAGTAGGCCATCCAAGTTTGAGCATCCACCGTACAGTGTCCAGCATGTGCACACACATGTCTCCCATGATCCCGTTGCCATATTCGTTAAAAGTTCTCCACCAGCGAATATGAGGAAGTCCGTCGTAAGGTCTTAGGGGAGCAGGACCGGTCCATAATTCATAATTGAAGAAATCAGGGACTGCCTCTTCAGGAGGGTTGCCATTGGCTCTCATATGGAAGTAACAGCAGACCTCGGCATGACTGATTTTTCCGAGCTTTCCAGTGTCTATAATTTCTCTTTTTGCATCAATCAGATGAGGAGTGGACTTTCGTTGGGTGCCGATCTGTACTTTTCGGTCGTATTTGCGGGCAGCGGCCAAAATGGCTTCCCCTTCAATTACATCGACGGAAATAGGCTTTTGGAGATACACATGGGCTCCGGCTTTCAGGGCATCGATTGCCATCAAGGCATGCCAGTGATCAGGAGATCCAATGAGTACAAACTCAGGTTTTTCCTTAGCCAGCAATTCCTTATAATCTTCATAAAGCGGAGGAATTTTTCCCGATTTTTGGCGTTCGGAAACCAACTTTCCTGCAGCTTCCAAAATATGTCGATCTGGATCACAAAGGCCAACCACCTCTACATCCGCGACTTGGATGAGTCTGAAAAGATCCGATTTTCCATACCATCCCGTACCGATTAGGGCTACACGGATTGGGCCTGTCTGATTTTTGAAATCCATTCCAAGCAGCCCAAAACTAGCCAGGGTCATGAGCGCAGAAGAGCCTTTTAGAAAATCACGTCGATTGAGTTGATTCATAGGTTTTTGGGTTAAAGAGTGTTGTTGCTTATAATTTACGAAAAGGGGGGAGAGTTGCAAATTGCCTTGGGATGGGAGGAAGGCAGGCGTATATGAAAGTCAGAAATCGATAGCTTGGCCATAGCCTAAAATGAGAGGGGGAATTTGGTTAATATTACTAACTAAAAAATTGTTAGATAAATGGGAGATTTATCGAACTTTACTTGGAGTGAATAAGTTCGGCTAATAGTTTTGCTCCCGAAGTGAAAACCTTGGTAAGAATCATATTGTCCTTTTCCGTTATCCTAGGTATAGGATACGGTCAACTGTTCTCTGCTTACGCGCAGAGTGGGGCGATTGGGCCGGATTCTTTTGACCAAGTTGAATCTTTCAAAACGCATAGTTCCCATGATTTTCTTAGTCAGACTTCCGGGGGACTGGAAAAAAAGATTTTTGATTGGGAGTCTGAAACGGTAGAAGAAGAAACAGAAGACAGAGTTGGAGCCCTTGATGGCAAAGAACTTGGTTTCCTGTTTAAGTCTATTTTTGAATCCCAGCTTCTTGCGGATCATCATTTCTATACCAATCAATTCTTACATTTCTGTAAGAATTTTTCTCTTATAGCATCCTGTCGATTGCACCTAGTCAATCAGGTTTTTAGGATATAATACCCTTTCTTTTTCAGGTAGTGCGCTACCACTCAATCAATCTTGCTTTTCAAGCTAGATAGACTTTTAGCCTTAATCCCGAGGATTTGACGGTATTCCTATTTCCTCTCCTTCCTAGGCTATCTATTTCTAATCACTCAAGTATTTAAAATTATTTTCCTATGAAAAGTAGAATTCTCATGGTTATAGGCCTGTTCGTCCTATTGGGTCATGCAAGCTGTGATTCCAAACATGAAGAAATTGAGGAAGATGCTACTTTCCTCGTCACCAGTCCGATTCGCAAGGATACAGTTATTTACAAAGACTACGTCAGTCAGATACATTCCATCCAGCACATTGAGCTTCGTGCTCTTGAGAAAGGGTACCTTCAAAACATATACGTGGACGAAGGGCAGTTTGTGAAAAAAGGCCAGTTGATGTTTCGGATCATGCCTTTGATTTACCAAGCGGAAATGCAAAAAGCGAAGGCTGAAGCGAGCTTTGCTGAAATTGAATTCCAAAACACCAAAAGTTTGGCCGACAGCAATATCGTCTCTCAAAATGAATTGGCCCTTGCCCAGGCAAAGCTAGCCAAGGCCCAGGCTGAACTGAATTTAGCGGAAGCCCACTTGGGATTCACTGAGATCAGAGCTCCATTTGATGGAATCATGGGTAGATTCCATGTTCGTTTGGGAAGCCTCTTGGATGAAGGGGAGCTGTTGACTACCCTTTCTGACAACAGTAAAATGTGGGTTTATTTCAACGTTCCCGAAACTGAATACCTGGATTTTATTTCCTCAAACTCCTTGGATGATCTTCCAGAGGTGCTGCTCAAAATGGCTAATACGAAAAAGTTCGATAGTCCCGGAGTGATAGAGGCCATAGAGTCCGACTTCAACAACGAAACGGGCAACATTGCTTTCAGAGCTACTTTTCCTAATGGGAAAAGCATCCTGAGACATGGTGAGACTGGTAATATTATGATGCCGGTGCCCCTAGAAAATGCCTTGATCATACCTCAAAAAGCAACTTTTGAGATTCTGGATAAGAAGTTCGTGTTTGTGGTGGACCCAGATGGAGTCGTGCACTCAAGAGAAATCTCAATACTCGCCGAAATGCCCCACCTCTATGTGGTTCAGGATGGATTGTCCGCAGAAGAAAAGATCCTGATCGAAGGCTTGAGAAAAGTCGAAAACAACCAGAAAATCCATGTTGATTTTGTTGGCCAGGACCAAGTTCTTTCCGAACTCAACCGGCTACATGCTGAATAAATCTTTGACCTAAATCACCTAATAAGATGTTCAGTAAATTTATTCAACGGCCGGTGTTGGCTATTGCTATTTCTTTAGCCATCATCTTCTTGGGAATCCTGGCGATCAATACACGCCCAGTGTCCCAGTTTCCGGAAATCGCCCCTCCTCGGGTCAATATTTTCATCGCCTATCCTGGGTCCAGTGCAGACGTACTGGTCAAATCTACCTTGATTCCATTGGAGCGCGCCATCAACGGGGTACAAGGAATGCAGTACATAATCTCTGATGCAACCAGTGCAGGGGAAGCAACCATTCAGATCATTTTCGAACCCGGTACTGATCCCAATGCTGCGGTAGTGAACGTTAAGACCAGGGTGGACCAGGTGATGAACAACCTTCCTCCTCTGGTGCAGCGTGAAGGGGTAATCATTACCCCGATTCAGCCGAGTATGCTGATGTATGTCAACCTCTACAGTACGGACAAAAACGCAGATGAGAAATTCCTGTACAACTATGCCAAGGTCCACATTCTTCCAGAATTGCAAAGGATTAGCGGTATGGGCAGAGCCCAGATTCTGGGTAGCCGGCAATATGCCATGCGTGTTTGGCTGAAGCCTGACAGGATGCGTGCTTACAATATTTCCACGGAAGAAGTATTGAATGCAATTGATGAGCAAAGTGTAATCGGTAGGCCTGGCCGGTTGGGACAAAGCTCCGGTAAGACGGCTCAGTCCCTTGAGTACGTGTTGACCTACAAAGGCCGATTCAACAAGCCAGAAGAGTATGAAAACATCATCGTAAAGGCCAATCCAGAAGGGGAGATTCTAAAGCTGAAGGATATTGCTGAGGTCGAGCTGGGTAGTGAGTTTTTCGATATCTATTCCAACAAGGATGGCTATCCAGCCGCATCCATGGTGCTTAAGCAAAATATCGGAAGTAATGCTAGCCAGGTAATCGATGATGTAAAGGCGAAACTTACGGAACTGGAGGCGGATTTTCCTCCGGGAATGAATTACGAGATCAATTACGACGTCTCCAAATTTGTGAATGCCTCCATTGACAAGGTGTTACACACTTTGGTGGAAGCCTTTGTGTTGGTAGCTCTGGTAGTATTCCTGTTTTTGGGAGATTGGAGATCTACTTTGATCCCGGCCATTGCAGTCCCGGTTTCATTGGTAGGTGCATTTGTCTTCATGCAAGTATTTGGTCTGACGATCAACCTGATCACCTTGTTTGCCTTGGTTTTGGCAATCGGTATTGTAGTGGATGATGCCATTGTGGTGGTGGAAGCTGTGCATGCCAAGATGGAAGAGGAACATTTGTCTCCATACAAAGCCGTGAAAAAGGTTTTGGGTGAGATCAGTGGAGCTATCATTGCGATTACCCTGATCATGACAGCGGTATTTGTTCCGGTAGCCTTTATGACCGGGCCGGTTGGGGTATTTTACAGACAATTTTCCATCACCATGGCCAGTTCCATTGTCCTTTCAGGGGTGGTGGCTTTGACCTTGACACCTGTGCTGTGCGCTATGATTTTGAAAAACAATCATGGCAAGCAAAGAAAGAAATCACTGGTAGATAAGTTTATTGACTGGTTCAATGTACGTTTTGAAAAACTGACTGGAAGATATACCACCTTGCTCAAAATGATCGTAAACCGCCGTGTGGTGACTTGGGGGATTTTGCTTGCTTTTGCATTTGGGATTTTTGCAGTAGACAAAAGCCTTCCCTCTGGATTTATTCCTAATGAGGACCAGGGTATGATCTATGCCATTATCCAAACTCCTCCCGGATCGACTTTGGAGCGTACCAATGAAGTCTCTAGAGATCTTCAGAAGATTGCGGAAGAGGTGGAAGGTATCCAGTCGGTTTCTTCCCTCGCAGGCTATGAAATCCTCACGGAAGGACGTGGTTCCAATGCCGGTACCTGTTTGATCAACCTGAAAGATTGGTCAGATAGAGATCATTCAGTTCATGAAATCATTGAGGAATTGGAAGAAAAAACCAAGGACTTGGGAGCGGTGATCGAGTATTTTGAGCCACCGGCAGTGCCTGGGTACGGTTCTTCGGATGGTTTCTCTCTCCGCTTGTTGGATAAAAACAGTACCACCGATTACCAGGAGTTTGACCAGATCAATTCCGAATTCATGAATGAATTGCGGAAACGCCCGGAGCTGACTGGCCTCTTCACCTTCTTTGCAGCGAATTATCCTCAATACGAGCTGATAATTGACAATGAACTGGCCATGCAAAAAGGTGTTTCCATCGGAAAGGCCATGGAAAACCTAGACGTATTGATCGGTAGTACCTATGAGCAAGGATTTATTCGCTTTGGTAATTTCTTCAAGGTGTATACTCAGTCTGCTCCGGAATACCGCAAACTTCCTAGCGATATCCTCAACCTTTTTATCAAAAGTGAGCATGGGGAAATGGTGCCTTATTCCTCTTTTATGAGGATGGAAAAGACCCAAGGACCCAACGAAATCACTCGGTTCAACCTGTACACCTCTTCCTCTATCAAAGGAGTGCCAGCTAAAGGCTATACAAGTGGAGATGCAATCAAGGCAATTCAGGAAGTAGCAGAAAAGACCCTGCCTAACGGCTATGACATCGCATGGGAAGGGCTTTCCTATGATGAAGCCAGACGAGGTAACGAAGCGCTTTACATCTTCATAGTGGTGTTGATCTTCGTGTATTTGGTATTGGCAGCACAGTATGAGAGTTTCATTATCCCATTGGCGGTTGTGCTGTCTCTACCGGCAGGTGTATTTGGTTCTTTCCTGCTCCTAAAGGGGATGGGGCTTGCCAATGACATTTATGCGCAGATCGGTTTGATTATGCTTGTTGGTCTTTTGGGTAAAAATGCAGTATTGATCGTGGAATTTGCGGTGCAAAAACACCAACAGGGAGCCACCATCCTGGATGCAGCGATTGAAGGTGCAAAAGTCCGTTTCCGTCCGATTTTGATGACTTCGTTCGCATTTATTGCGGGCTTGGTGCCTTTGGTGATTGCCACTGGACCTGGAGCGATTGGAAACCGCACCATCGGCTCTTCGGCCCTTGGGGGAATGCTCTTCGGAACCGTGTTTGGGGTGATTATCGTCCCTGGCCTGTACTACATATTCGGTAAGCTGGCAGAGGGTAAACACCTGATCCGCGATGAGGATGAAACCCCATTGAGTGAGGAATTTGTAGAAAGTAGATCCAATTCTTCTCTTCTCAAAAAAATGAAAAAGTTACTGTCAAACAACGGAGGGAACCATGAATAAAATCATCAAAAAATCCTTAGCAGTGGCTTTTGTCCTGGTGACTGCCTGGGGGTGCAAAATCTCCCAACCTGCTATAAAAGCCGAAAATACTTCGGTGCCTGAAACCTACAATCAAGAGAAACAATTCGGCCAGTCTGAAATTCCGGTTTGGAAGGAGGTTTTCACAGATTCCAATTTGATCGCCCTGATCGATACTGCCTTGAGCCACAATCAGGAATTGAATATTCTTCTTCAGGAGATTTCTATTGCCAATAATGAAATCCAGGCGAGAAAAGGCGAATACCTGCCTTTTGTCAATATTCAAGGTGGAGGCGGTATTGATAAGGTAGGCCGATATACTCGAGATGGAGTGGTAGAAGCCAATCACGAAATCAAAGAAGGAAAAGAGTTTCCCGAACCTCTATCTGATGTGATGGTAGGAGCATTTGCATCCTGGGAACTCGATGTTTGGAAGAAACTCCGAAATGCCAAGAAGTCTGCCGTGTTTAAATACCTTTCTACAGTAGAGGGGAAAAATTTCATGGTGACTCAATTGGTGGCTGAAATTGCCGGGTCTTATTATGAACTGATGGCTTTGGATAATCAGCTCAGCATTTTGGAGCAAAACATCCAGATCCAGAAAAATGCCTTGGAAATTGTGAAAATGCAAAAGCAAGCCGCCAAGGTGACCGAATTGGCAGTGAAGCGTTTTGAGGCAGAAGTTGCCAAAAACCAAAGCTTGATTTATGATATACGGCAGCAGATTACGGAAACGGAAAACAGGATTAATTTCTTGGTCGGAAGATTCCCACAGCCCATCCAAAGGAATTCGGCTGCTTTTCCTGACTTGGTCCCAAATGCGATTCAGTCAGGTTTGCCATCGCAATTATTGGCAAACAGACCTGATATCAGACAAGCTGAGTTGGATTTGGAGGCGGCCAAACTGGATGTCAAGGTTGCAAAAGCCAATTTCTACCCTCAGTTCCGCTTGACTGCAGGTATGGGGTTTCAGGCCTTCAACCCGAGGTATTTATTGACAACTCCGGAGTCGTTGATCTATTCCGTAGCCGGGGATTTGGTCGCTCCTTTAGTCAACAAAAATGCCATTAAAGCCAATTATAGATCTGCCAGTGCCCAGCAGATTCAGGCGGTTTATAATTACGAGAGAAGCATTTTGAACGGGTATATAGAAGTAACCAACCAGTTGTCCAAAATCAACAATTTGGACAAGAGTTATGCTTTGAAATCCCAGCAAGTTGCTGCCTTGACGGAATCCATATCCATTTCCAATAATCTGTTCAAATCTGCTAGGGCAGATTATATGGAGGTGCTTTTGACTCAGCGGGATGCATTGGAATCCAAAATGGAATTGGTGGAAACCAAAATGATGCAGCTCAATGCCTTAGTTCATGTCTACCAAGCCCTTGGTGGAGGGTGGAATTAAAAGAAACAGTATGAACACTGAGTGACGATTGACCCTTTAAATCAAAAACCATTTCGCAGCGTTGTGAAATGGTTTTTTCTTTTTCGAGAAGGATAGGGTTTGACTTTAGAACTTGACTCCAAAGCGTTGTCCCAATTCGGTCAAATCTTTCACGACAGGTTCCAGCAAAGGTATTCCCTCGTTTCTTCGGATTGCTTCCAGTTCCCTTTCAGGGTCTCCAGGGATCAATACCTTTTCATTTCCAGGAGTTGGGGTAGCAGATCGGAATCTTTGGATCCAATTGTCCATATGGGATTTGAATTCATCTGCCGGCCGGAATGCATCCACCCGCATCGCTCCGAAAAAGTGTCCGATTCCTTCTCCTACCAAGTTGGGAAGAGGGTCCAGAAATGCCACAAAAGGAGGGACCCAAGGGCCATAATTGGCTCCTGAAAGAACGGCTGAAAATATATCTACAATTGCTCCCAATGCATAACCCTTATGAGACCCGTGTTCCCGGTCACCACCCAGCGGTAACAAGGCTCCTCCGTCCTTTACTCCATTAGCTGAGGTGGTTGGATTTCCGTCTTTGTCCTGAACCCAACCGCTTGGAGTGTCCATTCCTTTGCGTTGCAAGATTTCAAGTTTGCCATTGGCCGCAGTGGTGGTAGCCATATCAGCAACAAATGGAGGCTCGTTATTGGCGGGAATGGCGACCGAAATAGGATTGGTGCCCAATAGCCGTTCCTTTGAAAAAGTCGGTGATACCAATGGGCTTGCATTGGTCAGGGAAATTCCGATCATATCGTGCTCCAAAGCCATCATCGCATGATAACCTGCGATTCCATAGTGATTGGAGTTTTTTACCGATACCCAACCGGTACCTGCATTCGTGGCTTTTTCTATAGCCACGCTCATTGCAAATGGAGCAACAACCAGTCCTAATCCGCTATCTCCATCCACCACCGCAGTACTAGGGGTTTCATGGACCACCCGGATATTCGGGCTGGTGTTGATTCTTCCTTTTTCCCACAAGCGAACATACCCTGATAGCCTTGCGACTCCATGACTGTCAACTCCACGAAGGTCAGCAGAGAGCAAAACTTCAGTTGCGATTTGGGCATGTACCTCAGAACATCCGATCTGTGTCAGTATGTCATGGGTAAAACGGTAGAGTTCTTCGTAGGAATAGGTCATGGTTCAGTCTGGAAAAGATTTTTCCGATTGGTTTAGACAAAGATAAAAAGTATTGGGGCAAAGAGATAAATTCAATCAGGCACTTTCCATTTCTTTTAAAAGAGTGCCAATGGCTCCTTCTTTCAAAGCATAATGGGAACAGGTGATTGATTCTACCGGCAAAAGTTTCAGAATAAAATCTATCAGGCAGGAAGCCACTACGATCATGTCCACACGCATAGGGATCATACCGGGTATCTGAAGCCGCTCCTCCTTGTTTTTGGTCAAAAGCATGTGATGGATTCTTTCAAACTCCACTATGGGCAATTCAAATACATGTTGGCCGGTGAGTTTACACTGCAGCATGGATTCGTAATAAATATCAGTCAGGGTGTCAAAGGTTCCGGATGCACCGATGAGATTAGTAGGTTGAAATTGCTTGATTGCTGCAATTAGGGGTTGGAGTCTCTCCTCCAGATAAGCCTGGAGGTTACGGCATTCTTCAGGCAGAATGGGGTCATGGTAATGGAAAAGATCGAGGAGACGCTGACCACCGATTTCAAAGCTTTCTTTCCAAAAGACTACATCTGAAGTTCCGATGATAAATTCAACAGATCCCCCTCCAATATCCATCATGAGCTCGGTTGTTCCATTGAGGGAACCTGAAAGTTTAATGCCTTCATAGATCATTTGGGCTTCCTCCTGGCCGGATATTACTCTGATTTCAATTCCAAGGGTTTCTTTTACATTTTTTACAAATTCTGGACCGTTCTTGGCGTTTCGTACGGCAGAAGTGGCAAAGGCAAAAATGCGGGTGATCTCTTCCCCTTCGATCAGATTTTTGAAATGTTTGAGTGTGTGAAAAGCGCGCTTGATTGCATCCTCGGCAAGAAAATCCTGGCTAATGCCTCCTTGTCCAAGTTTTACCGGGATTTTTTCTTTGTAAATCGTATTGAATTGACTTCCATTTATTTCTACCAATAACAAATGAAATGTATTGGTCCCCATGTCAATCACCGCCGCCTTTCGGGTACTCATAATCTGCCAAAATTTAGGATGGGCGAATATAAAAAGTTATTCTAAAATCCATGGTTTTGCTCCGATATTATTCAAAGATATTTTGTGGGATTGGCTCGATTTAAACTGAAGGCCTTTTCACTTTTACGATAAACTTTTCCGCCTTGCCAAAGCCTGTTATATTTGACAAGATTAACAAAACCAATTCATGGAGAATCAGAATAAACCCATTTATACTTTGCCAGGAAATCAAGAGAAAATTGAGCTCTTGAAAAGGAAAAATCAGGAAGCGATGCTAGGTGGAGGCCAGACACGGATCCAGGCCCAGCACAAAAAAGGAAAGTTGACGGCGAGAGAGCGAATTGATTTGTTGCTGGATGAAGGGACTTTTCAGGAGATTGACAAATTTGTAATGCACCGTGCCAAAGATTTTGGTCTAGATAAAGAGCATTATTTGGGAGATGGTGTTGTCACGGGATATGGAGAGATCAACGGAAGATTGGTCTATGTTTTTTCTCAGGATTTCACGGTATTTGGAGGCTCGCTTTCTGAGACCCATGCCGAAAAAATCTGCAAGATCATGGATATGGCCATGAAAAACGGTGCTCCAGTAATCGGCCTGAATGATTCCGGAGGTGCAAGAATCCAGGAAGGAGTGAATTCACTTGGGGGATATGCCGATATTTTTTACCGCAATACGCTAGCCTCTGGAGTGATCCCGCAGATATCCTCTATCATGGGGCCATGTGCAGGAGGGGCTGTTTATTCTCCAGCCATCACGGATTTTATCTTTATGGTGGAGAAGACCTCCTATATGTTTGTGACCGGGCCTAATGTGGTTAAAACCGTGACCCAGGAGAATGTGACCGCAGAGGAATTGGGGGGAGCTTCTACCCATAGTACCAAATCTGGGGTCACTCATTTTGCCTGTCCCAATGAACTGGAATGCATACGCCACATTCAGAAATTACTCAGCTATATTCCTCAGAACTGTGAAGAGATTGCTCCAGTTTACCCTTATGAGCTCAAACCTGATGAGACTCGGACGGTATTGGATGGAATTGTACCTGAAAACCCCAATCAACCTTATGATATCCGTGATGTGGTAAATGGGATTGTGGATGAGGATTCATTTCTGGAAGTTCACGAAAACTATGCAGATAATATTGTGGTCGGGTTTGCCAGGATTGCAGGAAGAAGCATTGGGGTGGTAGGTAATCAACCACAATCAATGGCTGGTGTTCTGGACAATCACGCATCTATTAAAGCGGCTCGGTTTGTAAGATTCTGTGATAGTTTCAATGTTCCCTTGTTAGTTCTTGTTGATGTACCGGGTTTCTTGCCAGGTACGGATCAGGAATGGAACGGAATTATCGTAAATGGTGCCAAATTGCTTTATGCTTTTTCTGAAGCTACCGTTCCGAGAATCACTGTGATTACCCGGAAAGCGTATGGGGGAGCTTATGATGTGATGAATTCCAAGCACATTGGGGCTGATATGAATTTTGCTTGGCCAACTGCCGAAATCGCAGTAATGGGAGCTAAAGGAGCCTCTGAGATTATATTCAAAAAGGAAATTGCAGAAGCAGAAGATCCTGAAGCCAAACTTCAGGAAAAAGTGGATGAATACACTTCAAAATTTGCCAATCCGTATCGGGCAGCCCACCGGGGTTTCATAGATGAGGTGATCATCCCATCCGAAACGCGTATCAAATTGATCAAGGCATTTAAAATGCTGGAGAACAAAGTGGACAAATTGCCGAGAAAAAAACATGGGAACATTCCACTATAATTGATGTCAATCCTAAGTGAAAAGTGATTTTATCTTAATCTGGAAATCTAAATTTTAACACACTCAATTAATAAATGGGAAGGTCTAAGAAAACGACCTGTATTTAATATGAAAGAAAGTATGAAAAGTGAGCAAAAGTCTTTTCTCACCAATTACCTCAATAATGCCTCCCCGACAGGGTTTGAAGCTTCCGGCCAGCAGATTTGGCTGGATTATATCAAGCCGTATGTTGACACCTATTTTACCGATAATTATGGGACGGCAGTAGGGGTGATCAATCCGGATTCTCCTTATAAGGTTGTAATTGAGGCTCATGCTGATGAAATCAGCTGGTTTGTCAATTATATCAAGGATGATGGGTATATCTATGTTCGCAGAAATGGGGGGTCAGATCATATGATAGCTCCTTCCATGCGGGTGAATATTCATACCGATAAGGGAATAATTCCCGGTGTGTTTGGATGGCCAGCCATCCACGTGAGAAAAGAAGGGAAAGAGGATGCACCTACTTTGGAAAATATTTTCATTGACGTGGGAGCCCGAACCAAAGCAGAGGTCGAAGAAATGGGGATTCATGTTGGATGCGTGATCACGTTCAAAGATGAGCTCACTGAATTGAATAACAAGTTTTATTCAGGTAGGGCATTGGACAACAGGATCGGAGGCTACATGATAGCGCAGGTAGCCAGAAAGATTAAGGAGTCTGGAAAAAAACTTCCTTTCGGACTATATGTAGTCAATGCAGTGCAGGAAGAGATTGGACTTAGAGGGGCTGAAATGATCGCTCACCGAATTAAACCCAATATGGCCATCATCACCGACGTTTGTCATGACACTACTGCCCCTATGTATAATAAGGTGACAAGTGGGGAACAGATTGCCGGCAAGGGGCCAGTTTTGACCTATGGGGCTTCAGTTCATAAAAAGCTTTTGGATTTGATCATTGAAACGGCCAAGAAAAAGGATATTCCATTCCAAAGGTCTGCTGCGTCCAGAAGTACAGGAACAGATACAGACGCTTTTGCCTATTCCAATGAGGGAGTTCCTTCCGCATTAATTTCACTTCCTTTGAAATACATGCATACTACAGTGGAAACTGCCAGCAAGGAGGATATCGAACATGTTATAAACCTGATGTATGAGTTTTTGCTGGATTTTGATCCGGATTTTGATTTCCGTTATATAAAGTAAAACGAAGTACTGAAGACCATGTCCGAACCTGAAAAAGCCATGGTCTTTTACATTATCATAGTATGCACTTTACTGATCAATTAAATCGCAGGGTATTTTTGCCGAAAATTCCTGAGCGGATCATTTCTTTGGTTCCTTCCCAAACCGAATTATTATTTGATCTAGGTTTAGAACAACAGCTTGTTGGAGTTACCAAATTTTGTGTTCATCCAGGCCATTTGAGGAAAACAAAAACAATTGTAGGAGGGACCAAGAATTTCCATCTGGATATTATCGATTCTCTTCAGCCCGATTTAATCATCGGGAATAAAGAGGAAAATGACCGGGATGGAATAGAGAGGCTTGCTGAAACCTATCCTGTTTGGATGAGTGATATTCTAACACTGGAGGATAATCTGAATATGATCAGGGAAATGGGGGAGATTTTTCAAAAATCTAAAGAAGCCAACCAAATTATAAAGAGACTTGGGGATGATTTATCCAAACTTCTTCCTCCAAAAGGAACGGCAATTTATTTGATCTGGAACGCCCCGATAATGGTGGCAGGGACCAATACTTTTATAAATGAGATGTTGAAATTCGCCGGATTCAAAAACCTTATTGTGAATGAAAGATATCCCATTCTGACTGAAGAGGAATTACGGTTGATCAATCCGGAATTTGTCCTTCTGAGTTCTGAGCCTTTTCCTTTTCAGGTACGACATGTGGAGCATTTTCAGGAAATATTGCCACATTCAAGAATCCTAAAGGTAGACGGAGAGTTGTTTTCCTGGTACGGTACAAGGCTGCTTCAATCCAGAAGATATTTTGAGGAATTGTCTTGAAACAAACTTTAGAAACCGGATTCTACCACTTATGAAAAATTCTATTTTCTGGAAGCACTTTTTTAAAATTTTTAATTAACTTTTCAACTCGATTCATCCAATAACCTAGTTAAAACTATGAAGAACAACAGAAGGGATTTTCTGAAAAAGCTTGGTGCTACGGCCGGTACTGCGGCTCTCGTCCCCGGAGTTTTTGCAGAAGAGCAGCCCAATGTCAAATATTTAAACCGTCTGGACGATATTCCTGCAGATCAGCCAATCCGATTAGGCCTAATTGGTGCAGGTATTATGGGGACTCAGGACATGAATACAGCATTGCAACACGCAAACGTGACTATGACAGCCGTCTGTGACCTGTATGATGGAAGACTGGAATCCGCTAAAAAGAAGTGGGGAGACCATCTCTTTACTACAAAAGACCATAAAGAACTGCTGAAGAGAAAAGATGTCGATGCGGTAATCATCGGTACATCGGATCATTGGCACAAGCAAATTTCTATAGATGCCTTGAGCGCGGGAAAGCATGTCTACTGTGAAAAACCTATGGTACACTCTGTAGGTGAGGGGATGGATGTGATCAATGCTTGGAAGAAATCAGGGAAGGTGATGGTCGTAGGCTCTCAGGGACTTTCTTCTCTTGGCAATGAGAAAGCCAAAGAACTATTGGCAGCTGGAGTCATAGGAGACTTGGTGTATGCAGAAGGCTTTTGGGCTAGACATTCTCCAGAAGGAGCTTGGCAGTACCATGTTCCTGAAGACGGAAATCCGGAAACTGTTGATTGGAAGCGTTACATTTCCAACACTACAGACAGAGAGTGGGATCCATTAAGGTTCTTCCGCTGGAGAAATTACCTAGATTATGGTACAGGTATGTCAGGAGATTTGTTTGTCCATCTATTCTCAAGCTTGCACTTCATTACCAACTCCAAGGGACCTACCAAGGTGTCTTCTATGGGAGGATTGAGATATTGGAAAGACGGAAGGGAAGTTCCTGATGTATTGTTGGGAATGTTTGATTATCCTGAGACTCCCGAGCATCCGGGTTTCAACTTATCTTTGAGATGTAACTTCGTGGATGGCACCAGTGGGACTACTTATCTCAGAATCGTCGGAACAAAAGGTTCCATGGATGTGAAATGGGAAGAAGTTGTGGTTAAATTGAACCAGAATGCCGAGAGCGATGATCCTTTTATGAAAGAACAGGCGAAGCTGAGAGGTGAACAGGGGGAACAAAGAGCAAAGATTCTTCCTCCTCGCGAAACAGTTTACTCTGCCGAAAGATCTTGGAAGGGCGCTCATTATGATCACTTTGGAAATTGGTTCAAAGCGATCCGTACAGGAGGTACTGTTGTTGAGGATCCTATATTCGGATTCAGAGCGGCGGCACCTGCTTTATTATGTAATGATTCCTATTTTCAGGATAAATTTATGAAATGGGATCCTGTAAACATGAAACTTATCTAATTATGAAAAATACAAGATTTGCATGGGTGGCTTTATTTGCTCTAGCGTGGGCATGTGGACCTAAGCCAGCAGAAGTGAACGAGGAAATTGTCGAGGAGGTAGCTTTGCCTGACAACACCCTTTCGGAAGAAGAGAAAGCGGAAGGCTGGATGCTTCTATTTGATGGCTCCAATACCGATGGATGGAGAGCATTCAATGCGGATACTATGCCGCCAAACTGGATCATTGAGGACGGGGCTTTGAAAGGTCTTGGTGCGACCGGAGGTGAAGACTTCGGAGGTGATATCGTCTTTGGAGCGATGGAGTTTGAAGAGTTTGAAATGTCTTTCGATTGGAAAATTTCTGAAGGAGGAAACAGTGGGGTTTTTTACCATGTAGTTGAAGACCCTAAGTACAAGGCTCCCTATGAAACAGGGCCGGAATATCAGGTGATTGATCAGATCGGTTTTGCTCAGCCTTTGGAAAAATGGCAGTCAGTAGGCGCTGATTATGCTATGACTGAGCCAGATTTTGAAGGAGTAGTGAAGCCAGCGGGTGAATGGAACTCTTCCAAAATCATCTTCTCCACAAAAGGAGCTTCTTATTGGCTGAATGGTAAGAAAACAGTGGAGTTCGTACCTTACTCTGAAGAATGGCTGGCAAATCGTAATTCAGGAAAGTGGAATGATTTTCCTGATTACTGCATCGCTAAAAAAGGATTGATTGCACTCCAAGATCATGGAGATGCTGTTTGGTTTAAAAATATTAAAATTCGCACCCTATGAAAAAGATCTTAGTATTGGCCTTTTTGTTTGCCACAGTAAATATTGCCTTCGCACAAAAGAAGGAGAAGCTATTCAATGGAAAGAACCTGGAGGGATGGGTTGTCTATGGAACAGAGAAATGGTATGTAGAGGATGGACTGTTGATTTCGGAAAGTGGTCCTGATAAAGGATATGGCTACCTGGGAACTGAAAAGGACTATCAGGATTTTGAAATCACCCTTGAGTTCAAGCAGGAAGCTAACGGGAACAGTGGTGTTTTCATCCGATCTACTGTTGACGGAACAAAAGTTTCAGGTTGGCAGGTAGAAGTGGCTCCTCCAGGTCATGACACTGGCGGTATCTATGAAAGTTATGGAAGAGGCTGGTTGATCAAGCCTGATCCAGAAAAAGACAAGGCTCTAAAGTTCGGAGAATGGAATAAAATGAGAATTGTGGTAAAGGGAGATAATGTAACTTCATATTTGAACGGAGTTGAAATGGTTAATTTCACCGATGCAAAAATTGGAGAAGGAAAAGGCGGAGTTTTGCTTCAGATCCATGATGGTGGAGGTATTAAAGTTTATTGGCGAAAGATTGTTTTGAAAAAGCTTTAATAGACCCATTTTCTCTAAAAATTTGTGCCCTGATATCTGAGATATCAGGGCAATTTTTTTTCAAAAAGTTTTTCCTGTAGTTCTCAGGGTTTTATAAGAAAACTGAGAATAATTCCTGTCAGGGTATTGCAGACTCAGAATTTTCCCGGATATTTGCACTCCCAATCGACGCGAACGGCGGGTTTGGAAGTTGAAATTTTGGTAGAGGGAAAGTTTACAGGGTAAAGAGATGAGGGGCTTGCTGTTTGGCGGTTCTGATTTTTACCGGGAGTCTTTAAAAAATATTTTTTCAGATTCTTTTGTAAACGAAAAAACTTCCTTTACCTTTGCACTCCCATTCGAAAGGAACGGGAACAAAAACGAAACGAAAAACGGGGAAAACGAAGCTGTGAGGCGATTTTTCTGACAGGTTCCGGGGAAGTCCGGAAGCAAGTTCTTTGAAGTGATGTAAGGCGAAAAAATAACCTGAGAGAGAAGGTGCCTTTAATTGGACGCGAGTCTGGTTAGGGGCGAAATAACGAACGATAATTTACAATGGAGAGTTTGATCCTGG
>NZ_JARHUI010000004.1 GCF_029222925.1 Algoriphagus sp. CAU 1675 | reverse complement strand
CCCACCTCTTCCCATCCCGAACAGAGAAGTTAAGCCCTGCAGCGCCGATGGTACTGGGGTTACACCCGGGAGAGTAGGTCGCCGCCACATTATTCAGCCCCGTTACTTTACGGGGCTTTTTTTATGCCCTAAACCTGAAAACACAACCCCCATCTTAGCCCATAAAAAAAGCCTGAATTCAATTCAGGCTTCTTGTTTTTAGATGTTAGCATTCTAAATTCAATTTTTTCAAAATTAAAACCTGACTTTTATCATATGGATAAATAAAATTGATCATCTATGGAGGAGGTTGGAAAATGTAGTTTTGGACCAAATCAATTGCCATGGAGGTCAAAACCACATACGTTTCAAAGTTTGAACTGCCGCATAAAATTTTGAAGGAATTTTATTGTCCGGTTTTGCCAACGGATTTTTTGCCTGACGTGATTGAAACTGAGGAATGTGAAGAATCTATTGGGGAGCCATCACTGATCACCGTGGATCTCAATCAAGTTTTGGATTGGCTTCATTCTGATTTAGCTCCAAGGCCTTTCGAATCTGAAGTATGTGATATTCCCGTTCTTTTGTTTGTACCTGATTTTTCTACCAAGCATTTGTTGTTTCATTACGATGGAACTCCCCAATCAGCTAACTTAATTAAGAATTTTATCAGGCTTTTTGGGAATCTCCTTCATGATAGTAAGGCTACAATTATTTCACCTAGTTTTATTCCTAAATCTAAAATCAAAGAAGAGCAGGAAATCATCCATTTAGTGTCTGATTCTACTCACGAAACTAGCTTTATCAAGTTTAATTTTTCTAGGATTGGGGACTTTTGGTCCTATGCTGTAAAGCATGGCTGTACCCTCCTTGTGACCACTAAAACAAACCAAGCAGACCTTGGTAAAGTACTCTACCATTTTTACAAAGGAGAAATGTGGAGCGACCAATTATCCTTTTATCTCTCACTTTAAGTCATAGCATTAACTGATTATTATCATGTTTTTCAGTTGCTAATCCCAATATTTTTATAAAAATTAATAATCTATGGCGTCCACTTCTCCTTCATTAACTCTCAAATGTTACCATTGCGGTGAGGAATGTGAGGATAGCTGTCTCTTTGTTGAAGATAAACCCTTCTGCTGTCAAGGTTGTAAGTTAGTGTATGAGGTCCTCTCAGAAAACGACCTTTGCATCTATTATGAATTGGAATCTCATCCAGGTGAAAGTCAGAAAAAGAAATCAACCCAAACCAATCGCTTTGATTACTTAGATGACCCAGATACCCAATTGAAACTTCTTGATTTCAAAAATGAGAATGAAAGCCATGTGACATTTTATGTGCCATTGATTCATTGTGCCTCTTGCATCTGGCTTCTAGAAAATCTTTACCAAGTTCACTCTGGTGTTATTTATAGTCGGGTTGATTTCTTGAAGAAAAAAGTACAAGTCAAATTTAATCCGGAAAAAATAAGTCTTAAAGAACTGGTCAATTTGCTTTCTACTTTGGGATATGAGCCTAAAATCAATTTGTCCAATCTCGAGAAAAAGACTGAATCCGTTGCTGATAAGGCTACTGTATTGAAATTGGCTGTGGCTGGATTTTGTTTTGGGAACATGATGTTATTCAGTGTTCCTGAATATTTTTCTGAGGCCAAATTAATGGCACCGAATTTTAGAGGATTGTTTAATTACCTGAACGTAGTTCTTGCTCTCCCCATTGTTCTATATTCTGCTACAGATTATTACAGATCTGCTTGGAATTCATTGAAGCAAAGACAAATTAATATGGATGTTCCCATCGTTTTGGGAATCATAGCTCTGTTTTTCTATTCCCTTTGGGAGATTTTTATTTTTGGAAATGCAGGGTATATGGATAGCTTGGGAGGCCTCTTGTTTTTTCTTTTGTTGGGCAAAATCTACCAGCAAAAAACCTATGCAACCTTGGAGTTTGATAGGGACTACAAGTCTTACTTTCCAATTGCCGTGACTCGAATGGTTCAGGATCAGGAGGAAGTGATTCCTTTGACCAAACTGGAAGTTGGAGATATCATTTTGGTTCGTGATGAGGAACTTATTCCTGCAGATTCTATTCTTTTGAGTGCCCATGCCAATATTGATTACAGTTTTGTAACAGGAGAGGAAGTTCCTGTGCCAAAGCAAAAAGGAGAATTGATTTATGCTGGAGGAAGACAAAAGGGAGAGCCCGTATTGCTAACAATCCAAAAGTCTCCTTCCCAAGGATACCTGACAGATCTGTGGAACAATGAATCCTTTGAAAAAGGAAAGGAAAAGCTGTTGGAGCCTTTGTCTACTAAAATTTCTGGAGTCTTCACCTGGTCTGTGCTTAGCATCGCCTTTGTAGCATTGGTTTTTTGGTCTTTTACAGATCTTTCACTTGGTGTAAAAGCTTTTACTTCAGTCCTTATTGTGGCATGTCCCTGTGCTTTGGCTATGTCCACTCCATTTACTCTAGGTAACACCCTTCGAGTCTTTGGTAGAAGTAAATTTTATCTTAAGAATGCCAGTGTGGTGGAAAGGCTAGCCTTAATTGATACTGTAGTTTTTGACAAGACAGGGACTCTAACAGATCCTGCAAATGCCAAAGTTTACTTTGAGGGCGAAACGCTTACGTTGGAATCCAGGGGAATACTAAAGGCTTTGGTGTCACGTTCCACACATCCATTGAGCAATAGGATCAACCTTTGGTTGGGGCATGTGCCACTTAAGAAAATTGACCAATTCCAGGAGATCAAAGGAAAAGGTATCCAAGGGATTTACAATCAACAAAAGATTCTTTTAGGTTCCAGAGAATTTGCTGGTTACCGATCTCAAGTTGATGATTCACCTGGAAACAAGGTGTTTTTGACCATTGAAGGCATGGAGATGGGCTGTTTCCATATTCAATCCGGGATGAGGGAGGGAGCCTCTGGGGTGGTGAAAAGGCTGGACCCAAATTACCAGCTTCATTTGCTCTCAGGAGATCATCCGCATGAATTGGGAGCACTTCAAGAAAACTTAGGCAAACATTTAAGCTATAATTTTCTTCAGAGTCCTACAGATAAGTTAAATTACCTAAAGACTCTTAATTCCAAGGGCAACAAAAGCCTAATGATCGGAGACGGTCTCAATGATGCGGGGGCATTACAGGAAAGTGAGGTTGGTGTTGCGGTTACTGACAGGGTCAGTCATTTTTCTCCTGCTAGTGATGCCATTTTGGATGCAGAATCATTTTATAAAATTCCTGATTACTTGGATTTCGCCAAGAAAAGCAGGACCATAATAAAGTTGAGTTTTGGGCTCAGTTTCCTATACAATCTTGTGGGAATAAGTCTTGCGGTTCAAGGGCTTTTGAGCCCTGTTATCTGTGCTGTTCTTATGCCATTGAGCAGTATTTCAGTAGTTGTATTTACAACCTTGGCTACCAATCTGGTAGCATGGAGAAAAGGATTATTAACACATAAATAAAAAACATGGAAGTCATTTTTTTACTCATAGCGATAAGTTTGATCCTGGCGGTCACTTTCCTCTATTTGTTTTTCAAAGCAATGAAGGGAGGGCAGTTTGAGGATGACTATACTCCATCCATTCGGATTCTCTTTGACAATCATAAAAAATCAACGAAAGATCAACCAACAAAACCCAAGTCTTATGAATGACGCTACGCTGGAGAGGTTCCAATACGACAATAAGATTGTCAAGTATTTTGGAGCCGCAACAATTATCTGGGGTCTGGTAGGTATGTTGGTGGGGGTAATAGCCGCCACACAATTATTCCTTCCTGAAGCCAATCTGGGGAATCCCTATACCACTTTTGGTAGGATTCGTCCTCTTCACACCAATGCAGTGATTTTTGCATTTGTGGGAAATGCAATTTTCGCGGGGGTGTATTATTCCATGCCTAGGTTGCTGAAAGCACCAATGTGGAATAAAACTCTATCATGGTTCCACTTTTGGGGCTGGCAATTGATTATTTTGGCTGCGGCTATCACCCTTCCTTTGGGGATCACCACCTCAAAGGAATACGCAGAATTGGAATGGCCAATTGACATTGCCATTGCCCTTGTTTGGGTTGCTTTTGGTGCGAATATGATCGGAACACTGATCAAGCGCCGAGAAAGACACATGTATGTGGCCATCTGGTTTTACCTGGCATCATTTGTCACGGTAGCTGTTTTACATATTTTCAATTCCCTGGAACTTCCAGTTTCTTTCTTGAAAAGTTACTCTGCTTATGCGGGAGTTCAGGATGCATTGGTTCAGTGGTGGTATGGCCACAATGCGGTTGCATTCTTTTTGACTACTCCATTTTTGGGGCTGATGTATTATTTTTTACCAAAAGCTGCCAACAGACCGGTTTATTCCTATAAACTGTCTATCGTTCACTTTTGGTCCCTGATATTTATCTACATGTGGGCTGGTCCTCACCACTTGCTATATACAGCATTGCCAGAATGGGCCCAGGTTTTGGGTACTGTATTTTCCGTGATGTTGCTGGCTCCTTCTTGGGGTGGTATGGTCAATGGTCTATTGACTTTGAGAGGAGCTTGGGATAAAGTTCGTTCTGAGCCTGTTCTCAAATTCTTGGTAGTGGCTGTTACAGCTTATGGGATGTCCACTTTCGAAGGACCGATGTTGTCTCTCAAAAATGTCAATGCCATTGCGCACTATACCGACTGGATTGTAGCCCACGTTCATATCGGTGGCTTGGGCTGGAATGGATTCCTGACTTTTGGTATGCTGTATTGGATGTGGCCTAGATTATTCAAGACTACGATCTATTCCCAAAAACTGGCCAATACGCACTTTTGGATAGGTACTCTTGGTATCATATTCTATGCATTGCCAATGTATGTGGCAGCATTGACTCAGTTTTTGATGCTACGGGAATTTGACGAAATGGGCCGATTGGCTTATGGAAACTTCCTCCAAACTGTGGTTGAGTTAGTTCCCATGTACATATTGAGAGCATTTGGAGGTCTTCTATACTTGACCGGTGCTATCATGATGGTTTACAATATGTATAAGACTGCTCAAAAAGGAGTGTTCCAGGAATATGAAGAAGACGAGGCTCCTGCACTTGCAAAAGCTTACAACCCTAAAGGTGAATTCTGGCACAGAGCATGGGAAAGAAAACCTGTTTTCTTCACCATTTTGGCAACTATTGCCATTGCAATTGGTGGTGCGATTGAAATTATCCCAACTATTCTGGTGAAGTCCAATGTGCCGACAATTAGTTCAGTGAAGCCATATACTCCACTGGAGTTGGAAGGCCGAGATCTGTACATCGCAAATGGTTGTGTGGGTTGTCACTCCCAGATGATTAGACCCTTCAGGTTTGAAACAGAACGCTATGGAGAATACTCTAAAGCCGGGGAGTTTGTGTATGACCGACCTTTCCTTTGGGGGTCTAAACGAACTGGACCTGATTTGCATCGAGTAGGAGGTAAGTATCCTGATTCTTGGCATTACTTCCATATGCAGGATCCTAGTTCAATGTCTCCGGGCTCGTTGATGCCTCCATATCCATGGATGACCGAGAACTTGATGGATTATTCCGATTTGCCAGCTAAGATCAGAACCCTTCAAAAGTTGGGGGTACCGTATCCAGAAGGATATGATCAGCAGGCCCAGGCGGATCTAGAAGCACAGGCAAATGAGATTGTTGCCAATCTAAAAGGTGCAGGGATTGAGGTATTACCTCAAACAGAAATTGTGGCACTGATTGCTTATTTGCAGCGATTGGGTACCGATATCAAAGCAACTGCGGAAAACTAATAACCAGAAAAGCTATGTATAAGGAAGTATTAAGATCAATCGAAAACATAGAGATCTATCCGGTGATATCACTGCTGATCTTTGTGCTGTTTTTTCTGGGAGTTTTCTATTGGGTAACTCGAATGCCCAAGGATTTTGTAGACCATATGAAATCCCTGCCCATGGATAAAGATGAAAATTTAACCGAACACCAGCCATGAAAAAGTTTCTAATCTTATTTAGCCTTTTAGGCATCCTACTTAGCCCATCTGCTTGGGCCCAAACGGAAGAGTCTAATTGGTATACACAACTTCAGGCAATGGATGCCAGTCAGTTGACCCTCTTGATTATTCTGGGAATAGTTCTCCTTGTCATTGTTGTCCTTCTTCTCTTGATGGTATATCTGATGACATTTATGGCCTCAACTCTTCGAAAAGAGGATCCAAGTTTTGCTGATGAGCCTACTTGGTGGGAAAGCTTCAAGGAGCGATTTGTTACTGGAAAATTGGATGAAGTCGGGTCCAAGGATGAGGCTGGAAAAATGATGGCAGATCATTCCTATGACGGAATTACCGAATTGGACAATTTCATGCCTCCTTGGTTGAGGTACGTGTTTATCATAACTATCGTTTTTGGAGTAGTTTATTTTGTAAATTACTCAGTGCTAGGAATCGGTAAAACAGGAGTGGAAGAGTACGAAGAGGAATTAAGACTTGAAGCAATTGCTGCTGAGGCAAGACAGTCTACCATGTTGGCGTCCATTGATGAGACTAACGTGGAAGAAGATCGCTCTCCAGATGCCATTGCTGCCGGAAAGGGGATCTTTGAGGCAAATTGTGCTGCCTGTCATGCTCAAGATGGCGGGGGAGGAGTTGGTCCGAATCTCACTGATGCGTATTGGATTCATGGAGGTTCGATCAAAGAAGTCTTTTCTGTAATTAAGTACGGGGTAGTTGCTAAAGGGATGGTTCCATGGGAAGACCAGCTCTCCCCAGTGGAAATCCAACAAGTTTCTAGTTTTATTCTGAGCTTGTCGGGTACGACTCCTGCTAATCCAAAAGAACCCCAGGGGGAATTGGTAGTTCCTGGCCAAGGGGAAACAGTGACTGATAGCACAGCTGTAGTCGCAATGCTTTGATAGATTTATACTGCCGGGAAAGTCCCGGCAGTATTTAATTTGAACCAATTATGGCAAAGAAGAATCCACATCTGAATCCCGAGACTTTCCGAGATGCATTGGCGACTGTTCAGGACGATGGTAAACGAAACTGGGTTTATCCTAAGAAGGTAAAGGGTTTTTTCTACAAGTATAGAACCTATCTGTCCTGGGTGCTTTTGGCAGTTTTGTTTGTCGGTCCATTTATCAATGTGGATGGAAGACCCTGGTTGTTGTTTAATATATTTGAAAGGAAATTCATCATTTTCGGAGCAGTATTCTGGCCTCAGGATACTCATTTGTTGATTTTTCTCTTGCTGATTTTCTTTGTGTTCATCATTCTGTTTACGGTTATTTTTGGGCGGATTTGGTGTGGATGGGCCTGTCCCCAGACCTTGTTTATGGAGATGGTTTTTCGAAAAATCGAATACCTCATCGAAGGCGATGCCAACCAGCAGAGAACTCTCAATGAAGGACCGTGGAATGCTGAGAAAATAACAAAAAAAGGGATCAAGCTTACCGTTTTTTTGTTAATCTCCCTCATGATTGGGCATTTGGTAATGGCCTATCTGATAGGAATTGATGAAGTAAAAGAGATTGTCACCCAACCCCCGTCTGAGCACCTTGCAGGATTCATAGGTTTAGTGGTGTTTTCAGGGATATTTATGTTTGTATTTTCCTGGTTCAGGGAGCAGGCCTGTCTCGTAGTCTGTCCTTATGGAAGACTTCAGGGTGTACTCTTGGACAATAATTCCATCAATGTGATGTATGATTACGTGAGAGGAGAGCCAAGGTCCCCAATTCGAAAACATCAAGTGGAGAATTCCCCAAAAGGGGATTGTATAGACTGTGGCATTTGCGTGCAGGTTTGTCCAACAGGAATTGATATTCGGAACGGTATACAAATGGAATGCGTCAATTGCACGGCATGTATTGACGCTTGTGACGAAGTAATGGTCAAAGTGGACCGGCCGAAAGGACTGATTCGCTATGCCTCAGAAAACAGTATTAAAGAGGGGTTTCAAAAGCTTTTTACCGGTAGGGTCAAGGCCTATTCCGTTGTTTTAGTTTTATTAGTGGCGGCCTTTGTTGCCTTGATTGCTACTAGAGAGGAAATACAGGGCACGGTTACAAGATTTCCGGGAATGACCTATCAGATGCGAGATAATGGAACAGTGTCAAATCTTTACCAAATAACTTTGATTAATAAGACTTTTGAGACGCAAAAGGTTGAGTTAATGTCCTTAGCAGAAGGTATAGAAGTAGAGTTGGTTGGAGAAAAAGTATTGACTCTTGAGCCACAATCAAAACTGGAGGGAAGATTTTTTCTGGTAAGGGACCAGCAATCGGTTCTGACCCCTCAGCAAAAAATAAAATTGTCCTTGCTCCACGATGGGGTGGAAATCGACGAAATTAACACAAGTTTTATGGCTCCGGTAGCCGAAAAATAAGAAGGAATATGAATTGGGGTAAAGGAATTTTATTGTCAATAATTGCATTTGTGGGGATTATCCTGACTATGGTAGTGATCTCCGTAAGAATGGAGGGAATAGAACTGGTGACAGAAAATTACTATGAACAGGAAATCAAGTACCAAGATCAAATTGATAAACAGATGTCCACATTGGCATTGGATAGAGAGGTTTTGGTTTTTGATGCATCGAATAAAACACTGGTTTTGGACCTTCCAATTGGAGCCAAAGGAAAGCTGAATTTTTTCAGACCTTCTGACGAAAAGCTTGACCAGGAGTTTCTGCTCAATATTATGGAAGAGAAGAATAAAACAATCCCTGTACATTCTTTGAAAGAAGGATATTGGAAGGTTCAGCTAAGCTGGACTGAAAACGGCACTTCCTATTATCAGGAAAAGAAAATCAATTTGTGATGATACTTTGGACAGCAGTTGTATTGGGTTTTTTAGGTTCATTCCATTGTGTGGGAATGTGCGGACCCATTGCTCTTGCTGTTGGGAATTCCGGCAATAAATCCTTTCTCTGGAATAAAATCCTTTACAATGTCGGGAGGAGCATGACCTATGCCGCCCTGGGACTAATAGTTGGGAGCTTGGGCTTTACCCTTTCCCTTGCAGGGATTCAACAGGGCTTTTCTATTGGAATGGGAGCTCTTATTTTGATTCTTTCACTCAGTTATAAGAAATCAGAGCAATTGATTGCACTTCCTGCCTTATCTGGTTTTGTGGGTTGGATCAAACGTAAATTGGCCTATTTCTTGAAAAAGGGAGGGCGGCTTGCTTTTCTTGCTACAGGATTGGCCAATGGTCTGTTGCCCTGCGGCATGGTATATATGGCATTGGTGGCCGCTTTGGGTATGCAAAGCCCTTGGATGGGAGCTGCCTATATGTTCTTTTTCGGATTGGGCACTATTCCTCTCCTGTTGGTTTTAATGTATTCCGGTCAACTGATATCCAATCAATCCAGACGCTTTTTTCAACGAGCGATTCCTTATTTTGGGATGGTTTTGGGTTTGATTTTTATTTTCCGGGGATTGGGACTAGGTCTCCATGGGTTCAGTCCGGACCTTCAGATTTATAATTACGGTACAGAACAGTTTGAAATTACACTCTGTCGATAATTCCTAGATCGCTTTACTGAACGTGACTTTCTTGCTTTGATTTTCTGCCAGTCTAAGGTCAAACTGCATACATACTGTTCGGACCAATGCCACACCATCCTCGGTAAGTCTGATGTTGTTTTGGTTTCTTTCAAACAGGCCTTCAAGTTCCATTTCCTGTAAGGTTAAGAACTGAGTTTTATTTAATTTCCCCCAAATTTCCTGGGGAATTTCTGCTTCCTGCTTGCAAATCAAATCCAATATCAACTCCTTGACTTGAAGGTCATCTCTGGACTGAACATGCCCCTTTACCAATGGCCAATGGTCTTGCTCCAAAAGCTCCTGATAGGTATGGATTGATTTTTCATTCTGTGCATATCCCAGATGAATGTCGCTGATACTGCTGGCACCTAGACCAATGAGGATTTTGGAGGGAGAGGTAGTATAGCCCATGAAGTTTCGATGAAGGGTTCCTTCTCTTTTTGCTTTAAAAAGAGGGTCACTGGGTTGGGCGAAGTGATCCATCCCAATTTCCTCATAGCCCATTAGTAACAATTTTTTCTTCCCGAATTCGTAAAGAGACCGTTTTTCAAGTTCATTGGGTAGATACGTTTCATAACTTTTTTGTGCAGGGAAAGAACTGGGGACATGGGCATAACTATAAAAAGCAATTCTGTCTGGTCTTAATTCTGTAACCTTTTCAAAAGTTGCGGAAAGAGTTTCAATTGTTTGATGCGGAAGTCCATAGATCAGATCAAAATTGATGGATTTGAATCCACAGTTCCTGGCATTTTCGGTCGCGGTTTTTACTGCTTCGAAAGGTTGGGTCCGGTGAATAGCCACTTGGACATCTGGGTCGAAATCCTGAATTCCATAACTCACCCGGTCAAATCCCAAAGAGGAGAGGGTTTTAAGGTGATCCAGTGTAGTGTTGTTGGGATGTCCTTCAAAACTAAATTCTGCATCTTCCAATACCTCAGAGTCTGAGATTAATGTATTCAGTAGATAATGTAAAGATGCAGGAGCAAAAAAGGTTGGTGTTCCACCTCCAAGATGAATGCCTGCCAACTTTGGTTTTTCAGAGAAAAGTTTGAGGTATTTTTTCCATTCCTTAAGTAGTGCCTCAATATAGGGCTGCTCTACACTATGGTTTTTTGTAATCCGTTTATTGCATCCGCAATAGGTGCAGAGGCTTTCACAAAAGGGAAGGTGAATGTACAGAGTTATTCCCTCTGATTTTCCGTATAACTTGAACGACTGCTTCACCAATTCCTCCCATTCTTCAGCCTTTAGGTTGTTTTCCCAAAGTGGGACAGTTGGATAAGAAGTGTAGCGGGGTGCTGGATAATTGTACTTGCTAATCAGGTTAGGTGATAATGCCATGGGGTAATTTTTTTTCAAAAATCGCCACCTGCCTCAGTTATTTACTTGATGAGGATAAGGTTGAAAACTGATTAAAATCAGGTTTAGAGAAAACTTGATAAAATCAGTCCAAAAGGAAGTTGTTGAGAAAACTACTTTTGGAAATCATCCAAGCGAAGAAAAGCGCAATTGCCCAAAAGAGATAGATCCTGTAGTAATCCGTGGTTTCCTTGTAGCGGTTTTCTATGATTTCCGTTTTCTCCATGGTATCGATCTGGTCGAAAATCCCCTGAAGGGCAGTGGCATCGGAAGCCCGGAAAAACTCTCCTTTGGTGAGTTTGGCAATCTCTCTCAAGGTAGTTTCGTCGAGGTAGCTTTCGACCATTTGGGGTCTGCCAAAAAAATCAGTTCCATAGGGTACCATCCCGTCTTTGCCGACTGCAATGGTGTAAATTTTAATATCCAATGCTCCTGCCAATTGAGCAGCAAAAAGAGGGTCCACATTGCCTGCGTTACTTTCCCCATCGCTGAGGAGAATCATCACTTTTGATACTGATTCTGCCTCCTTCATCCGGTTGGTTCCGGCGGCAATAGCAGAGCCAATGGCAGTTCCTTTTGCCTCGATCATTTCGAAACCAATTTCTCCGATCAGATCAATGAGAAGCTGGTAGTCATTGGTGAGAGGTGCAAGGGAATAGGCTTCCCCGGAAAATACAACCATTCCTATTCTGTCACCTACTCTTCCGTTGATAAAATCAATAGCAGTCCTCTTGGCAGATTCAAGTCTGTTGGGCTGAAAATCCTGAAGGTCCATGGATTCTGAAATGTCCATGACCAACATGATGTCTATCCCCTCCGTGAATTGCTCCACTCGTTCATTGCTCATTTGTGGTCTGGCTAAAGCCACAATGATCAAGGCCAAGGACAGGAAAAAAAGTCCAGTGGGTATAAGTCTCAGGTAGGTCCAGGGGTTGTTTTTGGCAATCTGTTTTGGAAGGGATAACTCCAGGACCGGGTTTTTCAGGAACTTGACAAATTTCCTGATCAACATAAGTACCGGAATGATCCAAATTAAATTTAGTAGAATCGGTTTTTCCCACTCATAACTCTGAAAAGTCTCAGGCATAAACCAAGACCAGCTAAAAAACTCAGACAGTTGCTCGATCATGCTTGACAGGTTTTAATTTTTCTTCATAGTTTCTCTTTGCAATTTCCAGAAGGTAATTGCATGCTTCTCCTATCTCCTCTTTTTTGTTGGCATAGATGATCAATTCAACGGCTCGAAGGGAGCTGAATACCCTCATGTCTTCCAAATTGTCTCCAATTTCACTGGAAGTCCACTCTTTAAAAGGCTTTTCGGTGATACTTTCCATATATCCTTTCCAAAGTCCAAGAAGCTCATCGGCGGCTTCAATGGAATTTTCAGTTTGAAGAGTATGGCTGTTTTTGGCCCATGCTTTTTCAAATCTAGACCAACGACGTTTTTCTTGCATATGCTTCCAGAGTTCCCTGATTCGGTTGGCAAAAAGGAAGTATAACAAGCTTGATGTCAGTATTAAAACTCCTGCCATGAAACCAAATAAGGCCCAGTTCCACTTTTTCTCCAGAACTTGGTATTCGTTGTTTTCAAGAAAGGCAGGTTCCTCCGGAATACTGTCTAGTGCTAGCTTAAGTTTCAATTCAGCCTCTAAAGGGAAATAGGTGATGGAGTCGTATCGACTCAGTTCATAAACGGGAAGACTCAGGTGGGCTGAAGGCTCGAGTTCGAAGTTGGACAGATAATAAACCACACTGTCCTTGGTAACCCCTTCGGTAGTAGAGGATATAAAGGTTTTTTTCTCCAAAAGTACAAATGGGGAAAAATCATAAGTAGAATCCACGAAGATCAATTGCCTGGATTCAGGATAGGTGGCTTTTAAGACATAGCCTACCCGCTCCCCAAGTTTTGCGGAGTCTTGCATGAAGTAAGCCTCTACTTCTACATCCTGCGAATATGCCAGCAATGGGCTGAGTAAGAGAAAAAGAATTAAACCGAATTTAGCCACGTTTCATTCTTTTATTTCGGTACTTAAACAATTCGATCAATGGAGCTACTATGTCCTGATTGGTGTCAATGGCCAAGTAGTTGATCTGGTTCTTCTTACAGATGTCTTTGAGTTTGTCCCGTTCGGTCGTGAAGGTTTCGGAAATTTTCTTGGAAAAGCCTCCAAAAGCCGTATTTACCCAAGTGGTTCTTCCTTTTTCCTTGTCATAAACTGGAATAATTCCCAATGCTGGAAGTGCAGACTCTCGTGGGTCGGTAAGTTGAATAGCTACCAAATCGTGTTTTTCTGCCAAAGCCCGGAATGAACGCTCATAGCCTTCATCAATGAAATCCGAAATCACCACTATAATACTTCTCTTTTTGATCAGGTTGAGGGAAAATGTGAACAAGGCATCCAAATCCGTCTTTTGTGAAATATTTTCATGTTCGAATATTCCCCGGATCATTTTTACTCCTTGTCTAGTTCCTTTTCCCGGCAATACCAGTTTTTCTTTTTGATCGGAAAAACTGATCAATCCTACCTGGCTTCCATCGAAGATGGCTGCCAAAGTCAGGACTCCTGCTATTAATTTTCCCTGATCAATCTTTTTGTGTCCAGCCTGTCCAATATCCTGACTTCCTGAGATATCCAGTAAAAAATATACACATTGGTCCTTGTCTTCCCGGAAGGTCTTTACAAAAGTACCATGCCCTTTGGCAGAGACTTTCCATTCAATTGTTCGCACATCGTCACCGTATTGATAGGGGCGGAGGTCATCAAATTCAAGGCCTGAACCTTTGAATAGGGACTGATATTCCCCTTGCAGGTGGTTGTTTGCCACCTTTCGGATCATGATTTCGTATTTTCTGAGCTTACTGAAGAGTTGATTCATGCAAGGGTAATTTCTGAGGTCTAAGTTATAGTACTGAGACCAATTATAAAATTTCACTTACAGGAAGGGCAAGAAGATTATCCGTTAAAAAAACCTAATTTTAGGACGTGAAAAGATTATTAGCCATATGCACCATTTTTTTGGTGCTGGTAGCCTGCGATCAGGAGAAAGAACCAGTCGGTTTGCTTTCAGAAGAGCAGATGGTAGCTGTATTGATTGACATTCATTTTACAGAAGGAGTGGCCAGTGCATTGCCCATATCCTATGATTCCTCCCAGGTACTTTATTCCCTGATGGAAAAGGACGTTTTTTTGAATCATGGAGTGGAGGATTCTGTTTTTACCGAAAGTATGCGCTATTACCTTCAGTTTCCTAAAACAATGGATCGAATTTATGCCCGGGTAATAGATTCTCTGGTGGTAAGAGAATCATCCGGAGATATCGAAGAAAAAATGTGATGCTTTATCCGTCTAATCTCGAACAAAAAATCAATTTCCTTAAAATTAAGGACCTTTTAAAAACTGAATGTTCGTCCCCCTTGGGAATGGGATACGTAGATCGTGTCGCTTTTTCCTCGGACCACAACATGATAGGAAAGCTTTTGGATCAGACTGAGGAATTTCGACAAATTCTGATCTCTGGAGAGAGTTTTCCAGCCTCCAATTTCACGGATTTGAACCCTTACCTAGAAAAAGCAAAGTTGGAAGGGGCTTTCTTGGACCAGGATGAGTTTCATGAGGTCAAGCTAGGCTTGCAGACGCTAAAGTCCTGCCTTACATTTTTTCAAAAATTCGGAGACCAATATCCCACTCTTAGCCAGTTGCTTGGATTGGTGATGGAATTGGATTTGGGCTTGCTCAAAGCCATTGAGTTGATCATTGATGAAAAAGGAAAAATCCGAAACAATGCAAGCAGGGACCTTCAACTGATCCGGAATCAGATCGTTTATGAGGAAGGTAGGCTGAGGAAGGTGATGGAAAGAGTCTTCAAAGAAGCCCGTGCCAAAGGACTGACACCGGAGGATTCTGCAATTACGATCCGTTCAGGAAGATTAGTGATCCCCGTAGCTGCGGAGAACAAGCGTAAACTGAGAGGCTTTATCCATGATGAATCTGCAACGGGTCAGACTGTTTTTATGGAGCCGGAAGAGGCTTTGGATATCAATAACGAGATCCGTGATCTGGAATACATGGAGAGAAGGGAGATCATCAAAATCCTGACCCAGCTCACAGATAGGCTAAGACCCTCCATACCTGCATTGCGAAAGGCCACCAACTTTCTTGGATTGATGGATTTTATCAGGGCAAAAGCCAAATTCGCCGTGAAAATCAATGCGGTTCGACCTGATTTAGTCAAAGAGCGTATGCTAAATTGGACTAAGGCAAGACACCCCATTTTGGAACTTGCCTTGAAGGCCCAAGGGAAATCTATTGTGCCTTTGGATATTCATTTGTCTGGGCATAATCGTTTGTTGGTTATTTCTGGGCCCAATGCTGGAGGAAAATCTGTTACCCTTAAAACCGTAGCCTTGCTTCAGTATATGCTTCAATGTGGCCTTCTGATTCCGGTTAGTCCTGATTCAAAAGGCTCACTATTTGATAATTTTTTCATTGACATAGGAGATGAGCAAAACCTGGAAAATGACCTGAGTACTTATAGCTCCCATTTGATGAGCATGAAGCACTTTACCCAGTTCGCCAATAAAAAGACCATTTTGTTTATCGATGAATTTGGAACAGGTACCGAACCTCAATTTGGAGGTGCTATTGCCGAATCCATTCTTTTAGCATTAAATAAGCAAGGTGCTTTTGGAGTGGTGACCACCCATTATGGGAATCTCAAGCAGTTAGCGAATAAGAATCAGGGGCTGGTCAATGGTGCCATGAGATATGATGTGGATAGGCTAGAGCCGATGTACCAGTTGGAAATAGGGAAACCGGGTTCTTCATTTGCTTTGGAGATTGCCTCCAAAATAGGGATTTCGAAGGATATTTTGGGGTACGCCAAAAACCAAATCGGAGAGGAGCGGGTTCGCTATGACCGGCTGTTGACTCAGTTGGAAAATGAGAAAAACAAGTACTCCAATTTATTGAAGGAAATCACCGCCAAGGAAAAATTACTTCAAACGCGTCTCAAAGAATACAATGAGCTGAAGGAAACTCTTGAGTTGACCAAAAAGCGCTATATCCAGGAGGCTAAGCAGGAAGCCAAAAGCCTATTGGACGAGACCAATAAAAAAATTGAGGCTACCATTCGGGAAATCCGGGAAGAGAAAGCGGAGAAGGAAGCCACTAAAAAATTGAGGAAGGAGCTAGAATCCTTTAAGGAAACTGTCAAGCCTGAAAAAATCAAAGTTCGTGATCCGGAAGTGGTCGTTTTGGGAGGGAAAATAGAGCATGGTGATTGGGTTCGTTTGAAAGACAACGGTGCAATCGCAGAGGTGCTTCAGGTGAGAAATAAGGAGGTGGAAATTTCAATTGGAGAACTTAAGTCCACCGTAAAATTGAACCGACTCGAGAAAATTTCCCAGACTCAGGTTAAGAAGGAAAAGAAGGCAATGGCATCCCGATCTGGGTACAACACCAATGCGAAAATGATGGATTTTTCTCCAAACCTGGATCTTAGAGGAAAAAGAGGTGAAGAGGTTTTACCCATTATCCAGACTTTTATCGATGAGGGTTACATGTTGGGCTTGAAGGATTTGCGGATTGTTCATGGAAAAGGAGATGGGATACTTCGGGAGGTGACAAGGAATTTACTAAGGACCATGCCTGCCGTAAAAAAAATGGAAGATGAGCATGCAGACCGAGGAGGGGCTGGAGTTACTTTAGTGACCTTGAAATAAAAAATGGGAGCTTTAACTCCCATTTTTTATTGGATCTTTTTCCTTTTATTTTTTGACCAAATTAAAAACATAGCTTCCAGCTACAGCAAAAACTCCGTTGATTCGTCCGCCTGGTGCAGGAATATTGAATTCCAGTCTGAGGTTGTCTCCAGTTCTTGTGAAGGAAATTTCCCTGCCGGCCGCTGGTTTGGATCCCGTAAGGATAAATTTATCAAAATTGGTTCCTGCAAAACTCCAGTTCCCGGATGCATCAAAAAGGTCATTATTATTGATACTAGTATAGGTTTTGGTAGTGCCGGAATTTATTTGAAGTTCAAATGTTTGGTATAGTTCAGTCACATTGGTTCCACTTCTAGTTACCGAACCACCTCCAGCGATCACCCAAGTCAACGACCCAGATCCTGTCAATGCCTCAACTGCGAGTTGTTCTGGAGTCTTTTGAGGTGGGGCTGGTTCTGGTCCATCACCGCCACAACCTTGAAAAAATACCATCAATATGGCAAAAACAGCTATTCTCAATTCTGATAATCTCATAGCATTTTATAATATTCCTTTCTAAAATTACTCATCTCTACCTAAGTTCAAAGCTCAGGATCACTTATAATCTTCGAGTTTTATTTTTTGCTTACAGAAATCGTATTCCCTTTGCTCATTGGAGCATATCACCAGTATTTGGTTTTGGATGTAGGTGGAGACCATTTCCCGATACCATGAGATGCCTTTTTTGTCCAAGTTAGAGGTGGGTTCGTCCAAAAAAACAAGGGATGATTCCGAAAATAAAGCCAAACCCAGCTTCAGTCTCTGCTTCATTCCCGAAGAGAACTGAGAGACAAATTTGTTTTTATGTGGCTCTAGGTAGAGGATTTCAACCAGTTGATCAAGGTCGAGTCCGGGCTTGATTTTTTTGAATTTGAAATGAAATTCCAGGAGTTCGGTTAGGGTGAATTCCTCTGGCAATTCCAGATAGGGAGTTGCGATACTTAATTTTCTGAACCAATCTGACTCTGGGATAGAATGCCCGTTTTCCTGGTAATGGATTTTTCCATCAGAAAGAGGGATTGCACCCGTCATACATTTTAGCAAGGTGGATTTTCCCGAACCATTACTACCAGTAATTGCCAAAGAGTCCCCCTCAGAAAGTTCTAGGGAAAGATTTTTAAAAATCCATTCGTACTGAAAGCGTTTTGAAGCCCCTGCAAGTTGGATTTTTAGCATAATTAATGAATGTAGCCTTTCATGACTCCACGCTCAGATGATCGAATGAAGTTCAAAATCTCATCTCTTTCTTTTGTAGCCGGCAAGTTGACCTCGATTTCTTCCAAAGCCCGACTGTTGTTTAAGCTATTAAGGAAAAGGTAACGGTAAACTTCTTGGATATGAGCGATGATTTCACTGCTGAATCCTCTTCTTCTCAAGCCTAGCGAGTTAACCCCCGCATAGGATAAAGGTTCTCTTGCAGCTTTGGTGAATGGAGGGACATCCTTTCGAACGAGTGAGCCACCGGAAATCATGGAATGCATTCCGATTTTTACAAATTGGTGGATAGCACTTGATCCACCAACAATTGCCCAGTCGTCAATTGATACGTGACCGGCAATCTGAACAGCGTTGGCGATAATTACATTACTTCCAATCACACAATCGTGAGCTACGTGCACATATGCCATCAGAAGGCAGTTGCTTCCAATTACAGTTGTTTGTTTATCTACTGTACCTCTACTGATGGTTACACATTCGCGGATGGTGGTATTATCCCCAATCACAACCGTAGATTCCTCTCCTTGAAATTTTAGGTCTTGAGGAATTCCTGCAATTACCGCCCCGGGGAAAATTTTACAGTTTTTTCCAATCCGAGCTCCAGGGAAAATAGTTACGTTGGGTCCAATCCATGTGTTTTCTCCAATGATCACATCTTCATGAATCATGGTAAAAGGACTGACTTCAACCGTTTTGTCCAGTTGAGCTTTTGGATCTACGTGAGCTAAAGGGCTTATCATGATTCTTTTCGGGTTATACTGGCAGTCATTACAGCCTCACAAACCAAGGTGTTGCCCACATAGGCTTCCCCTCTCATTTTTGCAATTCCTCTTCGGATAGGAGCCAATAATTCACATTTGAAAATCAATGTGTCTCCAGGAAGTACCATTTTTCTAAACTTGCAACTTTCGATCCCCAGGAAATAGGTCCAATAGTTTTCAGGATCTTCCACGGTACTCAATACCAAAATTCCTCCGGTTTGGGCCATGGCTTCCACTTGCAATACTCCAGGCATCACCGGGTTCCCAGGAAAGTGCCCCATGAAAAATGGCTCATTGATCGTGACGTTTTTAACTCCTGCTACCACAGTTTCATCCAAATAAATGATTTTATCAAGTAATTGGAAGGGGTATCTATGCGGCAGAATATTGCTGATCTGGTTGATGTCCATCACAGGAGGGAGCTTTGGGTCATAATGAGGGATATGAGTGGATCCCGATTTTTCCATTGCCCGCTTAAGTTTTTTTGCAAATGCCACATTGGCGGCATGTCCTGGTCTGGCCGCTAAAATCTGGGCCTTCAACGGTCTTCCTACCAATGCCAAATCACCCACTACATCCAGAAGTTTATGTCTTGCGGGTTCGTTTCTGTAGCGAAGATCCACATTGTTGAGGATTCCTTCTTTTTTGACTTCTACACTTGGCTTATTGAACATCTTGGCTAGATGAGCCAATTCTTTTTCCTCTACAACCCTGTCAACTACTACGATAGCGTTATTTAGATCTCCTCCTTTTATCAGATTGGAGTTGTAAAGCATCTCCAATTCATGAAGAAAACAGAATGTTCTACAAGAAGCGATCTCTGATTTAAATTGCCCAATGTCAGTAATGGATGCATGCTGACTTCCCAAAACAGGAGAATTGTAGTCAACCATTACGGTGACACGGTAATTGTCAGTAGGAAGGGCTACCATTTCTACTTCACGAGAGCTGTCCTTGTACTGGATGCTTTCCTGAACTTCAAAAAACCTTCTCAGTGCATTTTGCTCTTCCAATCCAGCATCTTCCAGTACTTCTATAAACTGGATTGAAGAACCATCCATAATCGGCGGCTCCGGTCCATCCAGTTGAATCAATACGTTATCAATCTCAAGTCCCACCAAAGCTGCCAAAACATGTTCCACTGTATATACGCGGGCTCCGTTTTGCTCAAGGGTAGTACCTCTGGAAACATCCACGACCAAATCACAATCTGCATCGACGGTGGGTCTTCCTTCCAAGTCAACTCTCTGGAATTTAATGCCGTGATTTGGAGGGGCGGGAACAAAGGTCATGTTTGAAATCACGCCAGTGTGTAATCCCACACCGGATAATTCTACCTGCCTTTTAATTGTATGCTGTTTTACTTTCATTTCTTTTTCAGCCTCTTGGGATACTTGGGGCGCAAAATTACGCCTTTTTTTCCAGTTCTTTAAGCCGTTTCTCCAGGTCTTCCAGATTTTTAAAAATCGAATAGGATTTCAGGAAGTTTTTGAGCTCCATACCCATGTACCCAAATAAGGTGGTTCCCGGTGTTTTGATGGACTTGCTTATTCCCGTGTTGGCACCTATGGTAGTGTTGTCGGCAATTTTAATATGACCGACCAAACCAGCTTTACCCGCAATGACACAGTTTTTTCCGATTTCGGTTGAGCCTGAAATTCCTGCTTGAGATGCGATTACAGTATTTTCTCCAACTGTTACATTATGGGCAATCTGAACCTGATTGTCAATTTTTGCACCCTTCTTGATCAAAGTGGATCCCATAGTGGCACAGTCTATAGTGGTATTAGCGCCTATACTTACGAAGTCTTCGATTACTACATTCCCGATTTGAGGAATAGCTTTATAACTTCCGTCAGGTTGTGGGGCAAATCCAAATCCATCCGAGCCAATTACTGCTCCTTCATGGATTTCACAGTTATTTCCGATTTTGGTATCTGAACAAATTTTTACTCCTGCATGGATAATGGTATGGTCGCCTACCGTGACATTGTCTCCTAGATAGGCTTGGGGGTGGATTTTGACTCCATTTCCAATTCTACAGTTTTTTCCAATGTAGGAAAAAGCCCCCCTGTATCCATTTTCACCCATTTTACTGCTTTCATGCATGAAGCTGGGTTCTTCTACTCCTACGTATGAAGCTTTTGCAAATTGGGAGTAAGCCTCCAATAATGCAGTAAACCCCAGATAGGCGTCCTTTACACGGATGAGATTTGTTTTTACAGGTTTTGAAGGCTTGAAGCCTTCTGAAACAATTACAGCCGTGGATTCTGTTTGGTAGATAAAGGGCTCGTATTTTTCGTTGGCCAAAAAACTGATTCCTCCGGCTTTCCCTTCCTGAATTTTGTCAAGTCTGGACACCTTTTGGGTTTCATCTCCCTCGACAGATCCTTGAAGAAGTGCTGCTAATTGTCCTAAAGTGAATTCCATAACTGCTTTTGACAGATTTAATTTTTTAAAATTAAGTTTTTGGCTCTACATACATAATGCTTCTCAACGATTTTACTCATGACTTTGATATTCGGTAAATCTGCCGCCTGAGCTACGTCGATTACTTCTCCTTTTTTGGTAAGGATATTGATCCTATCCTTGATCAGATAGCCATAATTGCTCACTCTTCCATGTGAAAAGAAATAATCCAGATCCTCTTCCGGAATCTGTAGTTTTTTGAGGGTTTTCTCCCGCATGTCCGCAATTTCCGAGTTGGAAAATGCTTCATTGCTCAAGTTTATTTTAAACAGGTTTCGGGATAAGAACATTTGAGAAATGTTTCTTAGAATATAATCGGGATGCTTTTTCCAGAGCTTTACTGCTCCCCAAATATCATAATCGTCAAGCTCAAGGAAAATTTTCAACAAGTCCGGTTTTTCAATAAAGTCCGTCTTGCTTACTTCATGTCCCAAAAGGAAATCAAACTCATCGGTAATCATGAAGCGTTCTCCTGATCTACGAAGAAATTTGGCGCGGTTGATCAGGTTGATGAGCATTTTTTCGGCACTGACAGTGGTTTTGTGCAGGTAAACCTGCCAATACATCAATCGCCTTGCACTCAAGAAGTTTTCGATGGAGTAAATTCCTTTTTCCTCAATGACAATGTTGTCATTTTTTACATCCATCATTTTAATGATACGATCAGCCCCAATTGTTCCTTCTGAAACTCCCGTAAAGAAGCAATCTCGCTGAAGATAATCCAGACGATCAATGTCCAATTGACTGGAAACAAGCTGATGGAAGAACTTTCGCTTATATTGATTCTTAAATATTCTTAAAGTTAGGTCAAGTTTGCCACCTAATTCTTTGTTCAGGAGTTCAATTATTTGAAGGGAAAGCACTTCATGAGGAACGGATTTAAGCAAGCTGAATTCAAGGGCATGGGAAAAAGGTCCATGTCCAATATCATGCAGAAGGATAGCGATCAATGCCGCCTCATATTCTTGGTCACTGATTTCTGTACCTTTGTTTCTGAGGTTGTCTAGGGTAATACTCATCAGATGCATGGCACCTAAGGCATGATGGAAGCGAGTATGAAGTGCCCCAGGATAGACAAAATCAGTAAGCCCCAGTTGTTTGATCCGGCGCAATCTCTGAAAGTAGGGGTGATCAATAATGGTAAAAATCAACTCGCTCGGAATGGAAATGAATCCATAGACGGGGTCGTTCAGTATTTTCTGGCTTTTCAAGGAGGCCTGTTTTGTTTACCCAAAAGTAGTTAATTTTAAAAGAAACCGAATTAGTAATGACCCAAAAATCCAGTATACTCTGGGCAGATGATGAAATAGACCTGCTCAAGCCCCATATTCTTTTTTTACAACAAAAAGGATATGATATAACCACGGTCAATTCGGGGATTGATGCTGTGGAGGAAGTCGAGAACCATAATTTCGATGTTATTTTTTTGGATGAAATGATGCCCGGAATGACCGGTTTGGAAACCCTGCAGCAAATCAAGCAGATCAAACCCCAGATCCCTGTGGTCATGATCACCAAAAGTGAGGAGGAGCATATCATGGATGATGCGATCGGAGGAAAAATCGCAGATTACCTGATTAAGCCACTCAACCCCAGCCAGATTTGGCTTTCAGTAAAGAAAATTCTTCAAAACCGGCAGTTGATTGAGGAAAGAACTACACATTCCTATCAGCAGGATTTTATGAATATCAGCATGGCAATTGGTGAAGCTGAGGATCATGAAGATTGGGCAAATATTTACCGGAAGTTGACCTATTGGGATATTCAGATTGATAGTACTGAGAACAAAAGCATGCATGAAGTGCTGGAGACTCAAAAAACGGAGGCTAATTCTTCTTTTGCCAGATTTGTCAAGGATCATTACTTGACTTGGTTGGAGGAGAAGAACCAACAGAAACCCATGCTTTCCAATCAGGTGATGAAGCGCAAGGTCTTCCCAAAAATAAAGGAAAAGAAACCTTTGTTTTTTATAGTAATAGATAATCTCCGATTGGATCAGTGGGAGGAAATTGAGCCTTTGCTGACCCCCTATTTCAATGTAAGGGAAAAGGATACCTACTACAGTATTTTACCTACTACCACTGCCTATGCAAGAAATGCCCTTTTTAGCGGGATGATGCCATTGGATATGGCTAGGTTTTACCCCAATCTTTGGGAGGATGAGGACTCTGATGACGGGAAAAATAATTTTGAAGAGGACTGGCTGAAAATCAACCTTGAAAAAAACAGGATTCAATGTAAGACTTCTTATTCCAAAGTGATTCAGACTAATCAGGGAAAAGCAGTTCTTGACCAGTTTCATTCCATGCTTCAAAATGAGTTGAATGTACTTGTTTATAATTTTGTGGACATGGTCTCCCATGCCCGAACCGATATGAAGATGATTCGGGAATTGGCTCCGGATGAATCAGCTTATCGCTCTTTAACCAAAAGCTGGTTTGAACATTCAAGCCTTTTTGAGTTGCTGAAAAAAATCCAGGCAGCGGGAGCAGAGGTTGTAGTAACCACAGACCATGGAACAAAAAAAGTCAACCGTCCCTATCGTATCATAGGTGATAAAAATGTAACTACGAATCTTCGCTACAAGCAGGGTAAAAATCTGAATTTTGAAGGAGGAAAGGTATTTGAAGTGCGAAAACCGGAAGAAGCAAAGCTTCCTAAATTAAATGTATCCTCTACCTATGTGTTTGCTGTTGAGGATTATTTCTTCGCTTATCCCAACAATTACAACTATTATGTGAATTATTATAAGGATACTTTCCAGCACGGAGGCGTATCTTTGGAAGAAATGATCGTACCGATCGTACATCTTTCACCTAAATAGTTTGATGAATTGAAGTCTTTTACCTATCGATTAGATGAACTTCCTCGACTTGCCGCTCAGGTTATAGAAGAAGGCGGAAGCGAAAAAATATGGGTTTTTCAAGGACAAATGGGTGCGGGAAAAACTACTTTGATAAAAGCCTTAGCTGATCATTTTCAGGTAGTGGATCAAGTAAGTAGCCCTACTTTTGGGATTGTAAATCATTATGAGACCCAAAAGGGGGAAACGATTTATCATTTTGACTTTTATAGGCTTGAAGATCCTTCAGAGGCATTGGATATCGGAATTGAAGAGTATTTTTATAGTGGGAATTATTGCTGGATGGAGTGGGCTGAAAACATAGGTACACTTCTTCCGGATCAATTTTTTCTGATTAAAATTGAGGTAATTGCCGATCAGGAACGAAAAGTTACACTTCAACATATCCAAAATGCCCACTGACCTGAAAGAACTCACTGCTGTTGGAATGATTCCAAAAGAGTCGCCAGCCTTGGTGAAAAGAGGAGGAGAGTCCATTACCGTTGGCCTTCCAAAGGAAAAATCCAATGAAGAAAAACGAGTAGTGATTACGCCGGAGTCAGTTGGATTACTGACTAATAACGGCATCCAAGTGATTGTGGAAACCGGAGCAGGGCTTCATGCGAAATTTTCTGACCAGGATTATTCCGATGCAGGTGCCAAAATAGCCTATTCAAGTAAAGAGGCTTTGGAAGCCCAGATTGTATTAAAGGTAGATCCTCCGACTTTGGAGGAAATAGGGATGATGTCCCCTGGAAGTTGTCTGATTTCAGCGCTTCAGTTGGGAAGGCAAAGCCGTGAGTTTATTCAGACTTTAAATGCAAAAAAAATCATCTCGGTTGCTTTTGAATATTTAGAGGATAAAGTAGGTGGGATGCCTGTAGTGAGAGCTATGTCCGAAATAGCGGGAAGTACTGTAATGCTGATTGCTTCCGAATATCTTTCCAGTGTGAATGATGGAAAAGGACTGATGATGGGGGGAGTAACTGGTGTGCCTCCTACTCAGGTAGTGATTATTGGGGCGGGAACAGTTGCAGAGTACGCAGCAAGAACTGCCTTGGGTTTGGGCGCAAATATTAAAGTTTTTGATAATCATATTTACAAACTCCGAAGACTCAAACAATTGTTGGGTCAGCAAGTCTATACTTCTACTATTGATAACTTTACGCTCAATCAAGCACTTTCTGAAGCAGATGTGGTAATTGGAGCTCTCCGAGCGGAAAAGGGCAGAAACAAGGTGGTGATCAGCGAGGAGATGGTGGCCAATATGATGCATGGAAGCATCCTCATAGATGTGGGAATTGACCAGGGGGGATGCATAGAGACAGGGAGAATGACCACCCATGAAAACCCAACCTATAAGGTTCATGACATCATCCATTATTGTGTTCCCAATATTGCATCAAGAGTAGCCCGTACGGCGTCCTATTCCTTAAGTAATATCTTCACCCCAATAATTCTGCAGATGGCAGACCTAGGTGGAGCCGAGGAAATGATTTTTAATTACAAATGGTTTTTGAGAGGGGTTTATACTTACAGAGGAAGTTTGACCAATGCCTATTTGGCCAAAAAATTCGATCTCAATCACAAGGAATTGCAACTGCTATTGGCAGCTAGATACTAATTAGGAAAGCAGGTTTTGACGGAGCAGAAACTCCAATTGTTCGTTTGCTTTGATTAAGGCTTGGGTAAGCTGCTCATTTTCCCTTCTCAGAGTAAAGATTTCATAGGCGTTTTTGATTACAGTCCTAAGATAATCCTCTTCCCAAGGCTTGGTGAGGTAGTGGTATACCTGCCCCTTATTGATGGCGTCAATCACAGCTTGAATATCTGTATAGCCAGTCAAAAGGATTCTGATGGGGCTAGGGTGTGTAGGGATAATGGTTTCCAAGAATTCAACACCTGTAGTTTCGGGCATTCTTTGGTCGGTGATGACAATTTCAATATCCTCGTTATTCAGGATATCTATCCCTTCTTTCGCAGAATTGGCAAGGAATATTTTGTAATCCCTTCGAAAAGTAGCTTTGAATGCCTGAAGATTGTTTTCTTCATCATCGACATAAAGGATTTTTATTTTTTCTTCAGTCTTACCTTCCATTCAGATTACACGATAAAATTTTTATGAAATTAAACTCCAAATAATTATTTTTTTAAATAAAAAACAAGTCTTAAATCCTATGTCTTTAATCAACAATTAGTTTAAATTATAATTTGATATGAAAAGCAAATATTTGTATCAAAAAGTTTGAGATGTTAAATCAAAAACTAATTTTACAAGAAGTATCACCCTTAGTAGCGCTAAAAATTGAATGATTACTTCTCCAGCAAGTGATTTCACTGAACAGGTTTACCCGATCATTTTTGACTCCTCCAACCCTTCAGATCTACATGAGTTATCTACCTTGTTAGGTTCGTCTAGTTTGAGAGTAGTTGATCAGATCGAAAGTCAAATAATAGACTTAATTAAGTCGGATCATCCCAATAAGCAGTTTTCTAAAGAGGAACTCGCGCTTAAGCTTGATGAGTTCTACGAAAAACATCCTAAGGATTCTTATGGAAACTGGGTGTATTATCCCTGGAAGCAAACGGTTGTTCACTTGTTGCCGGAAAGGGAGTTTGTGAAAATCCGGACCATCAGAAATTGTTATAAAATCACTCCGGCGGAGCAGGAAATGCTTGCCGGAAAAAAAGTGGGGATTGTGGGGCTCTCTGTAGGTCAAAGTATCGCTTTTGCAATGGCTTTGGAAAGAAGCTGCGGGGAAATGAGGCTGGCAGACTTTGATTCGCTTGAACTCAGTAACCTCAATCGTTTAAAGGCGGGAGTTACAGACTTGGGAGTGGAGAAAGTGGTGATAGCTGCACGTGAGATTTCTGAAATAGACCCTTACTTAAAACTCACCTTGTATAGGGATGGAGTTAATGAGAATAATGTTGATGATTTTCTCCTGAAGGGAGGAAAGCTTGACTTGCTGATTGATGAGTGCGATAGCTTGGATATCAAGTTTTTGTTGAGAGAGAAAGCTAGGAATCAATACATTCCTGTAATGATGGAAACTTCAGATAGGGGGATGTTGGATATTGAACGCTTCGATGATGAACCTCAAAGGCCTTTGTTTCACGGTGCAGTCGGTAATTTGGATGTTAATACGCTTAGGGATTTATCCAATGTTCAAAAGGTAGCTATGGCTGTTAAAATAACAGGATTGGATACCCTTTCACCTCGAGCAAAGGCATCTCTGTTAGAAGTTGGGCAGACAATATCATCTTGGCCCCAACTGGCTTCAGCTGTTTACCTAGGGGGGGCAACTGTAGCTCATGTGGGAAGAAGACTTTTGCTGGAGGAACCTGTCAAATCTGGAAGATTTTATGTGGACCTTGATGACCTTGTAAAAGTTGAAATTGTTGAATCTTCTTTTGATGTTAAAGATTTGATCAGTGTTCCTAAGGAGGATTTTGTAAGAAATCTTCCAAAAAATGTTTTGCCTTCCGGTTACCTGCTTTCAGGAGAGGAATTGAAAAACCTGGTTGAATCTGCAAATCAGGCGCCTTCAGGGGGGAATATTCAACCATGGATTTGGATTTTTGACAAGCGAGGTGTTTTGCATCTTTTTCACGATCAGGCAAGAAGTCATTCACTTTTGGACTTTAAAGGGACAGGTTCTTTGTTCGCTTTTGGAGCGGCTTTGGAAAATCTTAGGTTGACGGCGGCCAAAATGGGGCTGGAAGTAGAAATCATAACACAGATTAAGGAGTTCGGAGAAGACTGTATAGCAAGCATTCGATTCGTGTCGAAATCTACCTCATCCTTGCAGGTACCCTATGCTGAATTGGAACGAGGGATTAATATCAGATGTACCAGCCGTAAAAATCCTCCTAAGAGACCACTTGACCCCAAGTTGGTAGAGGAAATCTATGCTATTGTTAATTCCTCAGATTTAATTTTGGAATCAATTTCAGAAAATGAAGATTTGGAGACTCTATCGCATGCGATAGGTGGAATGGACAGGATGCGGCTTTTTCATGAGCAGGGCTTAAAGGATTTCATTGCAGAGGTAAGATGGAATGAAAAAGAAGCGCAGGAAACAAAAGATGGTATTGATATTGCGACGCTGGAATTGAGTGGAGCGGAGCGAGCTGCCATGGGACTTTTGAAGGATCCGAGAACTGTAAGATTCTTCCGGAAGTTTTTGATGGGCTATGGTCTTACCAAGATTTCCCATCAAACCCTGATGTCATCCTCGGAAGTTTTTCTTCTGCAAGCCAAGGATTTCTCAGTAAAATCCTACCTGGAAGCGGGAAAAATTCTTCAAAGAATTTGGATTCTTGCCAATTTGAATGGGGTGAGTTTTCAACCGGTGACAGCAGCCTTGTTTATATTTCATAAAATAAAATGGGATTCCGATCACGGATTCACGACTGAGGAGGTAGCTATGATAAATGAATACAAAAAAGAGTTCAATACTCTTTTTAACCGGGAGCTTAAAAATGAAGAAATATTTATGTTTAGGTTGAATTATGCGGGAGAACCCTCTATGAGATCTTATCGGAGGGATGTTAATGAAAGCCTTGTTATTCAATAAAAACCTATGTTTCGATTAATCGCATTTAAAGCGGTCGATGATCCCGAAAGATGCCAGAAGTTTATAGAAGGACATAGGCAAGTTCTGGAAAGTATAGGGGTGAAAAAGGTAACGTCAGCCAATGATACCTGGGTAAATAACCCCGACGTGATCGTTGTGATTGTGGAATCCATGGAGGATGGGTTGATTTATGGCGGGGCTAGAATTCACAAAGCGAATGCGGAGTTTCCCTTGCCAATAGTTGAAGCAGTCGAGGACCTGGACAAGTCCATCCGTGACATTATCAACAAAGACTTGGATGCCGGTACGGGAGAAGTTTGCGGTTTGTGGAATTCAAGGAAAATTACTGGTTTGGGGATTGGAGCGATTTTTATGTCCAAAGCGTGCTTGGCCTTGACTCCCAAACTAGGACTTACCTCTTTATATGCACTTTTAGCACCCACTACGGTGAAATTGGGATTCGAGACTGGCTATGAGATTTTAACTGAAGTAGGGAATAACGGGACTTTTTATTACCCAAAACTGGACTTGATTGCCACTGCCATGAAATTGCATGATGCAATTAATTTACCACTAACAACCCCTGAGTTTAGAGAATCAGTTTTTAAAATCAGAAACAACAAACGATTATTAATAGAAGAGAATTACAGAGGGAGGAGCGTTCAACTTGAATATACATCGTATTTAGAATGAAAAGACTTATAATTTTTATAAATCTAGTATTGCTTTTTGCTTCATGCGATTCGCACAATAAGGAAAGAGATTTTGAATTTATCGGTTACCTTCTTGAGTCGGATCAGGTAAATGATATAAACTCTTTCATTGGTTCAAGTGCAGAATCAATAAACTTGGTTGAAGATCAATACATATCATTGGGGCATTATGATCATGATATTTTTATAAAACTGGTAGTTGATCAAAGGTTCAAGGATGATAAGGAGATCCGGCTTTCTTTCAACAATCCCATGCTCAATGTAATTGAAGTCTACGATTCTCAAGGGGAATCTATTGCTCATTTAGGGCGAATGAATTTCTCCAAGAATGATTTCGAAAGCTTTTTCAATACAGTCACTCTTCCAGTAAACGGAGATCGAACTTTTTTTGTAAAAGTCCAGAGTTTTGGAAGTGTAAATATTCCTTTTGAAATAATTAAGGGGTCAGATCCAGGCTTGACAATTGACGAAAGAAATGTGCTCTTTGGGATTTATTTCGGTATTGTCATTGCGATGTTCTTTTACAATTTATTCCTCTGGACATCTACCAAAGATATAATTTATGCTTATTACATAGCCTATATTTTTGCTGTAGGAGCCACCCAGGGTATAATGGCAGGATATCTGGATGTAGTTCTTTGGCCTGATAATTTGTTCTTGAAACAAAACTCCTTTTTTCTGGCAACAGTTGTTGTGAACATTTTCGGGATTTTTTATTCATTGAAGTTTTTGATCATTCAAGATTTAAACAAAAAGCTGTTCAAAATCGGAACTACTATAATCTATGTTTATGGAATAGTTTTTCTTTCTTTCCTGTTGGATTTTGGGACAATCAACTCCAAGGTCAGAGTGTTACAGGTTTTCCTGGGGGTGGTTCCATTGTATTTGCTGGGAATTTCTATTTACAGTTTTAAGAAGGGATACCGACCGGCCAAGTTCTTTTTAATGTCTTGGTCCTTTTTGATCTGTAGCATGATCATTTTCCTGTTGGCAGACTTGAATATCTTGCCGCACAACTTCTTCACTAATTACATTTTTACTATCGGATCCGCTGTCGAGGCACTTTTGCTTTCATTCGCATTGGCGGATAAGATCAATATTCTAAAGAAGGAAAAAGAAAACGAGCAGGCAGAAAGACTCCGGGTGTTAAAGGAAAACGAAGAACTGATCCGCGAACAGAACACTGTTTTGGAAGAAAAAGTCCGACATAGAACGGATGAATTGGAACAGGCGCTCAAAAACCTGCAAAATACCCAAAGCCAATTGGTAAGTCAGGAGAAGATGGCATCTTTAGGCCAGTTGACTGCAGGTATTGCCCATGAAATCAACAACCCTATCAATTTTGTGAGTTCGAATATCACTCCATTAAAAAGGGATATTGCGGATATCATGGAAGTGATTGAATTCTATAGAGAAACGGGAAATAAGGTATTCGATGAGGCTTCCAAGAAAAAGGCCAAATCTCTTGAGGAAGACCTTGAGCTCGATTATGTCTTGGATGAAGTAGATCAGTTGCTAAAGGGGATGGAAGAAGGAGCCAAGCGGACCGTAGAGATTGTAAAAGGCCTTAGACTGTTCTCAAGAGTTGATGAGCAGGATGTTAAAAAGGTCGATTTGCATGACGGGATCAACAGTACCCTGATTTTGCTAAACAGTTCTATTCCTGGTAAGATCCGGATTGTTCGTGAATTTGGTGAATTGCCTATGGTAGAATGTTTGGCAGGTAAGATCAACCAGGTCTTTATGAATATCATCAATAATGCCGTACATGCACTAAGCGACCACATTGATACCATCGCCGATCCAAAAATTGAAATCAGAACCAAATCTCAGGGAGATACGGTGGTTGTGGAGATTTCGGATAATGGACCGGGGATGCCTGAGCATGTGAAGCAGCGTATTTTCGAACCTTTCTTTACAACAAAGGCAGTTGGAAAGGGTACAGGTTTGGGGCTTTCAATAGTTTATTCTATTATTGAAAATCACAAGGGAACTCTGGAAGTTGATACGGAAGAAGGCCAGGGGACAACTTTTATAATAACGCTTCCGGTTTATCAAAGTACATCGAAATATGCATAGCAAAATTCATGTGCTCTATATCGATGATGAGGATAATAACCTCAAATCCTTCAGAGCCACCCTGAGAAAGGATTTTAAAATTTTTACTGCTATTGATGCAGAAGAAGGACTTCATATTGCTCAGACGGAGGAAGTCCATGTGGTGATTGCTGATCAGCGCATGCCTGGAATGACAGGTACTGAGTTTTTTGAAAAAATGGTAAAAATCAATCCTGATCCGATCAGGATTTTACTTACCGGTTATTCGGATATTGCCAGTGTAATTGACGCCATCAATAAGGGCGAGGTTTACAGGTTTATAGACAAACCATGGAATATTGAGCAGATCAAACATTCTATCCGGAATGCGGCTGATATTTACTTCATGCGACAAGAGCTCAAAGAAAAAAATATCAAGCTTCAGAAGCTTCATTCGGAAATGAATCAGTTTGTATATAGTCTTTCCCATGAGCTTCGTGGCCCTTTGATGAGTATTTCAGGAGTTTCCAAATTGGCTAAAATGGAGTTGAATGATCCGAATATTTTAGAATATTTTGAGATGATAGACTCCGCAACGGTTAAGCTGGATGATTTTATTTACAAAATGCTGGATTTCTATCGCTCTACTAAAATCGATCATAAAATCGCCTTGATCGATTTCAAAGAGGTGGTGGCCCAGCAGATGGAGGCCTATCATGCCAAGTTTGACTTGAGCCTGTTTGAAATTAACCAGGTTGTCAATCAGGAAGGAGATTTTTATTCTGATGACGCCAAGATCCGGGTTATCCTCAATAACCTATTCAGCAATGCAGTGCAGTTTCATAAGCATGAATCAGATGAAAAGAAAATTACCCTTTCTGTTGATGTGAAAGATGGAGAGGCAGTAATAATTTTGGAGGACAATGGAATAGGAATAGAGGATAGGCATCATCCCGAAGTATTCAACTTATTTACCCGTGCAACCCAAAAAAATGTAGGTACTGGATTGGGGCTGTATATGGTCAAGGAAGCGGTGGAACAATTGGGTGGGCAAATTGAATTGGATTCTCAATTGGATCATGGCACTACCATCAAGGTTGCTCTTCCTAGTCTAAATCCATAGATCTCTCTGGGCTTTTTAGCAGTAAAGCGTATCTTTGCACCCTGACTTTTTATCAAAAGACGAAAAATTATGATTAATCCGTGGCATGATGTCAATGTAGGGAAGGATGCACCAGAGTATGTAATGGGCGTCATTGAAATCCCAAAAGGTAGCAAAGGCAAGTACGAGTTGGACAAGAAAACAGGGATGTTGAGCTTGGACCGCGTTCTGTTTTCAGCAGTGCACTACCCAGCAAATTATGGTTTTATTCCACAGACCTTCTGTGAGGATCATGACCCTTTGGATATTCTTATTATATCACAGATTGATATTCCTTCCATGACTCTGGTCAATGCCAAAGTGATCGGCGTGATGAGAATGATTGATGGTGGTGAAGCTGATGACAAAATCATCGCTGTTGCAGCTGGCGATCAGTCTGTCAACTACATCAATGATATTGATGAATTGCCTCCTCATTTGATGAAGGAAGTTCATAGGTTCTTTGAAGATTATAAGAAGCTGGAAAACAAGGAAGTAAAAGTGGAGGATTTTCTGGGCAAGGAAGATGCAATGAGAATTATCAAGGAAAGCATCGAGCTTTATGACCGAAACTTTAGAACGAAACGTTAAATCAAAAAAAGCCTAAGTAATCACTTAGGCTTTTTTCTTTTTCACTTGCTGTTTTGGAGCTTTTTTGTGGAGGTATTTGACCAATTCCGTGTAGGATTCATGCTCATGATTGGAAATGGAAATGGACTGCTTGTCCGAAAAAGCAATGGTCAGTTGCTTGAATTCCCTCTTATTAGCGACGACCACTTCTTCCTCCCAAGCCAGAATTGAACTTACAGGATACGCTTTTTGATAGCCTCTTAAAGGAAGTTTTACAATAATTTGGTCTCTACCTGCGGTAATGAATCGAAATCCTGCCATCATTTTAACAAGCAGCATCAAAAGTACTAAGGTGATTAGGGTAGCAGATATTAGATAAAACCACAAACCGAAACTGCCTTTATACGCAAAGTCTCTCAGGATCATGATAAGTCCTGCCAGTAAAATCACCACAATCAGGCCAAGAGAAAAGTAGGTTGAACCTTTGGGTTTAATCGAAATCATGGGCTTTTTTTATTTCCTTGAGTTTTTCTAGGGCAAAAGTCTCCAAATCCCTGAAGAAAGTGAAAAAAATCACCTCAAATTCTGCTTCTTTTTCCAAAAGCATCAAATGGGCGTTTTCCATTTTGGATTCAAATCGGGTGCGTTTGGACATGCCTGTCAAGGTCTGCTGAACTCCACGGATACTCCCATAGTTATAGAGCCAATTGTCTTTTCGCATCCAATAATACATAGCAGAAAAGCGCTCAGGAAACCAATCTGAGTTTTTGTCTAGGGTATCATAGGTTTTTTGGATAAAATCCTCCAAGCTGATATCGGAGAAGTTTTTCCAATGTTTGATTAAAAGGTAATCGAAAAAAATATCTGTAATTACCGATGCATAATGACCACACTCAGGCCTGAGGAAGGTTTGCCCTGCTTTTACAAGAGGATGTGTATCCGTGAATGTGTCAATTTCCCTGTGTAGAAAAATCCCCATTCTTATTTCAATTGGGAAATCGTTGATCTGTCTGCCTTTTACAAAATCCGCAATAAAATTCCCCACCAGGATTTTTTCCTGTCTAAAAGACAAATAGGCGTGGGCGAGAAAATTCATACTTATATAATATCAGTAAACCTACTCAGGATTTCTTAGCTTCACCCTAAAATACGGATTGATGGACAAAGTCAGGGAAGAATTAAAGAATGGACTGAAACTTCTTAAAAAGGAATGGCAGGAAGATCTGGCCCAGTACAAAAAGAAATTCCTGAATACTTCTCTTGCTGACAAGAAGAAAGAAGGGATCACTTGGCATCCTATTTTGGTCAAAAAGTCGAAAATAGGAATGGGAGAGCGGCTTTTGGTAGAAATTGAGAAGTTGGACCAATTCCAGTCTTCGGCATTTCAGTCTGGGAAATCAGTGGCTTTTTTCAGTACCCAGGAAGGATATAATACCTCCGAAAATCGGATCAATGGGGTGATCAACCAGGTCAAAAAAGACAGTATGGTCGTGACTCTTCAGTGTGACGAACTTCCGGATTGGATGGACAGTAGTAGATTGGGAGTGGACTTATTGTTTGATGAGGCCAGTTACCGAGAGATGGAATTTGCTTTGAAAAAAGTCATGGATCCTGAACAGCCCCGACTAAAGGAACTGAGGGATATTTTTTTGGGAGAGGCTTCTCCCAAATTCTCCGAAAAGAAATGGTTTGAACTGGATCAGCTTAATTTTTCCCAGAACCAAGCTTGTCAAAAAATCGCCAATGCCCGGGATGTTGCCATTGTCCATGGCCCTCCGGGAACGGGTAAGACTACAACTTTGATTGCTGCCATTGCAGATGCGGTATCCCAAAACCAATCGGTATTGGTATGTGCACCCAGTAATGCTTCGGTGGATTTGTTGGTGGAGAATCTAACTGACAAAGGTATAGAAACCCTGAGGCTTGGCCATCCCGCAAGGGTTGAGGAAAAAATCCTGAATCAGACTTTGGATGCCAAAACCGTTTTTCATACGAGTTATCGGGACCTGAAGAAGCTTAGAAAAGAAACAGACCAATATCTAAAGCTGGCCAAGCAATATAAAAGAAATTTTGGACCGGAAGAGCGGGCACAACGTAAATTGCTGTTTGCGGAAGTGACCCGTTTGAGGGAGGCTTCCAAGCAGTTAGAGGAATACATCCAGTACGATATTTTTCAGCGCACCAAAGTATTTGCCACGACACTTGTTGGGGCATCCTCTTATCACCTTAAAGGGATGATATTTGATGTGGTTTTTATCGATGAGGCAGCACAAGGTCTGGAAGCGGCTACATGGGTGCCAATCCTGAAGGCCAAAAAAGTTGTGCTTGCCGGAGACCATTTTCAATTGCCTCCAACCATCAAGTCCTACGAAGCAGCCCAAGAAGGTCTTTCGGAAACCTTATTCGAAAAAATCATCAAACGAAAACCCATTACAGCGCAATTGCTTCAGGTACAATACCGGATGCATGCAGATATTATGGGTTTTTCCAATGGTTATTTTTACAAGGAGCAATTAGTGGCGGCGGAGAATACGCAAACCCACTTTTTTCCTGAGGAAGGTGTTTTGGAATGGATAGATACAGCTGGTTCGGGATTTTCCGAGCAGCTTGAGGCTGAAAGCCTGAGTACATTCAATCCTGAGGAGGCCCGCTTTGCCTGTAAATACCTCAATGATTTGGTAAAACGGATAGGGGTAGCCAAGTTCAAGGAAAACAATTGGACCATTGGTTTAATTGCACCCTATTCAGCCCAGGTTCGGGTGCTTAGAAGGTTGATTTTTGAGACTGTAGACTTTCCTAATCTGAGAGCTTTTTCTGATTTGATTACAATCGACACAGTGGATGGGTTTCAGGGACAGGAACGTGATCTGATGATGATTTCCCTGACCCGATCCAATTCAATGGGTGAGATAGGTTTCCTTTCGGATGCCCGGAGAATGAATGTGGCCTTGACCCGAGCAAAGAGAAAGCTGGTCTTGGTTGGAGATAGTGGTACTTTGGCCAGCAATCCTTTTTTTGATTCCTTATTGGGATATTTTGAGAAAAAAGGAGGGTACAGAAGTGTATGGGAATTTATGGACCTTGAGTGAATAATTCCGGTTAATTAAACACCAAAATTTAATTCCTGGAAATAATCTCCTGCTGGTAAACCAGATTTAGCAGACTTAAAAGTTGTCCGAAAGCTGTAGCTGCTGCCATTTGGGTGTCGCTAACTTTTTTGCCTAACAAACGACAAAGGAGCAAGCCATAAACTCCGTTCAGGCAAATTTGCACTTCATTACCCAGATCCTTTCCTTCTGCATCCACGACTGCTTGGATGATATGAGGTTTTGCTTGCTGATAAGTTTCGAAGTAGGTTTTGTCGGTTTTCAGGAGTTGCCAATGGATAGTAGAAAGTTCTTCTACTATTTTTTTTGTTTCTTCCAAATGACCCTTTTCCATGATTCCTTCCTCCTTCATTTTGTTTCGGAGCTCTTCAAACCAAAGGGAGATATCTTCTTTTTCCTGGCTTTCAACAGGATAGTGCGATACCACATACTGTTTGATTTCTTCCATATTGCCCTGATAGGACCGGATCAGGTCCTCCATTTGATAGAGATATAGGATGTATTCTGCAATGTTTTCCAGGCGCTTTTTTTCGGCGATGGTTTTCATAATTTCAGATTTTGTGCAAAAGTAAAACTTCTGGGGAAGCGAGAGTAGATTTTCAAGATGGGGATTCTAAATGCTAGAAGAAAACCTGGAAATATCACTCCTGTACCTATGTGAAAACTGAAGGCAGGCCAACTTAGCAAGGATTAAAATTTAGCGCTTAAATCCCCCTTTTTTTACTACTTTTGCGCCAAGAATGACTATGAAAAATATTAGAAATTTCTGTATCATCGCCCATATCGACCATGGGAAGAGTACATTGGCTGATAGGTTGCTGCAGTTTACCAATACGGTTACGGACCGGGAGATGCAGAACCAGTTGTTGGATGACATGGATCTGGAACGAGAACGTGGTATCACGATTAAGTCCCACGCCATCCAAATGAAATACAACTACAAGGGCGAGGAATATATCCTGAACCTAATTGATACTCCGGGACACGTGGATTTTTCCTATGAAGTTTCCCGTTCCATTGCAGCTTGTGAAGGAGCTTTATTGATTGTGGATGCCTCTCAGGGGATTGAAGCGCAGACTATTTCCAACCTTTACCTGGCATTGGGTCACGATTTGGAAATCATTCCTGTATTGAACAAAATAGATCTTCCCGGGGCAGACCCTGAAGTTGTTGCTGACGAAGTGATCGACTTAATTGGTTGCGACAGGGAAGATATCATCTTGGCTTCTGGAAAAGAAGGTTTGGGGATTGAGGATATTCTGAATGCTGTGGTGGAAAAAATCCCAGCTCCAACCGGAGATCCGGAAGCTCCACTTCAGGCGATGATTTTTGACTCTGAATTCAATTCCTTTCGTGGAGTGGAAGTAATCTTCCGAATATTCAACGGGACACTTAAGAAAGGAGACAAAATCAAGTTTGTCAATACAGGCAAGGAATACGATGCCGATGAGATCGGGATTTTAGGAGTTAATCAAATTCCCCAACAGGAAATGAGTGCGGGAAATGTTGGGTATCTGATTTCCGGAATCAAAGTGGCGAAGGAAGTGAAAGTGGGGGATACCATTACTCATACCAAGCGTCCTTGTGAAAAGGCTATTCAAGGTTTCGAAAACGTAAAGCCAATGGTATTTGCCGGTATCTATCCTGTGGATACTACGGAGTTTGAAGAACTCAGGGCATCTATGGAAAAGCTTCAACTGAATGACGCTTCCTTGGTTTGGGAACCCGAAACCTCCGCAGCTTTGGGCTTTGGTTTCCGTTGCGGTTTCCTGGGAATGCTTCACATGGAAATCGTACAGGAGAGATTGGAGCGGGAATTTGACATGACGGTGATCACTACTGTGCCTTCGGTCCAGTTCAGAGCATTGATGACCAATGATACCTATCAGGTGATCAACGCCCCTTCTGATATGCCCGACCCAAATAAATACAAGCATATTGAAGAGCCATTTGTCAAGGCTTCCATTATCACCGCAGCTGAATATGTGGGTCCCGTAATCCAACTTTGTATGGAGAAGCGAGGACAGATCAAAAACCAGGTTTACCTGACTGCAGAACGGGTGGAGTTGACCTTTGATATGCCTTTGGCAGAGATTGTTTTTGACTTCTTTGATAAATTGAAGACCATTTCCAGAGGATATGCTTCTTTGGACTATGAACTCAAAGGTTTCCAACCATCCCATATGGTTAGGCTGGATATCATGCTCAATGGGGAGCCTGTAGATGCACTTTCCGCAATCGTCCACAGGGACAAGGCTTATGAATGGGGCAAGCGACTTTGTGAAAAGCTCAAGGAACTGGTGCCTCGTCAAATGTTCGAAATTGCAATCCAGGCAGCAATTGGTACCAAGATTATTTCCCGAGAGACCGTAAAAGCCCTTCGTAAAAATGTGTTGGCGAAGTGTTATGGTGGAGATATTTCCAGAAAGCGAAAACTCTTGGAAAAGCAGAAAAAAGGAAAGAAGAGAATGAGACAAGTCGGCAATGTGGAAGTTCCTCAGGAGGCATTTATGGCGGTATTGAAGTTGGATTAATGTAACTTAAAGCAATCAATCGAATAGGACTCTGAAATCCATTTGCTTTTCTTCGGTTCTTTTCTTTCCATAAAATCTAAACACAAAAGCTATGGCTATACTAATAGACGGTAAAAAGACCTCCCAGGAAATTCAATCCGAAATCGCGGGAAGAGTATCTGAAATCAAAGCCGAAGGAGGCAAAGTACCGCATCTGGCGGCGATTTTGGTGGGTAATGATGGAGCAAGCCAAACCTATGTAAACGCGAAAGTGAAAGCCTGCGAACAGGTTGGTTTTGAGTCTACACTGGTACGTCTAGAAGATACTGTTTCCGAAGAGGAATTGCTTAAAGTCGTGGAGGATATCAATGAGAATCCTGAAATTGACGGGCTGATTGTACAGCTTCCTCTGCCAAATCATATTTCAGTAGAAAAGGTAACTGACAAGATCAAGCCTGAAAAGGACGTTGACGGATTCACTCCTTCCAACGTAGGTCGAATGGCCCTTAACTGGCCCGCTTATGTTGCAGCTACGCCTTATGGAATCATTGAATTGTTGAAAAGGTACAATATTGAGACCTCCGGAAAACACTGTGTAGTTATAGGAAGAAGCCATATCGTGGGTAGCCCCATGAGTATTTTGATGGCTCGCAATGGATATCCTGGGAATTCTACTGTGACTTTGACTCATAGCCGTACCGTGAATCTTTCTGAAATCACCCAAACAGCTGATATTCTGATTGTAGCTATCGGCAAGCCTGAATTTGTTACCGCCAATATGGTGAAACCGGGTGCAGTAGTCATTGATGTGGGAATCCATAGAATCGCGGATACCTCTAAAAAGTCAGGGTTCAGACTAATTGGTGACGTTAAATTTGGGGAGGTTGCGGAGAAAGCATCTGCGATTACACCTGTTCCGGGTGGAGTAGGTCCTATGACCATTGCGTCCTTACTTTACAATACCCTCTTAGCTGCCGAGAAAAAAGTTTACGGCTGAAAAAAAAGCTAAAAAAGGATAGAAAAGCGTTTGCTTCGAATGGGTAGGCTTTCTACTTTTGCAGACCCTAACCGCGCACGTGGTGAAACTGGTAGACACGCCATCTTGAGGGGGTGGTGCCCTACGGGTGTGGAAGTTCGAATCTTCTCGTGCGCACAGAGCCTTTCCTGATTTCAGGAGAGGCTTTTTTGATTAATGGGCATTTTTCGATTTGATTTTTGTTTACTTTTCGTTCATCAAACCTACCCACATGAAAAAGATACTGATTCCTGCATTTTTGATCCTCATGGGACTTTCTAGTTCCCTAATGGCCCAAACTCCAAATTACCCAATTGTTAAAGGTTTTGGGGGAGTATTTGTAATTGAAGATGCAACTGAACGTCCAGACCCTAGTTTGGAATACAAAGTTCTGGTGGACCTCATTTCCCCTGCGGAGGATCCAAAAGAAGTTAGCAGATTTGTGGAAAATGTCGCAAGACTCATGAACCTGCATGGTTTGGCAGGAGTACCCAAGGAGAGGTTGCATGTGAAAGTTATAGTGCATGGAGGCGCGATTTTTTCTATTCTAAACGATTCGAAATACAAGGATCGCTTTGAAGTGGATAACCCCAATTTAAAGGTGTTTGAGGCTTTGGAAGAAGCGGGTGCCGAGATATTGGTTTGCGGACAGTCTATGATAGCCAGGAAACTGAGTAAAGAAGACATTTGGCCAGGAGTGGAGATAGCCCATTCCATGTTGACTACCGCGACAACCTACGTTCCCCAGGGATATGTTATGCTTAGGTTCTGATTTTTGCGACGGCAATTCCTTGATTCGGAAATTTAATTTGGCTGGCTAGCCGAATTTTGAAATTGAGTGAGAAGTATTGGAACTATTTGGGAGGTTTATCTTTTAAATAAGCTTAAATTTGAATTCTCAAATATAAACCCACTAAGGTTCTCCAATGAGTGACGCAATCAAACACGAATGCGGTATTGCCATGGTAAGACTGAGAAAATCCCCTCAGTATTACATTGATAAATATGGAACTGCCGCCTTTGCTGCCAACAGGATGTACGTCCTGATGCAAAAACAAATCAACCGGGGCCAGGATGGTGCCGGGGTTGCCAATGTCAAAATCAACACCAAGCCCGGAACAAGATATATCAGCCGATATCGTTCCGTAGAGTCTTCTGCTGTCAATGACATCTTTGACAAGATCAACAAGAAATACAAGAAGGCCAAAAAACTCGGAGGAGATGAGGCTTTGACTGATGCCGAGTTTTTGAAGGAAAATATCGCGTTTTCTGGAGAGGTTTGGTTGGGCCATCTCCGCTACGGAACCCACGGGGAAAACAGTATTGAGACCTGTCACCCATTCCTCAAGCAAAACAACTGGAGAAGCCGAAACCTGGTCATGGCAGGGAATTTCAATATGACCAATGTAGAGCAACTTTTTGAAAAACTTGTCCAACTCGGACAGCATCCCAAAGAAAAGACCGATACCGTTACGGTAATGGAAAAGATAGGGCACTTTTTGGATGAAGAAAATCAACGGATTTTCGACAAGTACAAGCATCAGTATTCCAACGAACAAATCACCCAAGTAATCGAAGATGAACTGGATGTGGCACGAATCCTGAGAAGATCTTGCCGTGATTTTGACGGCGGGTATGCCATGGCAGGGATTATTGGAAACGGTTCCGCATTTGTAGTAAGGGACCCATCCGGAATTCGCCCGGCCTTTTATTATGCAGATGATGAGGTGATTGTGGTGGCTTCCGAAAAACCTGCCATCAAATCAGCTTTCAACATAGACTTCAAAGCCATCAAGGAAATTCAGCCTGGGCATGCCTTAGTTATCAACAAGGATGGTTCCTATACAGAGGCCGAAATTATGCCTGCCCGAGAAAAGAAATCCTGCAGTTTCGAGCGTATCTATTTCTCAAGAGGCACTGATCCGGACATTTATCAGGAAAGAAAAAACCTAGGTAAGGCTTTGGTTCCCCAGATTCTTCAAGCGATTGATTTTGATCTGAAAAACTCGGTATTCTCCTATATTCCAAATACAGCTGAGACAGCCTTTTTGGGGATGATTGAAGGCCTTGAGGAGTATTTGGTGGCCAAGCGAAAAGAGGTGTTTCTGGAGGGAAAACCCCATGTGGGAGATTTGGAAGAATTATTAAATTTTCGTCCAAGGGTAGAAAAACTGGTCAGCAAGGATGTCAAGTTGCGTACTTTCATTACCAATGATGACGACCGGGATACCATGGTGTCCAGCGTATACGATACGACCTATGAAGTAGTGAGGCCTGGTGTAGATACACTGGTTGTGATTGATGACAGTATTGTGCGGGGAACCACTTTGGAAAAAAGTATTCTAACCACTTTAGATAAATTGAGTCCCAAAAGGATTGTCATTGTTTCCTCTGCACCTCAGATTCGGTTTCCGGATTGTTACGGCATCGATATGTCCAAAATGAAGGAATTCATCGCATTTCGTGCTGCGCTGGCATTGTTGAAGGAAAGAAACATGACTCATATTTTGGATGAGGTTTATGAAGCATGTACTACCTATCCTAATTCCCAAGAGAATTTCGTGAAATCAGTTTACAGCCAATTTACCGATCAGGAGATTTCCGACAAGGTGGCTGAGATAGTCACCTCCCCGGATATCAAAGCGGAAGTAAAGGTGATTTACCAAACGGTGGACAACTTGCATCGATGTATCCCCGATCATCTTGGAGACTGGTATTTTACAGGAGACTATCCTACTGCAGGAGGAACTCAAGTGGTTAACAAGGCTTTTGCCTACTACATGGAAGGAAAGACTGTTAGGGCTTATTAAGCTTTCAATTTTCAGATTAGACAAAAGGGCACAGAGAAATTTTCTTTGTGCCCTTTCTCTTTTTATCTGTTTCAGTTGTGCTGAAAATAGCTATTTTCAGGTCTGATTGAAAATTGAATAAGATGGAAATAAATGTAGCCCTACTCAAAGAATTAACGGAAATAGCCGGTGCTCCTGGATTTGAAAAGCGTGTCCGCGATTTGGTCATTGAACTGGTAAAACCATTGGTGGATGAAGTGAAAACAGATAATCTGGGAAATGTCATTGCTCTCAAAAAAGGGATTAGAAATCCCGATGGTAAAAAAGTCATGGTAGCTGCCCACATGGATGAAATCGGATTTATGGTAACTCATATCGATGATCAGGGATTTCTGAGATTTCACACTTTGGGAGGCTTCGATCCCAAGACTTTGACCGCACAACGGGTGGTTGTTCATGGTAAAAAAGACTTAGTGGGAGTAATGGGAAGCAAGCCCATTCATGTGATGACTCAGGAAGAAAGAAATAAGCTGCCCAAAACCACCGATTTTTTCATCGATCTGGGAATGCCAAAAGAAGAAGTGGAAAAATTGGTTTCCGTTGGGGATCCGATCACTCGGGATAGGGAATTGATTGAAATGGGCGATTGTGTAAACTGTAAATCCATAGACAATCGAGTTGCTGTATTTATTTTGATTGAAGCGTTAAAGCAATTGGAGAATCCCGCTTATGATGTCTATGCAACGTTTACGGTTCAGGAGGAAGTGGGAATCAGAGGAGCCAATGTGGCTGCACATGGAATCAATCCTGATTTTGGAATTGCCTTGGATACAACCATTGCATTTGATGTGCCGGGAGCCCAGCCTCACGAAAAGGTGACTGAACTCGGAAAAGGTACGGCAATTAAGATCATGGATGCCATGACAATCTGTGATTACCGAATGGTGGAATTTATGAAGAAGACAGCTGATAAGGAGGCGATTACCTGGCAACCTGAAATCCTGACTGCAGGAGGAACGGATACTGCCGGAGTACAAAGGATGGGCAAGCAGGGTGCTATAGCCGGTGCTATTTCCATTCCAACCCGTCACCTTCACCAAGTGATTGAAATGGCTCATAAAAAGGATATTGCCGACTCCATCGCATTGTTGAAAGCTTGTCTTGAGCAAATAGATAGTTATAACTGGAGTCACTGATTTATACTATCATCGCCCTCTTGTGATATCAAAACCCAAGAGGGCTTTTTATAACCAAAAACCTATGAACTATTGAAAAAGGCTCTTTATCTCACTTCGGCTTGTTTACTTTTAGTATTGTTTTTTATGTTCTTTCGAGTTAATGAATCCTCTAGATGGTTGGTGCCTAGCCGATCAGAATGGAAGGTTTTGTTTAACGGGAAGGATTTAGAAGGCTGGATTCCCAAGATCCATCACCACGATGTCGGGGATAATTATGCGAGTACTTTTCGAGTCAAAGATGGTGCTATTGAGGTGAATTACGATGAGTATGGTTCATTTGAGGAGCGTTATGGTCATTTGTTTTATGAAAAGCCCTTTTCATCATTTCATTTAAAATGGGAGTATAGATTTACGGATCAGTGGTTGGAAGATGCGCCGAATTATACGTATAGAAATTCTGGTGTGATGTTTCATTCCCAGGCTCCTGAGACAATTTTGAAAGAACAGGATTGGCCAATTTCTGTAGAATGGCAGATGTATGCTGAAGAGGAAGAGGGAGTTCCTAGACCCACAGGGAATATGTGTTCTCCGGGTACGGATGTGGAATTTGAAGGAAAAATCGATGAGAGACATTGCATCAATTCCAGTGCTCCAACTTTCCAATGGGATGAGTGGGTGAAGGCAGACTTGATTGTTTATGAGGATTCCATTGTCCATCATCTGGTCAATGGAGATACGGTTTTGACTTATAAATTCCCACAGGTCGGTGGGGGAGTAGCTAACCGCTATGATCCTGCTTATAAGGTTGACGGAACCCCATTAAAGTCTGGATATATAGGATTGCAAAGTGAGGGACAAGGGGTTTTGTTTAGAGAAATTAAGATTCGAGAACATGAAAAATGATTGAAAATATTTTTTCCTCCTTGATTTTAGAGTGGATTGGAGCTCTTGTCAAATGGTTGATTATTTCACCATTCAATTTCTTCAAAGGGAAAAAAGTAAAAACTGTCAGGTTTTATTATGCAGGAGGAGGTTCAAAAAATGGGATTGATTTATTTTCTACTGGAGTTTCAAACATTGTAATTGGGATAATAAGTTGCGTGCTTTTTATGCTTCTTATAGTCAAGTTAATGGGTTGAAATACAGGATAATTCAAGCCTCTGTTTTAGCCGTGTGTCCAGTTCCAAAGTTCGATTTAAAACAAAAAACCGAAGCTGTAAGGCTTCGGTTTTTTTTATATCCTTTGATAATGGATTAGCCCAATTTTGCTAGGCTTTCTTCCAAGGCCTTAATTTTTGCTTCCGCATCAGCCTGTTTTTTCTTTTCCATTTCCACTACCTGAGCCGGGGCTCCGCTCACAAATCGCTCATTGCTTAGCTTCTTCATTACGGAGGCCAAAAAGCCTTTTGTATATTCGATTTCCTTCTCGATAGAAGCTTTCTCCTCTTCAATATTTATGGAATCACCCATTGGGATAAAGCATTCGTCGGCCTTAACTACGAAACTCATGGCGTTTTCCACTTTTTCTCCGAAAGAAAGAGAGGAAAGATTGGCCAATTTGGTCAGTACCGTTTCGAAACCCTGATATAAATCCTTGTTCTTCGTGTTGACGGTCAGGTCCAAAGCCTCTTTTGGAGACATACCTTTGGATGCTCTGAGGTTTCTGACTTGGGAAACCACCTCGAATATCTGAGCTGCTTCTTCGATTATCGTATTGTCAAATCCTTTTGCTTCCGGCCAAGAAGAGATGATCAAGGATTCTTCTACACTTCTTTCTTTAATCTGGTGCCAAATTTCCTCGGAAAGGAATGGCATAAAAGGATGTAAAAGCTTCAGAATTCCTTCAAAATACTGGATCGTTTGATCGTAGGTCTTCTGGTCAATCGGTTGCTGATAGCCAGGCTTGATCATTTCCAGATACCAAGAGCAGAAATCATCCCATACCAGTTTGTAGGTAGTCATCAAGGCATCGGAAATTCTGAATTTCTCGAAATGCTCATTGATTTCTCCCAAAGCTTGGTTGAATCGGTTTTTAAACCACTCCATACTGGCGGCATTTGCCGAACCGTCAAGAGAAGAATCTACTTCCCAACCTTTGACCAAACGGAAGGCATTCCAGATTTTGTTGGCAAAGTTTCGGCCCTGCTCGACGAGTTTTTCATCGAAAGGTAGGTCATTACCTGCAGGGGAGGAGAAAAGCATGCCCGTCCTCACCCCGTCTGCACCGTATTGGGCAATCAGGTCAAGAGGATCTGGAGAGTTGCCCAGTGATTTGGACATTTTCCTTCCAAGCTTGTCCCTAACAATCCCAGTTAGGTACACATTTTTGAAGGGAAGTTCGTCCATGTATTCGTACCCAGCGATGATCATTCTTGCTACCCAGAAAAATAAAATCTCAGGTGCGGTGACCAGGTCATTGGTTGGGTAGTAATACTTGAGTTCCTCATTGGGCTGACCGGTGGTAAATACATCCGTGTCAAATACCGAAATTGGCCATAACCAAGAACTGAACCAAGTGTCCAATACATCCTCATCCTGTCTTAAGTCAGCCAAAGAATATTGAGTATTAAATTGGCTATTTGCTAATTCAAGGGCTTCTTCAGCGGTTTTAGCCACTACAAACTCTCCATTTGGAAGGTAATATGCCGGGATTCTATGTCCCCACCAAAGCTGTCTGGAAATACACCAGTCGCGGACGTTTTCCATCCATGCCCGGTACATGTTTTTAAACTTAGGAGGATGGAGTTGAATATCATCTTCCATCACGGCCTTCAGTGCAGGTTTGGTGATTTCCTTCATTTCAAGGAACCATTGCAGGGAAAGCTTTGGCTCAACCACTGCATCAGTTCTTTCAGAATGGCCTACGTTGGATTTGTACTCTTCTATTTTTTCGAGTTGACCGACTTCCTCCAGTAATTTTCCAATTTTCTTTCGGGCTACGAAGCGGTCCTCACCAACCAGAATTTGGGCCTTTTCATTCAAGGTCCCATTGTCGTTTAGGATGTCAATGACTTCCAGCTTGTGTTTTACCCCCAATTCGTAATCATTGATATCGTGGGCTGGGGTTACTTTCAGGCAACCTGTACCAAACTCCATGTCTACATATTCATCCTCAATGATAGGAACAGTCCGGTTGATCAGTGGAATGATGGCCTTCTTACCTTTTAGGTGGGTAAATCTTGGGTCATTCGGATTGATACAGATGGCTGAGTCTGCCATGATGGTTTCTGGACGGGTGGTCGCAATGGTTAAGAATTGGTCTTCCGTTCCTTCGATCTTATACTTAATGTAGTATAATTTGGATGCCACCTCTTTCATGATCACCTCATCATCGGAAAGGGCAGTTTGGCCTTTTGGGTCCCAATTGACCATACGGATTCCACGATAGATTTTTCCTTTTCGGTAAAGATCTACAAATACAGAAATCACAGCGTCACTCAGTCCCGGATCCATGGTAAAGGCTGTCCGGTCCCAATCACAGGAAGCTCCTAGTTTCTTTAGCTGCTCGAGGATAATTCCTCCGTATTTTTCTTTCCATTCCCAAGCATATTTCAGGAAATCTTCCCTGCAAAGGTCTTTTTTGTCAATTCCTTTTTCTTTGAGCATGTTGACCACTTTCGCCTCTGTAGCGATGGAAGCATGGTCTGTTCCCGGTACCCAACAGGCATTTTTCCCCTGCATTCTGGCGCGGCGGATCAATACATCCTGAATGGTATTGTTTAGCATATGCCCCATGTGAAGGACTCCGGTGACGTTTGGCGGAGGGATGACTATGGTGTAAGGTTCCTTTTCAGGATCAATTTTGGAGGAGAAAAATTTGTGCTCCATCCAGTAGGCATACCATTTGGCCTCAGCCGAAGCCGGATCGTATTTGCTGGCAATAGACATACTCAGATTTTTTAATTGAAGGGGCAAAATTAATAGAAAATGGGGATTTCAGGGAAGCTTCTTCCAAGTATGTATGCAGGATCTTTCCTGTGCAAAATAATCCGAAAGTTTAGGATGTTAAACTGTGGAACCAGACCACTGTCGGCTGATAGATCCAGGGATATGTTGGTCGGCTTTTAGGATGATAAAACCTGCCAGAGCACATCCCGCCATCCCCAAGACCATGGGCATTGCGGTTCCATCGTGGAAAAAGCTAACTATTGCCGAAACTACTCCTCCAATTGCCATGCGCATACTTCCCAATAGGGCAGAGGCACTTCCAGCATTGCGGTAAAAGGGTTCCATGGACAATGCTGCCGTATTTGGGCTATTAAGTCCGTGTGCTGTCAGAAACAGGAACATCAAACCAACCAAAGTGTATACATTGAACATCTGGGTATAGGTTCCTATTACGAGCACCATACCAGCGATGACTTGGTAGTGAAGGGAGAAATTGATGATCTGTTGGCTTTTGTACTTACGAAGTAAGAAATGGTTGAGTTGAGTGGAACCAATCATGGCAAAAGCCAAGATTCCGAAAATCCATCCATAGGTTTGTTCACTTACTCCATACATGTTCATAAAGACGTCCGCAGAACTCGCGATATAGGCAAAAGGAGCAGCACCAGCCAAACCACCTACTAACATGTAAACAAGAAACTGTCTGTTGTGTAGGACTAAATTGTAGTTGTTCCATACTTGGGTGGGGCGGAGAGAAATCTGCTTGTCAGGGTCTGCACCATCAGGAAGTACCCAAATTGACCCTATCCAGATGATCAGGGTCAAAACAGCCAAAATAATAAATACCCAATGCCAATTATAAAAGGCTGTGACATACCCTCCAAGGGTGGGGGCAACCATCGGAGAAACCGCAATCACCAATGTCAGAAGTGATAATACTTGGGCAATTTTTCCAACAGGAAAAATATCTCTAACGATCGCCTGGGCAGAAACCATCCCAGCACAGCCACCTATGGCCTGAAGGAATCGCATTACAATTAGATTTTCAACCGATTGGGATAAGGCACATCCCACAGAAGCTACGATATAAATCCCCAAGCCCACATAAAGGGGTTTCTTTCGCCCATATTTGTCCAGAAGGGGACCATAAAATAACTGACCAATTGCAATTCCAACCAAGTAGGCAGTCAGCGACAATTGGATATTGGAGATGGGGGTTTCAAGGTCTTTGGCCATCTCTGGAAATCCCGGTAAATACATGTCTATGGAAAAGGGACTGATGGTACATAGAGCCCCCAAAACCAATACTTTCTTAAAATAATCGCGTTTGCGTGTGGGCTGGTTCAAAGGAAATGAGGCTTAAGGCTTACAAAGGTATCGGGAAGGAACAGGAATATTCCTTTCCAGGTTCGGATTTCGCTTAAAAAAAATAAAATTCAAAGACCATTTGGAATGGTTTCTAAACTAGATACTCGTGTAGTTTTAGATAATGGAAATGTAAAAAAAGCCCTCATTGAAATAACAATGAGGGCTAGTATTAGATGAGGTAGCTAATCAGGTGGATTGATTAATTCCCACCAGTGTACTGATCCCAGCTCAACTCAGCCTGTGGATGAGGAAACTGTGTGAAAATAGTTCCTCCATCATAGCTGGTTGGTATTTCATCGAGTTTGTTATATCTGCGGGCATCTATCCATCTATGACCCCAAGGTTCAGCCCAAAGTGAATATCTTCTTTGGTAAAGAATCTCGTCAATTAGGGCATCTTGGGTCGCTGGACCGGAGTAGTCATCAAGTCCAGCAGCATTTCGGATAATGTCTATTGCTTCAATGGCCTCTGTAAACTGATTTAAGTTTGCATGGGCTTCTGCTTTCAACAAAATCAATTCCTCGTTTTTAATAAATGGGATCGATGTGGTATTGGAAGCCCATCTAGCATCCTGATGTGTACCCACCAATGCACCTGCATCAGTTGTTACGGTCACTGGAGTTGTTCTTTCAAGGAACTTGGTTGCGACTCTCAAATCGCCTGGAGTCGCATCGTCCAAGACGGATGGATGGACTACAATGATGGTATTGATAGCTGCATTGGGTACATAGTAAAGTGGGTTGAAAATATCAGGGGCAGCTCCATAAGGATGGGCAGGACCTGTATTCAAATCCCCATTTAAATCCATAAATGATCCATCCAAGGCTGTCAAAACCCCCTGCCAATCCTTTCGATAGGCATTAAGTCTTGCTGTGATGGCCCTGTTTACCTGCCGAAGTCCCTGAATGGTTTTAAAACCATCAAACCCTCGGGTTAGGCTAAATGGAAAGGAGCCAGATCCTGCACTACTTAAGGCTTGCTCTCCCTCATCTAGGATTCCTTTGATAGCGTCTAAGGCCTGTGCATAGGGAACAAAAGGGCCTGGATTTAAGGGGTCTGCAACATCAATTCGAATTCCGTTGTCATAGACAAAATTTGCAGGAATCATGAATTGGTATCCCTGTATGGTTTTTGCAAAACCCACCACAGCATTTTTGGATGATTCTGGGATGTTGTTGGTGTTTGCACCAGCCTCTATCAAAACCTCTGCTTGCTTGATTGCTTGGTAAGGAGAAGCCCAGGAGCCACCTCCTGTATTTCCAAACCCAAAATAAGAACGGTCAGGAACTCTTCCATTTTGTCCTAACCAGTCTGTCTGGAATCGGGGATCTGAGGCATTTAGGTACCAAACCTCTCTGCCAAAGGTGTTCCATGCTTGGGATAAATTGGTTACATATCCACGATGTCTGGATTCCAAACCGGTAATTAAAAATTGGATTTGTTCTCTAGAAGCATTGTTGGAGACCGAACCTACAGAAGGGTTGTTTGGGTCTTGGATTTCGTCTAATTGAAGTGGATTGCAAGCTGCCAGTATTCCGGCAAATGCCATCGCTTTTCCTATGTTTTTTAATGTCTTTTTCATGGTTATGCCGGTTTAGAAGTCAATGGTTAGGTGAAAGAATACTCTTCTCGGCGTAGGGTATGGAGCAATATCAACGTTGTTGGCGACTGCCTGTGCTCCGAAAGTGGAAGTTTCCGGATCATACCCTTCGTAATTGGTGAACAAGAACGCATTGTTGACTGATCCTCCAACTCGGATATTTTGAACCGAATTGCCAAACCATTCTGAAATTGTCGCGCGAGGAATTGTGTAGTAAAGACCAATTTCGCGGACTTTAACAAAGGTTGCATCTTGAACCCATCGACCTGCATTATTGTGAGGAGCTGGTTCCCTCTGTCTTCCATTTGGAATCCCGTCACCGTTGTCATCATCAAACCATCCATTGGTGGTTCCTCCTCCATCTGTTAGGAAGGAAGTAAGGTTGATATTATCTCCGCCTTGTCTCCAATCAATTAAGAATGAAAGCTCAAGTCCTTTCAGAATGCTTAGGGTATTGTAAAAAGACATGTTGAAATCAGGCTGGGAATTTCCCCAAATGGTAAAACCACCGGGGTTGTCCGCATTGGCGGGAGTACCGACAATAGTGGTTGGTGAATATCCCTCCGCATAGAGGAAGGTTCCCAAACCAGCTCCAAAGGCACCTGAAATGTAGGTTGGGATTCCCAGTCTTTTCATCTCGATTTCATTTTTCCAGAACAAGACTCTTGAGAACCATCTGAGATTTGTTTTTTCGATAATGGTACCTGAAATACCCAATTCAATACCTTTATTTTGTAGCTCTGCTTCATTGCTTGGAGTTGTGTTTACCCCTGTGGATGGAGACAGATTCAGGTTTTGAATATTATTTTGAGTGTTTTTGATGTAGTAGGTAGCCTCCAAACTCAGCCTGTTGTTGAAGAATCCTGCATCAACTCCGAATTCAAGTTCTGTTGCTGTTTCAGGTCTGATTTGGGTATTTCCGATTTGAGTGGAAACTACAGACCCTAATAAACCTCCAATGTTAGTGCCTCCTAGAGGGGTGAAGGTTGCTCCAAATCCAACGGGTCCGGCAGTTTCACCATAGGCTATCCTTGGTTTCAACTGATTGATGAAGGAGCTGCTCCAAAAGTCAAAATTGGTCAGATTGACAGCCATGGATGCTCTTGGGAACGCATAGAATTGGTTAGGATCACCATTTAAAGTTGACTTGTCCCATCGTATACCTACCGTTCCGATCAATTTATCCTCCAAGTTTGCCTCTTGCTGAAGGAAAATACCTGCTTCTTGTACTTCTTGGGTAAACTCCTGATTGATTTCCTGAATTGCAGCCTGTCGCAGGTTGGTTTGTCCTGGGACAAGACCTCTACCTCTGTTGAACAAAGCATTCTCTTTAAAGTCAAGTCGAACCAAGCCGGCTTGCGAATTCATGTTTACCTTTCCAAGGTTCCAGTTGTATACCAGAGCAGCTTGGAAGTTTGTATTGAAGCTTTCCTGTTTGCCTTTCAGGATGTCTCCTGGATTTGCTTGAGCCCTTTGGAACTGTAAAAATTCAGGAAGGTAAACCAACGTACGATTTTGAAGGAAGTCCAAACCCCCAGCCAAAGAAGCTTTCAGAAAGCTGTTGTTTGTTTTTAATAGGTCAACATCCAATGTGAATGCCTGGATAAATCTGTTTACCTCTGAATTGTTGGTGGCGTTATCGGTAACCGCAACTGGATTTTCTGAAAAATAAGGATTCACAGGATAGGTTCCATCGGTATTTCTTCTCAGATCGAAGTAATTAGGAACATAGGCTATGCTGTATCCAATACTGGCTCCGGTATTGTTTTGATTTCCTGTAAAACCTCTGTCGGTGCTGGATTGGATATAGTTTGAGGATACTCCTAATTTGATTGAGTTATTGATTTTATGATCAATATTTGCTCTTACAGAATACCTTTCAAAACCGGTGTTTCTTACAGTTCCGTCCTCATTGCTGATATTTCCTGACACAAAGAACTTAGTCTTTTCGTCTCCGCCCGTTACGTTGATTCTTGAGTTCAGCAAGAGGGCTTTGTTGTTGTAAAAAAAGTCTTCATAATTAACAAAATTTCCAGAAGCCTGTGCTGCTCTAAAGCGTTCCAGCTCTACTGGTCTTCTTGCTTCTGGATAGAAGAAGTTGATTTTTTCCTCGCTCCAATCATCTACACCAAGAAGTCGAAGTGGTTCAGCGAAACCAATGTCCTGAGAAAGAGAGACAGTCGTTCTTCCCGCAGAGCCTCTTTTGGTGGTAATAATTATTACACCAGCATTGGCCCGAGTACCATAGATGGCGGCAGCAGATGGACCTTTCAAGACTTCGATATTTTCAATATCTGCAGGGTTCAAATCAGCTAATCTATTGGCCCCGTCATCCTGGTTGCTTCCACCAGCTCCGGATACTGTAGCTCGTCCAGTTCGTTGGGTTGCATTGCTGATGTATACTCCATCCACAATAATCAAAGGTTGAGAAGCTCCCGATAGGCTGGAAATTCCCCGAAGCTGGATAGACATACCACCACCTGGAGCACCACCGTTGGAGCGGATTGTGGCACCTGCTACTTTTCCATACAAGGCTCCGTCAGTTGTCTGAATAGTAGTAGTACCTGTTAAATCCTTTGAGGATACCGTTGAAACGGCATTGGCTAGGTTACTTCTCTTAACCGAAGAAGCCAGACCAGTTACCACTACCTCTTCAAGGTTGGTGGCGTCCTGCTTCAATCGGATATTCAATTTTCCCAAGTTTGGAGAAATACTGAACTCCTGGCTAAGGAAGCCGATTGATGAAACTACAATAGTTGCATCTTCATTGTTTGGGACACTTAAGGAAAAATTTCCGTCTAAATCTGTAACGGTTCCTGTTGTTGTCCCTTTCAAAAGAATGGACGCACCAATGAGTGGTTCGCCAGTTCGGTCATCTGAGACAGTTCCTGTTACGGAATACTGTGCCCAGGCCCAGCCAACCGATAGCCAAAAGAAGGCTAAGGTTAGTAAAGGTTTGTAAAATCTGTTCATAAAAGTTGAAATTTGGTTTAACTAAATTTCCTAAAAATCAGTCAATCCATTGTTGTTTTATGATTTAAAAAATAAAAAATATGATAAAAGGGTAAATACCCTGATTAATTGAATCAAAGTGGTTTTTGATTGATAAATTTTGATAAAAAGGAGGGAGAGCCTGAAAAAGCACCCCCTCCTTGTTTAGTTTGGATTTGTGGATAAGCGATTATTTAATCATTGGAAGGACGATTTTGCTTGGATGAATTCCTCCATGATGTATGCTGTTGGTTGCAATCACACCCTCGGTCTCATCATAATTGTTGCCCCCAGTATTCATGTTGCGGTCAAAGCGCGGGAAGTTGGAACTGCTGATTTCGATTCTGATTCTATGTCCTTTTTCGAAAAAGTTGGAAGTACTCATCGGAGTCATCTTAACTTCATAGACCTTCCCTTCTTCCATCCAGACCTCTTTTTCATAGCTTTCTCTATATCTCACCCGCTGTATGGTTTCATCTAGATTGTAGGCTTTTCCATCAGGATACACATCGATTAGTTTGATGGTTACGTCGGTGTCTTTGACATCTGATGAAAGGTAGAGATAACTTTCAATAAACCCGGAAATTTCAACTCCCTCTTCCAATGGCTCGGAAGTGTAGACCAGAATGTCGTCCCTTAGTTCCATTTCGGATTGGTCAAAGGAACCTCCCTGAACTGCGTTTCCTGTACAGCAGACATTACCGCCGTAGGAGTTGACTGGATTCATGGGGTCGTATTTGAAAGTGTCTTTATTTCCTTTCTTTGGGAGCTTGGATACCAGTTTTCCATCTCCATTTCTAGTATTGGCATTGCCTTCAGAGTCTAGGTAGAAGGTTGTCATTTTTGCTGATGCAGGAGGCCAAACATCTGAACTTTGCCATTTATTGGAACCCATTGTATAATAGGTGACTTTTGGCATTTTTGCGATTGCTCCTTTGTCATCCCCTTTTAGCCATAGGTCAAACCAAGCGGTGATGATTTCATCGTAATTCAGTCTGGCATCTCCGACACTCCGTTCTCCAACTATGGTGTTTTCAGTGGCTCTGGTATAGGAACAATGTAGCACTGGGGCAATGACCAAATACTGGTTGTCTCTGGCTTTTTTGCTGAGAGCGTTTTCTCTGACATGGTTGTATAGGGCCAAATTGGGGCTTGTGGATACATCGTACCAGGAAACGAACCAAAAGCTAGGCTTGTCAAAAGGCATGTCATCATGATAAAGGCCTCCTTGATACCACCTGGCATCATTGGGCTTACGGGTGATCATCTCTTCATAGATTCCTCTTGGTCCATTGACATTTTTGATAATATCCTGAACGGGTAAGTGGGCAAGTCCTTCTTTCCAGTCCACTCGAGGATACTCAGGTGCCATGTCATAGAATCTTTGGAGGCGTAATAAGTCTTCCTGTGAAATTCCTTTTTGAAGTCTCGGGGCCAATGGATCATGTTGGGTTCCATATAGCCAGGCAGTAAAAAGCATTTGTCCGGCACCGCCGCGATACCAATTGCCCTGCTCAAAATATTCCCCGATTCTTCCTACCCCTGCGCCAAATCCTTGTGGAACCAAGGCTGCCAAAGCAGGATGATCCAAGGATGCCGCAGCCATTTGCCATTCTGCAGTAGAGGAGCATCCCAAGGTTCCGATTTTCCCGTTGCTCCAGGACTGTTTTGCCATCCAGTCAAAGGCATCATAGCTGTCGGTTAGGGGAGTGCCTAGGATATCCCATTCGCCCTCGGAAAAAAATCTTCCTCTTTCATTTTGGACTACATAGGCATAGCCTTTTTTTACCCATTCCAGAGCTGTTTGTAGGGTTCTGGTCCGTAGTTCCCCATCTCCGTAAGTATTGAAGTTGTAGGGTGTTCGCGAAAAAACAATGGGTACAGGTTCATCGGTTTTGGGCCTATAAATATCTGTAGCCAGTCGGTTCCCATCTCGCATGGGCATCATGACCTTTTGGTCCACAATGGCGACTTCCTCCAATTGATCCAGGAGGGACTTTTCTTGTGCAAATACCTCCCATTGAATTAAGAGGAGGAGTGACAGCAAAATTGATTTGATACCAGTTTTAATCATAAAAGGGATTGTTTATACCTGAAATTATAAAGTTGATCTAAATTTTCCTTGGCAAAATGATAAGCGGTCTAAAATCAAATTTAGGAGCAGGTATCAATCTTTTTCCGCATAGTGTTTTCAAGATTTTTAATAAATCATTGACAGGTAGTTTGTTAGATTAGAATTGTTGCTTGGAAAGCAAAGTCGGTTGATTTTTATTCTTTTGATTTCCTCTTTTAACCCTAAATTTGCCCCTCAAATATTTTTGCCATGAGTGACAGTAAAGTGAGTGCCCTGGAAACATGGGTGGAAGTGCCGAAGAATTCTGATTTCACTATTTACAATCTTCCCTTCGGGGTTTTCAAAAACAAACGCCTGGATCCTCGCATTGGAATTGCGATTGGAGATAAGATCGTGGATCTGGCAATTTTGGATCAAGAAGGCTTTTTCGCTGATTTATTCCTTCCTGAAGGAATTTTTATCAGTGAGGCTTTGAATGACTTGATTGCTTTGGGGAAAACTCAAACCAAAAAAATCCGAGAGCGTGTACAAGAGCTTTTAAAAGCCGATAATGAAAAACTTCGTGACCATTCTGCACGAGGAAAGGTCATGGTCAACCGAAAAGAGGCCGAGATGTTGATGCCTGTCAAAATCGGAGATTACACGGACTTCTATTCTAGTATGGAGCATGCCACCAATGTGGGTAAAATGTTCAGGGATCCTGAAAATGCGCTCCTTCCTAATTGGAAACACCTGCCTGTAGGATATCATGGTAGATCCAGTTCCATTATTCCATCCGGGGTGCCAATTTATCGCCCAAAAGGTCAATTTAAGGATCCTGATATGGAAACTCCCTCTTTCGGACCGAGTAGAAGGTTAGATTTTGAGTTGGAGTTGGCATTTATAACTGGGAAATCTACCAAACTGGGGGATTCGGTTTCCACGGAAGATGCAGAGGAGTATATCTTTGGGTTCGTCCTTTTCAACGATTGGTCGGCAAGGGATATTCAGGCATGGGAGTATGTTCCTTTAGGCCCCTTTCTTGGAAAAAATTTCGCATCGTCCATCTCTCCATGGGTGGTGACTTTGGAAGCCCTGGAGCACTTTAGAGTGGAGGGTCCGGTTCAGGATCCGGAGGTTTTGCCCTATTTGCAATGTGAAAAGCCCCATAGTTTTGATTTGCAGCTGGAAGCTTATATCCAGCCGGAAGGGGTGAAGCAGGCAAGCAAGGTCTGTACTTCCAATTTCAAATACATGTATTGGAATATTGCCCAGCAGTTAGCGCATCATACTGTCAATGGATGTAATATCAATGTTGGGGATATGATGGCATCCGGGACGATTTCCGGTCCGACTGAGGATTCTTACGGATCCATGCTGGAGCTTTCTTGGAAGGGTACCAAAGTTGTAAAACTGGATACAGGGGAGGAGAGAAAGTTCATTGAGGATGGAGATACCGTGATCTTAAAAGGTTTTGGAGAAAAAGACGGAATCCGGGTTGGTTTTGGCGAAGTCAAAGCCACGGTGCTTCCTGCGAAATAAATCTAAATCCCCGGTTTTAACTGGGGATTTTTTTTCGAGGAGTTTTAACCCTGAGAGCTTTGGTTTATGAATGTCGGTGTACAAGGTGAGATAGTTGGATTGTAAAACCCTTGGCTTTTTAAAACCGATTTTTGAATGGAGACCTCGTTGTTTGTAAGGGTTTTTTGGAATAGATGCCTTCTTTTTTTTCACCGGAATCCATATTTCCCAGGTTTTTGAAAATATCTTTGAACGATCCGAAAACACCTCTAAATGCGGGCGGTCATCCAGTCGGAAATCTGTACTTGGAAGCCAGTATTGCAAGAGATGCTGAAGTGCTTCCCAAGTGCAGTTGAAAAAGGATGGTTCTATAACTGCATAGAGGCCTTCTTCTAATAGGAATGCATGCATTCCCTCTGGGATATTTTTATGGTCCTGTACTTCCAGAGTTACCCATTTTTCAAAATTTTTTCCCTGATCCAGATTTTTGAAATAGTTTTTTTCATAATTCTGGACGCAGATCATGTCCTGGGTAGAAAATGGAGAGATTAATCTTCGTTTGGAGAGAAATTGGGCCCACAACTCTCCACTTCTGTCTTCAAAATGATTCATGGTGAGTTTAAGCCCAATCAGCTTCTTTTCCTTAATCTGTTTGATTCTAATCCTCATTTTATGAGCATTTTTACAGCATAAACATCCTCTCAAGTCTAAATTGCATGATCTGAAAAAATGGAATCGTTCAGCCCTTTTAAAAAATCAAAGAACCTTTCCTTATAGCAGCCTTATAGCAGCAATTTAAATTCCGAAGAAATTCAGCCCTGTGGAATGATATTGATCAGAATATCTATTTTTTTTCGGGGAAATGAGTTTGAATTAATAGAGGTCAAAGTTTGCGGAGTCTTCCATTTCCCATCGATGGAAAGCGTGAGATGCTTATAGAAGACAAAAAAGTCTCAAATCAATGATCCGTGTTTTTGTCCTTGGATTTGCTTCCGAAAATCTTGTAAAGTAAAAATAGCACACCAGCTAAAAAATGGATAATCAAGATTCCAATAACGATGATTAGGGTGCTGTTGTCAGTCATTTATTAAAAGTTGAAGGTTGGATAGTGAAAATACCTCTTTTTATTGTTTTTGAATAAGGGTTTCAGCTGGATCATGGGGAATAAAAAAGCCAACCCGAGGGTTGGCTTTTTTATTCCAGAAGCATAGATTTATTGAAAACCGATTTCTTCCAGCCCCTTATGGCTGATTTTAATTGCTTCCAAAGGATCTAGACCAAAGGTGTTGTCTTGTTCTACCAAGTAAAAAACCATCCCTGATTTTTCTTTTTCAGCGAGGATTCTCTTGAAATCAATAGTTCCGGTTCCTACCGGTGCAAAGTTTCCTTCTGTATTCATGTCTTTAACATGCCAAGCAATGAATCTGCCCGGATATTTTTCAAAGTACTCCAAAGGATCCTTTTCTGCTTTGGTTACCCAAAATAAGTCCATTTGGAAATTCACATATTCCGGATTGCATTTTTCCAAGAGATAGTCTTCAATCACAGTTCCATCCGCCATTGGCTTAAATTCGAAATCATGGTTATGGTAAAGTAATTTCAGTCCGGCATTGTGGCACTTTTCGCCAAGTGTATTCATGATCTCTACCAGTTCATCTGCAGTGCCGTTCATTCCCATGCTTCGGGTAGCCGGATCAAAGGTGAACATACCCATTGGAGGAACAGGGATTACAAAGTAGGTGATGCCGGCTGCTTTCACATCAGCGATCAACTGGTCGGCATTTTCCATATTGACCATACCCATGTGGGCACTCATAGCGGTTAGGCCAAGAGATTCCAAATAGGCCTTAAATTCTGCAGGTTCCATTCCATAGAATTTTCCATCCGCATAGTTAGCAGCCTCCACATAGGAATAGCCCGCATCAGCTACAGCCTGTAGGGTGGCTTTCGGGTCGCTAGCCATGGAATCGCGAACTGTGTAAAGTGCCAGACCTCCAAATTGGGCAGGTGCTGCCACTTGTGTTTCGGCGGATTCCTCTGACTCTGTTGACTTAGGACTACAGGAGTAAAAACCTAAGATAAGAGCCAAAAGTATGGTGAAATTAAGCTTGTTGTTTTTCATGTTTGGTAAAGGTTTAAGACTGGAAAGATATCCAATTCTGAATAAAAAAAGACAGCCTTTTAGATTATTGTTTCCATTTGATAAAATTAGATTTTCCTCTGCTGCAATTAACTAAACCCAAACAAAACTGGGAACAGAAATACTACAATCCCGGTCCAGATAAAATAAACAGGGAGATACCAGGCAATTACTTTTCCCACTTCTCCAATAGTAGAAGAATTTCTAACGGTTTGAAATAATTTCCTCGATACAATCAATAGGTGGATCAGCATTAGGATATTGATCCCAAGTACGGCAACCCGATTGGGAGTGATACCCCATTCAGATATCCGAAATAGTATTGCCGAAAGTGCAATGCCATTGACAAGAATAGTGACAAAAGACAGTAATAATAGGACCCAAACCCCCGGCTTGGACGGTTCATTTTTGGATGTCTCTGCCACTGAAAAAAAGACCAAACCCATCACCCCAATCAAAAGCATATTGAAGAGCAAAAGGAATTCCCGGTCATTGTAGGGATCCTTTCCGGAGTAGACTATTGCGCCCAGGTAAATAACCAGCATCACCAAGACTAGCGGACTGAAGATTTTGGCAATGATAGGAGGGACTTTGTTGACTAATTGCGGGTTGGTTTGAGTGAGGTGTACCGCAACCAAAGGTGCTGCCGCAAGTCCAAAAACGGCAATCCATTCGAAATAGAATTTTTCAATATTCAATCCGATCAAACCAAAAAGTCCAACTGTGATTCCGGACATTAAAAGACCTGCCAGCAATAAAATCGCCCCCATGACAACTGTATCCCCATTAAATCTTAGGTATTCAAGCCTTTTTCCAAGATTGGAAATATGTCCTCCAGAAAAAGATGCTCCTAGTATCGCCCAAAGCAGTAAGGGCAAATGCATACAGGCTAAGATTAAGGTGTCGCTTTCTTTATTGTCGGGTAGCAAGTTGATGTAAAGAGCGGCTATAGCCATAACTACTGCCAGGATTCCAATTGTTTTACGCGAAGTTTGGGTTTTCCAAAGGAAATAAGCCGAAACAAAAGGGAAGACAACGAAGCCTAAATTCCTCGGGTAGAAGAACTGTTCTTCCAGGAAAAAGATCGCCGGGAATTTGGCCAAAAGGCCCGCAAGAAGAGCCGCTAGGGCCACAAATTTCCACTCTTTGGCAGACCCCCAAGAGATGGTATCGGTTTCATAATTCAGCCGTTCATGCCAGAACTCGGCCAATGGTTGGCCTTTCAGTTGGGGGTAGAGTTCGTTAAATTCTTCCTTAAAGGAAGATTTGTTGCTCCTGTAGAGCTTTTCGAGCTTGTCGGCTTGGTCAAGATGGGAGAGGATGGATTCTTTCATGGGCATTTGAGGCTTAGGCTTATTTAATTTATTGATTCTTCAGTGATTTTAATTCCAATGCCCGGTGAAATTGAAAGCCAATACAGAACTGATCCATATGGCTACAATATAGATTAACGAGCTGAAAAGGATGGCGATGAGTTTTTGGTTGCCTTTTGGAAACCACAGGAATCCAATAAGGTAAAAGAAAATTCCTCCGGAGGCTCCCCCTGCAGGAATGATCAACAATGGGGAGACCATCCAAGGAGCGAAAGAGTCCGAATTTGCCAGGATCAGGAAGGCCAAAAGGGCAGTAGGAATTATAGCTCCTAAAATTGCGGGTAGAACCAAAGTTTTCACCTCTATTCCGAAGATGGATCGATTTGATTTTTTCATATGATTCAATTTTTAAAGTACTTTGAAATTCAAAGTACATGCTTAAAAATTTTTAAGACTTGTTTTCCTTGATCAAATTTTCCAGAAAGTCCAGATGGGACTGAAAGGCTTTTTTTCCGGCATCAGTGGCTGAATATTGGGTAAGGGGTTTCCTTCCGACAAAGGTTTTTTCCACTTTGATATAGGCTTGGTTTTCAAGGTTTCTGAGATGGGAAGCTAGATTACCGTCAGTCACCTCAAGTATTTCTTTGAAGGAATTGAAGTCAAACTGCTCATTGACCATCAAGATGGACATGATGCGAAGACGAACAATGTTCTCAAATGCCTTGTCGTATGTTCCCTTCACCTTATCTGTCGTATTTGTAATGCATCATGGAGCCATAGATCACATGCAGAACTCCAAACCCCAATGCCCAGCAAATCAATCCATAGGTTGGATGAAATGCAGCAATCAGACCAAGGATCAATTGGCCGATTCCCAAATTCTTGATTTCACTCAAAGTAAAATGGCCAGCATTGATCAAGCCCAGTCCATAAAAGAGGAGTGTGGAGGCTGCTACCATGTGGAAATACCCTTCATGTATCAAAGCAAAGGAGAAAAGGCCTCCAGAAATCACCGGGATAAATAATGCCATTAAAAACCTTCTGCCAGCCGGAGACCAAAACTGGGTTGAGCTTTTCTTGCTTTTTCGTTGACTTAAAAGGTAAGCTGTTCCCAAGGCTAAGATCAAAACTACCAGGGCGGTAATCAAAATGGAATGCAGGGCTTCCTTTCCCTCCAAAGTCTGGGCATTCATTCCATTATTGGAAAACCCGCCATAGATCCAGAACCAGGCCATACCTGATCCGATTAAGGCATATATTCCTGCCAATACCCCCGACAATCCACTCAAAGAAAGAAAGCGTGTGCTGCGCTCCATCATGGACTTGATCTCGGCTAATTCTTGTTCCGGTTTTCTCATGTTAAAAGTACTTTGTAATTCAAAGTAAATTAATCTTTTTTAAAATAGAACTATGGTCGAGGAGTTTTTTAGAAAAATTTAGGATTTCGGAAACCTCTTGGCATCGACTAATTCTAAAAAGGAATTCTTTATAGGACTTGTTTATTCTTTGAAGGTCCTATTTCTCCCAAATGTGTGAACTTGAATCCTTTTTCATACTTCAATCCATATCCCAGCATCCGGTCAAATGAAGCATGGGCAAATAGAATGATGCCTGCAATCTGAAGATGCATTGAAGAGAGAAAAACACCCGTGAAGAAAACCAACAAGGCAATTCCTTTGTGATGAAAAATATTATAGGTCCAAGACCCTGTTTTTTCATTGAGCAAATACCCTGTCATTCCGATATCCGGAACTAAAAATAGACCAAAAAACCACCACCAGGATTGTTCCGTCAGGTGGAATGCCCAAAAGCTTAAAATCAACATGCCCAATTCCTCGAGCTTTAAAAGTCCTTTCATACCAATTAAAATCTGATTTCCTAAAGTGGGAATTAGCTCCACAAACAAAAAGCGCAAGCCTTTGGGGCTTACGCTTTTTATCTAGATCAGGTTTTTTTAAAAGAGCATCGGAGCAAACATGGATAAATAGGTTCTCCAGTTGGCCCAGGTGTGTCCCCCTTCGTTTTCAAAGTATTCATGCTCAAAATCTGTTTTTTCGAGAATACTGAGTAGTCGCTTATTGGATTCCATTACAAAATCTTCTTTGCCACAGCCAACCCAATATTTATGCACGCCTGACTTTTTCAAAGCAAGAAACTGCTGTTCCAATTCCTCCATGTCCGCATTTTGGTTAAAAATCCCGCTACTGAAAACTCCAATGTACCCAAAGGTTCCTGGGTAAGTAATGGATGCGGTGATGGTATGCCCTCCGCCCATGGAGAGCCCGGCAAGGGCCCGGTGATCTTTATCGGCAATTACCCGGAAGTTCTTTTCGATATAAGGCACCACGTCTTCTACCAAGCTTTTCTCAAACTTCCCTTGAAACTGTGCGAAAGTCTCCCGGCTTGGGGCAGGAAGTCCCGGGATATTTCTGAGCGTGGAGGTTTGCCAAGCATTTCCATTGGTCATAACCACCAACATGGGTTTGGCTTTTCCTTCTGCGATCAGATTGTCCAAAATCAGGTTGGCTCGCCCCAAAGAGGTCCAGGCATCTTCATCTCCTCCAGCGCCGTGAAGAAGGTATAGGACCGGATAAGATTCTGACCCGGAATCATACCCTGGTGGAGTGTATACATACATTCTTCTTTTGATGCCCAAAGAGGGAGAATCATACCACACTTGGGATATGTTTCCATGAGGAGTGTCGTTCAACTGAAAAACTTCAGAGCCTTCTCCCGGTACCATCAATAGGCTTGCATATCGGGTACCGTCCCTCAGAGCATGTGGATTGGTGGGGTCAATGGCCATTACCCCATCGATAAAGAAATTGTAATGGTACATGGAAGAGGGTAGAGGATCTACTGTAACGGACCAAACTCCGTTTTCTTCCTTCGTCAATGGTAGTTTTTCCCTAAAACCCATCCAACTACCATTGATGCTGACTTCATTGGCAGAAGGGGAAAATACCCGGAAGGTTACCGAATTGTCAGCTGAAACATCCGGAGAAACGACCTGAGGAGCCTGCATGGCACTGATTTCCTGTGCTTGAAGGCTGATTGTGCTACCAATAAATAAGAATGTAGCAAGTGCTAAAATCTGAATTTTGATTTTCATAAAAGCCTGATTAATTGAAAAGGAGTGGGACAAATTGTGATAAATATACTCTCCAGTTTCTCCAAATGTGCCCTCCTTCAGATTCTACATACTCATAAGGCATTCCCATAGAATCCAGTTTAGTACGAAAATCTTGGTTGGCTTGATATAAGAAATCGGTCTTACCAATTGCTATCCAATATAACTTATACCCATTTTCCATTTGAGTTTTTAGGGTCTCATCGATATTGCTGTAAACTTTTCCAGTTGCATCTTCCCTTGGCATCAGGGCTGCAGAGTAGAGTCCGATGTAATCGAATGTATTGGGGTAGTATCGGGAAATGTGCATAGTATGAAATCCTCCCATGGATAATCCTGCGATTGCACGATTTGCTTTTTCTGCTTTTACCCGGTAATTGCTTTCCACAAATTTGATGATATCCCCAAAGGCACTTTCGTAGGTTCCATCCATAGTTTTTGCTACCATAAACTGTGGTTTATAAAAGCCCATGCTTCCCTCGCCGGGAGCTCCATCTTGGATGACATTGCCATTGGGCATCACCACAATCATAGGTTTTGCTTTCCCTTGGGCAATCAAATTGTCAAGGATTTGGGATGTGCGACCCAGGTTGATCCAGGCTTCCTCATCTCCTCCGGCACCGTGAAGAAGGTAAAGTACTGGATAGGATTCCTGGGAATTTTCATACCCTGGAGGAGTGTAAATGGTTATTCTTCTGTCCATTCCCAATCCCGGGCTGTCATACCAGCGTCGGGCTACAGTTCCATGAGGAATATCATTTACTTTAAATAAGTCGGCGTGACCTCCACCTACAATAAAAATATTGGTTGAGGATGCCACATCACGGATCAGAAATGGGTTGCTGGGATCTGTAGTGGTAAAACCGTCAATGATAAAGGAGTAATTGTATAGCTCTGGTTTCAGAACCTCACTTTTATAAGTCCATACTCCATTTTCATCCTTGTTCAAGTCTGCTTTTCCTGGTCCATCCATTTGCCCACGGGGAGTATCTATTTTCATAGTTGGTAAAAAGTCTCCTGTGACCTGAACAGAAGTTGCATTGGGAGCAAAAAGTCTAAATGTCACAGAGGAATCATCATGGATTTCTGGTGAGATGATTTGCTGGGCACGGAATATAGCTTCCTGAGCCTGTGACTTTGCCGCAAAGGCAAAACATGCCAATAAGATAATTAACAGTTGTTTTTTCATGGAATTAGCGCTATTGTGTCAAAGTGGAAAAATAGGTCAAATGAATCTAAAATCCTAGCGAGGAGGATATTCTGTTTAAATTCAAGTTTGAAAGGTGTGATTTTGGTTTTAAGCGAATTGGCAAATTCAAATTCCAATCAAAAAATGGTAATGCTTGGTGAGTAATCCTTGAATATTAAGGGTCTATCTGAGTCCCGTCCAAAAAGGTTTTTGGTATTTATTTTTTTAATGACTCATAGATTTTTATCATGACCTTTTTTCCTTTCTAAAATCCTTAGAATTTCGGTTTTGAATTTGCTCTAAAAGGAAAAGCGCCAAATTAATTTTCGAATTATTTAATCTTAATGATTTTATGAGATTTTCAATAAATAGCATGAAATTTTAATAGAATGACAGAAGTACCTAATTTTGGGTAATAAAATTTCATTAAATACATTATGGCGTTAGTCGGAAAAAAAGCTCCTCATTTCTCAGTGGGAGCAGTAATCAACGGTGAAGAGATCGTTGAAAACTTCAGCTTGGATCAGTACTTGGGTAAGAAGAACGTTATCCTTTTCTTCTATCCAAAGGACTTTACCTTCGTTTGTCCTACCGAGCTTCATGCTTTCCAGGAAAAATTGGCTGAGTTTGAAAAAAGAGAAACTGTGGTTATCGGTTGCTCCACTGATACTGAAGAAACCCACCTGGCTTGGTTGATGACTCCAAAAGATGAAGGGGGAATCGAAGGCGTGACCTATACTATCTTGGCTGATGTGGCTAAGACTATTTCCCTGAACTATGGTGTTTTGGGCGGTGAGTATTCTTTCAACGCAGAAACTCGTACTTGGTCTTTCTCAGGTGCACCTATCGCATACAGAGGTACTTTCCTAATTGACAAAGAGGGGATCGTTCGTCACGAATCTGTAAATGACTTCCCATTGGGTAGAAATATCGACGAATATTTGAGACTGATCGATGCACAGTTGCACGTAGAGAAGTTTGGAGAAGTATGTCCTGCCAACTGGGAGGAAGGAAAAGAAGCGATGCAGGCAACCAACGAAGGTGTAGCAAACTATCTATCCAATAATTAATCATGATCGAATTAACTGACGATACTTTGCAGGAGCTGGTAGCCAATCACGAACAGGTGGTGGTGCAGTATTCTGCCGGCTGGTGTGGCAACTGTCGCATCATGAAGCCTAAGTTCAAAAGACTGGCTGGTGAAAATCAGGACAAGCTTTTTGTCTTGGTAGATGCGGAAAAATTTCCTAATTCCCGCAAACTGGCGCAGGTTAACAACCTGCCTACTTTTGCTTCTTTCAAAGGAGGCCAGTTGGTGAATCAAATTCAAACAAACAAGGAAGATCAATTAAAGGCTTTGATCCATGAAGTTGCCAGTAATTAAGACTATCCAAAGAACCTGTACTCCTGAGCAAATCGAAACCGCTCTGGCTGTATTGGAAAATATTTCTGAAGCTCCTTCCCTCAAGGATCCCGAGTTGGATGTGATCGGGGAACTGATTTCCAATCTATGCGGAGCCATGGAAGTGCATGAAATGGTTGCTTCTGGAATGTCTGAAAAAGATGCGGGCAATGCCTTCATGAAAAAAGTACTTGGTTCGATCGACCGATAATAGGTCTATTGTCATATATACAAGAAAAGGACTTGTTCATTGGGCAAGTCCTTTTTTGCTTTTCTATCGGCCAGCTTTTGTACTTACGCAACAATTGCTGGAAACATTCCTATTGGCATGACTCGCTCAACTGTTACGGGTATATTTCCTTTCCGGGCAGGTTTTCCCGTTTTTCATACCCCGAAATAGAAATATCTTCCAATTCTTTAGGGGAAAAGAAGGCTTGATTTTCAATCTCCTAATTTCCCGATCTCTATTCCTTCCCTTCCCATTTGCCATTCCCTTCCTTCCACGATATCTTTGCAACCTAATCCAAATATGTAAGCCGTGGCAAACAAAACCGTCAAAGTAGGTATGGTCCAACTCAGTTGCTCTGGGGATGTGGCCGAAAACATGAACAAAACCATAGCCGGAATCCGGGAAGCAGCCCAAAAGGGTGCACAGGTAGTGGTGCTTCAGGAGCTTTTTAGATCGCTATACTTTTGCGATGTGGAGGATTACGACAATTTCAATCTCGCTGAGGCCATCCCAGGGCCGTCTACAGATACCTTGGGAGCATTAGCCAAGGAATTGGGAGTGGTCATCGTTGCCTCTTTGTTTGAAAAAAGGGCCGAAGGGCTTTATCACAATACTACTGCGGTATTGGATGCAGACGGCACCTATCTGGGTAAGTATAGAAAAATGCATATTCCGGATGATCCAGGTTATTATGAGAAGTTTTACTTCACTCCGGGTGATTTGGGGTATAAGGTGTTCAAGACCAAATTCGCAACTATTGGTGTATTGATTTGCTGGGATCAGTGGTACCCGGAAGCGGCTCGTATCACAGCGCTGAAGGGAGCCGATTTCTTGGTTTATCCAACAGCCATTGGCTGGGCTCATTCCCAGGATGAAGCCACCAATGAGGAACAATACGGAGCTTGGCAAACCATTCAGAGATCTCACGCCGTAGCCAATGGCATTCCCGTAGTTTCTGTCAACCGCACGGGTGTGGAGGGAGAAATGCAGTTTTGGGGTGGTTCCTTTGTAGCCAATCCTTTTGGAAGGGTGATATACAAAGCCCCGCATTTGGAAGAGGAAATTCATGTTCAGGATTTGGATCTGACCGGATCTGATCGATACAGAACCCACTGGCCATTCCTGAGAGATAGAAGAATCGATTCCTATCAACCTATTACCAAGCGTTTCCTCGACGAAGAATAAGCCGATGCAAGATATTTTTGAACTCGCAAAAAGCGGAACCGTGACTCCAGCGGAGTTGGGATACTATTTCCCGGCTGAATTTGCCCCTCAGGAATCCATGTGGCTGAGTTGGCCGCATAAGGAAGCCTCTTGGCCTGGAAAGATTGATATCATTTATGGTCCATATGCCCGGTTTATAAAAGAGGTTTCCAAGGGACAAAAGGTAAATATCAATGTGGCAGATGAAGCCATGAAGACCTTTGCTTTGGGGCATCTCCAAGCTGCTGGAGTTGATTTGGGGAAAATAAACTTTCACTTTTTTCCTACCAATGATGCCTGGTGTCGGGATCACGGCCCTGCCTTTTTGATCAATCCAAATGCGGAGGTGAAGAAGATCTTGGTGAAGTGGAATTACAACGCTTGGGGAGATAAGTATCCTCCCTATGACTTAGATAATCTGATTCCTATCCGAATTGCCGAAGAACTTGGAATTCCCTATTTCAAGCCGGGAATTGTCATGGAAGGAGGCTCAGTCGAGTTTAATGGAAAAGGAACCTTGCTGACTTCGACCGCCTGCTTGCTTAATGAAAACCGGAATCCTCATCTCAATCAGACTCAGATTGAAAAATACCTCTGTGATTACTATGGGGTAAAGAATATTTTGTGGGTAGGAGATGGGATTATTGGAGACGATACAGATGGGCATATCGATGACATCACACGATTCGTGAATGAAGATACGGTGGTGACGGTAGTGGAAGAAAACAAAGCTGATGAAAACCATGAGATCCTTGCTGAAAATCTCAAGCTCCTGAAGGGAATGCGTCTTGAAAATGGCAAGCAATTGAATATTGTAGAACTGCCCATGCCTTCACCGGTGATTTGGGAAGACCAACGACTACCTGCCTCATATGCTAACTTCTATATTGGAAATGAAGTGGTCGTAGTGCCGACTTTCCGCGATAAAAATGACCAGAAAGCATTAGATATCTTGGCGGGATGCTTTCCGGACAGACGTGTTATCGGAATCGACAGTACAGACATCATTTGGGGCTTGGGTTCTTTTCATTGCCTGAGTCAGCAGGAACCGGCTGTTTAGAAGGTAGTTATCAGTAATCATTGACAGTTTTCAGCACTTGCCAACTGCGATTTGCCTACTGTAAAACTGTCTACTGCCTAATCACTCTCCCGTCTTCCATCTCAATGATCCGGTCTGTTCCTGCAGCAAACTCCGGGTCATGAGTCACGACTAACATGGTCTGTTTGTATTCTTGGGCAAGTTCCCGAAACATATGGAATACGATATCGGAGTTTTTCTTATCCAGATTTCCGGTAGGCTCATCACCCATGATCAAAAGTGGATCATTGATCAGGGCCCGGGCAATGGCTACTCGTTGTTTTTGACCTCCGGAAAGCTGGTTGGCTTTTTTCAGGGCATGCTCTTCCATTTCAAAAATCCGGAGTTTTTCCATGGCCCGGTGTTCCAGTTCTTCCCGGGAATAGTTGCCCAGCTTCAGGCCGGGAATCATGACATTTTCCAAAACAGAGAATTCATTGAGCAGGTAATGGAACTGAAAAACAAAGCCGATTTTTTCATTTCGAAGGTGAGCAAGATAATTGTGCGATTTGCCGGTAATCAATTCATTGTCCATGAATATCTTCCCATCATAATCCGTGTCCATGGTAGAGAGGATGTACAAAAGAGTGGATTTTCCGCATCCAGATTTCCCAACGATAGACACAAATTCCCCCTTGGCGATTTTAAAACCTACCTTTTTCAACACCTGGGTTTTCACCGGGTTGTAAAAGTATTTATCGATGTCCTGAGCAATCAGGACTGGGCTGTCTTGCTCTTTCATTTTCCTCTGATAATATCCACAGGGTCCACTCCACTGGCTTTTCTGGCCGGGAAAAAGCCAGCCAAATAGGTGGTGACCAAACTGAACACCCCTCCAATGAGATAATATTTAGGATTGTAATCTACCGGGAAGGTTTTGATGGTGGGCAGAGCTTCCGTTTCAAATGGGATTTGGTCTATCCCCAAACCTGCCAAAAAGCCCAATAATAAACCGACCGCCCCACCGATCACCCCTATAGTCAAGGCAATCGTGATGAAAATCCGGTTTACATCCTGGCTGTTGAATCCTATGGCTTTGAGGATGGCAATGGTGTCCAGCTTTTCATAGATCATCATGTTCAGGATATTGTAAATCCCAAATCCGGAAACTACCAAAAGTGTGATTCCTACTGCATAACTAATCAGGGTTCGTACATTGGTCCCTGTTTCAAACTGGGCATTTATAGTCTGGATATCATCTGCGTCGATTCCAAAAGTCTCCCGCATTTCTCTGGCCATGGGAGGAGCCTGACTGAGTTCCTTGAGTTTAACCTGGATGTCGGTGACATAGGAGGTAGGTTCTCCTAGGATTTTTTGGACTGTAGAAATGGATGCGTAACTATTGGCATTGTCAAAATCCCCCAAACCCGACTGATAGTAGCCTACTACTTTGAGCTGAACCCGATTTCCTTGGGCTGTGGTCACTTGAATGACGTCCCCGATTCCTGCAAGCATCCGGTCAGCCAACCCTTTTCCCAATATGATAGAATTGATTTGATTGAGTTCTTCGTAATTTCCCTGGGTGACATAATCGGTAAAACTAAACAAGGCGGCTTCTTTGTCCACATCGATTCCATTGATTACTCCTGTAAGGTCGATGGTGCCGACATTGAAAAAAACTTGGGTAGAAACTTTGGAGCTCACACCCAACACTCTGGGGTCTGACTCCAGGGTACGGATGATTTCCTTGCTGTTGTAAATGGAAAGCCTGCTGGTGCTTGGTTTGACGGAACGGATGATGTTGAGAGAATTCTCAAAATCTGTCATCTGGTCAATCGGCTGATTGGGATTAGGCTTGATTTGGTTGTAAAACCGGATATGAGGAGTTCGGTTGATGACTAACCCATCCAGCATGGTGTTGAGCCCATTCATAAACCCCAACAAGGCCACAAACATGGTGATACTGAAGGTCACACCAACACCTGCGATGAAGGTTTGCTTCAGTCGGGCTAGCATCAGGGCTCGGGCCAGTTCTATGATCAGCCCCCAACTCATTTTACAGGAGGGATTAATCCTGTGGAAGTGTCAATTCCCTCCAAAATCTCAGCGTACTGGTAGGTTTTGATTCCGGTTTTTACCTGCAGCGTATCTTCGGACTCGGTGATGACCTTTTCTTCTTCAAATAGATAATTTCTGGGAATGACCAGCGTATTTTCCTTGGTTTGGGTCACCACATTGGCTTCCAAAGTCAGGTTGGGATAAAGACTTTTGGGGACGGTGATAAATTCTGCCTCTACCGTGAAACTCTTGGATTTGCTATCCATGATGGGGTAGATTTTGCTGACTTCCGCTTCGAAAATCTCATCCGGATAACTGTCCATTCGAACAATGACCTTTTGCCCTAATTTGACCTTAGCGATGTCATATTCATCCACCTGAAGTTCCAAGATAAACTCAGTGCTGCTGCCAATTACTGCAAGGGGAGTTTGGGGGCTTACCATTTCACCTTTTTCCTTGAGAATGGAATAAACCTTTCCTTCAATATCACTTTTCAACAAGTATTCATCCTCAAGGGCCTCGCTGATCGCCAGGTTTTTGGATGCGCTTTTTGAGTTGAATTCGATTTCTCTTTTGAGATCCGAATAACGAAGCAAGGCTGATTCATAAGCGCTTTTGGAATTGATATAAGCCAGTTCCCGCTGTTCCAATTCAATGGCTTTTCCTATTCCCTGGTCCCAGAGGCTTTTTTGGCGGATAAATAGGAGAGAATCGTTTTTCATCTTGCTTTTTGCAAGTTCTATGGTCAATTCAAGGTCCAAAAGTTTGCTTTGGTTGGCATTGAGGTCGGCATAGGCACGGGCAAGTTCTGCACTTTCCCGATTGAGTTTTTCCCGTTCGGAAAATATTTTCATAATGGGTGTCCCTACCTCCACTGTGTCTCCTTCCGATACAAAAATCTCTTCAATAGGGCCGCTACCAAGAGCAAAGGCCTCATATTGATTTTTGGCTTTGATAAGTCCTGAAGCATAGACGGACTCCGTAATGGTTCTCACTTCTGGATGGATTACTTGCGATTCTGATTCACCGCAAGAGGGCAGGAAGGCGAGGCTTACAAAACTGATAAGGGTAAGGAGTGAGAAAAAATCAGTAAGAAGTTGCTTTTTCATACGATTGCGGATCCTTTGCCAAAGGAAAGAGGAAAGGTTTTGAAAAATAATGAGAAAAATCATTCAAAGCCGGATTTGTCAGGATTATTCTCTATTCCTTGGTGATGTTGAAAACAAATTGAAAATTCAGGTATAAATTCCTTGAAACGAAAACTATGACCTTCAAACACCTGCTTATTGCTGCTTTTGTTGTTTTGCTTTTTCAGAATTGTGCGGTAAAAAGAGTAGAGCGAACCAAGGAAGTCCCCTATGTTTCTTCAACAAATGAATTTGGCTTTCCTGAAAAGCGACTGAATATCTTTGCTCCCCAAAAAGCAGTCAATCTTCCTGTGTTGATTTTTATCCATGGAGGTAGTTGGGAGCATGGGAAAAAGGAAGTTTATGATTACCTGGGCAATCGTCTGGCGAGGAGAGGAGTGGTGACTGTCATAGTGGATTATCCACTTGCTCCTGATTTTCAGGTCAAGGCCATGGAAGAGGCTACGCTAAGGGCGGTTGTTTGGACCAAAAAGAACATTCAAGCCTATGGAGGGGATCCAGAACAAATCTTTCTTGCCGGGCATTCAGCCGGTGGACATTTGGCGGCCTTGGCAACTGTAAAGGATGAGTTGTATCAAAAAGCCGGAGTCCCAAATCCATTACAGGGAACAATCTTGATTGATCCGGCAGGGTTGGATATGTATGGATATTTAGAGGAGACCAAGAATGGAGAGGGTAAAAAATACCTGCCAGTTTTTACTGAGGATCCACAGGTTTGGAAGGATGCTTCTCCCATTTACTTTTTGGAGAAGGAGGAAGTTCCCATGTTAATTCTGGAAGGGGAAAGGACCTACCCGGCAATTAGGGAAGGTAGAAAACGCTTTGTCCAGGAAGCCGAGCAACAACATCTGGATGTGGAATTGAAGATCTATCCCAAAAAGAAGCATATTCCCATGATTACCCAGTTTTTTTGGACGGGAAGTCAAGCATATCGGGATGTTTTGGATTTTATGGAGCGGGTAGTCAGGGAATAGAGAAGAGTCCTAGGATGGATCTACATCCACTATCCAACGAACCGATCTAAATTCTGGGATGGATTGAAGGTTTTCAAGAATTTGAGATAAGTTTTCCTTAAATATGCTTTGGGTGTTTCCGGACTTATCCAATTTAATTAAGCTCTCGAACTGATATTGGTTTTTAATTCTGCCTATGAGCGCTTTTTCAGGGCCAAGTACGATTTTTTTAACTGCTACCTGTGCCATTTCCCGGTGTAGGGCATTTGCGGCTTTTTCAGCAGTTTTAAAATCACTGTGTCGGGTCGTGATTTTTACCAATTTGACATAAGGAGGATAATAAAACTTCTTCCTGTCTTCCATTTCAATTTGGAAAAACTCATGGTAATCTCCATGGATTACCTGCTCGTAAAGTTGGTTTTCAGTGTTCCGGGTCTGGATGATCACTTGTCCTTGCTCAGAACGCCTGCCTGCCCGGCCTGCCACTTGGGTGATCTGCTGAAATGCCCGCTCTCCGGATCTGAAATCCGGGAAATTCAGAATTCTGTCTCCATCCCAAATACCAACGACAGTCACTCTCCCAAAGTCCAGTCCCTTGGTGATCATTTGTGTGCCAACCAGAATATCGATCTGACCTGCCCCAAATTCGTCCAACAGCCGCTGGTAGCCATATTTGTTTCGGGTGGTGTCCAAGTCCATTCTGCCAACTCTCGCCTCAGGGAAAAGCATTCTCAGAGATTCCTCGATTCGTTCCGTTCCCATCCCCATAGTGCTCAATTGGCTGCTTCCGCAAGCAGGGCAGGATTGGGGTACTTTTTCCTTGTAGCCGCAGTAGTGGCAGCGAAGTTCTTCAGAATATTGATGGTAAGTAAGACTGACATCGCATTGTACGCATTGTGCTGTCCATCCACAGTCCTCACATTGGATGTAGGGAGAATAGCCCCGCCGGTTTTGGAAAATCAGGATTTGTTCATTTTTACTCAGTGCATCTTGGATTTTCTCTCTGAGTATCCGGGTGGTATCCAGTTTCAGTAAGTTTTTCTTCCGGTCCCCTGCCAGATCAGCAAGATGGTAGTGGGGGAGGCTTGCTTCTCCAAAGCGATGAGGAATTTCTATGTACCCATATTTCTCCTGCCTTGCATTGAAGTAGGATTCAAAGGAAGGGGTAGCAGAGCCCAGGACTGTTTTTGCCTGGTGAAAATAGGCCAGCATAATGGCGGCATCCCTAGCCTGAAATCTCGGTGCAGGATCGAATTGCTTATAGCTCGCTTCATGTTCTTCATCCACGATGATCAGGCCGAGGCTGTCAAAGGGAAGAAAAATTGAAGAACGGACACCCACCACAAAGGAGAATCTTCCGCTCAATACGCCATTCCAGACTTCTACGCGTTCATTGTCTGAATACTTGGAATGGTAAACCTCCATTTGAGAACCAAAAACCTGCTGAAGCCTGCTCACAATCTGAGTGGTCAGTGCAATTTCGGGTAAGAGCAGCAATACCTGAGAACCACTTTCGATGACCTCACGGATCATCTGAATATAGATTTCGGTTTTTCCGCTTCCGGTGACCCCATGCAGCAAGACGGTTTGTTTGCTTTCAAACTGTTCTTTAATCTGAGTGAAAGCCTGTTTTTGTACATCCGAAAGTTGGGCAGCCTCTTTTTCCGGTTTTATTTCTTCAATCCGATTGACTACTTGCTTGAAGGATTCAAAGATGCCGTTTTTGATCAGGGTTCTGAGAGAGCTTTCTGAATCTCCTTCTTCAAGCAAAATTGCCTTTTCTACGCCCTTTGCATTGAGGTGGGGCTTTTGAAAGACCGGAACGTCTCTCAGGTATTTGAGTACTATGGACTCCTGTTTGGGTTTTCCGGAAACTCCTTCAAATACTGCCTCAAGAGCATTCTTGTTGGAAGCAATTTCTTCTTTGAGCCGGATCCGTGTCTCCACTTTCGGGGAGTACTTTTCCTGGACTTTTTCATAGATCAAGATGGCTTCCTTGCCAACCAGGCTTTTGAGAATGGGGTGGATGGTTTTGACACCCAGAATTTTTTCACAATCCTCATAGCTTAATTCATCTTGATGCTCCAGGGCCTCAAGAATCTTTTCTTCTCTCTCGTCAAGAGGATATTTGCTTTCTTCCCGTACAAAATTGGGGTTAAGCTGAACTTTACTTTCACTTGAAAGTCTCAATCCAGATGGTAGGGCAGCATGCATCACTTCCCCAATATGACAGCAGTAGTACTCTGCCATCCAAACCCAAAAACGGATCTGAAGAGGATTGACGGAGGGCTGATCATCCAAAACTTCCAGAATTGGTTTGGCTTCGTAAACCTGCGGTGGTTTAGCGTGAACCTTTCCTATAATTCCTGTTAGGATTTTTTTCTTTCCAAATTGAACGATAACCCGGGACCCTATTTGGATGCTGTCATGTAAGGATCTGGGGACCCTGTAAGTAAACATCCTAGGAATAGGAACTGGGAGGATAATGTCCGCATAGGCAAGACTACTTTCGTTTCCGGTAAATTCTTGATCTCCAAACAGACTTTCCACAGATTCAGCTTAAATAGGGGAGTTGAGAAAGGGCTTCCTCCAGACTATTGGCCGGCTTGCGGCAGGCATGGTCAAAGCAAACATAAATTAAGGCATTTTGAGCCGAATCAGGTGTTTTCCCCTGAAGAATCGGGGCATTTTCTGTCAGAGTTTCTGACCAAGCCAATACTGCATTGGGATGGTAGTTCTGTTGGAAATTCCGGGCTATATCACTGGCTCCATTTCCAAGGATGGCAATTTCTGCGGTCGGTACCAGTCTTTCCAAATAAAGAGTCGCCCAATTGCAAAGGAACCCGGGGTCTTTGAGGATCAGTTCCTTCATGCCTCCCAGCATTTTTCCTGCGATTTCGGAATACTTTTCCTCATAGGTGAAAAGGGAAAGCCTGTGAAGGTTTCGTGCCATAATGGAATTGGAGGAGGGGATGACGTTGTCGAAAAGCTCCTTTTTGTTGGCTATCAATTTTTCTGCTTTGGGGTTGTTGAAATAGAAATAGCTTTCCTTTTCGTCAAAGAAATTCTCCAGACAGAAATCCACCAATTCCTTGGCTTGGTTTAAAAAATGAACCTTCCCTGAAGCTTCATAAGCCATTAGCAATGCTTTGGTCACTGCGGCATAATCTTCCAAAAATGCCTTGGTATAAGCCTTCCCGTTTTTGTAGGAGCGGTGCAAAATTCCCTCAGGCATCATTTTTTGCTGAATAAATTCCAAATTGGAAAGGGCCAGATCCAAGAGTTGTTTTTCTCCGGTAGCATAGTAAGCTTGAATCAAGCCTGCGCTCATCCAGGCATTCCAGCCCGCAAGAACCTTGTCATCTTTACCCGGGAAAACCCGTTGGTTCCGGACCTCCAAAAGCTTGGATTTTACTTCAGCCAGCTTGTCCATTAGTTCCTTTTTGCTCATTCCAAATTCTTCGGCAATCTCTTTATAGCTTCTGGTTTGAAACAGAATATTGACGCCGTCCTCCCAATTACCATGAGGCCTTAAGTTGTATAATTTGCTGAGCCAGGGGAGTTCTTCTCCCACCAAATTCTGCAGTTCGGCATAAGTCCAAGTATAAAATTTCCCTTCCACTCCTTCACTGTCGGCATCTTGTGCAGCATGAAAACCCCCTTCTTCCTGAAGCATTTCTGCTTCCAGCCAGGCTGAAGTTTCCTGTACTTTTTCAAGAAAGAATGAATCTTGGCTTACCTGATAGGCCTTGGCATAGAGTTCCAAAAGCTGCCCGTTGTCATAGAGCATTTTTTCGAAGTGGGGAGCAAACCATTCTCCATCCACGGAATACCGGGCAAATCCCCCTCTCAGATGATCGTAAATTCCTCCTTGTCCAATCTTCCTCAGCGTAAAAAGGACCTTATCCAGCAGTTTTTGGTTTTTGCTCAAAAGGGCGTGATCCAGGGCAAAACTCCAAATGACAGGCATGGGAAATTTTGGGATTCTGTTCATCCCTCCCCATTCCGGATCAAACTGGGAGGAAAGCTTGGTGACTATTTCTGCCAATTCATCCTGATCCAGGTCCGACTCTACAGCACGGATTCCATATTTCTCTAATTCCGACCGGTTCAAACTTCTTCCAAAACCTTCAGCACTTTCGGCCAGTTGGTGTTCATGCTTGGCAAAGGCATCGGAAATATTGGCCAGAAGGTTTTTCCATTGCTCATTTTTGAAATAGGTTCCTCCATAAAATGGCTTTTGATTGGGCATCAGGAATACATTGAGGGGCCAGCCACCTTGAAGCCCCATGTTTTGCAGCGCATCCATGTAAATGTTGTCCAGGTCGGGCCGCTCTTCCCTGTCAATTTTGATGCAGATGAAATTTTCATTCATCAGTTCTGCTGTGAGTTCATCTTCAAAGCTTTCCCGCTCCATCACATGGCACCAATGACAGGCTGAATACCCAATGGAAACGAGGATGGGTTTGTTTTCCACCTCTGCCTTGAGTAAGGCTTCCGGTCCCCAAGGATACCAATCCACGGGATTGTGGGCGTGTTGTAGCAAATAGGGGCTTTGGCTATGGATAAGGCGACTGGGCATCTAGAAATTATAAATTGAGAATTGAAAATTTTTTCGATTTCGACTGGAAAATATCTCTCCCTTTTAAGGAAGGTTTGGGGGATTTAATGATTCTGACACGAATTTTATTTCTTTTGAAAAATCAAATTCTTCGTTCAATCGTTCCAGCTTTTGGAGTAAATTCTGAAGAAATTTCAGATGAGAGGGACTTTCCGGATTGAGTGGGCGGTGGACCAGTTCCCGCTGTATTTTAGATATTTTTCCAATTGTTTCTTGAGTTGCTGTGCTGAAAAAGGAGGATTTCCATTTTTTCCAGATATAGGATTCGGCCTCCTCAGTTGGATGTATTCTGTCACTTTTATAAAATCGGTAATCCCGTAGTTCATCCATCATGATTTCATAGGATGGGAAGTAGTTTACAAATGAGAACTGCTCTTCCAGTTTGGAACATAGGACTCTGAGCAGGCTTTTGCTGAGTTGGTTTTCAGGGATACCGTCTTTGATATGGCGAACCGGGCTGACTGTCAGAATGACTTTGAGCTTGGGGTTGGATCCGGTCAATTGTTTCAATAATTCAGCCATGGTGTTTTCCATTTCTTCCAAGCCGGTCAACCGTTTTCGGAAGATCTTTTGGGGCTGCTTATGGCAATTGGCTACCCGAATGTTTTCCTGCAGTTCATAAATCCAGGAAGTCCCAAAAGTCAGGATCAGATGACTTCCTTTACTTAAATATTCTCTGGTAATTTCTAATTGATGGCTGAATTTCTCGAGAAGTTCTGCTTCACTTTTTCCAAAGAGATCCGAATGGGCCAAATAATGGAAATAGGTCTCATCTCTTTCCAGAATCAGTTTTTCATCAATTGGATTTCTACGGATTGCCAAATCCAAAAGATCCCTTAGTGCCAAGGGATGAAAGATAGTGCCGAAGGGGTTGATGAAAATATCGAATTTGTGTTCTTCCATTTTCTCGCCCATGCTCTGCGCAAAACAAGATCCCATGCTCAGGACCTTGGATTGGTGCGAGATGGGGAAAGGGGATTGGGGAATCTCAAATTCGGTAAACCATTGCATGGGGTGAAGTTAATTAAACTGTGGCCGGCATTTTAAAATAGGAATACAAAAAGAAGCGTCATTGCCTTTCTTTTGGGATTTGCTCTAAGAGTCTTTTCACATGCAGATCTCCCAATCCGTAAATAGGAAGTCGCTTTTGGAATTCAGGAAAGATCACTTCAAAGTCTTCTGTTTTTAATTCATTTACAATCTCCCTTAGCGTTTCTATGGGTTTTCCTGGGAATTCTCCCAGTGGAATCATTTCCCTCCATGCCTCAATGGCCCGGAGAAGAAATGGGAATCTATCGCTGAATTTTTCTGCAAGATGTAGCGCCTCAAAAACTTCCTCTTTTTGGAAATAGGACCACATTGTTGAGAAAAGTATCAGGTCTTCTTTCTGAAGATGCTGGGCGGAATGGAACCTTTCGATAAGTTTCTGAGAGTCCAATTCCGCAAAACTGTATGGGTTTTCCGTTCCGGGAGTGACCAAATAGGCTTCATATACCCGGGAGGAAAGCATGTCTACGGCTTTCCAGAAATTGACCAGGCAAAAGAGGTCTTCTTCAAACCAAAGATAGACCTCGGAATCAACGGAGATATTTTTGATTTTCAGGATTTCATTTTTACTGTAGGATTCATAATCCGGACTAGGGCCAAAATTAGATTGGATGAATTTCTTCCGGGTTTCCCAGAATTTTTCTTCGGATTCAGCATCAACTGGTCCATCGATGAGGCATTCCCTGAAAACGATTCTTTCTCCTTGGATTTGGTCTGGGAGTAGGGATGCTAGGGAATCCCCATTGAGTATGTGAACCGAGTGCTTCATGAATTAGTCCATCAGGTGTTTTTTGAGGAAGTCCGCAGTGGCTTGGTTCACCCGGATCATATTGCTCCATTTCATCCAATGGTGTGTGTCTCCCGGAATCAAAATGGATTCGTAAGGCTTGCCTAATTCATCAAATCTCCGGATCAGATCCGTGCTGTGGCTGATGTTGACATTGCGGTCATCGTCTGCATGGATGAACAGTACCGGGGAGGTCCATTTGTCCAAGTCCGGCATAGGAGAGGATTTCCAGGCTACCTCTTTGGCTTTTTCATAATCAGGGGAAACTTCATATCCATCCGGCAATTCATATCGTTGATCCATGTCATGAACTCCGTGGATGTCCACACCCACCTTAAAAAGATCGGAATCCCGAGCCAGTGCCAGTGAGGTCAAATATCCACCATAGCTTCCTCCATAGATCCCTATTTTTTCGGAGTTCACCTGAGGCAAGTTTGCCAAATATTCTCCGGCAGCTTTGATGTCCTGATATTCCACAGCACCCTGATAATAACCATAGGCAGGCCGGTGAAACTCATATCCATAGCCAATTCCCAACCGGAAATTCACCGACAGAACCACAAAACCCTGTTCTGCCAGATATTGGTTGAGTGAGTAAGTATTTGAATAGTAATCCATGTAGCTCCAGCCCAATAGCATTTGCCTTTGTGGGCCTCCATGCACAAAGAGAACTGCAGGCTTTTTTACTGGTCCTCCGGGCTTTTCAAATAGCTGGGCATGTACCTTGGTGCCGTCCGGAGCAGTAAACACCACCTGCTTTGGGGTGACCAAACTGCTTTGAGGAAAATCCGAAGGAATGATGCTTTCCTGAAGAAGTCGGGTTTGGTGGCCTTCTTTCAGTGATACAAGATGAGAGCGCTGGGCTGTAGCGGAGAAAAATGCCATTTTCCCCTGATTCCCTATTGTCACAGGATAGGCTTCGATTCCCTCTCCTGAAGTTTCCCAGGTCAACTTTTTACTAGCAAGATCAATTGACCCAATATGTCTTCGGTCTATATCCAGTGCATGGTTTCCGGTATTGGCAGAGAAGACCAGTTTTTTACTGTCTGAACTGAGTTTTATCTGCTCTACCATGTAGTCTCCCGGGGTGAGGAGTAGGCTTTTTCTGCTTTTTACATCCAAGGAATAGAGGTGCTGCCAGCCGTCTTCATAGGATTCGAAGATGATTTCCCCGTTGCTTGGGAAAGCAAAGAAAGGATAGCGGTAGGAACCACGGAGGGTTTCTGGAGCTTTCCAAAGTTTTTCACCCTCGCCACTTTCTACATCTGCCAACCAGATTTCCCAAGGGATGTGGCGGGGTTCCAAAAGTGGAAAAGCGATACCCTCTCCTCCAAGGGTTTTGATAAAAGCAATTTTGGTCCCGTCTGGTGACCATTTAGGCTGAGAATAGCGGTGAAAAGAAGGAGCAATCCAATGAATTGGGGTCTCCTGATTTTCGTAAATCCCCACTAACTGATGTCCTCCCCGGTTGACGGTGAAGGCCAGTTTTTTTCCATCAGGAGAAAACTCCAATGAATTGACATTCCCTTTGATCTGAAAGAGTTGGGAAGACTTTTCTTTTCCGCCTAAATCGGCTTTCCAGACTTGGCCATTCTTCAGGAAAAGCAATTGGTTAGTGGGACCGATTGTAAAATTATCACCTTCCACAACTGGTTCGGCTTTTTTCGATTCCAGATTTATTTTCCAAATCTCAACTTTGGGAAGTACAGGGAGGTTTTGTGCATTGACCGTAGAGGATGCATTGCTCCCACCATGATCTCCACCTCGTACAAATACCAGCCAGTTTCCATCAGGTGTGAAGCTCAGACTGCTGATTTCCTGTCCGTCATCCTTGGAAAAATCAGTCATTTTCACTGGATTGAAATCCGGGCCTTCAGCAAAGTAGACATTTCTTTTGCCTTGCTCATTCATGGCCCAGGCGATCTTTTCCCCAGAAGGGGAGGAGGTTAGTTCAGATGGAAAGCTGAATTTTCCCACTTGCTCCATGGTGAAGGATTGGGAAAAGAGGTATTGAGAGATTAGAAGAAAGGAGACTAGAAAGAGGAGATGTTTTTTCATGGTTCAATACTTGTCGTGGATAAAATAGAGGACCTTTTGCAATTCAGTCTTCAGGTCATTGGAAGAAATGGCATAGTTGTTCATTATGCAGGAGAAGTGAAGGATTTTTCCACTTTTGGTAAAGAGGAACCCACTCAGTGCATTGCTCATACTCAGCGTGCCGGTTTTGGCATAAACGTAGGGTTCCTGCCCCGGATCAGGCGCATACCAATTTCTGATGGTTCCTGAAGATCCTCCTGCTGGAAAATAGGCTTTGATTTTTTCGAGTGGGACTTCTGCACGGATTTTTCCCAAAAGAGCCACAACAGTTCTGGGGGTAAACATATTCCTTGCTGAAAGTCCCGAACCGTCATACCAAAAAGGTTCGTCAGGAAGATCGGCTAGCAAGTTTTCCTTTGAATAAGCAATAGCATCACTTGTGCTGAGGGAGTTGGTAAGTTGGTCTGAGACCAGCAGCATCAATTGCTCCGCTAGAAAATTGTCACTGATTTTCATCATTTGGGAATAGATGCTGTCTGCAGGAGCGGTTAACAGTTTCTTAGGTTCGCTAGAAAGAAGGCGGTTGTTTTTTAGGAGCGTGACCTTTGTTTCCAAAAGCTTCGAAAGCATCGCTGCGGTCAGTTCAGCTGAAGTGACAAAGGGAATATCCGTTTCAAAAGGTTTCAGGTCGGGCTTTTCTGTGAATTGGTAGGAAAAATGGTTCTGATATCTGTCCCTTTTGAAATTAAAGCTTTTCCAGTTTTCAGTCTTGACAGCGGCTACAAAGGGTTTGAACCACTCTGGATTGATGGAGAAATATTGATCTCCTTCCGAATAGTTGAACCGGACCACATTACCATAAATCGGGAATGCCGAACGTTCGGTAGCATAATAGGCATTGTACCAATCCCAGGCCCAGCCTGGGCCAAAGGCATTGACCTGATCAAAATTGTCCAGCAGGAATAGTTGTTTGCTACTCTTTTTCAGGAAATCCAGAGCGACTTGGTTTTTCAGGTCAGGATGCAAAAAGCTCGGGTCTCCCGTTCCCCAAAAAATCAGGGAATCCCCACGTTCCAAATAATTCAGTCCGTTGACCAAACCGTCTCCCAGTACCGAATAAGAAGTGTAAAAAGTAAACAGCTTGGTATTGGATGCCGGTATGAAGTATTTATCTGAATTGATGTCGACCAACACCTTGTCGTTCTCCGGGTCCAGTAGCATAAACCCTAGGTGCCCTTTATCGAAAACATCAGATTTGGTAAGGGATTTATTGATTTTTTGGACCGTACAGGAACTGGCGAGCAGCAAAAGTCCAAGAAGAATTTTTTTCATCTGTTTAAAATTGTTTTTTATCGGTCCTCCGATGCATCTCGGGAGGGATCTCACATGCTTGATACTTCTCCATTCGTAAGAGCGTATTCTTCATGCCCGGTTTCATATGCTTAAAATAAAAAAAGTCTCCTGCTTTAAGGCAGGAGACTTAGAGGATTAATCAAATTTTCACTGGTTCCACCAAATTCGATCCAGTAGGGTAACCGATGGGACATTGTTTCCGTTCCGGCTAACTTCACTATCAGGATAGGCAAGTCTTCTAATGAATTGATTGTTAAGATTTGGATTTAAATTTTCTGGAAGGGTCATGTTCTTATAAGCATAATCAAAACGACGGGCATCGTTCCAAGTTTCCGGATGTAAGAACAGGGCAACCCATTTTTCCTTCATGATATCGTCCAAAGTCAGAGCATCTTCACCCATACTGACACTTGGATCTGCTAGGTAGCCAGCCTTCTCACCAGCTGCTACTCCCAACATATCCATATGGGCTTCAATACCTGCAAGGTATGCGGCGTATGAACGGGCTTTATCAGTGTCAAAAGCTGCTTCCGCCTCAATGAATTTAAGTTCGGAGTAAGTTGCAATCAATATTGGGGAAAGGGTGGAGGTGTAAAATTGTCCCGGAATCAGCGTGGAGCGTGCTCCTTGTTCTGGGGCATCTCCTCGTCCAGCTCCGTTGACTGTACCTACGAATTCACCCTCATCAGTTGTTCCTACCATAAGCGGAAGTCTGGGATCCACTGTTGGGTAAGAGGTACCGTCAAGAGCTTCAATAAATTGTTCGGAAATCCAACCTCCCAAAAGCAAGTTGGAATTGTTGATAGCTACCTGTGCCCAAGGATTGAATCTTTGCTCAAAGAAAGTTACGGAGGCATCGTCAGCATTTGAGGAAAAACCATTGTTCACTGCATTCAGTACCTCTGAGGCATTGTAACCATTTCCTCCTTTGGTGTGGATGAGGAAGCGGGCCTTTAAAGAATATGCAAACTTGATCCAGTTGTTCACGTTTCCCCCAAAGATGAAGTCATCACTTCCCATGGAAATAGAGGTTTGGCCCTGAAGGTTGGTAATACCTTGATCCAACAAGCTAATGATTTGAGCGTAGAGCTGCTGGTCATCATCATAGGATGGTGTTACCGTCTCAAAATTAAAACTTTGAGAGTAGGGGACATCTCCGAAAAGGTCAACGGTCATTCCTAGGTTCAAGGCCATTAGTATTTGAGAAGCGCCCAAGTAATGGCTGGCTCCTGATTCTTCGGATTTACGCATAATCTCATTCAAGTCTGTCATGACATTATAAAGACTAAACCAAGTTCCACTGAAATCGGTAGGGTCCATGACATCCGAACCGCTGTTTGGGTTTGGGGAAGCCAAATATTGTACATAATTGCTCGTGGCACTACCAATCCTGTAGACATTTAGAGCCGTCTCATAGGTACTATTGGTCATCAACCCGGAGATTGGTGCATCTTCAGGGTTGTTTGGATTTTCATTGACATCCAAAAATGAATCGCAAGCTGAAGCGATCAATATCAGGGATGCGCCTAAAATCGCAGAAAGTTTATTTGTAAAGTTCATTTTTGCGTGGTTTAGAGGTTTACAGTCCCAAATTCAATGTAAAGAAAACACTTTGTACACCAGGGAATCCCAGTCCGGTAAACCCTACAGCGTTCCCTCCTGCACCTGCAGAGAAGGACTCAGGGTCAAATCCGTCCCAAGGAGTGTAAAGGATAATATTGTTTGCTGCCAAGGAAAAGCGTGCTGTACGGAACGGGGTTCTTTCCAAAACGCTAGGCTGCAAACTGTAAGCAAGAGTTATGTTTCTGAGTTTGATAAAGCTGGCATCATTCACAAAGTTTTCGGAAATCGCTCTATAGGCATTTCTCCAATAACCAGCACCATAATTAACCCCATCAGGTCCAATCCCTTGTCCCAACCAAACCTCCTTGGTGTTTTGGGAGCCATCAGCCAATACTCCTGGGAATACTACAATGTCATTTCTTCTTTCCGAATCTTTTTGCTTTCCAAATGCGGCCAAGAAGTTTGCGAACTGATTGTACTGTTCTAATCCAGCTCTAAAATCAATCAAAAGCGAAAGTTCGAATCCTTTATACGAAAATTCATTTCTCAATCCGCCAAAGAATTTTGGAACTGCATTGCCCAAGATCAATTGGTTCCCGGTTCTTACTGGAAACCCGTTTGCACCGATCAGCATGGGGAGATCACGATCTAATTTTGTGGCACCTTCTGTTGCTCCTGGTCTTACATAGCTGGAACCATAAATATTTCCATAGGCTTCACCTTCTTTTAGGATCATGGTCACGGTACTTCCCACATATCCGAATTGGGAACCAACTACTATTTGATCTATCCCTTCCCGGATTGATTTGATTTCATTTTTATTGGTAGTCAAATTTGCTGTGACATCCCAACGAAAATCTCCGCGCTCGATTGGAGTTCCTCCCAATACGATTTCCCAACCTCTGTTTTCGATTTCACCGGCATTGGTAATATAGGAAGAGAAGCCAGTTGCATCAGAAATTGGAACAGGGATGATTTGATCCTTGGCGTTGGATTTATAGTAGGTTACATCGAGGTTGGCTTTGTTGTTGAAAAAGGCCAACTGCGTTCCGAATTCAATTGAGGTAGTTGTCTCAGGTTTCAGGTTTGGATCTCCAAAGGTTGAGTTTCTGGAAAATCCTACCTGTCCATTCAGAGGAAATACAGAAGGAGAAACGAAGGTAGCTCCCAAAATATGAGGATTGGTATCTTTACCTACCTGGGCCCAAGAACCTCTAAGTTTTCCGAAGGTGACCCAAGATGGAAGATCGAAATTTTCACTAAAGACATATCCCAGGTTTACGGAAGGGTAAAAGAAGGAATTGTTGTTTTTAGGAAGCGTGGAGGAGATGTCGTTTCTACCGGTGATGTTAAGGAATAGGAAGTTTTTATAATCCACCATTAGATCACCGTAAAAGCCCACTAGTCTTCGGATGCTTTTTCCTTGACTTGCAAAGATCTGAGTAGTATTACTTAAGTTGTAAAAACCCGGGATCACGAAGTTGGATCCAGAGGCAGATATCCGGTCATATTTTCTTTCGAAAACGTCATTTCCTATTCTCAAGCTGGTATTCCAGTCCTCATTCCATTGTTTTTTGATGGCTACATAAAAATTGGAAGTAAGATCCCTGCTATTGATTCGGGTCTCCCCAATAAATCCAGTTGAACTCAAAGGTACCTCCCCGTCAATTCCCATGGGACCAGGGGTGATTTCCGTTCTCGAATCTGAATAGTTATCCATCCCCAGTCTATAAGAGAATGTGACCCAATCGGCCGGGCTGTAATTCAGATTAATGTTTCCGATGATGCGGTTGACATTGTCTTCATAGGTGGAAAATCGGGCATCGTAAATCGGGTTAGTATTGGCATAAGTCTTCATAGTTCCGTCAGGGTTGATATAATCCCTAACGTCAGTGGTTTCTGACCAATACATCATTCTTTCAAGGAAACGGTCATGAGGGACGCGATTACCTCCCGAATTGGTGTAGTTCATTGAACCGGAGAAGTTGAATTTCTCGCTGGCCTTGATAGTGCCGGATAATTTGGCGCTGGTTCTGTCCCAGGTTGAGAAGGGAATTATTCCTTTTTGATCCAAACGGCCAAATGAACCGTAAAATGTTGCTTTGTCATTTCCTCCGGATACACTCAGGCTATTGTCAAATTGTACTCCGGTATCAAATGCTCGGTTCCAGTTGTCCTGGTATACGTAATTTGGGTCATTTTCTTCGGAAATTTTGGCTCCCCAAGATGGCCAGAAGCTGGAGTCATCACGAACTCCACTATACCCCTGCCCATATTGATTCTGAAGTTCGGGGAGTTTTTTTAATTGATCAAAGCCTAAGGAAGAATTGAAGTCTACTCTGATTTGACCTTCTTTTCCTTTTTTGGTTGTGATAATCACTGCTCCATTAGCGGCCCGTACACCGTACAAAGCAGTTGCAGCAGCTCCTTTCAACACGGACATTGATTCTATGTCATTTGGATTAATATCCGCAATTCGGTTAGACATTCCTCTTGGGGTTCCCCCCGATTCAATGGTAGAGTTGTCCACAGGAACCCCATCTACCACAAACAAAGGCTGATTGTCGGCAGATGGATCCAATGAGTTGATCCCACGGATGATAATCCTTGCAGATTGTCCAGGAGCTCCACCGGAATTGGTTACTTGTACACCAGCAACTTGTCCTTGCAGGGCATTGACGATGTTGGGTTGTCTGGATTTTGCAATTTCATCCGCGTTGATATTTTGTGCCGAGTATCCCAAGGCTTTCTTTTCCTGTGAAATACCAAATGCCGTTACAATTACTTCATCAAGTTCGGATTCCTGAGTTGCCAGACTGACAGATATTCTGGTATTGTTTCCAACCAGAACTTTTTGGGTTTCAAATCCTATAAAAGAGAAAACCAAAATTGACTCCGGACCTGGAACGGAAATTGAAAAATTCCCATCAATATCCGTCACTCCACCGGAAGAAGTTCCCTGGACGAGGACGCTAACACCAGGAATAGCCTGGCCGTCTTCTTTTGCCGTTACCTTACCTGTTACTGTCTGCTGGGCAAATGCCGTGATAGATGCCAGCATACTAAACAGGAAAAGCAGCCTAAACTTGTAGCTGTTTTTCATTTGTCGTAGTGTTTAGAATTATAAAATTAGGTTTAGTAAAATAGAATTAGCCTTTGCGTTTTTTTCGTTTTTTAAATAATATCATTGAAAACCCCTTTATAGTTAAAATCAACTATGGTTTGGTGTTGCACGCAAAATGTGCAGTTTCCCTTATTGGGTCAATTGTTTGGGGGTAGGCTAAAAAAAGCCAATTAATTAAATAGTGAGAGATTTATCGCCTCTCTGAATTGGTTGAAAGCTTAAATTAAAAATAATACTGCAGTAAATTAAAATTTTTCCATCAAAAAATCATAGGAAAATAAATTTATTAGTTATGTGTATTTGCAGGTTTATATTTAGGAAAGGAGCAATAGATCAATTTTTATCAATAAAAAAGGCTGCCTGAAAAGGCAGCCTTGCATTTAGAGTTTGGAACCCCTGTTTACTTGATCACCTTTGTAATCTCAGTGATAACTTCTTTTCCATTCTCAATTTTTATTTCTTTCTTCACTTCCACGCGCTCAGCGGTTGGCTCTCCATGCGTTTTTTCGGAAATATGAGGAGCAATTACCAAGGCTACGATAGACATCAATTTGATCAGGATGTTCATGGAAGGACCGGATGTGTCTTTGAAAGGATCACCCACAGTATCACCAGTTACTGATGCCTTATGTGGTTCTGACTTTTTGTAGAAAGTCTCCCCGTTGATATCAACTCCTTTTTCGAAGGATTTTTTCGCATTATCCCAAGCCCCACCTGCGTTGGATTGGAACATTCCCATCAAAACTCCGGAAACTGTAACGCCGGCTAGCAAACCACCCAATACTTCAGGTCCGAATGCAAAACCCACAATAATAGGAGTGATCAAAGCGATAGCTCCTGGAGTGATCATTTCACGGATAGAGGCTTTGGTTGAGATTTCAACGCATTTGTCATATTCAGGCTTGGACTTGTACTCCATAATACCTGGGATTTCTCGGAATTGTCTTCTAACCTCGTTGACCATGTCCATAGCAGCTCTACCTACAGCAGCAATTGCCAATGAGGAGAAGATGAACGGGATCATACCCCCAACAAAGAGACCTGCCAATACAGGAGCCTTGTAAATATCAATCGCATCAATGCCAGCAATTCCCACAAAGGCAGCGAACAGCGCCAAGGAAGTCAAGGCTGCAGAAGCGATGGCAAATCCTTTTCCAGTTGCTGCGGTAGTATTCCCTACAGCATCCAAAATATCTGTACGTCCACGAACCTCTTCGGGAAGTTGGCTCATTTCAGCAATACCACCTGCATTATCCGCGATAGGACCGAATGCATCAATCGCCAACTGCATAGCAGTGGTGGCCATCATACCCGCTGCTGCAATTGCCACACCATAAAGACCGGCAAACTCATAGGCTCCATATATACCTCCCGCCAAAACAAGGATAGGCAATACAGTGGATTCCATACCTACAGAAAGGCCGCCAATGATATTGGTCGCATGACCTGTACCTGATTGCTTTACTATGGACATCACTGGACGTTTGCCCATAGCTGTATAATATTCGGTAATAATGGACATCAAGGTTCCAACTACCAATCCGAGGATAATAGCATAGAATACATCCATATTGGTGAAAGCATAGCCTCTGATCTCCATGGATTCAGGAAGCATGTGCTGAACCACAAAGAAAGATGCGATACCAGTGAAAATGATGGAAGACCAGTTGCCCATGTTGAGCGCCTTTTGAACATCCCCTTTTTCGTCTTTTACAGTGACGAAAGCCATTCCAAAAATGGAGAATAGAATACCTAGACCTGCCAAAACCATTGGAAGAAGGATTGGAGCGATACCTCCAAAAGCATCTTGGGAAACAATCTCTCTTCCCAAAACCATGGTAGCAAGGATGGTGGCTACATAAGAACCGAACAAGTCAGCACCCATCCCGGCCACGTCACCCACGTTGTCACCTACGTTGTCAGCAATGGTTGCTGGGTTTCGGACATCATCCTCAGGAATTCCTGCTTCAACCTTTCCTACCAAGTCAGCACCTACGTCGGCAGCTTTGGTGTATATACCACCGCCCACACGTGCAAATAGAGCGATGGATTCCGCTCCCAGAGAGAATCCAGCCAAAACTTCCAAGGCTTTTTCCATCTCTATTCCGTTTACTCCGGCTCCTGCACTGACCACATACATTTGGTAGAAAACGATAAAAAGAGAGCCAAGACCCAAAACGGCCAAACCAGCAACACCAAGCCCCATTACAGAACCTCCGGTGAAGGATACTTTCAATGCTTGCTTCAAACTCGTTCTAGCGGCCTGTGTGGTTCTTACGTTTGCCTTAGTCGCGATATTCATTCCGATGTATCCTGCAAAAGCAGAGAAAACTGCACCTATCAAAAAGGATATGGCAATGATTGGGCTCGAAGTCTCGACCGTAGTTCCGGACCAAGCCAAAAGGATTCCGGCAATGGCCGCAAAGTAGATGAGAATTTTCCATTCTGCTTTCAAAAAAGCCATGGCTCCGTCGGCAATATAACCGGCAAGTTCAACCATGTTTTTGTCACCTGTTTCCTGCTTAGTGACCCAAGCAGACTTGATAGCCATGACTATCAATCCTAAAATCCCCAGTGCCGGGACCAAATAAATTGCAGCTTGTTCCATATAATTACTGTATACCTTTGAAGTTTGGTTGATAATTAGTTGCGCAAATATAGAATTTCTCTTTTACCAGCCAACCCGAAAGGAAAATCGGGATTTTTTCATAAAAGCCGACTTTCATTAGATAAATCGCAAATACAGGGGGCAGTTTCTGGATGTTCGGGCCGTTTTGGAACTAATTACCTCAAAAAAAGGTAAATTCAGTACCTGACTATTTTCTCATGAAAAGTGAAAATTTAAAGCTTTACCAGCCCCTTAATTCGTATCTCGATTTCCAATTACTGTATAAACAGTGGGATAGGCTTTCTGATAAGAAGGAGCCCAGTACTTGCCTTTATCATGACTTGCTGCGACGGATTAAAGATTTTCCTGACCTGAACAAGTCTCCCATGGATCCGGAGGATTTAAAGAAATCCAATAACAAACTAGGCTTGGGATTGATTTTGGGTTCTCTTTTTCCGCTGTCGGGTCAGGAGGAAAAGAGAATATTCGGGATTTCGAAGCCTTTTGAGTTTACACCAATCTATGCGACCAAAGCCTTTAAGGATCAGTTTTTGGATGAAAAGGGGGCAATTCTGATCCCTGAAAATCTTGATACGGAACGCCTGTATTTTCAAAAAATGCTATTGGTCTATGGCTTGATCCTCGATCAGTTTTTTGGGATCAAGATCAATCCTGTCAATCCTTTGGTGTTCAAAATGTCGGATGAGGAAGGAATTTCCAGACATTATCAGATCCAGTTTAATGATCAGTTTGTGAAGGTGGTAGCCAAGGGTTCACTTCCGGATATCCATGACCGATCAGAAGTGTGTAGCGGTAATTCACCCAGCGGCTATGATCTCAATCAGTGGATGGAGCTGTTGCCTCTTGAGCTTTTTGAATTTCATGGGTTTTTCATAGAGGAAGCCATAGAGATCACAACTGCTCAAGCTGTGGCCCAACTCAATGAAACCGTTCTGAAGCAAGATCAGGTCAGTGTAGAGGATTTCCTTTATATAGTGGAGGATTCTGTGAAAAGTCTCCTGGGTCGGTCCAATCTGAAAGTGGGACTTGCGATCCTGCAGCGGATCAATAAGCGGATGGTGCTTACCGAAAGCAGGTTGGCATTCAGCTACCTGATTCGAAACTTATGTAAGGGGGGCTGTGAAGATAGTCTCAAAGCAGTACTGGATTTTCTTTCTAAAATCGATACTCCGGTTTTTTTAAATGACCTTAGTGAAAACCCGGAAGATTTTCCTTTCGGTGAAAAAATCATCCAAATGGGGATTCGTGAAATTATTCTATATCCCTTGAAGCATAACGGAAATTTGGTGGGCGTACTGGAAGTTTGTGGTAAGGAAGAGCAAAACTTTGACCCATCTATGTTGATGACTTTGGACTTTTTGGCACCGTCGCTTTCCTTGGCTCTACATAGACAAGCCGAGAATCTTGATCACAGAATCAAAGGAATCATCCGGAAGAATTTTACAGCGATCCATCCAGTGGTAGAATGGAAGTTTGACGAAATCGCCCTCGATTATGTATTGGCAGAGGAGGAGGGAAAGACGCCGGAAATTAAACCGATTGTGTTTAAAGATGTTTACCCCCTTTATGCTGCTGTGGACATCAAAAATTCATCAAGAGAGAGAAACAGAGCCATTCACGATGATTTTATCATTCAGCTGACTCTAGCCAAAAACATAGTCTTGAATGCAAAGGAGCGTCATTATCTTCCTATTCTTGAGAGTGTCATTGACAAGATAGAGGAGTTTGAAAATAGGATCAATCTGATTCTTCTAAGTGAGGAGGAAGTCAGGATTTCTGAATTTTTCCAAAATGAAGTAGAGCCTTTGTTTTATCATTTGGCTACCAATTTTGAGGACATGAAGCCGGCCGTGGAAGAGTATTTTTCCAATTTGGACCCTCAGTCCGAATTGGTAAATCAAAACCGGAAGGCCTTTGAAAGTACCATGCAACTGATCAATCAGACGGTGGCTTCCTATCTGGAACAGGAAGAGCTCAAAATCCAGAGGATGTTCCCGCATTACTTTGAGAAATTCAAAACAGATGGGATTGAGTATAATATTTACATTGGTCAGTCACTTGTCAAGGGCAGTAAATTTGACGAGATCTATCTCAAAAACTTAAGACTTTGGCAATTGCAGACTTTAGTGGAGGTCGTTGGTTTAGTTGCTGAAAAGTCTCCGGAATTTTTGCATCCCCTGGAAACGACCCAATTGATTTTAGTTCACCATTTACCTATCTCCATCAGTTTCCGACTGGATGAGCGGAAGTTTGATGTGGAGGGAAGTACCAATGTGCGGTATGAAATCATCAAAAAAAGAATCGACAAGGCATTGGTTGCCGGAACCAATGAAAGACTGACCCAGCCCGGCAAAATCGCAATTGTCTATACACAGTCCAAGGAAGCTGAGGAATTTAGAGATTTCATTCATTTCCTTCAGAAAAAAGGAAAACTAAGAGAGGAAATAGAAGAATTGGAACTTGAGGAAATGCAGGGAGTCCACGGATTGAAGGCTTTGCGGGTCACAGTAAACCTAACAGAATCCGAGAGAAAAGTCCCGGTGTCAAAACTGATATCCCAGGGATAGGAAGGGTAGAGTTTCCTCTTCATTAAAGCCAATGGAAAAGGTGGCTACCCACTGATTGAGTGGGGCCAGCCATATTCCTCCGCCAAGGGATTGATGCCATTTGGAAGAATCTTCATTTTGAACCCAAACTCTTCCCAAATCATGAAATCCCAACAGGCCAACTGTGGCAGGTAGGATGTAGGCATTCAGGTTGAACAGCCTCAATCTGAACTCGGTGTTGTTATAGGCCACGGCATCCCCATTGAAGCGATACCTGCGAAATCCTCTAAGGTTGTCCATTCCACCCAAGGTCTGTCCTTGGAAAAAGGCATAGTCTCCCCAGTTTTTACCAAAACCAAAACGGGTAGCCCACACGATTCTTGAAGGGTATTTAAACGACCAATACAAAGCCAGATCTGCTTCCAAACTTGTGAAATCGCCGGAGAATTGATTAAGTCCCCAATGCTTTTTTATAGTTTGGTGATAATGAAAGCCCCTGCTTGGAAGCTTGGTATTGTCCCTTTTATCAAAATCAAATTCCATAGAAAGCCCTGTATAAAACTTTGCGCGATCCAAGAGGGCTTGATCCAAATCACTTTCTGGGGAAGTGATGAATTTGTTTTCATTGTCCAAGGGATCGAATCGAAAAGTCTGAAAGAAAGGACTCAGTTGGAAAAATCCGGTTTCCCCCAAACTTTTCTGCAGGCCGGCCTGTAGCTCATACCAGCTGAATCTGGCACGGTAATACCTGAGTCGGTCTTTTTCATCCGGACTGTCTTCGAAATTTTCGTCTTCTTTTACTCCTAGCTCGTAGGTGGTTTCATTGCCTTTTCCGAAATAGTTGAATACATAGTCCGGTGCCTTTACATCAGCATCCCAAACCAAGTCCCAGTTTCCGGCTACATCCACCGCATGTCCTTGATAGGATAGGTTAAAGGCTGAAGTTCTAAAGGCGTAGTTTCCTCTAAGGCTTTGCTTAACTTGATAAGGGACTTTTTTCCAGCCCTGTTTTTCCCAGGAAATACCTGCCCCCAGGAAGATTCCATCATCCTTGTTAAACTCTAGGGAGCCAAGAGGCATAAGTTTGTCATATTTGAACTCCTTTCGGTCATAATGCAGGGCATGAGGATGAATGGCTGGTTTTATTTTGCTGGAAGGGCCTTCTTTCCATTCGTTTTTCAGGCTTTTGGGAACAAATACCCAATGGGCTTTTCTCTTTAAATCAGCTTCATCTATAAAAGTGACCGGATCTTGGCCCGGAATGATCCTGATTTTGATTTTACCTGGACCTTCTCCCTTAATCAGGAATCGATCTTTTCCTTCCAACCCATAAATGCGGATTTCCTTTGTTTCCTGAGGTAAAAAGGTACGCTGATATAGATACTGCTCCGGATCTCCGGATTTGTTGATTTTTTGAGATGAAACACGGACTGACCCATCCGGGAGATGAGTGATTTCAAACTGCTCGTTTTTTTGGCTTCCGGGGATGTCCACTTTTTGGGAAAGGAAGGCATAATATTCCAGAGACATTTCCCTTAGCCAGGTTTTTCTATGCTTGAGTTTATCGGAGATTTCATCAGCGTCTTTTTCCCGGATTTCTTTTGGCCAGCTTTTGAAGGAATCCTCAATGACCTCATCACTGAGTCGGGGGATGAGATGGTCCAGTTCTTCCTCCCAATCTTTTTTATCCAGTTCATTAAGGAAGCTGCGGTCAAAGTAACGGCCGTTGAACATAAAACCATTGACGTTTTTCAACTCATAATCAAAGCCCTGAAATTTGGGGTTAGCCCATTTTCTGCTGGCTATCCAGGGGAAGAATCCTTCATTGAGAAAAAATGCCTGGTCTCGATCCCGGGGCATTGGGCTGAATTCCCAGCCATTCTCACCCTCAATTCGGATCCATCTCCATTGGTCATCGTGTCTATCCCAATCCCCGATCCAGAGGTCAAATAGGCGTGCCCGTAATACCGGATGTTGGAGCACGCGGTTGTCATTGTCCTTTGCGATGGAGGCCAACATGCTATCGGTACTCTTTACTTCAGCTTCTTCAGGATCATAGTTTCCGGTGGTTTCCCTTTCTTCAAAAAGGAATAGCTCTCCCCCGAAATCCTCCTGATAAATCCCCAAGGAAGGGCTTTCAGGAAGATAAACCAGTTCAGGATGGGTATGAGGTACTCCAGCAGCTTCTGCCAATCCTGCTACGGCCAAGGCTGCATAGGGGTGGGAAGCGGAGATCTGATCCTGAACCACTTCTTTGGCTATGGTCTGGCGAAGAATAGGATTGAGTGCATTTTCGGGGTATTTATTGGCAGAGCGGAGTACAAACTCTTTCCCTTGGGGATTTTCCAGACGCAGGCTGCGAGTTTGCATACCACCCCCTCTTTTAGTGATCTTCAAGCCTCCCTGTTCCTGTCCAAGATCCAAAGCCCTAAATGAAACAGGGATAGCCCAGGTTTCCCGGTAATTTTTCCCAAAGAACAACTGATGTCCTTTTCCTTTCAGGTATTGTAGGGAAATGGGGCGGGTCACAGCTTGTTGAGGACTGTCAATTTGGGAAGCGATTACTTTTTTTGCCGGATTTGGAGTTGAAATAAGGAGGCTCTCATAAAGGGGGGCTTCCTGAAGCGGGTCCAAAAATGCGAGTTTTACCTCTCCGTTTTCAAAGAAATCCAGAAAGGCATAACCTTGTCTGGAATAAGAAAACTCCGAAGGGTTGTTTTTTTTGATATAGGTATCCTTAGCGCCGGCTCCACTGACGATATAATGGGTGTTTTCTTCCTTGGTATAAAAAAGCCCGTGTTCATGTCCAGATACCTGAATAATCTTGGGGTGCTTTTTAAATAGCTTGTCCAGTGATTGGATCATGGACTGGTATCGGGGATGCGGGATGTCCTGAATGTCTCCAAACCAAGTTCGATAAAGTGGGTAAATTGAGCCGAGAACCGGAAGTGGAAGGTATAGGTTTTTGGATTTGGCTGTCAGTGGAAATAAATGATCCTTCCAGCTATAAGCTCCATTGTGTGGCCCATAAGCCCGCATGGGATGGTGCATGGCAAACACAATGGTTTTTTGTTGATTTTCATTGAGAATGTCTGAAATGGATGCAAGTATTTCCTCCTCAGTTTTATACTCGCAATCCGAATCTTCACCAGGTTTTAAGTTTCCCTGCAGCCACCATTGACTGTCCAAAAGGATCAGGAGCGTTTCTTCGTCAAGGGAAATAACTACGGGACCCGGACAGGCAGATGAAGGGAGCCATTGGACTTTATCAATAGGGTAATTAGTCTCTACAAAATTTTGTGCCCGAAGGATGGCTTCATAGCCACCCGACTTTCCTTTTTCCCAGTCATGATTGCCCGGGATCATCCAGGTTTTTCCGGAAATTGAAGTGAAGATATCCAATTGGGTTCGGAGTATTTCCTCGGCCTCCATCCGGTTCCCTGCCTCTTTTTCAGGTAATCCCAGAGGATAAATGTTGTCTCCAAGATAAATCAGGTGATTTGTAGGGACGGTATCATTGGCAAGTCTCTTTTTGAGGTCATCGACCACAGGATGTCGCATGTCCTCCATTTCTCCTGCGTCACCGATCAGATACAGCCTAAATTTTGCTTGGGAGGTCTGGGAAAAAGCTGAACCCATACCTGACCATCCTAAAATCAGAAAAAGAAGGAGGATTCGTTTCATGGATGATAGGGGAATTTCAACAAATTAGGTCTCCCGTCTTTGGCTTCATTTGAGATATAAAGGTTTCCGGCAAGATCAAAGGTGATCCCTTCCGGTTGCTTGAATAAAAAAGGGTCAAGGGGATGTATTTCTTGGATTTTTCCTTCCCGATCCATCACCATCAACCATTTTCCGGTGGAAGAAATCAGGTATAAACTTCCCTTCAAGGGATGAATTGCGGCCCCTGACGGCTGAATTTTAAGGGAATTGAAAAATTTTCCTTTTGCTGATTCCGGAAGATCTTCTCTTTTTAAAACCATGAAGGGTTCAGGTTCAAAACTTTCTTTTTTGAGGTCAAACTTGTAAACAGAGGCCTGGGAGGGTCCTTTGTCCCAATTACAAGCTTTACAAAAAATCAGCAAAGAAGGTTCTGTGCCTATTGTCACGATAGCCTCAATGTCTTTTTTGCCTTTGTGGGGAAAAGGGAAGTCCTTGGTGGTCTGGTTTTCGGAAAAGGGGTTTTTTACCTGATATAAAGTTCCGTTGCTTTGAAGGACCCAGGCAGCATTACCAACTACTGCCAAATCCTCAATATCTCTGTTTTTAAAAAATTTTTGCTTTCTCAGAATTTTACCGGTTTCCGGGTTGATTTGGTATAGGACGGATGACTCATCTTCTATAGCCCAGAGTTCATTGTTTGCTGTCCATTCCAGACCCGATACTTCTTCTAACTCATCGGGCAGAAAGACCTTTTGGACTTCATTTAAGTCATAAGGTTCAGGAAAGCTAAACTGGTCTAAGCGGCTTTCCTGAGACTGACAACCTGCTAAAAGACCCGCAAGAATCGCTACTAAATTGAAATACTTCATAGTTATTTTGTCAGATCTACTTAACTTCCAATGATTCAAATCAAAATACAGAAAAATAAGTGCTTGAGCGATCAAAAAAGTTCGAAACCTGGATTCGGGAAAATTTTTTTTCAAAACTGAAGAAAGAGATTTGTTATCACAATCTCGAACACACTTTATTTATTGTTGAAAAATCCAAAGAACTCGGAGAGGAAGAGGGGTTGGGAGAGGAAGAATTGGAGGATATGTTTTATGCAGCTTGGCTCCACGATACCGGCTATAAAGATGGGGAGGCAGATGGGCATGAGATGAGGGGAGCGGAAAATGCCCAGGTATATCTTACGGAACTGGGATTGCCACAGAGCAGAATTGATCGGGTGAAAGGAGCCATTTTAGCTACCAAAGTACCCCAAAGCCCACGGAGTAATTTCGAAGCCGTACTCTGCGATGCGGACATGTACCACCTGAGTTCAGAACAGTTTTTGGATCATACCTTAAGGCTTAAGAAAGAACGGGAAAATCTGGGAATGGAAGCCATCCCGGAGATTGAATGGCTGAAGTCTTCTCTGGATTTTACCAAAACGCACCACTACAAGACCGCATTCGGCAAAGGAGTACTTCAGGAAAAAAAGGAAGAAAACATCAGACTCTTGGCAGAGAAAATAGAACAAATGGAAAAAGAAGGGAAAAAGGCCGAAAAGAAAAATAAAAAAGGATCCGCTCGGGGGGTGGAAACTATGTTTCGGATTACTTCTACCAACCATCTGGAACTATCTGCTTTGGCAGACAATAAGGCCAATATTATGATTTCGGTGAACTCTATTATAATCTCTATTGTAGTAACGGTTTTGATCCGGAAGTTGGAGGAGTTTCCAAATTATACTGTTCCGGCAATCCTGTTGATCTCCACTTGTCTGGGAGCTATGGTTTTTGCGATTTTAGCTACTCGTCCCAAAGTCACAAAGGGGGTGGTTACCAAAGAAGATATAGCCAAAAAACAAGGTAACCTGCTGTATTTTGGGAATTTTCACCAAATGAGCCTAAAAGATTATACAGATGGGGTCAATTCGATGATGGAGGATAGCGAATACCTATATGGAACCATGACCAGAGATATTTATAATCTAGGGAAAGTCCTTGCCGTAAAATACAAGCTTCTCCGCAAGAGCTACAATGTGTTCATGTTTGGGTTCATTATCTCCGTCCTGTCTTTTTTGATTGCCACGCTGTTTTTTGATCCAGTCCAGTACTAATCGGATTCAATAGGGGAGACCTTCTTGGTATTTTTTCATCTTTTCGGAAGCATAATAAGGGTGGTTGGGATTGAAGTGGTTCCAGATCAACCGAGATAATTTTCTGGTCAATTCCCAGGCCTCATTGGTATAGGACCAACTTTGATCCTCATTGTTTTTGGTGAGTATGGCGCAAACGTAATCTCCTTCCGGGGCATTGACCAAAAAGACCTCTGATCGGGATTCATTGACCATACCCTGCTTACTGGCTACATTCACATAGGGAGGAATCTGCGATAAGGCATAATCATGATAATAGCTGTTGGAGAGCAGCCTATACATGAGTTCGGAAGCCTCAGGGCTAAAAACCTCACCCCGATAAATTTGGACTAACATTTTTGAAATCTCCCTGGGACTGGTCTGGCCCCAGCCGTATTTCTCCCAGTTTTTTTCTCTACCGGGAGTCCTGCTATTGATTCGGGTGGCTTCATATCCCAATTTTTCCATCAAAGGATTGATGGTGCTACCTCCGCCGGCCAATGCTTGGCTCCATAGGGAAGTGGTATTATCAGAGTAGCTCATCATCAGGGCCAAAAGCGTGCGCAGCTCAGTTTTTACGGAGTCCTTGTAAAACTGCATCAGGCCAGAACCACCGTATTTGATGGAATCCCGGTAGATTAAAGGCTGGTGAAACGACAGGTTTCCGGTTTCGATTTTGTCAAAAACTCCGAGAAGAATAGGGATTTTGACAATACTGGCAGTGGGAAAAATGCTGTCTGCTTGAAAGGAAGCACTTTTTCCACTGGGCAAATGCTGTACATAGATGCCGATTTCACCTTTGAAATCCTTGATCTGCTCCTGGATTTTGTTTTGCAATTCCTCGTCTAGTTGGTTTTGTGCGAGGGTCCATTGGGAGAAAATAAGCAAATGGATAATCAAAAATGTTTTCTTCATGGTGTAGGAGCTGTCATTTCTGGAATTAAGAGCGCTCCAAAATATCAATTTTGTAGGATTTCAGGGTTTCCGGTTGGATTTATTCCTCAGGATTTTGAACTTGATTTTCAATGAAAAAGAAAATGGATAATCAATTGGAGGCTTTTTTAGCTAATACAAAGTCAGTTCAAAATTACAGTCCTGAGCTCAAAGCTCTTTGGTACGATGGGAATGGAGATTGGCAGAAAGCACATGATGAGGTCGATCATCTCAGTGGCCAATCAGCGGCCCGAGTTCATGCCTATTTGCACCGAAAGGAAGGGGATACTTGGAATTCGGACTATTGGTACAGGAGAGCAGGGGAGGTCCGGCCTGCTCAAAGTCTAGAGGAAGAATGGATTGAGTTAGTTAGTCGATATTGGTTGAAAAAGTAGATTTTAAAGGAGCGATTGGCTCTTATCTGAAAATTTCAGAAGATAGGACTCACATTTTCGGGTGATATAATTCAAAAATTTGCTGGTTTTATACAAAAAAACTAAAAAAATACCCTAAATAGGGTATGTTTTTTAGTTTTTAAGAATAGTAATTTTGAAATCTATCATAACGGAATAAAATATGAAATTCTTTTACCTATCCTCTAGACCTAATAAAGATGGTCTTTTTGAAATCCATGACCGTGAATGTGAATTGATCCCTGATGCTCTGAATAGGGATTATTTGGGTCCTTTCAATAATGGGAAGGAAGCCATGCGAAAGGCGAAATCCATGAACGATTCCGCCTGCTTATGCAGGAGCTGTTGCAATGTGGCTTTTCAGGCGGTATTTGTAAAAAGCAATCAGGACTGATTTTTAGGCTTTTAGATTTTCGGCCTTCTGGTTTTAAGCGGATATTTTTTCAAAAAGCTTGAATCAGCTGGTAAAAAATCAGGAAAACCTTAAATTCGCCATCCAAATCAGGATAGATTTGGGTTTTCAAAATCCATCCTTCATCCTAGCATCGGGGTGTGGCGCAGTCCGGTTAGCGTACACGTCTGGGGGGCGTGTGGTCGCAGGTTCAAATCCTGTCACCCCGACAAAAAAAGCAGCTTTTTAGGCTGCTTTTTTTATTTCAAGGGATTCGTCCTCTTATTCGTCTGCCAACTTAAAAGACAGGGTCTTTTTTTTGTTTGAGTTGATTTTCATAATCCTTCAGGGCGTAGAGCGCAGGTTTCCGAAGAAGAAGTATGGCAATGATATTGAGCCAGGCCATCATTCCTACTCCGATATCACCGAAGGTCCAGGCAAGTTCGGCTGTGTGAATGGTTCCGTAAAAAGTGGCAATCAGGAAAACGATTCTCAATACATATGTTGGCCATTTTTGCTTCCCTTTTCTTTGGAGAAAACTCAGGTTGGTCTCCGCAATGTAGTAATAGGCCATAATGGTCGTAAAGGAGAAAAACATCAAAGCGATGGCAATAAAACCGGCTCCTATGGTAGGGAAATGTGTGCTGATGGCCATTTGGGTAAACTCCGGACCTATGCTTGCACCGGGCAAATTCTCCACAATGAATCCCCCCTCCGGGTTAATTACATTGTATTGATTGGTAAAAAGAATCATAAAGGCCGTGGCAGTACATACAAAAAGGGTGTCGATGTACACGGAAAATGCCTGAACCAAGCCTTGCTTGGCCGGATGGCTTACTTCAGCTGCAGCCGCTGCATGGGGGGCGGTACCCTGACCGGCTTCATTGGAATAAATTCCTCTTTTTACACCCCAGGAGATGGCCAGCCCAAAAATCCCGGAAAAGGTAGCCTCTAGATTAAAAGCCGATCCTATAATCAATCGAACGACGTTTGGAATTTCAGTGACATTCAGTCCGATGATGATAACTGCCAGTAATATATAGCCTACGGCCATAAAAGGAACCACTACCTCCGCCACTTTGCCGATGCGCTTGATTCCTCCAAAAATGATCATTGCCAGAAAAACGCAGACTAGTATTCCGGTATATTCTACCGGGAAGTTAAATGCATTTTCCATGCTCAGTGCGATGCTGTTGCTTTGTACCCCAGGAAGCATCAAGGACATACTGATTACCGTCACCACTGCAAAAACCATGGCGTACCACTTGATTCCCAGTCCTTTCTCGATGTAAAATGCCGGTCCCCCTCGGTATTGTCCATCCTTTACTTCCTTGTAAATCTGTCCCAATGTGGCTTCTATGTATGCGGAGGATGCTCCCAGGAAGGCAATCACCCACATCCAAAAGACTGCTCCGGGTCCGCCCATGGCAATTGCTGTGGCAACTCCGGCGATATTTCCGGTCCCGATTCTTCCGGAAAGGGCCAGGGCAAAAGCCTGAAAGGAGGATACACCTTTGTCGGAGGATTTTCCTGAAAAAAGGAGTCTGATCATCTCTTTGAAAAACCTGACCTGAACGAATCGGGTCAATATTGAGAAGAAGATTCCTGCACCCAAGCAAAGTAGAATCAGTGCATTACTCCAGATTAAGTCGTTTAATTGATGGATGAGTTGTTCCATTTTTTGTGGGTAATTTTATTGTAGTTTGGTTTAGATAACTAGAATATTCTTTGGGGAAAGTGGTTTTTGGGTTGATTTCGGACTTCTTTTGGTTAGGAAAGTCTTTTTTGTGGCGGAGCAAAGGCTTATAAGATCCGCTCCTTCAGTTGTTGGTGGACCTGAATTTCACAATGCTGCGAAGTTGGGGTAATTTTTTATTTAACCGAAAGTTCAAAGGGTAAAGGCTGCTATTTTTCCTTTGTATGGTTTAATTTTTTTCCAAAACAGGTTCCTGATCCCGTGAAATGGAATGAGTAATCGCTGATGAATTGGTTTTTGGGCTCAGTCCGTTTCCAATGAGCAGGTTGGGATCTTTAATTTTCCTATAGAAAAGGAAAAAGCTCCCGAAGGAGCTTTATTACAATGCCGGATATCAACTAAACTAGAGAAAAGCCTTACTCTCCGTGTGAGTAGAAAGACAGTTCTTTGACATTGTTTACATCCATTACTGACTTTTTGGTGTTTAGGTTTCAGGTTTTTTAGTTTTTCTGATTTTAGGATTCTTTTTGGGCTGTTCGGTAATTTTTGCCTTTTATACAATCTGTTTTGTCTTGCTACTGAGTCTCCAGTCCATTAAATGGATTGAATTTTCTTCTGCCTACATTTATGCCGACTGCCCGACAGACGGTTTTGTCTCCGTATTTGGTGTTTAAGCGATCCAAGGCTTGATAGAGATTGATCTGCTCTTGGCTGTCTTCAAATAATTTGATTTGATAGTTTCCATAGACCAAGTTGCTGAATCGAACTCCGATCAGACGGATCAGTAGGCGACGGTTGTAAAGCTTCCTGAAAAGCTCTTTTACGATCGGAAGCAAGGTGTGGTCGGCGGACGTATATGGGATTCGCTGCTGCATGGTATGTGTGTCAAAATCTGAATAGCGGATTTTCACGCTTACACAGGCAGTGAGCTGTCCTTTTTTGCGGAGTTTGGAGAGGAGTTGCTCACACATGGCTATGAGAGTGGCTTCCAGTACCTGTGTATCGATGGTGTCCTGTTCGAAGGTGTTTTCAGAAGAAAGTGATTTGGCTTCAGAATAAGGGGTTACCGGAGCATGGTCTATGCCATTGGCTTTTTCCCAGATCATTTTTCCATTCTTTCCAAAGGTCGCTTCCAGTAGTTCTGAGGGCATCTGTTGGAGTGTATGCACTTTTTTTACCCCCATATTATATAGAGTTTGGGCTGTTTTTTCTCCTATCATGGGGATCTTCCGAACAGACAGCGGAGCCAGAAATGGCTTTTCTTCTCCGTTTGGAATTTGTTTTTCATTGTTGGGCTTGGCCTCGCCGGTTGCAACCTTGGATACGGTTTTGTTTCCGGATAGTCCCAGAGAAATTGGCAGTCCTGTCTCCCGGATGATTTTTTGACGGAGCTCATGTGCCAGTTTGAAACAGCCGAAAAAGCGGTCCATTCCGCTTAGGTCTATGTAAAACTCATCGATGGAGGATTTTTCAAAAAGGGGGACATGCTCCCGGATCACCTCGGTGACTTCCATGGATTTTTGGCTGTATTTTTCAAAATCCCCCCGGATGATCAGCGCCTCAGGGCAGAGCTGACGAGCTGTCCGCATGGGCATGGCAGAGTGTACCCCATATCTGCGCGCCTCATAACTGCAGGAAGCTACGACTCCACGGTCTCCTGAGCCGCCGATTAGGATGGGTTTTCCATTGAGCCGGCTGTCATACAGTCTCTCCACCGATACAAAAAACGAATCCAAGTCCATGTGCGCGATGCTGCGTTTCCCCTCCATTTTCGATTTGTTTATATTATTGACATAATGTTGTTTATAAATTAGTCAAAAGGATTAGATTTGTGGAAACGGTTTTTCGAAAAATGACGGGGATTGTCCGAGGGATAGATGAAAAACCAAAGGGAGAAGAATCAATAAAAATGGCCTTATGGCTTATCGGGATCAATGATGAATCTACATGCAAACATCAAGCTTCTCAGAAAGAAGAAAGGACTGACCCAGGAAACTTTGGCCTCGGCTATAGGGATTTCCCGGTCCAAGTTGGCAGGATATGAACTGAACATTAACCCTACCTTGGATACGCTGGTGATGATTTCGGATCATTTGGGTGTGTCCATAGATATTTTGTTGCGGGAGGATTTGAGTTCGTATTCAGAATACAAGCTGCGTGAACTCCTCGAGACAGATCAGTTTCTCCGAGGGAGAAAGCTGCGCGTCCTGGCTACTACTGTGGACGAGCAGGGTAGGGAGTTGATAGAGGTGGTTTCCCAACGGGCAAAGGCCAGTTATCTGGCAGGTTTTTCGGACCCGGAATTTATCTCCGAGTTGCCCCGCTTTGCCTTGCCTTTTTTGCCAATGGATAAAAAGTACCGGGTATTTCAAGTAGACGGTGACTCCATGTTGCCTGTGCCGGAAGGGGCTTGGATTGTATGCGAATATGTGGATGACTGGACAGCGATCAAAGACGGAGAGCGTTATGTGTTAGTGACTGAGCAGGATGGAGTGGTTTTTAAAATTGCCTATAACCGGATCAAGGAAGAACGTAAGCTTTTATTATGCTCTTCAAACCCAATTTATAAGCCATTTGATATCAATGTGGAGGAGTTGAGGGAAGTGTGGAGATATAAATTGGTGATTAACTGATTGTTTTGAATAGTTAAGGGGCAGATTTGTATTGTAATCAATACTATGTTTAGCAGTTTGTTTCATAGGTTTTTCCATTGCAGATTTTAGTTCTTTTATGTTCTGTTGAATTTATATTATTAATAGCTTTATAATTTTCTTATAAAGTGTTTTAAATCAAGGGGTTTTATTTTGGGGTGGTCTCTTCGAAGAGCTGCTACTTCCTTGTTTCCAGACAGACAGGTATTCTGATGCCTTAATTTTTTTCTGTAAATTCTAATGTATAATCTTAGAAAAATCCTTACTCAAAAATTAAGGGTAAAAACGAAGTGATTTGAATTGTTAGTTTTCTTCAAAATTTATTGCTGTTAAAAACGCATTTTATATTAAAAAAAAGGCTTGAAAAATATATTTATAGGTTGTTTGAAAATTTTTATTTTATTTTTCACAATAATTTTAACTCTGCATATAGAACAAAAACATCTTAGGCATGTCCAAATCCAAAGGCACTTTATTGAAAGCAATCTTAACTTGCTTTCTTTTCATTCTTGTCTCGGTCGGATTTTCTCGTAACACTGTTGACGCATCACTGACCGATGATTTTGCCACCGGAACTGAGGGGATTGTCCCTCTTTTTAATGAAAGTTTCCGGGAAGGTACAACAGTGTACAGTTTGTATTTAAATCAAAACCAGGAGATACCGCCCGGTGTAGTTGACCTTCAAAAGACTACTTTGACGGCAAGCCCCAACTCAATTGTAGCGGATGGAGTTTCCCAGTCCATTATTACGGTACAGTTGAAGGATTCGGACGGCAACAACATTACTACCTCCGGGGGCACGCTTACATTAGGTACTTCTGCCGGTACATTGGGTCCGGTAACCGATAACAATGACGGTACTTATACCGCAGTTTTGACATCAACACCTGATCCTGATTTGGCGGTAATTGTTGGTAGGTTAAACGGTGACCTGATTTCAAACTCCGACATTGTTCATTTTTCACTTGACCCTAATGGAGACGAAGATGGGGATGGCGTAACAAATGGAATTGAAATTTTTCATGGTACGGACTATCAGGACCCCTGTTCATTTATTCCAGAGAATCAGACAGTAACACCTAGCGCTGCTTGGGATGAAGGAGATTGTGATAATGACGGCTTGCTTAACGGTGACGAGAAGAGTCTTGGAACCAATCCACTGGATCCAGATACAGATGGAGACGGGGTATTGGACGGGACTGAAGTTGCTGACGATACAGATCCTTTGGATGAATGTTCATTTGTATTTACAAGCCAGATATTGGAACCAAGCCAATCATGGAAGTCCGCTGATTGTGACAGTGATGGTTTGACCAACCAACAGGAAGTTGAGCTTCAGACTGATCTGCTGAATCCGGATACAGATGGAGACGGCGTGATCGATGGCACGGAAGTAGATGATGAAACCGATCCCCTGGATGCATGTTCTTTTGTACTGGCCAGTCAGACACTTGCTCCGAGCCAAACTTGGAAAGATACGGATTGTGATGAGGACGGCCTGACCAATCAACAAGAAGTAGATAGAGGAACCGACCCTCTGGACCCTGATACAGACGGAGATGGGGTTTTGGACGGAACTGAAATCACTGACAGCACAGACCCTCTAAATCAGTGTTCATTTGTACTGGCTAGCCAAACCTTGGAGCAAGATGCTGCTTGGAAAGAAGCAGACTGTGATAATGATGGTCTGAGTAACCAAGCTGAAAAGGAAATCGAAACCAATCCTTTAGATCCGGATACGGATGGCGATGGAGTGACAGACGGACAGGAAGTGGATGACGAGACCGATCCATTGGACCAGTGTTCATTTATACTTGCCAGCCAAACTTTGCCTACAGATCAGTCCTGGAAAGATGCAGACTGTGATGAGGATGGCTTGACCAATCAGGAGGAAGTGGATAGAGGAACAGATCCTTTTGATCCGGATACAGACGGTGACGGTGTATTGGACGGCACAGAAGTGACAGACTCCACTGATCCGTTGGATGTATGTTCTTATTTGGTTACAAGCCAGACATTAGAGCCTGAGCAGGCCTGGAAGGAAGCTGACTGTGATGCGGACGGGTTGACAAATCAGGAAGAAACTGGATTGGGTACCAATCCTCTATTTGCCGATTCTGATGGCGATGGAGTTACCGATGGGCAGGAACAGGAAGATGGGACCGATCCGTTGGACCTTTGTTCTTTTGTATTGGAAAGCCAGACTTTAGCTACCTCTCAGGATTGGAAGGTTGGAGACTGTGATGAAGATGGTTTGAGCAATCAAATTGAAGTAAATAGAGGAACGGATGTTTTTGATCCGGATACTGATGGAGACGGAGTGTTGGATGGTACTGAAGTGACAGACTCCACTGATCCATTGGACGCATGTTCTTATTTAGCCGAAAGCCAGACAGAAGAGCCTAAGCAGGCTTGGAATGAAGCAGACTGTGACGAGGACGGATTGAGCAATCAGGCAGAGACCGAATTGGGCACAGACCCTCAGGATGCTGATACGGACGGCGATGGAGTGACAGACGGACAGGAAGTGGATGACGAGACCGATCCATTGGATCAGTGTTCATTTATTCTGGCCAGTCAAACATTACCTACAGATCAGTCCTGGAATGATGCAGACTGTGATGAGGATGGATTGACCAATCAGGATGAAGTAAATAGAGGAACGGATGTTTTTGATCCAGATACTGACGGAGACGGAGTGTTGGATGGCACCGAAGTGACTGACTCTACCGATCCATTGGACGCATGTTCATATTTGGCAGAAAGCCAGACAGTAGAGCCTAATCAGGCTTGGAAAGAAGCAGATTGTGATGAGGATGGACTGAGCAATCAGGCCGAGACCGAGCTTGGAACTGACCCTAAGAATGCCGATACGGATGGGGATGGAGTGACTGACGGTCAGGAAGTAGATGACGAAACCGATCCATTGGACGAGTGTTCTTTTGTATTGGAAAGCCAGACTTTGGCTGCTTCTCAGTCTTGGAAAGATGCCGATTGTGATGAGGATGGATTGACCAATCAAGAGGAAGTGGATTTGGGTACAGATCCATTAAACCCAGATTCGGATGGGGATGGAGTATTGGATGGAACAGAGGTTTCAGACAATACCGATCCTTTGGAAGCTTGTTCGTTTGTCCTTGATAATCAGGAAACAGATCCGGATCAAGCTTGGAAGGATGCTGATTGTGACAATGACGGGTCTCCTAATCAGCAAGAAAAAGAAAACGGTACAGACCCATTGAATCCAGATACCGATGGTGATGGAGTTCCTGATGGAACGGAGGTTGCTGAGGGTACCGATCCTTTGGATAATACTGATTTCAAAGATACAGACGGGGATGGAGTTCCGAATTACATTGAAGAGATTCAGGAAACTGACCCTGAAAATTGCTCTGGATTTAAGGATACAGACGAGGATGGAGTGCCGGATTATGTAGAGGAGTTTGATGGAACCGATCCTCTGGACGGAACTGATTTTGCGGACTCTGACTCAGACGGAGTTTCAGATTACCTAGCTGATCGGTCTGTTGCCTCACTTTCTTATGAAACCTTGATCCTTTGGAATTGGGGAACTGCATTTACTCCACCTGCCACTGTGACTGCGGTTCTTGGTGACGGTTCAGAAGTAAGTGTGGAAGTTGAATGGGATGAGATCAATGTCAACCAATTCGAAAGTGGAACCTATATCATCACCGGTACTGCACTAATTGAGCCTTGCGTCTACAATACTTTTGATGTAAGTCTGGCTGTGGAAATTGAAGTGATGGTGTTGGAAAAGCCGGCTCCTGAAGACCTGATCTTGGACAACAACCGCTTTGAAGTGGATGTGACTAGCGACTTTATTTATGTGGGTACATTCACTGTGATTGACCCTGTGGATGATGTACATACGATCATATTGAACGGCAATGTTCTTGACAACCAGTATTTTGAGATTGTTGATGGTCAGCTGTTCTGGAGCTCTTCTGAGGTTCTCCTAGGTAAAAACTCCTTTACCATAGAGGTGAAAGTGATAGACCGGGTTGGAAATGAATTTGTGAAGAGGTTCGAAATATTCAGAGACAGAAAGTCCCTGAGCGATATCGAGATTCCAAACACCTTTACTCCAAATGGTGATGGATACAATGATGATTGGGGTGTGAGAGAACTGTTGTACTACTCCAATGTCAAGATTCAGATCTTCGAAAAGAGCGGTGACAGACTATTCATTACCACTGACCCTAGTGTGCGCTGGGATGGTACCTACAAAGGGAAAGATGTACCAGCGGGCTCTTATTACTGGGTGATTGAAATCGGAGAGACCAAGGAATCCAGAAGGGGAATTTTGAACTTATTAAGATATTAAGAATATGAAATGAAGGTCCGGAGCCTTTTGCTTCGGCCCTTCATCCTTTTTCAAAAAAATAGAAATGATGAAAAAATTACTAATACTCATATTCATTGTTCTGGCTCTGCCATTCCAGTCAGAAGCTCAATCCAGAAAATACGTTAGCCAATTCAGTCACCTTCAGGGCTATTTTAATCCTAGTTTGACGGGATATGAAGGTTCTATGGCCCGTGGGTTTGTAAGGAACCAATGGGCAGGCTGGGAAGGTACACCCAAGAACTACTTCATCTCCGCAGAGTTGGACTTTGCAGAATTGAATGATTTGGATGCCTCCGAACTTGGAAAAAATGCCGTAGGTGTTAATGTTATGACTGACAGTTACGGGGCATTTCGTGAAACAGATTTGATCTTGAGCTATGCAACCAGAGTTCAGGTAAGCTCCAATGCCTACCTGAGAGTTGGTGCAGGACTGAATTTCAATAGTGTTCGACTGGATGGAAACAACCTGACCACTGAGCAGGCAAATGATCCCATTGTCAACAAATATTTGGGGAATTTTGCAAATATGACCATGGTTGATTTCAACTTGGGAATTGCCCTTACCCACAACAATTATTATTTATCCTATGCTGTGCAGAATGTGAATGAAGGCAGAATTAATGGAGGGGATGTCTTTATGGATAAAAAGCCCAGAATTGGCATATTCCAGGGAGGTTACAGAAAGGAAATTTCCGAAACTTTGAGCGTGGCTGGAAACCTCATGTGGAGAAGTCAGAATAATCTTCCGGACAATGTAGAGATAAACGCCAAGGCAATCCTAATGGAGAAATTTTGGGCAGGGTTGGGACATAGGTTCAGCTATGCCAATAATTTCCAATTGGGCTTTATTTTGGAAAAATTACGTGTGGGATATGTCTACGAGATGCCAATATCAAAGAGTTATTTGCTCCCGAATTCTACCCATGAGTTTATGGTCGCCTTTACCATTTTTAGCAGGGATAATCCCGCTTGGATCTGGTAAGATTCTAAATGGTTCCCAGATTTTAAACCAACAACTAGTCCCGCTGGATCTTTTTCAGCGGGACTTTTTTTGTAATAGAACCCCATTTTTAACCTGAATTTTATGTTTTGATTTCCAAGACCTGTATTTTGTATCCCTTCAATTTCAGTAAATAATAATTCAAAAACCTAATAACCTATGCGAATTGCAGCGCTTGCTTTTGCTGTTCTGGGGATGAGTGTGTGGAGTTGTTCACAAAAAGATCTCGATCCCTTTGCTGACATCAAGCCCGATGAAAGCCGGTTTACCAAAGTAACTTTGGTGGAGAAGCTAAATGAGCCTATGGAGCTCGAAGTCCTGGACAACGGAGATGTGTTGTTTATCGAACGGGCCGGCAAACTGAAATTGTATGATGCTTCTTCCGGTCAGACCTTGGTAGTTGGAGAATTGAATGTGTATCTGGAGCACGAAGACGGGTTGCTGGGTTTGGCAAAAGATCCAAATTTCGAACAGAATCACTGGATTTATTTATACTATGCACCCTTAGATTATCAACCCGATGTCAACCGCCTTTCACGTTTTGAATTCAAGGAAAACCTGTTAGACCTGGCTTCAGAAAAAATTCTTTTAGAAGTTCCTGTTTTCCGGGGTTGCTGCCATTCAGGTGGTTCCATAGAATTTGATTCGAATGGGAATTTATTCCTCTCCATGGGAGACGATACTACTCCTTTTGAATCAGATAATTACAATCCAATCGATGAGCGTCAGGATCGCCCCGCAAATGTGGACGCTCAGAAAACCTCTGGGAATTCCAACGATCTCAGGGGCACCATCATACGAATTACTCCCCAACCAGATGGGACCTACACTATTCCTGAAGGGAATCTTTTTCCTCCGGGAACTCCAAATACCCGTCCTGAAATCTATGTCATGGGAAACCGAAACCCCTTTCGGATTTCCATTGATCAACATAACGGGAATCTTTTCTGGGGAGAAGTAGGACCTGATGCTTCCAGGGATAGTTTGAAAAGAGGTCCAAAAGGGCATGATGAAATTAATTTGGCCAGAGAAGCAGGTTTTTTTGGCTGGCCTTATTTTGTGGGAAATAATAAACCCTACTGGAAATATGATTTTGAAAAGCAGGAGAGTTTGTTTGAGTTTGATCCGGCAGCGCCCATAAATACCTCTCCCAACAATACTGGGATAGAGAATCTTCCTCCGGCACAGTCTGCTCTGATTTGGTATCCCTATGATGAATCAGTGGAATTTCCCATGCTGGAAACAGGTGGAAGGAATGCCATGGGAGGCCCGGTTTACTACCGGGAAGATTTCGAGGCTTCCGATGTACGGTTTCCGGGATACTATAATGGCAAATTGTTCATTTATGACTGGATGAGAAATTGGATTTTTACGGTTTCCCTGACTGAAAATTTCGAGTATGATACTATGGAGCGTTTTATGCCTTCTACTGTTTTTGATAAGCCAGTGGATATGCAGTTTGGAAAAGACGGAGCGCTTTATGTTCTCGAATACGGGACTTATTGGAGAGCTCAGAATGACGATTCGGGCCTTTACAGAATTGAATTTGCAGCTGGTAACAGAAAACCTATAGCTAAAATCTCTGCATCCGAAACCACCGGGGCAGCGCCATTGGAGGTGGTATTCTCTTCCGAAGGAACCCTCGATTTTGACCCTCAGGACCAATTAACTTTTGAGTGGGATTTTGGGGATGGAAGGGGTAAGTCTACGGAACCCAACCCTACCTACACTTACCCGAATCCGGGCACCTATTCTGCCAAATTGATGGTAAAAGACCAGGAAGGAGAGCAAGTTGAGACCACTCTAGAAATCAGGGTTGGAAATTCCCGGCCGGAAGTAAGTGTTGACTGGGGTGGGAACAAGAGTTTTTATTTTGATACTGAACCCATTGCATACCAAGTTCATGTAGAGGATGCGGAGGATTCTGAGATCAACCAAAGTGCCATTCAGTTTTCCATTGATTTTGTGGAGGGAGGCTATGATCTTATCGGAACAGGGCATCAGGAAGAACAGGTAGTACTTGGAGAGAATTATATTAACCAAGCGGGCTGTAAGGCCTGTCATGCTATAGAAAATGAATCCGTTGGACCAACCTATCGAAATGTTTCTAAAAAATACAAAGGACAGGTAGAGGCCAAAGCCTATTTAGTCAATAAGGTGATCAATGGAGGTTCCGGAGTTTGGGGAGAGCGATTGATGCCGGGGCATACCCATTTGGAAAAGGAGCAAGTGGAGGAAATGGTGAGTTTTATTCTTGGTTTGGAGGATCCGGATTTTGGTCAGGACAGATTGCCACTGAAAGGCATGTATGAAATCAAATCCTCTGAAAATCCAGATGGTTATTATTTAATTCAGGCATCCTATGAGGATCAGGGTGCCAATGGTATTGGGCCGCTTAAATCAAGTTATCAGCTTTTTTTGCGCAATCACCACTTGATGGCAGTCTCTGCATCCAGATTTGAGAATACTGCCAAGGCCAATGCGGATGGAAAGAATTTTATTCGTTTTACCGAGAAAAACTCTTGGATAAGCTTTGATCAGACGGATCTTTCTGGAATCAACAAAGTGAGGCTTTTGCTCAATCCTGGAAATGTAAAGGGAAAACTTGAAGTTCGGCTGGGCTCTCCAGACGGAGAACTTTGGGGAAGCACAGAGATCCTCGAAAAGAAGGAAGGGATTGCGTTTTTCCCTGTTCAGATAAAAGTGAACCCAATTTCCGGGTTTAAAGATGTTTATTTCGTGCTGCGTACAGATTCTGGGGTTTCGATTTGGAACACCTTCAATTTGGAAACAATTAGCTTTGAGCGGTGAAAGGAGTAGGGAACTTTGGGTTCCCTATTTTGATTTTGATGAAAATATCTGATTGACATGAAAGAATTTTGGAACGAACGATACAGTGCCGAGGCCTATGCCTATGGGACTGAACCCAATGAGTTTTACAGGGAAATTATCCGTAATCTAGAGCCCGGGAAAGTGCTTTTTCCAGCAGAAGGGGAAGGGAGAAATGCAGTGTTTGCAGCTACTTTAGGTTGGGATGTTGCGGCCTTTGACCTAAGTGAGGAAGGTAAAGCGAAAGCAGAAAAACTGGCAGAAAGCAAAGGAGTGAATATCGATTATCGGGTTGGGACCTTACCTGAGCTATCCTATGAGGACGAAAGTTTTGATGTAGTGGTATTGATTTTTGCACATTTTCCTCCTTCCATTCGCTCTTTTATGCATTCCCAATTGCTCGCTTTATTGAAACCGGGAGGATTGTTGGTTTTGGAGGCTTTTTCCAAAGATCATCTTCAATACAATTCCAAAAACCCTAAAGCAGGTGGCCCAAAGGATTTGGCGATGTTGTATTCCGAAGAGGAACTGATGCAGGATTTTGGAGGTTTGGAAGTCATAGTCAAGGAGGAGAAGATTGTAGCTTTGGAGGAAGGGGAGTTTCACGTTGGAGAATCTTCTGTAATCCGCTTTGTGGGAAAAAAATCTTAACTGATTGGAAATGAATGTAAAAAGCGGGTTTTTCCCGCTTTTATTTTTTAACCCAATTATCTAAATTACCTAAAAACTTTTTGACCATGCCTGCTGAAAAGAAACACTGTTTGAATTGCGGAAAGCCTATCCAAGGTAGAATGGATAAGAAATTTTGTGATGACCAATGCCGCAACTCCTACAATTACCACCAATATGCTGATAACAATAATCTGGTAAGGAGGATCAATTACAGCTTGAAAAGAAACCGAAACATTCTGGAATCGCTGATTCCTGCAGGGGAGGATTTGGGGAAAACCACCAAGGACAAATTGCTTCAAGAGGGATTTAAGTTTAAGTACCAGACCCACACGTATGAAACCAAGAAAGGAGCAGTCTATTATTATTGTTATGATTATGGCTATTTGCCTTTGGAAGGGGATTGGTATCTGGTGGTTAGAAATAAGGAACAATAAGACCTTGATTTAGAAAATCTCTATGTTGTTTTTTGGGTTTGTTTTGATCAAAATTCCATTCTTTGATTTAGTATATTTTCAGGTATTATTTCCCAATTGAATTAATACGTTTTTCTACCTGAGTTTTGAGTTTATGATCACATTTCAAAGAGAGGAAAATCTTCCCATAAAGGAGTTTATAGAAATTTTAAACAGTTCAGGCTTGGGAAAGCGGAGACCTATGCATGATCCCGACCATTTACAAGAGATGTTGAATGGAGCCAACCTGATTCTGACAGCGCGGGAAAACGGGAAGTTAATTGGGGTCTTGAGAGCCCTTTCGGATTTTTGTTATAGATGCTTTATCGCAGACCTTGCCGTTTCACCAGAGTATCAAAAAAAGGGAATAGGCCGGAGACTTTTACAGGAGGCGAGAAATACTGGTCCAAGGGCGAGATTATTTCTCTTTGCCGCAGAAGGAGCTTTACCATTTTATCAGCGTTTGGGCTTTCATCTGCACGATCATTGTTTTCAATTAAAGCCTGATGAACGGTTGGGTTGATTTCATGCTATTTACCTACCTTTCCGTACCAACCAATCAATTCAAAATAATGAAAAAAGCTGTACTTTCTGGACTTGCTCTATTGCTTTCTCTAGGAGCATTTGCACAGAAGACGTATATCCATGCCGGTCGCATGATTGATGTAAAATCCAAAAAGATTTTAACTGAACAGACCATAGTTGTAGAAGGAGATAAGATCCTTTCTGTAAGTTCTGGCTACCAAAAAGGCGGACAGGGTGATTCTGTCATTGACCTGAAAGATGCAACGGTAATGCCGGGCTTAATGGATATGCATGTCCATATTGAAAGTCAAACCAGTCCTACCCGATACATGGATGGCTTCCGGGATAATGAAGCAGATGTTGCTTTCAAGTCTCTTCCTTATGCCAAGGTTACTCTTATGGCAGGGTTTACCACAGTTCGGGATTTGGGTGGTTCGGGAGTCAATATTGCTTTGAGAAATGCCATAAACAATGGTTTGGTCGCAGGGCCGAGAATTTATACTGCAGGCAAGTCCATTGCCCCTACAGGAGGACATGCAGACCCAACTAATGGAGTAAGGAGAGATTTGATGGGGGATCCCGGGCCTGACCAGGGAGTCATCAATGGTCCATATGATGCGAGAAAAGCAGTTAGACAGGCGGTTAAATTCGGTTCGGATGTCATTAAAGTAACTGCCACCGGGGGTGTGCTTTCTGTTGCTAGAGATGGTTCTGCTCCTCAATTTCAGCAGGATGAATTGGACGCAGTTGTAGAAACTGCCAAGGATTTTGGAATCCATGTAGCAGCACATGCCCATGGTGATGAGGGAATGAAGAGAGCTGTAAAAGCTGGAATTCATTCCATTGAACACGGTACGATGATGTCCCAAGAAACCATGGAAATGATGAAAAAAGCAGGAACCTGGTATGTGCCCACTGTGACGGCTGGAATGTCCGCCGCTGAATATGCCAAAATCCCGGGATATTACCCTCCTGTTGTCCGTGACAAAGCAATGCAAATTGGAGCTCAAATTCAGGAGACTTTCAGAAAAGCTTACGAAAGCGGAGTGAAAATCGCTTTCGGGACTGATGCAGGGGTTTTTCCTCATGGGGAAAATTACCGGGAGTTTTTGTATCTGACAGAAGTGGGTATGCCTAATCTGGAAGCCATTCAGGCGGCTACCTTAAATGCAGCGCAGCTTTTGGGTGTGGAGGAGAAACTTGGAACAATCGAATCAGGAAAACTTGCTGATATTATCGCAGTCAGTGGAAATCCCGAGAAGGATATTAAAGTGATGAAAGATGTGATTTTCGTAATGAAGGACGGAAAGATCTTTAAACAATAAAAGAGCCCGAAGTAAATTCCTTAAGACAACCAAAACCCAATCATCATGAAATTAAAAGTTCTGATTATTGCACTCCTGTTTTTCACAGGACTTTCCCACGCTCAGGAAAAGCCAGTTGAATCACTTCCCAAAGCTCAGGTTTTTGAGTCAAAGCAATCTGTGACCATTGACGGGAAGGTTATTAATTTGAACGCCAAGGCGGGAACCATGGAACTTCGGGATGAAAACAACAAGCCCATTGCTTTATTTGGTTTTACGGCTTACTTCAAAGAAAATGGAGGAAAAGACCGACCTATAGTTTTTGCCTACAACGGTGGACCCGGATCTTCCTCGTATTGGTTGCATATGGGCGTGATGGGGCCCAAGCGTATTGTGGTGGATGATCCGAATTACAACCAAGCCGCACCTTACCAATTGGTAAATAATGAGTTTTCTATCTTGGATATGGCCGATGTGGTCATGATGGATCCTGTGGGGACTGGTTTGAGCGTCCCAATCGGGGAGGCTACCGGTAAGGATTTTTGGGGAGTGGACCAGGATATCCGAAGTGTCAGCCTGTTTATCATGCAGTTTTTGAAAGCCCATGACAGGTTAAATTCGCCGAAATACATCCTTGGAGAAAGTTATGGTACTTTCCGAAATGCAGGCGTGATGAGTTATTTGCTGAACAATGGGTATGCGCTCAATGGAGTGATCATGGTTTCGGCTGTTTTTGACCTGAGAACACTTTTCTTCGCTCCCAATGAAGATATTTCCTATGTGGTTTATCTGCCTACTATGGCGGCAACCAGTTGGTACCATGATAAGGTGCAAAACAAAGAAAATGATTTACCTGCTTTTGTTCAGAAGGTTCGGGAATTTACAGAGAATGAATATGCACCGGCTTTGTATAAAGGAAACCGGATCAGTGATTCGGAGAAGAGTAGGATCGCTTCCAGACTTCAGGAGTATACTGGAATCAGCGGCGAGATTTGGCTACGAGCAGATTTAAAGATCAAGGCGGGAGAATATTTCCAGGAGTTGCTCCGAGGGGAGGAAAATACGGTAGGAAGGCTGGATTCCCGGTATAAAGGGATGAATATTGATCCAATGTCCGTCAGTGCATTTACTGACCCTCAAAGTGATGCGATCTCACCTGCTTATACCATGGCATTCTTGGATTATTTTCATGGATCACTCGGAGTAAGTAAGGATTTGCTTTATGCCACCTCTGCTTATTCCAAGGAGGGATTTAAGTGGGATTGGAAGCATAAGGGAAATAATTTCTGGGGTGCAGACGCAGCCGTGACTACCATCCCGGATATGGAAGATGCATTGAGTAAGGATCCTAATGTGAAAATTTTGATCATGAACGGATACTATGATTTGGCCACTGTATTCCATGGTGTTGAGCATTCCATTTCTCACATAGATCTTCCAAAGTCCGCTACGGACCGAATAATCATGACCTATTATGAGGCTGGCCATATGATGTATACCCATTTGCCCTCTGCCAAACTTTTTAGGGAAGATTTGAAAAAATTCATCCAGGACACTCTAAGAAAATAAATGATGAAGCCCAGCATACTTCTGAACTTTGATTTTTCCTTCGGGAAAATTGTAGCAGTGTGTTGGGCTTTTTGCTCTTTTTCCTGTGCCGAGGCACAGACACCTAGTTCCGTTTTAACTGATGCTCTTTACTTTCCTCCCAATGGTTCTTCAGAATGGGAGAAAACGCCTTTGGCGCAACTTACTTGGAACCAATCTGAACTTGGGGAATTATTGGCCTGGCTTCCTACCCAAGGGACACGGGCTTTTATGATTATCAAAGATGGAAAGATCGTGGTGGAGGAGTATTGGGGTAATAAGCTGACCAACTCTACCCCAATGGATCAGGATTCCTATTGGTATTGGGCATCTGCCGGAAAGACCCTCACTGCGGCTATGGTTGGAGTAGGAGCTAAAGAAAATATTTTGGACCTGCAAAGCCCCACTCAAAATTATTTGGGTGAAGGGTGGACTTCAATGACGGCGGAGCAGGAGCAGAAAATTAAGCTTATTCATCATTTGACTTTTACGACCGGAATCAGCGATCAAGTCGACAACTTGGATCGAAGTACTCCGGACGCTTTTACCTACCTTTCTAACCCCGGGACTCGATGGAGTTATCACAATGGAACCTATACCATACTTGACAAGGTAATAGAACTCGCCTCCGGGATGGAATATCAACAGTTTTTTGAGGAAAAGATTGGGAAAAAGATCGGGATGAAAGGCTTTTGGCAACAAACCGGGCTAAACAATGTCTTTTACAGTGATGCCCGTTCTTTTGCAAGGTTTGGATTGTTGCTTCTGGCGGAAGGAAACTGGAATGGAATTCAAGTCTTATCAAGAGAATATGTTTCAAAGATGAGCAAGGCTTCCCAGATCTTTAATAGATCCTATGGATATTTGACTTGGCTCAATGGACAAAGTAATTTCATGTTGCCTAGTTCCCAAATGATATTTCCGGGTTCACTTGTTCCATCTGCTCCCGAGGATATGTTTCAGGCGATGGGTAAAAATGGGCAGTTGCTGATGGTTATTCCTTCTCAGAATTTGATTGTCTTAAGAATGGGGACTTCTGATGACACGAATCCTGTTCCCTTTTTAATGATCCATGATATCTGGGAAAGATTGTCCCGGATTATACCTTCAGAGTAGTTTTTTGCACAATTAATCATTGTATTTACTCAACTGGTAATGGATTTTATCCAGAGTAAGGGGCTTTTCTAAAAAACCTGACACGAGCTCATATTCTCTTGCTCTTTGGCGGTCCTGAAAATCGATGGAGCTTGAAAGAATGACTATTTTATCACTTCGGTCTGGGAAAAGTTTTAGATAGGTGTCCAAAAATTCCCAACCGTTTAATACAGGCATATTGATGTCCAGAAAGATCATTATTTTTTGTTCTTTTGGGACTTCAGCTATTTTTTCTAGAGCTAGGGCACCCTCTAAAAATTCTAAAATCAGTTCTGAAATATCGAGTTTACTTAACAGACGTTTATTTATAAGGTTATTTATGGGATCATCATCCACAAGAAAAATGGCGTCAAAATGGATCATTGATGTTTCAAAAGTGATTTTAAGCAGGTATTTAAAGCAAAATACAATTTATCCGTTTCTGAGAAAAAAGATTGAATATCTTTTTTAATACTTAAGGTTTAGTATTTACTGATGGGTCTTAGTAAAATAAAAAGGAGGCCATAAGCCTCCTTTTTATAAAGTTCAAGGTGAATTACATCATTCCACCCATTCCTCCGCCGCCCATTGGAGGCATTGCTGGAGAATCTTCTTTTACGTCAGCGACCACACACTCCGTAGTCAATAGCAAGGATGCGATTGATGCTGCGTTTTCAAGAGCCAAACGGGTCACTTTAGTTGGGTCGATAACACCTGCTTCGAACAGATCCATGTACTCATCAGTTCTTGCGTTGTATCCAAAGTTTCCTTTGTTCTCTCTGATTTTGTTGATTACAACAGAAGGCTCTCCACCTGCATTGAGAACGATAGTTCTCAAAGGAGCTTCGATTGCGGTTCTGATGATGTTGATACCAGTATCTTGGTCTTCATTGCTTCCTTTCAAGTCATTGAGAGCATCCACTGCTCTTACAAGGGCAACACCACCACCTACAACGACACCTTCCTGAACAGCCGCTCTGGTTGCATGCAAAGCATCATCCACACGGTCTTTCTTTTCTTTCATTTCAACTTCAGTAGCAGCACCGATATAAAGGATTGCTACACCGCCAGAAAGTTTTGCAAGTCTTTCCTGCAATTTCTCTCTGTCGTAATCTGAAGTGGTTTTTTCGATTTGAGCTTTGATCTCAGCAATTCTGCCTTTGATAGCAGCTGCATCGCCAGCACCGTTGACAACGGTAGTGTTGTCTTTATCGATGTTGACTTTTTCAGCTCTACCTAGCATATCTGGAGTAGCATTCTCCAATTTGAAACCTCTTTCTTCGGAGATTACAGTACCACCGGTCAGGATAGCGATGTCTTCCAACATTGCTTTTCTTCTGTCACCGAACCCTGGAGCTTTTACAGCGGCAACTTTCAAAGCACCTCTGATTTTGTTTACTACCAAGGTAGCCAATGCTTCACCATCCACATCTTCAGCGATGATCAACAAAGGTTTACCAGACTGAGCTACTGGCTCCAATACTGGAAGTAATTCCTTCATGGAAGAGATCTTCTTGTCGTAGATCAAGATGTATGGAGAATCCAATTCAGCTTCCATTTTCTCAGTGTTGGTCACGAAGTACGGAGAAAGGTAACCTCTGTCAAACTGCATTCCTTCTACAGTTTTAACTTCAGTTTCAGTACCTTTTGCTTCCTCTACAGTGATCACACCGTCTTTTCCTACCTTGTCCATAGCGTCAGAAATCATGTTGCCGATTTCTTCGTCATTATTGGCAGAAACAGTCGCTACCTGAGCGATTTCTTTGGAAGTGGAGATTTCTTTGGAGTTTTCTCTCAATTTGGCAACTACAGCAGCCACCGCTTTGTCGATACCTCTCTTAAGGTCCATTGGGTTAGCACCTGCAGCCACGTTTTTGATACCAACGTTGAAGATAGCCTGTGCCAAAACAGTAGCGGTAGTGGTACCGTCACCTGCATTGTCAGCAGTTTTGGAAGCTACTTCTTTTACCAACTGAGCGCCCATGTTTTCGATTGGTTCAGCAAGCTCGATTTCTTTAGCAACTGAAACACCGTCCTTTGTAATGGTAGGAGCTCCGAATTTTTTGTCAAGGATAACATTACGGCCTTTAGGACCCAATGTTACTTTTACTGCATCAGCAAGGGCGTCAACGCCTTTTTTCAAGCGATCTCTCGCATCTGTATCGAAAAATAGTTCTTTAGCCATTTTCTGGTTTTTTTAAGTTATTGTTCTAAGTGATTAATTAAAGGACCGCAAAGATATCAGACTCTCTCATGATCAGATAGTCAGTTCCGTCTACGTTCAGTTCGGTACCGGAATACTTTCCGTACAAAACAGTGTCTCCAACTTTCACAGTCAAGGGTTCATCTTTTTTACCATTGCCAACAGCCACAACAGTACCTTTCTGTGGTTTTTCTTTGGCAGTGTCCGGAATGTAAAGACCGGAAGCGGTTTTCTCTTCGGCTGCAGCAGGCTGTACCAATACTCTGTCTGCAAGAGGTTTGATGTTCACGTTTGACATAATATGAAATTATTTAAAGGTTAGATTAAAATGCTAATGCCCATTGAGCCATTCTTGTGCCAAGGAAGGTTTTGTCCAAAAGGCTGACAAATCGACTGCAAATAGAGGAAATCCCTGCGGGATATTGATCTTTTTTTGACAAGTGGCACTGTCAAAATTTCGTAAAGACCTGAAAATAATGTCAGATTTCATTATTTTTTTGAAAACAAATGTCACTATGAAATCATTGCCGAAAAACTGGATCACCGAAGGGCTGATCGACTTTGAATATAAAAAGTACCAGCTCCTGGCTTATTTACAGGAAAGCAACAAACAATTTAGACAGGTGAAACTTTACCCGGTATTAGGGGAATTGATCGAGCATAATCGGAACCTTGAGGAGTTGAAGTCTGGAAAAACCAGATTGTCAGAACTATTCCCAAAATCCCTGACAGCGGTTGACCTGAAAAATGTCAGGTTGCATTATGAACCAAAGGAAGAGGAGGGAGAGGTGATGAAAGAGATCAATTTGATCACGGATTTTGCCCTACCGAAGCTGAAGGGGCAGATTCAGGAGGGGAAAGCCATTTATGATTTTGTGGAAGAGCAGGTGATATTTGAGCCGGTTGGGATTCAACCAATTTATAATCGGGAGGGATTTGTCTTCATGACCATGGACCGTTCCCACGAGGTGCATGCATTCCGGTATAAATCAGGCCTATTTCAGTTGGCAGGAGAGAAATTCAGGAGCATTTCCTTCTGGTTGCTCGGCATCTTCCAAAGAAGTTTGGTAAAAACCCTAGAGTCTCTCAAGCTTCACTTGATCCGGGAGGTTAAGGAATTGCCCAATCCAGCTACTTGGAGGTTGCATAGTACTCAGACCTTTCCAATTGAGGAGACCTTGGTTCCGCTCAGTAAAAGGCTCTTATTACAAACTGTGACTGAATAAAAAATGGAGACCTTAATAGGTCTCCATCATTTTTTCATCTTCTTCTACCTCTTGGGCTTCGGTATTCTTTTTTATTCTATTGGCAATGATCTCAGCTCCTGGTTTGTCGAAGAGAATCAGCCAGCCTTCCTTGAGACTTTCTGCTTTCCGGAGATCCCGGAAAATATCCCTCCATTCGTGAAATACCAGATAGATGGGATTGTAGGACGTCACAGGCTTCGTGATTCCATAGGTTGGACGCTCGGCTTCAGGCATGAATGTGCCAAACATTCTGTCCCAAATGATAAAAGTTGAACCATAATTTTTGTCCAGATAATGCTCGTCACTAGCATGGTGTACTCTGTGATGGGATGGAGTAGTAAAAATGTACTCAATCACCGGATGAAGTTTGGTGATGTATTCGGTATGGATCCAGAACTGGTATAGAACAGCAATCTGATGACAAATAAAGAACACAAACGGATCAAACCCCATAAACATTACAGGGATGAAAAAGACGATCTTGATATGCTGAGTCCAGCCAAGTCTGAACGAGACGGAGAGGTTGTATTTGGATGAGTTGTGGTGGGTGATGTGTGTGGCCCACCAGAACCGCTGTTCATGGGCAATTCGATGTGCCCAATATCGAGCAAAGTCAATAGCAATAAAACAGACAATGAAAGACCACCAAGTAGCAGGGATCTTAAAAGGGGCGATGTTGTAGAAAAAAAGAGCTGTTCCAAATGTGGCCAGTTTGATCATTGCACTGATTCCTACATTGACAAGGCCTATACTAGCTGCCGCAAAGAAATCTTTTGCGTCATAAGCATCTCGTTTCTGATACCAGCTGATTCCCCATTCGATAAATACCAGCAAAAACATGATTGGTGCTGCCCAGAGGATCAAGTTTGGCCAGTTTTCTAAGTTTAGGTCCTCTAGGCGGAGTGTTTGGTTGTTCATTATATATAATTGGTGATTGTTGTGATTTCAGCAGATTTGAAAGGATTCGGTGATAAGATCCTGCTGTTAAAAATGCCTTTTGCCTAAAATAAATAAAAAAGTCCGCCTGCAACAGACGGACTCTATAAAATTGTTGAATTATCTCAGAAATTACTGACCGGAAGTAGAATCTTCAGCGGTAGAACCTTCGGAATCTGTAGGAAGCAAGCTCTCGCTTTCGGTATCTCCGAATGCAGGGCCTACTACCTGTTGCTTGGCACTTTCAATATTTGGCGATTCAAACTGATTGGACTGTGGACTTGTATAGAATACAGAAGAGGCCAAAGACAGAACCAAGATTGCTACAGCCAAAATCCAGGTTGCTTTTTCAAGTACATTTCCGGTACGGGTTACACCCATGATCTGGGAAGCGCTTCCGCCGAAAGCCGCGCCTACTCCACCTTTAGAGTTTTGGCCTAGGATTACCAGGATGAGCAATACAGCCAGGATCAGGATGATAGTAATTAATAAAGTAAACATATACGCGTATTATTATTTTTTCAGATTTTCAATCAAGTCCGCAAAGTAAGTCCTTTTATCCGGAAACTTCAAACTCAATTTTTCATAAATTTCAATGGCTTTATCAGACTTACCTTGTTTTTCGAGAAGCTTCGCAAAGGATTCTGAAATCAGTTTGTCATTGATTTCTGTACTTTTTGCAGCCAGATTTTCAGTGTTTTGATTGGCTTCAATTTCCTTGATGGTAGCCAGTTTGATTTCTTTTTTACTAAATGCCTTAATCAGGTCTATCTGTTCCTTTTTCTTGGAATCGACGATTATCTTTTTTTCTTTCTTTTTGATGGTTTCGATTAGCGAATCGTTGGTCGATTTCCGCACCTTTCGTTTTGGTTTAGGGGCTTCAGTTTTTACTGCAGATTCAGGTTTGCTTCCTTTTAGCTCTTCCCCAAGTTTGAGCAGGGATTGGGTTCGACTTGCTTGATCCGGTTTTTCTGGTTGGTCCTCAGGAAGCAAATCCTCTTTTTCCGCAGAAGGGAGGATTTCACTAGGGCGCTCAATGAGCTGTTTCAGCCAAATTCGGTCAGGACTTGTCAGCGCAGCCATGCCAAGAGCACCACTTTGATGAGCGTGGTTTTTCAAATACTCGTATCGGGCAATCAGCACATGAGGGATCTGGAAATACGGGAAATTTTCCTGCACTTTTTTTAACTGAAGGATTTCCCCCTTTTCTAAAGAATCGGCATTCCGGATAATTTCTTGAAACTGAGCGGCGTTCACAGGTAGGGTTTTGGGTTGAATATAATCAAATTACCAATTAGCCACCGTAGCGGTGAAGATATCTTGGATGATATTTTTGAAAATCTCTTCGATCAACTGGCTTTCCACATCCAAAAGGGTGGTGGTTTTAGGGTCATAATCCTGAAAGAAAGAAAAACTTTGCTTGAGGTTTTCTTCTTCGTTGGTCATGTTGATGTACTCCACCTCAACACTGATGGTCAATCTCATCTGGCCTGCCCGGTCTGGAAGATTGGGATTATTGCTCGAAACTGTTGCCTGGGGAGTCAGGGTGTAGCGTTTGATAGCGCCTGAGAACTGTAAATCCCCGTTGTTTCGAACTAATTCCAACTGGGTATTTCTTTGGTAATATTCTTTCAGCGCCTCAGTAAAACGCTGCTCCATATTGGCAGGCCCTCCCCCAGAATCATTGAAGAAATTGTCCACCGAAAAGGTCTTGACCAATTCGTAATTGATATTAGTTCCAGTGAAGCTGTATTTGATGGAACAGGCCTGAAGTAGGATGAAAAAAACACCTAGAAAAAGCACCGGCCACTTATTGATCGATTTCATATTGTTTGATCTTTCGGTAGAGGGTTCGTTCGGAAATCCCCAGGTCGCTGGCGGCATATTTCCGCTTATTGTTGTGTTTGCGGAGTGCTCTCAGGATCATCTCCTTTTCCTTCTTTTCCAATGACAGGGAATTGTCATCTTCTTCATGGATAATGTCCTCGATTTGCTCTTCCTCGTAATCTTTGGAATCCAAATCGGATTGCTTTTGAGATTCTAAAACTAAAGGAACTGGGTAGCTCGGCCCGGTTTCTGGTTTTTCTTTTCCAGTAAAACCATTGTCCAAGTCTTCAAAAAGCCCTTGATGTTTCTGGATGATATTTTGGTTGATTCCACCACTCTGATAGGATTCAAGAACGAGTTTTTTTAGCTCATTCATGTCTTTTTTCATATCGAATAGAACCTTATAGAGCAAGTCTCTTTCGGAGAAGTCCATGGCCTCTCCCGAGGACTTTGTTCCGCCGATCGCCACAGGAAGGCGGGAATTGTCTGTTGGTAGATACTTAGAGAGGGTTTGGGCATCTACATCCCGGTTTTCTTCCAACAAGGATATTTGCTCAGCGATATTTTTGAGTTGTCGGATATTCCCTGGGAAAGGATAACGCATTAACAGGGACTGTGCATCTGCATTTAGGGAAATTGGACGTACGTGGTATTTTTCAGAAAAATCAGAAGTGAATTTTCTGAAAAGTAACACCACATCTTCTCCACGTTCCCGAAGAGGGGGGACGAAAATTGGGACGGTATTGAGTCTATAGTATAGGTCTTCCCGGAATTTGCCTTTTTCAACTGCTTTGAGCAGGTTGACGTTGGTGGCGGTAATGACTCTTACGTTGGTCTTTTGGACCTTGGAAGAACCCACCTTGATGAATTCTCCATTTTCCAATACCCGAAGTAATCTGGCTTGGGTTCCCAAGGGCATCTCACCGATTTCATCCAGAAAAATGGAACCGCCATCAGTCACTTCAAAATATCCCTTTCGGGCTTCGTGTGCACCTGTGAAGGAGCCTTTTTCATGGCCAAACAATTCAGAATCAATGGTTCCTTCAGGAATTGCCCCACAGTTGATGGCGATAAATTTTCCGTGCTTTCTTAAGGAAAGGGAATGAATAATCTTTGAGAAACTTTCCTTTCCGCTACCACTTTCTCCAGTAATCAAGACGGTCATGTCTGTAGGAGCGGCCTGCATGGCAACTTGAATGGCGTGGTTGAGCAGGGGACTGTTTCCAATGATCCCAAATCTCATTTTGACGCTTTGAATCTCCTGAGGGGTGATCATCATAGAGCTGGGTTGATTTCCAAAACCTCACCAAACAATGTTGCTGCAGAACATCCGGTGATTTTTACTTTTACGTAATCACCCATTTTAAGGCCTGCCGAAGGTACAATTACCACTTTGTTGGCTGAGTTTCTTCCTTTGAATTCCTCACTTGATTTTTTGGATGTGCCCTCGATAAGGATAAGCTGTTCCTTACCTACATCAAGGTTGTTTCTGTCCAGTGAAAGCTGGGTTTGCTTTTCTATGATTTCAGCCAATCGGCGCTTTTTCACATCAAGAGGAATATCATCTTCGTATTTTTTTGCAGCCAATGTGCCCGGACGCTCAGAATAGAAAAACATATAGGAGAAATCATACTTTACGATATCCATAAGGCTTAATGTGTCCTGATGTTCTTCTTCAGTTTCTGTACAAAATCCCGCGATCATATCTGAGGAAATGCCGCATTCTTCACCCAAAATTTCCCGGATGGCACGTACCCGATCCAGATACCATTCTCTGTCGTAGGTTCTATTCATCAGTTCTAATACACGGCTATTTCCGCTTTGCACTGGGAGATGAATGTATTTGCAGATGTTGTCGTACTTTTTCATGGTGTACAATACATCATCTGTGATATCCTTGGGATGGGAGGTAGAGAAACGAACCCTTAAGTTGGGATCAACCAAAGCGACCATTTCCAAGAGGTTGGCGAAGTTGACGATGTCGCTGACCTCTTCTTCTTTTTTATTGAGACGTGCCTTGTTGTTTTCTTCTGGAGACCACTTGTAGGAGTCTACATTTTGACCGAGAAGCGTGACTTCGCGATACCCTTTTTCAAATAGGTCACGAGCTTCAGCGACAATGGAATGTGGGTCACGACTTCTTTCTCTGCCTCTGGTGAAAGGAACCACACAGAAAGAACACATATTGTCGCATCCCCTCATGATGGAAATGAAAGCTGTCACTCCATTGGAATTCAGACGGACAGGTGCGATGTCGGCATAGGTTTCTTCTCTGGATAAAAAGGTGTTGACTCCTTTTCTGCCATCTTCGGCAGCATTTACCAAGTTGGGAAGATCACGGTATGCATCCGGCCCGACCACTACATCTACAATTTTTTCCTCCTCCAGAAGCTTTTCTTTGAGACGCTCAGCCATGCAGCCCAAAACCCCTATGGTCATTTCAGGCTTATTTTTCTTAATAGCATTGAAGTGATTCAATCTGTGGCGTACTGTCTGCTCCGCTTTTTCTCGGATCGAACAAGTGTTCAAAAACACCACATCTGCCTGGCTAAAATCCGATGTGGTATCGAATCCATTTTCTTTCATGATGGAAGCGACGATTTCCGAATCGGAGAAATTCATCTGACAGCCGTAGCTTTCGATGTAGAGTTTTTTTGCTTTGCCGGTATTTTCCTCGGTGGTTGTTTTAAAGTCTGCAGCAACAGCCTCTTCCCCCGAAATGATATCAATATCTTTTATTAAATTACTCATCTAAAATCCATTTGAGGATGCGAAATTAAGAAAATGCGGACAAAATGGCAGTTTGTTTGTCGCATTTATTTCTTGACCCTTTCTTTTTAACTATTACGCGGTAGCTTTTGGTTAAGTATCTTCGATTCATTCAAACCACCGGGGTTTTTCGGGATTTGAAATGAGTGATACTTATTAATAACGCTTTGTAGTTTTGCTTAAATTCCCACAACTCAAAAATTAATTTTATTGAATCATGTCTGATCACGCTCATAACAAACTGACTACCGCATCAGGGAGAGTTTATGCGGAAAATGAAAATACCAAGACAGTGGGGCCAAGAGGACCGGTCTTGCTGGAGGATTACATCCTGCATGAGAAAATGGCTCATTTCAACCGAGAAAGAATTCCCGAAAGAGTGGTACATTCTAAAGGATCAGGTGCTTTCGGAACCTTTACCGTAACGGATGATATCAGCCAATATACCCGAGCCAAGATTTTCAACAAGGTCGGGAAAAAGACAAAGGTATTTGTCAGGTTTTCTACGGTAGGGGGAGAAAAAGGCTCAGCTGATACAGAAAGGGATCCCAGGGGGTTTGCGGTAAAATTTTATACTGAAGACGGTAATTGGGATTTAGTGGGTAATAACACCCCGGTTTTCTTTATCAAGGACCCCAAGAAATTTGGGGATTTTATACACACCCAGAAAAGGGACCCTTATTCCAACTTGAAATCCCCGACCATGATGTGGGATTATTGGTCTTTAAATCCGGAATCTTTGCACCAAGTCTTGATCTTGATGTCAGATCGAGGAACTCCGGTTGGTTACCGTTTTATGAATGGTTATGGATCTCATACATTCTCTATGATCAATGCAAAAAATGAACGTGTGTATGTAAAGTTCCATTTTAAGACTGCTCAGGGAATTAAAACGTTTACTGATGCAGAAGCCAATGCAATGAAGGCAAAGGATTTGGATTTTGCACAAAGGGATTTAGTGGAGGCAATAGACAATGGGCAATTTCCCAAATGGAATCTAAAAATCCAGGTGATGACGGAGGAGCAATCCAGAAATACCGAATTCAACCCTTTTGACTTGACCAAGGTTTGGCCTCATGGGGATTTCCCACTAATCGATGTGGGGGTGCTCGAACTGAACCAAAATCCAGACAACTATTTCCAGGATGTGGAACAGGCTGCATTTGCTCCTGCCCATGTAGTGGATGGCATTGGCTATTCACCGGATAAAATGCTCCAAGGAAGATTACTTTCCTACCCGGATGCTCACAGGTATAGATTAGGAAGTAATTACGAGCAAATACCAGTAAACAAATGTCCCTTCGCGGTCAATAACTATCAGCGGGATGGGCAAATGAGAGTTGATGGAAATGGGGGGAGAAAGCCGAATTACTGGCCCAATAGCTTCGATAATATTTCTGTAGATGAGTCTTACAAGGAGCCGTCCGATTCCTTGGATAGTTCAATTGCGGATTGGTATGATAGAAACTCCAAAATTGGAGATCATGATCATTATTCTCAGCCTCGGGCACTTTTCAGGGAAGTAATGACAGTTGAAGAACAGGATAATACCATCCGAAATGTGATTGGGGCTATGAGTGGTGTGACCGGTCCGAACCGGGAGCTGATTATCAATCGTCAGCTTTGCCATTGGTTTAGAATGGACGAAGATTTTGGAAGGAGGGTGGCTGATGGCTTGGGAGTAAATGTCAACGCTGTGATGGAAAGTATGAATGTGGGCCGTCGCTGATAGATGCCTCTTGAAAAAGGGAAATTTGAAATAGCCATTTTTCTAAGTGGCTATTTTTAGTTTATCTCAAAAGGAATGCGAAGTTGCTCTCCGAAATGCTCATGCTCCTCGGTGATGTTGAGGTTGGAAAGTCCAAGTCCCAGCAGGCGAACTGGGTTTTGGATTTCTTCCTGCCCGAGGAGTTCCAAGGCAAGCGACCAGATTTTTGCATCCTCGGGATACTGTTCTAGAGTTCTACTCCGGGTTTGTTGGGTGAAATCCGAAAATTTGATTTTTAGAGTCAGGGTTCTTCCTTTGATTCCGCTTTTTTTTAGTCGACGGATGAGTTCTTCATAGATGGGTCGAAGATTGTTTTTAAGAGAAGTATCTCCTATTAGATCGGTTTCAAATGTGTTTTCGGCACTGATGGATTTTCTGACCCGGTGAGGCTGAACCTCCGAAAGATGAATTCCCCTTACAATATTGAAATAGTGGATCCCGGATTTCCCGAATTTTTTGGTTAAAAACTGCAAGGAAAATTGCTTTAAATCGGCTCCATTATGAATCCCCAGGGATTTCATTTTCTCTGCGGTTACTTTTCCTATTCCAAAGAATTTGTGGATTGGAAGTTTTTCTAGAAACTCCTCAGCTTCTTCCGGTAATATGACAGCTTGCCCATTGGGTTTGTTGAGGTCTGAAGCGATTTTGGCCAAAAATTTATTGTAGGAGACTCCTGCTGAAGCATTGAGACCGGTTTTTTCCCTGATCTTTTCCCGTATTTTCCTGGCAATGAATATGGCAGATTTATGACCTGCTTTGTTTTCGGTAACATCCAAAAAAGCTTCGTCCAGGGATAGGGGCTCCACCAGATCCGTATATTCATGAAAGATTTCTCTGATTTGATTAGAGAGTTCCTTGTATCGGTCAAATCTGGGTTTTGCAAAAATCAAATGGGGACATTTTTTTGCTGCCAAGATCGAGGACATGGCGGAGTGAATCCCATATTTTCTTGCCTCATAGCTTGCAGCTGCAACTACACCACGGGCGGCACTCCCGCCAACTACTAGAGGTTTACCTCTCCACTCCGGATGGTCAAGCTGCTCCACAGAGGCATAAAAAGCATCCATGTCCACATGAATGATTTTTCGGATAGGCTTTTCGTTTAGATTGGGTTCATTTTCCACTCAGTACCTCCAAAATTGCGCTGGCCTTGAGGAGACATTCCTCATATTCGGATTCTGCATCAGCATCGATAGTGATTGCACTCCCTACTGCAAAATAGAGTTTTTTTGTGCTTAAATCTGCAATGACACTCCGGATGACGACCGAAAAATCAAAATCCCCCTTTTCGTCAATCCATCCCAAGGCCCCTGAAAACCATCCTCTTTGGAAGTTCTCCAACTCTTCTATGAGCTCCATGGTTTTGATCTTGGGGGCGCCGGTCATGCTGCCCATTGGGAAAGTTGATGAAAGGATTTCTTCCAAAGATGTATTTGGTTTAACAATGGATTTAACTGTACTGACCATCTGGAAAACCTTGGGCAGCGGATAGATGCCGAAGAGTTCGGATACCTTTACTGATCCGGTTTCGGAGACTTTCGATAAATCATTTCTCGTCAAATCCGTGATCATCAGGTTTTCTGCACGTTCCTTTTCACTTTGGAATAGTAGCTCTCTGTTTTTTTGGTCTTCTTCTGGATTGCATCCTCTTCTTATGGTTCCTTTAATGGGCTGAGCGATCAAATTAGAACCTTTTTTCTTAAGAAACCGCTCTGGGGATGCGGATATAAGCCATGTGCTTTTTGCCTTGAATAAGGCCGAAAAGGGCATAGGTGAGATGCTGTTGAGATTTATGTAGCTCTCTATAGGGTCAAATTGCTCAAATTGGGCTGAGAATGCCTGGCAAAAGTTCAATTCATAGGTATTCCCTTCGGTGATTTCATGCTTTATTTTTTTGATTGCTTCGAGGTACTCTTTTTTGCTGGAATGTGCCTGAGGTTGGATGGGATAGTTTTGGATTGGGGTGTTGTCATTTGGTTCTTTTAAAGCATCCCAAAAATCATCATTCAGTTTCTGATTAGAAATCAGATGATCTCCTCAAGCTTTGATTTCCAGGTCTGCCTTAAAAAAAAGAAGCTCCGGAAGGTCAAGGATTGCTCGGTTGTTACTTTCTAAGTCTTCCAGCCTGTTTTTGTATTCATAGCTGATGATCCCGGCTTTTTTGATTTCAGGATTTGACCAAATTTCAGAAGTCGATAGAACTTCATGTCCTGCCAAAAATTTCCTTTCAAAAGCCCCTTCATTATAAGGATAAGAATTCCCGTCCATCCAGATGAAATAAGGGTAAATGCTATCTGCCCATTTCAGGAAGTTGGGGATCCAATTCCCCTTGGGCAATGGATATTTAAAAGTGTTCTCATTCATGGAGATACAAAAAAAAGAGGAATCCCTGAGAATTCCTCTTTAAGTGAAATTGGTTTAGTTTATTCAGCTTTTACATCCAAAACCAAGGAAACGGAATTGTAGATAAACTGATCCTTTGCTTTGTCTGCTGCGGTTGCTTCATCACCATAAGCAAGTCCCCAAGCAGTTCGGTCAATGTTAAATCCAGCTTTTGCAGAAACAGCTCCATTTTCGATAGAAATTGCTGCTGGGAATTTGATGTTTTTGGTTGTTCCTCTCATAGTCAAGTTTCCGCTAACCCAATGAGTCGGAGCCTCAGGGCTAAGTGAACTGTCTGAAGCAGGAGTGTATTCAGATACAAATTCTTCTTTATCTGTGATCTGGTCATTGGATGTGAAAGGCTCTACGGAAGTAATTTCGAATGTTGCCTCAGGATGGTTTGCAGCATCAAAGAAATCAGCTGACTGAAGATGGGTGTAGAGTTTTCCGTGGAATTCTGAACCAGCTTCCATATCCTCAATGGTTAGACCTGGGATGTCGAATTTAAAAGATCCACCTGTGATTTCATTTCCTGCAACTGCAACAAAACCTTCTGTTGCCGGGATCTTGCCGAAATGTTTGCCGGCAGGTTTGTATCCAGTCCAAGCAATTGTACTTTCATTGGTTTTTAGGGAAAGGGTGGTTCCAGTTACTTCAGCTACTTCCTGAGCCTCTGTGGTTTCAACCGTGTCAGCGGGTTTGTTACATGCATAAGCAAGTAAAGCTGCAGCTAAAACGAAAGTTGATTGTTTGATAATTTTCATGATTTTTAAATTGTTGATTTAGTGTCTTGAAATTAAATGTATATACATCAAAGACAAAATTGCACAAAAAGTTCACATCCTTCAAAAAAAAAATGAACTTTGATTTAAAATATTTCATCTCAAAAAAGAGGAGGTTATGGGAAAGGCATTAATCATGGGAGTGAACGGTAAAAGTCCAGAATTCGGGGAAGATTGTTGGCTTGCTCCAAATGCAACAGTCGTGGGCGATGTGGTCATGGGAAAGAACTGTACCGTTTGGTTCAATGCCGTAGTCAGGGGAGATGTAAATGAAATTCGAATTGGTGATGACACCAATATTCAGGATGGAGCAGTGATTCACTGTACTTATAAAAAAGCAGGTACTTACATTGGTAACCAGGTTTCTATAGCACACAATGCTATTGTTCACGGTTGCACGATTCATGATCGCGTACTGATCGGCATGGGGGCAATAGTGATGGATGGAGCAGTCGTGCATTCCGGTGCTGTGATTGCTGCAGGTGCCGTGGTGCTGGCAAATACTGTGGTGGAAGCCAATTCAATTTATGCAGGGATGCCTGCCAAAAAGGTAAAGTCCACAGGCCCGGAAATGGAAGAAGTGATTCTTCGGACTGCCCGAAATTACCCCATGTATTCACAATGGTTTAAAGGAGAGTAAGAAAAACCTTTAGAGAAATTATCCGTCCGATTTTTTTCATTGCTTTTCATAAATGACTTACTTTGAATCAGATTGATTTACTTTTAAATATATTTTTATGTCAAGAATTTTAAATCTTTTGGACAGAAAGCCCATTTTATTTGGACTATTCATTGTTTCAATCATCTTTAATTTTCTACTAAGCCATTTTATTCCCAAAGATTGGGCCTTGGATCTAAGGTTTGCCTATTCCGTTGAAGAAGCCTATTCTACCCTGGGAAATATGAGTCTTGCCAATCGTGATCTCTACAGAACTGGGATCTGGTTTTTGGATTTTCCGTACATGATATTTTACAGTTTAGCCTTGGTAGGGCTTCTCTATAAAATTTGGGGAAATAAGCTTTTAATCAAATTGCCGCTTTTGATTGCTTTTTTTGATCTATTGGAAAATATGTCGATCCTGCAAATGCTTAGGCTTTTTCCATATGAAAATGACAGTTTGGCTGTTTTTGCGTCCATTTGCACTTCTGCTAAATGGATCCTGGTTGCCTTTACAGTCCTAGTGCTGCTCTGGGGATTGATTCAGCGCTTTTTGTTACAAAAAGTATCCACTTCCCCTCAGTCGGAATACAGGGTTTAACCCTTGTTGACAGGTGAAATCTTACTTCTGACTGACTTTATTTTGTAGGAGAAAGCAAAAAAAAATGCCGAACTAATCGGCATTGATATTTTTAAGGATTCCAATTGGCGGGGTCTTGCCTCCAGGAGGAAAGGGATTTTAGGGTCTCATCAGTCACGTAATTTCTATGTACTGCTCTGGGAAGTAAGGCCTCATAATGAGAAAGTACAATTAGTCTGACCTTAGATTTTTTGAAATTTTCATCGGCAACACCAAAGCCATAACTGAAAATCGCAACCATACCAAGAACTTCAAATCCGGCATTTCGCAAATCCTGAACAGCCTTCAAGGAACTGCCTCCGGTAGAAACCAAATCCTCAATCACCACAACTTTCTGTCCAGGGACTATTTTGCCTTCTATCATGTTTTCCATGCCATGTCCTTTAGGTTTGGAGCGGACATAGATAAATGGAAGATCCAAGTCATTGGCCAGAAGTGCCCCTTGAGGGATACCTGCTGTGGCAACTCCCGCAATGGCTTCAACATCAGGAAAGAAATGCTGAATACTTCTAACTAGATTTTCCTTGATTAGTGACCGGACTTTTGGGAAAGAAAGCGAAAGCCTATTATCACAATAAATCGGAGATTTCCATCCAGATGCCCAGATGAAAGGCTTTTCAGGTTGAAGTCGGATTGCTTCTATTTCCAGTAACCTATCGGCTACTTCTGCTGCAACGGTGGGATCTAAAATTTCCATACTTCAAAAATAACCGATTAAGCTGAGTCAAGGTTGTAGCAAGTAAAAAATTTATGCATTTTTGACCAAAACCACCCAGTGATTCACGATTCCCCACTATGAGAATCTTCATTAACGATAAACCGCTTGACCTGATCAGTTATAAGGAATTGGGCTCGGAAAGAAAATTCGAAGCCATTTTTAATCCTTCTGATGAATGTCCCCCTGCCAACCTGTGGAAAGATGATGTGCTTTTTCATGAGCCAAATCAGGATATGATTATCCGGATACTTTACCAACTAAGGACCCGAAAGCTAAAAGATCTGGATTCAGTGACCTTAGTGTCTGAGGATAAGCCTGCGCTAAAGGACTTTGTGAAAAGTAGATTTTTTATTATTCGGGCTGCTGGAGGTGTGGTGCTTAAATCCGATTGGGTTTTGTTGATTTACCGATTGGGAAAATGGGATTTTCCAAAGGGTAAATTTGATAAGGGAGAAACCCCGGCACAGTGCGCAGTTAGGGAAGTGGAAGAAGAATGTGCCATAGAAGTGAGATTGGGGAAGCATATTTGCAATACCTGGCACACCTACACACAAAACCGGAAAAGTATTCTTAAGAAAACCTACTGGTATGCGATGCATTGCATAGATGATTCAGGGATGAAGCCTCAGAAAGAGGAAGGGATTGATGATATTCACTGGTTCCCTGAGGCAGAGGCCAAAACCGCCCTAATCAATTCATATCCTTCGATGCGATGGCTTTTCAAGCAATTTTTAAAGAAAAAATTCTAGATTTCGTAGGGTAAAAACTCATTGACATCCCCTCCATAGCGGTGAACTTCCCGAATTACGGTGGAGCTGATAGCTGCAAATTGGGGAGATGTGATCAGAAAGACCGTTTCCAGGTTTTCATTTAGATAGCGGTTCATTTGACTGATCGTATTTTCGTATTCAAAATCAGTCGTGTTTCTTAATCCCCTAATTAAAAATCCAGCTTCGTGTTTTTTGGCAAGGGTAGAGGTAAGTTCATTATATACCACCACTTTCACCCCTGGAATATCCCTGTAGACACTTTCGATTTTTTCCACCATTAATTCAATTTCGAAATAGCGGTTTTTTTTGGTGGAATTATATCCAATGCCGATGATGACCTCATCAAAAATATTGAGGCTTCTCATGACAATGTCATGGTGCCCCATTGTATAGGGATCAAAGGAACCGGGGAAAATCGCTATTTTTTTCATGATTTAGCTGTATTGCCAAGAGACTTCAAAAAGCCCAAGATCTTTGAGATGTTTGAATCCGTGGGAATAATTCTGGTTGGCATGTGGAGTGAGTATCCGAAAGTTCTGAAAATACTCCTTTCCCCAGTCTTCCGTTATGTCTGATTTGGAGGGCACGCCATATAGATTGACTCTCACGTGGTTTCTGTCGTATTTCAACTGGCTGATCAAGATCAAGGCATACTTAAGGATGTCCTCTTTATTATTGATTTCAAACATGTTGAAAGTGCTCAATTCCTGGTCGGTAAAAGCAGCCACATACATGTGTTTGCCAAATACGTTGATCAGGATCTCCTGACCAATAAGATTGAAGCGTTCCTTGAAAAGATAGGAGAGGAAAGAGCAAGAACCATGATAGAAATTCAGTTCCGAAAATCTTGCCTCCAAAGCTTTCTTGATCTTATGGTCCACGAAGGATACCACTTGAAGGTTATTGCTGTCCAGTGGAGTGTTGTAAAACTCAAGGTCTTTTGGCAAGTCCTGAACAAAGGAAAGATAGCTAGCTTCATTTCCTGGGGAGAACAATACCCCGGGTACTAAACTAAAACCAGCATGATGCAAATAGACATTAGCAGGGACATCCAGTTTTAAAAAAGGATCGGATACGATCAGCTTTTCCAGGTCTGACCAATTGAATTTTGAATAAAGATGGATTCCCATGTTCGCCTGATTCTTGTCTTTGGCGAAAATGACCAAAGAATCAGGGTATAAAAAAAGTGATAGGCTCGCTGTGTCTTCCACATCAAACCTATCACTTTTAAATACTTTTAAAAAGTTTTCCAAGATCCTGTTGGATTACTTCCAGTTACCTTCTGTAGATGCGTCGGTTCTGGATCCTACTTTCAATGCTTTTTCGTTGTTGTTCAATCTTCTTTCCGGATTGATAGGATCAGGGTCTCTGATTTCGAATACATTGATTTCGTATGAGTTACGCTCAACTTTGTCAGCGAAGAATTCAAATAATTTTCCTCCTGAACCTGGAACTACGGCCAAAGCCTCCAAGTTGAATTCAGGGAATTTGCGCTCGTTGAATAAGGAGTCAATCACATTAACAGAACCCAAGGTGTCAAATGTTACTGTGGTTTCTTCTTTTCCGTATTCCAGAAGTTTGGTCGTTTCTGTTCTTTCTACAATCCAGATTTTACCTTCCGCGATGAAATTTTTCAGATCATTCCAGTTGTCGGCATATTTACCATTGGAAGCCTGGTAGGCAAGCTGGGCATCGCGAAGCATTTGTAGTTTGTCAATGATAGCTCCTTCGATTAGGGCGATTCTCTTTTCTTCTTCTACAACATCATCTACGCCTTTCCATAGAAGGTAGCCAAGTCCAATTGCGACCAGTAAGAAAACAAAGGATAATACTTTGGTTAGATTCATTTTGTTGAAATTTTAAAATCTGGGGTAAGGTTGAAGGTTTTTAAAACGTGCTATTTTATAGAAATATTTTCAAAATTAAAATATCCTTTCCACAAACCTATGTCCTGAAGGGATTTAATTCCCCAAAAGACATGATGAAGGGATTCTTTTGGCAAAGAACGGATAGATTCAATATTCATCCACGCAATATCGGAAAGAATTTGATTCTCTTCATGCAATTCTGGATCAAATCCTAAAACTGGATTTCCCGAGTAGCTTTTGATTTCAAAGAAAAGCTCAATGGCATGTAGGGGTGGTTGAAGAAATTCATGGACAAATTGAAAATCCCCAACCTCTACTTCCAAACCACACTCTTCTTTAAATTCCCTCTTGAGATTTTCTTTTGCATTTTGACCAAAATGCATTCCTCCTCCAGGTACGGACCAAAGAATTTTCCCGTTTCCCATAAGGTGCTTTACCATTAGGATTTTCTCCTCGCGGATCAACAGCCCATTTACCCTTGTTCGGAATTGATTTCCAAACTTTGCCTCAATTTCTTTACTGATTTTGTCAGGAGTCATTTACTTTCGCTTCTATGGGTAAAGATAAGCAGCCGTCTAGCAAGCCTTCGATTCTTCTGGAGAAAAATTTCCCTTTCGCACCAACAGAAGGGCAAGCTGAATTTTTTCAAAAGATGAACGAGTTTTTGATGGCTGATCCGGAATCCAAGCCAACTTTTGTTCTTCGGGGCTATGCAGGAACCGGAAAGACCTCGGTGATTTCTTCATTGGTAAAGAGTCTGCATGCTTTCAATCTCCGACCCTTATTGCTTGCCCCAACGGGAAGAGCTGCCAAGGTGATGAGCAATTACAGCGGAAGAGGAGCATATACCATCCATAAGATTATTTACAAACCCAAAGGGGATCCCGGAACCATGGGAGGGGGCTTTATTCTTCAAAGAAATTATTATAAAGAAACCGTATTCATTGTAGACGAGTCCTCCATGCTGGCGGATGATGGTGGGATGTCGGGCAACTTGTTGGGTGATTTAATTCAATTTGTCTTTAGCGGTAAGGATAATAGACTCTTACTGGTCGGGGATACTGCACAGCTTCCTCCGGTTGGAAGTGAATACAGTCCTGCTTTGGAGGCCAATTATTTATTAAGGCATTTCAGACTCCATGCAGAACAAATTGAACTGACCGAGGTGATGAGACAAAGGATGGAATCAGGGATCCTATATAATGCCACTAGACTTCGGGAGCAGTTGCTTTCTGATACGCCCAATGTAAAGATCATCACTTCATCCTTTCGGGATATTTTCAAGATGAAGAGTGAGAGGCTTGAAGACGGCTTGCGCTATGCTTATGATAAGTTCGGTACTGAAAACACGGTAATTGTTACGAGGTCCAACAAAGCTGCAGTGCAGTATAATCTGTACATCCGAAAAGTGATCCATTTTTATGAGGACGAGATCAACACTGGGGATCTGCTCATGATTGTCAAAAACAATTACACCTATATGGCCGAGTCGGATCAGGTGAATTTCCTCGCCAATGGGGATATGGCAGAAGTGATGAAGATCCGGTCCTTTGAAGAACTTTACGGGTTTCGATTTGCAACTTTGGAACTTCGGCTTTTGGACTACCCAGATGAGCCGCATTTTGAAGCAAAGGTGATATTGGACACGCTATATTCGCCCAGCCCTTCCTTGACTAGGGAACAATATCGGAGTCTTTATGACCAAGTGGCGGAAGACTATGCTGATGTGGAAAAGAAGCAGGAGCGTTTGGAGCTGATTCGCAAAGATCCTTACCTCAATGCTTTGCAGGTGAAGTTTGCCTATGCGCTGACCTGTCACAAAGCTCAGGGAGGTCAATGGAAGGCCGTCTTTGTGGATCAGGGTTTCTTGCCGGATGGAAAAATAGACAAGGACTTTGTCAGATGGCTGTATACGGCAGTGACTAGATCTACTGAAGAATTGTATTTGGTGAATTTTTCAACTGATTTTTTTGTTAAAAACTCCGAAGATGGATAATGAAGTGGGCGATTTAAGAAAAAATAACCCGGAGAGTTGGAAAGAATGGCCCGATATTTTCATCTTTCCCAGATATTAAGCTGTGAGGATGATTTGTTCTTCACCGGAAAAATCGAATATTTGAAACTATAACCGAATACGCTTATGAAAAAGTTAGGATTAGTATTTAGCCTTTTGGCTTTTGTTTTGGTGTTTCAGGCAAATGCGCAAACTGAAACCAAGGGAGCCATCATGACCTTCAAAGAGAAGTCTGTTGATTTTGGCGATATCACTCAGGGTGATAAGGTCTCCCATACCTTTGAATTGACAAATACCGGGGATACTCCTCTGATCATTTCCAATGTGGCGGCAACCTGTGGATGCACCGTGCCAAGCTGGCCAAAAGAACCAATCGCTCCCGGTGCTTCTGCGAAAATCCAGGTTTCCTTCAATTCAGCAGGTAAAATGGGCAAGCAGAATTCAATTGTACGAATCTATTCAAATGGATCGGAACCTATTGAGAAAGTATCACTGATCTCAAATGTGCTTCCCAAAACAAATTGATTGAAACTATTCTATTCATAGGAGGCCTGTCATATTTTTGACGGGCTTTTTTTTTTGAAATTATTATCCAAATATGAATTCCCGGAAAAGAAGCCAAACTGGTCAGTCCCAAGCCGAGAATCAAAGTAGATTAAGTTAACTTTATGCCCCGAAGTACATTCGGTTTTTTTTCATCCTAAAGCGAACCTACACGTGAGTAAAAAAGAACGCAAAGTAACAATGAGCCAGGTGTTCAAAACGATCATTTGGCCTCGCAGGAAGCATTTGCTATTCGGTCTGTTTCTGATAATTATCAGCCGTCTTTCAGGGCTGGTTTTGCCGGGAGCCAGTAAATATCTTGTGGATGATGTAATTCCTTCCAACGACATGAACTTGTTGAAATGGCTGATTTTGGCAGTTGTCGGAGCTATTGTTATTCAATCCCTCACTTCGTATTCGCTTACCCAGATCCTTTCTGTAGAGGCACAGAATCTGATTGCGAAACTCCGCTCCCAGGTTCAAAGCCATATCATTAAACTCCCGATCCGGTTTTTTGATAATACTAAAACGGGTGAACTGGTTTCCAGAATTATGTCTGATGTCGAGGGTGTCAGAAACTTGGTGGGTACTGGATTTGCCCAAATGATAGGGGGTATTTTGACCGCAGCCGTTTCCTTGGTTTTGTTGATCAGCATCAGTCCGATGATGACCTTATACGTCCTCGTTCCAGTAGCCATCTTCGGATTGGTTTCTTTGAAGGCCTTCGGGAAAATTCGTCCCATTTTTCGCGAAAGAGGGAAAATAAATGCTCAAGTCACGGGCAGATTGACAGAAACATTGGGAGGTATTCGGGTTATCAAAGGCTTCAATGCAGAAGCCCAGGAAATCAAGACATTTGAAAAGGGAGTGGATTTACTCTTCCAAAATGTAAAAGCCAGCTTGACCGCTACCAGCTTTGTGACTTCTGCCGGAACCCTGCTTCTCGGACTGGCTTCTGCCGGAATAATGGGGATTGGTGGATATATGATCATGGAAGGAGATATGACTTTTGGTGATTTTCTGGCCTTCACGCTGTATTTAGGTTTTATGATTGCTCCAATTGTTCAGATGTCGAATATCGGCTCCCAATTGACAGAAGCATTTGCAGGTTTGGATAGAACTGAGGAAATCATGAATACTCCCTTGGAATCCGATGACAAAATGCGAACAGTTTCCATGGCTGAAATAAAGGGAGAAATGATGTTTGATACGGTTTCTTTTGCCTATGAATCAGGAAAGGATGTAATTCGGGAGGTAAGCTTTCAGGCTCCAGCAGGCTCGGTTACAGCTTTGGTAGGAACTTCTGGATCAGGGAAAACAACAATTGCAGGATTAGCCGCAACATTTTTAAATCCTGATTCCGGAAAAATCACTTTGGATGGTGTGGATTTGCAGACCATAACTTTAGAGTCTTTTAGAAGTAAATTGGGAGTTGTACTCCAGGATGACTTTTTGTTTGAAGGTACCATTCGAGAGAATATTTTATTCTCCAGACCTGAGGCAAGTGAAGTAGAACTCGACAAGGCAGTCCATGCCGCCCATGTACAGGAATTTACCGATCGATTTGAGGATGGATTGGACACATTGATAGGAGAGAGAGGCGTGAAACTTTCGGGAGGACAGCGTCAAAGAATAGCTATTGCAAGGGCAATTTTGGCGGATCCGAGGATTTTGATTTTGGATGAAGCGACATCCAATCTGGATACGGAGTCTGAAACGCTCATTCAGGCCAGTTTGAAGGAGTTGATGAAGGGGAGGACAACTTTCGTCATTGCTCACAGGTTAAGCACGATTCGGCAGGCAGACCAGATTTTGGTCATTGAGCAAGGCAAGATTGTGGAGCAGGGAAAACACGATGAATTGATTGCCTTAGAGGGGCGTTATTATCAATTGTACACCTATCAGGCAAGGATTTGATTTCAATCGACTTAGCTTAGGTTGATTATTAATTCCTTCGTAATTGCGCCGAATAGTCCTTTGATTTAGTATTTTTACCTGCCAGAAGATAACTCAATAGATGAACGAGCTGAATTGGTACGTGATGTATACGGCCTCTAGGTCTGAAAAGAAAGTTTCAAAACTTCTGAAGGAGAGAGGCTGGGAAGTTTATTTGCCTTTGGTGGAGGAAATCAGGCAGTGGTCTGATCGAAGGAAAAAAGTTGAACGGCCTCTTTTTAACGGTTACGTCTTCGTAAAGACCCGAAGAAATCAGCTTTGGGAATGCCTACAGGTACCGGGAGCTGTGAAGTTTGTGCATTTTTCAGGTCAGCATGCCACGGTACGGGACGAAGAAATCGAAGTGATTCAGCGGGTAATTTCCACAGGAGTGGCCGTAGAAACGGATGGGAGTGAAATCGAGCCCGGAGAGCAGGTGAAAGTCCTAGGTGGACCACTGCAGAATATGGTAGGAGAATGTGTGGAAAAAGGAAACAAGGATTATTTTCTTATCAGAATTCCAGGGATCTACCAAAACATGCTAATCAGTATCCCAAGGAAATTCCTGGAAGTGATCCCTCAGCAAAATCAACAGTAGAAGTCAAGGAAGGTTCCTTTTAGGCATCTTCAAAAGCCTTTTGGATGGATTCTTCTGTGGACTTTAGTTTTTGTTTGCAATGCTTGACCAGTGCCGCTGCCTCGTTTACCAAATCGGAAAGTTCATCCACGCTTTTTTTACCTTCTTCTAGCTGATTCAAAATGGTTTCCAGACGCTCAAGTGCCTGATTGTAGCTTAAATCCTTCATGGTTTTTCGATTTTGGTAATGGTACTTTTAATTTTTTGATCTTGGGAAAAGGTCAACATTTCATCTCCAATCTTGGGATCGGCGAATTGTACAGGAATTCCGTTGATTTCAGATCTGGAATAGCCTCTTTTCATAATGGACTCCGGGTTCAGCTGATTCAGAAGCTTTTCCAAATTTCCAAGCTTCTGGTTTTCCTGGGTCAATAGGAGCAAGGTCTCTTTTTTAAGAGCCTTTTCCAATTGCTCCAGACTTTCAGTCTGTCCCATTATTTGTCTTTTCGAAGCGAGTTCTAGCCTAACTTGCTTTGCTTTTACTTTTTCCTTTTCCAATAAAACCTGGCTTAAGCTGCTGCTTTTTAATCCGTGACTAATTTGAAGTAGTTTACTTTCTTCCAGTTTGAGAAACTGGCTAGTACTTCGGTCTAGCCGATTCAATCCCAAAGCCAGGGTTTCTTCGAAAATCCGAAATCCTGAAAGGAGGAATTCTGCAACAGCGGTAGGGGTTTTGAGACGTGTATGCGCCACTAAGTCGGCCACTGTTTCGTCTCGTTCATGCCCAATTCCGGTAAATACCGGGAGAGAACACTGGGCAATTTTTGCTGCAAGTCTATAATCATCAAAGCAATCCAAATCAAGTTGGGCTCCACCGCCGCGAATGATAATCAGGGCCTCCAATTCCAAGCTTTCCTTTTTGGATTCTGCCAATTCGATGGCCTGGATCAAACTGGATACGGCCTCATTCCCCTGCATGAGGGAGGGGAAAAGTTTATGATAGACCTTGTAGCCTTCGGCGTTGTTTTCAAGCTGATTGATGAAGTCTCCATATCCAGCAGCTGTAGGACTACTGATAATGGCAATTTTTTGGATGACCTGCGGAAATACCCTGCCTGCATTGAGCCGAAGCAGTCCTTCTTTTGTCAGACGATCTATCGTTTCTTGTCTGATCCTTGCGCGCTCTCCCAAGGAAAAGGAGGGGTCAATATCTTTGACATTCAGACTCAGTCCATATACCGAGTGAAAAGTAACCTGGACTTGAGCCAAAACTTTCATACCGTTTTTCAGCCCGGCCCCTGTTAAAGTCTCAAATCTGGAGGCAATAGATCTAAAAGTAAATTGCCAGCAATTGCATCGGATTTTTGCTAAAACCTGATTTCCCTGCTTTTCAACTAATTCAAAATAGGCGTGTCCTTGTGGTGCCTGTCTGAAATCTGCAATTTCCCCAATTACCCAATAGGTAGGCTCCAGCTCATTTTCGAGCGTATTTTTGATTAGCTCACCAAGCTGGGAAATGGATTGGGTATTTTGCATCAGTTCAGTTTCTGATATTCGCTTTTGATTTTTTGGCTGAGTTCTAAACTTGCCCTTAACAAAGGAAGACGAACCTGATCACCACAAATCCCCATGTGGTTCAGGAGATTTTTGATCCCAACTGGGTTTCCTTCCTGATACATCAGACCATTGATGTTAAGCATGGAGAAAGTAGCCTTTTTACTTTCCTCCTCGGTTCCGTGGCAAAGCCTTTTGAATGTTGCGGGAAGGGCATTGGCTAAAACCGAAATGATACCGGTTCCTCCAATGCTACTTATTGCTCTGGTCAACAAATCATCCCCAGAAACTAAAAAGAAATCCTCTGGCATGTTGGCAGCGATTTGCATACACTGTTCCAAGTTTCCACTTGCTTCCTTCATTCCGATGATATTTGGGTGGGAGGCAAGCTCTAAGGTGGTCTCAGCGGTTACATTGGACATGGTACGTCCCGGAACGTTGTATAGGATTACAGGTACCGGGCATGCATTTGCGATTGCCTGATAGTGGGCAATTATTCCTTTTTGGGAAGGCTTGTTGTAATAGGGGCTGACAGAAAGGATGGCAGAAATTCCAGTGAAATCTGTATTGGCTATTTCATCCAACACAGCTTGGGTGTTGTTTCCACCAATCCCATAAACCACAGGAAGTCGATTGGCATTGTATTCAAGGGCGGCCTTTAAAACCTGTAATTTCTCACCCTTTGTAAGGGTTGCGGATTCTCCGGTAGTTCCAAGAACAACCAAGTAATCCACCCCGCCAGCAATGACGTGATCAATTAGTTTTCGAAGACCTTCAAAATCTATCGTGAAATCATCATGAAATGGTGTGACTAGCGCCACCCCTGTTCCCTTGAATTGGTTCATGTTTTAGTGGTTTGAGGGTGCAAAGATAATGGCTTCCCTGTGAAAGCCCCTCCTCTTATCTAAATTTTGGATTATTCCTTGATCATTGCCAAAAACTCCTCTTCAGATATCATCGGTATACCCAATTTTTTGGCTTTTTCCTTTTTGCTCGGTCCCATTCCTTCTCCCTCAATGATAAAATCAAGGTTTTTGGAAACAGAGGTGATGTATTGACCCCCATGATCTTGGACAAAGTCTACAATTTCATCTCGTTTAAAATGCTCCAGTTTTCCAGACGCTAGGATTTTTTTTCCGGCCAGGGCTGTGCTTTTTGGTTGGGTTTCATTTTCTTCCAGTTTGAATTTCAGCCCATGGGTTTTTAGCCTTGAGATGTTATCTAAGTTTTCCTTTTCGGAGAAAAAGTCCTGAATACTCTGGACTAGGGTTTCACCTACTCCGTTGATTTCCAGTAAATCCTCTTCTGTTGCTTCCTGGAGTCTATCTATGGATTTGAAATGTCGGGCTAGAAGTTGGGCCGTGTTTTCTCCAATATTGCGGATGCCCAGGGCAAAAAGCACTTTTTCAAAGGACTGTTCTTTAGAAGCCTTTATGCCCTCAAGCATGTTGGAAATAACACCTTCCTGAAAAGTATTGGCCTTGAGTTTTTTGATGCGCTCCCGGAGTTCATCGGGAAGATCAAGATTGAGGCGGAGAAGAATCCCGTGGATGGTTCCTTCTTTTTTGCTTGCCTTGAGAATTTCATCAAAGTCTACTCTTCTCCCAAGGAATATTTCCAGTACTACTGCAACAGGGACATAATCCTCCATTTTTGGAAGTTCGGGATGATCTTTCAAGGCATTGAGTAGAAACTCCACCATTCCGGTATTGGAAGGGACTTTCTTTTTCCACTTTCTGATTTTTTCCTGAAAAGCTCTCAGGGTTTCGAAAAGAGGAAGTTCTGCGGCTTCCTCTAAGAAATCCTGGATCTGTTTGAAGGAAATCTGCTCAGTAAGGGCAAAAAGAGCTTTTTCTAGCGTGATGTATAGGAGGCCGCTTTCTTCTTTTTCATACTGATCATGACTCATTTCAAGGCCAAGCAGTTCCTTTGCCTTACCCTCCAAATCATAGATATCCGCATAGCTTGAGATAAAGCCTTGATCAATCAAAGCCCGTATGCGTTCCGTTCCCAAGGAATCAATATCCATCGCTCGCTTAAAGACGAAATGCTCAATCCTTCCCAAAATCTGAGGAGGACAATGGTGTACATTGGGACAAAAGTGCTTGGCCTCCCCTTCTTTTCTGACAAGTGGTGTGCCGCATTCCGGACATTCTTTGATATAATCAATTGAATGGGCTCCAGCTTTTCTTTTCTGGAGATTGACACCGGTGATTTTTGGAATGATTTCCCCTCCTTTTTCCACATATACAAAGTCCCCCTCAAAAATTCCCAGCCGCTTGATTTCATTGGCATTGTGAAGGGACGCCCGCTTGACAGTGGTTCCGGCAAGACTTACTGGGGAAAGATTAGCCACAGGAGTGATGGCACCGGTTCTTCCAACCTGGTAAGTAATGGAAAGAAGTTCTGTTTCGGCACTTTCAGCTTTGTATTTGTAAGCAATTGCCCAACGGGGATTTTTGGCAGTAAAACCCAGTTCCTCCTGTTGCTCTAAGCTGTTGATTTTCAAAACCACTCCGTCGGTTTCCAAAGGAAGGGTATGTCTTTTCTCCCTCCAGTGATCTATGTATTTCAGAACTCCCTGGATATCCTTTACTTTTTGATAAGTTGGAGAGACGTTAAAACCCCAGCTTTCAATCAAGTGGATGCCTTTTTCGTGGGTTTCCACCTCCAAGTCATCCCCAAGCAATTGGTATAGATAGCAGTTGAGTCTTCGTTTGGCGACGATGGAACTGTCTTGCATTTTTAGGGTTCCTGAAGCCGCATTTCTCGGGTTTGCCATAAGAGCTTCTCCATTGGCTTCCCGTTCAGCATTGATTTTTTCAAATTCCCGGATGGGAAGAAAAATTTCCCCACGAACCTCAAATTTGGTAGGGACATGCTTCCCTGTCACCTTTAACGGGATATTCCGGATAGTTTGAACATTGGCGGTTACATCATCACCTTGGGTTCCATCTCCTCTGGTGACAGCTCGGACCAATTGTCCATTTTCATAAACCAAACTGATTGCCACCCCATCAAATTTCATTTCGCAGAAATACTCATAATCTTGGTGTCCTAAACCTTTTTGAACTCGCTCGTCAAATGCCAACAACTCTTCTGTTGTGTAGGTGTTGCCAAGGGACATCATGCGGTATTCATGCTTGACGGTTTTGAACTCTTTGGTAATTGTACCGCCAACACGCTGACTGGGACTCTCTGGACTCAGAAGATCCGGAAATTCTGTTTCCAGACGGATTAACTCCTCCAACAGTTGGTCAAACTCATAATCCGAGATCTCAATCCTACTTTCCTGATAGTAAAGTTGGTTGTGGTGGTTGATTTCCTTGGTGAGTTGGGCGATGCGCTTTGCCGCTTCCTGATCGTTCATGATGGGATTTTGGTTTACAAAAAAGCAGGTAAAAATACCCCTTTGATTTTTGCCCGACAAGGGAGAATGTTAATCAAAAGTACAATTCTTCGTATAAATTCCTGTTGAAAGGGATTCTCTATATTTGGCCTCAAATTGGATTTCTGATGAGTAAAAAGCCCGGTATTGAACGTAAAATTTTGGATACAGCCTACAAGTCTTTTTTGGAAAAAGGCTACCGTCACACCACGATGGATGATATCGCCCGGCAATTGGGTATGAGTAAAAAAACACTCTATAATTACTATCCCGGCAAACTTGAAATGTTGGCCGCGGCTTTTCAGAATCTCAAAACCAAGATGAGCGCCAAAGTGGAAGCGGTTTTGGAAAATAGGTATATGGGATTCCCACTGAAACTCAAATCCACACTTTCGGTAATTGCCGCTCATCTGGCTCCGATCAATCCGAGACTGTTTGAGGAAATTAAGATCCATGCTCCTGAAGTCTGGGCGGAACTCAAATCTTACATCAATGAATCCGCCTATCTGCGTTTTCAAAAGTTGATTGAACAGGGCAAAGAAGAGGGAATGATCATGTCCAATGTCAATGTGAACTTGGTCGTTCTACTTTATGCCGCCGCAATCCAATCCTTGTTGGACCCTGATTTTACCGGACAGTTTCCGAATTCCCTTCGAAAGGGATTGCCTTCAGCCACCTCAGATGCCTATGATCAGGTGGTTTCTATTTTATATAATGGAATATTGACGGAAGAAGCCCGAAATGAATTTGCCAATGCGTAAAAGCTGCTTTGGTTGATTTCCCTATCTTTGCGACCTGATATTTTCTAGAAATTCATTCACCGAGTCATGAGTAAAAATTTCAAACGATATACTGTTACCTCTGCACTTCCCTATGCAAATGGACCCCTGCATATCGGTCACCTTGCTGGCTGCTATGTACCATCTGATATTTATGTCAGATACTTGAGATCTCAAGGTAAAGATGTAGCCTACATCTGCGGATCGGATGAGCACGGGGTAGCGATCACCATCAAAGCACAAAAGGAGGGAAAAACCCCTCAGCAAATTGTAGATCATTACCATGAAATGATGAAGAAAAGCTTTGAGGAATTCGGGATTAGCTTCAATCATTATTCCCGAACGTCCGCAAAGATTCACCATGAAACTGCACAGGGATTTTTTACCGACCTATACCAAAAGGGAGAGTTTCTAGAGCAAAGTACTGAGCAATACTATGATGAAGAGGCAGGGCAGTTTTTGGCTGACCGATATATTGAGGGCACCTGCCCAAAATGTGGCTTTGAGCATGCTTATGGAGATCAGTGTGAGAAATGTGGTTCATCCCTAAGTCCTACCGAATTGATCAACCCCAAGTCAAAACTGAGTGGAAGAACTCCTGTTTTGAAGGAAACCAAGCATTGGTTTTTGGATTTAGCCCGCTATCAAAACTTCCTCAAAAAATGGATCCTTGAAGACCATGCGGATGACTGGAAAAACAATGTGCTCGGCCAATGCCGATCTTGGCTGGAAGCTGGGGACGGACTTCAGGCGCGTTCCATGACCAGAGACTTGGATTGGGGTATTCAGGTTCCTTTGGAAGGTGCAGAAGGGAAAGTGCTTTACGTTTGGTTTGATGCACCCATTGGCTATATCTCTTCAACCAAGGAATGGGCTGCAGAAAAGGGATTTGACTGGGAGCCTTATTGGAAAGACCAAGACACCAAACTGGTACACTTCATTGGCAAAGACAATATCGTTTTCCATTGCATTATTTTCCCAGCCATTTTGAAAACCCATGGAGGCTATATCCTTCCCGACAATGTGCCTGCGAATGAGTTTTTGAATTTGGAAGGAGACAAAATTTCAACCTCCCGCAATTGGGCGGTTTGGTTGCATGAATATTTGGAAGAGTTCCCGGGTAAGCAGGATGTGTTGCGCTATGTGCTGACCGCTAATGCTCCTGAGACCAAAGACAATGATTTCACCTGGAAGGATTTTCAGGCAAGGAACAATTCCGAATTGGTTGCCATCTATGGGAATTTTGTCAATAGGGCAGTGGTTTTGACCCACAAGTTTTATCATGGAGTGATTCCCCAAAGAGGGGAGCTGACCGGATATGACCGGGAGGTATTAGAGGCCTTGGCGGAGTTTCCTGAGAGAATAGCTTCTTCTTTGGAGCGTTACCGTTTCCGCGAGGCATTGGGACTGATGATGGACTTGGCACGACTGGGCAACAAGTACCTGGCTGACACTGAGCCATGGAAAACCATCAAGACCGATGAGACTAGAACAGGTACGATTCTCAATATCGCTCTGAATATCGCCGCAAACCTTGCTATAGTTTCTGAGCCATTCCTGCCATTTACAGCAGGGAAATTGTTTGAGTTGTTTGGAATGAAGGACGTGAATTGGGGTATGGCAGGGAATTCTGAGCTCGTGAATGCAGGAAGCACCTTGGGTCAGTTGGGGCTTCTGTTTGAAAAAATCGAAGATTCGGTAGTGGAAAAACAAGTACAAAAACTGTTAGATACAAAGAAAATGAACGAATCAGCAAATGCTCCAGTGGCTCCGATGAAGGAAATCATTACCTATGATGATTTTGCCAAGTTAGACATGCGGGTTGTAACCATTCTGGAAGCAGAGAAAATGCCTAAATCCAAAAAACTGTTGAAGCTGAAAGTAGATACAGGATTGGGACAGCGTACCGTATTGAGTGGAGTGGCAGAGCATTTTGATCCTGAGTTTTTGGTTGGAAAGCAAGTGACCATGTTGATCAACCTGGCTCCAAGAAAAATGATGGGAATCGACTCCGAAGGAATGATCCTGATGGCTGAGGACAAAGACGGCAAGTTGAAATTGCTTCAGCCGCATGAAGGAACAGCCAGCGGGTCTACGATTTCATAAGTAATGAGCAATGCTCAACCATCAATGAACAATGTTCAAGTGACTTGATAATTGAGTTTGCTAATTGGTTATTGAGCCTTTAAAAATATTCAATAACCAATTTTCAATTATCAATGACCAAGAGCTTAAAAGTCGTTGAGTAGAAGATATTTTGAGAAAAAGCCCGTTTGGGTTAAATACCAGTTAACTTGAAAATTGAGTCAGTTAATTGATAATTGAGCATTTAATAATGTTCAATGGACAATTTTCAATTATCAATGAACAAGAACTTTTAAATCAGAGAATAGATATTTTGAGAAAAAGTCCATTTGAGTTAAATTCAAATGGACTTTTTTAATTTTTTATGAAATATGATCTGGAGGAAAGATTGGTCCGGTTTGCTGGAGACTCGATCAAGTTTTGTAATTCTTTGACCAATACCTTTGCTGAAAACCATTTGAAAAATCAATTGATTCGCTCGTCTACTGGTGCATGCTTAAATTATGGTGAGGCCCAAGGAGCGGAAAGTAGAAGGGATTTTATCCACAAAAATGGGATTGTACTTAAAGAGCTTAAGGAATCAAGGTCCAGTCTGAAAATTTTGTGCTATACAGGGTTGGGAGCGAAAGGCCCCAGAGAGATCCTGTTGAGAGAATCAGGGGAACTATGTGCAATCTTTGTCAAAATTATTAGAAGCTCAAAAGCAGGCGGATAAAACGCGGTTAATAATTGAGCTTCTTTTTAGTCAATTGGATTGAATTAGAAATTAACTGGTTTCATAAAACCTTTAAAATGGTTCTCTTCTTATTTAGGAACAAAAAACTCCAATTTTGAAAAATTACAGGTTTGTAGAGATTTTAGCTCTGGAAAAGGTTGGCTGGATAGTATTATTAAGTATCAATATTCAAATTATAAACTCAATGTTCAATGATCAATAAAGCCCATTCTGAAAATGGACCATTGATATTTCCTAATGCAATGGCCTTTTCTTAATCATTCCTCCTTTTGTGTCCTTGATCGGGTATTGAATCACGAAGGCTTTTGGGTCGACTTTGTTGATTTCCGTAAGTACTCTTGTGACTTCCAGACGGGTAACCACAGTAAATAAAACATTCCGATCCGGGTTTTTGGCCTTTTCTCCAAAACCACCTGCAGCTCTGAAGGCGGTTACGCCACGGCCCAAATCATAGGTAACTTTGTTTTTTATTTCGTCAGAATAGTCGGAAATAATCATGACCCCTATGTATTCTTCCACCCCATTGATTAGGAAGTCGACCATTCTGGATGCGGAAAAATAAGTGAGCATGGAATACATGGCGGTTTCCAGATTTACAAAAATGGCTGCTACAATAAACAGGAAGACATTAAATACAGTAATAAAATCGCCTACCGTTAAACTTGATTTTCGGGAGACAGAAATGGCCAGAACCTCCGTGCCATCGATCACTGCACCGCCCCGGATGGCAAATCCTATTCCGCTTCCCAGAAAGAATCCCCCAAATACCGCAATCAGTAATTTATCGGCAGTAATGACGGGTAATTCAATGTAATGCACCAGCAAAGCCAGAGTTAGGATGGCAATCGTGCTTTTCACTGCAAACCAGAAGGAAAGCTGTTTGTATCCCAGATAGATAAAAGGGAGGTTGACCAAAATGATCAGGATGGAAAGGTTGAGCGGGGTCAGGATTTCCAATAGCAGCGAAACACCCATTGCTCCTCCGTCAAAGAATCCGTTTGGTAGCAGAAATCCCTTCAGGCCAATGCTGGCCATGACTACCCCTATCCCGATGAAAAGCACATCTTTGATCTGACGCCAAGCAGTTACTTTTTTCACCCAATCAGCATCTTGAATTTTTAAAAGTCTTTTTACCATAACCAAAATTAATATGTCAAGGGGGAAACTTTATAGGAATGTACCCATCAAAAAAGTAATCTAGTCCCTTAATTCGCTAGCACTGCATATTTTTCGGGCATCTCAAAGAGGGACTCCTTGAGTTCATCCTCAGCTAAAACCACATCTGCGAAACTCACCTGAGATCTGATTTTTGTGGTAGAATCTCCTTCCAGCAAGTAAGCCGTCAATAGTCTGGGAAATACCAAACCATCGGCATTTCTATAATCCTCGTACTTCATTGCACTTAGACTTGTGTCTGGGGTATTGAAAAAGGTGAGATTGTATAGCACCCATTCCAATCGATGAGTTTCTGGATCCACAAGCATGATGTACGTGTCCTTGGGGTTGAATCCTTTCACATTGTCTTCAAAACCCACATTGAAAGTGTCATAGCTTTTGCCATTGAGTGTTCGGTTTTCGGTTTTTGTGACTTTCACTCCAGCGTCGGTGAAAATGTAGGGAATGCTGAAAAAATTGAAATATAGGTTATGGTAGAACTGAACGGATGGGCCTTGGAAAGCAGCTCTGTTTGGACTGATCCATACTTTTTCCCCATCAAAACCGATTTGGAAGTTGGCAGCGTCTATCCTCCCTTTTCTCGATCCCAGGTTAAAGAAATGATTTTCCTGGGTCAGGTTCGTTTCATGAAAAAGCGTGTAGGAAAAAGCCTTTGCATTCACCCATTTAGCCCAATCTCCATGGGCATCCAGAACAGTTTTGAATTCTTGATCTACCTCAGGAAGTGGTTTTTTGGGAGTAGAGCAGAAGGAGAGCAGTCCTAAAAGAAGGAAAAATGCAAGCGATTTGAAGTTCATGTGAAGGGTGATTTGAATGCTACAAGGTAAGGACTTCCTGTTTTTTTTCACAGGAATTAAATGCTCTAGTTTGACCGAATCTGGAATTTTCAGATTCAATGATTTTTTTCCGGAATCCTTGTGTGAATTTGAAAATCCTGTATTAATTTTGAATCAGTCTAAATAAAATTAACATGACCAAGGGATCTTCTTTTTGGAAAAAAACTCGGAATATTTTTAATCAGGTTCACCTATACGCCGGTTTGGTTTCAGGCCTTGTGGTTATAGCTGTTTGTTTAAGCGGGACTATTTATGTTTACAATACTGAAATCCGGGAATGGGCTGACTCCGAGCGGTATTTTGTGGAGGAAGGAACTACGCCAATCTCCTTGGATGAATTGAAAGAAGGATTAGAGACCCAACTCAACGCCAAGGTGAATTCAGTTTTTGTGTCTAATTCCCCCGGAAGGACTGTTCAGTTTTCCGCCTTGAAAGAAGGGGAAAAAGGGAGAGGAACCACCTATTTTGTCAATCCTTATACCGCTGAAATTCTCGGTTCCAATTCTGAGCGAACAAAAGCTGAGGAGTTTATGGGATATATGTTTTCCCTTCATAGATGGCTGTTGCTGGACCGGATAGAGACTCCGATCTTAGAGAGCATGGGTAACCGGGATTTGGGAAGATTGATCAATGGAATCGCTACAAGCTTGTTTTTGCTGGGTGTTCTTACCGGGATAGTGATTTGGTTTCCCCAGAAAGTTAAAAACTGGAAGCAAGGGATGAAAGTGAAATGGTCTGCCAACTGGAAAAGGGTAAACCATGATCTGCACAATACTTTGGCCTTTTATTCATTACTAGCTTTGTTTCTGATGTCCGTTACAGGCCCGTTTTGGTCCTTCCAATGGTATAGGGAAGGCTGGCAAAAGACCTGGGATACCTATCAAGCGCCCCCCTCCAATTCCAAACAGGCAGTAGAGGAAAAGTCAGAACCAGTAGGAAAAGCTTTTGAGTTTTCCTTGGATGAGGTGGTGTCCAATGCCAATGCGGAACTGAGTTATCCCGGCAATCTGCGCATTTCCTTGCCAAAAGACGCCTATGAACCCATTTCAGTAAGTAAATATAGGACTGGGTTTTTTGCCAGGTCTGGTGCAGATCAGTTGTCTCTTTCACAAACAGATTTAGCTATCCAGGAATCAAATCTGTTTTCAGACCAATCTTTCCGTCAGCAAATCGGCAGATCTGTTAAAAGCCTTCACACAGGAGAAATATTTGGACAGTTCACCAAATTTCTGTGGTTTTTAGCCTGCTTGATTGCTACTTCCTTGCCGGTGACGGGAACGTTGATTTGGTGGAACAAACGCAAAAAGAAAGCCTCCAGAAAAAAGAAAACCAAACATAGAGCGATTGCGGAATATGCATAACCTCAGGCCCTCCCTAAAAGGAGGGCTTTTTCATGGGTAAAGGTTGATGATTTTTTAGTTAAACTTGCTGTATGAAAAAAGCATTCCTTTTCTCTTTCTTTTTATTTCAGGTTTTTCAGGTGTGTTCACAGGATAAAAGCTGGATGTTAGGACCATTTCAAAGGCCCCAAAACGCAAGTCCAATCCTTGCACCTCAGTCCCAATCAACTTTTTCTGACCCTATGACCGGAAGGACGGTGTTTTGGGAATCCATGGCGACCTTTAATCCGGCAGCTATAGTCAAAGATGGCAAGGTCCATGTATTGTATCGAGCGGAAGAGAAACTTGGAGAAAAAGAAATAGGAGGGCATACCTCTAGGTTGGGCTTAGCCATTTCAGAGGATGGTTTTAATTTTTCCAGAGAAAAAGAGCCGATATTTTATCCCGCTGAGGATGGACAAAAGGAATTTGAATGGACAGGAGGTACTGAAGACCCCAGAATAGTGGAGACTGAGGATGGTTTGTACGTGCTTACTTATACACAATGGAATAGGGATGTTCCGAGGTTGGCAGTGGCCACCTCTCGGGATTTAAGAAACTGGGAGAAGCATGGGCCGATTTTTCAAGATTGGAAAAACGGGAAGTATCATAATAGTGAATCCAAATCCGGTGCAATTGTAACCATACTGAAAGAAGGAAGGCTTGTTGCAGCAAAAATCAATGGAAAATACTGGATGTATTATGGAGTACCCCATATTTGGTTGGCTACTTCAGAAGATCTGATTAATTGGGAACCTGTAGAAAATCACGAAGGAAACCGTATCCCTGTTTTGAGTCCAAGGCCCGGATATTTTGATTCCTGGTTGGTGGAGGCTGGACCTCCTCCAATTTTGACCCAAAATGGGATCGTGGTCTTGTACAATGCGGGTAATTCACAGCAGGTAGGGGTCAAAAACCTGGGAAATAGGGTTTATACCGGTGGACAGGCCTTGTTCGATTCTGAGGAGCCTTGGAAACTTTTGGACAGGGTAGATGAGCCTTTTATTCAGCCAACTCTGCCTTTCGAAAAGTCTGGACAATATCCGGAAGGGACTACTTTTTTGGAGGGTCTGGTCTACTTTGAAGGAAAGTGGCTGTTGTATTATGGTACTGCCGACAGTATGGTAGGGGTGGTGAGTGCTTCCTTGGAGGGTAAATTTTAAGAAAACTTTAAGGGTTATTAAAAAGAATATTTTTGGGTTAATTTGAATTTTGCCTGAATTACAAACAGCCAATGGCAGCAATTTGCATCATCATTCCGGTATACAATGAAGAGGAAGCAATTCCGGGTTTATTGGATGCTTTTATCCCTTATTTTAAGGAAACCACACTTGAAGCCCAAGTTTTAGTGGTCAATGACGGCTCCAAGGATTCAAGTTTGGATAGAATCCGGGAACTGTGCAGGCAAGACTCCCGATTTCACTACATTTCATTTGAAAGTAACCGAGGGTTGAGTTCTGCAATTAAAGCTGGATTTGATGAAGCAAAGACGGATTGGGTAGGCTATATCGATGCAGATCTACAGACCAGTCCGATGGATTTTTTGAAATTTGAACCCTATCTGGATTCCTACGATCTGGTGATGGGCAATCGTGCCGCTAACAGGAAAGATACCTTGATGAAGCGGTTTTCTTCCCGTTTTGCCAACTGGTTTAGAGATTCCTTGCTACATGACGGGGTCCACGATTCAGGTTGCCCATTGAAAATCTTGCGGAGGGATTTGGCTGTGTCTTTGCCGTTTTTTGTTGGGATGCACCGCTTCATTCCTGCCTTGGTTTTGATGAAGGGAGGGAAGTTGATAGAAATCCAGGTTTCCCACTTTCCCCGAACAACAGGCAAAAGCAAGTTTAACCTTTGGAACAGATTGCTTTCTCCTTTGATGGATACCCTTGCAGTGCGCTGGATGATGAAAAGAAACATTTCCTACCGCATAGAATCTTCGGATAATCCACTTCACAACCAAGAACAATCATGAAGGGTTGGGGGCTATTGGGATTGGGATTTTTGGCTCAGGGGCTTTTTTCTGCCCGATTTCTGATCCAGCTCATCAAATCAGAGAAGGAAGGGAAAGTCTTGTCTCCGGTTATCTTCTGGCAATTGAGTTTGGTTGCCTCCTTTCTCCTGATGGCATATGGGACCTTTCGCCAGGATATAGTCATTGTAGGAGGGCAGGTGATCGGGTATTTCGTTTATATCCGTAATCTTCAGTTGCAAAATGCATGGACCAGATTTCCTCTGCCCATCAGGTGGTTTTTTCTAGTCCTTCCACCCTTGTTTTTTCTGTATCTGTTTTTGTTTCAGCACGTTGATTTACTTCGAATGCTGGACAATCCGGAAATTGACTATGTTCTCTTGACTTGGGGAAGTTTGGGTCAGCTGGTATTTACAGCCCGGTTTTTGGTCCAATGGTATCAGGCGGAAAAGCACAAGGAATCCTATTTCCCTTTGAGTTTCTGGTATATCAGTACCTTGGGTGCTGTGATGATTGCTTCCTATGCAATTTTCCGGGCCGACGCTGTGCTCTTTATTGGACAGGGATTTGGGCTCTTGGTTTATATTCGAAATATTATGATCCATTTTGGACCGCAAAATGAAATCAGGTTGACTTACTTGGAAAGGATAAAAAAGTATAGAGTAGGCCTGCTTCTGGGCTTGACAGCATTTGTTCTGTTCTTTAATCTCAATTCCTGGTCAGTGACAGAGTCTAGTGAAGCTAGGTATGCCCAAATCGGAAAAGAGATGCTTGAAAGTGGGGACTGGATGCATCCACAGCTAATGGGGATTTACCACTATCACAAGCCTCCAATGACCTATTGGATTACGGCAGTTTCCTATCAGATTTTTGGAGTGAGTCCCTTTGCTGCCCGGTTTTTTCTACAGATTGCCATTCTACTTCAGATCTTCTTGGTGTATAGGATAGGAATGCTGCTGTTCAAGGATACCAGAAAATCTTTTATGGCAGCTATGCTGTATGCATCCTTTCCAGTGGTAATTATAGGGGGAAGGGCATTGACCACTGATGCCTATTTGGCAACTTTTATTTTGGCAGCACTTACTTTTTGGTTCGCGTATTTGCAGGACAAAAAGTCCCATCAGCTTATCTTAACTTATTTGTTTTTGGGTTTGGGTTTTTTGACGAAAGGGCCAGTGGTATTGATCGTGCCTGTGGTTTTGTGGATTTATCATCTTTTCCAAAAATCCCAAAAACCAGCTTTTAATCTAACCGCTTTATTTGGTCTGCTATTAATTTTGACATTGGGGCTAGGTTGGTTTGTGGCCTTGTTTATTGAAGATTCCCAATTCCTGGACTATTTCGTATTCAAGCATACCATTCAGCGTTTTGCAACGGATACATTTAGCCGGTCCCAGCCATTTTGGTTTTATCCGGTGATATTGGTAGGAGCTGCATTTCCTTGGTTTTTGGTGCTGCTTACCAAGACTAAGCTGTTTTTCAGGGACAAGACAAATCTGATATCTTTTTTCTTGGCATGGGTTTGCCTACCGGTAGTGTTCTTTTCTATTAGTCAATCCAAGCTAATCCTGTATATATTACCGGTTTTCAGTGGGCTGGCTTTGGGGGCAATATCAGTTTGGGATCAGTTGAGCGAAACCTCTCAAAAGAGGTGGGAACGTGCGCAGTTGGGCTTCCAGATTCTAATCCTAGTTGGCCTTTTTCTGGCCCCTTACATTGATGAGCGAATAGTCCTGAGCTATAAATTCCTCTTTTTGGGCGTTATATTGATCTGTTTGTTAGTGGGTTTGATTTTGTCGGGAATCCGTCGTCCGGACAGGGTGATCATCAGTGCATGGATGTTTACCATGGGGATCACGGCCATGTCTACCTATTTTTTCAGCCAAAATCCGGGGGTAGGGAATGATACCCGAAGGGTAGTGGACTGGATTGAAGAGCATACCGAGGATACTGAAAGAATTGTGATTTATGATAAAAGATTGCCTTCTGTGCCATTTAGGACCGAAAGGCCGATTTTGTCCATATATGATGGAGATGAAGGATTGAATAGGGAAACACAGTTTCAGCGGGACGAAAACTGGAAGGATTTTTTGATTAATTTAAAGAGTGACCCTGATTGGATTTTGAAGAAGAAAAACCAGGAGGGAGTTTGGATTGCAAAATCCAGAAAGAAAATGCCAGACCTCCAAGGATATGGGAATTGGGAGGTCATGGAAGAAATCGATGGATGGAAAATCCTAAAAATAGAGGCAATTGATTAACTGAAGATACTATGCGTATTCTCGTAGTAGAGGACGAACCCGGGATTTCAAATTTTCTAAAGCAAGGGCTGGAAGAGGAGTCCTATGCGGTGGATGTTGCCGAAAATGGAAAAACCGGGCTGGAAATGGCTCTAAGTGGCAACTATGATCTATTGCTTCTGGATTGGATGCTTCCGGGCTTGAGTGGAATTGAATTGACCCGACAGTTTCGAAAGGAATTTCCCACTACTCCGATAATTTTCCTAACTGCTAAGGATACCGTTGACGAGACGGTTTTTGGTTTGCAGTCTGGTGCCAACGATTACATCAAAAAGCCTTTTCACTTTGAGGAGCTGCTGGTTCGAATCCGGGTGCAGCTTAGAGATCAGGGTGAGTCCCTTGAAAAACTTACCTTGGGTCCAATTACGCTTTATCCTGACCGACATCAGGTATTCAAAGGGGAGGAGGAGATCACTCTGACACAAAAGGAGTTTGCTCTATTGGAGTTTTTGATGCGCAACAAAAACAAGGTGTGTCGCCGAACCAGAATCATTGAAAGTGTCTGGGATATCCATTTCGAATACAATACAGGGGTAATCGATGTTTATATCAATTCACTGCGAAAAAAACTCGATCTGCAAAAAGAAGAAGATTTTATTCAGACCATTAGAGGTGTAGGATATATGGCTAAGGAACTATGACTACTTCCTATAAAGAACGGCTTGCCAGAAGGCTCACTTGGGTGACTTCCCTGATTATCTTGGTGGTATTTGGGATCATTTATTTTGTGGTGAGCTATACGGTAGTTCACTCACAAGACAGGGAACTCCTGCTTGAAGTGGAAGAGCACAGTGATGAGATTTTTTTGGTGAATGGGGAAATACGTTTTCTCAATAAAGATGAATGGCAGGAACAGGAGCATAGTCAAATTCAGCTAAATCCAATTTTTATCGAAATCGTGGATTTGGAAGGAAAGTCTATGGATAGATCTCCCAATTTGGGAGAAAATCATTTGAGCTTTTATCCCGAAAGGGCAGGCACCAAAGAAGCCTGGACCTTAAAAACCGGTAGCAGAGAGGTACGTCAAATGCAGGTTCCTTTGCGCTATGCCGGCAAAACCGAAGGGTATTTGCTGGTTGCCCAATCCTTTGACGATACCAGGGAGCTCCTGACCAACTTGAGAAATATCTTGGTTTTGTTGTATCCGGTGATTTTGGTTTCTCTTTTTCTAACCATGAAATATCTGGCAGGAAAGAGCATTGAACCTATTCAGAAAATTATCCAAAAGACTAATCAGATCAGTCAGTCCAACCTTAATGAGCGAGTTCCTCTTCCTGAGCAAAATGATGAAATTGGGCAGTTGACCCGGTCTATAAATGAATTGCTGAGCAGGTTGGAACAGGCTCTTGTTCGCGAAAAGCAGTTTACTTCGGATGCATCCCATGAACTAAGGACTCCATTAGCTGTACTGAGAGGTACTTTGGAAGTGCTGGTGCGGAAACCCCGAACTTCGGAGGAATACATCGAAAAGATCGGGACCGCATTGGGAAGTATTGACCGGATGTCAGCAATGATTGACCAGTTGTTGGCTTTGGCTCGAGTGGGAGTTGGAGGAGAGGAATTCCTTGAAGAGGTGGAGCTTCATTCCTTTACTGAGGAGACCACCCTGAAGGCATCTCGGGATAGTGGAAGGAAGGTTCTGTTCAAGTCTTACCTTCAAATTCCGGTTTTTGTACAAATCAATGAGAAAAGCCTGAGTATGATTTTGAATAATCTGATTCAAAATGCGCTAAAATACTCCAAGGAGGATACAGAGGTAGTGGTCAGCGTGGGTATTCATCAAGGGCACCCCTTCATTTCAGTAGAAGATAAAGGTAGAGGGATAGGGAAGGAGTCTTTGGAGAAGATTTTTGATTCATTCTATCGAGAGCCAGATGTATTAGAGGAGGTGATTCCCGGAACAGGCTTGGGACTTGCCATTGTCAAAAAGCTTGCTTTGGAATCCGGTATCAAGGTGGAAGTACAGAGTGAAAAGGGAAAAGGAACTTCTTTTACATTATTTTTTGAGGAGGATATTTTAAGCAAATCTTAAGAAAGCACTAAGGGCAGGATAAGCTTTCGATTGGATCTTTGTGTATAAATTTTCCAGTTTCCCATGCTAGATCGGATTATTCAGTGGAGTATCGGGCATAAGCTCATCATCTTTGTTTTTATAGCCATTTGGATTGGCTTTGGGGTTTATTCCCTGAGTCATTTGCCCATTGGGGCTGTACCTGATGTGACCAATAACCAGGTTCAGGTAATTACCACCTCAAGAAACCTCGCTACAGAGGATGTAGAAAAATACTTGACTTATCCAGTTGAACTGGAGATGGCCAACTTACCCGGAGTTAAGGAAATCAGATCAGTTTCCAAATTCGGACTTTCTGTAGTCACCATTGTTTTTGAGGAAGATTTGGGTACTTATTTGCCCAGACAGCTGATAGCCGAAAGGATCAAAATTGCCCAAGAGAGTATCCCAGCCGGATTTGGCCAGCCATTTATGGGGCCGATTTCCACAGGCTTGGGAGAGATTTACCAATACGTCATCGATGTAGAACCGGGGTATGAGGATAAGTATACGATCACGGACCTGAGAACCATTCAGGACTGGGTGGTAAGAAGACAGCTTTCAGGGATCCCGGGTGTTGTGGAGGTAAATACCTGGGGAGGATATTTGAAGCAATATGAAGTGGCTATCAATCCCGAGCGATTGAAGGCTATGGAGATTGACCTGATGGAGGTTTATTCAGCACTTGAGCAAAACAATTCCATTGCTGGCGGGGGGTATATCGAAAAGACCAATGAAAGCTTTTTCATTCGAGGGGAAGGTCAAGTAACCAGCTTGGAAGATATTGAAAACATAGTGGTGGAGACTAGGGAAGGCACTCCTCTTTACATCCGGGATATTGCAAAAGTCGGTTTTGGCCATGCCAATCGTTTTGGTGCGATCACGGCTAATGGGGAGGGAGAAAAAGTCCTTGGGCAAGTGATGATGCTCAAAGGAGCAGACTCAAAAGGTACCATAGACCGGGTAAATGAAAGATTGGAACAAATCAAACCAAGCCTTCCCGAAGGAATTGTCATCAACGGATTTCTGGACCGTTCGGAATTGATTGGACGTACCACCTTCACTATTGCCGAAAACCTGATTCTGGGTTGTTTGATTGTGATTTTTGTAGTTGTTCTGCTTCTGGGGAATATTCGTTCAGGATTGGTAGTAGCCTCTGTGATTCCACTTGCATTGTTATTTGCGCTTTCCCTCATGTACATATTTGGGGTGGATGCCAACCTGATGAGTTTGGGAGCGATTGACTTTGGAATCATTATAGATGGTGCCGTAATTATAGTGGAGTATATAGCCTTTCAGTTTACCAAGGCAGATGAGAAATTTCACACCTTGGCTCGAGGAGAAAAGCAAAAAGAAAAGGATAAAATCTCCTTTACTGGTGCATCCAAGATGATGCATTCGGCGATTTTTGGGCAAATCATCATCATCATTGTATTTATTCCGATTCTTTCACTTTCAGGCGTAGAAGGAAAAATGTTCCGGCCAATGGCTGAGGTGTTTAGCTTTGCCTTGATCGGGGCCATGATCTTGGGGATGACCTATGTTCCTGTTGTTTCTTCCATATTTCTAAAGACCACTCCTCAAGGGCCCAAAAACATTTCAGTTCGATTGATCAAGCAATTGAACAAGGTCTATGAGCCTACGATTACTTGGGCTTTGAATAACACAAAAATTGTCCTTACTGCGGCTTTTGGCTTTTTGGTAGGTGCGATTATTTTGTTTTCCAGTATGGGAGCAGAGTTCGTTCCAACCCTTGATGAAGGCGATTTTGTGATTCAACCCGTACTTAAAACCGGGACAACTTTGACCAATACCGTAGAGACCATGACGGAGATTGAGCGAATTCTTAAGCAGTTTCCCGAAGTGAATCAGGTAGTGACACGAATTGGTGCTGCAGAAATTCCCACCGACCCCATGTCCATGGAGGAGGCGGATGTGATCGTGACTTTACATCCACCGAGCGAGTGGACTACAGTAGAGACCAAAGATGAACTTGCAGAGAAATTTAAAGAAGCCTTGCACGTGATTCCGGGTCTGGATTATGAGTTTACCCAGCCAATCGAAATGAGATTTAACGAGTTGATCACCGGGGTTCGTGCTGATTTGGCGATCAAGGTCTTCGGTGAGGACTTGGATGTATTGCTGCATACCGCAGAGGAAATAGAGGCAGCGATTCAGGGGGTAGAAGGTGCGGCTGATATTATTGTTGAAAAAGTGGACGGCTTGCCTCAGATGAAGATCGAGTATAACCGAGCCAAAATTGCCAAATATGGGTTGAATATCGCAGATCTGAACCAAGTGGTGACCATGGGCTTTGCCGGTTTGGCTGCAGGGACGGTGTTTGAAGGTGAAAGACAATTTGACCTGGTGGTTAGGTTTGAGGAGGGATATCGGAAAGATATCCGAAACTTGGAGCAGGCTGCAATTCAGTTACCAAATGGAGGAAGTGTGCCACTGTCTGAACTGGCTAAGATTTCTTATACCAAGGGTCCTGCAAAAATCTCCAGAGACAATACCCAAAGAAGAATAGTGGTAGGGGTCAATGTGAGAAACAGAGATTTGCAGTCGGTGGTGGATGATATCCAAGCCATTATAGCCAATCAAATTAATATTCCAGAAGGCTACAGGGTTGATTATGGAGGGCAGTTTGAAAACCTTCAACAGGCCAGAAACCGATTGATGATAGCCGTTCCAATCGCGTTGGTTTTGATTTTTCTCCTGTTGTATTTCGCCTTCTCATCTACCCGGGATGCCTTGATGATCTATACAGCTATTCCACTTTCAGCAATTGGAGGAGTTCTTTTGTTGTGGATCAGGGACATGCCTTTCAGTATTTCTGCCGGTGTTGGATTTATTGCTCTTTTTGGTATCGCTGTACTGAACGGGATTGTATTGATCGAGCATTTCAAATCTATGGAATCTAAATACACTGACATTAGACAATTGGTGTTGATTGGGGCAAAAGAGCGTCTTCGTCCAGTATTGTTGACCGCATCTGCTGCTGCTTTGGGCTTTTTGCCGATGGCAATTTCCCAGTCTGCCGGGGCGGAAGTTCAGCGACCATTGGCCACAGTTGTGGTTGGGGGACTGATTTCAGCGACTCTACTGACCTTGGTGGTCTTACCGGTTCTGTATGTGTTGTTTAAAGGAAAAGGGAAATCTTTGGTGCCCAATAAAACTGCGCTGAGCTTGTTACTGGTTTTGGGTTTTTCCAGCCTTTCAATGGCTCAGGAAAGTCCTGCTCCACTGAAATTACAGGAAGCTTTAAGGATAGCAGAACAACAAAACCTTCAGATTCAAGCGGCTTCAAGGGGATTGGATGCAGCCAATGCTAGAACAGGAGCTGGCTACAATCTTGAGAAAACCACTGTGTATTATGGCTATGATAAAAACGATATAGCAGAAAACGGGGTATATAACCGAGTTTGGGGAGCAAGGCAGAATTTTGCATTTCCTTCTCTCTACAGTTCACAGAAAAAAGTCCTACAAGATCAAGCCCTGATGATGGAATCTGACCTGGAATTGAAATTGAGACAACTCAGGGCAGAGGTCAGCAAGGCATTTGTGACAGCAGTTTACTGGAACAATCTCGAGAGTCATTATTCTTACCTGGATTCACTTTATGGCAGCTTTTCCAAAGCTTCCCAAAGAAGGTTTGAGACCGGAGAAAGCAATTATCTTGAGAAATTGACCGCAGACAGCAAACAAAGAGAAATTGCCCTCAAAAAAGATGAGGCCAGCCAGCAGGCAAGCGTCGCGCTGGAACAGTTGAAATTATTGCTGAATACTGAAAATGATCTGGTACTATCAGAGGAAGAGCTTGAACTTGTTCCTGAGTTTTCAGAAAACTTGGATACCCACCCGGGAGTCATGTATCTCGAAAATTCCATTCAACGGGCAGAGCACCAAGTTCAGGTAGAAAGACGGAAGCTCCTCCCAGACCTTCATTTGGATTTGTTCAGAGGAACCAACCCCGGACCCAATGCTCAGGTATACCCGGGATTTCAGGCGGGGATGTCTATTCCATTGTTTTTTGGTGCACAAAAATCCCAAGCCAGAGCGGCGAATTTGGATCAACAGCAATTAGAGCTTGAAGGAGAACACTATAGAAATCAACTGGAAAACAGATACCAACAGCTTCAATATCAGCTGGCTCAAAACCAAAAGGTGATTTCCTACTACGAAGAAGAAGGAAAGGAGCTTTCCGCCAAATTAATGGAGCAGGCCAGGCGCTCTTTCCAGGAAGGTGAAATCGACTTTCTTCAATTCGTTCAACTGATAGAAAACTCACGTTCTATCACCCTTCAATATTTACAAAGCAGACACTCTTATCAACTTACTATCTTAGAAATTAACTACCTGATCAACTGATGGAAGCGAAAAATTCAAACAAAATAACTAGCCTACTTTTCCTAGGACTGATCATACTTTTGACCAATTGTGGTAAAACGGCCAATGATGAATCCGGTGCAATTGAGGTCGGAACTGGAGCGGATACTGAAATGATCCTGACCGATGCACAGTTTGCAACGATGAAAATGGAGTGGGGACATGTGATGGATGATGTATTTGCCGAGGATTTACCTGTACAGGGAATGATACAGGTTCCTGTAGAAGGCCTTCAGGAAGTCTCCGTTTATTTCGGGGGCTATGTGGTTGGACTGAAATTGATCGAAGGTAAGCCAGTAAAAAAAGGAGAGGTCCTGTTCTACTTGGAAAACCCGGATATTATCAAATTACAGCAGGATTTTTTGGAAGCAAAAAGCCAGCTTGATTACCTGAAAGCAGATTTTGAAAGGCAAAAGACGCTTTTCAATGAGCAAATTGCAGCTGAAAAAAATTACCTGAAGGCTGAAGCGGATTATCAGGCCATGCTTGCCAAAACCGAAAGTTTGAAAAAACAATTGAATTTGATCAACATTAATACCGATGAATTAAGAGCTGAGTCTATCCGTACGAGAGTCCCTGTACTTTCCCCGGTTTCGGGATTTGTGGATATGGTACATGTGGTTCCGGGTCAGTTTGTGCCGGCCTCTGGCAAGGCGGTTACCCTCATCAACAGGGAACGTATGCATTTGGAATTGAGTGTGTTTGAAAAGGATGCCATTAACCTCAGACAGGGACAAAAAATCACATTTAATCTACCTGATTCTCCCCAAGAAAAACATGTAGCAGAGGTCCACCTCATCAGCCAGTCTGTAAATGAGCAGCGGGTTGTAAAAGTACATGGTGATTTTGATGAAAAGACAGTAGAAGGCAAGGTCGTGCCGGGTATGTTTGTGGAAGCTTCCATTGCCTTGGATCCCAAAGAAGGATGGTCCCTTCCAGTCACAGCTGTAATCGAAACCGAAGAGGGCTATCAGGTAATCGTTCAAAAAAGAAAAATCGAAGGAGGTTATGAAATTGAGGCCGTTCCAGTTCAGGTCGGCAGAAAAACCTCAGAGAAAATGGAGATTCTTCCAGGTTCGGGAATCAATGAAAATTCTCTGATTCTATTAAAGGGCGGATTTAATCTCCTTTAAAAGATCATTGAGCAGTTTTTAAAAGCCTCCTTCTGGGAGGCTTTTTTGTGGCTGATCGAATGAGAGCAGGAAGGTTTTTTTAGCAGGAACTGCCCAAGTTCTTCTAACTCAATCCTCTCTTAATTACCTTGCGGAAAAGTCAAACCAATGAAGTTTCCAATACTCTTTTTTTTCCTTGTAATCAGTGTAACCGGTGCATATTCACAAACTGTTTATAAGGATGAATTAGGAAGAGTCATTGGAAGAGAGGCTTTTGAAAAGAAAATCATAGAGGGGCCTTATTTTGGAGTTCCGGGCGAAAACCCGGGAGAGAAAATCATTGTTTACAGGATGCCTTTTGGAAAGGTAGATCCCGAGATTTTTTATGAAAAGACCGGGATGCAGTCCGCATTAGTTAATGGGAAATCCTTGGTGGTTATATTTTATCCCGGAAAAGATGAATGCAATTCCACAGGACAACATATCAAACCCTCTTTCCTAAAAAAGAGTCATCAAAGTTTGTTGAAATGGACTGAAAAGAGAAATGCTGTTGAACCGGTTTATCTTTTTAAGAATCCCCATGGATTGGAAAAGTATAAAGGAATCATGGAGTGGCAGGAGGACCCGGAGGGGATATTCGAGAAGGAGTTTTTTAAATATCCTTATCCCTGCAGGAGTTTTGTAGTGATTCATCCCAGCGGGGAGTACAGGGCGATTTTGGGAGAATTTCCGGACTCCCAGATTGATGTGGCCCTGAAAATTTTGAATAAATCATCAAAGTAATACATGGAGTATACTATTTCGGTGGCTGAAAAGTCCGATTTAAAGGAGTTGGTAGAGGTGGCCAGAGCAGCTTTTGTACAGGCTTTTACTGAGGGCAATAAGCCTGAGAATGTCCGGGCGTATATGGAGGAAGCTTTTACAGAGGAAGCGTTTGAAAAGGAAATGGCCAACCCGTTTTCCTTATTTTTGATTTTGAAAATCGCGGGGAAGATTGCTGGGTATTGTAAGGTCAATTTTGTGCCTGCTCAGACGGATATTCATGATCCTGAAAGTCTTGAAATCGCCCGTTTGTATATTTTGGAAGATTATTTGGGAACAGGAGTTGGAAAGGCCTTAATGGAAAGTGCACTTGATGTAGCCAGACAACATCATAAGAAATATGTTTGGCTAGGGGTATGGGAGCACAATGCTCGGGCAATTCGATTTTATGAAAAGAATGGCCTACGAAAATTCGGAGAACATCCTTTTCCCTTCGGAGATGAGATTCAGACAGATTGGTTGATGAGGATTGACGTATAATGGACCTGAAGAAAACTTTTTAAGGAACTTGAAACTCAAAGCCCAATTTTTGAAGGCCTTCCTTGATTTCAGGAGCATTCATAAACAGTTTCCAGCCCAGCCCGCTTCTGTAATTTTCAATCATGGTCACCATTGGACCCTGATCAATAGCTAAATATTGCTTGGGAAAATAGTCATGCTGGGGACTTAAAGCGTCATAAAACCCATAGGGTCCGAATACCTTTTCTCCATAGTTTTCATAGAGATTTCGGATGACTTTCATAGACTCCTCAGGAGTGTAAACGATAGAAGAAACTGCCGCAGTAGGAGAGATAACACCTGTGTCATTTCCCGGGCGGTGTGCATTGTAGAAATTGATGGAATAGGAGGCAGTGAGACCCCAGAGGTTTTCCCCATATCCCTGGAAATTGCCTGGATTGTCAATGCACCAAGCTCTGTTGATCAATGTTTGGTTTTGGTTTTCTTCCCAATAGTCAGCATAGCGGTCTTTCAGGCCTTTTGGATTCAGGCCTAAATAGGAGTAATGCGCCCAAAATAAAGGGCCTCCCAACTCTTCGGCACCATTGTGTTTGAGTTGTAAAGGATATCCATACCCACCTGCTTTGGCTGAGACTATCCCTCCGTTTCTAGCCCAACCTTGATGATAGGCATCCGCTTCAATGCTGTGGGAGGGAGAGGAAGCTGCTAAAACGTAGGTGATCAGACATTCATTGTATCCTTCCAATGGAAAGTTCATATCCCAACCGAAATTTGGGGACCAATGCCAATAAAGTACATTTTCACCATTTTTGGTATGCCAACTCCAGTCCATCTCCTTCCAAAGGGTGTCGATTCTATTGGCGAGTGCCTGTTCCACTTCATTCCCATTTTTGAAATACTCTCTCACGGCCAAAAGACCTTGCATCAGAAATGCAGACTCAACCAAATCAGCTCCATCGTCCTTTTGACTGAAAGGTTTGACCTTTCCGGTTTGACCATCCAGCCAATGAGGCCAAATGCCATGAAAGCGATCCGCTGTTTCCAGAAAGCTCACCATTTTTTCAAAGCGTGATAAGGCTTGTTCCTTTGTGATCCATCCCCGTTCAATTGCTCCCAAGATTCCTATCAAGCCCATTCCTGTACCACCGGTAGTGATGATGTGTTGGTCATTGTCTGGGTAAATGCCATCCATGTGAATTCGTTCGGGCGCCATTCCGGAGTTGGGTTCCGCTCCTTCCCAGAAATAGAGGAAGGTGTAATACTGGACCGTGTCGAGTAATTGCTCATCGCTCAACTGAACCTGATTGGGATCAATTCCGATTTCGGTGGACAATTCGCTTTTTTCAGTATTGCAGGCAGAAATCAGAAAGAGCGGAATCAAATAAAGGAACAGGAAGCGCATTGGATGGATTTTTGGGTTTTTTGAATTAAATCAAAAATAAGTGAAATACAGCTTTTTTAGCTGTAGGAAAAGTGACTCTTCCCCAAATCTATTGGACGAAGTTAAACTTTCATTCTTAGATCAATTGCCTTGAGGAAAAAGGAAACTTACCTTTATTAAATAAAATTTTGATTATGTCCCGCTACCTTTTTAGCCTGTTCATTCTCCTTTTGCCTTTTGCCTCAATTGGGCAAAACTCTAATGACTCCGCAGAGAAAGAAACCTATGTGATTTTGATTTCATTGGATGGGTTTCGGTATGACTATGTAGAAAGATTTCATCCCGAAAACCTCAGTCGCTTTATCCAAAAGGGGACAGCAGCAGAAGGTCTGATTCCTTCCTTTCCAAGCAAAACATTCCCAAATCATTATACGATTGCCACAGGGATGCTTCCAGAACACCATGGTCTGGTCGATAATTCTTTTTACAATCCCCAAAAAGACCAAACCTATGCCATTAGCAATAGGGAAGTAGTCACGGATGGTTCTTGGTATGGAGGAACTCCAATTTGGGTATTGGCAGAGCAAAATGGAATGAAGGCAGCCAGTTATTTCTTTGTGGGTTCGGAGGCGGATATTCAGGGAATACGCCCATCTTATTATTATGATTATGATGGAACTGTTTCAAATTTGACCCGAATTTCCAAGGTGTTTGAATGGCTTCAGCTCCCAAAGCCTGATCGACCTAGAATGATTACACTCTATTTTTCAGATATGGATGATGTGGGACATGGCTATGGACCTGGGAATGAAGAGAAACTCTCCAAAACACTCACCCAACTTGACCATGAATTGGGTGCCTTATTCGAGGGCTTGAAATCTCTGGATTTGGATGTCAATGTAATTATTGTTTCCGATCATGGAATGGCGGATGTCCCCAAAAACCAACTCATTAATTTGGACCAGCTTACGGAAGGAATTGATGCTCGAGTAGTCAATTCAGGAGCCTTGGCCCATGTTTATTTGAAAGATCAAAACTCCAAAGAGGAAGCAATCCGGATTATTGGCTCTAGTGGGGAGAATTTTAAGGTAGTGGATGTGCAAGAAGGGGAATACTATCGGGATTTGAGTCAGCATGCTGACTTGATGGGAGACTTGTTGATTCTTCCAGACTTGGGATATTATCTGGCCGATCAGCGTGGATTGTTCCGCTATCAAAACCGGTCGGCCATGAATAAAACCGATGTGTTTGGGGAGCATGGATACAGCCCGGATTACGAAGAGATGCAGGGGATTTTCTATGCAAATGGTCCACAGATCAAAGCAGGTTTGACGATTCCTCCTTTTAAGAACGTGCATATCTATACCTTGATTTGTGAAATTTTGGGTTTGCCAATTCCTAAAGACATTGATGGAAAAAAAGAAGTACTTGCCCCAATATTAACCAAAGACTAAAGTGGATAGAGTTCAGATTAAAAGCCGAAAGGAAGTTGATTTTTTGGTACGGAGGTTTTATGACAGAGTGCGGGAACATGAATCCTTAGGTCCGATTTTCAATCAAATTGTTGAGGATTGGGAAGAGCACCTGATTCATCTGAGTGACTTTTGGGAAATGATCCTGTTGCAAACTGGTCCCGGTGCAGGGAAATTTAACCCGACAAAAGTACATCGGGAGGTGGATGCTGCAGTAAACCATAGTATAGAGCAGGCACATTTTGGGAACTGGCTCGAACTCTGGTTCAGTACCATTGACCGATATTTTGAAGGAGAGGTGTCAGATTATGCCAAAGAACATGCCCGAAGGATGGCTCATATGATCTTTATGAGAATTTGGGAAGCCAGACCCCGCTAGTTAAGTGTTGAATGGATTGACTTCTGGAATTTTTCAGCATATGAACTCTCTCGCAGGAATTCTTCAAAGTCTTTGATTTCCAGAATGTCTTGAATGGCTTGCTGTTTATCAGAGGCCTTTTGATAGTAACTTTCGCAAATCCTGAAACCTACATAATACCCCATGTTTCCTGGATAGCCGGTGTTGGGGTCCCGAAGGTTGAATAACCAATCATCGGTATTTTCTCCATACATGGAGGCACTGAATTCACTCCATAACTTTTCTTCATGACCGTTCCCAAATTCAAAGACTTCCGGATTTGTGTGTTTTCCCAAGATCAACCAGGTCAAAAAATCAGCAGCACCTTCCATGATACTGTATTCAAGAAGAGTTTTTTCAGGCTTGTTTTTTTGTTGAAAATGAATGTATTCGTGAAAGATTATCGGGACGGTCTGTTCAACTTTAAATACGATTTCTCTGTCAATTCCGGAAAGCAGCCTTATCTCTGATTCTGATCCCACGCTCAAATGTTCCACTCCGATGAGCATACCTGCAAATCCATCTGCAGTGCCCACATTGTTTAAGCTACCCATTAATAAGTAGATGGGAGGGAAAATAGCTTCAGGATAAATTGAGTCAAGTTTTTGGGCAGCTTCAACAAATTCAGGCTTCATGGATTCAAATGCCAAAGAAATAGGTTGGATGGACTTATAATAAGGGGCCCTTTCCCGGATCCGCTGAAGGAAAAGGGGGATATCCTCATTCATTCGTATCTGATAAAAAGTTTGTAAGCCCTTACTGCCTTTCAAAATGTAATTTTTGTAAAACAAGTCTTCCGCTTGTTCATCGTCCAAAGATGGAAAAACATCCCAAAACCTTTGGATATCTTTTGTCTCCAAGATCAAAGCTTCGGGCTTTTGAAGGCGGCTTTGGTTTTCCAAAATCCCTTTCTGGAGTCTTGGCCACTCTGGCCTTTCAGAAACAAAATGAAAGGATCTGCTATTCGTGATCGCTTCTTCATAAAAAAGTCCGGCCTCGATTGCCTTCTCCAATGATTTGATAACTTCCGAAGTGTCTGATTTTTTCAAACTTTCCCTCGCATTTCCAAGCCAAAAATAGGGGGTGTCAAAATTGGTTTGGCCGAGCAATGGGTACTGAAGGAAAAAAATCATTGCTAGGGCGAAGTGGAAGATTTTTTTCATCGGAAGGAGTTTTTGACATGGATGGGAATTATCCCGAAAGGGTTGCATAAACCTGAATTTCACCTTTTTCAATGGAGTCTGTCATAGCATAATAGAAGGTGGGATACTTTTAGTCTTTTCGATTGGGGAGTAATGAAAATAGTGTCATGTTCCTGAAATTGAGTATTTTGGCATATTGGTTTATAAAAAATGGGTTATGGCTTTTTTCACCTACTGCAAGAGATTTTCAGGATTGTTGGGGATTACTTTTATGTCCATTTTGGCTTGCGAGCCCATAGAAACTTCCCAAAATGTCCTTTCGGAAGACCAAGAACATGTTTCTACTCAAAGAGCCGTTCCGATTCCGGATCAGTACATTGTAGTGTTTCACGAGAACCGATTAAGCTTTAGAAAGACGGAGGATTATGCCTTGGATCAGGAAGCTATGAGAAAAGAGGTTTCTGCTTTTTTTAGAAAACATCAACTGGCTGAAGAGAATATTCTGCGAGTCTACAGTCTTTCCCTGTCTGCATTTGTGGCAAAAATTGACTCCGATAAAATCCAGAGCCTACGTTTGGACCCCAAGGTCAAATTTATAGAACAGGACCGAAAAGGACTGTTGGGCAGGCCGGAGGACAGGCCTCCATTTCAAGAAGAAGTCGCTGAAACTCCCTCAACACAAGTGGTCCCATGGGGGATTAAGCGGGTGGGTGGGCCAGTCCATTATTCAGGATACAATTCAGTGTTTGTGGTTGATACGGGGATTGATTTGGACCACCCGGATCTCAATGTCAATACTCAAAAAGGATTCGATGCCTATCATGAGAAGAAAAGGGATTGGAATATGGATGATGAACATGGGCATGGTACCCATGTGGCTGGGATAATCGGGGCTTTGGATAATTCCTTTGGAGTTGTGGGTGTCGCCGCTGGAGTACCAGTGGTTCCGGTAAAGGTTTTCTTTGGTCCTTGGGCGGAATATACTTACTCTGGTCTGATTGCAGGGATCGAACATATAGGAGTCAGAGGTATTCCTGGAGATGTAGCAAACCTGAGTTTTGGGGATTTTGATGATAGTAGAGCCTTGGATGAAGCCGTGCTCCGTGTATCGGAGAAAAGAAGGATTTATATGGCTATTGCCTCTGGTAATTCCAGGCTGCCCGCAGACAGTTTTAGTCCTGCAAGAGTGAATGGACCCTATACTATCACTGTTTCGGCAATAGATAGTAGGAACAGATTAGCTTGGTTTTCACATTATGGCCCTCCGATCAAATATGCGGCTCCTGGCGTTTCTGTTTTATCGACATGGAAAGACAATCGCTATCGAACTGAGACGGGTACTTCTATGGCTGCTCCACATGTAGCCGGATTAAGGGTTTTAGGGGATATTGCGGTTGGTGGATATGCTTTGAATTACCCTGCGCCTTATGCACCAGATCCAATAGCTGTAAGACAAGAAGACTAAGTTGACTTTCGGTATTGCTTTTTTATTAGGAGTTTTGAAAATATAACTTCCTGATTTTTTGTTGATTAACTACTTGTTTTGTATTTTTCTTATGGTTTGTTGACTTTTTACCCCTATACGATCATGAAAAAAATTATTGGATTTGCAGGAATTCTATTTTTGCTGGCAGGCAATCTCTTTTCACAGTCGCTTAATCCACTCTTTGATTCCCAGGAACCTCTGGAGATCAGAATGAAGTTTTCCATCAAGGAGCTTAGGAGTGAGACCAATGACTCAACCTATTTGGATTCTTTTCTCCTTTACAAAAGTGAGGAGGGAAGTTGGGATACAGTGGACATTGACTTGAGAACAAGGGGGAATTTCCGTAAAGACAATTGTTATTATCCTCCGCTTCGGGTTAAAATCAAGAAAAAACATGCCAAAGAAACCGTCTTCGAAGGGAATAAGAGCCTGAAGTTGGTGCTTCCCTGCAACAGGGTCAAAAATGCAGACAGCTTTATAGCAAAAGAGTTTCTTTGCTATAAGCTATATGAAGAGTTGAGTCCCTATACTTTTCAGACTCGCATGCTGAAAGTGACTTTGGAAAATGAGGACGACAAAAAAGGAGAGAAGGTGGAATTGCTGGGCTTTTTCATAGAAGATGACGATTTGGTAGCGGAAAGATTCGGTGGGGAAATCCTTGAAGATGTCAGGATCATTCCAACCTTCATGCAGGATACAGCTGTGGTACGTCATGATTTTTTTCAGTTCCTGATTGGAAATACAGACTGGTCCAGTATGTACCGACACAATGAAAAAGTTTTGAAACTGGACCAGAGTACTGTGGTTCCCCTAGCGTATGACTTTGACATGACAGGATTGGTCAACCCTCCCTATGCACAGGTTAGTAACTTGGTGGATATCGAGAAGGTCACGGATCGGCTATATAGGGGATATTGTAGGGACCCCGAAATGATGGAGTTTGTCCGGCAGGAGTTTTTGGCCAAGGAGGAAATAGTATGGCAGTTGGTGGAGTCAGCTCATAGCTATATGGATGAAGCGGATCGGAAGGCCTGTAGCCGATTTTTGCGTGATTTTTTTGATATCTTAAAGAATGATTTACGCTTCGAATCCATGATACTGGAGAAGTGTAGAACTCAATCGAGCTGAATGGACTGAATTTCCTGTTTCAATCCCCCGCATTCCAATATTCCATGCGTTCCAGTGCATTTACCTCGATGGAGAAGAAGCCGAATTCTTCCACTACTTTTCCCTCGATCCGGTAGATCGCCCGACCTTTGAAGGGATGTTTTTTGACTACCGGAGGGAAATGTACCGTATCGATCCAATCCCCGTCTCTGTCAAGAAATGTCCCAAAGTTCATCACATCCCCCTTCACTGTGCGGGTGTATTTGACGGTGACCAGATAGCCGAGGAGGATCACGTTTTTACCCAGATGCTTCTTCAGGTCTCTGGCCTGGATTCCCCGAAGACTCTGATCCTTGATGAGATGAAAGGGGGAGTCCAGCGGAAACTCCAGAATATCGATTTGATCTACGATTTCCTGGCGTATATCCAGAGCTTCTAATGTGGGGACTTCGGGTTGTTTTTTGGTGTAGGATACTCCTCCGTTTTGAAAGAGGTCATGGGTACAGGAGGGAACCTTACGCTTATTGAGTATGAAATGAGCTTCCCAGAGTAATTCCTGTTTGGTTTTCCCGGTAAACCGGAAGCAGTTGATCCGAATGAGAATCAGCAACTGCTCCAGGCTGATATCCACTCTCGAAACAAAGTCCCCCAAACCCAGAAATGGACCATTTGCCCGGCGCTCGCTCAGGATCTTTTCCATACTGGCTTTTTCCAGGTATTTCAAGTGAATAAAGCCCAGATAAACAGTTTTGCCTGTAATTCGGGTCAGATACTCACTTTCGTTGATATGGGGAGCTTGGATGTCAGCCCCGTTCATTCTCAGTTCATGGACGTAGAATTCGGTATGGTAAAACCCTCCGAAATTATTGATCACGCCTACCATTAACTCCAAAGGAAAATAAGCTTTCAGGTAGAGGCTTTGGTAGCTTTCCACGGCGAAGGAGGCCGAGTGTCCCTTGGCAAAGGAATATCCGGCAAAGCTTTCGATCTGATGCCAAACCTCCTGAGTGATTTTATCCTCATGGCCAAGTTTTTTGCAGTTGGTAAAAAACCGGTCTTTGACCCGCTGAAACTCATCTTTTGAGCGGGATTTGCCACTCATTCCTCTCCGCAGTACATCGGCTTCACCCAGACTCAATCCAGCAAAGTAATGGGCTACTTTGATCACATCTTCTTGATAGACCATGATTCCATAGGTCTCGGGCATGATGTCGGCCAGTACGGGATGGGCTGTTTTTCTCCGTTCTTCATTCACATGTCGGAGGATGTACTCCCGCATCATTCCGGATCTGGCTACTCCCGGTCGGATGATAGAGCTGGCAGCGACAAGTTCCAGATATTCGTCGGCTTTCATTTTTGCCAGGAGCATACGCATGGCAGGGGATTCCACATAGAATGCTCCGATGGTATGTCCGTTTCGGAGATGCGCCTTGATCTTTGGATCTTTTTTGAACTTTTCCACCTGACGGATGTCTACTTTTATGCCTTTGTTTTGGTAGATGGTCTCGATGGCGGTTTTGATATGTCCCAGTCCACGTTGACTTAGGATGTCAAATTTGTGCAGGCCTATATCCTCTGCGACGTGCATGTCGAAGTGGGAGATAGGGAAGCCTTTTGGAGGCAGTTCCGTAGCGGTGTAGTAGTGTATGGGTTTATGGGAAATCAGGATCCCGCCTGCATGAATACTGAGGTTGGCAGGCATATCCTTGAGTACCTGGCTGTATTTGATGATCAGTTTGCCATATTGGTCAGGTTCGTAGCCAGGCTTGTCTGCGTAGTGAATGAGGGATTCAATATCGGTTTTTGGAAGTCCAAATACTTTTCCCAATTCCCGGAAAACCGAATTGTACTGAAAGGTATTGTTGGTAGCGAGTAGACAGACATGTTCGCTGTTGCCTTGGTTGTATTTTCGGAAAATGTAATCAATCACCTCGTCCCGATCTTTCCAACTGAAGTCAATGTCAAAATCGGGAGGATTTTCCCTGTAAAGATTGATGAAGCGCTCGAAGTACAGATCCAGTTCGATGGGGTCCACATCCGTGATGCCCAGACAATAGGCAACGATGCTATTGGCTCCGGACCCGCGACCTACATGATAGAAGTTGCGATGCCGGGCAAAGCTTACGATGTCATAGTTGATCAGAAAGTAGGAGACAAAGCCCTTTTGCTGGACGAGTTCCAGTTCCTTTTCTATTCTCTGGGTGATGACAGGGCTGATATTTTCATAACGATTGAGTGCCCCTTTGAATGTCTCCTGCCTCAGGAAGTCAAAATCCTCCCAATCCGAGCCTAATATATTCCGTCGGTTTTTGACTGCCTGAAAGTAAAAGGAGAACTGGCATTGCTCCAGCAGTTTTTGGGCGTTGATCAGGAGATAGCTGTGGTTTTCGCTCCTGCCTACTGTGTCGGCATAGCTGTAAAACCGGTCTGTGGGGTCGGCTTGCTCTGCTATGGGAAGTTTGCTGAGCAGGGTATTGAGGTCTATACTTCGGAGAAGACGATGGGCATTGAAGTCGAGTTTGGAAGCAAAGGTTACGGGTTGTAAGAGGACTAGCTTTTCTTTATGTCTATACCAAGGGGACGTTAGTAGAAGGTTTATCTGACTGGGGTGCACCCCGATGTACTCATTTTCTCTCAGTGCAAAGTATTTTTCAACAAAAGGATAGATGACAAAACAATGGTCGAATGCCGGGGCTTTGGCATCGAATTCTTTTTTTCGGATCAGGTGTTGTGAGAGGTGAAGGTTGAGTTCGTAGAACCCTTCTTGGTTGCGGGCCAGGACTATGTATTGCTGACGGGAGCCATTCCGAAAATCAACGCCTATCACCGGATGGATTCCTGCTTTTTGTGCGGCCCGGACAAAGGGAAATATACCGGCAGTGCAATTTATATCCGTGAGCGCAAAAGCATCCAGTTTTTTGTCTTTCGCCTCAGCGATCAGAGAGTCTACGGAAAGTGTACCGTACTTGAAGCTGAAATGGGAGTGACAATTGAGAAACATTGGTCGGTTTACTAAAGGAAATAGGGGAGTAGCTATTCTTCGTTCCTTGAACGTAGGAATCCTAAATGTCAATTTTATTAACATTTATATGTTTATAATTTAAGCAAAAAATAGAGGTATGAGTCAAGAGACTTGACTCTTTTTGGGTGAAACTGTCAGAAAAAGAAAAGGGACTTATCCTATTTTGATCCCGTATTTTCGGAGGAGTCCAGGCAGGCCGTCCAGATCAAATCGTGCTCCTTTGAGCCGGTTGATTTCCGGGTCTATTTCAAAATTGCTTGTGTTTCGTAAATCTGCTTTTTCCAGAATGGTACGGTCAAAAACAGTTCCTGCCAACTCAGATCCCTGAAAATCGGCTCCGCTTAAGTCTGTTTGGGAAAAGTCTGCTTCTAACAATTGACAGTTGTTGAATTTTGATTTTTTGAGTTTGAGGTTAAAAAAGCTACAGTAGCTCAATTGGCATTTTTGGAAATTGAATTCCAATAAAAAAGGATTGGCAGTATGAAAATGGATGCCCAGCATTTTGCAGGACTCAAAGCTGACTTCCCTAAAGGAAACTCCGGACACCTGAATGTTGCTCAGGTCACAGTTTTTGAAACTGCAGTTTTCAAAGCTAAAACCTTTGAGGTCCTGGTTGGAAAAATTACAGTGACTAAAGGTGCAGCCTTCATATTCACTTTGTTCCAAGGATTTTTGGCTAAAATCTTGGTTTTGAAAGTCCAGGTCCGAATAATAGGCCATTTTTTGGGAAGGGAGTTAAGGATTAAAAAAGGGTAGAGCTCTATATCAGAGCCCTGCCAAATCCCACTTTTGTATGGTGTCCTGAATCAGTTTCAGGATTTTTGCATTGACTTTTTGGAAATATTCCTCAGCCTGAGTCTGGTCAAAATTGGGGTAGCCCTGACCTTCCTGGTAAAGTCCGATAGAAGAGGGGAAAGGCACTGCAGCCCAGGCTTTGTCCTTGGGATAGGCTGTCGCTTGGTTGGAGTTGTAGCGTTCTTTGTGAACCAAGGTAGGGTCAATGGCCTGGATGTAAGCGGTCTCGTTGAGGCCGGCATGTCCACCGTCTTCTTTGAATACCTCCATAGTCACATCCGATGCATAGGTCCACCAATTGATCACCAGAGTTCTTATGCCCAATTCATTGGCCACATCTCCGGCTACTTTGTGCAATACGGCAGTTTGTCCACCTCCATGACCGTTAAGGATGATGATGTTTTTAAACCCGTTTTTGGCAAGTCCTTTTAGAATATCCCTAATGAAAGGGGCATAGGCTTCTTCAGAAATTTGAAAAGCGCCGGGGTATGCTGCCATACTTCCCGTAATTCCATAATTCAGGGTTGGTGCAATCAGGGCATTTAGCTCGTCTGCGATTTCTTTTGCCATGGCAAAAGGTGCAGTATTGTCGGCACCGTTGTTCACCACACCATGGGGTTCCAAGGTTCCAGTAGGTAAAAGAACGGTGTTTATTTTCTCAGGTACGAATTCGCTGAACTCCATCCAATTGATCCGGTCCATTTCCCGTGTACTGGGAGTTTGGGCCAAAACAGAAAAGCTTCCAAGTAGCATCAATATGCCAGGGATAAATTTTTTCATATGGGAAAATAACATTTGTAGCTGTAATTATTAGGATTCTTCGGGCTCCATTTCCAAGACAGTGGCTTTTTCAAAACTTAATATTACCTCTGTTCCTTTTCCTTCCACACTTTTTATTTGAAATATTCCTTGGTTTTTGTCCATGAACTGACGGACTAATAAAAGCCCCAAACCGGTGCCTTTTTCCTGGTTAGTCCCTTCTGTGGAGGTTACCTGAACCAGTTTGGAATTAATTTCATTTAATTTTTCAGAAGATATTCCGGTTCCCTCATCTTGAATGTGCAATTCCAAATACTTCTCATTTTCAGAGGCCCAAATACTGATTATTCCGTTGGGTTTTGAGAATTTAATGGCATTGTGGAGGCAATTGAGGACTACAATCTGAACCTGTTGCAGGTCAGCCAAGATCGTTTTGGCTTCCGGCCCCTCCTCAAATTCGATCTTAATGTTTTTTGAAAAAGTCTGGTATTCCGTATGGTTGATTTGCTCTTTGATAAGGGCCTGAAGGTCGATAGGAGTTCGGTTGGTCAGAATTCCATTCAACTGTGCGTGTGACCAGCGAAGCAGTTTGCCTATCATCTGTTCGGTTTCATCCACTTGTTTGATCAAAATCTTTCGTATTGATTTATATTCTTCCTCAGTAAGTAATCCCCTTTCCTCGAGTTCAAGGATTTGCTTGACTGAGTTGATTGGCGCCTTGAGATCATGTGAAAGAATGGAAAAGAGTTTGTTCTTTTCTTCATTCATAGCCTCCAACTTTTCTTTCTGAGCCTGTATTTCTCTTTGCTTTTCCTGCAGTTCCCTGTTGAATTGATCTTTTTGGCGAAGATTTCTGCGGTATAGAATCAATGCAACCGCCTTCACGATCATAGACAAGGTCAAAATCACGGCAATAATGATGAAGTACCTTGTCCGGCTTTTCCCCGCCTCTACTTCCTGGTGCAGGGCCTGATTATCCTTTTCTGCCAGCTGCAACTGTAGGTAGCTGATTTCAGCGTTCTTGTTTTCACTGTATAGGCTATCTGAATAACTTTTGTTTAAGCTGGCATAGTGAAAGGCATTTTGGAAATCTCCTTGCCTTGCATATGCCTCTGCCAAAATTTTGGTTGCCCATTCCTTATCCCAGAGAGCTTTGACCATTTGGGCATATTCCATCGCTGCTTGTCCAAATTGAATAGCTTTTTCAATTTCTCCCTTTTCAACCGCTAGTTCCGCTAGCCCTGTATGGGCAAAGGCTTTTTCCCAATTGGTAACCTCCGGGTCCAGTTCCAAGACCTTTTCATAGGTCTCTGTAGCTTTTTCTAGCTCTCCCTTTTCAAAATAGATTTTTGCCAGTCTGTTTAGTGCCATGGCATAGAGGGGATTTTCCTTGTATTTATCAAGAAAGAACAAAGCTGAAATTGCCGATTCTAATGCTTGGTCAAATTCCTTCAGTTCAGATTGTGCGATGCTGATATTGAAGTGATTTTTTCCAAGACTGAGACTATCATTCAGCTCAGTATTAATTTCGATGCAGCGATTCCAAATGTCGATTGCGTTTGGATAATCATGTTGGCTCAAGTAGATCAATCCCCTTCCATTTAAGGCATAGACGAATCCTTCTTTTTCCTGAATAGACTCAAAAATTTCCAGGGCATTTGAAAAATGCTTCATGGAAGTTGCATAGTCTCCTTTTACATAATGGAGTTTTCCGAGTTCATTTTCAAGTTTTCCTTCCTGATGTTTGTCCCCTGTTTGCCTTACTACTTCCTTCGCCTGCTGAAGTAGTTGGAAGGAACTATCTAGGTTCACATAGGTAAGTTCTATACTTTTGAAAAGTAATGACTCAAAGCTTGTTGTTTGGGGGTCTGGCTCGGGTGTATCTATTCCGAAACTCGCGGTTGGAATAAGAACCAAGAAAAGCGTGATAAATCGAAGGAATTTTTGGAGCATAATCAACTATTGAAAAACCTTCGCTATCAAAAGGTAGCCAAGGTTTTATAGTTTAACTTTAGCAAGATTATTCAAATATTCGAATTCTACACTTTTTGTCCCAAAGAAAAATTAAACGGTGCTCAATTGAGGGAATTGGATTAAAACTCTGGCTGATTTAGGCCCTATTTATTTTTTGTTTTGAAAAAAAAAGTCCTCCAAAAAGGAGGACTTGATTTCTTAGTCTTCAGGCTCACATTCCACTCTCGGGTTGAACTTAGCGAATATCCCCGAAGGATTGTGTTTCCATACCCAGGCATGAAGTTGGTAATGAGGAAATTGTGGACCGCCCATTTTTAAAAAATCCCTATGGTCGTCAAATGCCTGCTCTCCAAAATAAGGAATACCCTCATGCTCTTGGTCCCATGGTGCGGCTGCTATAATGAACTCTGCTCCAACTAATCTTAATTCCCCGTTTTCCGCGAGTTCGTACAACAATGCTTCCGGTTGGCTCGGATCGAAAACTTCATCAACCAAAGCAAAATTGACAAAGTGATAGCCCATTCCTCCATCTTCAGGATGACTTACACAGTCAGAACCAGTTTCATAACCATCTGCTTCAGCTACTTCCAGACGGTGGTATTTTGCCGTGTTTTCCCGGATACTTGCCAGCATTTTTAGCATTTCCGGATTCATCCTTAGGTTTTCCAAAGGATTTTCAAATGGTTCATAGAATGCCTTTTCGATTTCTGTATCCTGAATCATACGAGGAGAAGTGTTTTCCTGAGGCATACAAGCAACTACAAAAATTAAAAGGACAGCCATTGGCATGTACCAATGGATTTTTGATAAAATAGATTTCATTTGATTGAAAATTAAAGTTGATAGATAAAACGTAATAGATAATAACCCGGAATCGGGTACCTGGGAAAGGAATTCCCTCTAAAAAACATTAAAGAGTATGTCAAATTGGATATTTAAGTTACAAAAAATATTTAAATAAAATATTGGTAATCAGTAATTTATAAATTAAAAAAATAATTCTAGGGATGGTAGTGCGTGTGATAATAAAAAAATAAGCCATTAAAAAAGGCCTATTGGGTGGGTTTAGAAATCAATTTGATAAAGTGCCATGATTTCCAAATGGGGCTTATCAGTGAGTTCAGGATGTTTAAAGTTTTTCCAGTACTTCATCCCTATTTTTTTCATCACACCGATTGAGGCCAGGTTGTCCACAGATGCCATGGATACAATTTTTTTTATCCCTAGTTGTTTCCCGTATTCCAGAGAAGCCTTAGCTCCTTCCGTTGCATAACCCTTATTCCAGTGGGGACGGGCCAGTCGCCAGCCTATATCCACGCATGGGGTAAAATCTGCTTCGAAGCTTTTCCAGCCCAAACCGATGATTCCAACAAGATCTCCTGATTCCAGGGAATCCACCGCGAAATAACAAATGCCCTTTTCATCATACATTTGGTTCATTCTGTCCATCATTTCCTGGGATTCCTTTTCGCTAAGAGGCTTTGGGAAATATTTCATTACTTCTTTGTCAGCATTTAAGGCAGCTTTAGCTGCAAGGTCTTCGCTTTTCCAGGTACGAAATCCCAATCTGGGGCTTGTAAAAATATATGACATTGGATTTTTGAATTGATGGGTTAAATGTTGGGTATTCCGAATAGATAAAGTAGGTATGTAGGGCCTGATTTTATTTTTTTTACTTCCCAATCAAATTTCTCCTGATTTGGTACTTTGGTGATCAAGCTCTCCATTTCCTTTACAGAATAGGTGCGTAGAGAAGAAACTATTCCATCCCACCATGTGAAAATCGGAACAAGGGGTAAAATATAGGTGAATAAAATCCTCTTGAAGGAGAAAGGTTTGATGAAAGGAGTGGTGAACAAAACCGTCAGTGGAGAGAAAAACATAGCCATTAGACTGGGGGTAGTTCTTTCCTGTCCTTCGACAATCAAGATGGGTTGATTGGATTTCACTGCACTTTGTAGGATTTGAATTGCGTCTTTGGGTCTAAAGTGGTGGAATGATAGAAACATGGTCCGTAATCCTTTGAGATGGTTTGGGACATTCATGGCATCCACAGGTTTTTCGGAATAGTCAAAATTGGGAGCTTGCGATTGGGTGTATTGGAATGCCTTCAAGTTGGGGTAAAGGTCAGTCATTAGAAATTTTACATCAGGTATTTTTTCAATTAACTCCTGATTGAGCGATAGTAAGCCACCACCTCCACCTGAAGCCAAGTCTATGATCTGATGGTTTTGGGTCTTTCCCAAAATCTCCTCGATTTTTGGGACTATGGGGGAAAACATTTTGGTCTTATTCGCCAGAAATTGCAAAAAATCCGTCATGTAGTTTCTGATCAACTCAGGAAACCATGTCTGGTCAGCCCATTCAATCGCATGAATTCTACCCATATGCCTTTAAATTAATTCGCCGTTTTCCGAGAATTTTTATTGGCAATGAAAATACAAAAATTGGGTGAGGAATGGATGTTAGGATTAGCGCTTTAACCTTTATCAGAATTGCCTATTTAGTTTCAATAAGGGGGAATTCTGTAATCCTAAGCGTAGTGCATCCATAGGGAATCAAGGTGATTGGCTTTTCCCGCTTGGCTAATTCAGTAGAGGAAATTGTTTGAGGCCAGGAATCGGGAAGGAGTGGGGCACTGTTGACTGTTTTCCATTCAGGGAGTTGCACTCCGGTAAGTTGAAGCTCGATCGGGGCGTTTTCCAGATTCCATGGATAGGACCCGTCCCATTCCTTTTCAATTACCCGAATAGAGTTAGAAAGGTCCGAAAGGGTGTTTTTGGTAATGCCAAAATTCCAGGCTTCCGTGGGGAAAATTTCTGTGAAGGACCGAAACCTGTCATTCCTGTCTTTGGTCTTTTCTTCGGACTGAATTTTCAGGCTATATACCAAAGGTCCTCTTTCCAATGCCACCATGGATTGATACCATTCCGAACTTCTCAATTGCATCGGCAAGGTAAGAGAGATCTGATCCCCGCTTTTCCAGGTTCTCTTGATGATCGCGACTCCTTTTTGAGTTGTCCAGTCTACTGATTCTCCATTGACGTGAATTGTGGCCTTTTCAGTCCAGGATGGAATTCTCAAGTGAAATGGAAAGTAAGCCTCTTCCGAAAGCTCCAAATCAAACCGTATGGTCTCTCTGAAAGGAAAGCCTGTCGATTCCTTGATTTTAAGAATTGCTCCCGTACCCACAGTGAGTTCTACAGAACTAGGAGCATATAGTAACGCCGCAACACCCCCATCTGGAGTTGCATAAAAGAGGTTCTGGACAAACTTGGGCCAGGATTGATGCATGTTGGTGGTGCAGCAAGGAAATCCGGAAAGAACTCCAAAGGCAAAGTCAGTTCCCTGGTGATTGTCTTTTTCGTAGGAAGTTACCAGTTGGTCTGTCAGTTCGACTTGGTTGGCTGCCTGAAAATACTGCCTGCTGGTAAAGTCATCTGAAGCTTGGGTAGGAAGCGCATTGTAGGTGATTTTTTCCAAAAGGTCCGCAAATTCCATATCCCCTGTAATTTTTAGGATGGATTCAAGAGAATACATTTCCTCCGAAATGGAACAGAACTCTATACCCTGAACAGGGCTGTTTCCATGCAAGGGTTCATCTCCACCGTACATGCCTTGGGGCTGCCCGTGGTATTTTTTGATTTTTTCCAGAGCAGTCTTTACTGAAGCGATGGCGTCTGTGTCTTTGCTTTTTTGAAAATAAATGATCGGTTGTTTTAAGCCCTGAGCAATATTGACCGTATGGAGTCCAGGAATTTGAGCTAGGTTTAGATTGTTTATTTCCGAGCTGTCAAATGGAAATCCTTTGATTTTATTGTAGTGCCAAGTGTCTGAAAATTCGACCTCATTTTCGGCGTTGGTATAAACCTGCTCCCATGGAAAAGTTTGTTGTTGGATCAGGTCACCCAATTCCAAAAGAAATGATTCTCCCGTTATATTATAAAGCCAATAGACGACCTGTAAATTGTCACCGGCCCTGCGGTTTGCCCAAAAGGACAGAAAGTCCAGCGGGTGATTGGGGAGTTCTTCCAGTTGATATCGAAAATATTTACTTAAAGCAGTTATAACTCTTTCATCTCCTGTGGCCTGGTAGTATTGCTGGAGTACTTTGAGCATAACCATTTTTGGCCACCAGTCTTTTCTTCTTCCTCTTTGAAGGCCTGGCTCAGGTTCTGGCTCTGTTTCAAATGGAATGGGGCCCAAGTATCCGTTTTCGACTTGGTTGGCCAAGGTCCATTCAATCCACGGTTTTACCTTTTGTTTTAGCTGCTCGTCATCGAGAATATAAGCCAAAGGTAAAAGTCCATCGATCCAATAAGGCCCGCGTTCCCAACCGTCTCCATCTCCACCGAGCCAGCCATTTCTTGGTCCGACCACCTCCGGGTAGATTTCATCCAAATGACCCGTCAATCCATTGGCCATTCTTTGGAGTTGATCTTCAAGCCAACCTTCTGCCTTAATACTTCCAAGTGGTAGCTCAAGGTATGGATTGGGATGTAGGGGCTGTCTGTTGGTAAGGTAATGGGCAGACAAATCTTGATTTTCCTCTTTTTCAATTGGTGCACAAGCCGCAAGGATTCCAAGAGAAGCCAGAAGTAAAACGCTTTTCTTCATAGGGGTAGATTTATCTGTTCCAATTTTATTTTACCATTGGGGTCTGATTCCCGGAGCTGTTGGAAAACTCAAGCTTTTGTAATAATCCAAGTCTCCTTCCGGTTGTTCGATTTCTTGGGGAAACGGTCTTTTGGAAAAGGTTTGGAAATAAAGTAAACAGGCATTTCTCCACCATTCTGCTTCTTGCACTTGAATAGCCAAAAGTTGATCGACATGAACGAATCGCTCCGGGTCAATTTGGCTTTCCAGTGATTCCCAATCAGACTTCATTTTTCTGGCAGTCTTTACTCCCTTGTCGTAGTGGAGAGCTATTTCATCCCACAAACTTCTTCCGGAACGGAGTTTAAAATCCCAAGGAAGGTGATGGAACCACAGTAATAATTTTTCGGGTATCTGGTTAGGATCTGACCATCTTGCAGCGATTTGAGAAGCGTACTGACTCAATGCGCTACTTCCGGTTGAGGTTCGGTCGAAACCAATCCCTTCTTCATCTGCTTTGTGATAATATAGTGAGGTCCAATCTGCCCTTCCTCCTTCTACCCATGGTCCTGGGCCATAATGATGGCTTCTGCCCATGATGTGATGAAGTCCCAAAGGAGTCATATAATTGACTGCCGCTTCGTGGGATTCCAGCATGATTTCCTCAATCGTAGAAAGGATTTCTTGATTTTGACCAAAGGTCAATTTGATCCATTCCTCTGCAATTTCTTTTGAGGACAGGTATGGATTCCAGGCCTGTCTCCCAAATGCAAACCAATTCGCCTGTCCGAAAAGATGGCCGGTCCAATTCCGGTCCGTGCCAATATTAGAAACTCCAGCCATTAGGGTGAGGTTTTGTTTGGAGTCAGATCCATCTATGATTCCCGCAACTGTGGAATTTGGAGTTGGGCGAAATGTTCTGGAACGGAGCACTTCTTCCCACATGGGGGCCAGAAAAACCAACTGAGTAGCTTGTCCCAGGTATTCTTGAGTAATCTGAAACTCCATGCCAAGATTGGTTTCCTTTACTGCTCCGAAAAGTGGGTGGAAAGGCTCTCTTGGCTGGAAATCAATGGCACCGTTTTTTACCTGAATGATGACATTTTCCCTGAACTTACCATCTAAGGGTTCAAACTCAGAATTAGCCTGCTTGTGCCTGTCCTCGTCTATTTCGTGGGAATAGACAAATGCTCTCCAAATCAAAATTCCCCTATGGGGAGCCAAAGCGTCTGCAAGCATGTTGGCGCCTTCAGCATGATTCCTTCCATATTCATGAGGACCAGGCTGTCCTTCCGAGTTTGCCTTGACTAAGTAACCTCCAAAATCAGGGATAAAGGAATACATTTCATCGGTCTTCTTTTTCCAAAAAGCGATTACTTCAGGATCCAGTGGATCCGCGGTTTCCAAGCCCCCAATTTCCATCGGAGCAGAAAACCGAGCCGTCAAATAAACTTTGATTCCGTAAGGTCTAAAAAGGTCTGCCAATACCTTGGCTTTTTTCATAAAGTCCGTGGTGAGAATGCGGGCATTGGCGTTGACATTGGTCAGGGAAACGGCATTGATTCCTATGGAGGCATTTGCTCTGGCGTATTCAATGTACCGTGGGTCAATATAGCCCGGAAGTTTATGCCAGTCCCAGATAGAAAAACCCGCATATCCTCTTTCCACAGTCCTATCAAGGTTGTCCCAATGGTTTAACATTCTTATTTTAATCTTTGGACTATCAGAATGTTGTGTGCCTTTATTAAAAGTATTGCTTTGTATGCTTTTGAGCCAATCATAAACTCCATAAAGAATACCTACTGGACGGTTCCCGATGATGGCGTAGTAGTGTTTTCCTTCAAATTCCAAGGGTCCTCTCCAGTATCCATCTTCTCCAAGTTTCAGGATTTCGGTTTGTGTATCCAGACCTAGGAGTTGGCTCATCTGTTCTCTGCTTCCAAGCAAAAGATTTGCTGCTTCCAGTCGCTCGCTGACAAAAGTCGGCTGCATGTTAAGCATGCCGTCACCTGCTTGTTTCAGTTCATTTCGGATGACTTCGTAGGTGGGATTTTCTCCAAAAAAATAAACTCCATTGAGTAAGTTATTCAGCTCGGATGCTTTGGAAGCATCTTTGATAGGACTGTAATCAAGCCATAGTTTGTACCCGTCTTTTGCTGAGGAATTGAAAATTGTCATTGCCCAGAAAAGGCAAAAAAGAAGAATTGGTTTGTTCATGGGTTTAAGGTTAGAGGGCAGAAGTTGGATAAAAATGTTTCAAATTCCAATCTTGACTTTCCTATTGGGAGGAATTTTAGATATTTGGTTAATCTGACAATTTTCGTCAAACTCTTTGTTTGCTAAGGGAAAAGTTTTCCAGCCTCTTTATCTTAGTCCTTCACTTTTTCCTTTTTGAATATGAAACCCTTCATTATCTACAAATCCTCTGCAGGTTCGGGTAAGACCTATACCTTGACTTTGGAGTATTTAAAACTTGCCCTTGTTCGTCCCAATGCATTCAGGCAGATTTTGGCGGTGACCTTTACCAACAAGGCCACTCAAGAAATGAAGGAACGAATTCTGGAGTATTTGGAGCGCTTGGGAAGGGAAATCAGACCCGATGAATTTTTGGATCAGCAACTGATGGAGCATTTGAAATTGAATGCTGAAGAACTTCAGAAGCGAAGCCGGGAAACCTTGTTGGAAATCCTTCACGCCTATGGGTATTTTTCGGTCAGCACCATTGATTCATTTTTTCAGCGGGTGATTCGATCCTTTGCCCGGGAGATGGATTTGCAGGCAAAATTCGATCTTGAATTGGACCAGGATGCTGTTTTGGAACGTCTCGTAGACCGGATGGTTGAAAAGATGGATCAAGACCCAACTCTTCGTAAATGGCTTATTGATTATGCGGAAGAACAAATCATTGAGGGAAAGTCTTGGGACATTCGGAAAGGGGTGAGATCTCTCGGTAGGGAGATTTTTCAGGAAAAGTTCAAAGTCCACAAGGAACTCTTCCAAGAAACAGTGGTTCAGGAGGGTTTTTTGGGGGATTTCAGAAAACAGATTCAGACTAGACGTAAGGAATTGATAGGGGAAGCTGAGCGGATGAAAGCATTGGCGAATGAAATCAGGCTTCGGTTTGGTTTGGAATGGACTGATTTTATTGGGGGAGCTGGAACTAGTAATTTTGCGATCAAACTTGACAAATTGGGTAATCCTGACAATCCCTTTCCTACGCTGACCGAAGGTCAAAAAGTAAAAGTGGCAGGAATTGATTCTTGGTATGCCAAGACTTCAAAGATGAAAACCCAAATAGAGGAAGCGGCAGCTGCTGGTTTGCGGGAATTGCTATTGTCCCTTCCCGATTTTGTTTCTCTCTGGAATACGTTACAGGCCTTGCAGAAAAACCTCAATGCTTTTGGCGTATTTCGAAATTTGATCTCTGAGTTACGAGACTTGAAGGACGAGGAAGGGATACTTCTGATTTCGGATGTCAATGATTTCCTCAAAGAAATCACCAAGGGAAATGAAGCTCCATTTATCTATGAAAAGATAGGAAACCAATATCAGAACTTTTTGATTGATGAATTTCAGGATACTTCTGATTTTCAATGGTCCAGTTTTAAACCTTTGATCGAAAATTCCCTTGCCTCAGGGAACACCAATTTGCTGGTTGGGGATGTCAAGCAGTCCATTTATAGGTGGCGCGGAGGGAAGTTGGAACTGCTGTTAAGTGAAGTTCAGGAACAGATCCACGAGGAGTTTCATCAAATTAAAAACCTGGATGAAAATTTCCGCAGCCTTCCCAAAATCATTGATTTCAATAATTCTCTTTTTCAGGCATTGCCTGCTTTGATGCAAAATGGAATGGAGTCAGGCTTCAAAATCGACTCTCAAAATATTTTGGAAAATGCCTTTCATGAGGTTGTTCAAAAGGTTCCTGAGAGAAAGAGGAATTTGCCATTTCATGGAAAGATCCATTTGGAGTTTACCCAAAAAGCAGGGAAGTCAAGAGAAAGTGATGATTCTGATGATGAAGAATCGGATTCATTAGGTGTTTTGGAAAAATTGCCTGCTTTGGTCATGCAGCTTCAGGATCAAGGGTATGAACTGAAGGACATCGCTTTTTTGGTTCGCAAAAACCAACAAGGGGCTGACATTGCCGATCAGTTGATGGCTTATAGTCGGGAGAATCCGGACTCAGGTTACCGCTTTGAAGTGCTATCTGAAGATTCCCTTTTTCTACATAAGTCTTCGGCAGTCAAGTGTTTGTTGGCGATGCTTCACTATTTGGGAAATCCTGCCGATCTGGTATCTCTGAAGACGATGTGGTTTTATTTTGCCCTGATTCATGATATTGACTATTCCCATGAACTTTTTGACAAAAGGAAACTTCCTGCTGAAATTGTAGAGAAAGATTTTCTGCTTCACCAAAAACTGAATTTTTGGCTTCAGTTGCCTCTCTTGGAGCTGATGGAAGAACTTTTGGATTTCCTTGATTTTATTGAAAATGGGGTGGATTTGGCCTATATCTCCGGATTTAAGGAAGCCGTGTTTGACTTTGTGAAAAAGAACCGCGCGGATTTGGGAGGATTTCTGGATTGGTGGGAATTGAATCAGGAGAAACGTACAGTCAAGATTCCAGAAGACCATGACGCCATGCGGATATTGACAATCCATAAGTCCAAGGGTCTACAGTTTAAAGTAGTAATTATGCCGTTTTTGGACTGGGGAATAATAGGATATGGACCAAAGGCTTCGATTTTGTGGAGTGAGTTTCAATTTGGGGATTTACCAAAAACCGTACTCCCACTTACACACCAGTCGCTTTTGGCTGATTCTGCATTTCGATCAGTTTATGAGGATGAAATCCGCTTAGCCTATTTGGACAGTCTCAACATGCTCTATGTGGCATTTACAAGGGCAGAAGAAGTGATTTGGGGCTATTCAGAATTCTCCCAAGACCAAAAAGGAAATATTTCTCCCAAGTCTACAGGGAATTTGCTTTACCAACTTTTTTCGGCCGGTTTTTCAGGAGGACAGTTGGATAGCCAATCTTTTTGGAATGCGGAGGCTTGCCAGTTTGATTGGGGGAATTGGCCTGAGCAGAATAAAAACAGAGAGCTTGGTAGTTCAGAACCTGAACCGCTTCGATGGGACTATTCGGATTGGAAATCCAAGTTGAAAACACGAGAATATGCCTGGGATTTTTCAGAGTCCGGATTGGTCTCCAGAGAGCAGCGCAGGATCGGGGTTTTGGTTCACGAAATTCTGGAGCAGTCCAATAATCTGGAGGAAGGCCTGCAGTTGCTCAGACAATATGGTTTTGAGGGTAGGCTGGATGAAGAAACAAGAGATTTGGTATCAGCTCAATTGGAAAGTCTTTTTGCCTTGCCTGAATTTCAGGTTTGGTATAGTGATTCCTATCAATCCTTGGCGGAACAAGGGATTTTATTGCCTGGGGGAAAGCAAAAACGACCGGATAGAATCCTGATGGGAAAGGATCAGGCAATAGTCATTGATTTTAAAACAGGTGAGAAAAAAGATTCTCATCTCAAGCAGGTACAAGAATACATGAATTTGGTAGCTCAACTGAGTCAAAGGCCTGTACAGGGTTTTCTTTGCTATTTAGAACCCACACAAATTATTGAAGTCTATGCATAGTTTTTTAAGAAATACAGCCCAAAGCATTTTGGAGTCCCGGCAAGATATGAAGGACTTGGTTATTGTTTTGCCAAATAGGCGGGCGGGATTGTTTTTTACTCGACATCTGGGAAATCTGATTGATCAGCCTTTATGGATGCCTGAGGTTCGGACTATTGAACAGGTGTTTTATGGTTTGGCCGGACAGACACCTGCGGATGAGCTCACTTTGATTTTTGAGCTGTATCAAGTGTACCGACAACTGCAGGACGAGCCAGAGGATTTTGATCGTTTTTATTTCTGGGGTGAAATTATCCTAAAGGATTTCAATGATCTGGACCAATTTCTGGCAGATGCAAAATCAGTGTATCGAAACCTGGCTGAAATCAAGGAGTTTGAGGCAGATCTTAGTTTTTTATCTGTAGAGCAGATCGAGTTAATTTCCCAGTTTTGGAAATCATTTGAAAGGCAAAATGCTTCTGAAAAGGAAAAATTTCTTCGGTTTTGGCAGATTTTGGGCAGACTTTATGAGCAGTACCAGGTTCATTTGAAAACATCAGGATTGGCCTATTCGGGGCAGTTGTACCGTGAGGCGGTAGAGAATCTGTCCAAGATCACCCAACCCGAAAAGCACTATATTTTCGTAGGGTTCAATGCCTTTACTTTGGCGGAGGAAAAACTGATCAAGCATTTCGTAAAGGAATTTGGAGCAGAGATATTTTGGGATGTTGATGCCTATTATTTGGAGGATGTGCGACAAGAGGCAGGCTTGTTTTTTAGGGATTATCAAAAAGACCCGGTGCTTGGACCTACCTTTCCCAAGGAAATTCCGGATAAGATCAGAGGCAAAGAAGGGAAGATTTTTACCCATTCCATTCCTCTGAAAGTCAATCAGGCCAATTTGGTAGGAAAACTTGCTGAGGTTATTGGGCCTGAGGAAGCTTTGGAGGAATCTGTGATCATTCTTCCGGATGAGCAATTGCTGTTTCCCACGCTACATGCTTTGCCAGAGACTGTTAGCAAGCTGAATGTGACCATGGGGTATCCTATACGCAATGCTCCGATTTTTGCTTTTTTGGACTCTGTTCTGGAATTACAGCGCTATGTCAAAATGAAGGGGGATTCTACTTTCTTTTATCATAAACCTGTGACAGACTTATTTACTTTTCCTTATCTCAAAGATCAGGATAAAGACTTCGTCAAGGATCTCCAAGAAGAAATCAAGGTCTCCAATTTGATAGAGATACCTGCAGAAAAATTGGTGAAAGGAGGAGATTTATTTGCCCTGGTTTTTAAAAGGGTAGAGGCGGATGAATTGTTTGAATACTTAGGGGGTTTGATGCAGACAATGGCTTCTTTACTTCAAGAGGACCCGATTCAGCGGAGTTATTTGTATCAGGCCTTCAAACAACTGACAAGAATTCGGGAGGTTTTTTCGAAAAATCCCCTCGGTAAACTCAAACCCGATTTTTTCCTGAAGCTTTTCAGGCAGATTTTCCGTGAGGTTAAGTTGCCCTTTGAAGGAGAGCCTCTGGAAGGTCTTCAGATCATGGGGGTGCTGGAATCCCGAAATCTGGATTTCAGGAGAGTGATCATTTGCGATATGAACGAGGGAAGTTTCCCTCCTGGAGGAGGAATCAATTCCATGATTCCATTCAATCTGAGAAGAGCCTTCAAACTTCCGGTGCAGGAACAAAACGATGCGATTTATGCCTATACTTTTTACAGGCTGTTGCATCAGGCTGAAGAGGTGCATTTGATTTATACTACCGCATCCGATGGGGGCAAAGCAGGGGAGATGAGTCGTTTTATTCAGCAGATGGTAGCGGAATTACCTATTTCCAAACCCAAGCCGGTTTTGGTCCCCGTTTCCCTAACCCCAGGTCGAGAGATCAAAATGATTAAGAACGAGTCCATTTTTGAAAGCTTGGAAAAATATTTACTGAAGCCCGATTCAACTGAAAAGGTCCAGGGGCTATCAGCCTCCGCGATCAATATGTATCTGGATTGCCGCTTGAAGTTTTATTTGCGCTATGTGGCAGGCCTAAAGGAAAAAGAGGAAGTGGTGACCGAAATTGACCCAATGACATTTGGCACCATGCTACATAAGGCAATTGAATTGCTCTATTCACCTGAGGAGGGGAAAGAATATCGGGAAATTGATGCTCATGCAATTGAGCGCCTGAAGCCGATGATTCCAACAGCAGTGGATAATGCCATTCGGGATTTTTATCAAGTGGAAGATGGAGAAGACTTGGTACTCAATGGTCAATTACATATTGCAAGGGCTATTTTCATCAAGTATCTGGAAGCTGTTCTGAAATATGATCAGCAAAATGGGACTTTCCGGGTTTTGGGCCTGGAGAAGGAATTCAAGGCAGGGATTCCAATTCAAACTCCATGGGGGGAGAAAAGGGCCGCTTTGGGAGGATACATTGACCGGGTGGATCAAAAAGACGGGGTAATCCGACTGATTGATTATAAAACAGGAAAAGACAACAAGAAGATCAAATCAATTGCTTCTCTTTTTGACAGAGAGGATAAGGACAGAAATAAAGCAGCTTTTCAGACCATGCTTTATGCCTATTTCTACCAAAGCAGACATCCTGAAAATTCACTGCCTCTTAAACCGGCGATTTTCAATATCAAGGAAATTTATGATCCTAAATTCAGTCCCTTTTTGACTATGGATAAAGCCGATATTGAAAACTATTTCGACTTTAAAGAGGAATTTGAACTGGGATTGAGCCAACTGATTTCCGAGATTTTTGACCCGGAGGTTGAATTTGGACAGACAGAGGACATCAAAAAATGTGAGTTTTGCGCCTATAAGAAAATTTGTGGGCGATAATCCTTAACAGGGACTCCAATAGTGGAATTCGATGAGATATCCCTGCTTCAGTAACAAGAAAAATCCATCATCGGCATCCTGGAAATACCCCCCTACAGAAAAAAGATTATCATCATCTCGCCCAGAAAATTTAATGGGTTCTGCTGATTTGTCCATGAAGCTTTCTATTTCTTTTTGGGTGCTTTTGCCACTGAGTTCAATTCCTTTGTAGCTCCATTTCATTCGGCCTTCAGGATCAAATCGGACCAATTCAGCCAAAAATCCTTCCTCATTATTGCCAATCCAAGTCACCTGTTTGTAGATCAGTTCATAGAAAGTTTTTCCCTGCTCTTCATTTGAAAAGAATCCGCATTCATAGTTTGTGTTTGAAAATTTGGTCGGTCCATAATTTTCAAATATTCCTTTGACTCCTTGTTGGTGGAAAGCCAAACCGTCTATAAAAATATAATCAGCCTGAAATGTCTTATCATCCTGTAAATGAAGGATAAATGATAGGTTCATTAAAATGATTAAAAAGCTAATCATTGTTCTTCCAGCTCCACAATTACCTCGATCTCCACGGCGATATTGTTGGGTAAAGCAGCGACTCCAACGGCTGAACGAGCATGTTTTCCTTTTTCACCAAAAACTTCCACCATCAGGTCCGAAAAACCATTGATCACAGCTGGATGTCCAGTAAAATCCGGGGTTGAATTGACCATTCCCAAAACTTTGACAAACTGTTTGATTTTGCTTAGATCTCCGGTAGCGGCCTTTAAAACGGCAATGATTTCAAGTCCGGTTTCCCTGGCAGCTTGATAGCCTTCTTCAGGCGTCAAATCAGCTCCTACTTTTCCAAATACATCTGGTCCATTTCCTGCCAGATACAGCATATTTCCAACTTGTTTCCATTTAACATAATTGGCCATTGGCTGACTTATTTCAGGGATTTCCAGACCCAATTCCTTTAATTTCTGCTCAGGGCTTTGAGCCATTGAGGCTTGAAAAGAACATCCTAAGATAAAAACCGAAAAGAGGAGGATTTTAATTTTCATGGCATTCGAAGTTTAATGAGTTCTAAACTAATGGATTGTTTTTAATTTTACCCATCAATCCTGAAAACTTCAAGATGCAAACCATAGAAATAATACCCTTCCGTCCCGAACTCCAACCTGCTTTCGAATCCATCAATAAAGAATGGGTGGAGGAATTGTTTTCATTGGAAGCTTTTGATAGAGCCCAGTTAGAGCACCCCAAAGAGAACATCATTGATCAGGGAGGCGCGATTATTTTTGCTAAATCAGGAGACGAAATTTTGGGTACAGTAGGCCTTGCCAAAGTAAATGAGACCACTTATGAACTGATTAAAATGGGTGTGTCCAAAAAAGCCCAAGGTCGGGGTATCGGGATGATTTTGGGAAAGGCTATTATTCAAAAAGCCAGGGAAATGGGAGCCAAAAAAGTCATTTTATATAGCCATTCTAAATTGGGGCCAGCCTTGAAAATCTATAAAAAATTAGGTTTTCAAGCTGCATGTATTGAGGAAGGAAAATATGTGCGCTGTGATACCAAAATGGAGTTGGATATTTAAGTCTGCTCTCTTTACTGATTTTTATCAGGGAATCGGTTGATTATTTTCAAAGTAATTCAGGTATGTATTTTGGAAATTAGGGTATTAATCAAAACTTACCGGCCATGAAAACCATCGTTGTTCCCTTTGATTTTTCAACTTATTCATTGGCTGCGCTTAAGACAGCCCAAAAGATAAGTGTAAAGTCTAACGCGAAGATTATTTGTATCACTGTGATTCCCTCTGAAATAGATTGGGATAAACTTTCCGATGAAGCCAAAATGAAATATCCCGATTTATTGGAGGAAAAAGAGGAGGCGGAGAGAATATTACCTGACTATATTCATGAGGTCGCCCCTGCAAAGGCTACCATAGAACAAGTAGTGCGGATCGGTGTCCCAAATGAAATTATCCTGCGTGTAATCGAGGAGTCCAATGCCGACCTGATTATAATGGGAGCCTATGGAAAAGGATATTCAGAGGGTAAATTTATCGGCTCAACACTTCAGAAAGTATTGAGGAAATCCACTTGCCCCGTCTTGGCAGTGAAAAAGGCATTGGATGGAAATGATTTTAGAAAATTGGCTTTTGCCTCCGTTTTTGACGGAAAAGATAAGGTGGCCTTTGATAAAGTAAAGCAATTGGTCAAAGCCTTCAAGGCAAGTGTACACCTCTTGTTTATCAATACTCCGGATAAGTTTACTTCTTCTGATGAAATCAAAAAAGGAATGGATGCTTTCCAAAAGGGTAATGAGGAGATTGTCTTCCATCAACATACCTTCAATGAGAAGGATCCTGAAACTGGTATCATTTCTTTTGCCTCCGAAGCTGCAATCAACTGGGTAGCTTTGGTATCTGGGCACCATGAGTCAAGCCCTGCTTACCGAATCACCACAACTGAAACAGTCTTGTTTAAAGGGGACTTGGGAGTGCTGAGTATTAAGATTTAATTTTCATACGGGTTTTTACTATTGTTCGAATAATCCAGCACTTCATTAATTGGGTGTCTCCAGTGAATCACTGAGGCACCCAAATTTTGTAAGCCTCTGAGAAATTCCTTGATGACATTGGTAAGTGTTGAAAAGGGAATGTCGGTTTTGTGGCTTTTTGCTTCCCCAAACATTTCCTCAATCATTTTATCAGATTTCAATTCCATATTTTTGATCCAAGCTGGAAAATCATCCGGGGAGTCAGGTTGATTCTTCATCCGGTCTATTTCTTTTAGGTAGGTTTTGGATATTTTCTGAATATCTGACAAGAGCCTTTGAGGGAGCCCCCTTTCAGCTTCTTTCATGGCCTGAAGATTATGGTAAATATCCTTGAAGGCTTTTGCTGCAAAGATCATCAGACGAAGGGAAAGCATCAGAGAAGTGACTTTTTTAGCTTCTATTTCACTGATTTTGGCGCCCTGAAGTCGGATATGGTATTCTGTGATCTCGTCTTCCAATATTTTGATTTCATTATAATTACGAATCATTTCGAAGGGTTGCCCGAGAAATTTGTCCCAGAGGGAATATTGATTGACTTTTTCTTTTTTGATCCCTAGGACATTTTCAATGAATACTTTTGTTTTTTCATAGACGATCGCCAGTTCGTTTTCCAAAGCTTTAATCGCTGCTTCGGGTACATTTATATCCACTTTATGGATATATACGGTACTGATTTTTTCATCCTTGCTGACAAAGCGCTTTTTGACATTTTTTTCCAAAATCCCAGTTAAGGGAAGAAACAATAGTACCCCAATTAAATTAAAGGAAGTGTTGAAAAGGGCCAATGTGGTCAGAGGGTCGTTTTTCCCCCAACCTGAAGATGCCCAATCGATCAAGGGAGTTAAAAAGGGAAGGATTAGCGAAGCAGTGATCAGGTTAAATAAAAAGTGAACCAACGCGAGTCTTTTCTTGTCCGGAGTACCACCAATAGCACCCATAATTACTGTTATGGTAGTGCCAATGTTGGCCCCAATAGTGGCTGCAGCTGCCTGCTCCAATCCAAGGATATTGGAATTCAGGGCACTGAGAAGAATGACCGTGGTAGCAGAACTTGATTGAATTAGGGCCGTTAGCAATACTCCTATCAGTAAAAAAACAAGAATGTTCAATCCAGAAAGGGAAGACAGTTCAAATTGGGTGGCAAGGTCACTGATTGAGTTTTTCATCAAGTCGAGCCCATAAAATAGGAATCCAAAGCCTAGGATTAAAACACCCGTATTCTTGATGCTTGGTCTATTTTTGAGCAGAATCGATACCAATGCCCCAAAGGCAACTAAAGGGAATGCAAAAGCAGCTATGCTTACTTTAAACCCAACGGTCAAAACCAACCAAGATGTCACCGTTGTACCCAAATTGGTTCCTAGGATTACCCCTATAGAATTTTTCAGGTTGATCAGTCCTGCGCCTAAAAATGCAAGCACCATCAAGGTTACCAGAGAACTGCTTTGCAAAACAGCCGTGATCATGATGCCTGTCAAGATACCCTTCCAGGTTTGGGAAGTAAATTTCCTTAAGAGATTCCGAAAGGATTTTCCGGCAAGTTCTTTTAGTCCGGATTCCATTTGGCTCATGCCCAAAAGAAATATCCCTAACCCTGCCAGAAATTCCCAAAAGCTGAAGTTGGTCATAAATTCAGGATTTTGCCTCAATCGGCCCAATGGTTTAAATGGATCAATGCCATTAGGAAATTAGGGGATACCTTCTCAAATAAAAAATCTGAAGGAATGGATTTTACCAGAATCTGAATCGTTTTTCGTAAATCCTGTCTCTGAATATCCAGTTGTCAAAAATGTCCTCAGACAAGTAGATTTCCAATCCCAAACTCACGGTCATGTATCCATCATACCGGTGTTGTAATCCCGATCCCCGACGGATTCTTCCATTGTTTTGAAGGATTTTAGGTACATTTGGCTCCCCACTTTCTAAGATGAAATCAGGGTTTCGAATTGCTAATCGGAGGCGGTCAGGATTGCTTCCGTCCAGATAGTCCTCTACCAAATCAAGGTAAAATTCATTGACATTGTAGGCGGATATGTCATCCATGTAATCCGTAAGAGTGAAGCGGTAATTTCCTTCAAACTTTAAATCCATGTATACATTCAGTTTGTATTTGAACCCCAATCCCATTGGGAATACCAAGATGTAGCGCTCATAGGGATTGTTTTCCAACTGGTAAGGTCTCAAATCCACCCATTCCCCACGGAGTTTTGTCTCGGGATTGTTGGTGGACATTCCCAAACCGAAAAAGATGTACGGATTCCAGAGATGGCGGGTGATGTTGTTTACTTTGACCGGATGCCAGTAGTATTCAATAATCCCTGTCCCTTCCCAATTTTTTGCCCTGAAAAACAAATTTCTTGGAGTCCGGTATGCCCTTGGATCTGAAGGTAAATCATGTCCGGACATTTTATAATAAGTTCCTTCCAGTCGGGCTTTGAGATGGGTACCGAAGACATAATTGATGGAAAAGTTGGCATGCCAATCCGGCTGAACTCCCTCATTGTATTTCCAAAAGGAGTACAATTCCCCAAAATACTGAGTAGGTCCTAATCCTGCAGAAATAGACCATGGTTCCTCAAAACGATATCTATAAAAGCTTTGTGCCTTAATCTCACCCAGCAAAAAAATTAAAAATAATATGATAAAAAGCTTTTTCATTTTGTTTCTACCCCTTCACAAATAGGCCTCTGGTTGAAAAATAATTTAAATTTTAAAATTTTCAAACCCGGACCTAAGGTGCAAATCTCGTTGAGGGAAAGGGATTTCTACATCGTTTTCCTTGAATTTTTTGAAAATTTCAAAGTAAAGCTGGCTTTTCAATACTTTGGGTTTGTTGATATATTCAGAGGTCCATACTCTTAAGTTGAAATTAATACTATTGTCCCCGTATTCTTCAAATAATACATCTGATTCGGGATGGTTCAAAACTCCAGGGTTTGAATTAGCAACTTCCAAAAGGATTTGCCTTACCTTTTCGGGATCTTCTTTATAAGCTACCCCAACCGGGAAATTAAATCTTACCATTCGGTCACTATGGGACCAGTTGATCACTTCACTATCGATAAACTGACTATTGGGCACAATAATGGTAATATTATCATTGGTGACTATCATTGTAGATCTTGCCGATATTTTCACTACGTCCCCGTTCACATTCCCTACCTCAATTCGGTCTCCAATTTTGATAGGTCTCTCAAACAGGATGATCAACCCACTGATGAAGTTGTTGGTGACGTTCTGAAGACCAAAACCAATACCTACACCGATAGCTCCAGCCAAAACACCGAATGCACTAAGATCTATTCCGTTGGTTTGGAGTATGGAAAAGACACCTGCGAATACCAATAAATATTTGACCATGGTGCCGATAGATTGCCGGGTTCCCAAAGTCATGTGGTAGCGGGTCAGGATTTTGTTGACCAAGAATCTCCTAAGCCATTCTGCTAGGATAAAAAGCAAAGTAAAAGAAATGATCAGAGTTAGGATTAAGCCTAGGGTTAATTTGTTGTCGCCAAGGTTAAAAAGACTTGAATTAAGGATTTTTTCCAACCAGGAAAAGAAATCAAATTGTTGGGGTTCTGGAGCTTGATTTATGGTGCTTTGCATAGATTTTCTAAGTACTTTGTCGAAATTCGAACTTAAAAATATTCACAATCTAAAGGCCAAATCTCTTAATTTTCAATTTCTTATTGAAATCAATATAAAATTCTGTTTTGGGCTTGTTGTTTTAAGTTTTGTGAAATTTTTGATTGATATTAATTAATTTTGATGCATGAGTAAGCAAAGGGAAGAGCTCGAACACAGACTTAGACTTCGAAACATAAAACTGTCTGATTATGAGGATATCCGCGAGATCATGGCTTCCATTTACAAAAATAAAATCGGAGCCCTGACAAAACAGGAACTTAAGAATCAACTAAAGGTTTTCCCTGAAGGGCAGATTTGTATTGAAGACAATGGAAAAGTAGTGGCTGCCGCTTTAAGTATCATCGTCGATTATGCCAAGTTTGGGGATAACCATACCTATGATCAAATAACGGGATACGGCAAGTTTGATACCCATGATGAAGACGGGGATACGCTGTACGGTACGGATGTTTTTGTACATGTTGACTATCGGGGGATGAGATTGGGACGTCGACTCTACGATGCCAGAAAGGAACTTTGTGAAAACCTGAATCTCAGATCCATCATTGCAGGCGGTCGAATCCCCGGATACTCAAAGTATGCGGATGAAATGACTCCTCGAAAATACATTGACTTGGTAAAGAATAAGGAGATTTTCGATCCTGTACTTTCTTTTCAGTTGGCCAATGAATTTCACGTTCGAAAGGTGATAACAAAGTATCTTCCTGAAGACACCGATTCCCGGGCCTATGCCACCTTGTTGGAGTGGATCAACATCTATTATGAGAAGGATGAAAAGCTAATTGGGAACAAAAAATCAATCGTTCGGTTGGGTCTGGTTCAGTGGAAAATGCGCCGCTTTTCAAATGTGGATGACTTGATGCAGCAGGTGGAGTTTTTTGTGGATACGGTTTCGGGATACAAGTCCGACTTTTGTTTGCTTCCGGAATTTTTCAATGCGCCGCTTTTGGCCGAGTTTAATGATATGGATGCTTCTGAAGCGATTCGGAATCTTGCGGACTATACTGACGAAATCGTAAGTAGAATGAGTGATCTGGCGGTTTCCTACAACGTGAATATAATTGCAGGATCTATGCCGGAATACGATGGAAAGCGCTTGCGAAACGTGAGTTATCTCTGCAGAAGGGACGGAACACAGGCCAAACAATATAAACTTCACATTACTCCGGATGAAGCGTCCTATTGGGGACTTCAAGGTGGTAATGGAATTCATGTTTTTGATACCGATGCGGGTAGAATTGGGATCTTGATTTGTTATGATGTGGAATTCCCTGAATTGGGAAGAATTCTAGCTGAACAGGATATGGACATTCTTTTTGTTCCTTTCTGGACGGATACTAAAAACGCCTTCCTTCGGGTCAGTACCTGTGCAAAATCAAGGGCAATAGAAAATGAATGCTATGTGGCGATTACAGGGTCCGTAGGAAATCTTCCAAAAGTGGAGAATATGGATATCCAGTATTCACAGGCAGCGATTTATTCACCCTCTGATTTTTCTTTCCCGCATGACTCCATAGTAGCTCAGGCTTCAGAAAATGCCGAAACCACTATTGTGGCAGATGTGGATCTTGACCTGTTGACCAAGCAGCGAAAAGCAGGAAGCGTAAGAAATCTTGAGCAAAGAAGATTAGATCTATATTCGATTCAATGGAAACAGAAAAAATAATCCGTGAATATTTTAGCGGTGTGTCACAAGAAGTCTTGGAAAAAGCTTCAAAAATCAAACTCCTGGTAACAGATGTGGACGGGGTTTTGACGGATGGGGGAATTATTTATGATGACTTGGGGACGGAGTACAAAAAGTACAATGTCAAAGACGGATTGATCGTGCAGCACCTCCGGAAAAATGGGGTAATGGTTGGAGCCATAACCGGCAGAAATTCCAAAGTGGTAGAAAACAGATGTGAGGAATTACGATTTGATTTTCATTACCATGGCATCAAGGACAAGGGAAAGAAATTAGATGAAGTCCTTGAAACATTGGAAATTCAGCTCAGTGAGGTGGCCTACATTGGAGATGATTTGATTGATTTACCGATTATGAGCCGAGTTGGATTCTCTGTGGTTCCTTCTGATGGCTTGTTTTATGTGAAACCTCATGCAGATTATGTTTCTTCTATTGCAGGAGGAAAAGGAGTGTTCAGAGAAGTTTCAGATTTGATTTTACATGCCAAAGGGAGATTGGCTCCCTTGGTTGAGACCTTTACAAAAAAAGATGATGAATAGAAATACCCAGCCCATGAAAATCACTGATGATGTGATTTTAGGCGGTGATAAGCCAGTTTTGTTTGCCGGACCGTGTGCGGTAGAAAGCTATGATATATGTCTGGAAATTGGAACAAAGGTCAAAGCTTGGGCTGAGGAGCAAGGGTTTTCCTATGTTTTCAAAGCTTCCTTTGACAAAGCCAACAGGACTTCAAGTTCCTCTTTTAGAAGCATAGGAATGGATAAATCTCTGGAGGTGCTGGAAAGAGTTGGAAAGGCCTTGAATGTACCTTTGGTTACGGATATCCATGAAAGTTATCAAGCTGAGGAAGTTGCCCAAGTTGTAGATGTGCTGCAGATTCCTGCATTTCTATGCCGGCAGACTGATTTATTGATTGCTGCGGGGAAAACTGGAAAGGCAGTCAAAATAAAAAGGGGGCAGTTTATGGCTCCTGAGGACATGAAATATGCGGTGGATAAAATTCGGTCTACAGGCAATGATAATGTTTGTCTGACTGAACGCGGATTTTCTCTGGGGTACCATAATTTGGTTGTCGATATGAGGGGCTTGCCTATTATGCGGCAATTTGCTCCGGTTGTTTTTGATATCACCCATTCTGTGCAGCAGCCCGGTGGACAGGGTGGTAGCAGTGGGGGACAGCGGGAATTTGCTCCCATTTTGGCCAGAGCTGCTGCTGCAACAGGAATTGATGGGTTTTTTATCGAAACGCACCCTGAACCGGCTAAAGCGCTTAGTGATGGCCCCAATCTAATCCCCTTACATAGAATGGGCGATTTCCTAGCCATGTTGAAGGAGTCTTGGGTACTGGGAAGAAAATATCAGGATTTTCAAGTTCAATAATCAATGAAGCTTCGCTCAATTTTTTTGTTATTCCTTTGCGTGCTGATTTATACCAGTGTCAGTGCACAGGATCTTTCTGAGCAAATCCGATTCAATCTTGAACAAGCCCCTGAAGAAGGCAAGCTGAATTTAAGTGGGGTGCCAATTCAAAAGACTGGGGAAACCTTTCGATTTTACGCGGATAGAAACTTCACACCTGTTTGGTCAGAAAACGGTTTACTGAATGAGTTGGCCTATGAAATGCGATTTGAAATCCGTCAGGCGAAATACGATGGACTGAACCCTGAAGCCTACCATTTAGGGATCATAGAGACATTTTTTGAAGCTTTTGAGTCCAATCAGAAATCAGGTGTTTCTAATAGTTTGACTGATCTTGCGGAATTGGAATTGTTTCTAAGTGATGCTTATTTCTTGCTGGCCTCACATTTGGATAGGGGAAAAGTAGACCCTTCCAGACTGAAGGTAAGTTGGGATATCCCCAGAAAGCCACAGACAGCAAATTATGCAGACTTACTGAATGAGTCGATTCAGTCGCAAAGTATTCGGGAGGGTCTCGAAAAACTATATCCTGAATACCCAGCCTACAGGAAAGGAAGGGAAGTGATCAGGGAATTGGAAGAAAAGGCTAAGGGGGATGATTTAAATTGGAAACCTCTAAAAACCGATAAATCCATCAAAGTTGGAGAATCAAACAGTCAAATTCCAACTGTCCGTGAAAGGTTGGGTTTTTGGGGGTATTTGGGGGAAAATATGGAATTGGAATCCCGAGACTATGATTCCTTACTATTTGAATCCGTCAAGAACTATCAATTGGCCAAAGGTCTTGAAGCGGATGGGATTTTAGGCAAGCTGACTTTGTCCGCGCTGAATGAATCCCCCGTGGATCTGATGCAAAAAGCGGCGATCAACCTGGAGCGCCTTCGTTGGATTCCGAATAGTTTTTTTCAAAGTGATCTGATTTTAATCAACATTCCCAACTTCCGACTGGATTATAGATCTCCAACAGATACTATTTTTTCAACCAGAGTGATTGTAGGAACCTATAAAAATCAATCGCCGGTATTTACAGCTGCAATGCGATATATCGTTTTCAGCCCCTATTGGAATATTCCTCCCTCAATTGCAAGGAATGAGGTTATTCCTGCGATTAGAAGAAATTCTGATTACCTATCCAGGAATCATATGGAAGTGGTGACAGGATCTGGAACGGTAGTTCCCAACTCCCAGATAAATTGGGCTCAAAGGCCATTTCCCTATTTGATCCGCCAAAAGCCCGGAACTTTTAATTCTCTTGGTTTGGTCAAGTTTATGTTCCCAAACAGGTACAATGTCTATCTTCATGATACCCCGGGAAAACACTTATTTGATAGAGAAGTAAGGACTTTCAGCCATGGTTGTATCCGAATGCAGGATCCTTTTCAGTTTGCGCAGATTTTACTGGATGACATGGAGGAATGGACCTCTGAAAATATAGAGGAGGCAATGAACCAGGGAAAAGAGCAAATTGTCAATCTTCAAAAAAATATCCCGGTATTGATTGTCTATTTGACTTTTTGGGCGGATACAAATGGCCAGCCACATTTTAGGCCGGACATTTATAACCGAGATGAGGAATTACGATCCCTACTTAATTTCTAATCAAGGCTGAAGAAGCATTGACTGGTTCAGGTAGTTCTCATCGTCTCCGAAAATGAACAATAAAGAACCTTCTTTTATTAAATTGATAGCTTGTGCTGATAAGTGTGGAGGAAGCGCAGGACATCCTAAGCTTCTTCCCAATCTTCCCACAGATTTGGCAAAATTCTCTTGGGCATAATCTGCTCCATGAATTACAATGGCCCTGTTTCTTGCCTGATCGTTGAAGCCTTTTTCAAGCCCGTCCAATCTTAGAGAGTAGCCGTGTTTTCCCTGATAGGTTTCAGCGGTCTTATAAAAACCCAAACTGCTTTGATAGGATTGTGGCTTGTTGGAGAACCTAACCGCCATCAAGTCTCCGGAATTTCTTCCATGGGAAACTACCGAATGAAGCAATACCTCAGCCTTAATTGGATCAATGATCCACATTCTTTTTTCGGTTGATGGCAAGCTGAAATCAATAATTGTCAAGGTTTGATTCTTAAGCTCATTACTGAGCTTTTGGTATCCTTCCATGGCCAAGCGAAATACTTCGGGCGAAGGGGCTTCGTCAGTGTTGGAAACCAGTTCATCATACATTTCGATGACTGGATCTTTTATTTCATTAATAATGGTGGTGTTTTCCTTAATTGCAGGTTCGGGTGAACCCATTAATCCCAGGATGAGTACTGCAATTTGTGGTGGTAGCATAGTGGTTGGGTGATTAGGTGAAATTTTCCTGAAGGTTCTTAATTTTAAATTTCTACTTTTCAGAAACTTAGCATCAAGTCAGTTAGATTTTACTTGTCAGGAAAGGAACTATAGAAGATGGGTAATTCGTTCCATTATTGATAAAAAAATAATCCAATTGGGCTAGGAATCATTTATGCCTAATTTTGCAGCAGGTTCATGGCACGACAGGATTAGAGAATATATTTTTGGTTTTGTTCAAATAAATAACCGGGAATATTAAACAAAAAGAAAGTGTCGCCTGTTCAAGACAAGAAATGAAAGTATCCGTATATAGAAAGGAGCACTTTAATGCTGCTCACAGGCTTTACAACCAAGCCTGGTCTGATGAAAAGAACGAGGCTGTTTTTGGAAAATGCAATAACCCCAATTTTCATGGACATAATTATGAGTTGGTTGTATCCCTACGAGGGGAAATTGACCCCGAAACAGGGTATGTATTTGATTTGAAGGTGCTTAGTGACCTGATCAAAGAATACGTGATAAAGAAATTTGACCACAAAAACCTAAACTTGGATACCGATGAATTCAAAAATCTCAGCCCCACAGCCGAAAACATTGCAGTGGTTATTTGGAATATTTTGAGGAGGGAAATTGATCGGAAATTCGAATTAAAGATTCGGCTTTATGAAACAGAAAGGAACTTTGTTGAATACGATGGGAATTAATATATCCCGCGAGACACTCGAGGAAATTGGAGAGGATCATGTGGGGACATCCTTAGAAACTCCTCTCCGGGAAGATGCCTTCGAAATGGATGATAACCTCAAGATTGAGCTTATCGAGAAGCATTTTCGGGAAATTATGCATGTTTTAGGGCTGGACCTCACAGACGATAGCTTGAAAGGTACTCCCCACAGGGTGGCGAAAATGTATGTAAAGGAAGTTTTTAGTGGGCTTAATCCAAAGAATAAGCCAGCAGCAAAACTTTTCGAAAACAAATACAAGTACAATGAAATGCTTGTGGAAAAGGACATCACTTTTCATTCTCATTGCGAGCATCATTTCGTGCCTATTTATGGTCGGGCTCACGTAGCCTATATTTCCAATGGAAATGTGATTGGACTTTCTAAAATCAATAGAATCGTTCAGTATTATTCCAAAAGACCCCAAGTTCAAGAGCGCTTGACCATGCAGATAGGCAATGAACTTAAGGAGGCTTTGGGTACCGAGGATGTGGCTGTGATCATGGATGCCTATCATATGTGTGTGAGCTCAAGAGGTGTGAATGACACCAACAGCTCCACCGTGACCTCGTTTTATTCAGGTAAGTTTGAAAGAGATGAACAGGCCAGAAATGAGTTTTTGAGGTATATCAACTTAGAAAAATAATAGGCTAGAAATATCGAGTCTTCTTAAAACCGGATTTTCTTCCGGTTTTTTTTATTTAAACAAATTCCTTTCACAAAAGCTTTCACTTAAAATTTATGAATTATGAAAGGAAAGAATATTGTCCTTATTGGGGGAAACTCAGGGATTGGATTGGCTACCTCTGAATTACTTCAAGCATCAGGAGCTAATGTTTATAAGTATTCAAAAAGTGGTGTAGGAACTCATCAATTTGATGTGACGAAAGAATTTTTGGAATTGCCAGAATTACCGGATGTGGTAGATGGGCTGGTTTATTTCCCAGGTACCATCAATCTAAAACCTTTCCATAGGATTTCAATTCAGGATTTTCAGAATGAAATGGATGTTAATTTTTTTGGTGCAATAAGAGTACTTCAAGCCTGTTTGAAAGGGCTTAAAAGGTCAGATTCAGCATCGGTAGTTCTTTTTAGCACGGTTGCTGTTCAAACAGGAATGGGCTTTCATTCGGGCATAGCATCATCCAAAGGAGCCATAGAAGGTTTGTGCAGATCTCTGGCAGCAGAATGGGCTCCGTCCAAAATCCGAGTAAATGCCATAGCTCCATCTTTGACCGATACTCCTTTAGCTTCTGCATTACTTTCCAATGAAGAAAAAAGAGAAGCCTCCGGAAAACGGCATCCTCTGGGGAGAATTGGGAATCCTTTGGATATTGCCGAGGCTACACATTTCTTGCTTTCCTCCAAATCATCATGGATGACTGGGCAAGTGCTACATGTAGATGGTGGCATCTCCAACCTCAAATAGGTTAAAACACCTTCAAACAGAAATTCATTTATTGGTTTTTTGAAGGGTTTGGAATAGTTAAATGGACGAAAGTGAATAAATATTTTAGCAAAGAGGAAATTTTGTGCTCGGATTCTTTTTTCCGGAAGAATCTGATCAATTGTCTTTCAGGTTATAAAAGCTTAAACCTTATTGGAACCAAAAATTCAAAAGGTTTGAGTAACCTCGCTCTTTTTTCTCAGGTGTTTCACATAGGGGCGAGTCCCCCATTGATTGGAGTTTTGTTTAGACCTCATACTGTAAAAAGAGATACCCTAGAAAATATTTTGGAAACTTCCAGTTTTACGATTAATCAAGTAGGGGCGGCCTTTTATAAAAAAGCCCATTGGACAAGTGCAAGATGGGAAGGCTCTGAATTTGAAAAGACAGGGCTTCAGGAAGAATATCGAAATGGATTTTTCGCGCCGTATGTACAGGGCAGTCCTGTTGGATTGGGCTGTTCTCTGGTTGAAACCCAAACTCTACAAGTCAATCAAACCGTTCTTGTGGTGGCCAGTATTGATCATATCTATGTTGAGGAAAAAGGTCTTCGGGATGATGGTTCGTTAGATTTGAATGTATTGGAAACCGTGACAGTATCCGGCTTGGATGAATATCACCTTGGAAACAGATTGGCAAGGTTGCACTATGCAAAGCCGTCTAAAGAAGTTGAAGAGATTTGAACTCTAAATCAATTATACCACCCAATTCGAAATTGAGAGAATTTTTAATTTTCTTGTAGGTCTCTTTATTTAATGATTTTGTAGTGAGATACTTATTGAAAAGTTGTCTGATCCTTTTTCCATGCTATTTTTTGATTGTAGCCTGTTCTTCCCCAAAGCCTCAATCAAAAACCTACGTTCACACAGTTTTGGGCTCTATACCTGCGGATTCCCTAGGTTTAAGCTTGATTCATGAGCACATGCTGGTGGATTTTATTGGCGCGGATTCTGTTTCTCCCGACCGTTATTCCAAAGATTCCGTGATTGCGAAAGTTTTACCTTATTTACTAGAGGTGAAAGAATATGGAGTGAAAACCATTTTCGACTGTACTCCAAGTTATTTGGCTAAGGATCCTTTAATTCTTCAAGAATTAAGTTTGCTGTCAGGTATTCAAATTGTCAGCAATACCGGTTTTTACGGAGCGGTGGGAGGCAAGTATCTTCCATCCTTTTCACTGGAAGAAAGTGCCTCACAACTTGCAGAAAGATGGATTTCAGAGTTTGAAAATGGAATAGAAAATACGGGGGTTAAGCCGGGATTTATCAAAATATCCGTCAATGAAAAAAGTCCTTTGTTGGAAGTAGATGCCAAGTTGGTGGAAGCAGCTGGACTAACCCATCAAGCCACTCACCTTCAAATCGCTTCCCATACTGGTACTTGGTCTACTGCCCAACAAGAAGTCGAAATATTGCAGAAGATGGGAATTGAACCTTCCTCCTTTGTTTGGGTGCATGCACAAGCAGAGCAGGATTTTCAAAATTACCTGGAAGCCGCTCGACTTGGTGTTTGGATTTCCCTGGATGGCATAGGATGGGAAGTGGAACCTTATGTGGAAAGATTGCTTTTTGCCAAAGAACATGGGATTTTGGACCATGTTTTAATTTCACATGATGCCGGTTGGTATGATCCGGAAAAGGGAAATAGAGGGAATTTTCATCCATTTACCGCAATTTTCAAGGAGTTGATGCCAAGATTGGAAAGGGAGGGATTTTCAAAAGAAGATTGGGATCAATTGCTCTTAACGAATCCCCAAAATGCATTTGCTTTGGATGGGATATTGGAATGAGATGTGCTTTTTGAACGGGGTTTGGAGTTTGGGTAATTTAAACCAAACAATATTCTGTAAAAATTATCAGAACACTTCGTCAATTTGCTGAGCCTGCTTACCTTTGCGCATGGCAGAACAAATCCTAATCCTAGATTTCGGTTCTCAGTATACACAACTTATCGCCCGACGAGTTAGAGAACTGAACGTTTACTGTGAAATCCACCCTTTTAACAAGGTTCCTGAGATTACTGATGACATTAAAGGTGTGATCCTATCCGGCTCACCTTGTAGCGTCAGAGATGAAGGTGCTCCTGACTTAGACTTGGATAGTCTAAGAGGTAAGTTGCCTATTCTGGGGGTTTGTTATGGTTCCCAGCTTTTGGCTCAAAAATATGGGGGAGAGGTATTGCCTTCAACTATCCGTGAGTATGGCCGGGCCAACTTGGACCATATTGACTTGCATCATGATTTGTTGAAGGAAATGACTCATGGTTCCCAGGTTTGGATGTCTCATGGAGATACCATTAAAAAATTACCCGAGGGATTTGAAGTGATTGCCAGTACTTCTTCTGTAGAAGTAGCTGCCTTTAAAGTTGAGGGAGAAAAAACCTATGGAATTCAATTTCACCCGGAGGTTACGCATAGTACAGAAGGTAAAAACCTGCTTAGAAACTTTGTGGTTGGAATTTGTGGCTGTTCCCAAGATTGGACTTCTGATGTTTTCATCGATGTGACAGTGGAGGATTTGAAAGCCAAAATTGGTTCGGATAAAGTGGTAATGGGCCTTTCAGGAGGAGTTGATTCTTCTGTAGCTGCTACATTGATCCACCGTGCCATTGGAGATCAGTTGACTTGCGTGTTTGTAGACAATGGACTGCTTCGAAAAAATGAATTTGAGGAAGTTCTGGATTCTTACAAACATATGGGATTGAATGTGATTGGGGTAGATGCCAAACAGCGTTTTTATGATGCATTGGCAGGCTTGACTGATCCTGAAGCAAAAAGAAAGGCCATTGGTCGTGTATTTATTGAAGTTTTTGACGACGAAGCCCATAAGATTGAAGGAGTAAAATGGTTGGGTCAGGGTACCATTTATCCTGATGTCATCGAATCCGTTTCTGTAAAGGGACCTTCTGCAACTATCAAATCCCACCACAATGTGGGTGGATTGCCTGATTTTATGAAGCTTTCAGTGGTTGAGCCTTTGAATACCTTGTTTAAGGATGAGGTTCGAGAGGTAGGACGAGCTTTGGGAATTCCGGAAACTATCATTGGTCGCCATCCTTTCCCAGGCCCAGGTTTGGCAATCCGAATTTTGGGAGACATAACCGAAGAAAAGGTGAAAACGCTTCAAGAGGTTGACTATATTTTCATCAAAGGTCTCAAGGATCATGGTCTTTATGACCAAGTTTGGCAGGCAGGAGCCATCTTGCTTCCAATTCAGTCTGTAGGTGTGATGGGAGATGAGCGAACCTATGAGCGGGTAGTGGCTTTAAGAGCTGTAGGTTCGGTTGATGGAATGACCGCTGATTGGATTCACCTTCCATATGAGTTTCTTGGAAAAATGTCCAATGAAATTATCAACCGTGTAAAAGGTGTCAACAGAGTGGTGTACGATATCTCATCCAAACCACCGGCAACCATCGAGTGGGAATAAACTATAAATCTCATATCCTGAGTCTGAAAAGACTAAGGACAAAATTTAACAAAACCCGATGTCTTGGCTTCGGGTTTTGTATTTTCGGGACTTTTATTTCCAAACTTTGGGTTTGAAAATAATGCCTTAAATTTGTCCGATTAGTTGAAACGTTTGATCCCCTTTCAATTCATGAGAAAGTATCTCTTTATCCTACCTTTATTTTTTGTTCTGAATTTAACCTTTTCCCAAACTGTTCCGGAGGGATTTTCTCTGGCAAAAAGTCAAATCAGTACCGGGAATTATGTGGAGGCAATGAATTCTCTCAGAGAATATTTGAATAGTGAGAAATATGGCAATTTATCCAATTATGCCAGGTTTTATTTTGCTAAAGCTTCTTTAGAAACCAATCAAACTCTGCAGGCTCTTGAAGTGTTGCAACCCATAATAGAACTGGATTGGGAAAATGCTGATGAAGTGAAAATTCTGGTGGCAGAGGCAATGTTCAAAAATTCACAAAACCTAGATGCGCTTCGAATATTGGCTCAGGTTCAATCGGCAGATTTGAAAGAAAATGTTTCAGACCTGACATTTAAATATCTGAGTAGTTCCTCCCCGGATTTTCTAGTCTCCAACTTGCAGGGATTTAAGGAAAATCCTGGGTATGTAGGGGCTTTGAGTGCAGTTTTGCAATCAAAGACGGTTTTGTCATCCGATGAACGTTCCCTATACTATGAATTACGTGGTTTGGGTGAAGCTACCGGAACAGGAAAAGACGATGTATTGGATTTGGTAGTGATTTTGCCATTTACGGATTTCAATTCCCGTAATGATTCTATTTCTCCCAATACATTCGTTTATGAGCTTTACCAAGGGTTGTCCTTGGGAGTGGATCAGTTGAAACGGGAAAAAAGGCAGGTAAATTTGTTGACTTTTGATTCCCGAAGAGATTTGGCTTACCTGAAAAATCTTCTTCAGGACCCTTCTATTTTAAAGGCAGATGCCATTATTGGGCCTATTTATCAGGATGAAGCAGACTTGGTGAGTGTTTTTGCTGAAAACGCCAAAATTCCATTTATTCATCCATTGTCCAATTTGGGTGAAAGATTCGCCAATAGGGAATACAGTTTTTTATTCAGGCCCTCGGTAAATGACCTTTCGGAAGGGATTGTAAGAAGCCTGAAACGCCAAAATTGGGGCAAGAAATTTGCCATCGGTTATAGTAACAGTTCACGGGATGAAAGACTTGCAGGAATGCTACAACAGCGATTGTTGCAGGAGGGGTTTTTCCAGATCAATATGAAGCAACTGACTCCGTCAAGTACAGGACAGTTTCTGCAGGAATTGGGGATCACCACAGGTCGTGACAGTTTGGAAAATCTAGTAGATCAAATCATCATTTTGACAGATGATCCCTCTATCGCCCAGCCTACTTTTGGACTCATTGAATCAGTCACTTCTGATGTCCCGGTTGTCGTGATGGATTCATGGTTGGCCTTTAATTTTGCCAATTATGAGATGCTTGAGTTTCCCAATTTCTACTTCATTTCTAACAATGTGCCTGAATTCGAGTCGGAGGAAATGAAGAAGTTTAAACAGAGGTTTTACAATAGGTATTTGACTTATCCTACTCTAAATGCCTCTTTAGGCTATGAATTGCTTTATTGGATTTCTTTAAATCTTGGTCCGGTTTCCGGGTATGATTTCAGAAAAAGCCTTGACTTGGGGGCTTTCCAAAAGGGTAAGCTTACTTGGGGATTCAATTTCCAAAACAGCAATTCCAATCAATATGTGCCTGTTTTCGGTTTTGAAGCAGGTGAATTGAAACCATTAAACTAAACCATGAATATTTCAGAGAGTAAAAGGCTATTTGCCTATGCCCAAAATTTTATTCCGGGAGGAGTGAATTCTCCAGTACGAGCTTTTCGTGCAGTAGGAGGAGAACCACTTTTTATCAAAAAGGCCGATGGTGCTTTTTTGTATGATGAGGATGGCAATGCCTTTATTGAACTCATCAATAGTTGGGGGCCAATGATCTTAGGTCATAATCATCCCATGATCAAGAAAGCTGTGATCGAGGCTCTTGATAATGGCTTGTCATTTGGAGCTCCTACGGCGCGGGAAGTTGAAATTGCGGAGCTGATTGTGAGCATGGTCCCCTCAGTGGAAAAAGTCCGAATGGTTAATTCAGGCACAGAAGCAACTATGTCAGCGATCCGTGTTGCCAGAGGGTATACAGGGCGTGACAAAATAATCAAAATGGAAGGTCATTACCATGGGCATGGTGATTCCTTTTTGATTTCTGCAGGTTCGGGAGCGATTACTATGGGGAATCCTGATTCCCCTGGGGTGACCAAGGGAACAGCAAAAGATACACTTTTGGCGCCTTACAATGACCTTGATGCAATTGAAAAATTGGTCGAAGCCAATAAAGGGGAAATTGCTGCTTTGATTTTGGAACCGGTTCCTGGGAATATGGGGCTAGCAATTCCTCTACAGGGATATCTGGAAGGCCTCCGTGAAATCTGTACCCGTGAGGGAATTGTATTGATCTTTGATGAAGTCATGACGGGATTTCGGTTGGCGCCTGGAGGTGCTCAGGAGCTATTCGGAATTACTCCAGATATGACCACTTTAGGAAAAATTATTGGTGGAGGGATGCCAGTAGGGGCCTACGGGGGAAAAAAGGAAATCATGGAGCATGTGTCTCCCGCGGGACCTGTTTACCAAGCGGGGACCTTGTCAGGAAATCCAATTGCCATGGCAGCTGGACTGGCAATGCTCAACTACCTCAATCAACATCATGAAGTATATGGTGAGCTGACTACAATTGGCAGAAAAATTTCTGAAGGAATAATGAAGATCAATCAGGAGTTAGGGTTTAACTATACGGTGAACCATTTGGGAAGTATGTATTCCATGTTTTTTACTCAGGAGCCAGTTGTTGATTTTGTTACAGCTAAAAAGTCCGATACTGTTTTGTTTGGAAAGTATTTCCAATCCATGTTGAATAAAGGAGTCTATCTGGCTCCTTCCCAGTTTGAAAGTTTGTTCCTTTCTACAGCTTTGAATGAGGAGTTGATTGGTAAAATTCTACAGGCACATCGAGAAAGTATGATTGAAATCCATTCCTGAAATTCCCAACTAATAATTCAAAAAAATAAGACAATGAACTTGAAAGTTTACGGAATCAAGAACTGCAACACTATGAAAAAAGCTTTTGACTTTTTGGAGTCAAAAGGAGTAGAGTATGAGTTTATAGATTACAAAAAGCAAAAACCTACCGTGGAATTATTGGAGGGTTTTCTGAATAAAACATCTCTGGAAAGTCTCGTGAATAAAAAGGGGACTACCTATAGGAAGATGGATGAGGGCCAGAAGTCAGCATTGGAGCAAAAGGAGTCTGCTTTGCCGATTTTGGTCGAAAACTCCAGTATGATCAAGCGTCCGGTCATCGTCTATCAGGATGGTTCTTTGACTTTGGGTTTTGACCCTGAAGAAATCCAAAGTAAGCTTTAAAGCAAAAAAGGCGGTGTATAATCACCGCCTTTTTTTATCCTTTTACCGGAGGAAAATAATCCGGAAGATTTTTCAATATGTCCTGCGTCATCGTGTCCAAGTTGTAATCTGGTTTCCAGCCCCAATCTTCCCGGGCTCTGCTATCATCAATGCTATCTGGCCAGCTGTCCGCGATTGCCTGTCTGAAATCAGGAATGTACTCGATTTCAAAATCCGGATGATGTTTTTTGATACTTTCGAAAATCTCCTTTGGAGTGAAACTCATCCCTGCTAGATTATAGCTTGATCTGATTTTAATGGATTCCTTTGGGGCTTCCATTAGATCAATGGTTGCTTTGATCGCATCCGGCATATACATCATTGGCAGACTTGAATCTTCCTTTAGGAAACAGTTGAACTTCTCTTCAGCCAGAGCCTTGTGGTAGATTTCAACTGCATAATCCGTGGTGCCACCACCAGGTAGGGATTTGTAGCCTATCAGACCTGGATATCGAAGACTTCGGACGTCTACTCCATATTTTTCAAAATAATATTCACACCAGCGCTCACCAGCCTGTTTGGAAATACCGTAGACGGTGTTTGGTTCCTTGACACAGAATTGAGGAGTATTGATTTTTGGTGTATTGGGTCCGAAAACAGCGATAGAGGAAGGCCAATAAATTTTATTGAGTTTGAGGTTTTTGGCGAGCTCAAGTACCGATAACAAGCTTTCCATATTTAACTGCCAGGCAAACAGTGGTTTTTTTTCACCTGTTGCGGAAAGAACGGCAGCTAAATGGTAAATCTGGGTGACACCTTCAGATCGAACCAAACTTTCAAGCGCTTCCTTGTTCATCACATCCAAAACCTCAAATCGGCAAAAATCGAATTTACTTCTGGCAGATTCGTTGAGGTCAGTAGCGATAACCTGATCGTTTCCATGAAGGTCTGCAAGCGCTTTGGTAAGTTCGGATCCAAGCTGACCAGCTGCTCCGATTACTAAAATTTTTTCCATTTGGCAGTCAATCAAAAAAGCCTCCATTTGAAGCGGGGCTTTTTGTTTATATTTGGGTTTGCTTGCGCAAAATTAACAAAAAACACAGGGTCAGAACGAATTTTTGACCAACGGAAATTTGAAATTATCTGCTAAAAATTATTCCAATTAAAATGTACGACCAGTTTAAACCCAAATTAGAAAAAGAGCTACAATCAATAGAAGAAGCGGGGCTTTTTAAAAGAGAGCGGATCATCACCTCTCCCCAAGCTGCTGAGATTACTATCGCAGGGGGAAAGAAGGTTCTTAACTTCTGCGCAAATAATTACCTGGGTCTTTCTTCTCATCCCCGTGTAATTGAAGCAGCTAAAGCTACTATAGATACGCATGGATTTGGGATGTCCTCTGTTCGTTTCATTTGCGGTACACAGGATATTCATAAAGAACTGGAAAAGAAGATATCCGAGTTTTTGGGTACTGAGGACACTATTTTGTATGCTGCTGCATTTGATGCAAATGGGGGAGTGTTTGAACCTTTGTTTGGGCCGGAAGACGCCATAATTTCAGATGCCTTGAATCATGCCTCGATTATTGATGGCGTACGTTTGTGTAAGGCCATGCGATATCGATTTGAGCACAACAATATGGCTGATCTTGAAGCCAAACTAAAAGAAGCTGTAGCTGCCGGTGCCCAACAGAAAATAATCGTGACAGATGGTGTTTTCTCCATGGATGGAACAATTGCCCAGTTGGATAAAATCGTAGATTTGGCCGAGAAATACGAAGCTTTGGTTATGTCTGACGAATGTCATTCCACAGGTTTCATGGGTAAGACCGGACGCGGTGTGCATGAATATAGAGGGGTGATGGGTAAAATTGACATCATCACCGGGACATTGGGCAAAGCATTGGGTGGAGCTTCTGGAGGGTTCACTTCAGGAAGAAAGGAAATCATTGAATTGCTGCGTCAGCGTTCAAGACCATATTTATTTTCCAATACTTTGGCTCCCTCGATTACTGGGGCTTCCATAGCCGTTTTTGACCTGCTTTCCGAGACTACTGAATTGAGGGACAAGTTAGAGGAGAATACGAAGTATTTCCGTGCGAAGATGACTGAAGCCGGATTCGATATCAAGCCCGGAGAGCATGCAATTGTTCCAATCATGCTTTATGATGCGGTTCTGTCGCAGAAGATGGCTGAGAAGCTGTTGGAAAAGGGGATCTATGTGATTGGTTTTTATTATCCGGTTGTTCCAAAGGGACAGGCAAGAATCAGGGTGCAGATTTCAGCTGGACACGAACGACACCACTTGGATGAAGCAATTGCAGCCTTTGTGGAAGTAGGTAAGGAGCTTGGAGTGATAAAATAACCATCAGACTTTATATAAAAAGAAGGGGTAGTTATCTAGACTACCCCTTCTTTTTTTATGGCTTAGGACTTACTGGTCATTGCCATTTTCCGTTTTTTCATTACCTCATAATCTTCCAGATTCTCAAACCTGGAATCTACATCCAAGTTGTTGAGGTAATCATTCAGAGTTTCTCGAACTTCCTGAAAGGACATGTTGTGAAGGATCTTTCCGTTTTTGGCCATGGAAAGTTGACCAGTTTCTTCGGAAACAATAAGAATAATGGCATCGGTTGCCTCAGACATACCAATGCCCGCTCGGTGTCTTAGACCAAATTGAGCAGGAACTTCTCGTTCAGTTACCGGTAGGATACAGCGCGCTGCTTTGATTTTTCCATTGTGTATAATTACAGCTCCATCATGCAATGGGCTGTATTTATTGAAAATGGAGATGAGCAATCTTTTGGAAAGTTCTGCATCTAGAATGTCGCCACTTTCGGCATAGAATTTCAACTCTGTACTTTTGGAGATTACCATTAAAGCTCCAGTATTGCTTCCTGCGAGTGTTTTGGAAGCATCTATGATTGGGCTGATATTAAATGAGGCGTTATCTCTTTTTCTCCAAAAGAAGAGAATATCCTTCCAAATATTGTCATCCGACAAGAAAGAAGACCTCCCGATCAATAGTAAAAACTTCCGAATCTCAGGGGCGAAAATAATAATAGCTGCCATTACACCTACTCCCATAAACTGGCCTAGAATGGAGGAAAGCAACTCCATTCGGAGAGCCCTAACCAAAAGGTAGATCAGGTAAATGGATAGAAAGCCAAGGAAAATTTTAATAGCAACACTTCCCTTCAATAGTTTGTAAACCTGATACAATAGGGCTGCCACCAGCGCAATATCAATCATATTGACGATGGAGATGTCTAAAAATCCTATTTTGAAAAGTAGTGTCAAGAGTAAACTGTGCTGAATAGTTTCAATGTTTCGTTAGCTTCTTTTACGTCGTGTACCCTAAGGATGTTGGCTCCGTGTTGCAAAGCCACCATATTCAATGCCGTGGTTCCATTCAATGCATCCTCAGGATTACAATCCAAAAGTTTGTAGATCATGGATTTGCGTGAAATACCCACTAATATGGGAAAACCTAGGGTCTTAAAATAATTCAAATTCCGAAGCAGAAAATAATTTTGCTCCAAAGATTTTGCAAATCCAAACCCTGGATCAATAATTACATCTTTGATGCCCGACTTTTTGATTAAATCTACTTTTTGAGCGAAATAGTTCAATAGTTCACCCAGAATGTCTTTGTACTGGGTCTGGCTTTGCATGGTTTCAGGCTTTCCCCTCATATGCATAGCGATGTAAGGGACCCGAAGGGATGCTACTGTATTGATCATTTGCTCATCCAAATCTCCTGAAGAAATGTCATTTACAATATGAGCTCCGGATTGAATCGCAAGTTGGGCTACCCTTGAGCGAAAGGTGTCTACGGATACTAGGGTTTCAGGAAAATGTTCGGTAATCCATTCCACAGCCGGTACGACACGATTGATTTCTTCCTCAAGGCTTACCTCTTTTGCTCCTGGTCTACTGCTATAGCCTCCAATGTCCAAAATAGAAGCTCCTTCCTCAATCAGTTTCCCGGCCTTCGCTAAAACCTGGTCCTTTTTGAGACTCACTCGGCTTTTGTCAAAAAAAGAGTCAGGCGTGGTGTTTAGAATCCCCATGATCTGCGGCTTGTCCCAAACAATAAGCCTTCCCTTAATTTGAAGTGTATATTTTAAAGGAAATAAATTATCTTCGATCGAAGATGAATAGCCTGAGGCAGGATACATTAAATTAAAATAAGTTGGAGACTAAAACCAGTAACGAATATACGGAAGTAATTTCCCGTTGTAAAGAATTATTTCGGAAGAAAACCATCGATTACGGAACAGCTTGGCGGATTTTGAGGCTTCCTTCCATTACCGATCAGATTTTTATCAAGGCTCAGCGGATTAGGTCAATCCAAGAAAAAGGAAATCAGAAAGTCAGCGATCCAATTGCAGATGAGTTTGTGGGGATTATCAACTATTGTTTGATTGCTCTTTTGCAGGTGAGTTTTGCAAAGGATGAGCGGATGGAAATTCCTTTTGAGGATTTGGAGCCGGTATATGATAAATGGGTAAATGACACTAAGGGCTTACTGGAAGATAAGAATCATGATTATGGAGAAGCCTGGAGGGATATGCGTGTGAGTTCTATGACGGATATTATCCTCATGAAATTGTTTCGGGTGAAGCAGATTGAGGACAATGAAGGACAAACCTTAGTTTCAGAAGGCATAGAGGCCAATTATCAGGACATGATTAATTATTCGGTTTTTTGTTTGATCAAACTCGGTTACCATGTATAGACAAGCATTGCTTTGGATCCTCCGCCTTTTAGTGGGAGGACTTTTTATATTTTCAGGCCTGATCAAAGTCAACGATCCTGTTGGTACAGCTATCAAGTTGGAGGAGTATTTTGATGTGTTTTCCAATGACATCGCAGGCTTCTTTTATTATTTCAAGCCCTTTGCTCTTTACCTAGCCGTATTCTTGGTTGTCGTGGAAGTTGTTTTGGGAGTGATGTTGATTTTGGGTGTCAAAAGCAAACTCACAGTGTGGTCTCTGGCCGCAATGATCTTGTTTTTTACGTTTTTGACCTTTTTCTCAGCATACTTCAATAAAGTGACTGATTGCGGATGTTTTGGAGATGCCATCAAGCTGACCCCTTGGGAATCCTTTTACAAAGATTTGGTCTTGCTGGTTATGATTGGGGGAATCATAGGCTTGCGGAAACTGCTGCCAGAATCTTCCCACAACTGGGCTAAAGGTACTGTTCTTTTGACTTTGGTGTTGTGCTTAATTTTGTCAGTTACCGCCATCCGGAATTTGCCATTTATAGATTTTAGAGCTTATAAAGTTGGAGTAAATATTCCTCAAAATATGCAGCCTTCAGCTCCTCTGGCTTATTCCTATATCATGAGAAAAGATGGAGAGTTGGTTGCCCTTGATCAATACCCAACAGAGGAAGGGTATGAGTTCGTAGAGATGAATCTTAAAAATCCAGAAGCATTGCCCAAGATCTCTGACTTTTCTGTTTGGAATGAGGAGGGAGATTATTCACAGGAGGTTTTGACGGGGAATAAATTATTGATCCTAATCAGTAACCGTGCAAAAATGAATGATGCTAATTTGGATAAAATTGATCTTCTTTTGAAAACACTGAAGGACTCTCCGATACAACCTGTTTTGGTGGCGGCTGCATCCATGGAGGAAATCAGAGATTTGACTGAAAGTAGGGGCTGGGATTTATTGACCTTGCAGGCAGATGCCACTGTTGTTAAGACTATTATTCGGGCAAATCCAGGTATTCTGTTGTTGAAGGACGGAACAGTTCTGGCCAAGTACCATCACAACAATACGCCCGAAGCAGGTGAGGTTCTGGACTTTTACATTCAATGAAGAATAATTTGAAAGTAGTTCTAGTTGGCCTTCCTGGGTCTGGGAAAAGCACATTTGGAAAGCAACTTGCGTCTTCTCTGAACTTTCCATATTACGATTTGGATCAGCTGATTGAGGAAAAATACCAAATGAAGATTCCGGAAATTTTCTCGATGTATGGTGAAGGAAAGTTTCGGACATGGGAGACAGAGACGCTTGAGCAAGTCTTGGATTGGGATAGATCTTTTATTTTGGCCTCCGGTGGAGGCTGCCCCTGTTTCAATAATAACATGGATTTGATCAATGAAAAGGGGGTTTCCGTTTATCTAGATGTTCCATTGGAGGAAATTGCTAAAAGGTTGGGGTCAAAAGTTCAAAATCGTCCTATGTTTCAGGATTTGGATTCTGGTGAAATCACCCTAAAACTCAAAAATTTGGATGCCGATCGTTCTCATTTTTACAATCAGGCAAAAATAAAACTCAGCGGAACTGATTTTTCCGCTGAGTTATTGGTTTCTGAATTAATTTCCTTGCTTAAAAATTAATTCCTAAGGTCAAAACTCCCTTGAAGATACTGTTTTCAATTTCGGTCATTGGGCCGTAGTTGTTGTTTTGGGAGTCCAGTACTTGATAGGATCGATAAATGGAATTGAAAGTCTGATTTACCAAAGTGAAGTCAAGGGAGAGGTTATTGAGTTTTAGTCCCACACCACCGCTTAGTTGCTGGGTGGTTCTGTCAAAGTTGGAATCCATGTAAGGGTCGCCAAAGTAAGCATATCCGCCACGAAGTCTAAAATCATTAATTCGTGCTTCTGCTCCTAATCGGAAATTGACAGTGCTGGTATAGAGGTTTCTGATTGCTTGATTGTCTGGTTCTTCATCGAAATCATTGGAATTGATTCGTGCGGTACTGTAATCAACCCAATCCAAGTCAGCGGAGATGAATCCTTTTTTACCCACAAAGAACGTGGCACCTCCACCGATTTTTAATGGCGAGTTGAGCCCGTAAGTACTCAGGAAAATATCAGTAACAGCTTCCTCTCTTCCTAAAGTCACATCTTCCTGTTCGAAATAATAATTATTGTAATTGGCAGAGATTTTCGCTTCATATTCGTCATTCAGGCTGTACCAAGTAGGTGTCTGAAAATTAAAACCTAGGTTGACGTAGTCAATTGGTTTGTAAATCACGCCAAGACTTAAATTTACTCCGGATCCATTAATAAATAGGTTTTCGGAAAGCGATAAACTTGCGAGAGGCTCGTTGACAAATTCTTCCTGATAGATCTTGAAGGAATTATAACTAATTGAGCGAATTCCCAATGAACCTCCTACAAAAAGCTTATGCTCGAAATTCCCGCCATAACTAAAAGTTATTTGGCTAGCTGATCCTTCCTGAGTAACATTTTCATCTTGGAAAGGAAAGCCAAGAACAAATGAATCATATGTGTTCGGATTGGAAATCACATTTCCACCTTGATCATAAATTATAGGGTTGATAAGATAGGTTAGATATCCCAAACCAGTCAATCCATAAGATTCAATCTCACTTTCGGGAATCCCATCGGAATCCTGCAAAAAGAAATCAATGATGGAACTTTCACCCATCTGATCCGAAAAGAATCCGAACTCATTGTTGAAATTGGCAATTCTTTGAATACTGATTCCAAAGGATCCTCCTTTGAAACTGCCTCTTTCGAATTCAGATTTTGGGCTGGCGAAAACCACAGATAGGTTGGGGATAGCAAAGTCAGTCGTAGCATAGTTTCTTAATTGCCCCATAAATCGGGTGTCTGATTTCCAATCAGTATATCCCAAGGTAATGCTTGCCTCAGAAGTCCTAAAGAAGCCAAGTCCCGCAGGATTTCCTGCAATGTTGGAAACATCTCCGCCAAGGGACCATTGGGTACCACCCAAGGCCATGATTCTTGCAGATCCAGCTGGTACAGTTTGGCTAAACCTCAAAGCATCTTCAAAATATCCGCTTTGCGCATTTACAGAAAAGCTAAGTATGCAGAGGGCTGCACCAAACAAATAAGATAACCTCATTTATTTAATAGTTTGTAACGGTTTATTAAACGTTTGAAAGTTGAATTTGTGACAGAGTTTTAGAAAAAAAAAGGGGGAAATTAATTCCCCCTTCCTCCTCTGGATCCTGAAGAGACGCTTCCGCCACCTCCCCGGGATCCACCGGAACTTACGCTTCCTCCTCCAGAACTAAAACCTCCACTAGAGCTTCTACCGGAAGAGAAGCTAGATGAATTGTTACTTCTACTTGGTGTATAGGTTCTGGTATTTGTTCCACTTCCTCTATTGTAAGAAGGAGAGCTTGTTCTTCCTGGAGCAGTGCTTCTGTTGTAGGAAGGACTCATAGATCGATTGTAGGAAGGACTAATGCCTCTTCTTGAATTGTTGTAATTATTCATTCCCCGGGAAGGGATAGAAGATCTGCTGTTTGAAGTACCGTAACTCGGTCTTGCACTTAACATTGCACTTCTGCTTCTAGTTGCAGATGATCTATTCATGGCGGGTGAATTCACGTTTCTCGAGGATTCAACTCGTGACCTTCCTGAGTTATAATAATCGTTTTGGCTACTACCGAAATCACGTGCGGAAACTCTATTTCTTTCTGATGAAACCAAGTTTCTTGAAGCGGTTCCCATGGCATCTCTTCTTGCCTGAGCTCTCGCGGTACTTGGCAAGGCAGCAGATCGAGCTCCGCTGTAGTTGGAACCGGCCAAAGTAGCACCTCTAGTGGGTCTGCTTGAGCGAATTACTCTTCTGTTTGCATATTCTCCACCAGGAAGAATATAGGTAGGTCTGTAGGAATAAAAGGAGTTATACATAGGATAGCCTCCCCAACCAAAATATGGATTCCCCCAAGTTGGTCCCCAGAATGGATCATAGAATCCTCTATAACCAAAGGATGGTCTGAAAAAACTACTGTAATAACCAAATCCGAAACCCAAGTTTAGGCTTAATCCTGGTCTGAAACCCCATGATGGCCCCCAGAAAGGATCATAGAACCCAAAACCCCATGGATTAAAGCCACTCATGAACCCCATATTAAAGGCCAAAGCAGAATTGAAAGTTGTTCTTGCTGGAGCTCCTCCTACATAGTAATTATTGTAAACGTTGATATCTGGGTTGCCTTGGTCAACGCCGTCTTCATCAAAATATACTACCTCGTCTTCATCTGCGGTTTCATCTGCCTGATATCTGGAGATGTAGTCCGGATTTACATTTCTGCTGCTGAAGTTTTCTTGAGAATAACTGTCAGTATCCAACGAGTTCAAATTTTGAAATGAGTCAGGATTGTTGTTTTGTACAGCATACTCATTGACCATTCTGGCATCTGAAGCCATAAAATACATGTTGTCAGAAGCACCACTTGTAGCAAGGTTACTTGTACTACAAGAAGCCAAGACTACAGAGCCCAGAATTAATGAAGTGGTTAATATGGTTGAATTCTTCATGGTTGAAGTTAGATTGTTATCTTCTTATACGAGTTGTGGCATGAAGGGTTATTCTTTTTAGGTATATTTGCCACGCTACAATTTAGCAAATTTATAGACAATTCATATCCCAATCAATATAGTATGAGTAAAGGACTACCTAAGCGCAGTGAGGATTATTCCCTTTGGTACAACGAGTTAGTAAAACGAGCAGATTTAGCTGAAAATTCAGCAGTAAGAGGTTGTATGGTCATCAAGCCCTACGGCTATTCTATTTGGGAGAAAATGCAGGCCCAGCTAGACCGGATGTTCAAGGAAACCGGTCACACCAATGCATACTTTCCTCTTTTTATCCCGAAATCTTATTTAAGCAAAGAGGCATCCCATGTGGAGGGTTTTGCAAAAGAATGTGCAGTTGTTACCCACTACCGCTTGAAGAATGCTGAGGATGGAACTGGGGTTATTGTCGATCCAGAAGCGAAACTTGAGGAGGAGTTGATAGTAAGGCCTACCTCTGAAACCGTGATTTGGAGCACTTATAAAAACTGGATTCAATCTTATCGTGACCTTCCTCTATTGGTTAATCAATGGGCCAACGTGGTCCGTTGGGAAATGAGAACGCGCTTGTTTCTAAGAACCGCCGAATTCCTTTGGCAGGAAGGCCATACCGCTCATGCAACCAAAGAGGAGGCTATGGATGAAACAGTTCAGATGATGAATGTCTATGCTCAATTTGCTGAGGAATACATGGCCGTTCCGGTTGTGAAAGGAAGAAAAACTGAAAATGAACGTTTTGCAGGAGCCGATGAAACTTTCTGTATCGAGGCAATGATGCAAGACGGAAAAGCTTTACAGGCTGGGACTTCCCACTTTTTAGGACAAAATTTCGCAAAAGCCTTTGATGTGAAATTTGCCAACAAAGAAGGTGGCTTGGACTATGTCTGGGGGACTTCTTGGGGTGTAAGTACACGTTTGATGGGAGCATTGATCATGGCCCACTCCGATGATAACGGATTGGTATTACCTCCCAAGTTGGCACCAATTCAGGTAGTGATTGTTCCGATTTATCGAGGAGATGCTGAATTGGAAGCAATTTCCGAAAAGGCCAATGAAATAATGGTGGAGCTTCGCAAAGTGGGTATTTCCGTGAAGTTTGATAATCGTGATACTCATAAGCCCGGTTGGAAATTTGCGGAATATGAATTGAAAGGGGTTCCGGTACGTATCGCTATTGGTCCAAGAGATTTGGAAAACGGCACCATTGAAATTGCAAGAAGGGACAATCTGTCCAAAGAGCAGTTTGAATTGTCCAGTCAACCTATACAAGAAAAGATTTTGTCGCTATTGGATGAAATCCAGAATAGCATTTACCAAAAGGCCTTCAATTTCAGAGAAGAGAAAACCACAGAAGTGAATAGTTGGGAGGAGTTTAAGTCTGTTTTGGAAACTAAAGGTGGCTTTGTATCAGCACATTGGGACGGTACATCCGAAACGGAGGATAAAATCAAAGAGCTCACCAAAGCTACGATCCGCTGCATACCTTTGGATCAAAAAGAGGAGGAAGGCCAATGTGTATACACGGGGAACCCGTCCAAGGGCAGAGTCCTTTTTGCAAAAGCTTATTAATCGTAAACCCGGAATTTTCCGGGTTTTTTTGTTACAGTCGGTTAGGGTATTGGAGATTCTTGTATTTTAGGAACCTAAAATCATACAGAGATCATGACAATTTTGATTTTGTCCAGCTTATTGATCATTGGGCTGATTCTGTTGCTGGCAGAAGTGCTTTTTATTCCAGGGACTACAGTGGTAGGGGTCATGGGTCTTGCCATAAGTTTGGCTGGAGTCGCCTATGCCTTTATAAGCTTTGATCCTGAGATTGCTTGGTGGATTACATTTATTGCGGTGATTGTGAATCTTGCAGTAGTGGTATATAGTTTCAAATCAGGAGTCTGGAATAAATTTTCATTGAAGTCTTCCCTGCGGGGGGGAACATTTGATGAAAGAACTCTTGGTTTGGAAGAGGGGATGTTGGGTAAAACCGTGTCAGATATCAAACCCTATGGCAAGGCTATGTTTAATGATTCGATCTATGAGGTGAAATCAGTGTCTGGTTTTATCCCGGTTGAAACAGAAGTGACCATTTTAAAAATAGAAAACAATAAAATTTTAGTTAAATAACAATTATGGAACCATCTAATTCAATGTTTATTTTGCTCGCTGCGTTTGCAGGAATCATATTACTTTTCATTTTTTTATACTTCGTTCCGGTCAATTTGTGGATTACCGCCCAATTTGCCAACGTACGTGTAGGTATTGGTGAACTGATCGGAATGAGAATCCGAAAAGTACCACCAAGTGTAATCGTCAATTCGCTCATAACAGCAACCAAAGCTGGATTGCAATTGACAACCAACGAACTGGAAACCCACTACCTTGCAGGAGGAAATGTTCCCAATGTAATCCGTGCCCTGATTTCTGCGGATAAGGCAAATATTAATTTGTCTTTCAAACAAGCCACAGCTATTGATTTGGCTGGTAGGGATGTGTTTGAGGCAGTGCAGATTTCCGTAAATCCTAAAGTAATTAATACTCCAAGTGTTGCAGCTGTTGCAGCTGACGGGATCCAGCTAATAGCAAAAGCAAGAGTGACTGTTCGTGCAAATATCGCCCAATTGGTAGGTGGAGCAGGAGAGGATACTATTTTGGCCAGAGTTGGGGAAGGTATTGTTACTTCAATTGGATCCGCCGATACCCATAAAAGTGTACTTGAAAATCCGGACAAAATTTCCAAACTTGTTCTCCAAAGAGGATTGGATGCAGGAACGGCATTTGAAATTCTTTCCATCGACATTGCGGATATTGATGTAGGAACCAACATTGGGGCAAAACTTCAGATTGACCAAGCTTCGGCGGATTTGAAAGTTGCAGAAGCCAAGGCAGAAGAGCGTCGGGCAATGGCTGTGGCCTTAGAGCAGGAGATGAAAGCCAAAAATGTAGAGATGAGAGCCAAAGTAGTGGAAGCTGAGGCGGAAGTTCCCAAAGCCTTGGCTGAGGCATTCAGGTCCGGGCAATTAGGAGTAATGGACTATTACAGAATGGAGAATATCAAGTCCGATACATCAATGCGAGAATCCATCGCCAATTCGGATACGGATTCCAAGGAATCCGGAAAAGGAAAAAATGAGAAGAAATAAGAAAGGGGCTTAATCGCCCCTTTTTCTTTTCTTTCTACTGTCTTCAGGAATCTGAACCAAAACTGGTTCGTAGGTTGCCTTTGCATAAATTGAACGGGACGAACTATCCCAGATGATTTCTTCATATACAATCGGCAGTAAGGTGTTCCCACTTTGATCCAGAATGCCGGTTTTTTGATCTTTGCCTACTACCAGCCATTTTCCATTTTCCATTCGGATATAATCAAATTCAACAGGTAAAATCAAATTCCCGTCAATGTCTATGATGCCAGTTTTTCCAGCCTTTTCAACCAAAAAGTACTTGCTTTCTGTTCTATAGATTCTTTCATAACCGTCTTCGGAAATTTTTTCACCTGATTGGTTTACTAAATAAATCAGGTTGTCTTTGGTGCCAAAAGCGATTCCCGACTGAAAGGGGCCGATCTCATCCCATTCAAAGTGGCCTACATTTATTCCCTGTTGATTGACAAGTTTCCATTTTCCTTTTTGGTAGGTTGTTCCTATCCCTTCCGAAAAGGCTCTCACATCCATGAAATCTGGTTTAATGACCCATTGGCCATACTTATTCACGAAACCCTTTGATCCATTTTGCCGAGCAGGGAAAAGCCCCTCATTTCCATTTTCGATTAATTCTGTGGCTTCCATGGGTTTTACCAACCAGCCATTTTTCCCATAAAGGCCCAGACTTCCATCTCTGAATCTGATATTGTACAAGTCTCTATCGATTTGCTTTACATCAACCATCCCGACTGTGTCGTAAAGGATACCGCTTTCTTTCATGATCCTTCGCAGTTTGCCATGGATATATTCGGTCATCAGCTGATTTTCATATCGGATCTCATGGAAGGAGTTGTAGCGAATATTTGCCTTGATTAGATCTCCTTCAATCAATAAATATTGGTTTTGATCATACCCATAGAAAAAGTTGCCCTTAGTATGGATCAGTCGGTCCAATATGGGTTCTAAAACCAAGTCTCCATTAAGATTGGCCAAACCAAACCCTTCCTCCGTACTGACAAGTAAGTAATCACCTTCGTTTTCTTCAACAAAGTCAAATGCTTTATCTGGGGTTTTTGAAAGTGGGAAAAAATATTTCCCTTCCCTTTTCAGAATAACAAGTCCTGTGTTAGTGATCCACCCTTCTTCCGCATGGCCTATGGAAGAGGTTTTGCCAGATCCTCTTTGGAAAAGGAAAAACTCTGTTCCTTTTTTTGCCAAAAGTAGGTTGTAAAATGTCTGGATTTCCTCATATTCAGGTTCCAAAGCTTTCTGACCATATTCATGGAATGCTCCAATTCCATTAGGACCTTTAACTATTATCCATGGGGAGAGGTATTGATGGATTTCACTGCCCTCCAGGTCAACAATGGGCTTCATTTCGTTGGAAAGTAGATACAAACCCAATTCATTTTTCCCAACTTTTGTATTTTCTCCTAAGAGTAATACTGACTGATAAACCAAGTGGCTTTTGAGTTGGAAATCACTGTCATATACCTCCCAACTTTGAGCCTGGGCTTTGAAAATAACGGAATTGAAGACAAGAAGGCTGAAGAGAGTAAAGATTCGGATCATTGGGTTTAATCGGAGGTAGACTCAAATATAAAAATGACCAAAGAACAGTTGCATCCTTTGGTCATTTTTTTGGGAAACCAAGTTTTATTTTTCTGATTTGATTTTGTCCAAATCAAATAAGTCGGAGATAATTTCAATCATTTCTTCGGCTTCGTCGCGTTTGCAGGCAGCCCTCAATTGTACCACAGGGACTTTTAGGATTTTCTGCATCATACTTTTGGTGATCTTGTCAATCACTTCAAATTCTTTTTCACTGGAATTTTTCATAAACCGACTTAATTCTTCCTGTCGGATCTGCTCCAGTGCCTGCTTTAGTTTATTGATGGTCGGGGAGACCAACATTTCTTTTTTCCAACCATAGAACTCCTCAATGCTTTCATTGATAATTTCCTCTACTCTTGGAATGGAAGAAAGACGCTTTTCAAGTGCCTCTGTGGCTTTGCTTCTGATATTGTCAACATTGTACAGGACCACTCCTGGAACGTCCTCAACTGTAGTTTCAATAGATCGAGGAACTGAAAGGTCGACCAAAAGCTTGTAGGATTGAATCTGAAATTTGCTTACCAGATTTTTGGTGATAAAAGGCTCAGATCTTTGAATGGAACTGACAATCACATCTGCCTCTTCCATAGCTTCGAAGCAGTCTTCGAAAGGAACCACTTCAAATCCCAATTCTGCGGCCAGCGCTTCTGCTTTTTCTTGAGTTCTATTCGTGATCTTAACTTTTGAATCCGGCAAATACACCATGTTTTTTGCAACATCCTCCCCAATTTCTCCAACACCAATCAATAGAATTCTAGGTTGGAAAGTATTTGAAGTTAGGCTTTCGATCAGCTCAATCGTTGCATACGAAAGGGAAGCCGCACCATCTCTGAAGGCTGTTTCCTGTACGATTCGTTTATTTGTGAAAAATACAGTGTGCATTAATCTATGCAAAAAAGGACCTGCCATGTCCAAGTCTGCGGCCGCTTGATAGGCTCTTTTTACCTGATTGGAAATCTGGATATCTCCAACTACCTGAGCTTCCAAGCCCATTGAAACCCGAAACAAATGCGTGATTGCTGACCTGTCATCATTGAAAATCTCAAAATAATCTAGGTAGCTGACCACGTCTGTTAGGCCCTTTTCCAAACCTATCAATTTGATAATTTCTGTACTTAGGTCCAGTTCGTGGTTATAATAAACCTCTGTCCGGTTACACGTAGAAAGGATTAGGGTATCATTCAAACTGAATAAATCCTTCAGTTTCAATAATATACTATGAATGCTTGCTTCATCCAGTGAGATTAGCTCACGGATTTGAACAGGGGCAGTTTTATGGGATAAACTTAAAGCTCTGAACTTGACGGACATTCTATACACGTATGCATTACAAATTTAACAGACAAACGTGGGGCAACGCTCCAAACTTGAATTCAAATCATTAATTTAGATGAAGTCTAAATTATTTTAATGTGCAAAGATCGATAAAATTGACATATTAATCTAATATTCTTAACTTATCAGTTATCGAGTTTTTCTATCATCATTTTTGCTATGTTTTCAAATTTTTTCTTTTGGCTAAAGGTAAACTTAGGCTTTTCCAGAAAGGAATCAAGAGGTTTTATCATTTTGACCCCCATTTTGTTGTTATTAATTCTCAGTCCTTTTCTTTTGCGGGAATTGCGGGCTGGCGCTCATCGGAATACTAATTCCAGAATCAGATTTCTTTTGGATAGTCTGGAGAGCAAGGGGGTAAACCTGTTACAATCTTCCTCTCCTGTTTTTAACCCTATGGATACAGCTAGGAGTACTCCAAAAGCTCCATCTTTAAGAAGGATTCCTTTTTCAGAAAGTGATTCAATTACTCTTCAGATAGTCCCAGGAGTAGGACCGGCATTAGCTTCGCGAATTATTAAGTTTAGGGAAAATTTGGGTGGGTTTCAGGATAAAAGCCAATTGGGAGAGATCTATGGATTAAAAGCAGATGTGATTGAGAAGATCTGGGATTACTTTGATTTCGATCCGGGGATAAGACAAAAAATTAAAGTGAATCTATGGGATGTGGGTGATTTGGCAAAGCATCCGTATATAGGTTTCGGAGAGGCAAAAGTTTTAGTGGCTTTTAGAACCCAACATGGTCCGTTTCAGCAAGCAGATGACCTTCTGAAGATCAAGATCTTCGATCGGGAATGGGTAAGGAAAATCAGCCCCTACCTTGATTTTGATGATGGAAATTCCCCCTAAATGAGTCATCTTTGGATAATGAAAGAGCAGAATTTTACCATTCAATTACCGAAACTTAATCTACCGGATTTTGAGCCTAGATTATCGGAAAAGGAAGGTAAATTCTGGGTATTTGATTCTCTGAGGAAAAAAGATCTGGTGCTGACTCCTGAAGAGTGGGTTAGGCAGCATTGGGCAAATTATTTGATTCATCATCTAAATTATCCCAAAGGTCTTTTTTCAATGGAAAAGGGATTGAAATATAACCAATTGCAAAAAAGGACTGATTTGGTCGTTTGGGACCAAGAGGGTATGCCGTATTTATTGATAGAGTGTAAAGCACCAAATATTTCAATAAATCAAAAAACACTTGAACAGGCATGTCTGTACCATCAAAAACTTAAGGCAAAGTTTCTAATCCTAAGCAATGGCTTGAAGCATGTTTGTTTAAAGTGGTCACATGAGGAAAATAGGTTTTTACAGGAAAAAAAATTCCCTTTATCTCCAATTTGATCTTAAAATTTTATGATTTGCATCAGCCTTTTTTTAACTTGATACCATCTATTAAATAGAATATTATATTATGTCTAGTACTTTACATAATACCCGATGTGAGCTATGCGCAAGTAGGAAATTTTCGCTTTTTTCGGAGTTGTCTGAGCAGCAAGTTTGCTCCATTTCGGATAACAAAAACCTGATATCGCATAGAAAAGGACAGATTTTATACTACGAAGGAACAAAGCCCCTTGGGATTTTCTGCATTAACGAAGGGGTAGTTAAAGTTTATAAAACAGCGTCCAATGGCAAGGAACAAATTGTGCATCTTTCCAAAAAAGGTGACTTTCTAGGATATGCCGCCTTATTAGGAGAGGAGAACTATACCAACTCTGCTATGATTATTGAGGATGCTAAAATTTGCTTTATTCCCAAAGAGGCATTTTTGAACACTCTTTTAACTAATACCCAATTTTTCAAAAGAATTACCAAGCAATTGAGTCATGAAATTGGAGTAATGGAAGAAAAACTTACAGATGCTACCCAAAAAAGCATCCGTGAGCGTTTGGCTTATGTTTTACTTTACTTGGCAAGTTGTTACGGGGTAGAAGGTGGAGAAAGTCAAAAGATCGATCTTATTTTGAGTAGAGAAGAAATCGCAGGGATTGTGGGTACCGCTACCGAATCTGTCATCCGCTTGCTTTCCGAATTCAAAAAAGACAACCTAATTGAACTTGAAGGAAAAAAAATCATCATTAAGGATAAAAGAGGTTTGGCCCGTTTATCAGATTTTTATGCTTAATCGAAACTGAAAAGCCCTAGAAGGAGTTTCATTCGTATGAGGCCCAAGCAGAATCTTATTTGCTCAATCTTAAAGCCTGTCATTTTGGTGACTGGCTTTTTGATTTTAAGTCAACCTTTGTTTTCCCAATCAATGGCGTATAAGGCACTCCTGATGACCTTGTATGAGAATGATTTTCCTGTGCTAAAGCCGATTGAGATTACTGATTTGGATAAGTTTAATGTTCTGGATGCACGTGAGGAAGAGGAATTCAAAGTCAGTCATTTGCCTGGGGCAACTTGGGTTGGGTTTGATACTTTTTCTATGAAAAATGTCGAGTCTCTGGATAAGGAAAAGCCTGTCTTGATTTACTGTACTGTAGGGGCTAGATCTCAGGAGATCGGGAAAAGGCTCAGGGAAGCCGGGTTTAAGCAGGTATTTAATCTCTATGGAGGAATAATTGAATGGTCCAATCAGGGAAGAACGCTTGAATCAGACGGAAAGCCTACAACCAAAGTGCATACCTATTCAAAGTCTTGGGGGATCTGGCTTACAAAGGGAGAAAAAGTCTATTAATTCCAAAAGTTTATTGTGGAAGTTTCCTGCTTCCAATAGTTTTACCATTAGTACTATCTCTTTTATGGCTCCGCCTAGTCTCATGAGAATCTTGTATTTTATTTTAATGTTCGGACTTTTCTTGGGCTGTAAAAATGTGACACCAGGAATGGCTGGCACGAAGGCTCCAAGCCATCAAATTTGGGATGGGCTCTTGCGAAAACATGTAAGTTCCGATGGGAAGGTGAATTATAAGGGTTTTATTCAGGATCGAGCAGAATTGGAAAAATATTTAGACCTGCTGAGCCAGAATGCTCCAGACCGAAAAAACTGGTCAAAAAACCAACAGTTAGCTTATTGGATTAACGCATACAATGCCTTTACTCTCAAACTGATTGTTGATAATTACCCCACAAAAAGTATCCGGGATCTCGGACCAAAATTGAAAATCCCGCTTTTAAATGATGTTTGGCATTATGAGTTTTTTCAAATTGGAGGTCAAAAATCCAGTTTGGATGAGATCGAACACTCAATTTTAAGAAAGGAGTTTGACGAACCCCGAATTCACTTTGCAATAAATTGTGCATCTGTATCCTGTCCCCCATTGTTAAATGAGGCCTTTGTCCCTGAAAAGTTGGAAAGTCAACTGGATCGAGTTGCCAGGGCTTTCATTAATGATCCAATTCGAAATAAGATCAGCCCTGAAAACCTTAATTTATCGTCTATATTTTCTTGGTTCAAAGGGGATTTTACCAAAAAAGGAAGCCTTGTAGACTTTCTAAATCAATATAGTAAGGTCAAGATCCTGGCTAGTGCGGACATTTCATATTTGGATTACAATTGGGATCTTAATGAATAGGACACAAGTTTTTCGGTATTTTCACCAATCAAACCCCTTAAGCATATGAGCCAATCCAGGCATGTTGTCATTATTGGAAATGGAATTGCGGGTGTGACCTTTGCCCGTCACCTGAGGAAAAAAGACCAAAATGCCTCAATCACCATTATTTCTGGAGAGTCCGCCTATTTCTTCTCTCGAACAGCGCTGATGTATGTTTTTATGGGGCATATGAAATTTGAGCATACTCAGCCCTATGCGAATGATTTTTGGGAGAAAAATCGAATCGAACTCAAGCAGGCCTGGGTTGAAAGTGTAGATTTTTCTGCAAAAAAATTAGTCTTAAAGGAGGGAGAAGCAATCACTTATGACCAGTTGGTTCTAGCCACAGGGTCCAAGCCCAACAAAATTGGATGGCTGGGTCAGGATTTGGAAGGAGTTCAGGGACTTTATTCCAAACAGGATTTGGAGTTGATGGAAAGAAATACCGAAGGGGTAGAGAGGGCTGTAGTTGTAGGAGGGGGATTAATTGGAATCGAAATGGCGGAAATGTTGGCTTATAAAAAAATTCCGGTGACGTTCCTTGTTCGTGAATCAGGCTTCTGGGATATCGTTTTGCCTAAAGAAGAATCCGAGTTGGTAGGCCGCCATATTTTAGAACATCATGTTGATTTACGGTTGGAGACTGAGCTTGAGGAGATACTTCCTGACTCTTCAGGAAGAGTAAGAGCAGTAAGAACCAAGTCCGGTGAGGAAATTCCCTGCCAGTTTGTTGGGCTTACAATAGGCGTGAAACCCAATGTGGAATTTCTTCGAAACAGTGGATTGGAATTGGGAAGCGGAGTCAAAGTGGACCGCTTTTTTAGAACCAATATCCCGGATGTTTTCGCTATTGGGGATTGTGCTGAGTTTCATGAGTCACCCGCTGAAGGCAGGAAACGAATTGAGCAGGTTTGGTACACAGGGCGTATGCACGGCGAAACTTTGGCTTACAATTTTATCAATAAACCAGTCCCTTACCAACCTGGGGTTTGGTTTAATTCAGCCAAGTTTTTTGATATCGAATACCAGACTTATGGCACAGTTCCACCCAAATGGGATGATCAAACGCTGAAAAGCTTTTATTGGGAGCATGCCGGAGGGAAGGTTGCATTCAGAATGTTGATGGAAAATACAGGAAAGGTTTTAGGTGTGAATAATTTGGGGTTTCGCCTCAGACATGAATTTTTCGATCAGGCGATTCGGGAAAAATGGGATGGTGTGAAAGTGATTTCATTGTTAGAACAGGGGAATTTTGACCCTGAGTTTTTCGCACCCTATTACCTTGAAATCCAAAAAGCCTTCAAGAAGCAATTTGGAGGGGATTTTCAGCCAAGTAAAAAATCATTTATTCAAAAATTATTGGGAGCAAGGGTATGACAGGGGTTCAGAAAATTGGAGTTATTTTCTTTTTAGTAGGCTTGGTTGTTTTCACCGTTTTGCCTTTTGTGGGTACTTATACTCTGACGGAAGATTTGGTTAGAAGCAATACCAAAGAAATCCATCAAGATAAAATGACCGAGATCTTGGCTCCTTTGTATGGTGAGAAATTCAGCTCAAATTTTTCATTCCTTTCAGCATTTGGAGAGCATTTCGATACATATAATGACGGTTTAAAGTCCCAACAGCTTTGGGATCAGGTGATTTGGGATGATTACAGTTTTGCTTTGGCAAAGGCAGCCTTGGAAAGTCCGGTTCGGGATTACCCGTGGTATTTCTTGGGATTGTCTATAGGTCTTGCTGTGCTAGGAGGCTTGCTTTATGCTTTCCCTTTATATTCTCAAGAGCCTGAAGGAATTAAAAACAACGGGATATTTCATTCCAAATTGATGAATAGGGGCTGGATGGGAATTGCAGCCGGAACTTACCTCATCCTGTTTTATATACTGCTTTATTGGTTTCCTGCTTATTTGGTCAATGTGGTAACCATGGTGGATCCGATCAGTACTTTGTTGAATGGAGGTCCTGCCAGTCAATGGTTTTTGTACGGTTTGATATATACGCTTGCGATTATTGTATTTGGAATCCGGATGTTCAGGAAATATCGGGGAAATAAATACCAGCAATTGAGAACTGCCTCTTTGATTTTTTTTCAGACAGGGTTCGCATTTCTTATTCCAGAAATATTGGTGTTGCTCAATAAGCCCTACTTTGACTTCAAGAATATCTGGCCCTTGGATTACGACTTTTTTTACGACTATCAGATAGAGACATTTTTAAGTTCTGGAGGAATTGGAATGTTTATGTTGGTTTGGGGAATATTACTTATTCTGATTGGTGTACCAGTTTTCACTTATTTTTTCGGAAAACGATGGTATTGCTCTTGGGTTTGTGGCTGTGGAGGCCTGGCCGAGACTTTGGGAGATCCTTTTCGCCAGCTTTCGGACAAGTCAGTAAAGGCCTGGAAATACGAAAGGGTAATCGTTCACTCTGTATTGGTTTTGGTAGTGCTGATGACGGTGGTGACTCTAGCCAACTATTTCTCAGGATTTAGCTTTTTGGGAAATGTAACGAACCAGCTACATTCGTTTTATGGATTTGCCATAGGCTCTGCATTTGCGGGAGTTGTGGGAACAGGGTTTTATCCCTTGATGGGAAATAGGGTTTGGTGCCGATTTGGCTGTCCTTTGGCGGCTTATTTGGGTTTGGTTCAACGATTCAAATCAAGATTCAGAATAACCACCAATGGGGGACAGTGCATTTCCTGTGGAAACTGCTCAACTTACTGCGAAATGGGAATTGATGTGCGTTGGTATGCCCAGAGGGGACAAAATATAGTTCGATCCTCTTGTGTGGGCTGTGGAGTATGCTCTTCAGTATGTCCCCGTGGAGTTTTGAAACTGGAGAATGGTCCTGAAAAAAACAGAATTAACGATTTGCCGATCATTATTGGCAATGATTCTATAAAGCTTAATCCGTAAATGATTTTCTTATACTTCCTGGTAGGGCTTTACGCCTTGGGAATGCTGTTTATTTTCCTGTATAGTCTGGCTCAAGGGCATTTGTTGCTGCAGTTCATTCTTGGCAGAAAAGAATGGGGAAAAACTCCTCACAAAACCCCTGAGAATTGGCCGAAAGTAACCGTTCAGTTACCGGTTTTCAATGAGCTATATGTGGCAGAACGCTTAATTGAATCAGTTTCCAAACTGAAATACCCTTCAGATCTCTTGGAAATCCAGGTGTTGGATGACAGTACGGACTCTACTTCTGACTTGATTATTAAAAAGTTAAAGGATTTTCCGGAAGTCAATTTCCGATACATACACAGGCAAAACCGAATTGGCTTTAAAGCGGGTGCCTTGAAAGAAGGTTTGGAAAAGGCAAGTGGTGAATTCATCGCCATATTTGATGCGGACTTTCTTCCTGATCCTGAGTTTTTGCTAAAGACCATTCCCTATTTTTCTTCAGAAAAAGTTGGGATGGTACAGACCCGATGGACTCATCTCAATAGAAATTATTCCCTACTGACGAGGCTTCAGGCCTTTGCTTTGGATGCCCATTTTTTCATAGAGCAAATAGGCAGAAACAGACAGGGAGCATTTATTAACTTCAATGGGACTGGGGGGATCTGGAGAAAAAGCTGCATCATAGATTCCGGCAATTGGCATGACGATACCTTGACAGAAGATTTGGATTTGAGCTATAGAGCTCAGCGCAAGGGATGGAAGTTTATATATCGACCTGAAATAGAATCTCCGGCCGAACTCCCACCAATCATGTCGGCAGTAAAATCCCAACAGTTTCGATGGACCAAAGGAGGTGCAGAATGTGCTATCAAGCATGCAGGTAAAGTCCTGAAGGAGCCTTGGCCATTTAGAATAAAATTCCATTCTATGGCCCATCTGTTCAATTCCACGATTTTCATAGCTATCCTAATAACCAGTTTGAGTAGCATTGCCGTATGGTGGTTTGGGGAGTTAGGATTGCTTTCAAGTTCATTGATGAAGTTGTCAGGTGTTTTTCTGTTGGGGTTCGTATTGATAGCTGGAGTTTATTTGATTTCCTATTTCTATGGGAAGCAGACTTTTCTTAAATCCTTTTTAGGAGTCATTTGGCAATTGCCCTTGTTTTTGTCAGTTTCAATGGCTCTGGCACTCCATAATTCCCAGGCAGTCTGGGAAGGTTTGACAGGAAAAAAATCACCTTTTATCCGTACCCCCAAATTCAACTTAGAGGGGGGAAAAGCGGACCTCAGGAGTAATCGTTACATTCATTTTCGGATGCCGGTTACCACTTGGTTTGAAGGAGTTTTGGCTTTGGTTTTTGGCACTATGGTGGTGTTGGCCATTTTGAAGCAAAATTTTCTCTTTTTGCCTTTTCATGCCATGTTGGCTTTTGGCTATAGCCTGGTGTTTATTAGTTCATTCAAATCTTATGGCTTCGGCCGATAATTTCAGCAAATGAATTCTTCTCCGATTATTGATGTAATCATCCCGGCCTTCAACGAGGAGCGATCTATTTCAAAAGTAATAGCAGAAATCCCCGATGTGGTTCGGCATATAGTAGTTGCCAATAATAATTCAACTGACCGTACAGGGGAGGTTGCAGAGGCAGCAGGAGCAAAGGTGGTTTTTGAAGGAACGAAAGGCTATGGGATAGCCTGCCTAACTGCCATGGAATGGATAAAGAACCAGGAAGTTCAACCTGACATTGTGGTGTTTTTGGATGGGGATTACAGTGACTATCCGGAAGAGATGCTTTCTCTGATCCAGCCTATACAAGAGGGCAAGGCGGATATGGTGATTGGATCCAGGGCTTTGGGGAAACGTGAATCTGGGTCTATGACCCTGCCGCAGGTTTTTGGGAATTGGTTGGCAACAACCCTGATGAAGTATATTCAGGGAGCCAATTACTCCGACCTAGGCCCCTTCCGTGCGATTGATTGGCCTAAGTTGTTGGGGCTTGGTATGGTGGATAAGAATTTTGGATGGACCATAGAAATGCAAATTAAAGCCCATAAGGCAGGATTGCGATATCTTGAAGTCCCAGTGAATTATAGAAAGCGGATTGGAGTGTCCAAAGTCAGTGGAACCGTTAAAGGGGTAATTGGTGCAGGGTATAAGATTATTTTGACGATTTTTAAGTATTGGTGATTGCATGGAAACAATCATGCAGTTTAATGAATTGAAACTTTTCTTATGAAATCACTTGTTCGAGGCTTTAGATTGTTTTGGATTGCTGTCCCCTTGTTTCTTTCTTCCTGTCATCCTTCGGTAAGAGAAGGAATGGATGAAAAACAGTTTGCTAACTATTGGTATCAGGGAAAAGCAGAAATCAATGTTTTTGATTTGAAGCAAAGCAGATATGGAGAAGAAAGGTCTGGGCAAGCGGTTATGATATTTGTGACCGAGGATTTTTCAAAACGAAAGCAGGTTAAAGTGGATCAGCCTGAGAATGCAGGAAAAGATGCAAAGAAAGCTCTCAAGTTGAATATGACGCGGGAGTTTGTGACCGGAGTTTATCCCTATCATACCATGCTTTCTATTTTTACTCCGGTAACTGAGGAGGTAAATTCCTTGAAAATCACTTCCTCAGTGACGGAATGGTGCGGGCAGGCATTTACCCAGCTGAATTGGAAGAACAATGCCTATCAGGGCCAACTCTTTTCCTATTTTGAGTCAGAAGGAGATCAGCAGATTAAAATCGATGCAAAAGCGGAGGATGAGTTATTTAATCTGATTCGGTTGAATCCGGATTTGTTGCCAACTGGAGACGTTCGATTGATCCCGGGTCTTACCTTTCAGCGTTTATCCCATATTCCTTTAAAGGCAGAGAGAGCGACAGTTTCTGTTAATGACCTTGGCTCAAACCAATCCGAAGTAGAGGTTGCCTACAAAGAAATTGGAAGAACCCTAACCATTCGATTTGAAAAGTTTTTTCCCTATGAGATTTTATTCTGGCAGGAAGGTTACACTCGTGAGGATGGTAAAGTTGAGCTAACTACAGCTACGAGATCCTCCATGCAAATGATGGATTATTGGAATAAGAATGGCAAAGAATTCGAACCTTTGAGAAAGGAATTGGGGCTTTGAATTCATCAGTCAAACAGGCTATTCATTTTTTGACTTGGCTGTCCATGCTGGCTTTGGTTTGGTACCTCGCTATGGAGGTTCCCAGAAGTGATTTCAATTCGAACCTGCTTATATATTCCTTGCTATTTCTAGGGATGTGGGTTTTATATAAGTTTGCCCCAAATTCCGAAAACTGGCTTTGGATTTTTATTGCCGGAATGGCCATCAGGCTTTCCTTGCTGCTTGCTACTCCGGAATGGTCCGATGATTATGCCAGATTTCTTTGGGATGGTCAGTTGGTGGAGGCGGGCCAGAATCCCTATGCTCAAATCCCTGAGGACTGGCTCAATTCCAATCCTGAAATGATTGATTCCTATTTAAGTCAGCTTTTTGAGAATTTAAATTCACCTTCATATTATTCAGTTTATCCTCCCTTAAACCAACTGATATTTTGGATTGCAGCCAAGGCAAGCAATGGGATGGTTTGGAATGGGGTGATTATAATTCGACTGATTCTGATTTTGGGAGAAATAGGCGTTTTCTTATTGTTTTTGAGACTTTTTGAAGAATTTAATATCCCACTGAATAGACTTTGGTTGTATTGGTCCAACCCTTTGATTTTGATGGAGATTACGGTCAATCTTCATTTTGAAGGGCTTGTTTTATTGTTTTTGCTTGCTTCAGTATTGAGCTTGAGTAGAAAAAAAATGGCTCTGACAGGTGGTTTTTGGGGACTCTCCATTGGGATGAAACTTCTTCCTCTGATTCTTGCGCCGGGATTCATTTTTTTCCAGGCTGTTCGAAATAAAAAGTTCTTTTGGGTCGGAGTGATTTTAGCTACCCTATTGAGTTTTGGCTGGTTGTTGACGGATCGATCCTACGTCAATTTTTTTCAAAGTTTAAAACTATATCAGGGGAAGTTCGAGTTCAACGCCTCAATTTATTACTTGCTGAGGGAAGTGGGATATTGGATAGAGGGATACAATACTATTTATTACTTGACCAAGATTCTGAGCTTGGCAACAGTAATTTCAATCTTCCTTTTCAGCTGGTTGAGAAGACCGGATAGTGTAATCCAGTTGATTGATTTATGGGTTTTGACCTACTTGGTTTATCTGATTCTTCAGCCTGTAGTCCATCCCTGGTACCTGATCCCAGGTTTTGGTTTGAGTTTATTGACAGCTAGGAGGGCTTTTCTGATTTGGTCTTTCTCTGTCATATTTTCTTATCAGGCATATGGCAATGATAATTTTACAGAAAGCCCAGTCTATTTGTTTGTAGAATATTTGATCCTTTCCGTTGGGGTTTACTTGGATTACTTTCTTAAAAAAGAAAAACTAACTTAATGCCATGCAATTAAAAATTCGTGTTCTTAGCTCAATCCTACTGGTAGTCCTTTTGGGTTCCTGTTCCTCTGGACCTGAAAAGCAAGCTAAAAATTTGCTCGAAAAAAGCATCTCTGCGCATGGTGGGATGGATAATTGGGAAAGTGTTGAAGTACTTAAGTTCAGGAAGTGGACCCGATTGCTAAAGGAGGATGGTTCTGTGGAAAGTGAAACTGACCAAAGTATGGAATTTCGCCTCAAGCCTTTTTTTGAAGGAAAAATCACTTGGATAAGTGACAGTGTGGAGCATGTCAGCTACTTTGATGGAGCTCAGATGAGGTATAGTGTGGGAGGAAATGAAATACAAAACCAGGATTTTTTGGCCGCTAAAAAGAAGGATATGGATGCTGCCTTTTATGTCATAGCGCAGCCTTGGAAACTTTTACAGGATGAAGGGAGTAAATTGACTTATGAGGGAGTTAGGGAAACCCCTTTGGGGCTTGCGGAGGTTATTCGGGTAGATTATGGCTCGGATGAGGATGTATGGTGGTATTATTTTGATCCCGAATCCTTCCTGATGACAGGAAATGAGGTGCAATTGAAAGACCATAGGAGTTTAATCGAGAACCTTTCGTCGAACAATTCATCTCCGTTTGTTTTCTATGGAGAGCGAAAAAGTTATAGAATAAATGAAAAAGGAGAAAAGCTGTATTTGAGGGCAGAATACCTTTATTCTGACTTTGAAGTAATCCTATAAATTTGTGCCTTCTTCCGTTTAAGAGAATTGAAATAATGAAAATGAGAATCCCTAAGTCCCTAAAAATGAAAGTAAAATATCTGACCGTATTGGTTGCAGTGGTTGTTTTAAACGCCTGCGAGACAAAAACCGAGGCGGAAAAAATCGTGGATGCTTCTATTGAGGCACATGGGGGGGAAGCTTATAAATCTGCGAAGATTGATTTTGACTTTAGACAATTCCATTTCTCCATTTATAAATCCCCCCAAGGTTTTGAATATATCAGAGAATTTCAGGATAGTACCGGGGCTGTCAGGGATGTATTGAATAATGCAGGATTTGTTCGTACTGTCAATGGGGTCAAGATTGATACTTTGACAGAAGAGCGGACCGGAGCTTTTACCCGTTCAGTGAACTCTGTGGCATATTTTGCTTTTTTACCTTATGGTTTAAATGATGAAGCAGCTGTGAAAACCTATTTGGGTGAGACAGAGATTAAGGGAGAAAGATACCATCTGGTTAAAGTGACTTTTAGACAAGATGGAGGAGGAGAGGACTTTGATGATGAGTTTCTATACTGGATAGGTGCCGATGATTATTATGTGGATTATATGGCTTACAGCTACCATACTGATGGGGGAGGAGTGAGGATGCGTGAGGTGAGTGCGGTGCAGGAAGTAGGTGGAATCCGTTTTCAAAATTATTTGAATTTAAAGCCTGAGGATAAAAATACACCTGTTGAAGAGATGGAGGAGCTATATGAAAACGGTAAATTGGAGTTGCTTTCAGAAATCAATCTTGAGAATATAAGAGTACAAATCATGAAATAGAAAATTTGATGAACCCGTCAACCTATCGGTTTTTGAATAAAAAGGGGGTGGAGCTTTCCGCCCATCTTTACCGGCCATTGGATCGGGTTCCAGCTTTTTATGCACTTTTTGCCCATTGCTTTAGCTGTAAGGATAATATTTCAGCAGTTAGCAAAATTTGTACGGCCATGTCTCAACAGGGCATTGCGGTTTTTAGTCTGGACTTCACAGGGAGTCAAAATGAAGCCTCCCAAAATCAGGTTTTTGCGTCTGGGATTTCTGATTTGGTAGATGCTGCATCTTTTTTGGAGAAAAATTTTCAAGCTCCCAAAATGTTGTTAGGACATTCTTTGGGGGGTACAGCGGTAATTTATGCAGCGTCCCAACTGGACTCAGTGGAGGCGGTGGTGAGTATAGCCGCTCCGGCTTTCCCGGATCAGATTCAAAAGCTTTTTCAGGGAAAAGCTGATAATTCAGGTAATTCTATTGTTCACATTGGTGGAGCACCCTTTCGAATCACTCAGGAGTTTTGGGAGGAAATTGTCCAAAATCCAACTAAAGGAATGCTTAAGGGGATGAAAAAATCTTTGCTTTTGATGCATTCTCCCCAAGATGAAGTAGTGGGTTTTGATAATGCCCTGGAGCTTTTTGACCAAGCGGGTCATCCAAAAAGTTTTATTTCTTTGGAAGGAGCAGACCATTTGATTTCAGACCCAAAGGACAGTGAATACATTGGAGAGGTTGTGGCAGCCTGGAGTAAGCGTTATGTTCCTTTTCAGGAGGATATTGCCCAACATGATACCAAGGGAAATCAGGTTTTTGTGAGACTTTCCGGGGAAGGTTTTGCAACTGAAATCAAAACTCCACATCACCATTTGATTTCTGATGAACCTCTGGAAGTCGGGGGGACTAACCTTGGGCCAAATCCATATGATTTATTGATGGCAGCTCTCGGAAGTTGCACTGCAATGACCTTGAAATTGTATGCAGGTCGAAAAAAATGGCCTTTGACAGAAGTTTCAGTCTTTTTAAACCATAAAAAAATCCACCTTGAAGATAGTGAGCATAGTGGCGAGCCGGGAGCCAAAGTGAGCCATTTTACCCGGATTATCGAGTTGGAGGGTGATTTAGACCAAGAGCAAAGGCATAGATTATTAGAGATTTCCAACAGATGCCCTGTACATAAAACCTTGCAGGAGGAAATTGTAATTCAAACACTCCTTGCCAAATGAACTCCAGGCAAATCAGGACCTATCTTTTTAGCTCTGTTAGCCTTATACTGGTGATTTTTTTGGGATGGTTTTTAATTCCAAATCCTGAGCTTGTTGAAGTGGCGGAGAAATGGAAAGGGGTTTGTTGGGTAGCCGGAAGATCTCCGCTTGAAGGAGGAGAACTACATGCTTTGAAAAAGGTTGGCGCGAATGCTTTGTCCCAGACTCCTTTTGGTTGGCAGAGCGAAAAAAACAGACCTGAAATCCGTTGGCAATTGGAGGGAGACCGCATATGGTGGGGAGAATCTGCAAAAGGGATACAGATAACTTTGGACTCCTCCGAAACGCATGGAATCATGAATATGCTCAAGCCTCATCTATGGGTTAGGGGAAGTTGGCCGGGCGAAATAGAAATGGAAAGTGAAGAAGATTGGGGTCAATGGTTTGATAATTATCGGGGCTTTATCTTGGAGTATGCTGCCTTAGCTGAAAAGTTGGCTATTCCAATGTTATGCATAGGGACAGAGTTGGAAAAAACTTCACATAGGGGGGAGGATTGGAGTAGGTTGATCAGGGAGATCCGAAATATTTATTCGGGAAAGCTTACCTATGCTGCCAATTTCACAGAATTTGAACAGGTTTCATTTTGGGATGAATTGGACTATGTAGGGATTCAGGCCTATTTTCCACTTTCCGATTCGCATGATCCGAGTCTGAATGATTTAATGGAATCTTGGGAATCCCATATTTCATCAATCGAAAAGGTGGTTAGGAAATACAAAAAGCCCGTAATTTTTACAGAAATCGGTTATTGTAATACCGTGGACGCGGCTATGGAGCCTTGGGTTTGGCCAAATGAAAGAGCTGAGATTGCTCTTTCCGATGAAGTCCAAGCCTTGTGTTATGAAGCTTTTTTTCAGACTGCCTGGAGAGAATCCTGGTTGGCAGGTGTGTTTTTTTGGAAATGGTATCCGAATGGAGGCAGAAGAAGTCCTGACTTTACACCTCAGGGTAAATCAGCCGAAAGCGTGATGGAGGCCTACTTTTTGGAAGACTGAAAATCACATGCCTGTGTGACATTTGTCATGGAAACAAGGAGCGCGGTGCTGTAGTTTTATCCTTGAAAATTAAACCGTACATTCTCTTTACCCTTTAACCATTTAAGACATGAAAAAAAATATGGGAAATGCGGACCGTGCAATCAGATTAGTCATTGCTGCCGTACTGGTTGGTTTATTTTTCACTGGAATTATTGAAGGTACATTAGGAGTAGTGGCCCTCGTAGTTGCCGGGATTTTCACCTTAACGACTTTGGTGGGCTTTTGCCCTCTGTATACAATATTCGGGCTGAACAGTTGTTCAAAGTCCTGAGAACATAGATAATGCGTAATAGTTTTGGGAAAGGCCGGAAGCAGTAGCTTCCGGTTTTTTTATGTTCTTCTTTTGATGGATGGAGCTGGCTTTTTGAAAAATTTTATTAAATAGCTTAAAGAAACCCGAAAAAAGTAATTATGAAAAATAATCCCAGAAGAGAATTTTTAAAGTCTACAGGTTTGGTAGGACTTGGTCTATTTGGCGCAGGAAGTGCCTTGGCTAATGATGTTCAAACACTACCATTTGAAGCTAAATATGGCGCATCAAGAGTTCAAACCTTTAATATGTCTGGATTTGCAGCCCCAAAAATCGAAACGGTTCGGGTAGGGATTGTTGGTTTGGGCCAAAGAGGCCCCGGGGCAGTAAACCGACTCAGTAAAATAGATGGGGTGGAAATCAAAGCCCTGTGTGATTTAATCCCCGAGCGTGCGGAGAAAGCCAAGAAGTCTTTGGAAGGGACCCCTCACAATCCTGACTTATATTCCGGAAGTGCCTATGCCTGGAAAAAAATGTGTGATAGACCGGATCTGGATTTGATATATATCGCAACTCCCTGGGATTGGCATACTCCAATGGCAGTTTATGCCATGGAAGCAGGAAAACATGCTGCAGTAGAAGTGCCGGCAGCAAGAACCTTGGACGAATGCTGGCAGCTTGTAGAAACTTCCGAACGTACCAAGAAGCATTGTATGCAGCTGGAAAATTGCTGTTATGATTTCTTTGAACTGATGACCCTTAAAATGGCCCGGGAAGGATTTTTTGGAGAGGTTTTGCATGTGGAGGGAGCCTACATCCATGATCTTTTGGCACATAACTTCCAAAAGGAAAATGGGTATCAGGATATGTGGAGATTAAAAGAAAATCACCGAGATGGAAACTTATATCCCACTCATGGATTGGGACCAATTTGTCAAATCCTCAACATCAACCGAGGGGACCAAATGGATTACTTAACTTCCCTTTCTTCCAATGATTTTCATATGAAGGCAAAAGCCCAGGAGTTAGCAGAGAATGACGTGTTCTTTTCCTCTTTCGCAGCTAAGAACTATCGTGGTAATATGAATACTACAATTGTCAAGACCAAGCATGGGAAATCAATCATGATTCAACATGATGTCTCCTCACCTAGGCCTTATTCCAGACTTCATGTGGTAAGTGGTACAGAGGGATTTGCTCAGAAATATCCAGAGCAAAAAGTTTCAAAAGGCCACAGTTGGATGAAGGAGGAGGAGATGAAAGAACTTGAGAAAAAGTTTACTCCTGAAATCGTTCAGAAAGTAGGGGAACTGGCTAAACAAGTAGGGGGTCATGGAGGTATGGACTTTATGATGGACTGGAGATTGATTGATTGCCTGAGAAACGGCTTGCCACTGGATCAGGATGTATATGATGCGGCTTTGTGGAGTTGTATCAGTCCTTTGAGTGAATGGTCAGTTGCAAACAGATCTAATTCCATTGATGTACCTGATTTTACTGGTGGAAGCTGGAAGACCAATCAACCAGTGCCTATCACTCTAGAAGGTGGAGGAACCACTAAAGTGCGAGTATAAAAAAAAGGGAAGGCCTAATTGACCTTCCCTTTTTGTTTAATCCTGTTTTAAAGCTGAATTCACAATCTCCTTCATTTTGCCGGCATCTTCCTTGAATGGAGATAGATCGATCAGTGCTACTTTTCTAAAATCGATTGGATGACTTTCACTTTGCAAAGCTATATAGCCTGATGGCAGTAATTGTCCGTCAATTTTCACCGCTGGGTCTACGGGATTGACATTTCCCCCACCAATTTGGGGCTTAGTAAAGCTGAATACAGTGTCGGCTCCAACCAAATGATGGACTTCCTGATCTCCCAAGACTATAAAATTGGCGGTTACCCATTGATCCCCATGGTAGGTTTTGGAGCTGGAATTGATACAGTGTGGAGTAAATAAGGTGTCAGCTAAAACCACATTTGTACCAGGGGTACATAGGTTGCAGGTGCTGCGGGGATCGGTTCCATTGCCTCCCAGAAATTGCGCTTCCACAGAAATAGGAAAATCCTGGTCAACTAGCATGGTTTTTGGATCCTGAGAGTGAAGCATAGCGCCACTGTTTCGTATTGCCCAACCTTCCCCACCATTTGCTTGCTCTCCTACAAAGCGGTACTCTACTTGAAGTAGGTAGTAGGAAAAGGGTTTATTATAAAAGATATGTCCGTATTGCTGGTCAAATTGATCATATCCATCATATCGGACTTTCATCATGCCTTCTTCTACACGGAAAGTATTCGCAAAATTATCGTTTAGTTCGTGTGTCCTAATTTTTATACTCCAATCATCTAGATCCTTGCCATTAAATAGAGAAATCCATTCAAGGTTTTTCTCCGGCTGGGCTGGTTTTTCCTTACAGGAAAATGTGAATGTCAGCCCGGCTAGGGCCAAAAGGGAAAGGTGTTTCTTTATCATGTTGTTTAAGGGTTTTTAAGTCGTAAGATCGCCCAAACCGGAAAATGGTCCGAATAATCAACCTTGAGCACTTGGTAATCAATAACTTCAAAATGCTTTGATTCTGCAAGGATATAATCAATTCTATCTCCACCCGAAGTAGACTCATAAGTGTTGGATCTGATATCAAAGGATTTTGCCGCGTCTGTCCAATTGGACGGGATGTGCTGATATTCCTCACTTTCAGGACCAAAATTCAAATCACCCATTAGGATTCTTGGTAAAGCATCGGGGTTTTCAAAATGGATGAGTTCATGTAACTGTGCGATTCTGTTTTCAGTGAATTGGTGGCATAGGTGGGTTCCGCCGATTTGCACCTTTTTAACGGAGTTCAGGGTCAATTCGCCCCAAATGGCTGCTCTCGGTTCCCCTCCGGCTGGAGTTGACAGATTTTGACTTTGGAAATTTCCGCCTTTTTTGATCAAAATTCCTTCACCATATCCTCCTTCAGAATAAATCATGGCTTTAGAGAAATGACCCTTATATCCTGTCATTTCTGCAAGTTTTTGGACTAGATCGATCTTCTCTCCGTAAATTCCCTTGCTTCTGTTAGTCATGCTGTCCACTTCCTGTAGTACTACCACATCAGGCTGGAGGTTGACGATTAGATCCGCAATTTGATGGAGGTTTGGTTTCCCCGGGGAACCTGGATTTTCTCCATGATAGATGTTATAGGTCAAGACCTTTATATCCTGTGCTTGTGACGCGCTGATTCCCATTGTAATAAAAAGTAGGGCGAGTAAGAGTTTTTTCATTCGTGATTTTACTTGATTACCCGAAAGCTTCGGAGAGTAGCCGAAATTAAAGAATTCATTGAGCGAAAGAAAAAATAAGGTCAAATATCCCTGGAAGCTTTTTGAATTAAGACCGGGATTTAGTGTATGACTTGAGTCAAATTTTCAGATGATTGGTAGAATAGCGGAAAGTATTCGGCTTATCTTTTTAAATTCGATCAATGAATAATCAAAGTACTGACAAGTTGGAGCTGGCCGCCCGGTTTGTAAATAATACTGGAGCTCCTATTTTTTTGACTGGAAAAGCGGGTACTGGGAAAACAACTTTTCTTCGTGAATTAGCAAATCGGACCCACAAAAAATTAGTGGTATTGGCTCCAACAGGGATCGCTGCACTTCATGCAAAAGGAGTGACCATCCACTCGCAGTTCTTGTTACCTCTAGGGAGTTTTCTTCCCGTTAGGGAGCCAGAGGGAAATTATACGGACCAATACGGTTTTTACACTCAGCACACTTTAGCTAGAAGACATCCTTTGAACCAACACCGTAAAAGTGTACTTCGTGCAGTTGATTTACTGGTGATTGACGAGGTGAGTATGCTTCGTGCTGATATTCTGGATGCCATTGATTACCGGATGAAAAGTGTACGTGGGAATTTCCGGGAGCCTTTTGGAGGAGTTCAACTTTTGATGATTGGGGATTTGTACCAATTGCCTCCTATCGTAAAAGAGCAGGAATGGCAGGTTCTTAACCGGTTTTACAACAGTATGCACTTTTTTGAGGCAAAAGCTTTACAAAATTCAGGGATGGTTTACCTCGAACTGGACAAAATCTTTCGACAGCAGGACGGGGAGTTTATCCGGGTACTGAACCATCTCAGGGACAATGCGGTCACTCAGGAAGATATTCAGATTCTCAATCGGCATTTCATGACCGAGGACGAAGTGAAAAATGAGAAGGATTGTATTACGATCACTACCCATAATTACAAGGCCGAACAACTCAATCAGCAAGAGCTCGAATCTTTACCGGTGCCTTCCTTTTTCTACAAAGCCGAGGTGGAGAATGATTTTCCCGAATCCCTGTTTCCCTTGGCTGAAACTCTGGAACTGAGGAAAGGAGCTCAAGTCATGTTTATAAAAAATGACAGCTCGGGCTTTGCTTCCTACTTCAATGGAAAACTTGCCAAAGTAGTGGACCTTACCAAAGATGAAATCACGGTGGTCATGAAGGATGAATCTCAGGAATTTGTACTGAGGAAGGAAGTTTGGGAAAACAAAAAATACATTGTAAACCCCGAAACCAAAGAGTTGGATGAAGAGGTGATCGGCACTTTTGCCCATTTTCCTGTGAAGTTGGCCTGGGCAGTTACGGTTCACAAAAGCCAGGGTTTGACCTTTGAAAAGGCAATCATTGATGTTGGAAGGGCATTTGCCCCCGGTCAGGTCTATGTTGCTTTGAGTAGATTGAGAAGCTTGGAAGGACTCATACTCCGAAGCAGGATTCAATCAGGATTGATTTATTCGGATCAGCAAGTGGTCAATTTTTCACATTCTGCCAATGAGCAAAGAAGTTTGACTGAGCTTTTGGCACAACACCAAATCAATTACCTCGCAGCGTTGATTGAGCGGACCTTTGACTTTAGTTCTATTGTCAAGGAACTCCAATATTTTTTGAAAGATCAGGGAGGTAGTTTTGAATTTGAGGACGCCGATATGCAGGTGTTAATCCCGGATATTTTGAAACAGCTTTCGGCTGAAATGGAAAACACGGGCAAATTCAGGAATCAATTGCTTTTCTTGCTTCAATCCAAACAAGAGGAAAAGCTTCAGGAAAGGCTGGAGAAAGGCAGTGTCTATTACAAAAAGATGCTAATGGATATGCTTAAAGAACTTTTGGCTCAGGAATGTATGGTTTCACATTTTTCAAGAACCAAAAAGTACATGGATGGCTTGGAAGAGATAGAACAGCTTTTGTTAAGAAAGTATTTAGAAATCAGTAAAATACGTCGCTTGATCCAGTCTATTTCTGCAGGGGAAATTCCAGGGAGAATGGATGATTTGGAAGCGGAAATCAAAAGCCTACGCCTGAGTTTCATAACAAGAGGGAAAGAGCTGGCGGCGGAAAAAATCCGGGATATCAAAAGCAAAACAGGGAAAAGAAAGGCAAGCAGTCCCAAACCCAAGCGTCAAAAGGGAGATTCCAAGGAATTGACGTTTACCCTGTTTGAGTCAGGAATGAACATATCTGAAATTGCTCTGGAAAGAAGTCTGGCTGAATCTACTGTCAAGAGCCACCTGGCAGAAGGGATTTCAGCAGGTAGAATTGAACTGGAGGATTGTTTGCCTCAGGATGTGATTTTGGATATCATGGGACAACTTGAAAAATTTTCTTCCCTCAGTTCCTTAAGGGTTCATTTTGAGGGGAAATATGATTACGGTACGCTCAAAATGGTATTTGCGGGAAATAAAAGTACCTAGATGAATTTAAAAGATCATGATCCTTTTCCTATTCCATAAAGGACCAGATAAAGCGCACTGATTTTGGATAGGAGCTTTCTTCTAGAAGAAAAAATAGGGAAGCCCAAAAGCTCCCCCATTTTCGTGTTAAGAAAAAAATCAGGTAATTCCTTTATTTCTTAGAATAATATTGGTTATGGAATTTGTACCGGTTTTCGACCTGAGAATTCTCACTCTTTGATACAATATCAATAACCATATAAGGAGGGTTGCTTTGATTACCTTGCATTGCTTTCCATTCTGCCAGGTTTTCACCGTTTGGATTTCCATATTTGATGAAATTGGCGAAGTATTCCTGCATTTGTCTGGAAACTTCGTAATCCTCTTTAGTCCAAGCGTATTCCTTGACGATTGGAAGATTTCCCATAGCATATTCAATCTCGCAGGCATGAGGTGCCCCGATAGGCTCCGGCATTTTTGGTCCTCCTTCAATGGTTCCTCCTGCAAGTCCAGGTGTTAAGTTTTGATCTTTCAATGGAGGTCTCAATTTACTGTAAAGGTATCTGTAAACAGGTTGCTGGGAATGTTTGGCATGCAAATCCAGCCATTTCCATGTACTGTAGGAAATAAATCGGTCAGAAGCCAAATTGGTGGCTGACCATTCTACCTCCTCGGGAGTAGTATGGGGATAAACTTTTATTACTTCTTCATGGATTTCAGGGTAGGTTTCTTTTACCTTTTGTACAAAAGCTTCAGGAGTGTAAGGCTGTCCCTGCATAAATGCCATTCCCGGAATTTCTGCAGAGTTCCAGCCCGCTAGCAATGGAACCTGTGCCTGCTCTCCGGATTCGAATATTTCAGGAAGCGTTTTTGGAAGGAAATAATTGTCAATTACAACTGGGAATCCAAAACGCTTGGACTCCACGTAAAGCTCATAAACATCCTTGGTAGACATAGCCTGGAGTTCTTTGAATGAGGACAAACCTGCATTTTGGACAAATTCTTCTCCCGTTTTTTCTGCTTCTTCCAGGCTAACAGGAGCCAAGGTTGGATTGATACCAGCACCTGATTCTCCAATTGCTCCGGCAATCAAGTTTCGGGAAAGGGGAGAAGCCATTTGGTAGCTGACTGAAATAGAACCTGCCGACTCACCGGCAATGGTAACTTTATTTGGATCGCCTCCAAAAGCAGTAATATTTTCTTTTACCCATTGAAGGGAAGCCGCTTGGTCCATCAATCCATAATTTCCAGAGCCTTTGTAGTCTGTTTCTGCACTTAGTTCCGGATGAGCGAAGAATCCGAAAATCCCCAAACGATAATTTACTGTCACCACAATCATGCCTTTTTGGGCCATGCTTTCACCATCATACCTAGGCTCTGAACCATCTCCTGCAACAAAACCACCTCCATAAAAATATACCAGGACGGGAAGATTTTGGTCGTCTCTGTCAGCTGGAGTCCAGATATTTAAGTAAAGGCAGTCCTCGCTTATGCCATCCGATCTGAAATTCATGTCTCCAAAGACAGGTGCTTGTACGGCACGGGGGCCAAATTTTTTGGTGATTTTTACTCCGGACCAATCCTCAAGAGGTTGTGGGGCTTTCCATCGTAGATCACCTACAGGTGGTTTGGCAAAAGGAACTCCAAAATATTTCTGGACACCAGTTTTGGTATCATAATTACCTTCGATGATCCCGTTTTTGATTTTTGTTTGTACGGCAAAGGAATTATTTCCCTGAGCTTTACTATCAATGGAAGTTATGGATATTAGTGCAGCCAAAAGAAGAAGGGCTAGATTAGGTTTCATTGATCAGGTTTATTTATTGTTTCGTATTGAAACAATATTAATTGCATTTCTGTAGAAATCCTAGATATTTGAATAGTATTGATTTAATAAAATGTCTTTAGAAACAAGTTTAACCTACCTAAGCCATTTGGCTTATGATTCCGTGATTTTTGGCTTTTCCGGAGAAAAACTAAAAATCCTACTGATGGAATACCATAATACCGGCTGGTTGGCTTTGCCTGGGGGATTTGTGAAAATCGATGAGCCTCTGGATGAGGCCGTCAAAAGGGGTTTGAAGGAGCGTACCGGTCTAGATCAGATATTTCTGGAGCAATTTTACACTTTTGGTTCCGTGGAAAGACATCAACCAGAGGTGATGAAAGCGATTCTTGAGCCGCATGGAGGTGTTCAGGACGATCACTGGATTTTGGAGCGTTTTGTTTCCGTAGGCTACTATGCACTGATCAACTACGAATTGGTGGAGCCCAAACCGGACGCCTTGTCCGATTCCATAAGATGGTATGAGGTAGATACCCTACCTCAATTGATTTTGGATCATAATTTCATTGTAGAGAAAGCATTGAGTCACCTTCGGACCCATTTGGATCAAAAGCTGCTTTCATTCAACCTCCTTCCGGAGAGGTTTACCATGAAAGAATTGCAGCATGTGTACGAAGCTATTTTGGGAGAAAAACTCAACCGAGCCAACTTCCAGAGAAAAATGTTGGGATTGGGCATTTTAGAACGCCATGAAAAACTCTATTCTGGGGGCTCTCATAAAGCCCCGTATTTATACAGTTTCAGGGAAAAAAGGGCCAGCTAAAAGAAGGTTTTATTTCAGTTTTAAGTTTCTAAGCTATTTGAAAAAGTTAAAAAAGAAACCCAGATCAATTTTCGATCCGGGTTTCTTTTTTGGTGCCGATAGGTTTATTGTGCGTTTTCCACAGCGTATTCTTCCTGAAGCCGCTTTAACTCATTTTTCATTCGCTCGACCTGGTTTTGGATTTCAGGGGAGGAATAGATGTTATTCATTTCATTGGGGTCAGAAAGAAGGTCATAAAATTCCCACTCGTCTGTTTCATAGAAGTGAATCAGTTTATATCGCCCGTCAAAGGCGCCGTCATGTTTTTTGACAGAATGGACACCGGGATATTCGTAATAAGCATAGTAAAGACTTTTTCTCCAGTTTTCGGGGCTTTCTCCCTTCATAACAGGAAGAAGGCTTAGACCTTGCATGGTCCCCGGATCAGGGGTTTGGGTGATGTCTAGGAAAGTTTGGGCAAAATCCAGGTTTGAAACCAATGCTTGGGAATTACTTCCTGCTGGGATGACTCCTGGCCAGGACATCAATAATGGTGTCCTAAAGCTTTCCTCATACATGAATCGCTTGTCAAACCAACCATGCTCTCCAAGATAAAAACCTTGGTCTGAAGTATATACGATCAGTGTGTTTTCACTGAGTCCATTGGCTTCCAGATAGTCCAAAATCTCGCCAACACTTTCGTCTACAGCCCTGATCACCGCTAAATAATCCCGCATATAACGCTGGTATTTCCATTTTACAAGGTCTTTCCCGCTTAGATTCAAGCTGTCAAATTCCCGTTTGATGGGATCATAAACGGCATCCCAAGCTGCACGCTGGCTTGCATTCATTCTTCCATAAGTTCGTTTCCATGACCTGTTTTCAGTACTGTCTGTCGCGTGGTCCCATAATTTCAGATCAGACTTCAACTGCATGGTTTTTTCAATCGTCATGTCCTGATCCTTGGCCGCTGAGGTTCTGGAAGTATATTCATCAAACAAATTATCCGGTTCAGGAAAGGTGACATCCTCGTAGAGACTCAATTGCTTGGGTCCTTTTTCCCATTCTCTGTGAGGAGCTTTGTGCTGCATCATCAGCATAAATGGTTTTCCACTTTCCTTTTGCTCATTGAGCCAAGAAATGGTTTTGTCTGTAATAATTTCAGTGACATATCCTGTTTCGCGGATCGTATCTCCGGGTACGATAAAGTCCGGATTGTAATAATGGCCCTGTCCGGGTAATATTTCCCAATGGTCAAATCCAGTTGGCTCGGATTTGAGGTGCCATTTTCCAATCAAAGCAGTGGAGTAACCATTAGCCTGTAGCAACTTTGGAAAGGTAGTTTGTGAACCGTCAAAGGTATCATTATTGGTGCGGTGACCATTGGAATGCGAGTGCAATCCCGTCAAAACTGATGCCCTTGAAGGAGCGCAGATTGAGTTGGTTACGTAGGCCCTGTCAAACCGCATCCCGTTTTTTGCAATCCTATCTATATTGGGTGTTGGGGCCAATTCTGCCAAGCGGCTTTGGTAAGCTGAAATTGCTTGAAAGGCATGATCATCCGAAAAGATGAAAATAATGTTTGGCTTATCCGCCTGTTTTTTTTCTTCATTGAATGAACAAGCTGCCGCTATAAGCAGGATCAACAGGATAAAAAATGAGTTTTTCATCAGGATTTTGAGTTTGGATACAATGGATTAGTTTAATGGCTCTGTGAGTACGGACATAATCGTTAAGATTCCTTCTTTGTAATTTCCAAGCCTTAGATTTTCATTGGGGCTATGTTGGTTGTTGTCGGCGTTTACAGTTGGAATGGTTACAGCTGGTATACCTAAGGCATCCACGAAAGGAGAAATTGGTATAGATCCGCCGGAAATACGGATTTGTACCGGATCTTTCCCAAAGGCTCTGTTCATTGCTTTTCTCAGCCAAACCCCAGCTTCGGAATCCATGGAAGTCCGGAAGGCTTGGTAAGAAATGGATTTATGCATTTTGACGATTTTTGGATACCTCATTCTTTCTTCGTCTGTGGGGTCTTCTGTGACAATATGAAATCCCTGCTTCCGGATGTGATCTTCAATCAGGCTAAATAGCCTGTTGGGATCAGATTCTGGTACCAGTCTGACATCCAACTCGGCCATGGCAGTAGCAGGAATGATGGTCCTTGCTTCTGGTCCAACCCAAGCAGAGGCCATTCCACGGATGTTTAGGGACGGGTATTGAATGCTTTCCTGATAGCTTTGGCCTACCTGGTCAGTGCGTCCCAGGCCAAGACGTTTCTTGATGGCATCTTCATCATCCGGAACAGCATCTAGAATAGCTTTTTCAGAATCTGTGAATTCAATTCCATCGTAATAACCAGGGATAGAAACTCTGCCGTTTTCGTCCTTCATGGAGGCGAGCAACTGAGCCAATAAGAAACCTGGGTTTGGAGCATAATTTCCATAATGTCCACTGTGCTGCGGGACTTTAGGTCCGTAGGTTGTTAAGATCATTTCTGAAATCCCTCTCGCTCCATAACTAAGTGTTGGTTCATTGGATGTATGTCTAGGTCCATCCATAATTAGCATCAAGTCTGCTGCAAGTTTTTCCTTGTATTTGACCACGGCTGCAGGTAGCTGAGGGGAACCTTGCTCTTCCTCAAAATCCAATATGATCTTCACATTGTAATTTGGGGAAATGCCCTCTTCTGTTAAGGCGTCCCAACCGGTGAGAAACATTGCGATGGGGCCTTTATCATCGGAGCTTGAACGTGCAAAAATCCTCCAATCGGGGTTGTATTCGGAATTTAGTTTCTCCATTGGGATGATTTCCCAATTACCGTTTGTGCTCTGTGATTTAAGTACAGCAGTATAGGGGTCAGGTTGATTCCATTTGCTACGATCCACGGCCTGTCCATCTACATGAAAATAAAACAAGGCTGTTTTTTCGGCTTTGGCTTGTGTTTTTCCTACAAGGAGTAAAGGTGTGCCATCTGTCTCGAGCCTTTCAGAAGTCCATCCTCTTTTTTGGAACTGCTCCTCACACCACTGAATATTGTTTTCCACTTGTTCCGGATAAAATGCATCATTGGGAATGCTTACGATTTCCTTCAATAGTTCGAGGCCCTTCTGCCATTGTTTATCGGTTAATTGTTCTAAAGCAGATTGATCCGGGGTTTGGGCAAAAGACTGGAAGCCCAGTCCAAGTGCCAAAAGAAAGCTGTACTTTTTCATGATTTGGGTGATTAGATGCAGGAATTAGTCACATAAATCTAACAATAACAAATGCTTATTTCATAATCGGAAAACAGGCTTGTTTTTGGTTTGTGATTATTATACAGGATGGCATTTAAAATTTCAATATGCCGCTCATGGTAAGAGAAGAGTATTTTAAAATTTATTGCTTTAGATTTAATCCTGGTACAAAATATTTATCCCCCTAGAATATGAATTACAGGAAGTTTGGAAATACGGATCTGACAGTCAGTGAAATTGGTTTTGGAGCTTGGGCAATTGGTGGGACAGCCAACGTTGGGGGAGTGGAGATTGGATGGGGCCCATCGGATGATGAGGTTTCTGTGCAAGCTCTGAATGCTGCCCTGGACGCAGGAATTAACTTTTATGATACGGCTGATTTTTACGGTCTAGGCCATTCTGAAAAACTAATTGGAGAAGTGTTTGGGAATAGAAAAGATGTGCTGATAGCCACCAAGGTTGGACAAAAGGTGGGTACCGACGGAAAACCAACGGTGGATTATTCCAAGGAATACCTGATTGAAGCCTGTGAAAATAGTTTAAGAAGACTGAAAAGGGACGTGATCGATTATTATCAGCTACATGTCGCACGAGTACAGCATTTGGAGGACGGGGCATGTATTGAAGCTATGGAAACCCTGAAAGAGCAAGGAAAAATCAGATATTGGGGGTCCTCCTTGATTACCTTTTCTCCATCACCTGAAGCAGAATTTCTGATGCAAAAGCATCAGGGTAACGGATTTCAATTGGTCCTCAATCTTATCAATCAGCTTGCAGTGCCCGAAATGGAAAATGCCGGAAGTCAAGGCTATGGAATCATAGCCCGTATGCCTCTGCAATTTGGACTTCTCAGTGGAAAAATCACTCCGGAATCTACCTTTAGTCAAGATGATCACCGATCCTACAGACTTACTCCGGAACTTATTCGAAATACTTTAGAAATCCTGAACAGTAAAGTTCTTCCAATGGCTAAAGCCTATGAGACTTCACTTTCCGCTCTTGCCCTCAGTTTTATTCTGGGGTTCAAAGAGATTAGTACTGTTATTCCCGGTATTCGAACTCCCCGTCATGTGGAATTGAATACACAGGGATTGGTTCAGCTTTCAAAAGCTGATCATCAGTATCTAAGGGAGCTGTACCAATCAGATTGGCAGCAAATCATGCAAGCAATGCAGGCAAAGGGATAAAAAAAGAAAGGGGAAGAAATTCCCCTTTAATCGTTTTAAGTATTCTTATTTCAGATTCTTCTTGAAGAAAGCAATGGTTCTTTCCCATGCTAAGTTGGCAGCAGCCTCATCATAGCGTGGTGTGGTATTGTTATGGAATCCATGATTCACATCTGGGTACATATACATTTCATAGCTGACTCCATTGGCTTTTAAAGCTTCTTCGTATGCTGGCCATCCGGCATTTACACGTTCATCCAAACCGGCGTATTGGATCATGAGTGGAGCCTTGATTTGTGCTGCTTCTTCTGTGGTGGGTTGCCCTCCGTAAAATGGTACAGCAGCACCTAAATCAGGAATTTTTACAGCCATCATATTGGAAATCCAACCCCCAAAGCAGAATCCTACCACACCTACATTCCCGTCACAATCAGGATGGTTCTTTAGGTATTCATAAGCTGCTATGAAATCCTCCAACATTTCCTCACGGGTTCTATTTCGCTGCATTTCACGGCCTTCATCATCATTTCCAGGATAGCCGCCTAGAGGCCACAGGGCATCAGGAGCAAGGGAAATAAAACCTGCAACAGCACATCTTCTACCTACATCTTCAATGTAAGGGTTTAGACCTCTGTTTTCATGAACCACAACAATGCCCGGGACTTTTCCATTTGTTCCAGCAGGCTTAGAGAGTAGTCCCCTGATTTCTCCTCCTCCTTTGGGAGAGTTATAAAAAATGTAATCGGAGCTTTGAAGCCGTTTGTCATCCGGAAGGATTGTTGCCGTAGTGACATAATCCGGCATCATGGTACTCATCAATGTAGTGAGAGTAATCCCACCTGCAGTGTAGGCTGAAAGCTTTTCTACAAAAGTTCTTCTATCGAGCTTGTTGTGTGCGTAATAGTCATAGAGGTCAAAGACTTCCTGTGGAATGTCTTCTTTGTTGAGTTTTTTCATGGTTAAAGGGTTTATGCGGAATAGGAGTATTAATATACCAAAATCCAACTGCCCAACTACCAGAAAATAGAATACTTGAATTTAGAAGTGATGGAAGGGGCTATGGCCTATGTTTCATTTGAAGTCCCTGTAGGAAATTCCTTAAAATCTGATCCTTGCACTCCCTGTATTGGGGTTGGGAGGGTTTTCTGAAAAATGCGCTCAGTTCATGCCTGCTTATCCGGAAGTTTCTGTTGGCAAATATGGCAAGCATATCCTCTTCTTTTAGGTTGAGGGCAATTTTAAGCTTTCTAAGGATGAGGTTGTTATTCAGGGATTTTTCGGGCTGGGGAATCTGATCATCCTTTTTACCCCTTTTCAAAATGATTAAGCCATTTAAGAATACAGCAAGCTGCTTGTCGTAAATTGGCTTGAATTCCGGATCTTCTTCTTTTTTGAGCCAGTCGCTGACTTCAGGACGGGTAACTTCCAATCCTCCCAATCCAAAGATGTCGATCATTTCAAAATCATTGAAGTCAAAAGTATAGCGTAGGGTTCGGAGGATATCGTTATTGCTCATGGTACTTAATTAGAACGCTTCAAAGATGGTCAATTTATTTCCCACTCACCAAATAGAGGCTGTTCTTTCCTGATTAGGTTTAATTGGGTTTTTAATCCAATGGTAATTTTTCCCATAATCTTTCCGAACTTTGATCACCCTAATTTTCTACGACATTTTGGAAACCAAAGTACTTTTCATCACGCCCCCATTTACCCAACTCAATACACCCTATCCGGCGACAGCCTACCTGAAAGGGTATCTAAATACACTTGGGTATTCTTCCAGGCAAATGGACTTGGGCATTGAAGTGATTCTTCGCCTTTTTTCCAAAAAGGGATTGACACAGGTATTTCAAGAAGTGGGGGAGAAGACTGGTGAACTGTCTGAAAATTCTGCCAGGATTTTCCGTCTGAGAAACAGGTATTTGCAAACTATAGACTCGGTTATCTCATTTTTGCAGGATAAAAATCCAACTTTGGCTTACAGGATTTCCGAAGAGGATTACCTTCCGGAAGCAAGCCGATTTGAGCAATTGGATGATCTGGAATGGGCCTTTGGGACGATGGGGATCCGGGATAGAGGACGCTATCTGGCTACTCTTTATTTGGAGGATTTAAGTGATCTGATAAAGGAAGCTATAGATCCCAAATTTGGATTTAGTCGATATGCTGAATCCTTGGCCTTATCAGCCAATTCTTTTGACGAACTGCATGAAGCACTGATGGAACCCTCTGGAATGATTGACCGGATGATGTGTGAAATTCTGGAAGAGAAAATCAGGCTATGGAAACCGGAATCCGTTGCTTTTTCAGATCCTTTTCCGGGAAATCTTTATGGAGCCTTGAAGTGCGGACAATATCTCAAATCAAATCATCCTCAAATCAAGCTTTGGATGGGAGGGGGCTACCCCAATACAGAACTTCGCTCTCTGAAGGAAACACGGGTTTTTGACTTCGTGGATTTCATTTTGCTGGATGATGGAGAGGCGCCTATTCGCTTGTTGTTGGAGTATTTGAGTGGGGACAGAGAGCTTCAGGAATTGAAGAGGACTTTTGTTCGAATGAAGGGCGAGGTAAAGTTTTTGAACAATTCAGCGGTTAAGGATGTGCCCCAGCGAGAAACAGGGACTCCTGATTACAGTGATTTGCCACTCCGGGAATACTTGTCAGTAATTGAGGTAGCAAACCCCATGCACCGCCTTTGGAGTGACGGTAGATGGAACAAACTGACACTTGCTCATGGCTGCTACTGGGGGAAATGCACCTTTTGTGATATTTCCTTAGATTATATTCAGCGCTATGAACCCATCAACGCCTCCATTCTTTGTGATCGGATTGAGGAGATTATAGCTCAGACAGGGAATAATGGATTTCATTTTGTAGATGAGGCGGCCCCACCTGCTCTGATGCGGGATTTGGCTATTGAGATTTTGAGAAGAGGGATTTCTGTGGTTTGGTGGACCAATATCCGTTTTGAAAGCAGTTTTACCGGTGATCTCTGTAGACTGCTGCATCGATCTGGGTGCATAGCGGTTTCAGGAGGTTTGGAGGTTGCTTCTGATCGGCTTTTGGCTTTGATTAAGAAAGGGGTGACCGTAGGGCAAGTAGCTCGGGTTTGCAATCATTTTACCCAAGCGGGGATAATGGTTCATGCCTATTTGATGTATGGTTTTCCTACTCAGACTGCACAGGAAACCATTGATTCTTTGGAGATGGTTCGTCAACTTTTTGATACGGGAGTCTTGCAGTCGGGTTTTTGGCACCGCTTTGCAATGACCGCTCACAGCCCTGTTGGTTTGGATCCCCAATCATTTGGAGTGATCAGTCAAATTTCTGAGCTGGGATCATTTGCGAACAACGAACTTCCTCATTTGGATCCATCGGGTGCAGATCACGGACTTTATGGAGAAGGTTTGAGAAAATCCCTGTTCAATTACATGCACGGGGTGGGTTTTGATATTCCCCTGAAAAACTGGTTTGACATCAAGGTTCCCCCAACATCCATCCCTAAAAATTATATATCCAAGGAAATCCAACGAGAAATGCCTGTTCAATACAAGGATCAGCAGCGTATACTCTGGATTGGGGAGCTGCCCGAAATACAGATTTTAGAACATGAGGGTATTTCGGAACTTATTTTTTCAGGGAAGAAGGAGGATTTTGCGATGGAACTTCCCTTGGAACTTGGAATATGGCTCGCTGAAATGTTGGCGGAAGTAAATTATTTAAAGCCTCTTCAGAATTTAAAGTCAATTCGTGAGGACTATGAAAAGAAATTTGAGGACTTTTCAGAATTAGTGGAATCTGAGGTTTGGGATATCTTGAGGGAACAGGGGCTTTTGGTTTTTTAAGCTGGAACTTAAGAACAGGAACAAGGTATCTAGTATTGTTTAGCAACTGGGCCAATGCACTTTTTTATTGGCGTTTCAAGTAGGATTGAATTAGGATTATTCCAATTTAATTTGGATTGTTTATTAGGACTAAATGAAGAGACTTTTTGAGGTAGGTTTTGTTGATTAATGGATTGATAGTTTTTTGAAATTAAAGAATTTAACTAAAGAAAAATTAAAAATTGAATATGGGTAATGGATTTTTTGCTGTATAAAATAATTTTAAGTTACTGAAAATCAGATAATTAATTTGAATTAATGGGTCATTTATTTAAATTAAGTATTCATGGACTTTTAAAATCAGTTTTATCCAGTCTTGAATTTGCCTAACAAAACCCATACACTATGAAAAATTCAAATAGTAATTCTCGAAGAAACTTTATTGGAACTCTTGCAGCGGGTTCTGCACTTGGGGGACTAACAGGTTTTACCCAACCAATCCTTGGAGTAGACACCAATAAGAACACAAAAGTTTTGCATGAAGCCGATGCTTGGTTCAATAAAGTAAAAGGCTCTCACAGGATCGTCTATGATGGATCCACTCCGCATGACGGTTTTCCGATTATTTGGAATTGGGCTTTTTATCTAACCAATAATCAAACGGAGAGTCCGGACTCAGATATCACAGCGGTAACTGTTTTGCGGCATAGTGCCATTCCCTTTGCCTTGGAAGACAAAATTTGGTCAAAGTACAAGCTTGGGGAGGTTTTTGGAGTGAATGATAAGCAAACAGGCTCGCCTTCTCTAAGGAATATAGTATATGAACCCAAACCAGGAGATTTCCCGGTACCCCAAATTCAGGGGATCAAAGATTTACAGGATAGAGGAGCGATGTTCTGTGTATGTGATTTGGCTCTTCAAGTTTACAGCCAGGGTGTAGCTTCACAAGTGAATGCTGATTCCGGAGAAGTTTATAAAGAATGGGTGGCCGGTGTACTGCCTGGAATCCAGATCGTTCCTTCCGGTGTGTGGGCTTTGGGAAGAGCCCAGGAACATGGATGTGCCTATGTATTCGCAGGAGGTTGATTTTACAATTTTATATTGCTGTAATCTAGAGATAAAAAGAGCCTAATTTGGGCTCTTTTTCACATTTACTTCCTTTGGTTTGATATTACTGATTGATTTTGATTGGTGAGGACTCTAGACCCTTTTCCCAAATTAAAAATTCACTAAATTGTTTTACAAACCACTAGCTTCTATGAACGAGCAGGCTTTTCAGAACAGAGAAATAGAAAAGACGTCAAGAGAAAGGCAAACTTTCTACAGGGTTACTTTTAATAATAATTCCCAGCTACTTAAAATTGCCGACAATAAGGCAAATATCATTATTAGCATCAATGCTTTGGTGATTTCTTCCATGGTGGCACTTGTAGGTTATGGTTCTGTTTCCAACCAGTTGGATATGGCTGACCTGTTGATGCTGATTCCTTTGATTTCTTTTTTATTGACCTGTTTGAGCTCGACGATTTTGGCGGTACAGGCCGCCAAACCAAAAATTGTTGGCAAATCCACCAATCCAAACAGTAAGAATTCGGTGATATTTTTTGGATCTGTATCCAATTTCACCAAGGAAGAGTATTTGGGAGAGCTTGAGAAAGTTATGACCTCCAAGGCCGAAATCATGGAGCAAATGTCAACTTCCCTGTATTATCAAAGTATGGTTCTCAACCATAAATACAAGTTGCTTCGGCATGCTTACCAAGTTTTTATGATCGGGTTGATCATTGGCGTGGTTGCATTTTTACTACAGCTCTTTGCTTGATTTCTTATTCAGGAATCGAAGACCTTGTCTTTTAGAAGATCTTCCACTACTTCCATTTCATAAACAGTAGTGATTTCCTCACAGCTTTCTCCTAGTTTTTTTCTCAAGACTTCTGCTTCTATGGGTAGTGTTTTAAGACTTTGCCAAGTTTCCCTGTCAGGCCATTTAGCATACCCTATGTAGGTGTTTTTTGAAGATAAGTGTAATCTTGAACCCCGACTTCCCTTGTGTTTATAAATTAGCTCTGTAAGTGCCTTCCATGCTTCAATAAAGGTGTCTTCTTCACCGGGTTTTACTTTAAACGAATAGACTGCAATAAACATAGGCTTTTCTTTTGTACAACTTGGGGGTAGATGAATTTACCCTGTTTAGGGTATTGTACAAAAAATGGTTTGAAGTTTTGCACCTGAATGATAAATTGAATGATCCCAAAATCACCCAAACTATGATACATCTGTTATTTCCTTTGCTGATTCAAGCAATGACCGGTCTATTTCATTCCCAACCCGCCTATTATGAAATGGGTGATTTTTTGAAAGTAAAGAAGATTGACACCCATACCCATCATAATTCCGAAAGTACTGCCTTGGCTGAGGCGGCCATTTCCTCTAATTTCTTTCTTCTTGATGTGAATGTGGATGCTCCCGGTTATCCTGATATTTCTGAGCAATTGAGATTGGCAGTCCATCAAAAGTCAAAAAATCCAGACCATTTGGACTTTCTGTCCACGATTTCCCTGGAAGGTTGGAATGACCCCAACTGGGCTGAAAAGGAAATTTCCAGGATTGAAAACTCCCTTGAACAAGGAGCACTAGGAATCAAAATCTGGAAAAACATTGGAATGACTTATAAAGATGAAAATGGAAATTTCATCATGGCAGACCATCCAAGACTGGAACCGATTTTCCAGTTTTTACTGGAAAAGGACAAAACCCTGATGGCCCATTTGGGAGAGCCCAAAAACTGCTGGCTACCCTTGGAAGAAATGACCGTAAACAACGACAGAAGTTATTTCAAGGAGCACCCGGAGTATCATATGTACCTTCACCCAGAATATCCTTCCTATGAACAACAGATTGAGGCGAGGGACAATTTGTTGTCAAAGTTTCCTGAAATCAGGTTTGTTGGAGCCCATTTGGGAAGTGTAGAGTGGGATGTGGATGAATTGGCTCGACGATTGGACCGGTTTCCAAATATGGCTGTGGACATGGCGGCCCGAATCGGTCATTTGCAGTTCCAGAGCCAAAAAGACCGGCAAAGGGTTCGGGATTTTATGATTCGGTATCAGGATAGATTGATCTATGGAACGGATTTGGCCATTGCTCAAAACTCCGATGATGCAGTTGTGAAAGAGCGAGCAAAAAAGACTTGGGAGCAAGATTGGAAGTATTTCGCAACCGAAGAATGGATGGAAGACCCTGTGGTGAATGGCTCATTTCAGGGCTTGCAGCTTCCAAAAGAGGTGATTGATAAAATCTATTTTCACAATGCCGTCAAATGGTTTAAAATCCAGTTGGATTAGGATTATTTATAAGTTAAAAAGGGGATGGGCTTTCAATAAACCCATCCCCTTTTTTATTAATTAAACCAGTCTTAATTAACTTTTAATAAGCTTCCTCTGCCACTCGGGTTCAAATTATACACCACGTATTTTCCTTTTTCATCGGATTGAACTTCCAAATCCCTCGTGCCATCATCGGTGCTGAGTTGGGCTTTCCCCCATTCATTTGGAAGGTAGGTTTTTAGAGTCAGGGGGATGAAATATACGTCTGGATCCAGATCAGTTTTCAGATTGACCTGAATTTGGTCACCGCTTACTTCAGTTTGGATTTGGGTAGCCTTTCGCTCACGGAGGTATTTGGTGACATCTCGGAAGGTGGAGATCCAGAGTTTATCCTCATTGGATTTCATGTAAGAGAAATATTCCACCAGTTCATTTCTGGATTTGGGTTCCCAACCCAGGTTTTCAACTCCGTGGAAAACCAATACCAACCAGTTGTTGTCATGGGAAAGAACTGTATCTACCCAAGCTTTCATCTGTCCTATTCCTATTTTAGTCAATGGTCCTCGTTGCCATTGAACGTACTCTTTGTCGGATTCTCCCGGAGTCATGGAAGAACCTCTATTGATCTCTTCCAGCCATTCTTCAGGCATTCGATTTCGAAGCGAAGGGTAGATTTTGTGTGCGTATTCCATGACGCGTTCATTTTCGGTTCCATACGGCCCTTCTGCAGAGAAGGTGGATTCTGGACCAATGTTTTTTAATAAGTCGGCCTTACTTTGCTCCAATTCATAGAGCATGTTGATTTCATCCAACACGGCAAGTCGGGGATGGGTTACGGTATGGGAGGCTATTTCATGACCTTGCGCTGAATAGGACCGATAGAGATCCCAAGATGTAGTGTCTTCGACATTATTGTGAAAAACCACATCGTCGGTATTTTTCATGGTCCCTTTTCGGATTTTTTCATATCCTTCGTCAATTAGGGCATAAGCTTCGGATATTTTGCCTTGTTCGAATAGAGATCCAACCCGGGCATGATAATCTTCGGCTTCTGAGGTTCCTGTGAATGCAATCAGGGAAGCTCGCTCAAAGAAATTGCTTGAATCAGTAGGGGTTTGGGCTGTTTCTGCAATAATTTCCTGTGGATCTCTTCCAATGAATTTTCCTTTTCCTGAGCCTTCGACTTTCCCCGTAATGATGTAAAAGGTAGCCGGCAATCCAAGACTGTCCATAATGGGTTTGGCAATGGTAAGCTGATTGACGATCCCATCATCATAGGTGACTGAGATGGCTCCGGTCTTGTTTCCTTGCCATTTGGTTATTTCAGTACTGACCTGAAAGGTTTCTGTTTGTGTGCAGGCAAAAGCTCCTAAAGCTAAGAGCCAAATTGAGTGGGAGAATTTCATTTTAGGTTTAAGTGTTTGGTAATACAATATGCCTAAAATGCCTTGAATTCGTAAACCATTTGTCAATTTTTGGAATGGAGATAAAGGCAAAAAAAAAGGCCGCTATTGCGGCCTTTCCTCAATCAATAGGTGTATTTGACGTATACTCGTTTGCTAATGGTCTGATTATCCGTTTGAATAAACATATCAGCCCCCATATTGCTGGCTTCCGCTCTTGCATTGATCATAAACTTGGGTGTTGGGACATTATCTCCGGCAATACTAACGTGATGTACTCTCAAACTACGAATAGAAAAAGTATTGCCGATTAATTGGGCCTTGGACTCTGCATTTTTCAAGGCTTCCACCAAAAGTTCGTTTTCTAGGGATTTACGAGTAGCTTCAGCAATCCCAAAGCTTAGATTAAAACTCATGTCTCCGGCATTTTGGATAGCATCAACGATTTTCTGCAAATCCGGATTGGTAGCATTGGTTTCTATTCTGAGCGTTTGGCGTGCCACATATCCACTGTCCCGGGAGCTTCCGCTACGATAGATTCGATTTATATCTACCGAATAATTATCTGCGATTAGTTTGTAGTCTCTGATCTTCCCTTTTTTTAGAGATTCGGCAAGTCTTTGAGTTTTTTGGTTTAAAGCTTGAACAGCATCGGTTACTTTAAGGGCTTTTTCTTCCAATGAAATAGAAAAAATTGCCTCATCAGGTGCGATTTTTCGCTCAGCATAGCCCTCTACTTCAATAAGGGGTATAGATTCGGTTTGCTGTGCAAAAACAGGTACAGCCAGTAGCAATGCAAAAAGGAAGGATAAAATCGGTTTCATAATAGTTGTGTTTAGATGTTCGATTTCAAACGGACAAAAGCTAAACCAGTTTACAAGAAATTAGGGAAAATTAAGATTCGATGAATTTGTCAAATCCATCCTGTACTTATTTCCACTCCAAAACTTCAATATTATTCAACTCAGGACCTCCACCACGGTTGGCAGAACCTGCAGCTACATAGATTTTTCCCTGATAGTAAACTACACCAGTCCCATGTCTTCCTTGATTTAGGTTGGGTAATTTGGACCAGGTTCCTGTTTGAGTGTCTAGAACTTCCACCTCGGAATGGGCAGGCACTTGGGTGTTGCTTTCACCATTCATGACTACCAACTTGGTTCCGTTGCTGATGGTGGAAGTTCCTGCCCTTGGGGTAGGTAGAGGGGCTGATACAGTACTCCAGGTTTGAGTATTGAAATCAAAGTAATCTACTTCCGGAATGGTCAAATCCAGTACTTTACCAATCGCCGCATGGGAAGTTCTTCCTCCTGCTAGGTATACCTTGTCCCCAACCAAAGTGGCACTGTGATGATCTCGGGGACGGGGAGCATCGGGAAGTATGGTCCATTCTCCAGTAGCTGGGTCATACTCATCAAACCAAGTGACATGTCCATCCCAATGTCCATCAATGATCCCACATACAAGATAGATTTTGTCGTCCCGGGAAAATACTCCCACCGATCCTCTCAACCTTTCTTCAGGGATTTTTGGTCCTTCCCTCCATTGCTTTGTTTCTGGGTTGAAAATCAGAAAATTAGGGATTGGTGTTTCATGAGGATAGCCTCCTGTAAAAGCACCGATTACATAAATTTCATTCTGGAATGCCAATGCCTGAAAATGATGGAAATTCATCGGTACATCTGCCAATGCAGTCCAGGTTTGGGTGACAGGATCGTATTCTTCTACAGGCCTATCGGCCCTTCCTCCCAATGCGTAGAACTTTCCATTCAATTCCACAAAGGAATTTTCATGTCGGGGAGAAGCTTCATTGGTGGTTTCAATTACTTCCCAATGGGATTCTTGTCCGAAGGCAGCAAATGCTATAAGGACAAGAATGGAGGTAAAATAGGATTTCATGGGTTTGTCGACTGGTTATTGATTTTGAATTTACTAAATTTTTCAGGCCTAAATCTTCAATCTAATTTGAATCAAGGATTTAGAGCTAAAAAAACCACGATTCTATTCGTGGTTTTTTATATTGGTGAATTTGAAATTGGGGCTTATTTCCCTAGATCCAGGATTTCTCCGATCTTATTGATGCTTGCCATTTCATCATAAATTCCATTGCTGTCTCCGGCGGAAATTTTGTCCCTGAAAGCCTGTAGATTGGCAATATATCCGTCCAAAGCACTCAATATATTCTCCTTGTTTTCGATGAGAATTGGAGCCCACATGGCAGGGCTGGATTTGGCTAGTCGAACCGTGGATGCAAAACCGGAACCAGCCATGTCGAAAATATTCTTGTCGTCTTCCATTTTTTGAAGGACTGTTTCTCCAAGCATAAAAGAGGAGATGTGAGAAAGATGGGAAACGAAAGCAAGATGGCGGTCATGTTCTTCGGGATCCATGAATCTTAGCTTCAAATTCAATGCTTCGAATAGTTCGTATGCCTTTTCCTTAAGGTGAAGATCTGTCTTTTCCAGTTCACAAAGGATCATCACTTTTCTGTCCAATAGGTCTGCAAATGCAGCTTTTGGTCCCGAATATTCTGTACCTGCAATAGGGTGTGCGGCAAGGTACTGTTTTCTTTTCGGATGGCTTTCCACCAGTTGGCAAAGTTTAGCCTTGGTAGAGCCCAAATCAAAAATCAGCGTTTCTTCACCGATTTGATCCAAAGTTTTCAGGAGTAATTCTCCCAATGAATCTGCGGGAGTGGCTAAAATGACCAAATCTGTATCTGCATCGGGGGCTTCTTTTGCTTCTGTGATAATGCCTAATGTCAAGGCGTCTTTCAGGTTTTTGGGGTTGGAGTCCGTTCCGGTCACAATGACTTCGGGGAATTTTCTTCTGGCTCCTAATCCAAAGGAACCTCCAAGAAGTCCAAGTCCGATAATGTGTATTTTTTGCATAATAGGTTAAGGTTTGATTCGATTAATTGCTTCCAGGATTTTAAATTCAGGCATGCAAAGGGAAATCCTCACGTGGCCTTCCCCGGCAGATCCGAAAATTTTTCCCGGAGTGATAAAGATGTTTTTTTCGTAGAGTAAGTAATCCACCAATTCCTCGGCATTTTTTCCTTCAGGAACTTTGCACCAAACAAATAGTCCTGCTTGTTCGGTGGAGTAACCCAAGCCTGCCAATTCAGCAAACTTCCATACAAGTTTTCTGCGGTTATTGTAAACATCGTCCAATTCCTGAAACCAGGGTTTTCCAAGACTCAGAGCTGCAATAGCCCCTTTTTGAATTCCCAAAAACATACCTGAATCCATGTTGGATTTGACTTTCAATACGGCATCGATCCAGTCAGCTCTACCACAAAGCATGCCTACTCTCCATCCGGGCATATTAAATGTTTTGCTGAGGGAATTGAGTTCAAGGGCTACTTCGTCCGCCCCAGGAATACTGAGAATGCTTAGCGGTTCAGAGTTTAGAATATGGCTGTAGGGGTTGTCATTGATAAGAACCAAATCATGCTTTTTGGCGAAGGAAACCAGTTCAGAAAAAAGCTCCTTACTTCCTGCCGCACCGGTTGGCATGTGCGGGTAATTGACCCACATTAATTTGACCTTACTCAGATCTGATTTTTCAAGTGTCTCAAAATCAGGTCTTCCTTTACGGTTTGGGTCAAGCCTGTAATAGATGGGTTCGGCTTCCACCAGTTTGGTTACTGAGGAATAGGTAGGGTAGCCAGGATCAGGGATCAAAACCTGGTCTCCGGGGTTTAAGAAAGTCATACTGATGTGCATGATACCTTCTTTTGATCCCATCAGGGGCAAAATTTCCTTGAAAGGATTCAGCTCTACATCATATTCTTTTTTGTAAAACTCCGCGATTTTGATTCTCAATTCAGGAATTCCCTGGTAATTCTGATAGCCGTGGGATTGGGCTTGATCAACGGTTGTTTTCATCGCATCGATGACCCTCTGGTCTGGAGCTAGGTCTGGACTTCCGATTCCAAGGTTGATCACAGGCTTGCCATCTGCAATCAATTGATTGACTTCTCTGAGTTTTGCGGAGAAATAATATTCCTGGACGCTGTCTATTCTATGCGCAAATCCTTTCATGCCTTTCTGCTCTTATATTCTCCAAAGATTTTTACGTCTCCAAAATCCTTTTGAATCAGGTCCATGGCTTCTAAAAACTGAGCATAATCCGAAAATTCCGCATCTATGAAAAAGGAATATTCCCAAGGTTTTTCGATAACGGGGATAGATTGGATTTTGCTGAGGTTTAGGCCTTTCTCAGCGATCATAGTTAGTAGTTTGGCAAGTCCACCAGCCTGATTTTGGATAGTAACTTTGAAGGAGGCTTTGTTTGGAGTTTCTGTGGCCTCTACTTTTTCTTTCTGCAAAATGATAAACCGTGTGAAGTTATCCTTCACGGTCTGAATATTTTTGGCCAATATCTCCAACCCATAGATTTCCGCTGCGATTTCACTGGCAATTGCGGCTACACCTTTGAGCTTTTCCTCAGCAATCCTTTTTGCCACCGAAGCCGTGTCCAAATCATCGATTTGCAGGATCTGGGGATGCTGGGCCAGAAATGCCTTGCACTGTAGCAATGCCATAGGGTGGGAGCGGACTTCATTAATGTCTTCTATTTGTTGCCCGGGCAAAGCCATAAACTGATGGGCAATGGGCAGGTAAAATTCCTCCCTGATGTGAAGCCCATAGCGATCTATGAGATCATAATTGGGTAAAATTGCCCCAGCTATGGAGTTTTCTATGGCCATTACCCCAAAATCCGCTGTGTCAAATGCCAGGGATTTGGCAACGGTCTCAAAAGTGTTGAATGGCAGAATCTCTACTTCGTTTCCAAAAACTCTCAGTGCCACCTGATGGTGATAGGATCCCGGAACTCCTTGTATGGCTATCTTTCGTTGGCTCATGATTTGGTTTCCATGGAAATGTGGAGTAATTCGCAATGTTTCCAGAAGCTGGGGTAAGACTTGTTTACAACTTCGGGATCTTCGATCAATACCTTTGTCTTGGTTACCAATGGCATAAATGCCATGGCCATTCGGTGGTCTTCATAAGTATGGATTTGGACCTCGTTTGGCATCGTGACAGAAGGAATGATTCTGAAGACTTCCGGTTCAATTTCCCTGAGCTCGGCATTGAATTTTGCCAATTCCTGCTGTAAGGCATATATCCGATCTGTTTCCTTAATTCGCAGACTTTCCAAACCTGTGAAAATGCTGTCCTGTCCCAAAATTGCGCAGGTTACAGCTACTGTTTGAGCAAGGTCCGGACAATGTGTAAAATCCCAACTCTTAAGTCCTTTCACAGGCTGTTTCTGTAAAAGGATCCCACCGTCCTTGAAGGTGCTTTTTACGCCTAAATGGTCCATGATCTCAACAATTTTGGAATCTCCCTGAAGACTATTTTCCTTCAAACCTTCTAAAAACAATGCTCCTGAATCGGAGCAGGCGAGTAAGCTAAACCAATAACTTGCCCCTGACCAGTCACTTTCCACAGCAAATTCAGTGGGCTTATAGGCTTGATGAGCTACTTTTATTTTGTTTCCATCCCAGCTATACTGAATCCCAAATTGAGCCATGAGCTCAAGAGTCATTTCTATATAGGTTCTGCTGCCCACTTTTCCTTCCAGTTCGATTTCCAATCCTAAAGGCAAAACAGGAGCAATCATCAGCATGGCTGAAATATATTGGCTGGATACATCACCCCGGATTTTTACTTTATCCGTTTTTTGCTCCGAAAGCCCATGGATGGCCAAAGGAGGATAGCCCTCCACATTGAGGTAATGAATTTCTCCACCTATGCTTCTTAGTGCATCCACCAGAATCCCAATAGGTCTTTCACACATTCTTGGGGTTCCTGTCATTACCTTGTTTTGGTTGGTGACAGTTGCATAAGCAGTCAAAAAGCGCATGGTAGTCCCTGCATCGAGAACATCATAAACCGGAGGGTTTTTCTTCAGGAGACTGATCATGGTTTGGGTGTCTCTTGCTTCAGCAAGATTGCTGATTTTGTTTTTGCCTTCAGTCAAGGCGTCAATTACCAATACCCGATTGGATTCGCTTTTAGAAGAGGGAAGAGGGATGGAAGTATTGGCGAACTCTGATTTTTGTGCCAGGCTTAAAATACCCATGATATACTTTGTGGTTTCTTTGGTTTAGGAGAGGCTTTGATAGTAAGCGATTGATTCCCGGATTTCTTCCCGGGTGACGGGGATGTTGTAGGTACAGTCCCCAATTGAATTCAGCAAGGAAAACATCAGCGTGCTTCCTTCGTTTTTCTTGTCCTGAAGGCAAAAGTCCAATATGGCTTCTATTTCACGGTTTTCGATTTGAATTTTTCCGAAAACGCTTAAAAAGGCCTGTTCGATTTGTTTGAGTTCTGTTTCAGGTAAGCTCAATTTTTTTGAGGAAAGCCAAGCTTCGCATATCATTCCTGCAGCTATGGCTTCGCCATGAAGTAAATGCTTCGGGCTGTCCAGGTAATAGGTTTCAAAGGCATGACCTACGGTATGTCCGAAATTGAGGATCTTTCTAAGACCGGATTCTTTCGGGTCCTCAAGGACTACGCTTTTTTTGATTTCTACTGAATGCCGGATCAATTCAGTCCAATTGGAATTTTCCCAATTTTTTAGATCCAGATTTTCGAAATAGCTTTTGTCCCGGATCAGCCCATGCTTCATGATTTCGGCAAAGCCTGAACGCAATTCCTGAAGGGGTAGGGTCTCTAGAAATTCCGGGGCAATGAGTACTGTTTCGGGTTCATTAAAGACCCCCAAATGGTTTTTTAATCCTTGAAAATCCACTCCCAGTTTTCCTCCAACACTTGCGTCTACCTGAGAAAGCAGGGTAGTGGGAATATTGACAAATCGAATTCCTCTTTTGTAAATACTGGCACAAAATCCTCCCATATCTCCCAAAACACCTCCTCCTAAATTGATAAGTAAGGCTTTGCGGTCAAGTTGGGCGGCAGTCATCTTAGACCAGATTTGGGTGCAGGTGTCCAGGTTTTTGTGGATTTCTCCTGCCGGAATAGTGAAATGAACCGAGTCTGCCGGTATGGAATGGCTGATTTTTGGAAGGCAATGTAGCTTGGTGTTTTCGTCAGTAAGTACAAAAATTCTGGAATAGGAATATTCCTTTAGCACTTGTCCGAGATCCTGGGCTATGGACTTTGAAAAGAGTATTGGATTCACCAAGAAATAAGTTTTCGAATTCTAATTTAAGACAAATTAGGGTAAGGGGAAGTCACACCTTCCCCTTGAAACCTTAATAAGCTCAGCTTTATTGTATTACTTTTTTACTGCTTCGGCTTCGCGAAGTTGTTTTTCTTGACGCTTTACGGATTCCTCATGGATGGAGTAAAGCAATTCTTTCATGAATTTCTCGCTCAAGTGTTTTTCCACGCCTTTTTTGGTTCGGCTTTCCATTACATCTTTCCAGCGGTCAGACTGAAATACGGTTAGGTGATGCTCTCTTTTGTGAGAACCGATCTGGTCAATCACGGCAAATCTTTCCTGAAGAATGTCCAAAAGCTGATCATCTAGGTGATCCACTGCACGTCTTAGGTCTTGAAGACGCTCATCTGGTTTCATGTTTTCCAATGGCTCTTTGAAGTCGATCGCATTGATCATTTCCTTCAAGGCTTTTGGAGTCACTTGTTGCTTGGCATCAGACCAGGCTTTGTCTGGATCGTGGTGTGTTTCTATCATGAGACCATCCAAACCAAAGTTCATGGCGCGCTGGGCTACTTCCAACAAACCATCCCGGCGACCTACGATGTGGGAAGGGTCATTGATTACTTCCATTCCAGTCCAAACACGCTTCAGGTGGATCGGCATAGACCAGTTTGGCTTGTTTCTGAAACGTTTGTCATAAGCATCAGAAAAACCTCTATGAATGGCTGCTAGTTTGTCAATTCCTACTGCGTACATTCTTTCCAATGCGCCTATCCAAAGATCAAGATCCGGGTTCATTGGGTTTTTGATCATTACTGGAATGTCAACACCCCGAAGAACTTCAGCGATTTCCTGAACCGCAAATGGATTCACAGTAGTACGGGCACCGATCCAAAGCACGTCTACTTTATGCTTCAAAGCAAGTTCAGCATGGGCAGCATTTCCGACCTCCACAGTAATGGGAATGTTCAGATTATGCCGAACAATTTCCATCCACTTTAATCCTTCTTCTCCGACACCTTCAAAGCTACCCGGTCTAGTTCTGGGTTTCCAGATACCGGCACGGAACATTTGAGGAATCATGTTCTCGTCCTTCATTTCCTTTACAATTTGCTCGATCTGCTCCGGAGTTTCTGCAGAGCATGGTCCGGCAATAATTAGCGGGGTGGTAAGTCCTAATCCCCAATCCTTAATTTGTTTGTGAGGTTTCATACGGCTGAGCGTGTTTAATTAAAAAAGCCCGACTCTTTCGAACCGGGCTTTTGTATTTATTTATTTCTTTTAGTTTTTGGCTAGACAATACACAGCTCCGATTCGATTTTTGCTTCGAAAGTAAAAGTAAAAGAAGGTAAAATAGATTGCTGCTGTGATTAACATGTTTCAAATGTAAGGGGTGTAATTTTAAATTCAAATTAAATTTTCAGCATTTTTTTGATTTTTCATTAAAAAAAGGAGGTTTGGGTTGTGATTCGGTAAATTCTCTAATTTTTTCGATTCAAAACAGAATAAAATTTGGAATGTTTTGTTTCGCCCCATACTTATTAGTAAATCAATGGGGTGGGTTTCTTGTTTTGAAGCTTATCTTGTCAATTATCCGAATACGATTTTGATCAGGAATCCATGATTTCAGTCTGCTTCTTTATCGATTCTTGGTGAATCAGGCTCATAATTTCCCTGACTAACTCGGGGCTTATTTCAAGAGAGTTAGCCCACCCGCTACGACTTTGGAGAATATCTTGCCATCGCTCCATTTGAAGCACAGCTACATTGTTGAGCTTTTTGTAAGCTCCTATTTTTTCAACCAAATTCATTCTTCGATGAATGGCTTCGAGGAGTTCATGGTCTGCTTGGTCGATTTGGTGCCGGATTTCTTCCAATTGATCGAGCATTTCTGGAGCTTCGAATCTGATTTTTCGGGTTTTTAGATTTTTGAGAATATTTCCCAAATCGAAGGGAGTGACTTGTTGGGTCGCATCTGACCAAGCCTGATCCGGGCTGATGTGTGATTCAATCATGAGTCCGTCAAAATTCAAGTCCAATGCCTTTTGGGCAATTAGTGGGACCAATGATCTCTTGCCTGAAATATGGCTAGGATCATTGATCATTGGGATTTCCGGGAAATGGCTCTTGAATTCAATTGGAAGTTGCCACATGGGGGAGTTTCTATGGATGCTGTCCCGAAAATTGCTGAATCCTCTGTGAATGGCTGCGATTTGCCGGATCCCGGCATTTGCGATTCTTTCAACTGCTCCCAGCCAAAGGCTGAGGTCAGGATTTACCGGGTTTTTGATCAAGACTGGAATTTTACTCCCTTTTAATGAATCCGCTATTTCTTGAACCGTAAATGGATTGACGGTGGATCTTGCGCCAATCCATACAAAATCAATTTGATGCTTCAGTGCAGCTTCCACATGTTTGGAGGATGCTACTTCTACTCCAAATTGTATGGGAAATTCTTTTTTTACCTCTTCAATCCAGGGTAAGGCTACCGTTCCCAGTCCTTCAAAACTTCCAGGTCTTGTTCTAGGTTTCCATACACCTCCTCTAATGATAGAAATTCCCTGAGCGTTTAATTCCTTTATGGTGGAAAAAAGCTGCTCCGGACTTTCCACACTACAGGGGCCTGCTATAATGAGCGGGGAATTGTTTTCATCCCGGTGAAGCGGTTCGAATAATGAATTCAAGGCTTTTATATTTTGGGTTTAAACTCTGTCAATTGGATATTGGTTTTCAAAGCTACCAATGATCTGAAAATCACACTCCCAATCTTTCCAAATATCCCAACAAAAACCAAGCAGGAGAGGTTTTTTTGATATCTTTGCAGCTTTATTTGAGCATTATGCCTGTAAAACCCAAAATTTCTTTCGAGAACTTAGAAGTTGCTTTTGCATCCAAAAGTGATGCAGAACTCAGAAAAATGTATCTGATTTTTGCAACGCTCAATAACAATCTGATTTCAGGTTTGGGCATTGGGCTTGCAAATTTGGCTTTCAAGTTGCGTTTCCCGGTAAAGGGAATCATGAAAAAGACCATGTTTGGCCATTTTTGTGGAGGGGAGACCATTCTCGAATCCATTCATGCCTGTAAAAAGCTAGCTGAGTATGGGATTGAGTCTATCCTTGACCTTTCCGTTGAGGGGAAAGGGGACGAAGATAGTTTTGATAAAACTGCCGAGGAAATCTACCAAACGATGGTAGAATCGGCAAAGACGGATTACATGCCTTTTGGGGTATTCAAAACCACCGGCTTGGGTGATTTTCATTTGATGACGAAGCTGCAAAATGGCGAGAAGTTGTCATCAGAAGAGCAAAAGGCTTTCGACCGTCTGAAGGGTAGGGTGGACCGACTTTGCAAAACCGCTCATGACCTTGGTCTCAAAATTCTGGTGGACGCCGAGGAGTCCTGGTTCCAGGATGTGATTGATGACCTTGCATATGAGGCCATGGAAAAATATAACCGTGAACGCTGTGTGGTGTACAATACCTACCAGATGTATAGGCATGATTCTCTGGACAGACTGAAAAAGGCACATGAAGTTGCCAAGCAAAAGGGATTTCTTTTTGGAGCAAAGCCAGTGCGTGGGGCCTATATGGAGAAAGAAAGGGAGAGAGCAGAGGAAATGGGATATCCTGATCCCATCCAGCCCAACAAGGCCGCAACGGATCGGGATTATGATTTAGCAATAGAATATTGTGTCCAAAATGGAGTCCATCTGGTTTGTGCTTCCCATAATGAGAAGAGTAACTTGGAACTTACAAAGTTGATGAACAAGTATGGCATAGATCCAAAATCTGACTTGGTCTACTTTTCTCAGCTCTATGGAATGAGTGATAATATTTCCTTCAATCTTGCAAAGGCAGGTTTCCGGGTAGTGAAGTATGTGCCATATGGACCCGTGGAGAAAGTTATGCCCTATTTGACAAGGAGAGCTGCCGAAAATACCTCTATTGCAGGGCAAAGTAGCCGTGAGTTTGATTTGGTCAGGCGGGAAATAAGAAGGAGAAAACAGTAAAACATTCTGAATATCTATAAAGTAGAATCAGGAAAGATTTAGAACCTATAATTCAATTTATACAATGCAACTTCTGAGCGAACAGGAACTTGAACGCAGAAAAGACCGGGAAGAACTCATCCAGTTAGGTGTAAATCCCTATCCGGCTGAGGCTTTTCCAATCAATGTGACTGCGGAAGATATTCACAGGAACTACGAAAACAGAAAAACTGACTATAAGGACATTTCAATCGCAGGTAGATTGATGAGTCGAAGAATCATGGGTTCGGCTTCTTTTGCTGAAATCCAGGATTCAACCGGTAGACTTCAAATCTATGTTCGAAGAGATGATATCTGCCCAGGGGAAGACAAAACTCTATATAACACCGTATTTAAGAAGCTTCTGGGAATTGGGGATTTCATCGGGATCAAAGGGTATATTTTTACTACCCAGACAGGTGAGATTTCCTTACATGTGACCGAATTGAAGGTTCTTTCCAAATCTGTCAAGCCTCTTCCTGTAGTTAAAAGAGACGAAGAAGGGAATGTATTTGATGGGTTTACTGATCCCGAATTGCGATACAGACAGCGCTATGTGGACTTGACTGTTAACCCAGAGGTTAAGGAGACCTTTATAACCCGTTCTAAAATCATTTCCAACATGCGTAGATACTTTGATGATCACGGTTGGTTGGAAGTGGAAACTCCGATTCTTCAGGCAGTCCATGGCGGAGCGGCAGCCAGGCCGTTCCAGACCCATCACAATACCTTGGATATGCCTTTGTTCCTTCGTATCGCCAATGAGCTTTATCTCAAAAGGCTGATTGTAGGAGGCTTTGACGGAGTTTATGAGTTTGGTAAGATGTTCCGTAATGAGGGAATGGACCGAACCCATAACCCAGAATTTACTTCCATGGAAATCTATGTGGCCTACAAAGACTACATCTGGATGATGGAGATGGTGGAGGATTTATTGGAAAAAGTAACCTTGTCCATTCATGGTGATACAGTGGTTAAAGTGGGAGATCAGGAAATTAATTTTGCTGGCCCATATAGAAGGTTGACTATGTATGATTCCATTAAGAAATATGCAGGAGTTGATGTAAGCCATATGGATGAGGCCGAACTCAGGGAAGTTTGTAAAAAACTGGCCATTGAGGTGGACGACACCATGGGACGAGGCAAGCTAATAGATGAGATTTTTGGTGCCAAAGTCGAAGCGAACTTGGTTCAGCCTACCTACATTACAGATTATCCAATCGAAATGACACCTCTGGCCAAAAAGCACAGAAGTGAGCCTGGTTTGGTGGAACGTTTTGAACTTTTTGTCAATGGAAAGGAAATCGCAAATGCCTATTCAGAATTGAACGACCCGATAGATCAGAGAGAGCGCTTTGAGGATCAATTGAAGTTGGCTGCACGTGGAGACGATGAAGCAATGGCGATGGATGAGGATTTCCTACGGGCATTGGAATATGGTATGCCTCCAACATCGGGCTTGGGTATTGGAATTGACCGGTTGACCATGATGCTGACCAATAAAACTACCATTCAGGAAGTTTTATTCTTCCCTCAAATGAGACCGGAGAAAAAAGCGGTGGAACTAACTGAAGAGGAAAAAGTGATCATGGATTTGTTGAGTCAAAACCATCCAGCTTCTCTGCCGGAACTGAAAGCCCAATCTGGCCTGAGCGGCAAAAAATGGGATGTTTCCATGAAAGGGCTTTCTCAAAAAGGCTTGGTCAAAGTGACCAAGGAAGGAGAGAGTTTAACAGTGGATTTGGTTGGGTAAATTGGAGATGAGCCATAAGAACAAAAAAACCGGAAGTGATTCCGGTTTTTTTGTTTAACAGAAAATTAGAAGCAGTTTTTTAATTCTTTTCCTTATCGGCATAGCCAAAAACTTTCTGAAGGAGAGGGCTTGTCCGAGCGCTGATGTTTTCTCGGATTTTTAGCTCTTCTTTAGCGATTTCTATAAACAATCCCTGTATTGCCTTTTCTGTCACATAGGCAGTCAAATCGGTACTAACAGGCTTCACTAAGGGGATTTTGTTGTATCGGACCATGACATCTCCCCAATACTTGGTGGCATTGACTTTTCCCAAACTGGATTCAATAATAGGGGAGAATTTTTCTGTCAAAGCATTTGTGGTGCTTTCTTGAAAATACTGGGTTGCGGCATTGTTTTCACCAAGTAGAATTTGCTGGACATCCTGAAAGCTCATTTGCTTGATCGCATCTGTAAAAATTGGTTTGGCCTCCTGAGCCGCATCCTCTGCTGCCCGGTTAAGACTGGTGATCACCTGATCACACAGGGAATTGAGACCGATGTTTCTGAGTGTTTTTTCCACTTTTTGTGCCTCCTCGGGAAAAAGGATTTTGACTTCCAGATTTTTAAGATAGCCATCTTCAACTGAAAGCCTGTCAGCGCTGATTCCTGTTCCTTTTTCCAAAGCCTCTTTTAGACCGTTACTGATTTCGTAGGTACTTGGGGTGGAAGAAATTTGCCCAGCTTTTTCAAGAATTTTTCCGATTTGTGCACTGGACTGACAGGATGTAAGGGAAAATAACAAGATAAATGCTGAACTTAGAATGGAGTGGCTAAAGAAGAATTTCATGATAGGAGTAGTTGGATTGGTAAGTCTTTTATACCCGGGAGATGTAGGTCAGGTTTTTTTATTAGCCAAAGTAAGGCCAATCTCCAATATAGTTTCCTTTAAAAGTTTTTTGTTTAATTCGTTCTTTGCTAATAAAATCTTGAAAAAATTTACGAATATTCAATTTTATATTGATTTAATGTTAAATTAAAAATATATAAGCTTATTTATTGATAATTCTATAATATGAATTTGAGAATCAATTCTGAATTTGGAACCCTGAGAGCGGTTTTGATGCATCGTCCCGGAAAGGAAATCGACCGCCTGACTCCTTACAACAAGGAGTATTTGCTTTTTGAAGACGTCCCCTATTTGGAGGCATTGCAGAAAGAGCATGATGCCTTTTCGAATTTGATCAAGGAGACTACAGGTGCTACAGTGTTCCAGCTCAGAGAACTGCTTATTAGGGTGCTGTATGATCAGGATATTTTGCTTCGTTTGATGCAGGAATCCTTAAAAAGGGCTGGCTTGTCCCATTTTGCCGAAGCGATTCTGGAGCGGTACTCCACAGCAGAGTGTGCGACTATTCTGACTTCAGGTCTCAAGATCCATGAATTGAAAAGAAAAATCCCTCAATTAAATACTGGTGAGTTGATGGATTCAGCTTTCGCTATTACCCCATGTCCCAACCTGTATTTTCAGCGGGATCCCATGGCTTTGACCCCGGGCGGGATTATTTTTTCCTCCATGAAGATGGAGGGTAGACAAAGGGAGGCGAATTTGCTTCGGACGGTTTTTGAAAACCATCCCGAATTCAAAGACCATGTGAAAACCCTCTACCCGGTGAATGGGCATGATACTCCTCCCAGTATTGAGGGAGGGGATGTGATCATTCTTTCCCATGAAGCGGTAGCAATTGGGAATTCAGAGCGGACTGACGAAAAAGCCATATATCATGCGGCGAAGGCTTTGTTGGCAGAGGGGACAGTTCAGCGGGTCTATGAGGTTCATTTACCCAAAAAACGTCAGTTCATGCATTTGGACACCGTGTTTACGGTATTGGATGAGAATTTGGTCCTGGCTTATCCCGATGCCATGAACTCCGTACTTCAGACTTCGCTTTACACTCTGAAGGATATTCAGGGAGACCGCGTCAATATCAAAAGAGAAGTTCTGAAAGAATCACTACTGACTGTATTGGCCAGAGAAATTCCTCATTTGGAGGTTTTGTCCACAGGAGACGGCAATCCGGATTATTCCATGCGGGAGCAGTGGTTTGATGGAGCCAATGTCTTTGCTGTTGGACCAAGAAGGGTGATTTCCTATAACAGGAACCTTCATACCAACCGGGCTTTGAGAAATATGGGAGTGGAGGTGTTCGAAATCCCTTCTTCTGAACTTAGTCGAGGGCTTGGAGGGCCAAGATGTATGACGATGCCATTGAGCAGGGCACGAGTTTGATGGGGTTATCGGTCGAAGAAGGAACGTCTTCTGGATACCTTCAGGTCTTGAAGAATACTGGATTTGACCCGGATATCGATGCTATAGGAAGTAAATCGTCCAAAGGGCATCCAGGATACATTCATCTGCCAGCAATGAAGATCCCTGGCAATTCCGATCATGGTTTGTGTGATTTTTTTCGTTTGTAAATCGATCCCGGAATTGAAGTTGATTTTCCATTTTTCTGAAATGGAAAGATCTCCGGACATATTCATCGCCTGAGTGATGTTGGTGGTGCCGCTGGTTTGTTTGTTGTAGGAAAGGTTGTAACCAAAAGTTAGATTCCAAGGAATATTCCAGTCAATATATTGACTGGGGTCACTGACGATTTGATTGATCTGACTTTCCACAAATTCATTCATCATCCCGCCCTGTCTTAGAAATTCATTAGTTAGTTCGTCTCTGACCTCACCCGGGTTTTGGGCATTACTTGGATTCAGGGATGCATTTAGGTTCAGGGATGCATTTCTTATGGTTCCCAGGCCTTGCCCTTTATTCCAGGCAAATTCATTGATCCTTCTAGTTATTTCCCTCCCGTTCGAACCTGCAAATGTTCCGGTAGCATAGGGGTCCAAAGTTGTACTTAGGTTCACAGAGAGTTTTCTGTCAAAGAAACTGGTCCTCGCTCTCACACTGATGGGGGACAGCTGAAAGGAGTCCGCTGCAAAATTGTAGGAGGTGTTCAAATCCAAATTTTCGATTAGAGGGATTTTTTTGGTGCTTTCCTCAGATAACGAGTCCTCTCCTGTTTTGATTTTTGCCTCAATTACGCTTCTCAGTCCTATGTTTAAAGCTCTGGATTCTCCTTGGGGGGCTCCTCCGTAAATAAATCCCTGGTGTCGACTGTATAATCTAGTATCGCCTTCTGCATTGGTCTGTACGTTTTGGTAATACCCAAATGAAGGATCGGTGAAATCCGGAGTATAGCTAAATCCAAAAGTGGGTTGAATGTGCTGTCGTATCGTTTGGATTTTCCCCTTTTTGAAATTGAAAAAGCCATAAACGTTGGTGCTTAGACCGAAAGAACTGGAATAATAGGTGACCCTGTTGAACCCATTTTCAACAATTTGATCCACCCGTTCAGATACAGGATTGTAGAAGTAATTGATGCGCTGCAGGTACCAAAGTTCATTGATGTTCATAGAAGCAGTTCCTGTGAAATACTTGAACAGGGTAAAGTTCGAGCTGATGGGGATTCTGTGCTGAGCTCCGTTATTGGCGTTTTTCAGAAGGAGATTGAAATTGTTTGGGGTAAATGGAATCAGGTTTGTGCTGGTTGTTGATCCCAATTCGGGATCGATGGGTACCAGTGGACGTGGCTTGTTGGTAATTGAATTTTGGAAATCAAAAGTCCAGGCAATATTCAGCGTTTTTAAAGGTTCGAACTTCACATTGCGGAATGGACTTTGCCGGTTCATGCTCACGTTCAGGGTAGGGAGTCTTAATCTTACTTCTCCAGAAGTCACGGATTGTGAGTGCTGCATACTGGAGGACATAGAAAATGGAGTTCCCGAAAAGGTCTTTGTAAAATTGATATTGGACTGAAGATCCGAGGTGACGTTATTCTGAAAATTGAACTGGTTGACCACATTGTTGAAATAGCTGGTACTACCGGCATTGACAGAGGCAGAGAATCTGCTTGTTCCCCTGCTTTCCGGTGTATGATTCCAAGTGATTCGGAACGTATTGTAGTCTAAAGGCGTGAGTTCTGTTTCAGGAGATTTGAATTTTTGGAAATCCAAATTGAATCCTCCTCCGAATCTGTACCGCTTTTTATATACAGATTGGGATTTGATTCCCCAACCACCTTTGGAATAAATGTCGCCAGTTACCCTCGCATGGATAAAATCATTGAAAGCAAAATAGTATCCAAAGTCCTTGAGGAATAGTCCCCGAATCTTCTCCTGTCCATAGGTTGGAAAAACAATCCCCGAGGCTTTTTCTTCAGGAGTATTTGGAATTAAACCAAAAGGAAGTCCAAGCGGGGTCGGGATGCCGTTGAAATACAGGTTGAAAGGACCGGATACAACTTGTTTTCCTTCAATTGACTTCAGTTTATTGGAGGAAATATGCCAGTGTGGTTTAGTTAGTTTACAAGTGGTATAATACCCATGATCCAAATAAATACTTCCATCATCAGTTTTCTTGATCGTTTCTCCTCTCAGGATCCCATCTTGCTGTTCGGTTACTACATCTTTGATGATTGCCTTTTGGGTCTTGAAATTGTAGCGCATTTCCTTTCGGATTTCATACACCGCAGCTCCATCTTTAAAAAATGGATTTCCGCTTATGGCTCCAAGGCTATCAGTGACTCCGGTAGCATATAATTCGGAATTCTCCCAATCAATCACGATGATATCCGCATCCAATCTCATCTCTCCATATTCAAACCATGCCTTGTTATAGAGATATACCTTGTTGGTTTCAAAATCCGTGACAATACTATCTTCAGCGAAATAGGTAATTTCGGTCTGGATTCCATTTGCAGGCACAATTTTTGTCGAATCTGTCACCGAAAGTGTATCAGCAGGAATCTGCAGGGTGTCAATCCTTGAAAATGCAGGCGGAACTTCAAGCGTGTCGGGAGCAGACAAAGGTCTTTCAACCGGTCTGACAGGCCGCTGGGCAGTTGCCACCAATGGCAAATTCAGGATCAGAAAAAAACAAATGAAAAAGAGCTTGATTCCCTGCACTACTGCTTGCGCTTTGATTGATTTGAGTGAAATTTCGCGTAAAGTTAATTTTATTGCCCTCATGGTACGGTCCAAAAACAAAAAAATTCTTCTAAGTCTAATTTTCCTAATTCCTTTTGTGTTTGGTGGATTTATTCCAAATGAAACGATGATGCCGGCATTTCGGATGAAAAAAATCGTTTTAGATGCTGGACACGGAGGAAAAGACCCCGGAAACCTGGGGTCAAACTCCAAAGAAAAAGACATCAATCTAGCAGTAACCCTTCTGGTGGGAAAGTACATCAAAGAGAATTTGCCTGATGTGGAAGTGATCTATACGCGTAAGGATGATTCATTTCCTGCATTGAAAGACCGCCCACAGATCGCCAACAATAATAAGGCTGATCTTTTCGTGTCCATCCATTCCAACTCCGCACCTTCCAAATCCGCATATGGAACAGAGACTTTTGTGATGGGGATGAAGTATTTTGATGACAACTTCGATATTGTCAAAAAAGAAAACTCAGTGATCCTATTGGAAGATAATTATCAGGAGAAATACGAAGGTTTTGATCCTACTTCTCCCGAATCCTACATTATGTTCAATTTGATGTCTAAGGCCTATTTTCAGAATTCGGTGTCTTTGGCAGATAACATTGAAAGCCAGTTCAAAAATAGGGTGGGAAGGAATAGCAGGGGAGTGAAGCAGGGCCCCTTTTATGTACTTTGGACACCCTCGATGCCGAGTGTTTTGATAGAACTGGGCTTTTTGTCCAATACCAATGAAGAGAAATTTCTGATGAGCAAGGCTGGTCAAGAATACATGGCATCAGCTATTTACCGTTCGATTCGAGATTATAAAAACGAAATTGAGGGAAATTGATTTTACTCTAAAATTCAAAGATTTAGCCCTTTTTCTTAGCGGAAAAGGGCTTTTGTTTATCTTCAAGTTTAAACCTTCAGCTTATTAAGCTAGTTTTTAATCCAATAAACCCAAATATTATATGAGCCAAGCAACTTCTTCAAAATTCCAGTCCTTTGAAGCATTACTGGAAGAACTTCGAGACAAATATGAACAGGTAAAACTGGGAGGAGGGGTAAAAAGAATTCAAAAAGAACACGAAAAGGGAAAGTTGACCGCAAGGGAAAGGATTGAATATCTGATAGATAAGGGTTCTGATTTTTTGGAAGTTGGCGCGTTTGCCGCAGACGAAATGTATCAAGAAGAAGGTGGGTGCCCTTCAGCAGGTGTAGTGACCGGTGTTGGTTATGTAAGTGGGAGGATGTGTGTCATTGTAGCAAATGATGCTACCGTAAAAGCTGGGGCATGGTTTCCGATGACTGCCAAAAAAAATCTAAGGGCACAGGAAATAGCAATGGAAAATAGGTTGCCGGTTATTTACCTAGTGGATAGTGCTGGAGTGTTTCTACCCATGCAGGATGAGATTTTTCCGGACAAAGAGCACTTTGGTCGTCAGTTTCGGAACAATGCAAAAATGTCTTCAATGGGCATCGTTCAGGTAGCTGCCATTATGGGGAGCTGTGTGGCAGGAGGAGCTTACTTGCCAATCATGTCCGATGAAGCATTAATTGTAGACAAAACAGGTTCTATTTTTTTGGCGGGTTCTTATTTGGTTAAGGCAGCGATTGGAGAGCACGTGGATAATGAAACCCTCGGAGGTGCCACGACCCATTGCGAGATATCTGGTGTCACGGATAACAAATTCGATAGTGACCAGGATTGTCTGGATGAAATCAGAAAGATTTTTGACAAAATAGGAAGCCCTGAAAAGGCGGGTTTTGATAGAGTAGAGGCTAAAGCTCCCGGGATTACTGGGGAGCAATTGTTAGAACGGTTTCCTCTGGACCGGGTAAAACCATACGATATGCATGAAATCTTGGCTGGCCTGGTGGATGGAGGTGAACTCGACGAATACAAAAAGGATTATGGTAAAACCTTAATCTGTGCTACCGCAAGAATCGATGGCTGGGCTGTAGGCATCGTTGCCAATCAGCGTAAAATTGTAAAGACGGCGAAGGGAGAAATGCAGATGGGAGGGGTGATTTATTCTGATTCTGCTGATAAGGCCGCTAGGTTTATCATGAATTGCAATCAGCGCAATATTCCTCTCGTGTTTATTCAGGACGTCAGTGGCTTTATGGTAGGGTCTAAAGCCGAGCACGGTGGAATCATTAAAGATGGAGCAAAAATGGTCAATGCCATGGCTAATTCAGTGGTTCCAAAATTCACCATTATTGTAGGCAATTCTTATGGAGCTGGGAATTACGCCATGTGTGGCAAAGCTTATGATCCGAGACTGATTTATTCCTGGCCTACGGCACAAATGGCTGTTATGTCTGGTGCTTCAGCAGCAAAGACCTTGTTGCAGATTAAGGTTTCCTCCTTGAAAAAAAGCGGAAAGGAAATTTCACCAGAAGAGGAAAATATGCTTTTGAACGAGATTACTGCAAAGTATAACAATGAACTCAGCCCTTATTATGCTGCAGCAAGATTGTGGGTGGATGGGGTGATTGATCCTAGGGAAACTCGAAGAGTGCTCAGCATGGGGATTGAGGCAGCCAATCATGCTCCAGTCAAGGAGAGATTTAATGTTGGAGTTATCCAGACTTAAACTAGAAATAATTAAATTCAGTATTCTTTCTCTATTTTTCCTATGAGTGAATTATCAGCCTCTGAATTGAATGCCTTGGTGTCTTTACTGGATGATACAGACCAGGAGGTGAAATCGCACGTTCGGGAACGCATTATTTCTCTGGGGACAGAAATCATCCCATTTCTTGAGGAAAAATGGGAGAATAGTTTCAATCCTGAAATTCAAAAAGAAATTGAAACCCTTGTTCATGAGCTGCAATATTCACTTTTGAAGAAAAGGCTCTTGGATTGGAAAATCAGCGAAGATAGGGATTTGCTGGCAGGTCTTTGGATCATCAATACCTACCAATATCCTGATTTGGAATTTGAAAAATTGAATGCAGAAATGCACCAGATTTACTTCGAAGTCTGGACGGCTTTTAAGAATGATTTAGCTCCCTATGACCAAGTAAAAATCATCAACAGCGTTCTATTTAATACACTTCGGTTTTCTGCCAATACCAAGAATTTTCACTCCCCGGCCAACAGCATGCTCTCGGCGGTTTTGGATTCGAAAAAAGGAAACCCTATCAGTCTGTGTGTAATCTACATGTTGGTAGCAAGAAAATTAGGGCTTCCGGTTTATGGAGTTAATCTCCCCAATCTATTTGTACTCACCTATAAATCGGATGATATTACCTTTTACATCAATGCATTCAATAAGGGCTTGATTTTTAGCAGGCAGGATATTTTTAACTACCTCAATCATCTCAAAATTGATCCCAAGGAGGAGTATTTTGAACCAACAGACAGTTTGCACATTATGTTGCGTTCACTCAGAAATTTGGCTCATTCCTTCGAGAAGCTTGGGGAGGTGGAAAAGGTAAAAGAAGTAAAAGAATTGATACGGATCTTGGAGGATTAGAATCTTTTGATGTTACACCCTGGAGCCCGTACCTGTGCAGGAATTGGGTCTTCCCCTTTCAATAATTGATTGATGGCCCGTTCCAAAAATTTCTCGGAAACACTTCCTGCTGCCTGTGGATTGTTATCGATAGCTCCCCGATAGCTGACTTTTAGACTTTCGGAATCAGAAGTCAGGATGACTGCTTCTGGGATTTTGGTGATTTGAAAAAACTGCGTGAACTTTTGGCCTTCATCGATTAGATAAGCCATATTCAATTTAGAATCGTCGATAAAGGTTCGCAAAGTAAGCTGACTTTCAGGCTCCGTTCCTACTTCAGGATTGATCAAAGCAAAATTAAATCCTTTGTTTTGGTAATTGGCCCTGAGTTCACTGATTCGGTTCTCATACATTTTGGCAAAAGGACAGTTCAGGTTGTGGAAAATCAAAACCAAGCCTTTTTGACCTATCATTTCCTTCAAGGTTACATTTTTTCCAGTGACCGCATCAACAAGTTCGGATTCTGGAATGCTCTGTGAAAAGGTTAAGACACTTCCCCAAAGAAAGAAAATAAGTGATAGTAGGTAGCTTTTCATGGTTTCAATTTTGAGTTACCAGATGGTATAGGTTAACACTACATTGCCGATGACTTTTACCCTGACTTGGTAGTAATGATCTGCAAATTCTGTACCGCGTATTTTGCCCTTGATGAGGTCAGTATTTTTATCAAATGGTTCCAATAGGATATTGTCCCGAAAAGAAACTCCTTTTTTTCCCTGGCATTTGAAGATGGACTCTTTTGCTGACCAGGCCATGGTATAGTGGATGGGGTCTCTTTCAAGAAAGTCCAACTCCTGGGGGTCCAAAAAGCGTTTTCCTATTCTCAGGATTTTTTCCCTGACAAAATCCATATCTATGCCTACAGGGAATTCCCGATGGAATATTGCCCCGGCCATTCCAGAAGTGTGGGATAGGGAAACATATCCTTCTCCTTTCATGGATTGGCTTTTTCCGTGTTCATCTTTGAAAAAACCGGGGTAGGGGATTTGAAGCTTGCCAAGTGCATCTTTGATTGCCAAGCGGGCAGTTGCCCATTCTTTTCTTTTCTCAGGATGTGAGATATTAGCGTAGGAAAGCTTTTCGCGGAAACTCAAAAATTCAAGATTGGCTTTTTTTTGGTCCTCAATAATCTTTATGGCGAGGGCTGAGGAAGAATCAATTTTTTCTATTTTTGTTTGCATAGGCCAAAGGGCACACCTTTTACTATCGTCCAATATATGCTAAAAATTCAAGTAAATAAATCCCAAACCTTAACAGGTCATAATGATTGCATCTATGCACTGGCTGAGGGAGGTGATCCAAGATTTTTTTATACTGGAGCCGGTGACGGAATGGTGGTGGAATGGGATTTGGACAATCCTAAGGATGGAAAATTGGTTGCCAAGCTTCCCCATTCCGTCTATGCGTTGGCTGTGGACAAGCAGAGAAATCTCCTGATTATAGGACATAATTTTGAAGGGATTCATGTTATTGATCTTGAAGCTAACAAAGAGGTATGGTCCTTAAAACTCACAGATCAGGCTATTTTTGATATCAAGGTGGTAGGGGATGAAATCCTTGTGGGAACAGGCGATGGAGTTTTGGTGGTGATTGATATTTTATCCAGAGCTGTCAGAAAACACATCAAGCTAAGTTCAAAGAGTATACGCGTGATGGATGTCGCCTTAGGCAAGAAGCATCTGGCTTTGGGATTGAGTGATCATTCCATTAAAATTCTGGATTTGGCGAAAGATTTTGAGCCTCTGGCCAATCTTACCGGTCACAGCAATTCCGTATTTGCCTTGGGCTATTCTCCCGATGAAAGCATTTTAGTCAGTGGAGCTAGGGATGCCTGTTTGAAATTTTGGGACAGCAGCAATTATTCCCTATCCGAAAATATCGTGGCGCATATGTTTGCCATTAATTATTTATCTTTCAAAGAGGACGGAAACTACCTTGTGACCTGCTCAATGGATAAATCCATTAAGGTTTGGGATTCAAAGGACCGGAAGCTGCTCAAAGTGATCGATAAAGCTAGAAATGCCGGACACGGAACCTCTATCAACAAAGTGATTTGGAGTACCTATTCACAAGATGTGATATCGGTGTCTGATGATCGTACCATTGCAATTTGGAACATTAAAGAGAACAATTTATGAAGATGAGTCCCGCAGAGATTCGCCAAAAGACTTTTGAAACTTCCTTCAGAGGATATGAAAAAAAGGATGTTACTGAATTTTTGGAGAGTGTAAGCCAGGTTGTAGATCAACTCAATCAAGAGATATTGGAGCTTAAATCCAGACTTCAGCAGGTAGAATCTGATGCAAAACGCTTGAAAGATGTGGAGGACTCTCTATTCAAGACCCTAAAAACTGCCGAAGATACTGGAGCGAGCATCATTGAGGAGGCAAATGAAGCTGCAGATCAGATAATAGCTGAAGCAAATCAAGCCGCAGAACATGCGACTGCACATGCCAATCAATTGATGGCTGAGGCTCAGGCTAAAGCTGAAGAAAAGGCCTCCATAATCATCAAGGCTGCTGAAGCGAAAGCGAAAGAGACCATCATGGAGTTGAGGGAAAGTATGGAGGGTTTGGTTAGATCTTATGAAGCACTTGCTGATCAAAGAGAGGCTTTGGTAAAAAGTCTGAAGCGTACGCAACAGGAAATGATTCATCAAGTGGAACTTTCTGAATCCCAGTTTTCAAGAATTGACGCCAAAGCTCATAAGCAGGCTATAGAGGAACTGAGTAGATCCAAAGCATTTACTTTGGAAAATATTTCCAGTTTAGCTCCAGAGCCAGAATATACACCTGAAGTTCCAACGGAGGACCCACTGGCTGAGATGGAGGCGATTGAGGAAGATCTGGATTTAGAAGTGCATGACTCTACGCCTGACGTGGCGATTGAGGAGGAAACAGCTGAACTTGAAATGGAAGCATCCTCCGTGGAAACTGAACCTGAAATGGAAGCGGAAACAGAAGTTGAAGAGGCAGAAGCTGAAACAAACGAAATTCAGAAGGAAGCAGAGGAGCCCTTCAAAGAGCAAGCTCCAAAGGCATCATATCGGGAAAATGAGCCTGTAGAAGATCCCAAAAAACAATCCGGGTCCTTTTTTGATCAGTTTGACTAATGGGAAAGGTAGCACTGGAAGGAATTGAATTTCATGCCTATCATGGCGCCTATCCTGAAGAAACTGTTCTAGGTAACCGGTTTACCCTTGACCTCGAACTCGATACTGATTTCAGGGAGGCAATGCTCCACGATGATCTGAAGGCTACCGTTGACTATGCCAAACTGTATAAGATCATCAAAGCCAGGATGGATGTGAAAGTCAAACTTTTGGAACACCTTGGGCATATGATTGTCACAGATATTTTAGAAGTTTACCCCCAAACCAAACAAATAAGGCTGACTCTTAAAAAACACGGTCCTGCACTAGGAGGTCTCGTAAAATATTCAGCAGTTCAGATTCAATACCCTGAAGATTATGCTTAGAAATTTGACACTGACTATCTGTCTACTTTTTGTCCTTTCATCTCTTCAAGCTCAATTCAAAACTCACCAGTTTTTCAATCAAAATGGGGATAAACTCAGTTTTGAGGAGGTCCTTGTCCTAAGTGAGGAAGCTTCTGTGGTTTTCTTTGGAGAATTGCATAATAACAGTTTGGCTCATTGGTTTCAATTGCAACTGTTGAAAGGACTCCAAGCAAAGCATCCCGATTTGGTGCTTGCGGCAGAGTTTTTTGAAAGAGACGATCAGTTGAATATTGAGGAATGGTTTGCAGGTAAAATCACGGAGAAAAACTTTGAGGCTGAAGCTAAACTTTGGAACAACTACCAGACCGACTACCGCCCTTTAATGCGTTTTGCTCAAGAAAAGGGTTTAGATTTTGTTGCTTCTAATGTTCCCAGAAAATATGCCTCTTTGGTCAGTAGAGATGGTTTGGATGGGTTGGATAGTTTAAGTGAGGAAGCGAAAAAATACTTAGCTCAGCTACCCATTCATTTTGATTCCAATTTGCCCGGTTATGTAGCCATGAAAGGAATGATGCATGGAGCCCCTGGAAATGCAGATTTTATGTTGCAGGCCCAAGCCTTAAAAGACGCTACTATGGCGGAATCCTTATTTCCTTACATTGATAAAGGACATAAAATTCTTCATGTGAACGGTTCATACCACAGTAAAGATGGGGAGGGGATACTTTGGTTTCTTTTGAAAAAATATCCCGAACTGAAAATATTGAACATCCATACCGTAGAGCAGGATCAGCTTGAAAGTTTGGAGGAATCTCATGCCAAGTCCGGGCAAGTGATTTTGGTTTTGCCTTCTGATAGTCACAAGTCTTATTGATTCCATGTATTCACGCGCAGAGAATTCCCGAATCCGAAAGGAATTTTGGATTGCTTTTGGGCAGTATATGAAGCCAGTGCCCAATGCTCAGGGAAGAAGGATCAATTGGCCCAATTATCGGACGGGAATTAAGGATATTTATTTCCGAATGAAAGCGGAGCGTGGCTTTGCTTCCATTGGAATAGAGATTTGTCATCCTGACGAAGAGCTTCAGGAACTGTTTTTTGATCAGTTTACCCAGCTTCGCAAGATTCTGGAAAATAGCACCGGCGAAAAATGGGATTGGAAACTTCACGCTGAAAATGAATTGGGGCAGACCATTTCCAAAATAGAAAAAGTTCAAAAAGGCTTAAACGTCATGGAGGAAGATGACTGGGCTAAAATCATTTCCTTTTTGAAACCGCGGATCATCGCTTTGGATGAGTTTTGGGATTTGGTAAAGCCGGGTTTTGAAGATTTTTAGCATTCCAGCTTCATTACTAAATGGGGCTTGACTGTGTTTGTGTTTTTTTCAATTAATACTCTAATCACTGCCTCACTTCTGCCAATAATTGATCCAAGGCAGTTTGGATATCTTTCTTTTTGAGTTGGTTGTTTTCTGACAAGATGCCTGTTCCAGTTCCCATCCAGAGGACTTCGTTTGTTTTGGCATTTTGGATTAGAAAAATGGCTTTTCCATATTCTCCAGTAGTGGTGAATGAGTGATCGATCGATACTGTATTAAGGCCCGTACCCAGGGGACCAGCTCCTTTAACCTCCTTTTCAAAATCCACTGAAGCGATAATTGCCTGAACAAATAGTTCGGGGTTTTCCTCAACCGGAGAAAATCCGTTTTCAATTAATTTTTGCTCATAAATTCGATTTAACTGAGTGATGCCCCTCGAAGCATTTTTTTGTGTGATGACTTGATAGGTTTTCATTTCAGCTAAATCGGAGGATTTGCGGACCTGATCCACCGTGATGTTTTCAGAGACTTTGCAGGAGGCGAGGGCAAAAAGAATCCCGGCGATTAGAAAAAAGTTTTTCATGGTTAAAGGATTTAGTTAAAAATAGGAGAGTTTACGATTATTCGAAATAATAGTTCTGAAAATCTATTCATTTTCAGTGAATTACGGGTTGAAATGGAAAGAACTATTCTAAGTCGAAAAACTTAGGATTTTATCCCTAAAGAGTATTTTTACTATAGTTGAATTTTTCAATCCTTTGCTGACCATTTTCAGAAATGTTTACTTGTATAATCAGCTTTTCTCCATCCCGCTCTATAGTCATTCCGTTAAACCAGGCTTTTTTATTTCCCAGTTCGATTAGCTGAAAAGTAGTCCATTCTTCTTTTTCTTCCCATCCTGTCAAATCTGAGCTAAAATGCTTCAACTTCATGGAAATGCTTTCCCCTTCCTGTATGAGATTCATGAATTCGGAGAAGACCAATTTTCCATTTTCCCAAAAGCGAAAAGTTCCGATCATATGACCATCAACAGCGGGCATCCAAACTTCCTCGCATTCACCTTCCAATCCAGGACCTGACCAATACCCGACCATCCAAGAAAAATCTTCTATATTGGCTTTCCCAGGGGGTTGTTCGGGTTCCAATTGCCTAACCTGACTAAATAGGGATTGATTAAATATCAAAAATAGAGAGATAGCGAAAAGTGTCTTCATAGATCTTTTTATTAAAGATCAGAAGATACAAAAAATTACAAGTCATGTCGCTTGGGGACATCCGGATTGATAAAGGTAAATCCCCTTGCTTCGTCCCCTTCAAAGAAGTCTATCTGCATTCCAAGCAAAAACATGAAGTGCTTCTTTTCGATCAGAACCTGAATCCCTGCTATTTCAAATTGCTGATCATCGGTTTTTGGTTTGTCAAAACCCAAAGCATAGGACATGCCGCCACAGCCACCCCCTTTTACCCCAACCCTCAGGAAATAGTCTTGGGGTATGTTTTTGTTGGCGATTATGTTTTTGATTTCAAACTCAGCCTTTTCTGTGATGGTAATCGGTGCAATCATGTGAAGCAAATGAATTTGGTAGGGATTTGGTTCAAGCAGGTGTCAAATTTACACAGGAATCGGTTTTCCTTGCGGGAATAAATGTGGATATTCGAGTCAAATTGAGCACAAATGGATTATATCGTTGACTTATTGAAGATTCTTCTTCCCGCAGGCGCGGTACTTTATGGAATGTATCTAGTGGTTGTTTCTTTTCTTTCCAAAGAAAGGGAAAAAATGCTGCTTGATCTGAAAACCCAAAACACACAAACCATTCTTCCCATTCGTTTACAGGCAGCTGAACGGCTGTGCCTATTGTTGGAAAGAATATCTCCGAATAATTTGGTCAGAAGAGCCAGTCCAGGGTCCTTTACAGCTTCTGAGTTGCATGGACAGTTGCTTTCTGAGGTTAGAGAAGAGTTTAGCCATAATTTTTCCCAGCAGGTTTATTTTACCGATGAAACTTGGGAGGCCGTAAAAAGGGCCGTTGAGGAAGTTTCTACTATTATCAATTTGAGTAGACAAAGTTTGGATCAAGATGCTTCCGGGATGGATTTGGCCAAGGCAATTTTTACCCAGTCACTGGAGCGGAAAAATGATGCCGTTGCCTATGCGATCAAAAAGGTGAAATCTGATGTCAATATTTATTTTTGATCGAATCCCATGACTACTCTCAAGACAAAAGCAACGATCCTATTGGAAAAAGCCAAGGCTGTTTTTGGTAGGCAGGTGGATGCAATTTTACGTCAGGAGCATAAAGTAATGGAAGTGGTTTCGGGTGTTGGTAGAAAACTTGCGAAACTCGGAGATCATCCCACGGTCCGAAAAGTCGTTGAACCCCTGTCACTGTTTTCCAGAATGCTCAAAGCACACTTTTCAGGTGCGCATAAACTATCGGGAAGCACCTTGGGTTTGATTATTTTAGCTTTGGTTTACTTTTTATCCCCCTTTGATTTGGCTCCGGATTTTCTGGGTGCTTTGGGATTTGCCGATGATCTATCCGTGATATTGGCCGTTTACGCCAAAATCAAGGACGAAATCAGCGAATTTTTGGATTGGGAGCGAACTCAGAAATAAGCTGGTCTGTTACCTCCCAAAGTTTGAGAGTATGTTAGATCACCAATTGGAATTAATTTCACCCGAATTAATTCAGTCTGCACAGACCTATCCAGAATATAGAGATATGGTCATTCGCCTTGCGTCTGAAAACAAAACCACAGGTCCCAATCAGTCCGAAAGCTATGTAGGCTATACTCAAATGGGAGCCCAAAGAATGAAACGCTGGGACAAAACCTCCAAAGTGGGTCCTGAAATGACTGAGTTGGTAAAATCCCTTCCACCTCACTATTGGCTGGTACTAACGGAGGCCTGGTGTGGGGATGCAGCTCAGACTATTCCCTATATGAATAAATTGACTGAACTCAATCCCGGAATAGAAATGCGGCTGATACTGAGAGATGAGAATCCTGAAGTGATGGATGCTTATCTTACTAACGGAGCCCGTTCAATTCCAAAGTTGATCGCATTTTCCAAGGATTTGAGAAGAGAGTTTTTTACTTGGGGGCCAAAACCTCAATTTCTTTTGGATAGGCAGAAGGCCTATAAACTTGACCCTAAAGGAATTTCGCCTCAGGAATTTACGGAAGGAACTCATCTTTGGTATGCACGGGATAAAAACCAATCTTTGGAAAAAGAATTGTATCAACTTATCCAAGAAGCATCTAATTCATGAAAATTGCTCTTCAGTCAGGCACATCTGGTTTAGTTGGTATGCAACTGTTGCATCAACTCATCCAAACTCAGGAATTCGATTATGTAATTAGTGTGGGTAGAAGGAAACTTGCGCTTAAGCATTCCAAATTGATCCAGTTAGATGGAGATCTTGGGAAGATTGATTCTTGGGACTGGAGAGAAAAAATAACATCCCAGACGCTTGGGGGAGAATATAATGACTTGGTGGATGCCCTGGGGAATGGAAAGGCTGAGGTATATGCTTTCTGTTCAATTGGAACCACGATCAAGCAGGCTGGAAGTCAGGACAAGTTTTATCAAGTGGACCACGATTTGGTAATAGGATTTGCCAAATGGGCCAAATCTCTTGGAGCAACTAGGTTTGTTTATATTTCTTCAATGGGAGCTGATGCCAATTCCAGTGTTTTTTATAGTCGATTGAAAGGGGAGGTAGAAAGTGATTTAAGAACACTTGGGTTTGATTATTTAGCTTTATTGAGGCCTTCCCTGCTTCTAGGACACAGACATGAATTTAGGCTGGGGGAAGAGTTGATGAAAATTGTCTCCAAGCCATTGGTTTGGCTTAAATTATTTAAAAATATCCGCCCTATTTTTGATCACCAAGTAGCCAGATCCATGGTGAAGGTTGCGATGGAGTCAAATCGAAAAGGAACAGAAATCATCCCTTCAGGGGTAATTCAGGATTTGAGCAAATGATAGTAGTAATCCAAAGAGTATCTGAAGCCTCCGTCAAAATCGAAGGTGAAATTAAATCCCAAATCGGAAGGGGAATGATGATCCTGTTGGGGATAGAGGAAGCCGACGGGCAGGAAGATATCGAGTGGCTTTCCAGAAAAATCGTGAATCTTAGGATCTTTCCGGACGAAAATGAGGTAATGAACAAGAGCCTTTTAGATGTAGGAGGGGATATTTTGCTGATTTCCCAGTTTACCCTTCATGCAAGTACAAAAAAAGGAAACCGTCCATCCTATATTAAGGCGGCCAAACCCGACCTTTCGATTCCGCTTTATGAGCAAATGATTACCGCTTTGGAACAAGAGTTGGGAAAAAGCATTGGTACAGGAGAGTTTGGAGCGGATATGAAAGTGGCTTTGGTAAATGACGGCCCTGTAACTATCGTGATTGATTCAAAAAATCGGGTTTAAATCAAGTAATTTTTATTTTAGGACTGATGTAGTCCAATACCCTCAGCCAACATGCAAAACCCTTTAATTCAAGTTCAACAGGCCAAGGTTCTCTTTAAAGGACAACAGGCTTTTGAGTCTTTGGACTTCAATTGGAGCGAAGGTCAGCATTGGGCTATCATTGGGGATTCTGGATGGAAGTTGACCGCATTTTTGGAGACTTTGAGAGGGAATACCGTTGTCTCTTCTGGGGAAATCCTCAGACCTTTCGCTACAGATTACAACTCTTTGAAAACTGCCCAAAAGGAAGTTCATAGTTTCCGCGACTTGATGGCTTATGTTTCCCAGAAATACGAATTTAGAAACCGGTTCAACCAGCAGGATTTTTACTTCCAGCAGCGATTCAACTCCTCGGAATCCGAGGAGACGGCAACTGTGTCAGAGTTTCTGAAAGATGTTCAGGCAAAAGTTCAAGGGCCCTGGACCTTGGAAAAGGTGATCAAGCTAATGAGATTGGAGCAATTGAGGGATGAATCATTGCTCAAACTTTCGAATGGGGAAACCCGCCGCCTTGCATTGGCAGCAGGGCTTTTGAGACAGCCTTCCATTTACCTGATGGATCAACCTATGACAGGTCTGGACGTGGGAAGCCGAACAGCCTTTGGGGAGATTTTGAAAGAAATGATTCAGGAAGGGATTCATGTGCTGTTGACGGCTTCGGCAGATGAAATCCCAGATGGAATCTCTCATATTGCACAGATCAATTCCGAGGGGATAGGCCAATCCTGGGAGAGGAATGTTTTTCATGGTTCAGGACAGGATGTTCAAATCAAATCCTGGGATTGGGATTTGTTAAGGTCTTTATTGCCCAGTAATTCTGTCCAGAAATTTTCTCCGGTAAAGCTTGAAAAAGTTCGAATCAGTTATGACGGCAAATCAATTTTGGATGCAATCGACTGGGAAATTAAAGCAGGAGAAAGATGGCTTTTGAAAGGTCCGAACGGTTCTGGAAAATCCACTTTGATCAGTTTGTTGATTGGTGAGAACCCCCAGTCTTATTCCCAGAATATTTGGCTTTTTGGTAGAAAAAGAGGAACTGGGGAAAGTATTTGGGATGTCAAAAGGCCTACAGGTTTTGTGGCGCCTGAGCTATCTAGGTATTTCCCATCCAATCAAACATGCCGAAAAGTTATTCTATCTGGATTGTTTGATACCATGGGGCTATTTAAAAAGGTAACCCCAGATCAAGAGAATCTTGCCCAACAATGGATTCAGCTTTTTGAACTTGAAAACCTGGCAGAATTGCCATTAAGCAGGCTTTCTTTGGAGCACCAGCGCTGGACATTGTTGGCTAGAGCTTTGATCAAGAAACCAGACCTGCTGATTTTAGATGAAGCTTCACAGGGAATGGACGAATTGCAAAGGAGGTTATTTAAGTCCACGGTCCAAAAAATATGTGAATTGAGCTCGGTTTCCCTCATTTATGTAAGCCATTATGCAGAGGATATACCCGAAGCAGTGGATTTGACTTATCAGCTTTAAGCTGAGAACAAAGTTTTTTCTTTTGTCCTTATTGATTTTCTGAGCCTGATTTTGAAGTCAAACCCTTTTTTAAAGGAAAATTGGCTTACTAATTTTTGAAAAATCTCAAAATTCTTTTTCTACGGTAAGGTTGGGTCAAGAAATTGACTATATATTATCCTAATAATTTTCACTGGATATATTTTTATGGATAAGAGAAGAGATTTTCTCCAAAAATTAAGTTTTGGATTGATTACCCCGGCTTTGTTTGGTACTAGCATTTGGAAAGAGCCAAAGTTTGAAAAGGACTTGGGAGAAATGAGCTGGGAAGAAATCCGGAAGTTGTTCCCCTTGGAAAAAAATAGGATTTATTTAAATAACGGTACTTTCGGTCCCTCTCCAAAATCAGTTTTAGATACGATTCAGGATTCTTTTCAGCATACCAATTCTACTGGAGAGTATGGGAATCCGAGTTCAGGAAGAGAAAGGATTGCAGCTTTTTTGGGTATAAAAAAGTCGGAATTGTGCCTTACTCATAATACTACCGAGGGTATTAATATCATGGCTTGGGGCCTTCCTTTGAAAAAAGGAGATGAGGTGATTATTACTTCCCATGAACATGCGGGAAGTGCGATTCCATGGTTAAACCGTGCTAAATTGGACGGGATCGTGTTGAAGGTTTTCAAGCCTTCTGACACAAGGAATAAGAATTTTGAACTGATCAAAAGTTTGGTGACATCTCGCACCAAGGCTATAGCTATCCCTCACATTACATGTACCACGGGTACAGTTTTTCCGATCCGTGAAATCGCTGATTTTGCTAGGGAAAGAGGGATATTCACTGCAATTGACGGTGCCCATGGGGCAGGTACTTTAAAACTCAATATTAGCGAACTGGGCTGTGATTTTTATGCAGGCTGCTTCCACAAGTGGATGTTGGGTCCCAATGGATCAGGGTTTTTATATGTCAAAGAGGATTTACTCGATACACTACAGGTATATCAAGTTGGGGCATATTCAGAAAAAGGATGGGAATTGAGCGAGAGCAAGGCAAACCTGAAGGGATATGTGGAGACTGCACATCGTTATGATTTTGGTACCCAAAGTACTCCATTGCATTTGGGAATAGTGGCCGCAGTGGATTTCCATGAAAAAATAGGGAGAGAAAAGATCGAACTTAGAGTCAGGGAACTTAATGATTATCTCTTCAATGGATTAAAGGAATTGAAAGGAATTGAAATTCTGACTCCTGAAGAAAGGGAGTCCAGAATCAGTGTGGTAGCCTTCCGCATTCCGGGATTAGATTATCAGGAAATAGCGAAAAAGCTGAGTAAAAAGAAAATCCGAATTCGTGGTGTCCATGAAGCGGGATTGAATGCTATTCGTGTTTCCACTCATATCTACAACAGCAAATCGGAAATCGATACGCTGTTGGGGGAAATTAAAACTATGCTTTCCTAGGTTTTTTGGGTTTGTAATAGGCTTTGATGGCTGCCTCATTTTCTCTGAATTGGGCGATTTGTCCGATCAGATCTAAAGGCAACTCTTGGTCATAGGGAATCTGTATAGCGCCTTTACTACAATTGAAACCTTTCAGTTCTTCCTTGAACTCAGTCACTCCCGAACTGGTAGGGTAGAAGCCAATGTGGTTTTTCATTGCTGCATAATACACCAAAACCTCCGTGGTTTTAAAAGCTGGCATATGGTAACTGATTACCTCTTTGGCTTCTGGAAGTAGCTCCTGGATTGTTTTTCTAATGAGTTGGAGCTTTTCCTGAATTTCTGCAGGAAACCAACTGATATACTCATCTACAGAGGAAGCTTTGGGATTCATCAGTGAAATTAAGGCTTGATAAGGGTGATTCCCTCTCCTTCAAATTGATTCATAGAGGGTAATGCCAGTATAGCTTCCTCAAGACTGATTTGTCTTCCAAGCAGTTTTTCAGGTTGAAGTTTTCCCGAAAGAATCATTCTTAGCATTTCCTCATATCTCCAGGCCTGCATACCATGGCTCCCGTATAGTTCCAGTTCCTTGGATAGTACCATGTTCATTGGGACCGGCGCATTTTTCTCTTTGTCCAACATCAGGCCGACCTGAATATGTTTTCCTCGTTTTCTTAAGCAGGCAACTGAATTGAAGCAAGTTTCCAAACTTCCAAGGGCATCCAGAGAAACATGGGCTCCACCTTTGGTGAGTTCTCGGATCGTTGCAGCCACATCTCCTGTAGTGCGTGCATTGATTTTGTAGGAGGCTCCCATGCTTTTTGCCATTTGGAGTTTTTCTTCTGAAATATCAACGGCTATCACTTGGGCTCCCAATGCATTAGCAATCATAATAGCAGACAGTCCCACACCTCCACAACCGTGGACAGCTACCCATTGTCCTCCAGAAACCTTCCCTTGATCTACCACTGCCCGAAATGAGGTAGCAAATCGACAGCCCAAACTCGCAGCGGTTTCAAAGCTAATGGACTCGGGGAGTTGGATGAGGTTGGTTTCGGCTCTATCTATGGCTACAAACTCCGCAAAGGAGCCCCAGTGGGTGAATCCAGGTTGAAATTGGGCGTCACAGACCTGTTGATTTCCAGAGGCACAGGTAGGGCAGGTGCCACATGCACAGACAAAAGGTACGGTGACCCGATCTCCTATTTTCCAATTTTTGACTTCCTTTCCCACAGCGCTTATCACTCCCGCAAACTCATGCCCCGGAACGTGTGGCAAAACAATGTCATCATCGTGTCCCATCCAGCCATGCCAATCGCTTCGGCAAAGTCCAGTGGCTTTGACTTCGATTACTACGCCATCTGATGATGGGGTAGGATCTTGTACTTTTTGTATGGAGGGGGGAGCTTGGAATTGCTCATAAACTAATGCGCGCATGGGGAAGAATTAAAGTTGATCTGCTGCTTTGATCCATCTGACACTGAGATCCGGATCGGCCATATCCCGGTCCAAGGGGAACATAGGACGGTTGATGCGTTTGTATCCCAACCTTTCCAGATCCTGGTCAACTCCACCCGGAGTCAGTGCCATGATCCAGCCCCCTCTCATGTCATAGAGTTCAGGGACCAAATATCCGATTTTGACCACAACAATGTCCGATTCACGGGGATTTAATTGAAGCTCGGTGAAGTCCTTTTCATAGTGGTAAGGCTTTCTCTTTTTGGTCACAATAACCCTCACGGAGCCGGTTTGTACGACTACTTCTACCTCCGCATCCCGATCCCCTTCTTTGATGGACAGAATTTTGCCTTTGAGCAAAATAGGTCCGGCAAATCGGTTATCAACAGCAGCGCCAACATAGCCCTCAACTTCTGCTCCAATTCCTGCTTCAAGAGCGTTTTCAACCAAGTCAGGACCTGGGATGGAAGCATAAATCAAGGAGGGACCCGATTCGGATTTAAATTCAGGTCTTTTTAGGATTTCATTCAGGGTCCAGGTCACATCACCGGCTCCTCCTGCGGTGGGATTATCTCCCATATCAGAAATCATAAATGGTTTTTTATCACTGGAAAGTGCCATCTCCAAGCTCTCCTCCAAAGTGGCAACCGGAGCCACAAATTCAAATTCATTTCTTACATCCCAAAAGCTTTGGGCCAAGTACTCAGCACCATTTTTAACCTCATTTTCATCATCCCCTGTAACCATGACAACTGCATGATTCCGTGGTTCATCTGCCCATGCATAACCAATCCAGATTGCCGCGTCGATTACCCCCTCCTTTTTGGTGATGGGGTCAACTTTGGCATAAAGGCTTTTCCCAGGCTCAATGCGGGTACTTGTTTTTTCACCTGGAAGTAAAATTGGTACAGGAATCCATGCCTTGTATTTGGGCTTTCCTTTTCCGTTTTCCAGTCTCTCCAATAAGTTTTCTACTGCGCGCTGTTTGGATTCCAGGGCATCTTCATGGGGAGCCATTCTGTAGCAGGTAATCAGATCAGTGTGTTCCGCCAATCGTTGGGAAACATTTCCATGCAAGTCCATGGATGTGGAAATCAGGGTTTCAGACCCTACCACTTCCCGAACTTTGAGGATGAAGTCCCCTTCTGGATCCTCCAATCCTACCACGCTCATGGCTCCGTGAATGTCAAAAAACAGTCCGTCGTAAGGGAGGTTTTCTTTAAGCATTTCCAAGGTAATATGGACCAGAGAATCATAAGCTTCTCTAGTTACAATTCCCCCAGGGATAGCATGGCCTCTTAATGTAGGAAACCATTCGGCACGCTTTCGGTCGGCTGAATCAACTGCCAAAAAAGGATAATAGCTGAAAATCTCCTCACCAATTCTGGATTTAAATGCTGCCGCCTCTGTTTGGGCGGGTGAAAAAGTACTGGACTCAATGGCCAGGCCAGCGATCGCAACTCTGGGCAAGACTTTTGACTCTTCTTTTTTGGAACAAGAAAAAAGGGATAGGCAGAGGATCAATAATGGAAATAGATGTTTCATCAATGAAGGAAGGGGTTAGTGATTCCGGTTTTTGTACAATACCAATCTAAATTAGAAACAAAGCCTGAATTCTAATTAAACATTCTTTTAAATGTTGTAAGCTGGGTTTCTACTGGCTATTTTCCTGTTCGGTTTAGCTACATTTTCTGACATGAAAAAAGAAATCACCCTTTCTGAGGCACAGGCTCAGGTAGATCAATGGATCAAAACTGTAGGGGTCCGTTACTTCAACGAACTCACCAATATGACCATTTTGATGGAGGAAGTCGGGGAACTTGCCCGGCTGATGGCCAGGACGTATGGGGAACAATCCTTTAAGGAATCAGATAAGGATAGGGAATTGGGTGATGAAATGGCTGATGTTCTTTGGGTGCTCATTTGTCTGGCCAATCAAACTGGGGTGGACTTGACAGAAGCATTGGCCAAGAATTTTGAAAAAAAGAACATCCGGGACATTAACCGACACAGGGACAACGAAAAGTTGAGATAAGCAGAAATTAAAAAATAATGAGATTAGAAGGAAAAACTGCCATCATCACCGGAGCAACCAGTGGGATGGGAAAGGCCACAGCGGAGCGATTTAGCAGAGAGGGAGCTTCCTTAATTCTGAGCGGTAGAAATAAAGAAAGGGGAGAGGAACTGGAGAAGAGTATCCGGGCAGAGGGAGGAAAAGCAGTGTTTATCCCTGGTGATGTTGGTTTAGTGGAAGTAAACGAAGCTTTGGTAAAAGGGGCCATTCAGCATTTTGGGAGCTTGGATATAATCGTGACTAATGCGGGAAACTTGGGATTAGGGTCAGTCACAGATATTTCATTGGAAGAATGGAGTCATACGATCAATACGAACCTCAATTCGGTTTTTTACCTCAGCCGGTTCGCAATTCCTGAAATGCAAAAACAGGGGTCAGGAACTATTCTGGTGAACAGCTCCATAGCGGCATTCAAAAGTTTTCCGAATCATGCGGCTTATTGTGCAAGTAAGGCAGCCTTGGTTGCTTTGGTCAAGGAGATGGCTTTGGATTATGGACCTGTAATCCGTGTAAATACCATTTGTCCCGGTCCCGTGGATACTCCTTTGATCTGGGATTCCACCAAAGCTTTTGAAAATCCAGAATCCATAGTGCAGGAAACCGCCAATAATACCCTGATGAAACGACTTGGGAAGCCCGAAGATATAGCTTCCCTGGCTTTGTTTCTGGTTTCTGATGAGGCATCTTGGATCACCGGGGCTGCCTATACCATTGATGGAGGAATTCTTACCAAATAACTGAATCATGACCAACAAATCGTCCCGTAGAAGTTTTATACAAAAGGCATCTGCCTTGGGTCTTTCTGCTTTACCTCTTTCGGCTCTTGCTGGCACTGAACCCGTACAGAAAAAAGAAAGGTTAAAAGTGGTCTGCGTAGGAGGCCATCCCGATGATCCTGAAAGTGGATGCGGTGGAACCTTGGCTAAATTCAGTGCTGCAGGCCATGATGTTAAAGTGCTCTACCTGACCAAAGGTGAAGGTGGAATCCCTGGGAAAACCGCAAATCAAGCCGCAAAAATCCGAACCAAAGAAGCCGAAGAAGCTTGTAAAGTTTTGAAGGTCAGACATGAGTTCTTGGGGCAGATTGATGGAGAAACCATGGTCAATAATGAATGGATCCAGAAAATGACTGAATTTATGGAACAGGAAAAACCCGACCTGGTTTTTACCCAATGGCCCATTGATACACATCGGGACCATCAAGCAGCAAGTATCTTGACTATCCAGGCTTCTTTGAGAGTCAAAAAGAAATTCCAAATATATTTCTATGAGGTCTGTGCCGGTTCCCAGACTATGACTTTTCACCCCGGGGAATATGTGGATATTTCCAATGAGCAGGAGACAAAAAGGAAGGCACTTTTTTGCCATGTCAGCCAGGATCCCGAAGGAATCTATGCCTGTGGACATGAGGCCATGGAAAAATTCAGAGGAATGGAGGCTGGTGTTCAAGCTGCAGAAGCTTTTGTCAAACTGAACGGCAGGAACAATCCTTCCGGAATTCTCTGAAAAAAACTTGAATAACCCACTAACCATTACTTACCATGAAAATTAAACTGAGTCTCACCCTCGCTATCCTAGTTTTATTGGGCTGTGCAGTACAGGCGCAGACCAAGAGCCAAAAAAAGACTAGCCCGATCTCCCTCTTCAATGGAAAAGACCTAGATGGTTGGTATAAATTTGTCCAGCACCGGGGAAGGGATAATGATCCCAAAAATGTGTTTACAGTCCAGGATGGAGTCATCCGGATTTCAGGAGAAGAGTGGGGCTGTATTACCACCGAGGAAGAATACGAAAACTATAAACTAAGCCTTGAATTTAAGTGGGGTGGCAAGACTTTCGAACCCCGTTTGGAAAATGCCCGTGATTCAGGAATTCTCCTACATTCTGTAGGTGATGATGGGGGCTCGGAAGGGATTTGGATGTATTCAATAGAGTGCCAAGTGATCGAAGGCGGAACCGGGGATTTTATAGTAGTAGGTGATGGAAGTGATGCATTTAGCATTACCAGTCCAGTAGCTAAGGAAAAGCAGGGGAGTTCTTATGTATATCTGGAAGGTGGAGAAAATGGAACCATTAACCGGGGAAGAGTAAATTGGTATGGTCGTGATCCCAACTGGAAGGATGTGATTGACTTCAGGGGAAATCAGGATGTGGAAAAGCCGGTCGGCAAATGGAATAAATTGGAATGCATAGCTAGAGGGGACGAAATCGAAATCTACCTCAATGGTAAATTGGTTAACAGGGCTTTTGCTGTCCGGCCCAACAAAGGTAAAATACAAATTCAGTCGGAGGGAGCAGAAATCTTATTCCGAAAAATTGAACTAACTCCCTTGTCGACTGAATAATCCGATGTTGAGATATCTCATTTATCCCTAAATCATCCATCTAAGACTGGATGATTTTTTTATTGGGTTTGCTTCAGGAGTTCAAAGATTGCGTCCTTCAACTGGACCCGCTCCAACCTAAGCTGATTGAGTGTTTCGTCTGAAGCTGGAGATGCATCGGTTTCGATAAGGTAGATTTCGTGATCCAGCTTATCGTATTCATCGTAGAGCTTGTTGAAGTCAGGATCTGTGACTTTGAGTTTATGGATTCTATCGGCAAACTCCGGAAATGCGTCGGTTAATTGGTGTCTTCGAATCATGATTCCTAACTGGTTTGGTTGGTACAATTCTAAACCAAAACCAGTTGGAAATGAATGACTAATGTCATTGAAAAAACAATAATTTATCAATGGAATAAAGGTGAAAAGAGACTTTTGGTGAAGTTCAAAAACACCTTTTAAACGATCAGACTTTTACCAAAGCCCCATTTTCATTGACTTTTGCAACCATGGAATAGAGATCCAGACTCAGGCAGAAGTCAATATCTTTTTCAATCCCATGATTTTGTAAACGCTTGGCATGGGAAGCTTGGGAAAGGAATCCTTTGAGGTCATGTCCTTCTTTTTCGAACAAGGCTTTCATGGCCAAAGCCCCGTCTTCGGCTGTTTGATGACTAGCCTCCAAAAATTTGACCAAGGCACCTGCATAAATGGAATCTTCCAGGTTAAACATGCCTTTCCATCCGGCACAATGGATCAGTACATCCTGGGCTTTATCCTGAATATAGTCAATGGTGCTCTTCAGGTTGGGGAAGGCACCGATCAGGATTTCATCAGCTTCCTCGGACTTGGAAATTGCCAAGGTTCCGTTGGTGGTGGTCATGGCTAGTTTCTTTCCACTGTATTTTCCATTAAGAAATGCTACGGGGGAGTTGCCAAGTTCAAATCCAGGGGCGGTCAGCCCATTTCTTTCACCAGCGATCAGATAGCCTTGGGTAGCCATTTGCCTACAGGCTTCCAGGTCGGCAAAAGTTTGGATTTCTGTGATCCCATTGGCCAAAGCAGCGATCATAGTCGAACTTGCCCGGAAAATATCCACCACCACCACGATTTTACCGCTCAATTGATGAAGGTGGATAAGCTCCGGGCTAAAGCAGATTTCTACTTTTCTCATCCTTTGTAAAGGGGAAGTTTTTCAACCTGAGCCTTCAGATTTTTATTTCTTATTTGGATATAAATCTCGGTTCCAGGTTTGCTGAATTCGGTTTTGACATAGCCCAAACCAATTCCTACTCCCATGCTTGGGGACTGGGTACCTGAAGTTACTTCTCCAATTAGCTCTCCGTTGGAATCTACAATTGGATAATGTCCTCTTGGGATTCCTCTTTCCTGCATTACGAAACCTACCAGTTTGCGGGTTACCCCAGCTTCTTTTTGGGCTTTCAATGCTTGGGAATTGGTGAACTCTTTGGTGAATTTGGTGATCCATCCCAGACCAGCCTCAATAGGAGAAGTGGTGTCGTTGATGTCGTTACCGTATAGACAGTAGCCCATTTCCAATCTCAAGGTGTCTCTGGCTCCCAGGCCGATTGGTTTGATGTCAAAATCTTTTCCTGCCTCAAAAATTGCCTTCCAAACTTGCTCTGCATCCTCATTTTTGACATAGATTTCAAAGCCTCCTGCGCCTGTATATCCTGTACCGGAAATGATCACATTCTGAATTCCTGCGAATTCACCTACGGTGAAATGATAGAATTTGATATCAGAAAGATTAACTGGAGTCAGCGCCTGCATAGCTTGAGCCGCCTTGGGCCCCTGTACTGCGAAAAGGGAAACCTCATCAGAAATATTGGTGAGTTCTGCTCCCATGGTGTTGTGCTGATTGACCCAATTCCAGTCCTTTTCAATATTGGAAGCATTTACTACGAGCATGTATTTCTCATCCTCAAACTTGTAAACGATCAAATCGTCCACGATCCCTCCATGCTCATTGGGAAAGCAGGAATACTGTGCCTGTCCGTTTACTAGAGTAGACGCGTCATTTGAAGTAACCTTTTGAATCAAGTTGAGTGCTTCTGGTCCTTCAACCATAAACTCACCCATATGGGATACGTCAAAAACTCCTACTCCATTTCTTACGCAGTGGTGCTCTTCATTGTCTGAACTATATCTAACAGGCATGTTGTACCCGGCAAAAGGCACCATTTTTCCGCCAAGGGCAATGTGGATATCGTTAAGTTGGATTTTTTTGATTTGATCTTCCATTATTTGGGCTGTTTTTAGTCGCAGGCAAAGGTAAGAATTGAGGGGGAATTTGGGGAGGTGTTTTGGGAGAAAAGTCCCCAATATGTAGCCAGTGAAAAAGCAAAGGTGGTTGAGCTTCTAATTGAAAAGAATTACCTCCTCTCGAAAAAGAAAAAAGCAACCCGAAGGTTGCTTTTAGGAGTTCGTCAATTTTAACTCTTAAATGGAGAAACTTTCTCCGCATCCGCAGGTGCGGCTTGCATTGGGATTGATGAATTGGAAGCCTTTTCCGTTCAAGCCATCCGAAAATTCCAAAGTGGTTCCAGCCAAATAAAGTAGGCTCTTTCGATCCACGATGATTTTGATACCTTTATCTTCAAAAACATGGTCTGTTTCTATCGTGTTGGCGTCGAAGCCCAGGTCATACATCAGACCGGAACATCCTCCGCCTTTGACAGAAACCCGGATGTGCTCATTTTCGGCACGGCCTTCTTCTTTCTTAAGCGCCAAAATTTGCTCTTTAGCCTTGTCTGAAACAATAATCATATTTTTAATCCTTTAATTTCGTCTTAGATTCTGTAAGGAGTGTAACAGCAACTTTCCATAAAAGATTCAATTACAAATATAACAAATTAAAAAATGCGGAAAATTGAGCATATAGGAATTGCCGTAACAGACCTGGAAAAATCCAATGAGGTATTTTCCAGACTGTTAGGTAAAAAACATTTCAAGACCGAAAGAGTGGAGGGGGAAGGAGTAGAAACTTCTTTTTTTCAAGTCGGTGAGACAAAGGTGGAACTGTTGCAAGCCACTCGATCAGATAGTCCTATTGCCAAATATTTGGGTAAAAAAGGGGAAGGAGTCCACCATATCGCTTTTGATGTAGAAGATATTCATGCTGAAGTGGAGCGCTTGAAGCAGGAAGGCTTTGAAATTTTGAATGAAATCCCCAAAGAAGGTGCGGACAATAAATTAGTGGTATTTTTGCATCCGCGAAGCACCAATGGTGTCTTGGTGGAGTTATGTCAGGAAAAGAAATAAATGACTTTAGAGGTATTTGAACAGCCTGAAAAAACTCGAAAGTGAAATCCGAACAAATTACTATGTCAGAGAAAAGAACAGAAATCAGCGAGTTGGGTGAATTTGGTCTGATTGACCATTTGAATGAAAAAGTGAAAATCAAAAATTCCTCTTCCATCAAGGGAATAGGAGATGATGCGGCGGTAATCGATGCCGGAGATCATGTAAAGGTGGTGACCACTGACCTGTTGCTGGAAGGAGTTCATTTTGATCTTTCCTATTCCCCTTTGCCTCATTTGGGTTTCAAGGCAGTGGCTGTAAATGTTTCCGATGTTGCAGCTATGAATGCCATCCCCAAGCAGATTACGGTTAGTATTGCTCTTTCCAATCGGTTTTCGGTGGAAGCAGTAGATGCAATTTATGCAGGGATCAATGCTGCCTGTGAGCATTATGGGGTGGATTTGGTAGGAGGTGATACTACCGCTTCGAGAAGTGGGCTGGTGATCTCTGTGACTGCAATTGGTGAGGTGAAGAAAGAAGAGGTAACCTATCGCTCCGGGGCCAAAGTGAATGATATCCTATGTGTGACAGGAGACTTGGGGGCAGCCTTGGTTGGTTTGCAGATTTTGGAAAGAGAAAAGCAAGTCTTTCTTGCCAATCCGGATATGAAGCCTGACTTGGAGAAATACACCATTGTGACAGGAAGACAACTGAAACCGGATGCGAGGATGGACATTGTTCACGAATTGAAAGAGTTGGGCGTGGTGCCTACTTCCATGATGGATATTTCGGACGGACTAGCCTCAGAGATTTTCCATATTTGTAAGGCCTCTGGAGTTGGGGCGACAATCTATGAGGACAAACTACCCATCGACAAACAGACCTTCGATACAGCGGTTGAGTTGAATTTGGATCCCATCACTTGCGTGTTGAACGGTGGAGAAGACTACGAATTGCTTTTCACCATTGATCAAAAAGATTTTCAGAAGTTGGAGAAACACCCGGATGTCCATTTTATCGGTCATATGACTAAGGCCGAAGAAGGGAAATACTTGGTAACCAAAAGTGGAACAGCAGTTCAACTGAAGGCCCAAGGTTGGCAGCATTTCTAAGAAAATATAAATAGCAATCTCAATAAAAAAGGCTTTACCTAGATCTGGTAAAGCCTTTTTCTATTTTACTCCTCTGGATAAGGAATGTAGACAAAACTGGTGAATGCTCCATCCATCACGAAAAGGCAACAGAATTCATCCGGATCTTTGTAGTTCTTTTTGAACTCTTCGAGAGCTTCCTCAGCAATTAGCTTTCTTTGGACAAATTCATCCACATAGGTGATGAAATAGTTCCAGTCCAGATTTTTTTCGTCTTTCCCGAGGAAAAGGGACCCTATGGGTTGCATTTCCTTGGAAATCGGAAATATGGGATAGTCCGAAAAACCACGGGACCGGATCTGATAGGATGCCTCTTTTAGCACATCTGATATACGGACAAAATCACTGGTGATGGTTCCCAGATACTTGCCGCTTAATTCTGGATCATTGAAATCTGAAATCATTTGTTGAGCGTTAAGAGTACTACATTTTCCACATGGTAGGTTTGTGGAAACATGTCCACTGGTTGGACTTTTTCCACCTTGTATTTTTCAGCGAGCAAAGCCACATCCCGGGCTTGGGTTGCTGGGTTGCAGGATACATATACGATTTTTGGTGCTTCCAGCCTCAGGAGCATTTGGACTACCTTTTCATCCATTCCCGCCCGAGGAGGATCAGTGATGATGACATCAGGAGCAGCATGGTTTGAAATGAATTCCTCGTTTAGGATTTCTTTCATGTCTCCGGCATAGAATAGGGTATTGTCAATCCCATTGATCTGGGAGTTGAGCTTGGCATCTTCGATAGCAGCTTCCACGTATTCCACACCGATCACTTCTTTCGCCTTTTTGGCAACGAAATTTGCGATGGTTCCGGTTCCAGTATAAAGATCGTAAACGACTTCGTCTCCCTGTAAATCGGCAAAATCCCGGGCCACCTTGTAGAGTTCGTAGGCCTGATCGGAATTGGTCTGGTAGAAGGATTTGGGACCAACACGGAATTTTAAGCCTTCCATTTCCTCCTCTATATAAGGTAGACCGGCATAAGTGACCAATTCCAGATCATGGAAAGTTTCATTACCCTTGGTGTTGATCACATAAAGTAGGGAGGTGATGGTAAGGAATTTTTCTTTCAGAAAATCCATAACCAGTTTGATGCCTTCTGGGTCATTTTCTCCAAACTGAACGATCACCATAGTCTGGTCAGTAGAGGTAGTTCGGATGATCAAGTTCCTCAAAAGCCCCACTTGCTCACGGATATCATAAAAGCTGAGTTTGTTTTCCAGGGCAAAATCCCTCAGGGAATTTCGGACATCATTGGAAATTCCTCCCTGCAAATAGCAATGGTCGATGTCGATAATTTTGTCAAACATTTTGGGGATGTGAAAGCCCAAAGCATTACGGTCAAATTCTTCCCCGGAACGGATTTGGTCCAGAGTGAGCCATTTTTTATTGGAAAAAGTGAAGTCCAGTTTGTTTCGATAATATTGGGTCTTTGCGGACCCTAAGATTGGCAGAACCTCAGGGATAGGTACTTTGGCGATTCGCTGAAACTGGTCTAAAACCTGCTGTCTTTTGTAAGTCTTTTGAAGCTCGTAATTGATGTGTTGCCATTTGCATCCTCCGCAGGTGCCGAAATGGGAACAGAAAGGTTCAATTCTATCTTTGGAATATTCATGGAAATGTATGGCTTCTCCTTCCATAAAGGAGCTTTTTCCTTTGGTAATCCGAACATCCACCACATCTCCGGGAGCCACATTGGAGACAAAAACGACTTTTCCATCATGGTGGCCCACACATTTCCCTTCCGAGGCGATTCGCTCGATCAACAGGTTGGTGATGACCTTATTCTTCATTTTTCTCGACATGGGCGCAAAATTAGGGAAAAAGAGGGATTGCCATCAGGAGGAGTTATAGGTTTTTGGATACTTTCCTATTAAAATCCTATCTACAGTATTTTCATTTACTACCCAAAACCAACCTATTCCCTATCTTTACCCTTCAAATTTTCCCTATGAAATTTCAAGACAAAGTAGTCCTTATCACCGGGGCGACCTCAGGAATCGGAGAAGCATGTGCACAGGTTTTTGGTAAAGAAGGCGCTAAAATTGCCATTACCGGACGTAATCCCGAAAAACTTCAGGCTTCCCTTGTAAAACTCAAATCAGAGGGCATTGAGGTGATTTCTATCTTGGCTGATGCAGCCTCCGAAGAGGATAACAAAAGAATGGCGGAAGAAACTCTTTCCCATTTCGGTAAAATCGACATCCTCATCAACAATGCCGGGATTTCCATGCGCGCCCTTTTTGAGGATTTGGATTTGGAAGTGTTTAGAAAAGTAATGGATACCAATTTCTACGGAACAGTGTATGCTACCAAATACTGCCTGCCGGAAATATTAAAGGCCAAAGGCTCCATAATCGGAATTTCATCCATCAATGGATATAGAGGGACCCCTGCCCGTACTGCCTATACTGCCAGTAAATATGCCATGAATGGTTTTTTTGAGGCACTTCGGACCGAAGTCATGAAAAAGGGAGTTCATATCCTGGTGGCTGCTCCGGGTTTTACTGCCTCCAATATCCGAAATACTGCACTGACTGCTGATGGGAGTTCACAGGGAGAATCCCCAAGGGATGAGGGTAAAATGATGACCTCCGAAGAAGTAGCTGAGCATATCCTAAAGGCCACTCTCAAAAGAAAGCGGGACATTGTATTGACAAGTGAAGGAAAAATGGCTGTCTTTCTGAATAAGTGGATACCCGGAATTCTCGATGGAATTGTCTATAATAAGATGGCTAAAGAAAAAGACTCGCCTTTTAAATAAATGCCCGAATCCATATTCCAAACTTACCTCAATCGGCTGACAGACCTGTCTTCCAAAAACAGGTCCTTGTATTTGCCACGTCTGGAGGGTTTTGGGATGCTGGATCTGAGGGAAATGGATTTCCTAAATGGGGAACCTGCCTTTGAGATCCTCAGAAAACTGATTCAGGGTAAAAAACAAATTCAGTTGATTCCCGAACTGGATCCCCGATCTGCGGATTCAAATCAGCTTTCCAATCAATTATCGAGATTGGCTTTTCGAGATCAGTTGTTGCAGGAGGAAAGCGGTGATCAAAGTTTTTTTCTCGCCTGGTTATTTGCAGAAGGAAAGCTGATTAATGGTCACATAGTAAGGGCTCCCTTATTACTGTTGCCAGTCTCCCTATATCGAAAAAACAAGCATTGGTTTTTGCAGAAAAACGGGAATTGGCAATGGAATCCAGCCTTTCTTTTGGCCTGGCGACATGCTGTCAAATCCAATCTTTCCGATGATTTTTCGGATGAATTGCTTGAAAATCTTTCTGCCGACCCCACGGAGTTCCGAACCCAGCTGAGCAAAATACTTCAGGAAAATTTTTCGATTCAACTGCAATCCAATCTCTTCGAGGATCAGATCGCCCCTTTCCCAAACTCCCAGATTTCTCTGGACCAATCCCGCTTTGTGGATGGAAAAATCAGTCTCAAGCCCTATGCAGTTTTGGGTCTGTTTGCCCAAAAGGGGAGCTTTCTTTTTTCTGAATATGAGAATATGCTCGAGAAGTATTCTGACACGTCCTTGGAAGAATTGCTTCAGCGTTTTTTTGAAAAAGATGAGCATCCGCCACAAGCCAGAGAGGAGAATTTATTCCCGGTGTTTTCCCTGGATGCTTCCCAGGAAAAGGTGCTCCAAAAGGTCCGACAGGGAAAAAGCCTGGTGGTGGAAGGACCTCCGGGGACGGGAAAGTCCCAGCTGATAGCCAATTTGGTTTCCGATTATATAGCCCGTGGCAAAAGAGTTCTTGTGGTATCCCAAAAAAGAGCTGCCCTAGATGTGGTTTATGAGCGATTGGAAAAAGCAGGTTTTGGGGATTTTTTGGCTTTGGTTCATGATTATAAAGGGGATCACAAGGCACTCTTTGAAAAAATCCGTAAGCAGATCGAGTCCATAGAGACCTATCAGGAACAGAATCGGGGAATAGATTCCATACAGCTGGAACGTGAGATTTCTTTACTTTCTCGGTCGATTTCCAGGTTATCCCAAAAGTTCGAGGAATTTAGGACGGCCCTGTTTGAATCGGATAGTGCTGGAATTCCGATCAAAGCAATGTATTTAAAGTCCAATATGGACCTTCCGGCCTTTAGATCTGCTGATTTAATCCGTTTGGATTATGCTCAAATGCTTCGATTTGAGCAGGATTATCGAGTATTTGCTGGATACCAGTCCAAGTTTGAAGGTGGATTCTGGAAGAATAGAAATTCTTTTTCCAAGGTGGATTCTTCCGATTTCCCCAGGATTGCCGAGTCTCTGAATGCTGTTGATTCTTTTCGGTTAAAAGCCATTGAAGCTTTTGATAATGTTGATTTTTTACCTCATTTGATCCAAGGTTTAGAATCAAATGCTGAAGTCGAAGGCCTTTCAACTGCGATAGAGAGGTTGGATAATCTGCCTGATCCGGAAAAGGATTTCTCTCTGGTTTTTCAGGAAAAAGAAGTCAAGCTTCTGGAAAAAATGGAAGCTTTTCTACTTCATGCAGCTCGTGTAAGCCAGGAGTTCAATTTTGAATTCCCCGCTAACCTTCAGCAGTTGGAATCGGATATTGAACAGTTGATACCCAAATCCAGGACTTGGTTGGGGAGGATTCAGGTCAAATTGTCAAAGTCGAAATTTCCCGAGGTTTTCCAGTTGATCGCAACAAATGGGCTGAGGATTGAAGAATCCTCATTGCTCTCGCTTCAATCTGAGCTTCTGGCTAAAATTGATCTTGAAAAGACTGTCGAGTCCTTTTCCAAGAGCTCTTATTTTTCCTTTTCGGGCATATATCCAGAGGATTTGGTACGCGTACAAAGCCTCTTGGCCTGGGTGAGATCATGGAAAAGCATTCAAAGCCTGAATGGAGTTTTACCTAAGGCTTCCAATGGTTTTTCCGAATTCAAGGGCAGACTAGAAGATTTGAAAGCCCTATTGGATGAGTTCCATCGAGAGGCTTTGGGCTGGAAAATCAGAATGAGCCTACAGCAAATCGGAGCGATTTTGGAGAAGGGGCTAAAGGAGGTTTTTCCTGAAAATGAACTGAATTGGAACAGGTTGTTTTCGGAATTGTCTGCCTTTGACCGCTTCTTGGATAATTGGAAGGAGAGAGAGTTAGGACTTAGTCTCTGGAAAGAAAATGCTGGAATTCCATTGCAAGATCAAGTTGAGGTTTTCAGAAACGGTTGGTATTTGGCTTGGATAGCCGAACTGGAAAGAAGGACTCCCGAATTAGGAGAAGCGGGAACTTTGAAATTGGCTCATGAGATGGAGGAACTGAAAAACTCCATTTTGGAAAAGCGGAGACTGTCCCGTCATATTGCTTTGTTAAGGCTTAGGGAACAGGTGGGAAACAATCTTGAATTCAACCGGCTAGGAAATCGGATTACTTACAGAGAATTATTCCATCAGGTATCCAAAAAGCGGCAGCGCTGGCCCATTCGAAAATTGATTCAGGAACTGGAAGAGGAAGTGTTTCGGGTTGTTCCTTGTTGGTTGGCAAGTCCGGAGACGGTATCTGCCTTGTTTTTTGGGAATCAGGGATTTGATTTGGTGATTTTTGATGAGGCTTCCCAATGTCCTGTGGAACGGGGACTTCCTGCTATGCTTAGGGGCAAGCAGGTCTTGATTGCCGGGGACTCTAAGCAACTTCGTCCCTCGGACTATTATCAAGTCAAATTGGAAAGCGATGTGGAAGGAATGGAATATGAGGCAGAATCGCTCCTGGAACTTGCATCTCATTATTTCGAAAAAGTGCAGCTAAAGGGGCATTACAGATCTTTGGATCCTGCATTGATTCATTTTTCCAATGCACATTTTTATGAAAATCAACTGGAAACCTTGCCGGAATATGACACGATTCGGTTGGGAAATACTCCATTCTCTTGGGATAAAATTGAAGGAACTTGGGAGAATCAAGTGAATACACCGGAAGCTGATTCAGTGGTGGAAAAGGTAAAATCCATTCGCTTGGAAGCACCGAAGGATTCACTGGGAATTGTAACGGGGAATTATTTTCAGATGGAACTGATCTGCGAAAAACTCTGGAAGGAGGGGGTTACCGACCCAAATATCAAGGTTCGGAATATTGAAAATGTGCAGGGAGATGAGTTTGACCAAGTGATCCTGTCTTTGGGCTATGCCCCCAACCGGGAAGGGAAACTGGTGACTAATTTTGGCTTATTGGGTAAATCAGGTGGAGAAAACCGCCTGAATGTGGCCATATCAAGGGCAAGAAAGAAATTGCATGTGATCAGTAGTTTGGACCCGGAGGATTTTAGACCTGGTCAGTTGGGCAACCCCGGTTTGGCCTTGCTTCATGAGTTTTTCTCATGGGTGAAAGTACAAAGCAGACAGAGAGACTTTTCTGCTACTGAAGTAAAAACAGAAGGTTTTGAAATTGACTGGAGTCTGAAAAACAAGTTGTTGAAGGAAGATCAGAACTATTCACAACAGATTCCATCAGCTGTGATGGATCTGATTTGGACTGATCAAGAGGGAAATCAATCAGCTGTTTTGACGGATGATCAGCGATTTTTTAATGCTCCAACCGCTAAGGCAGCGATGGCTTATCACCCGATTTTACTGGAAGAAAAAGGCTGGCGTTGGGAATGGAGATGGAGTAGGGGATTTTAATAAAGGATTGTTTTCTGGGGATTAGGGCTTCAGTTGAATAGATTTGTGAGGGTTTAAAGTCTTGCCATCCAACGGGCTAGCTGTACTTCGTGAACCAGATAATTTCCATTCTCTTTGATTACTAATTCCAGTTTTTCCAGTGCTTTCAGAGCAGTGCTCACAGTACTCGCTGCCCCAAGTGAATATTTGGACAGAAAGTCCTTGCTGAGTGGGTTTTGGAGGGGTTCCTCTTTCGCGATTGCCTTGAAAACATTCCATTGAGTACGGGTGAGCATTTTTTGAAAATTGGCGTAAACCGATTGCTGCTGGACCAGGATTTGGTTAAAAACGGTTTCCACATTTGTATAATTGACAGTTTGGTAATTGGCAAAGAGGTGGTTGCAGACCAGTTGAATTGTATAAGTTTGGCCTCGGCTCCACGTATAAATTTTTGAAATGGATTCTGGTTTGATGTTTTTTTTTGCCTTTTGGAAATGTTCCACTATAAACTTAGAATAGGCTTCAAGGGGGATTGGCTGAAGGGATTCCAGTTGAGAACTTTGGTAAAAAGGACGCTTTTTTTCTGTAAACATTGCTTCCATCAAAGTACGGTGGCTTCCACTGAAGATAAAACGTACCTCGGGGATTTGCTGGACCCAGGCCCTAAAAAGAGCTTCTGCTTTTGTCCCCTCATAATCGGAAATCTGCTGAAACTCATCAATGGCAAGTATGATGCGTTTTTTTCGGGATTGGAGAAATTCCCCTAAAGCTTTCAATGATAGCTCTGGTTGTTTAGTTTGGGCGATGCCTAGTGTGAGTTCTGGACTACCGGATAAGGGGTTAAAACTGATAACCGCTCCAATGGAAGCAAGCAACTTTTGGATACGTGCGTTTATTCCTGTTTCGGTTTTCCCGTATTTCTCATAGATAGCCGTGGAGATAGTTTGTATGGCCTCCTGCATATTTTGAGTCGCAAGGAGGTCAATGTAGAGTGTCTCGAAGTTTTTGGATTCTTCCAATTCCTCAAAAAGACGGTGGATTAAAGCTGATTTTCCCATTCTCCTCCAAGCATACAGGACTACATTTCTGTCGTTCTCTATATGGGAAATAAGCATTTTAAGATCATTCTCACGGTCACAGAAATAGGCTTTTCCTTGATAGGTGTTGATTACAAATGGGTTGAATGGTTTTTTCATCTTAACCTTGAGTTTTATTACGCAAGATACGTTACGTAATATACGTTACGCTAATTACGTAATAAAGTGTTTAAGTAAGCAAGTTTTAAAGTAAATTAATTACTCACGCCGTTAGCTATAACCAGCCACTTTATACATGAAAATCCCCATCCATTCTTTGAAAAGTTTATGCCAATAGGTCAGGGAGTTGGCATCGGGATAGAGCAGGGAAGGCGGGTCAAATTTCATGTCGTGGGAATAGTAATCCACCGGAAAGGTCACTGTTTTCAGACTAACTTTATCAAAGCATCCTTTTGCCCGCTTCATGTGAAAGGCAGAGGTGATGAGGATAAATTTCTGATCGGTAGGAATTCCATTTTTCTCTAAAAAAGCCTTGGTAAACTGCGCGTTTTCGGCAGTGTTTTTACTCTGGTCTTCGATAAGAATATCCGATTCGGGCATTCCTGTCATCATCAGAAATCGCTTCAGTAATTCTGCTTCCGATTGAGGATTGACCGGGTTGAGTCCCTGACCGCCGGTGATCAGGATTTTTTTGATTTTGCCCATGCGGTAGAGTTGAAGGGCTTGGGTGATGCGGTCGGCACCTTTGATGAAAAAGGTGCGGTCGTAAGCGGTTTTGCTCAGGTTGGTGACACCGGTGAGGACGATGCCAATCTCATGGTTTTCGATTGCATCAAAAGACTTAAATTCTGGCTCCCAAGCCAATAAAGCCCAATTGGAAAGAAAAGGATTGGTGAAGAATAGCAAAAGTCCAATTCCAGACCAAAGGAGTTTTTTACCCCATTTTTTCTGGATATAAACTGCTCCTACTACTATAAAGATCAACACTATGGTCAATGGCATGGCCAAAAAACTCAAAAATTGGGAGAGATAGAAGAACATGAAGTGTCAAAGTTTGAAGTAAAGAAAAGAGGGAAGAATGGATTTTTCAAATTCAATGAGAAATGGACAATTTTCAAGTTGGCCGTAATCCTTGGTTATTGAGCTTGGTCATTGGTAATTGAAGGTTGAGTTTGGTCATTGATACTTGATTATTTAATTTCTTTAATCTATTCAGAAAGCTATTTTTGTCCATGCCTTCAAACCAATCTAACCTATTGCCTTTATTGCAGAACCTTTCCGCTCAATTAGAGGGAAGCCTGCAATTTGATTCACTCACCAAGACCCTTTATGCTACAGATGCCTCGGTTTATCGCGAGATGCCTTTGGCTGTGGCTTTTCCCAAGTCTGAGGAGGATATTCAGAAACTCATCCATTTCGCATCTGAAAACGCTACTTCCTTAATTCCCCGAACCGCAGGTACTTCACTTGCCGGGCAATGTGTGGGAAATGGCATCGTGGTGGATGTTTCCAAGCATTTCACCCAGATCCTGGAATTGAACCAAGAAGAACGCTGGGTACGGGTCCAGCCGGGTGTAGTTAGGGACGAACTCAATCGCTTTTTAAAACCTCATGGACTCTTCTTTAGTCCGATCACTTCGACTGCCAACCGAGCGATGATCGGGGGAATGGTAGGGAATAACTCCTCCGGGACTACATCCATTGTTTATGGAGTGACCAGAGACAAGGTCATTTCTTTGAATACCATCCTCAGTGATGGGGAAAAGGTGGTTTTCGGAGAAATATCCCAGGATGACTTTGACCGAAAATGTGGGCAAAAGGATCTGGAAGGCACGATTTACCGACAAATCTTCGACGAACTCAATAATCCCGAAATTCGGGAAGAAATTCATGCCCAATTTCCCAAAAAGTCCATCCATCGCCGAAATACCGGATATGCTGTAGATGAACTCCTGAAATCGGAGCTTTTTGAAGGGGAGGAGAAATTTAACTTTTGTAAGTTATTGGCAGGATCGGAGGGGACCTTGGCTTTTACAACCGAGATCAAAATCAGTCTCGATCCACTACCAGATCCTGTAGAAATAGTAGTTGCTGCCCATTTTAATACCATACATGAAAGCATGAAATCCTCCCAAGTGGCCATGAAGCATCCGGCCACGGCGGTGGAACTGATGGATAAGATCATCTTGGACTGTACCAAGGAAAGCATTGAATATTCCAAAAATCGCTATTTCGTAGAAGGTGATCCTGAAGCGCTATTGATGGTGGAGTTTAGGGGAAAAACCCTTGAGGAGGCCACTGCCAAGGGGGAAGCTCTGATTGCTGATCTGAAAGCCGGAGGATATGGCTATGCTTATCCTATCATAGGTCCGGATAAGACAGCTTCGGCTTGGGCACTTCGTGCGGCAGGTTTGGGGCTTCTTGGAAATATCCCAGGTGATCCAAAAGCTGTTGCCTGTATCGAAGACACGGCGGTGGATATAGAGGACTTGGCAGATTACATTGACGAGGTTGATGAATTGATGGAGGGCTTCAATCAAAAGCCAGTACACTATGCACATGCCGGAGCAGGGGAGATCCATCTGAGACCGATTCTGAATCTGAAAACCGAGGAAGGGGTTGAGGATTTTTATAAAATCTCCGAGGCTTCTGCCAAACTGGTAAAAAAATATCAGGGCTCACTTTCTGGCGAACATGGAGATGGACGGGTTCGGGCTGCTTTTATCCCGCTGATGGTAGGAGAGAAGAACTATGAGCTTTTTCGACGAATCAAATACACCTGGGATCCCAAAAACATTTTCAACCCGGGTAAGATCGTGGATGCGGCTCCAATGAATCAATTCCTTCGCTATGAGCCAGGAATGAAAACCCCGGAGCATCAAACTGTTTTTGATTTTTCAAATGTTGGAGGGATCCTTCGTCTCGCAGAGAAATGCAACGGTTCGGGAGACTGTCGTAAACTTCCGGGTTCTGGAGGAACCATGTGCCCATCCTACATGGCTACACGAAATGAAAGAGATACGGTTCGTGGTCGTGCCAATACGCTACGGGAGTTTTTGACCTTGGACAAAAAAGAAAATGCCTTTGATCATCCCGAAATCAAGGAGGCACTTGACCTTTGTTTGAGTTGTAAAGGCTGTACGGCTGAGTGCCCGTCCAATGTGGATATGGCCAGCATGAAGGCTGAGTTTCTTTACCAATACCAGAAAACTCATGGCACACCGCTCCGATCCACAGCTTTCGCCTACATCAATGAACTAAATGAATTGGGTTCGAAGGTACCCGGAATTGCTAATTTCTTCCTAAGTAATTCTCTGACCGGAGGACTGATGAAATCCATTCTCAATGTAGCTCCTAGTCGAAATTTGCCTGAAATCAGCAAGTTGAGTCTGAGGAAATGGTATAAAAAACACTATGCTGGCTTGCCTGGCCCAGTCAATACAATCAAGACCCTTTATTTCTTTGTGGATGAATTTACCAATCACAACGATACTGAAATTGGGATCAAGGCAATTTCCCTCTTGAAACGGCTGGGCTATGATGTCAAAATAGTAGCTCATGAAGAAAGCGGAAGATCTGCCCTTTCAAAGGGTTTGCTTCCTAAAGCCAAAAAACACGCAGAAGCCAATGTGCGGATTTTCGCAGATTTGATTGATGGAAATACGCCTTTGATCGGCTTGGAACCATCCGCTATTTTAAGTTTCCGTGATGAATATCCCCGGATCGTAAGTCCTGATTTGGTTGCTGCTGCCAAGAAACTGAAGTTCCATGTGCATTTGATTGATGAGTTTTTGGGGAAAGAAATAGCTGCTGGAAATATCAAACCAGAGGCCTTTACGAGGGAGCCTAAAAAAATCAAATTGCACGGTCATTGCCACCAAAAGGCATTGTCCTCAGTGAGCTGGACCCAAAAAATTCTCTCCCTTCCGGAAAATTATTCGGTCGAAACTATTCCGAGTGGCTGTTGTGGGATGGCTGGTAGTTTTGGCTATGAAAAGGAACACTATGAGGTCTCCCAGCAGGTTGGTGAACTCGTTTTGTTTCCTTCAGTAAGAAATGCGGAAGCGGATACTTTGATTGCTGCACCGGGAACATCCTGTCGTCATCAGATCGCTGATGGAACAGGAAGAAAGGCTATGCATCCAGTAGAGATATTGTGGGAAGCTTTGAAGAATTAAGAGTGGGGAATTCTTGATTTATTTAAGCTAAGTAATTCCTTAGTACAAACTCTACACATCTTGCTGCCAGTCTTGCTGTTGCACGATCCTGATCAAATTGCGGATTCAACTCAACCACATCCATACTGATCAGTTTCTTGCTCTTTGCTATCAATTCAAATACCCGAAAAGCCAATTCCGGACTGAAACCCATTGGGGATGGAGCTGAAACACCGGGAGCAAAGGCAGAGGAAAAACCATCCAAGTCAATACTGAGATAGATCTTATTGACGGAGTCCATGAAGTTTAAGAGACTTTCTTTGACAGAATCCCAATTGGTCAGAGAAAATTCATCTTGGTCTATCCAGGATTCTCCCAAGGTTTCTGCTCTATCAAAAAGGGATTTGGGATTGGCGGCCTTTTGGATTCCCAGGCATAAATAATGGAAATTAGAAGGGTATTCCAGGGAAAGCTGATAAAATGGAGAACCCGAGTGCCCTTTTCCATCTACCAGTGTTCTCAAATCAAAATGTGCGTCCAGGTTGATGATTCCCAGCTTTTCCTTTTTTGAAGAAAGATAGTGCTGGATTCCCCTCCCATGGGCTAAGGCAAGATCATGACCTCCTCCCAGCAATACCGGTAAATGTGAATTTTGAAGTAATTGAAAGACTGTTTCTGAAATCAATGCATGGGAGGATTCCATGTCATCCTCAAGGGTAAGAATATCCCCGTAGTCTAGGATTAGGGTTTTATCAGACAAATGAAAAGCCATGGGCCCCATCACTTTTCGAATGGCTTCAGGTCCTGAGGAAGTACCTGTTCTACCTTGGTTTCTCCGAACCCCTTCCTCACCTGCATAACCAAGGATTCCGATTTTCTTTTCTTTTCCTTCCTCAATGGCCAAATCGTCCACCAGCTGTATTGCCTGATGCCAGTATTCTTTCTCTTGGGAAGACCTTCCTTTCCAGAGGTTTGGGTTCGGATTCAGGTGAAGGTGATTCATGGGGTTTAGAATTGGATGGTTAAAACAAGCCTTCTAAAATTACTTCATTGACCTGGTTGGGCAAAGTAATCTTCAGTTCAGGACTTCTGTCCATTTCGCGCTGAATGGCTTCGATAGAACCGGAATTTCTGGCCCAGGCTCTTCTTGCAATCCCGTTGTTTACATCATAGAACAACATGGATTTCAGTTTTCTTTCAGCGTCTTCACTACCATCCAGTACCATTCCAAATCCTCCATTGATTACCTCTCCCCAGCCTACACCGCCTCCATTGTGGATGGAAACCCAGGTGGCTCCGCGAAAGCTGTCTCCTATGACATTGTGGATGGCCATATCTGCCGTAAACTTACTTCCATCGTAGATATTGCTGGTTTCTCGGAAGGGAGAATCGGTGCCACTGACATCATGGTGGTCTCTTCCCAAAACTACTGGTGCACTAAGCACTCCTGTTTTTATGGCATCATTGAAAGCCTTTGCGATTTTGGCGCGGCCTTCTGCATCAGCATATAGGATTCTGGCTTGGGATCCCACCACCAATTTGTTTTTTTCGGCTTCTTCTATCCAGGTAATATTGTCCTGCATTTGTTGCTGAATGGATGCTGGAGAAGCTTTCATGATTTCCTTCAAAACGGTCGCTGCGATTTGATCGGTCTTTCTCAGGTCTTCGGATTTTCCTGAAGTACAAACCCATCGGAATGGTCCAAATCCATAGTCAAAACACATAGGACCAAGGATGTCCTGAACATAGGAAGGATAGCGGAAATCGATTCCGTTTTCAGCCATCACATCCGCACCTGCCCGGGAGGCTTCCAGTAGAAATGCATTCCCATAATCAAAAAAGTAAGTTCCTTTTGCCACATGGCTGTTGATAGCAGCTGCATGTCTGCGAAGCGATTCCTGAACTTTGGTTTTGAAAGTCTCCGGATCCTCTGCCATCATTTTATTGGATTCCTCGAAAGACAGACCAACCGGATAATATCCTCCTGCCCAAGGATTATGCAAGGAAGTTTGATCCGAGCCGATTTCGACGAGAATATTTTCACGGTCCAGTCTTTCCCATACCTCCACTACATTTCCCAAATAGGCAAGTGAGACCACTTCTTCATTTGCTTTAGCTTGATGGATACGATCAACCAATTGATCCATATCCTCAATCAACTCGTCTACCCAACCTTGTTCATGCCTCTTTTTGGCGGCGGCAGGGTTTACCTCTGCGCAAACTGTGACACAACCAGCGATATTTCCGGCTTTGGGTTGAGCTCCGCTCATACCTCCCAGTCCGGCTGTTAAAAAAATCTTTCCTTTTGGGCTGTTTCGGGCTCCCAGTTTTTGACGGAAGGCATTCATCACCGTGATGGTTGTCCCGTGGACGATTCCCTGTGGTCCGATATACATATAGGACCCTGCAGTCATTTGTCCATATTGGGTGACTCCCAAGGCATTGAATTTTTCCCAGTCATCGGGTTTGGAATAGTTTGGGATCATCATTCCATTGGTAACGATCACACGGGGGGCTTCTGTAGAGGAAGGAAAAAGTCCCATGGGATGACCGGAATACATGTGGAGGGTTTGCTGATCACTCATCTCCGACAGGTATTTCATGGTTAGGAGATATTGTGCCCAATTTTGAAAAACCGCTCCATTTCCTCCATAAGTAATCAACTCTTCTGGATGCTGTGCCACGGCAGGATCCAAATTGTTTTGGATCATCAGCATGATGGCTGCAGCCTGTTTGGATTGGGAAGGGTATTCTTCAATTGGCCTTGCATAAATGGAGTAATCCGGCATGAAACGGTACATATAAATCCTTCCATACGTTTCCAATTCATTCAGGAATTCCTCCGCTAATTCCTGATGCCATTCCTTTGGAAAATACCGGAGTGCATTTTTCAGGGCTAATTTTTTTTCTTCCACAGAAAGGATATCCTTTCTCTTCGGAGCATGGGAAAGATTGGGGTTTCTATTCTTTTTCTGAGGGAGTGTGTTAGGAATGCCTTGTCTGATTTGATCTTGAAAAGTCATGGATTAGGGTATAATTTCGTTTTGTTTCTACTGGCCATAAGTCCATTTTTCCATACCTGGACCGGTTTTAATTTTCCTTGGTTATAGAGGATTTCCCGATAATCAGCTGTGGGAAAAAGACTAAAGTCCGCCAATAATCCAGTTTTGATCTTTCCACGGTCATGGAGTCCCAAAGCCTCAGCCGCTCGAAAAGTAATTCCTGCAAATACTTCAGCAGTGCTCAGGTTTTGCATGGTAGCCAAAATGGAAGCCTGTGCCAGAAGGTCTCCCATTGGAGCCGACCCAGGATTCCAGTCAGAAGCAATGGCCAAAGCTCCACCTTGATCCAGGATTTTGCGGGCAGGAGTAAAGGAAACACCCAAACCTAATGATGCTCCCGGTAGGGCCACTGCTACCACGTCCGAGGCAGCCAATAATTTAATTTCGTTTCTTCCGGAGACTTCCAGATGGTCTGCCGACTTTGCTCCAAATTTCACAGCAACTGCCAAACCGCCTCGGGAAAATTGGTCAGCATGAACTGTAATGTCAAAACCCATGGACTTGGCTTTTTGGAAGTAAGGTTCGATCTCTTTAGCAGTGAATGCCCCCTTTTCAATAAAAGCGTCAATTCTGTTGGTCAGCCTTTCTTTTTTTAAAATCGGAAGGAGTTTGGTGGAAAGCTCTTCCAAATAAGCTTCTCGGTCACCCTCAAAATCTCTGGGAAGTGTATGTGCAGCCAGACAAGTTGGGATCAAATCCGCTTTGGTTTTTTGTTGGGCGCTGATGATGCTTCCAAGCATTTTGACTTCTTCAGGGATGGATAGACCATATCCACTTTTTACTTCAATGGTTGTAATTCCCTCACTCAAATGCCTGTTGGCCCGATCAGCAGTCAGTTTTGCTAATTTGGACTGAGGAGTTTCCCTGGTTTGGGTTACGGTATCCCATATTCCTCCTCCAGCCTTGGCAATCTGAAGGTAGCTGACACCGGAATTTCTCAATGCAAAATCTCTTGCCCTACTTCCAGAAAAACAGATGTGGGTATGGCAATCAATGAATCCGGGTAGGGCTACAAAATCACCTTCCAGTTCAATAAGTTGTGTGGTGTCCGGATTGATCTTTTGATTTAGGGTTTCAAATTTTCCCACTTCGAGGATTTTTCCTCCCTTGATCAGAATTCCGGCATTTTCTAGGATTTCCAGTTGGCTGTCCCGTAAGGCTCCTTTTAGAGGAAGTCCATCTAGGGTCAACAACTGCTTAATAGGACCGACTAATTTCAGGTTTTTCATGGTACAGGTTTTCAGAACTCAAACATCTCACTCCATTCCGTTTCAAAGGCCAAACCTTCGGATAGGGCCGTTGCTTTCGCCAATTTAACCAATTCACCGCTTTTGATCAGTTCGATTGATTTTTCAAGATCTTCATACATTACCCGATCTTGGATCACCGGAGGAACAAGGCTCCTAAAATTCTCATAAATGGCAGTCATGATTTTTCCGGATTTGAGCGGAGCATGATAATCCATTGCCTGTGCTGCATAAAACAGCTCAATTCCTAAGATTTTTTCCACATTTCCGATCACCTGGAGAGCTTTTCTTGCTCCTATACTGCCCATACTGACATGGTCCTCCTGACCAAGTGATGTAGGGATGGAATCAGCGGAAGAAGGGAAACAAAGTCCCTTATTCTCAGATGCCAGGGCAGCGGTTGTGTATTGTGGGATCATCAGCCCGGAGTTCAAACCGGTTTCCTTTAGCAAAAGTTTTGGAACGCCGGGGGTATCGCCCTCCAAGGAAAGGTAGATTCTACGATCTGAGATGTTTCCGATTTCGGAAGCCGCCAAGGTGGCGTAATCCAGGGGCAAGGCAATAGGTTGCCCGTGGAAGTGTCCTCCAGAAATGGTGTTGTCGGTATCGAAAACAACCGGATTATCTGTGACAGAATTGATCTCAATTTCAATGGTGTCCTTTAGGTGGATCCAGGCGTTTCGGGAGGCTCCATGAACTTGAGGCATGCAGCGAAGGGAATAAGGGTCCTGTACTCTGTTGCAATACAAATGGGAATTGACTATTTCTGATTCATGCAACAGATTGAGAATGGTCTGTGCTACATGCTTATTGCCAACATAGGGTCTCAACTGATGGAGTTCGGCTGTAAAGGGTTTGATAGAACCCATTAAACCTTCCAGCATCATTGCTCCTGTAATATCTGCATGGCAGAGAACATTATGCAATCTTTCCACCACTTTTACCGCATGGGCTGCCATGAATTGGGTGCCATTGATGAGTGCAAGACCTTCTTTTGCACCTAGATGCAATGATTTTTTTCCAAATGACGATAGGACTTTTTCAGTTGGCTGTATGCTTCCTTGGAAATGGACTTTTCCTAAGCCGATCAATGGGAGAAAAAGATGGGAAAGTGGGGCTAGGTCTCCTGATGCTCCTACCGAACCCTGAATGGGAACTACTGGAATGATGTCCGTTTCCAACATCCAAAGCATTCTTTCCAGAGTTTCCATTCGTATTCCGGAATAGCCTTGGGCCAAGGCGTGGATTTTCAGGACCATCATCAAGCGGGAGATCTCTTCGGATACCGGTTCACCAAGCCCTACAGCATGACTTTTCAATAAATTCTCCTGAAGAGTTTTGGTGTCTTCTGCTGATATCTTGGTGGTGCATAGTGGACCAAACCCCGTGTTGATTCCATAGACGATTTTATCGCTTTGGGCAATTTGCTCGACCGCATCTGCCGAAGCTTTGATTTTTTCAACGGTTTTGTGACTGAATTTGCCTTCTAGCTCTTTTCTTGAAAGTTTTAGTGCTATGGAGGAGGTGAGATGATCTTGTCCGTAAAAGAAAGTGTTCATGGTGGGAGCTATTCCTGAAAAAGGATTTGGGTTTATATTCTTTTCAAAGCTATCGATTCTTGTTGATACCTTTTGATACTATTTTTATCAATATTTGATAACTTTGAGTTATCGATGGAATTACGACATTTACACTATTTCAAGGCTGTTGCTGAGGAACTTAACTATAGAAAGGCAGCCGATCGGCTATTCATATCCCAGCCGGGGTTGAGCAGGCAAATCAAGCAACTTGAGGAATTGTTAGGGGTCCAGCTTTTTGAACGGGATCAAAAGCATGTGGAATTAACAGTCGCAGGTGCTTTTCTAAAAGAGGAAGTTGATTTTGTGCTAAATCACCTAGAAATGACCCGGTCTCAATTAAAAGAGATTTCTGAGGGTCGAGTTGGGGAACTGCGCATTGGTTTTTTGGGCTCTGCCGCCAACAGAGTATTACCGGAATTACTGGCAAAGCTGAATAAAAATCAGCCTTTGATAACAACTAATCTGGAAGAGTTGAGCAATTCGGTTCAGGTAGAAATGATCCAAAAAGACAAATTGGATTTGGGTTTTGTCAGATTGGCCACCGTACCGGATGATTTGGAGAGGAAATCGGTCCTAAAGGATACCTTTTCTTTGGTTGTGCCCCTTAATCACCCGATTCAGTCACAGGATTTTCATTCCCTCAATCAATTTTCAGAGGAGCCTTTTATCCTTTTCTCCAGTGATTACTCCAATTACTATTTCGAACAAATTATGGGGATCTATAAGGATGCTGGCTTTTCCCCAAAGATCAGACATAAGTCTGTTCACGCTCTGACTATCTTTAGATTGGTTGAGAATGGGATGGGAGTTGCCATTGTTCCGAGTTCTCTGAAGGAAGGATATGATCTGAAAGTACGATTTATGGAAATTCCCGGGATTTCACAGTTCACAGAGCTATCGGCCATTTGGAAACCCAATAACAGAAATCCGGCATTGCAAAGAGTTTTAGGGATGGTTTGAGTTAAGGCAGGTCTTCTTTGTGTTGGAAAAAATCACTTCTATGGTACATTCTGAATGCCATTTATAAGATCTTATTCCATCAAATGAGTCTTTATTTTGTCCTTAACTAGCTTCAAAAGCGCTGCATTTTTTGGACTTGAGGTTTCGATTTCAAGAATTTTTGGATGCAAACAAGGTTCATAGAATTTTTGCAAGGAGGATTCCAGTTCCTCGAAGTTTCTGACCCTTGAATATTGGAATCCGAATTCCTCTGCCAGATTTTTTGCTGTCAGTTTTTGCCTCGTTTCAAAAAATTCTTCCAATTCGGCCTGCTTGGAAGGTCCTTCTATGATCCTGAAAATGCCCCCAGCATGATTGTTTAGCACGATGATCCTCAAATTAGGGGTAGGGTAATTGTGCCAGAATGCATTTCGGTCATAAAAGAATGCCATGTCTCCGGTAATGAGGGTGACCGGGTCCTTGGTTGTAAAGGTGCATCCTACAGCGGTGCTGTTGGAACCGTCAATACCACTGGTTCCTCTATTGCAGAAGATTTCCTGATTTCTTTTTCCAAGAAAATTCACATAGCGAACTGCCATTGAATTAGCTAAGTGGATTTTTGAAAAAGGAGGGATTTTCTTCAAAAGGAAATGCAAGGCCTTGTATTCCCCAAATTCAAGCCCCTCAAATATTTTAGGAAGGGCTTGCTGTACTTTGCTTTCCAGGGAAAACCAATTCAGGAAGTACTCAGGGTCTTGGTGATCCAGGTTGTTGTTGAGCCAGGTTAGGAATGAAACCGGTGTTGTTGCCAAGACTCTGGTTGTTCGCTGGAAGGTGTCCCTTGCTTCACCTTCTTGCTGAATTTGCCAGTGTGAGGCGGAGCTTTTTCTCAGGAATTGTTTCAGGGGCTTAGAAATAACTGATTTTCCAAAGGAGACAATTAAGTCGGGTTCCAGGTCTTGGTGAAATTCAGCATTCCCCAGCCAATGATCATGAAAGGAGAGAGTATGTTCAGACTGCAGGTTGCTGATGGTGTCTGTAACTATAACCGCTTTTTTGGACTTGGAAAGTTGGTCCAATAATGACTGGATTTTACTGTTAGGCTTCTGCTGTCCTGGGACGATAAGAATCTTTTTGACTGATTCCAGTCTGTTTTTTAGCTTTTTGAGGGTTTCTTCAGAAAGTTCAGGGTTCCCCTGATATAGGTTGAAAACCCTTGGTTTTTCGAGAAATTGGAGCTGTTCGTTTGCTTCCGGATAAAAAGGCTCCCTCAGGGGAATGTTGATATGGACAGGGCCTGCGGGATATAGTTTAGCCAAATTAATGGCCTCATTGATTATTCTTGATGCATGCCAAGATTGCTCTTCGGTAGCAAAGGAGTCGGGAAATTGAAAACTTTTTTTGACATGTTTTCCATAGACTTCCTGTTGGAAGATAGTCTGCCCGTCGTATTGGTCAATCCATTCCGGAGGGCGGTCTGCTGTTAAGATCAAAAGTGGAACCTGTTGGAAAAATGCCTCAGCTATTGCCGGGTAATAATTGAGTGCCGCAGAGCCGGAGGTACATACCAAAACCACTGGCTTTTCCAGTTGCTGGGCCATACCCAATGCTATAAAAGCAGCAGATCTTTCATCGGAAATTGTCCGTGCATGGATGTCCGGATGCTGTGCAAATGCCAAAGTGAGGGGAGCACAGCGAGAACCCGGGGAAAGAATTGCATTATCAATTCCTTTTTTGGCACAAATGGCCACTAGATCGATGATTGGCTGGAGAATCAAGTGCTGGGATTTTGAATGAATTTTCCGATGATTTGGCACTTCAGCTCTGTTTCTTCCCATTCTTTTTCTGGGTCCGAATCTTCGGTAACTCCAGCACCAGCATAGAGAATAACCTCTTTTTCATGAAATGAAGCCGTACGGAGATTGACGTATATGGAGGTCTCTCCCGAAATATTGACTGGTCCTATGAATCCGGCGAAGAAGGATCTGTCGAACCCTTCATTTTTTTTCAGAAAATCATGGGCTTCCTTTCTTGGCATTCCGGATACGGCGGAAGTTGGATGAAGCAATTCCAGCATCACAGTTCCAAGTTGAGGGAAACCGGTTTTTTTCATGTCTACTTTAAAGTCAGATCGAAGATGCAACAAGCTTCCAGCCATGACTGTTTTTGGACCATGCTCCTCATATTCCCTCAGACGTATTTTTTTGAAACAATCCACAATGTACCTGCTTACCAGAGCTTGTTCCTCAATTTCTTTTTGGGTCCAAGCAGCCGTTTTGAGGGGATTTTCCCCTTTACTCGGCTGGGTACCCGCCAAAGACATAGTATAGAAATAATCCCCTTTGGTTTCGATTAATATTTCCGGGGAGGCTCCCATCCATGTACAGACTTGAGGAATGTGGAAAAAATTGACAAAGGAATTAGGATAAGCCTGAAGCATGCTGTGCAAACTAAGGCCCAAATTAAACTCTTCCTTGAGTTCAAGCTTTTTGGTTCTGGCAGGAACCACTTTTTCCAGTTTTCCGGATTTGATTTGTTCGATTCCTTTTTTGACCAAATTCAGGAAATTTTCCTTGGAGTCGCCTTCAGATTCAGTAATAGTCCTTTTTGAACTTTGTGAAATCAGTCCTTCAAAGACACTGTTCTCGGATACTTCTTGTGGGCTGATGATAGAAGTAACCCATTCCGGTAGATTCTCTTCGGTTAGATCTTGGTGAAGGTCTAGTTTAAGGTATTGGGATGCTTGGATGAAAAAAGCCTTTTTATCTTCCTGATCTTCGAAGGGATGGACGATAAAACCCGGAGAAGCTTCCTCCAAGTTGAGATCGGTTTTTTCGGATTGGTTTTGGGTATCCAAAATAAACTCAAGGACATTTGATTTGGGCTTTCTCCAAAGAGCAAAAGAACCTCCAGAGCTAAGCCCTGCGAAAAGCAGTAGGTTGATTACCTCCGTTTTTGAATAGGTCTTTGAGGAAACTGAGTCTATCATTTTTTATCCAAAATAGCCATAGTGATCCGGCTGATGCAACACAGCTGTCCGGCTAGGTTTTCGATTTTTATTTCCCATACTTGGGTGGATTTCCCCAAATGAATTGGTTTGGCCGTCCCAATTACGATGCCTTCTCGTACTGATTTGAGGTGATTGGCATTGATCTCCAATCCTACACAGGCCTGTTTTTGCTGATCTATGGTCAGGGAGGCTGCAACCGATCCAAGAGTTTCTGCCAAAGCTACATTTGCTCCTCCATGTAATGAGCCCATGGGCTGTTTGGTCCTGTAATCCACGGGCATTGTGCCCTGTAAAAAATCATCTCCAATCTGAGTGAATTCTATTCCCAAATGGTCCACCATGGTGTGCATCCGGGTGTCGTTGAGTTCGTCCAGGGAAGGCTTTTTAATAAATACCATGAATATTGATCGAAATGAAGTTTATTTGGGCTTGGGACAAAATTAAAGAATCTTGGAGCGAAAAAAAATTTATTTAGTCAGACACGGACAGACGGATTTTAACTTAAAAGGAGTAGTACAGGGGAGCGGGATTGACGCTCCGATCAATGATACAGGGCGTGCTCAGGCCAAAGCTTTTTATGAAGCTTACAAGGATGTGGAGTTCGATCAGATTTACCATACGGCGCTAATTCGCACCAGACAGTCTATAGAGGATTTTATCCAGTTGGGGATACCTACCCAGGCACTCCCAGAGTTGAATGAGATTTCTTGGGGGAATTATGAAGGAACTCCAATGACCCCGGAGGAAGGGGAATATTACAAGCATATGCTTGCACAATGGAAAGTAGGGAATCTGGATTATGCCATAGCCGGAGGAGAAAGTCCCAATCAAGTGGCTATTCGAATGAAAAAAGGAATTGAAACCATCCTGACGGGTCCGGGGCAAACAATTTTGGTTTGCATGCATGGACGTGCGATGAGAATATTTTTGTCCCTGATATTTAAATACGACCTACGGCATATGGACGTTTTTGAACACAGCAATTTGTGCTTGTACTTATTGGAACAATTGGAGGATGGGAGTTTTGTGCTCAGAAAGGCAAATGACCGGGCGCATTTAGAAGGCTTGGGTTGACTTATTCAGCCTTTGTGTTTTTTCGCTTTTCAATGCTTTCCTCATATGAGGATAAGAATGCCTGAAGGGTTTTCTGGTTTTCTGTCAAATCAAATAGCCGCAAGGCGATTTCCTGAAGCTGGAAATTTTTTCCTTTATCATTTTCAATCAGAAAATTCCCCAAAAAGCATTCGTCAAAATCACAGGAAGGGACTTCGATAAGTAGGGCAGGGTCAGAATTTCCTGAATAAGTCTTGGTAGCAAAAGAAGAGAATTGATCCTGAATAGATTTTAGTGAGGTATTTACCTTGCTGAGTTCTTTTGTTTTAAAAAGAACTAAAAAAGTTTTGTTTTCGACTTCCTGGCCAGAAACCGATATGGAAAAAAGAAAGCACACTATGAATGAAACCAGCAATCTCATACCCTTAAGTTAAGGCATAATGTCCTGAAAAAAAACCAAATGGCTAAAAATAAACAAACCCCGAAAACTGAATGTTTTCGGGGTTTTATGTTTTGAAACCAATGTAGGATTAAGCTCTTGCTGTTCTCTTTTTCTTTGGTGTTGCATCCTCTTCAACTTCGTCTTCAACCCCTGCTAGGATTCTTCCGCAATGCTCACAAACGATTAGTTTTTTCTTTTCTCTGATATCTGCCTGTCTTTGAGGAGGAACTGTATTGAAACAACCTCCACATGCCCCTCTTTTAACCATTACCACTGCCAATCCGTTTTTGGCATTGGCTCTGATTTTTGTATAGGATTTAAGTAGTCTTTCTTCTACTTTTTTTACAGCTTTATCTCTTTCTGCCTTCAGCTTTGACTCTTCAGCTTCACTTTCTGAAACTATGGTGGTCAACTCTTCATTTTTCTGATCCAGATCCTTTTGACGATCTTTCATTACTGCAGTTAGCTCATCAAGATCCTGCTTTTTCTGATCGATTTTTACACCAGCTTCTGCGATTTTCTTTTTGGAAACCTGGATTTCAAGATCCTGAAGTTCGAGCTCTTTAGTGATGGCATCGTACTCACGGTTGTTTCGTACGTTCATCTGCTGCTCCTGATACTTTTTGATCAGCTTCTCAGATTCTTTGATGTTGTCCTTGAATTTCTTGATTTCTTCCTCGAATGTTTCAATCTCATTCTGGAATTTTTCAAGTCTGGTTTCGTAGCCGGCGATCTCATCCTCCAGATCCTGGACTTCCTCAGGAAGCGCCCCTCTTACTTTAATTATTGCGTCAAGTCTTGAATCTATGAGCTGAAGGTTGTGAATAGCCTCTAGTTTTTGTGCTACTGTACTTTCCATGTACTATCGATAAGATGTTGGATTGGTAACTACTTTTGTCAAATAGAGTGCAATATTAGGAAAATTTTGGGACAATAGTTCTCCAAGCAATTCTTTTGTAAAAATTTCACTCTCATAATGTCCGATGTCGCAAAGGATTATCTGCCTTTCCGCATCAAAGAATTCATGGTATTTGACATCCGAAGTGATAAATACGTCTGCCCCGGCCCGCTTGGCATCTCCCAATAAAAATATTCCTGCTCCGCCGCATACAGCGACTTTCTTTATCGGTTTCCCCAAAAGAGAAGTATGCTTTACAACTTGCAGGTTCATTTTTTCCTTCAGATAATCCAAAAACTTCTCTTCCTCCATGGGCTCGGAAAGTGTCCCCACCATTCCAGCTCCTACCTCTTGGTTTTCATTTTCCAGGGTTTGCAGGTAATAGGCAACTTCCTCATAAGGGTGGGCTTTTTTCATGGCTGAAATTATTTTTCCGCTAAGGAAAGATGGCAGAATCACTTCAGCTCTTATCTCGGCTTCATATTGGGGAATCCCCCTTTGTCCAATATGTGGATGAGCTTGCTCTGATGGGGTAAAGGTTCCCATTCCCTCCAATTGAAAAGAGCAATCCTTGTATTCTCCGATTTGCCCCGCCCCGGCATCGAACACAGCCTTGAGAACTGCGTCTTTATTTTCTTTTGGAACAAAGAACACCAGTTTGTTGAGCAGTTGTTTTTTGGGCTGAAGAATCTTGGTATTGGCTAGCCCTAAACGATCACAGATCCGTTTATTGACTCCATTGGGTACATGGTCCAGATTGGTATGAATGGCGTAGATGGCTATGTCATTTTTCAAAGCCTTGATAACGGTTCGTTCTACATAATTTTTACCAGTCAGACTTTTTAGTCCCTTAAAGACAATAGGGTGGTGAGCGACAATGAGGTTTGCGCCTAAAGCAATTGCTTCATCCACTATTTCCTCTGTGCAGTCCAGGCTACAAAGTATTCCTTTTATTTCCCAGTTGCGGTCACCGGTGATCAGGGTGGCATTATCATAGGACTCTTGATAGGCTGAAGGGGCGATTTGCTCAAGGAAGGAAATAACCGTTCCGATCTTGTATCCCATATTTTTTGTGTTTATTTGATTCAAAATTAGCAATTCCCGGCAATGAGCCTCCTTGTATTTTTGCTTTATCCCTTTTCTGTGATTTATGATTTGGTGACCAGGGTCCGCAACCTTCTGTTTGACCTTGGGATTTTTAAAACTACGCCTACTGGGATGCCCTCCATTTTGGTAGGGAACCTGAGTGTTGGAGGGACGGGTAAAACCCCCATGGTTGAATACTTGATTGATACGCTCAAGGATAATAGGAAAATTGGAACCTTGTCCCGAGGTTACGGTAGAAAAACATCCGGATTTTTGGAGGCCGATTTGGGATCAAGTCCCTTGCAAATTGGAGACGAACCCTTTCAAATTTTCGAAAAATATAAAGGGGAAGTTTCAGTGTTCGTTGGGGAAGACAGAGTCAAGGCCGTGGAGGAGATTTTGGAGAAAGACACCCTTCCGGAGCTACTGATACTTGATGATGCCTATCAGCATCGTTACATCAAGGCAGATTTATCGATTTTACTGACTACCTACAATAGACCGTTTTTCAAGGATTTTCTCCTCCCGGCGGGAAGATTGAGAGAAAGCAGAAATGGGGCAAAACGTGCAGATATCCTTGTGGTTACCAAATGCCCCATTGGACTCGATGAGGTTCAAAAAGATCTTTTCCGAAAACAGATTAAGAACTATACTGGACCAGAAACCCCAGTTCTTTTTTCAGAAATTGGCTATGGAGTTCCTATTTCAGAAAAGGAAGATTGCGTCTTTTCCGATTCAGTGATCTTGCTGAGTGGAATTGCAGACGATAGCCTATTGGTTTCCTTCGCAAGAGAAAACTACGATTTGCTGGAGGTGATCCGGTACAGGGACCATCATGAGTATTCCGAAAAGGATATGTTGGATATTCAGGAGGTCTACAGGAAGCATCAAGGGAAAAATCCGGTCCTCTTGACTACAGAAAAAGACATAGCAAAAGTTAAATCCCTTAGCTCAAAAGGATTTTTGGCAGAAATTCCGATTTTTGTCCTGCCGATCCGGATGAAATTTTCTTCAGGGGATCAGGGTGTTTTGAATCAACTAATCCAACAAAAAGTCTTGCAAAGAGACCAAAGCAGGTGAAAAAAAATTGGTTTGGCATATTGTTAGTAACGATGCTTTTGCTTGCAAATGCAGTACAGGCGCAGCGGCCCATCCCCCAGATTCGACCAGGCCAAGTGAATCCAAATCAGCGTCAAGTACGAGAAGCCCAGCCTCCTCAGGAAGGTGAGGAATTGGATGGGAGAAGAACATTGTTGGATGACAGTACCCGTATGGTATATGGTCCGAATACCGCACTTTATTTTTACGAGAAGGACCTCAAAAGAAACTCACTTGTTCTCTATCCTCAGGATACCTTGCTGGATAATTTCCACAACTATGATCCGGTAGCAAAAAGTGGCTGGAAATATCAGGATCTGGGAAATATAGGAAGTGCGGCCACCCCTGTATTCTATCAGATCCCTGAATTGATAGGAACACGGTCCGGTTTTGATGCTTATGACCTGTATCACAGGAATCCTGAAAACAACAGGTATTTTGATACAAAGTCACCGTTCACCAATATGTCTGCCTTTTTTGGAGGAGGCAACCGGAACATGTTGGATATTGAATTTGCCAGGAATGTCAATCCTCGCTGGAATGTAGGTTTTGAGTTTCATACCATCCGTGCCCGAAAGACCCTCAATCCTGTAGCCAGGGATGATAATATGGCAACCAATACAGCCTATTCTTTGCATACCAATTACCGCTCGGAAAACGGGAAATATTGGTTTTTGGGAAGTTTCTCCCGAACCCGGCATCTAGTCAACGAAATCGGTGGGATTATCCCTCCAGAACAAGACTCGACCTCGGTTTATTTTACCTATGAGGATGCAAAAGTCTGGCTTCGCTATTCACAGGCTAGAGATTTGAGACAGGATTATCATTTTTACCATGAATACAAAGTCCGGGATGGATTTCAGGTTTACCATGTGTTTGACAGGAAAAATCAGACCCTGATTTTTGAGACAGATCTGACCAAGTCGGATTCTCTCTTTTTTCCTCAGGAAAGATTGGCAAAAGACTCTACTCTCAACTTCAATGACTTTGCCGAGTGGAGAAACGAGTTTGGTTTCAAAGGCTCATTTGGAGGGTTTTATTACAATGCCTTTACCCGATTGAGGAACGGAAGAATGAGAAGCCGTTCCCTGGAGGAAAAAGACATTTTCAATGAAGTATATCTGGGAGGAGAGTTGATCGGGAAAATATCCGAAAAATGGTCTCTGAGAGCTGATGGGGAATATTTGCTCCCAGGGGCATTTAGACTCCATGGTTTGTTTGTCTCGCCTTGGCTTGAATTGGAATACACCAAGGCTTTGTACAAGCCTACTTCCATGCAGCAGCAGTATGGCGGCAACTTTTACCAATGGTCCAATGATTTTTCCAATATAGGAGTGGATCAGGTAAAAGGGACAATTAAGGTTGATTTCGAAAAATTCAAGTTGAGGCCAAGCCTGACTATCAACCGGGTCAATAATTACGTCTATTTTGGTGCGGACCGAAAAGTGGCTCAAAACTCCGGAGAAGCCTTTATGCTCATGCCTGGGCTACAAACCAAGTTCAATATTGGAAAGAAATTCAAATGGGAAGCGGAGGTGATCTATACCCATATCAGTGGGGATGGAAAAAATGCTTTTCGAATTCCTGAACTGTTCGGAAATACCATGTTCTATTTTGACAGTCCGGCCTTTGATGAAAATGTTTTTGTACAACTTGGCGTGGATGTGCGCTATAAATCAAGCTATTTCGCCAATGCCTATTTCCCTGCCTACCAGCAGTTTTACCTTCAAGATAGGTTCGATGTGTATGCTTATCCCGTAGTGGATCTGTTTTTGGATTTCAGAATCAACCGAACCCGGGTATTGTTGAAGTACAACCATTTGAATGCTGGCTTTATGAACCAAGAGGGATATTTCGTGACTCCCGATTACACAGGGTACAAATCATTCATTGACCTGGGGATTACCTGGTATTTATTCGATTAAGATGAGTTGGGAAGAGAGTACAAGACAAAAAATGCTGCATTTAAAGCTGCCCACCGATCCCCGGTGGGTAGGGATAGCGGAAATGCAAATCGAGGATATTTTGGTGGACCATGCCTATTGTGAGCAAAAAGCCGCTTCCTCTTGTATCAGTTTGATTTTGAGATTCAATGAACTGGATGAATTGGTCGATACCCTTACGCCCATTGTTGCAGAGGAATGGGGACATTTTGAACGGGTAATGGATCAGATTCGGAAACGAGGAATGAACTTTGGTAAACCCAGAAAGGATGAATATGTCATCAAGTTGAATGAGTTTGTCAAAAAAGGAGGGAGCCGAAGGGAACATCTGACCGAGCATTTGCTGATGAATGCATTGATAGAGGCCAGAAGCTGTGAGCGTTTCAAACTGCTTTCCAAAAATATCGCTGATGAGGAGCTTCAGAAATTCTACTATGAACTCATGATTTCTGAGGCAGGCCATTACGTGACCTTTATCGAACTGGCCCGCAAATATTATGACGCTGACAAAGTGAATAAGCGTTGGCAGGAATGGTTGGACTATGAAGCCCAAGTTTTGAAAAACATGGATTTAAGGGGTGATCGCATGCATTGATGCTGAGTTTTGTCTTTCCTAAGAGTTAATTTTTGCAATCCCATGGTGTATTCTTTTGTATTTGCGTATACTTAAATCCTAGATTTCTCAATTTTAGAATTAGCTGTTCCAATACGGACATTTTATGAATCTGATCGAAAATATTCGCGAAGCGCTCAAGTCAGTACAGGTAAATATCCTAAGGACTATTTTGACTGGTGCTATTATAGCTGTAGGAATCTCATCTTTGGTTGGGATGTTGACTGCAATAGATGGGATAAAAGCCCAGATTGCAGAGAGTTTTTCCGGTTTGGGAGCCAATTCCTTCGATATCCGCAACAAGGGTTTCAGTGGAGGAAGGGCAATTCAGGAGGGTAAGACCGAGAAGGTTTACCCCAAATTGACCTTTCGTGAGGTTCAGGATTTCAAACAGGAATATAGCGCCATTGGTGTTTCCACCGTGTTTACTTCGGTAACAGGTTCTGCGGAAGTGAAGAGAGGTTCAGTGATTTCTGATCCAAATGTTAGAGTTAGGGGAGGGGATGAAAATTACCTTTCTATAAAGGCTATCAAACTCAAGAATGGCCGGAATTTTTCCAATTTGGAAGTAAGATATGGCAACAATGTCTGCATTATTGGGATTGAAGTGGAAGAATTGCTTTTTGAAAGTTTTGAAGACCCCATTAATCAAAAAATCAGCTTTTTAGGTAAACCCTATACCATAGTCGGGGTTTTGGAAAAGCAAGGAGGTGTTGGAGAAGATCAAGGAGCTGACCGGCAGATTATCATTCCGGTTGAGAATGCCAGCAGACTGGATACCCGTGGGGTTTTCAATTACAATGTGACAGCCATCGCTTCCAGTCCTGAAAACATTGATCATGAGATGGGGCAGGCCATTGGGATGATGCGAAAGATCAGACAGGATCGTGTCACCAAGGAGGATTCCTTTGAATTGACGAAAAATAAATCCGTGGCAGAAAGTTTGGAGGAAGTTGCCGGATATTTGAGAATCGGAGGGTTTGGAATAGGTTTTATTACCCTTTTGGGTGCTTCTATCGGATTAATGAACATCATGTTGGTATCCGTCACTGAACGAACCCGTGAGATAGGAATCCGAAAAGCACTTGGAGCCACACCGCTTCGCATCCGACAGCAGTTTCTGATCGAGGCAATCATGATCTGTATTTTGGGCGGAATATTTGGAGTGGTTTTGGGGATGGCCATTGGGAACGTAATAGCCAATTTCATAGGTCCAGGAGGATTTTTGGTGCCTTGGCTCTGGATGTTTGTAGCCTTTATGATTTGTGTGGTGGTAGGGCTGTTGTCTGGTGTATTCCCTGCATACAAAGCTAGTAAGATGGATCCGATCGAGTCTCTGAGATATGAATAGAGTTTTGGGACTTTTTTTACCGAAGCCCTCGAAATAGAATGTAAGCCCTGATTTATTCAGGGCTTTTTTATGGAAAATATAGTCTCTGGTAAGAATAGGACTAAATTAATTTTTTTATAAAAGTCCGAATGGAAACCCTTATTTTTCCAGTATGGATTCTCATCAATATGACGCAATTGTAGTAGGTTCCGGGATTTCCGGAGGCTGGGCTGCCAAAGAACTTTGTGAAAAAGGTCTCAAGACTTTGGTCTTGGAAAGAGGAAGGGATGTTCAGCATTTAAAGGATTACCCCACCATGACTTCCCATGCATGGGATATGCCCCACCGAAACCATATTCCCAGGGAAGACAGATTAGAAAATCCTGTGGTGAACCGATGTTATGCTTACAAAGAGGATACAGCTCATTTTTTTGTCAAGGATAAAGAGCATCCCTACATACAGGAGAAACCATTTGACTGGATCCGGGGCTATCAGGTTGGAGGAAAATCCCTGATTTGGGCCAGACAGACCCAGCGCTGGAGCAAATATGATTTTGAAGGTCCCGGAAGGGATGGTTTTGCAGTGGATTGGCCTATACGGTATGAGGATATTGCTCCCTGGTATTCTCATGTGGAGCGATTTGTAGGGATTAGTGGCAGCTATGAGGGCTTGGATACCTTACCGGATGGGGAATTTCTACCAGCCTGGGAGATGAATTGTGTGGAAAAAGAAATCCAAAAGCGAATCTTAGAAGCCTATAAGGACAGAAGATTTATCATTGGGCGCTGCGCACATCTGACCGAGCCAAAAGAAGAACATCTGGCACAGGGAAGAGGAAAATGCATGGCCAGGAATCAATGCTACAGAGGCTGTCCTTTCGGTGGGTATTTCAGTTCCAATTCGGCTACTTTGCCCACAGCCGCCAAAACAGGAAACCTGACGATCCGACCTGATTCTGTGGTTCACTCTCTCATTTGGGATGAGCAAAAAGGAAAGGTCACTGGAGTCCGCATTGTAGACAGGCTGACCAAGGAAACCTCTGAATATTTTGCCAAGGTGATCTTCCTGAATGCCGCTGCATTGAATACCAATTTGATTTTATTGAACAGTACATCCAACCGCTTTCCAAATGGTCTAGGGAATGATTCGGGTGTTTTGGGCAAATACATTGCTTTTCACAATTACAGAGGGACTTTGGGAGGAAGTTTTGAGGGCTTCGAGGATAAATATTATTATGGAAGACGTCCTACTGCTGTGATGTTGCCGAATTTCCGAAATGTCAAAAAGCAGGAAATGGATTTCCTCCGTGGCTACATGAGTTTTTATTCTGCGGGAAGGGCAGGTTTTGGACATGCAAACCCAGGTGGATTTGGGGCAGACTTCAAAGAGGCCAATACCAAACCAGGACCTTGGAGTGTGTATATGATGATGCAGGGAGAAACCATTCCAAAGGAAAGCAATTTAGTCAGTTTGGATCCTGACCAAAAAGATGCCTGGGATATTCCTCTTCTTCGGATCAATGTGGACTACGATGAAAATGATGACAAAAGCACCCAAGACTTTTTGGAACAGGGTGAGGATATGCTCATCAAGGCCGGAGTTACCAATATCTACAAAAGCGACAGCAAGCAGGCACCTGGTCTGGATATTCATGAAATGGGAGGAGTACGAATGGGAAGAGATCCAAAAACTTCTATGCTCAATGGGTTTAACCAAATGCATTTGGCACCAAATGTCTTCGTAACGGATGGGGCTTGTATGACTTCTACCGGTACCCAAAACCCCTCGATAACCTACATGGCTTTGACAGCCAGAGCGGTGGATTATGCTGTAAAAGAACTTAAAAAGGGGAACATCAAGTAAGTTTTTGAGATAGATTGTTGGGCGGTGAAAAAATTTTACCGCCTAAATAATTTCCTTGATATTCAAGAGGATAATTGTGTAGAATCCATTTTTAAAACAATTCAAACCCAATAAACCTCATGAAAAAAATCTTACAACTCAGCGTATGGATATTTTTCTTGCCAATGATTCTTTTGGCAAAGGAAACTGATTCTCCAGCGGAAGGAACCTATAAACTCGTAATTGAAGGCTTTGACTGGGGACCTGCTGTCAATAAAATCATTCTTAGCTTGGATCAACCTGTCGAGGAAGTTAAAGCTTCTGATTTCGAAGTTTTTGTAACCAGAACTTCCAAGGAAGGGGAAATTCCCGCAGCCCAAACTTCCGGAAAAAGAACGGTGGTCTATGCTTATCCTTCAGATGAAAATGGAAACCGCGTTTCGGAGGGAAATCACGCAACCTTGGTTTTAGCAGTTAGCCCCGTAAATCCTTTGGGTTCACCGATTCAATACATGCGCGTGAATAATCGTGGATCAAACATTTGGATCGATTATGGGGTGACAGTTGTGGACTCCAAATCCGGAAAAACCTGGAATCAGGAGCTTGGAAGAATTCGTCCTATAGTGGATGATTTTGAACTCAAAGGACAATTTACACATGGGAATGTGACCTTGCCTTTTGCCTATTTTACACCGGAGAAAGCTACTTCCAAGGCTCCATTGATTATTTGGTTGCACGGTGGAGGAGAAGGTGGAAATGACCCAACTATTGCACTGATGGGCAATAAGGCTTTTAATTACGCTTCTCCCGAAATCCAGACCTTATTTGGACAAGGTGCCTATGTTTTGGTGCCCCAGTCCCCCACGTTTTGGATGCAGGCTGGGGACGGAATGACAAGAGGACAGACCAATGATATTTACAATGAAGCATTGTTTGCCCTGTTTCAGGATTTTGTAGCCAAAAACCCAAATGTCGATCCAACTCGAATCTATGTAGGTGGTTGTTCTAATGGGGGCTATATGTCCCTCAAGCTCATCTTGGAGCATCCGGACTATTTTGCAGCGGGCTATATCAGCGCTTTGGCTTACAGCAATAACTACATCAGCGATGCCCAAATTCAGAAAATCAAAAATGTTCCCATCTGGTTTGTGCATTCTAAAGATGATAACACCACCAAACCTGACGAAACAGTGGTTCCGCTGTTTGACCGACTGAAAAAGGCCGGGGCGAAGAATGTCCACTTTTCCTATTATGACCATGTTACGGATATCACCGGGTTTTATGGTGGTCAAGATTTTCGATACAATGGACACTGGTCCTGGATTTACTCACATGCCAATGTAGCCCGAACCGACCTCGATGGATCTCCGGTTATGCTCGATGGCAGGCCGGTCACCATTATGGAGTGGATGGCTGCCCAGAAAAAGAAAAAGTAAACACAAAAGCCCGAAGTGATTCGGGCTTTTTCTTGCTTCAATTTTCAAAAGAATGAATTTTCCCTGTTGCTTTGGGGAAACCTTTCTAAACTTGTGGCATGGAAAAATTTGGGGTATTAAACCAAGAATTGGCTGCTAAAGCTGAAAAATTGGGATGCTTGCCTGAAGAATGGCTGGATGTCATTTATCAAGAGAAATGGTTTAAACTTTTTGTTCCCGAAAGCTTGAATGGACTGGGGCTGAGCCTTCCGGAAGCCTTGAAAGTCGAGGAGGAACTCGCAGAGTTCGACGGAAGTTTGGGTTGGACTCTGACGCTATGTGCCGGAGCGGCTTGGTTTGTGGGGTTTTTGGAGGAGTCATTGGGGGAGGAAATCTTTTCCGATCCCAAAGTTTGCCTGGCAGGAAGTGGATTTGTTGGAGGAAAAGCCGATCAAATAGGAGAGGAATATCTGGTCAATGGATCTTGGACCTATGCTTCCGGAGCTTTGCATGCCACACATTTGACAGCAAACTGTGAACTTCTTGAAAATGGGAAGCCTCTTTTGGATGAAGCAGGAAATCCTGTAGTCAAGGCTTTTATCCTGAAAAGAGAGGAAGTGGAAATTCTAGATGGATGGAGTTATATGGGAATGATAGCAACGGGAAGCCATGCCTTTAAAACGGAGAATCTCCACGTTCCATTGAACCGGAGTTTTCAGATTTTGCCGGAAAAAGCCATGATCTCCAAGCCTATCTATCAGTATCCGTTCTTGCAGTTTGCCGAGGCTACTTTGGCGATCAATATTTTAGGAATCACTCATCATCTGCAACGATTGATTGGAGAATCTTTTTGGAAAAGAAATGAGCATAGAAAGTATGATGAGCAGTATGTGGACTATTTCAAAAAGCAGGAGAAAAAGACTTTGAAAAAGCTTGAAAAGGTGAGGAGGAAGTTTTACGAGCAAGTGGAGCATTCCTGGGAAGAATTGGAAGCAAATGGCAAAATCTCCAAGAAAACCCTGAGATCAGTCAGTCATATCAGCCGGAAAATGACGGGGGCATGCCGGAAACTCAATGCCCAGATGTTTCCTTTTGCAGGCTTGGAAGCAGCAAAGTCCCATACCGAACTCAATCGGGTGTGGAGGGATTTTAATACGGTCAGCCAACATGCCTTGCTGACTTTTCCTTTTTAAGAAATCCCTAACCGGACATTTTCTGTCACCGGTCTTTGTTTGTCTGCCATTTTCCTTAAAATAAGGTGCTTGGTTTTGACAAAATGATTGACAGGGAAGAGGAATATTTCAAAGGAAGGGGGGCACAGGTCCAGTCCGGTAACCGCTTTTTGGAACAGAGGCTGGTAGCCGAACATGTGGAAGGCATTGACGAGCCGCTTTTGCTTTCCCCCAAAACAGAGGTGAGGATAGAGCATCCCAAAACCATCGTCAATCCCATTACCAGCCCGGATCTGGGTTTGAGTTTTTCTCTCAATCCCTACCAAGGTTGTGAGCATGGTTGTATCTATTGCTATGCCCGAAATTCCCACGAATACTATGGCTATACGGCGGGTTTGGATTTTGAAACCCAACTCATGGCCAAACCGAATGCGCCCAGGCTTTTGGAAGCAAAGCTCCTGAGCAAGGCTTGGAAGGTCAGCCCGATTTCTCTTTCTGGAAATACAGACTGTTACCAACCCTTGGAAAAGGAAATGAAAATCACCCGGGGTATTCTGAAGGTGCTTGCACGCTACCGCCATCCCGTGGGGATCATTAGCAAAAACAGTTTGATTTTACGGGATTTGGATCTGCTTCAGGACTTGGGGAGCGATAATTTAGTGCAGGTTTATATTTCCATTACCACGCTGGATGAAAGTCTCCGCCGGGCCATGGAACCAAGAACTGCCAGTGCTGTCAAACGACTCAAAACCATAGAAGCCCTTTCCAAAGCGGGAGTTCCGGTGGCAGTAATGAATGCTCCTATCATACCCGGACTCAACCATCACGAAATCCCACAAATTCTCAAGGCTGCAGCCGATCATGGTGCCCGAGGTGCGGGAATGACAGTAGTTCGTCTAAATGGGAAACTGGAAGAGATCTTTTCGGATTGGCTGCAGAAAAATTACCCGGACCGCTTCCAAAAAGTGATGCATCAAATCGCCGAACTCCATGGAGGAAAAGTGCAGGACAACCAGTTTGGCAGGAGAATGAAAGGGGAGGGAGTTTTGGCGGAAAGCATACACCAGCTTTTCAGACATGCTAGGAAAAAGTATTTCCAGGGGCGAAACATGCCTGAGTTCAATCTCAAAGCCTTTCGAAAAGGAGGGAACCTAAGCTTTGACTTTTAATAAAACAGCCTCAGGAAAATCCTGAGGCTGTTTTACTTGATTTCTATTCCTGGATGGATTTGACTTTTTCCACAAACAAATCCTCTACATAAAACTGCCAATCGGAGAATTTTTTGGCCTGATTGGCCAGATGGACATGATGATCCTGATCCAGGATATAATCCTCCGGTTTGTTGAGCTGTCGGGTTTTGCCATAGACGGATTCAAGGTTCTTTTCGATGGCATTCCATTCCTCGGCCAAACCTGCCAGTTTTTGGAGGGCTTGATTTCGGTTTTCGCCCGTTGGTTCATCCAGTTCGGCTAAAGTCATCAAAGCCCGGTTGGAAAATTGAACCGACTGGGCCACTTGCTCATAGACATCCAGGGTAAAGCTGTTCCTCTTGGCCAGTTTTTTACTTTCAGCAATCTGTCCCAACACTGCTTCCACTCTTTCCTGATTGACTTGGGCGAGCTTGATTTTCTCTTCGTATTTGCCGGTCCAAGCTCCGGCGGAATCCAAATTGGGAAGGGCAATGAGGGATTCTTCCATTGGATTTGACTTGGATCGGAGTCTGTTTCGGTCCTGCTTGGGATCGAGCAGTGCATTTTTCCAGAATGCCACTGCCAGTTCCAGGGAATCGATGAACTCATATTCATCCGAAGAAAGTGCCGGTCCAAATGCCCGCTGACGATAGGCCTTCTTGACCTCATCAATGGATTTCTTATCTCCGGCCCAGGTGTATTCTGCGAAATTTGCGATTCCTCTCCCATATAATTCAAAGTGAGGGGAATCATCATCCCAAAGCGTCAAAAGAAGCCCGTCGGCTTGGTTCCGGATGGAGATCAGAGCAAAGTCCCGAATGTTTTTGGCATTACTTTCACTCTGTGGCATCAGATTCCAACGGGTTTGTCCAGCTGTGGCACCCATGACTTTGAAGCCGTTTTGGGTAAACCAGTTCATGGCTTTTTCATTTCCCGGAGATTCCGGTGTGTCATAGTTCCAGCGCATGTAGACGCAGTTTTTGGGGAACATGCCCACGAATTCATCCAAATTCGAACTATTGGCAGCCCAGATGCTGTCCACCTGTGCTTCGCTCAGTTGGGTGTTGTAAATGCTTCTATACAGTCCTGCGTTTTTCAGCGGCATATCATCCCAAAAGATGGGAGTGAGTCCTTTTTGCTCCGCATAGGCACTGACCCGGTTAAGCCAGGTCAATTGAAGCTCAAGAGGGGATTTTCCGGAGTTTCTTCCGGTTGTATGCACTTCGTCTCCTCCTACATGCAGGTAAGTCGCATAGGGAAAGGCTTTCAGCGCATCCTCGTACAGATCAAACTGAACTTGGTAGGTTCGCTCATCCAATGGATTAAAAGCCCAGTCACTTTCCGGATCATCCCTCAATTCCAAATATTCCGGATGCTTGAGGATAAAGGAAGCATGGCCCAAGCCTTGTACCAAGGGGCTGATCCGGATATTTCTGGCTAGGGCATAGGCACTGATCTCCTGCCATTCCTCTATGGAAAAGGCATCCGAGGAACCTACTTTGGGCTGAAGCTGGTACTGGAGTTTGTCTTCAATCTCCACGATGACGGCATTGATTTTCTGGAAGGCCAGTCTGTCCAACAGCTGGAAATAGTAATCCTTTTGCTCCAAATGGTGTTTGACATCCCAGTGAACAGCCCGATAGGAAAGGGCAGGAGCATCTTCAATTTGGATGGAGGGCAAATTTACCTCCTGATCTTCTGCGTCTTCTATTATTTGTCCCAAAGTCATCAAACCGTACCAAAGCCCGGCTGGAGTTCCTGCCTGGATTTTTACCTGATCATTTTGGATTTCGAGTTGGTAGGCTTCAGGATTGGAAAAGGTGTCGGCTTGGAGTTCCAAACTGAGCTTGGGATCGGTCCAAGATGCTAAATCTTGGCCTTCTACCATTCCTTTGTAGGCATTTTGAAAGCTTTGTTTCAGCTCGGATGGACTCAAATCCGAATTTCCCTGAATCTCAAAGGAAGTAGGAGTGGGTAATAGCTTGAATTCAGCAGGAGTCTGATTGCTGGGTGAACAGGCAGCCAGAATCTGGACCGAACATGCGAGTGCAAGTATTTTTTTAAGGGTCATTTCGGGTAGGGTTAGTGGAAATTGTAGGTTTTTAGGTGATTCTTTCCCCAAAAGTTAAAAGGTTCAGATCCGGATCCAAAATGGAAAACTCCATTTGTCCCCAAGGTTTGAGTTGAAGCGGTCCGTTCGGGTGAATGGGGATGTGTTTGTTCAGAAAGTTCTGATAGAGAGATTGGATGTCTTGGGTACGGATGTAAACCTGTCCATAATTCTCTTGGGGGTCCAGATCCCTGAAAAGGAAAAAATGAAGTTCGATCTGGTCTTTTTCAAGCATCAGGTATTCCGGAAAATTGCCGCTTCCCAAGGTTTTAAAACCCAATAAGCCAACGTAAAAGTCCTGGGTAATGGATTTGTCCCGCATGGGGAGTTTGGGGTTTACCGCGATATACATGGAAACTTGATTTTGGATTAGGTTTGCTTTGCTTTCCAAAAAGCATGCAATAAGTTCGCGAATTTTTCCGGGGAATTTTCATCAAAACGGAAATACAGGCAAGGTTCAATCAGCTCCAGTTCCATCAGCGCAAAAGTGTTTTGGGGAGTCCTCACCAGATCCACCCGTGCATAAAAGGGTTTTTGGGGCAAGGCATGTAGGGCTTTTTCCGCGGCTGCAAACAGGCTTTTTTCCGGTTTTGCCAGTGGGATCACTCCGCCCCCGTGTTCCTCCTGAACCCGGAAATCCCCTTTTCCAACAGTCTTGATAATGCTATGGCTGAGCTTTCCCAGGAAATACATCAGGGAGAATTCCCCCTCGTCCACGATATTTTGCATAAAGGGCTGGATCATTCCATCCTTGTTCTGGAAGACAGAAAGGGCTTTTGTCCAATGCTCAGGCTGGGATTTTTTGAGCCAAAACGTATCATCCGCATTGGCTCCGATGATGGGCTTGACGACCAACTGCTCTGTCTGAAGTATCTCAAATGCCTTTTCCAAACTGGGCAAATCAAGACCCTTGATTCGGATGGTGGGTACCAGTTCCACTCCTTTTTGCTCCAATTCAAAAAGATAGCCCTTGTGGATGTTCCAAAGGACGAGTTCCAAGGGATTCAGAAGAATGGCTTGGGATTGGTCAATTTTCCGCAATACCTTCTGGAATGCCTCCAAATGCTGTTGATAATCCCAGGGACTTCGGATCACGACCAGGTCGAACTGATTCCAATCGGTAGGCTGATTCCAGGGGATATTTTTTACAGTCCATCCCAGTTTTTCCAAAAAGGGGTGAACCAAGTCATCGTCGATAAACCATCCCTCGGTATTGGAGATGGAAAGAAAGGCACAGGCAGGCATGGGTGATTTTTAGAAATGCTGACCTAATATCGGAAGGGATAGGGGAATTGGAAATAGGGGAAGGGTTTTATGGGCTTAAAAGGTTTGAGTTTTTTTTGGTGGTAGCGGTTGGCGGTATGAAACGTAACGGATCGCGTGGCTGGTTGCAAACTACGCCTAGTCAACGGCTTTTTTTTCATCCAAACAGAAACTATGCTCAGAGGGGGGATTAGAGGTCAAATTGACCAAATAAGAAGCGAGAGCAAAGCGATTTGGAGAAAAATTGGATAGGTACGAAACCAAATCAGAAATCACTTTATTTCTGAAAAGACAATTGAAGCAAATATAGACCTACTTATAGCGGTCTGGGGATGGCAGAAATATTTCGTAAATTACAGTTGAAATACGAACACAGATATTAAATCAGAAACCTATTTGAAAATGGAAGAAGACTTTGAATGTTGCTATGAAAATTTTTTGAATTTTGATCTTAAAAGATTACACATTAAACAATCCGTGTTTTCTGAGTACCATACTATTAATGGAAAGCCGTTAACAATTGAAGATTTGGAAACGCTTGATGTTTGCTTTATTGATGGTCAAAGTTCAAATTTTAAGTTAGTCAACTTCAATGGACTCAATTATTTAAAAGGTGAAAATTCGATTTATCCATGTTCAATAGTATTAAAAAGCACTTCAGGTCAGAAATGGGTTGAATTATTAATAATTCCAAATGGGAACAAAATTTTATTTAGTCAGAAAAGTAATGTTATTAGATTTAATTCAAACAATATTTTTGATGCATATTCAAAAATTTCAAATCCAGATATACTAAATAAATTTTTAAATAATTATACAGAAAGTTTCGGTGAGAATGATTGGTTCTCAAAGACTGAATTAATCCAAATAATTAAAAGATCGTCATTAACCATAAATGAAAAATTTAATTTTCTGTATAAAAAAGGCTTTTTAAACCCATTTCAATTGGCTGTTTCAAGTATTCATTTTGGAATTAGAATTTCAAAACACGATTTATACAACTCTCTATTAGTTAACAATGATGTCCCCTTAGGGATAGATTACATTACTGCACCATCATTCAAAATAAAATTAGCAAAAAGTTCTATTCAATTAATTTCTAATGAGTCATTTAAAGAATATGTTTTTTCCATGGATGAGGATGAAATTAATTCTTTTTTTGAACTTGATCTAATAAGAGAATTTCTCTCTAAAAAAGAAGTTTATGAAGATTTGATATTCGATATTTTAAGTATTGATGATCTTAAGAGGAATGATGTTAATAAGTTTGGAATACCAGGGTGGCGTTATAAAATTGAGAAAATGAAAAATATTGGACTAAATATTGATTTTATTAAGTGTTATTATTCTAAATTACTTTTAAATTTAAGATCAATTGAGAATACGATTAGAAAAAATGATGGATATAATCTAGTTGGATCACTATATAATGAAACACTTCTTTTTAAAATGATTAGCGATACATTCCCAGAAGTTACCTTAATTAGTCAATATAGTCCTCCTTGGTTAGGCCGACAAAGGTTTGATATTTTTATAAAGGAAAAAAATCTAGCTATTGAATATAATGGAAAACAACATTATGAGCCTATTGACTACTATGGAGGTACTGAAGGGTTTAACAATACAAAAAAAAGAGATGAAGAAAAACGAAGAAAATGCAAACTCAATGATTGTAATTTGATTGAAGTCAAATATGATGAGGACTTCCAAATTTGTATTGAAAAAATAAAACACTTGATGAATAGCAAATATTGAAATAAGTAATTATATGCCAAAGTCCGAAAAAGGAAGTCATCCAGCCTTTGATTAGAGTTTAGAGTTAGTTAGTTTTAAATCTAATAAGTTCAAATCCTAAAATTATTTTTAAATGTTCAGTCGTTTTTGTAATACCAGTCTAGTATTGTTGGTTTTATTCTTTTTTGGATGTTCCGATCCAGAAGATACAGATTCAATTCAGGAATTAGATCAAAATGCAATACAAATCGGAAGTCAAATTTGGATGAAGCAAAATTTGGATTTAAAAGTATTTAGAAATGGAGACCCTATTCAAGAATCTAAGTCCGTTGAGGATTGGGTTAGGTTTTACGATGAAAAAATCCCTGCATGGACATCTTATTTTTGGGAATCTGAAAATGAGGAAATTTATGGCATAATGTATAATTATTATGCAATGATTGATCCAAGAGGACTTGCACCTGAAGGATGGCGAATTCCAACTTCAACCGATTTTTTCGAATTAGTTGAATTCAATGGAGGAGCTAATGTAGCTGGCCCAAAAATAATGAGTAGTAATTATTGGTCTAATGGAAATAATGGTTCGAATGAAAGTGGCTTTGATGCAAGACCGGGAGGCGAAATTTGGGCAGGCGGAATTTTTACCGATATCAATGAGAGCTTTTCTTTTTGGACCAATAGCAGGTCTCAATCAGGAGATATAATATCTTTTGGAATAACTACTATAGATGGGACTAGGATCTATTTTGCGGAGAATCCTTTAAACATAGTTCTAGCTTCTAGAGGTGGGAGTTATATCCGTTGCATAAAAGAATAATTGATTTGACTTAACATGTGTAAAGCCTCCTTAATTTGAAGAGTTTTTTTTTGCCTTGGACCTGCCAAATGCCTTTGCTCTTTCTGTTTTTATTGCTCCCCTTGTAGTGCTTCCAATCGGTTTTTGGCATTTTGGTTTTGGGGATTGAGCTCCAGGGATTTTTTATAATTCTCCCGGGCTTTTTCCGGATCTCCCAGGGCCTCGTAAGCCTCGCCCAAACTGTCAAAGGCATTGAAAGAATCCGGAAAGTTTACGGTGTTCAATAGGAAAAAATCCAATGCGGAAGATCGTTCCTGTTCATCTCTACTTCTCAGGAAATTGTAGCCCAGTTGATTTACCAAAGTTTCTGGGGGATGGATTTCCCAGGAAAGCCGTTGGGAGATGGACTGGAAATGCTCGAGGAGCTGGGCTTGGGTTTTCACATCACGATAAGAAATCCCATAGCCTTCAAAAATTGCAGAAATCCCTTCGTGGAAAGCGATGGGTGGAACGGAGGCGTGATTTTCATTTTCGAAATAGGTCAGTTGGGCTGGAAAATCCCCTTCGTATTTTCTGTTCAAGCCCTCATACAATCTCACATGACGGTCCCGATTGGTAAAGTTCCTCTTTCCCCAATTCGCCGTAGCCAGGTAGAAAAATCGCTTGAATGTAGCGTCTGTCACGGCATCGAGTTTTTGGTCCATGGTGGCTGCATCCCAGGTGCCCAAACTCGGGTCCACTGCCAAAAATGCATTGAAAAGGCTGTGTTCCTTCATGTAGGCATGGGTAGCCAGCAAGCCACCCAAAGAATGGCCGTACAGAATTCGATAGGGTTCTGTTCTGTACTGCTGGTCGAGTTCAGGAATCAGTTCTTCCTCCAGAAAGCGGAGAAAACGCTCCCCGCCGCCTGTATTGTTTTCCCTGACGGTAATGACTTTGTCCGGTGTGTAATCGCGCCTTCTATCCACATTTTGAATCCCCACGACAATCATTTCCGGAATTTTCCGGCTACCGTATCGATCGGAACTCAGGTAGTGGACCATTCCGGCAATGGGCTTGAAGTGCAGATTCCCATCCAATAGGATCAATACCGGGTAGCTTTTATGGGATGCTTCTTGACTAGAATAGGATTCCGGCAGGCTCAACCAATACACCCGGTCTTCCTCCAGGACTTGGGAGTGGAGTTGATGCTTGCTTCCAAGCAGGATTTGATCCTGCTCCTGAGCCTGTACCAATTGGGAAACTGCAAGAAGAAAAAATAGAATTCGAATGGATTTGAACATGGTTTTTGGATTTATGGATCTTTAAATATAAAAATCCTTTTAAGGTCTGCCCGGTTAAATAAAGTGAAATGCCGGGGTCTTTTGCTTCAAGCGAGGGCCTTTTTGGTGAAAACTTTCGCCTTTTTGCTGATCCTTTGTCAGGTTTTGCTCAGTGTTTGAGCCTCAGAGGTCCTCCTTTGGACCTTTTTGGCGCAACGTTGGACCTTTTTGCTTCAAACGAGGACCTTTTTGGCGAAAACTTTCGCCTTTTTGCTGATCCTTTGTCAGGTTTTGCTCAGAGTTTGAGCCTCTGAGGTCCTTCTTTGGACCTTTTTGGCGCAACGTTGGACCTTTTTGCTTCAAGCGAGGACCTTTTTGGCGAAAACTTTCGCCTTTTTGCTGATCCTTTGTCAGGTTTTGCTCAGTCTTTGAGCCTTTGAGGTCCTCCTTTGGACCTTTTTGGTGAAGCGTTGGACCTTTTTGCTTCAAGCGAGAGCCTATTTGGTGAAAACTTTCGCCTTTTTGATGATCCTTTGTCAGGTTTTGCTCAGTCTTTGAGCCTCCGAGGTCCTTCTTTGGACCTTTTTGGCGGAACCTTGGACCTTTTTGCTTCAAGCGAGGACCTTTTTGGTCCTTCCTTGCACCTCCGAAGTGGGGTACCCCACCTCAGAAGTACCCCTCCCCACTTTAGAAGTACCCCAGTTGGCCTCGGAGGCGAACTAGTTAGCCTTTTTGCTCAGTCAGTTCGCCTCGGAGCTCAGTGAGTTCGCCTTTTTGCTGAACCAGTTTACCAAAATGCTCACTTAATTCACCTTTTAGGGAAGTGAGTTTACCTTTTTGGTGAACTAATTCAGGTTTTTGGTCCCTTACATCCTAAAAAACCAGAGGCAGTTGATTTTTAGAAAAAGCAGGATAAGGACAAAGGAAAGGGTGCCGATTAGGGTGAGAAGATTGATGATTTGATGGGTTTTCTGCCTGTTTTTGGATGCAAGTTCAATTCCCATATAGCCCATCAAGCCAAGAATTCCTCCGAGGGTATTGTTGATGATATCCGTCGTATCAAAAGTCCCGATTCCCAAGCCGTATTGGGAAAGTTCCAGTGCCAAACTGCTGAAGAAAAATAGCCCAATCGTTTTACCCAATTTCCACTTTTCAAATAATACCCCGGCATAGAGCCCAAAAGGGATAAAAATCAGGCAGTTCAGGATGATTTCGCCGAAATCCACTTCGCCGTTGAGCATCAAAGGTTGGCTGTAGGGGATCAGGTTGATCTTCCGGCCTTGTTCCATATAGGTAAACTGGATATTCAGCTTGAACACAATGATCCATACCAATGCAACCCAATAGATTAAAAAAAGCGAGCGAGTTAATCGGGTGGATTTGAGCAGGTTTTTCATGGCTAGGGTTCAACTTGTTCACAGATTCACCTTTTGGTGTTCCGTTCGCCCAATTGTCTTCAAAAGTTCTGATTTTCCGGTTTTATTTCTTCCTCTCCAAGACCATCACCACCCGGTTGGGAAGATACAGACTCAACTCTTGTTTCTTGTCGGTAGGATAGGGGATGGTGGGATCCAGACGGTAGAAGCCACCAAAACTGGCCTCATCGGAATCGAGGATGATTTGGTAGGTTCCTGCCTTGGGTACCTTGATTTTGAATCCAAAAATGGACTCAGTAGGATGGAAAGAATAGATAAAAATCAGCCCTGCCCGCTCGTAGGCAAGAATTTTCTTGTCCGGATCGAGATAGAGTTGTGTGGCTGGGGGAGCAGCCAGCAGTTGGTAATCACGGGCAAGTTGGATCATGGCCTTGTCCCATTGGCCCAAATGCCGGTAACGAAGGTGGGAAGCGTCTACCAAGGACCATTGTCTTCTGGCATAGGCATAGCTCCAGTCATTGCCTTCTCTGGGGAAGTCCACCCATTCGGGATGACCGAATTCATTTCCCATAAAATTCAGATAGCCCTCCCCACCAAGGGAAAGTGTGATCATCCGGATCATTTTGTGCAGGGCAATGCCCCGGTCTATGACCAGATTTTCCTGAAGGACGGACATACTGAAGTACATTTCCTTGTCCATGAGCCAAAAAGCGATGGATTTATCGCCAACCAACGCTTGGTCATGGCTCTCTGCATAGGCAATGGATTTTTCCTTTTTGGGACGGTTGGTCAGTTCGTGCCAAAGCTCAAACATGTCCCATTGCTCATCTGCTTTGTGCTTGAGGGTTTTGATCCAAAAGTCCGGGACTCCCATTGCCAGACGAAAATCAAAACCAATTCCTCCCTCTTCCACCTTCCGACAAAGTCCAGGCATCCCGCTGACTTCCTCCGCTATGGAAAGCGCTTTGGGATCGAAGGAATGGATCAGGGTATTGGCCAGTTGCAGATACAAAATCGCATCTTCATCCACCCCTTCGTCAAAATATTTGTCTGCAGTGTCAAAACTTACATGTCCGTGGTGGTGGTAAATGATGGATGTGGCCCCATCAAAGCGGAATCCATCGAAATGGAATTCCTCCATCCAATAGCGGATATTGGAAAGCAGAAACTGTTGAACTTCCCATTTTCCATAATTGAAGAGTTTGGAGTCCCAGCCTTCGTGATAGCCCCGCTCACCGGGATGGAAATACTGGTCATCACTTCCGTCAAATTCATTGATGCCTTCGTTGATGTTTTTGACCGCATGGGAGTGAACGATATCCATGACCACGGAAATCCCCATTTCATGTGCCGTATTGATCAGGGATTTGAGTTCTTCAGGCGTGCCAAATCGGGAGGTGGGGCAGAAAAAATTGGAGACATGATAGCCAAAAGATCCATAATAGGGATGTTCCATGACAGCCATCATTTGAATGGTGTTGTATCCGGATTCCTTGATTCGTGGAAGGATGTTTTCCTCAAATTCTTTGTAGGTTCCTACGCCTTCCTTTTCCTGAGCCATGCCGACATGGCATTCGTAGATCAGGGGTTGTTTTATGTTTTCTGCAGGATCGAATTTCCCGTCTTTCCAGTGGAATTCTTCTTCGGGAAACCAAAGTTGACCCGAAAAATCATGGGTGGCTTCATCCTGAATTACCCTTCTGATATAGACAGGTATTCGGTCCAGAGCCTGATCCTTGGCGCCGATCACATGGACTTTGACTTTGCTCCGATGGGTGAAGCGGTCTTTGTAATCTTCATAGGGGAGGAAAATTTCCCAGTCCCCCCGATGGTTTTGACGCATGGGATGGGATTCGCGGTTCCAGTCATTGAAATCCCCCATGAGAAAAAGTTTTTTTGCTGCCGGAGCCCATTCTCTATAAATCCACCCGTTTCGATTCTTCAAAAAATGAATGCCGTAATACTCATGGATTCTGGCAAACTCCAAGATGTTGCCAAACTCCTGGTTGATTTTATGGATATGGGTATGAAAAGTGTCGAACCGTTTTTGGATTTTGGATTCATAATTTTCCAACCAAGGTTCGTCTACCAGAATAGCCAGTTTGTTCATGTATCTAGACTTTAGCCTGTGATGAATTTAGGAAAAATAAGGAGGAAAGATAGAATGTGAACTAGATAGATAAAAAATTAGAACCGACATCTATAAAGAAGGGGGGGATTTCAGCTTTTGGAAAAGTATCCTCCTGCTCTTGTAATGTAGGGAAGAAAGAAAAGCTGCCTTTTACAGCAGCTTTTGGATCAGTGTTTTTCGTAAGTCATTTCCGGTTCGAGCACTTCCACATTTCCGGATTCATTGATATGGTCCAGAGTGACCAGTTTGAGTTCGTTGACCAGCATGGGATCGTATTTGGCTGCTACTCGGATGTAGTTTTCGGTGAATCCATGCATTTTCCCATTTTCTATGTCTTCCTCGAAAAGTACGGTAAATGTTTTGCCTATATTTTCCTCGTAGAATTTACGGCGTTTCTTTTCGGAAAGGATGCGGAGCATTTTGGAGCGTTCATTTCTTTTTTTCATCGGCACAACTCCATCCATATCAGTGGCCCTTGTATTGGCTCTTTCTGAATAGGTAAAGACATGGAGATAAGAAATGTCCAGATCATTGAGGAAGTTGTAGGTTTCCAGGAACAATTCATCTGTTTCTCCAGGGAATCCCACAATCACATCAACCCCGATACAGGCATGAGGCATGAGCGTTTTGATTTTGGATACACGATCCTCATACAGTTCCCGCAGGTAGCGTCTTCCCATTCTCCTTAATATAGTGTTGGAGCCGGATTGCAGTGGAATATGGAAATGAGGGACAAATCGTTTGGACTGAGCTACGAAGCTGATGATTTCGTTGGTCAGCAAGTTTGGCTCAATGGATGAAATTCTGAAACGGTCAATTCCTTCCACTTCATCCAAGGCAAAGACCAAATCTGCAAAGCGTTCGATGCGCTTTCCGTCCACGATTCCGAAGTCACCGATATTTACTCCGGTCAATACGATTTCCTTGACGTCGGTAGCAGCTATTTCCCGTGCAGACTCCAATACCGATTCAATGGTATTGCTTCGGCTTTTTCCCCGAGCGAGTGGAATGGTGCAAAATGCGCATCCGTAGTTGCATCCGTCCTGAACCTTTAAAAATGTACGCGTTCGGTCGTTGATCGAGTATGCATTATTAAAGGAGCGGGCTTCCTGGATTTCAGAGGCGAGGACTTTGGTTTCCTGTTCTTTCGCAAAATCATCCAGCAGTTCGATCAGTCTGAATTTTTCTGCCGCGCCCAATACCGCGTCAACACCTTCTATTTCAGAAATCTCCCTGGGTTTTAGCTGAGCATAGCACCCGATAATAGCGACATAGGAGTCCGGGGATATTTTTTTAGCCTCCTTGACGATCTTTTTACACTTCTTGTCAGCATTTTCGGTTACAGAACAAGTGTTGATGATGAAAATGTCCGGATTTTCCTGAAAGTCCACCTTTTGAAAGCCTTTTTCTTCAAATTGTCGGCTGATGGTGGAAGTTTCGGAGAAATTGAGCTTACAACCCAGTGTATAAAACGCTACCTTTTTCACAAATACGCTCCTGATTTTGAGAAGGCAAAGGTAATCAAAGTCCGCTTGTTTTCAATTTTCCATTTTTCGAGTGAAAAAATGATTGATTTTTGAGTTTTGGGGTCAAAATGATCGTGTTTTTTTGAAAAAAGTGTAAATTTTTCGAAAATCTACTTTAAAAATGAGCTAAAAGCTTTTATGAAGAAGTATTTTTCTATTTTTGCTGGGGTATTATCAAACCACATATTGTAGAAAATGGCAACACTAAGACAACAAGCCTTATCCATGGTACAGGCTAGACAGCGGGTCACAGTAACTCCGCCGTCCACCAAGATCTCTGACTACTTTGGAACCAATGTTTATGGAATCGACCAGATGAAGCAGACTTTGGCTCCTTCTATTTTCAAAAAAGTAGTAGAAGCGATTGACAAGGGATCTAAAATCGATCCAGCAACTGCAGAGGAAATTGCTTCGGCAGTGAAGACTTGGGCTCTTGCCAAAGGTGTTACGCACTTTACCCACTGGTTCCAGCCTTTGACCGGTTCTACGGCTGAAAAGCATGACTCCTTCTTCGATGCACATGCCGGCATGGAAAAATTCAAGGGATCTGCTTTGGTACAGCAGGAGCCAGATGCATCTTCTTTCCCTCACGGCGGTATCCGTTCTACGTTTGAGGCAAGAGGATATACTGCCTGGGATCCGTCTTCCCCAATCTTTGTTTTTGAAAAAACGCTTTGTATCCCAACTATCTTCGTGTCTTACACAGGAGAAGCTTTGGATTATAAAACTCCTCTTTTGAAATCAATGGAGGCTATCAATGAAGCGGCACTTCCTATCTGTCAGCTTTTTGACAGAAATATTCGTAAGATCAATGCTTCTTTGGGTGTCGAGCAGGAATATTTCGTGATCGATAAGGCATTGTTTGCCGCAAGACCTGATTTGGTAATGGGAGGTAGATCCGTTTTCGGTCACAACCCTGCACGCGGTCAGCAGTTGGAAGACCATTATTTTGGTTCTATCCCAACCCGCGTGAAAGATTTCATGATGGATTTTGAAATCGAAGCCTTGAAATTGGGAATTCCGGTTTCTACCCGTCACAATGAGGTTGCTCCAGGACAGTTTGAGGTTGCTCCGATTTTTGAAGAAATCAACAAGGCTACCGACCACAATCAGCTTTTGATGGATGTGATGGACAAAGTCGCTGAGAAACATGACTTGAAGGTGCTTTTCCATGAGAAGCCTTTTGCAGGTGTAAATGGTAGCGGTAAGCACAACAACTGGTCATTGATCACAGATACAGGGGTTAATTTGTTCCAGCCAAGCAACTCTGCCCGTGAAAATCTTCAGTTCCTTACTTTTTTGGTTGCAACCGTAAAGGCTGTTTACGACTATGCTGATTTGCTGAGAGCAAGTATTGCTTCAGCAGGAAACGATTTCCGTCTGGGTGCAAACGAAGCTCCTCCGGCAATTATTTCTGTATTCTTGGGTGCTACTTTGACCGAAGTATTGGACGAGTTGGAGAAAAACGGAAATATCAAGATCGAGAAGGGTGACAACATGTACATGAAGTTGGGTATCTCCAAGATTCCTGAAATTATCCTGGACAATACCGATCGAAACAGAACTTCTCCATTTGCCTTTACCGGAAACAAATTTGAATTCCGTGCTGTAGGTTCCCAGGCAAACGTAGCTGGTCCAATGACTACGCTTAATGTGATCGTTGCCGAGACTTTGAAGCAGATGAATAAGGATATAGAAAAAGAAATGAACGCTGGCAAGGAAAAGAAAATTGCTATCGTGAATGTTCTGAGAAAATATATCAAGGATTCCAAGAAGATTAGATTCGAGGGAGATGGTTATTCAGAAGAGTGGGAGAAGGAAGCAGCCAAGCGTGGTCTTTCCAACCTGAAGTCTACTCCAGAAGCTCTTGATGTTTACGAAAGAAAAGAGACCAAAGAACTATTCGAGCGTCACAATGTCCTGAATCCTATTGAGGTTCATGCGAGACATGAAATCATGTTGGAGGACTTTGTTAAGAAAGTTCAGATCGAAAGCCGTGTGATGGGTGACTTGGCTTTGAATCACATCATCCCAACTGCCATCCTATATCAGAACAAGTTGATAGAGAATGCAAATGGTCTGAAAGGTCTTGGTTTGGATCATTCTGCGGCTGTTGAAACGATCAAGGAGGTATCCAAGCATCTTGAGTCACTCAAGGCCAACGTAACTGCAATGACTGAGGCAAGAAAGAAACTCAATAAAGAAGAGGACGTAGTGAAGCGTGCCAAAGGGTATCAGAAGGAAGTAAAAGAAGCTTTTTATGATAAAATCAGATATGCTGTGGACAAATTGGAGCTTTTGGTGGACGATGAGTCTTGGCCATTGGTGAAATACAGAGAGATGTTGTTTATCAGATAATCTGTTTCAATTCGAAAACACAAGCCGGTTTTAAAAAAGCCGGCTTTTTTTGTTTCTCGTGCCCGAATATTATCACTTTCAATGCGCCTAGGTTGAGGTGTGGATTTTTCATTCTCTTTTCTCATTTATTTAGGGAATCACTATTCTTTCTTTTCTGGATTTTTACAAAGTCCATGTTTTTTGGGGTGATTTTTGAATAAAAAAGTCAATTTGTACTTTAAATGTTAATAAAGAATGGCTTATTAATCGAAATCAAAAAGATTAAATCTTTACTTAGTTAAAAAAATTAGAAAAGAATCTTGATTTTTTTAAAAAAAAATAATCGAATAGTTTTTGAAAAGAAATTGGAATTTTTAGCTTTACTAAGCACTTGTAGGGTATTGGATTTCTTTTGAGTTGATCTTTTGAGAATCAAGTCCAAGTGCTGCTTTAGTTTTTAGTATGATTCTTTTTGAAAATTTTATGAATAGAGTTTATAAAAAATTCCTTTTCACAAACAAACCGGGTGTACCGGATCGCTTAAATAATTTATTTCTAACCCTTTAATTTAAACTATGAGAAAAATTTTATCACTCTCGTATGGGTTGTTAATGCTGTTTTTTTTCAGCATCCAGGCCCATGCCCAGAATCGTATTCTGACAGGCACTGTCGCGGGCGATGATGGTTTGCCCATTCCTGGCGTAACAGTTCTAGACAAGACCAATCAGACCGGTACGACCACTGATGTGGACGGGAAATATTCCATTAGTGTAGGACCGAACTCTGTTTTGGTTTTTTCATTTATAGGCTATACTACCCAGGAATTTACTGTTGGAAACCAAACAATTTTGGATGTAACCCTTTCTGAGGACATCTCTGAATTGGGGGAAGTTGTAGTAACCTCCTTTGGTATGCAGCGAGACAAGAAGGCTTTGGGTTATTCTGTGACTCAGCTTTCCGGCGACAAATTCACCGAGTCTCGTGCCATTAACCTAGGAAATGCCCTTACCGGTAAAGTGGCAGGTGTCAACGTAACACCTCCTGCAACCGGTGCTGCAGGCTCCACCCGGGTTGTGATTCGGGGTGGTTCCTCATTGACTGGAAATGACCAGCCACTTTATGTCGTGAACGGGGTTCCGATTGAATCCGGAAACTTAGGTTCTGCCGGACTTTGGGGTGGAAATGATGCGGGTGATGGTCTTGCTTCCATCAACCCAGATGATATTGAGAGCCTTTCAGTTTTGAAGGGGAATACAGCTGCTGCACTTTATGGAGCCAGAGCTGCCAACGGAGTTATTATCATTACGACCAAAGCTGGAAGGGCAAGAAAGGGAGTAGGAGTTTCCTTCAATTCAAACTTCACTGCAGAAACTGTCGTGGACCGAACCAATTTTCAGCGCGTTTATGGCCCAGGTCAGGATGGTAGAAAGCCATTGACCCAAGATGAGGCTATCAATACAGCCAACAATGGATGGGGAGCTGCTTATGATGGAGCTCAGGCCATTCAGTTTGACGGGCAACAAAGACCCTATTCCTTTACAGGGGAGGGATTGAGTGATTTTTATAACATGGGTCAGACCTGGAACAACTCCATTGCTTTGTTTGGAGGTGATGAAAAGACTACCTATCGTTTTTCTTTCTCCAATTTGGACAATAAGGATGTCATGCCAAATGCCAATTTTACCAGAAATGTGGCTAACATCAATGTCAATAGCAAACAGGGGAAATTCACTCTTGCTGTTACAGGACAATATTCAAAGCAGGAAGCTCAAAACAGACCTAGACTTTCTGATTCTCCGGGAAATGCCAACTTCTCCATGATTGTGAAGCCGGGAAATATTCCTTTGGACGTAATGAAAGGTGATCCAAATAAGCCTGGTGCATTGGAGAATGGGTATGAATTGAGATATCAAAGCAACGTTTTCCAAACGAACCCTTATTGGGCAGCCTATCAGTGGGGCAGAGAGGACGTGACTGACCGAATCATGGGCAACATGTCTTTGAGGTATGATTTTACAGACTGGTTGTATGCTCAAGGAAGATTTGGTACTGATTTCCAGATCAGAGATGATTACTCATTTGAGGCCTATGGTACTGCTTTCAAACCAAGAGGAAGTTACAATACAAGTGCCACTACGATTCGAGAAAACAATGCGGATTTGTTGATTGGATTTGAAAAGACCTTTGGGGACTTTGATGTGGACGGTTTCATAGGATCCAATATCATGAGAAGAACCATAGAAAGTAAGTCAGGTGGAGGGAATGACCTTGTGGTACCTTTCTTCCACTCCGTGACCAACGTGGCCGCTCCGACTTTTGGATATGGGTTTTCTGAATTGGGAATCAATTCCTATTTCGCCGCTGCCAACCTGGGCTATAAGAACATGATCTTCTTAAATGTGACTGGACGTCAGGATCAGTTTTCAACTCTTTCTCCTGAAAATTCCAAGTTGTTTTATCCTTCCGTTGGTTTGTCTGCGGTGATTTCGGATATGGTTGAAATGCCAGAGTTTGTAACCTTTACCAAACTGCGAGGTAACTGGGGACAAGTTGGTGGTGGAGCACCTAATCCTTATGCATTGAATTTGACTTATGGTTTGGTTGGTGCTGGACATCTAGGCGCCAGCTTAGGACAGATTAATAACGGTTCTATCCCGAATGCAGGTTTGGCTCCTTATACTTCCTCAGAATTCGAGATAGGTGCAGATTTGAGATTTTTTGACAATCGATTCGGAGTCGACGTAGCTTACTATAAGAGAAAAACATCCGATGATATATTGGCGACTGGTATCTCAGCAACCTCAGGCTTTGGTTCCACTACAGTCAATATTGGTGAATTGGAAAACAAAGGGATTGAATTGTTGATCAATGGTACCCCTATTGCCGGGGATTTCCGTTGGGACATTAGCTTTAACTTCGCCAATAACCAATCAAAAGTTCTAAGCTTGGGGACCAATGCTGCTGGAGATCCTATCCAATTTATAAACTTGGATGAAGCTCGAACCAGAAGAGAGAGAATCCGACATATTGTAGGACAACCACTGGGTATGATTGCTGGTTTCAAGCATTTGGAAATCAACGGACAGAAAGTTTATGATGCCAATGGTTTCCCAGTTACTACCTCAGGATATGAAACCATCGCTGAGGGTCGTCATCCGATTTCGGGTGGTTTGACCAATACTTTCTCCTACAAAGGGTTCAGCCTCATGGCTTTGATAGACTTTAGATCTGGCGGTCATATTATGTCAGGTACGGATTATTTCGCGTATCAGTATGGCTTGCATGAAAACACGCTCATTGGTAGAGATGGGAATTTGACCGTAACAGGGGTGACTCCGGAAGGAACTCCGGGAACATGGACTATCCCAGCCAATCCTAATGATCCTACCCAATATCTTATCGATAATTACTGGCAGCGCTATTCTCAGGTGACTGAATACATTGTTTACGATGCTTCATTTGCAAAACTTAGAGAATTCTCCTTTGGCTATACCTTCCCAAGAAGTATGATAGAAAAGACTCCGTTCCAGTCTCTTTCCCTTTCCGTAGTGGGAAGAAATCTGGCTTTGCTTTGGTCAAAGACACCAAACATCGATCCTGAAGCTTCATATACTACCTCAGGAAACGCTCAAGGTCTTGAGTTCTTCTCTGTTCCAGCTAACAGAAGCTTTGGATTTAACCTATCTGCTAACTTCTAAGACTGAAGGTTTAACCTAAACTATTGAAACAATGAGAATTTTAAATAAAATGACTGGTCTGATGTTGGCTTCCTTGATGTTTGCTACTTCTTGTAGCGAGCAGGACCTTCTTGACCTGAATATCAATAAGAATGCGGTTGAAAACATAGATATGCAGTATCTGTTTTCACTGGGAACTTTGAGAATCGGTGGTGAGTATGAAAATACAAGAGCCAATATGCTCTATGCCGCTACCATGATTCAGCATACAGCTTCTACAGCAGGATATTTCAGTGGGGATAAATATTTCTATTCCGCGCAGTATTCCGGAGCTTACATGGAAACGCACTACACGGGTGTGGTCAGGTTATTTTCTGAAGTAATCCGTAAAACTGCAGATGATCCAAATGAGGTAAACGTCAATGCAGCAGCTACCATTCTGCGTGTATTCGATTTGCTGAGAATGACCGACATGTACGGAGACATTCCTTACACTCAAGCAGGATATGGTCTTGAAGGTGAGGAAAATTGGTTCCCTACTTATGAGCCTCAAAAAGAGGTTTACTACAAGATGATTGATGATCTGAAGGCTGCAAGGGATAAATTTTCTCCTTCTGCAAGAGCGCTTGGTACACAGGACTTTATCTATGGTGGGGATCTTGACAAATGGAAAAAGTTTGCCAACTCCCTCCTGATGAGGATGGCTATGAGGATGAGTAATGTGGATCCTGAAAAAGCAAAGGCAGTCTTTACTGAGGCCAATTCGAGCGGAGCATTTTCAAGTAACGATGATATTGCTTTCATTCATTATGCACCAGGTCCACAGGGTGTCAACCGAAATGGTTTGAATGACGGATACTGGAATACATACAAGTATTCTAGGGATTGCAAAATCTCGGAGACGTTCATGAATTGGATGGATGCCAACGATGATCCGCGAAAAATGATTATCACCGGTGGAATTGGAAATCCTGAAGATGCTTCTACTTGGATTACTGATCCTAACGAGCAGATTGGCATGCCTAATGGATATAATTCTACCAATATCCGAGATGTAGTTCCGGCCGGTACTTTGGATAGATTTTCAACTGTTCAGCAAAACTTCTCCATGTTGAATATCAAGTATTTGGATTGGGAAGATCCATACTACCTGATTTCTTATGCGGAGGTTGAATTGATGAGAGCAGAAGCAGTTCTTAAAGGTTGGATTTCGGGAAGTGCAGAAACTCATTTTGACAATGGTATCACTGCGGCCATGAATGCCTGGTCTTACTTTGACCCTTCTTTTGTGATCACTGGACCTCAAATCCAGTCCTATGTGGCTGCAAGAGGATTCGGATCGGCTTCCAATGAAGACAAACTTCGCTTGATTGCTGAAGAGTATTGGGCTGCTACCTTCCTGAATGATATCGAATCTTGGTCTAACTGGAGAAGAACAGGTTATCCAGTTTTGACACCAACTCAAGATCCAAATGCTTTCGAGGGTAATTTTATTCCAAGAAGACTGAGATATTGGGAGTCTGAGATTGGTTCCAATCCAGAAAACTATCAGGCTGCTGTTTCCCGAATGGGAGGAGATTTGTTTGCCACCAAAGTGTGGTGGGACGGAGGAAATTAATTCTCTATTTACTTAATTCATGGACAGGAGTTTTGAGATGGTTCAAAACTCCTGTCTTTTTTTAATTTTATTTCATTCAACCCGAAACTCTATGAAATACCTTGTTTTCTTTGGATTGATCTTTTTGGCGGCTTGTTCCAAACCAAATCCCGAAACCACAAAACCTGAAAAGAAGTATCATGTGGTCGGTTACGTGGCCGGATGGAAAAACCCTCAAGCTGATCAGATTCCTGCCGAAAAACTGACCCATGTCAATTATGCTTTTGCCGATGTAAAGGATGGGCTAGTGATGCATATAGATGACAATAAGGAAAGAGATAGCCTTAATTTTTTGATGCTGAATCAATTGAAAGAAAGAAACCCGGACCTCAAAATCCTGGTATCCATTGGTGGATGGACACGATCCAAGGGCTTTTCTGATGCTGTTTTGACTTCAGAAAGTATAAAAAAGCTTACTGATTCGGGTGTGGACTTTTTGATAAAATATCAGTTGGATGGACTGGATTTTGATTGGGAATACCCCGGACTTCCCGGTGACAACAATCCCTTTAGACCTGAAGACAAGGAGAATTTTGTATCCATGCTCAAGAGTTTCCGCGCCGCCTTGGACTCTCTTGGACAGCTTCACGGCAAACATTATCTGACCACCATAGCTTCAGGTGGATTCAGGAATTATCTGGAGGTAAACGATATGGCAGAAGCCCAGAAATACCTGGATTTCGTCAATATTATGGCCTATGATTTTTATACAGCTGGTGATCTGGTGACGGGGCATCATGCTAATTTATTTCCCAATGGAGCTAAGGGACGCTCGGCACAAACAACAGTGGAAGAACATATGGAATTCGGAGTACCTGCAGAAAAGCTGGTTTTAGGAGTTCCTTTTTATGGAAGAATGTGGGAAAAGGTGACACCAGTCGAAAATGGGCTTTTTCAGACGGGAAATTTCAAAAGGGGAATCCCATTTACTGAAATTGATGAACTATTGGGGAATCCCTCATTTACCCGGTTTTGGGATGAAAAAGCAGCAGCTCCCTATTTGTATTCGGCCCAGGATTCCGTTTGGATTACCTTTGAAGATCAGGAATCCATGAAAGCTAAAATGGATTTTATCAAAGCTAATGGTCTTGCAGGTGCTATGTTTTGGGAACTTTCGGAGGATCAAACCGGAAGCCTTCTTCAGGTAATCTTCGAGGAGTTAAATGAGAATAATGACCAAGGAAAGTAGGAATAGAGGAATTATTGGAGTCGATATTGGGGGATCCCATATCTCGGCAGCTAAAGCGGAGTGGAATGGGGATAGGGCAGAGGTGTTGTCTTTTGCCGAATCGGATGTGGATACTTTTGGAAATGTGGGTCAGATCATTGAGGCTTGGTCATCGGTGATAAGAAAAGTTGCTGAGGGAGAAATTGCCCCGCAAATTGGAATTGCAATGCCGGGTCCATTTGATTATTCTAATGGTATTTCTTTGATCCAAGATCAAGGGAAAATGAAATCCTTGTTTGGCTTGTCTGTCAAAAATCTTCTTGCGGAAAGTCTGGGAATTCCTCCTGAAAACATTGCTTTTACCAATGATGCAGAGGCATTTTTGAAGGGGGAGAGCTTTGGAGGTGCTGGAAGGAATTTTTCTAACTCCCTAGGCCTGACTTTGGGTACCGGTTTGGGCTCTGCGATCAAGATGGAGGAAGTAGTCAAAGATGCCAAACTATGGACTGCTCCTTTTCGGGACGGCATTGCTGAGGATTATCTAGGTACAGGTTGGTTCAAAAAATACGCAAAAGACAAATTTGGAATGGAAATCTCCGGGGTTAGGGATTTGGTTACGGAAGGCTTTGATCCGCTTTTATCTCAGGAGATTTTCAAAGAGTTTGGTCGCTCTCTCGGAGAGTTTTTGTTTCCCTACCTGATTCGCCTACATTCCGAGGGTGTTGTTCTAGGAGGGAAAATCAGCAAGGCGGCTTCTTTTTTTCTTCCTTTTACTGAAGAATACCTAAAGTCCATGCAGGTAGATATACCCTTTCAGGTATCGGAACTTGGAGAGAACGCAGCCTTGATTGGAGCAACTCTTCATTTTGTGAATGAATCTATTTTCAGTAGCCGATTTTGAGTTTTATAAACCCTTTCAATTGATGAAAAAAAGCCTTTTCTCCCTCTTCATATTTTTCTTTGGAACTCATTTACTCTTTGCCCAACAGCATTACGACCTGATCGTGATCGGAGGAGGGGCAAGTGGAACTTCCGCTGCTATATCCGCAGGGAGGTTAGGGACCAAAACCCTATTAATCGAAGAAACTACCTGGCTTGGGGGAATGCTGACTTCCGCGGGTGTTTCTGCGATTGATGGAAACCACCGATTGCCATCTGGAATCTGGGGTGAGTTTCGGGACTCATTGATCGCGCATTACGGCTCCCAGAGGGCTTTGTCTACTGGATGGGTGAGCAATACTCTTTTTGAACCCAAAGTAGGGAATGAGATTTTTCAAAAAATCACTGCCGCCATCCCTACTTTGGAAGTTTCTATAAAGAGTAACTGGAAATCAGCGGTGTATGAGCAAGGGCAATGGAAGGTGGAATATATCAAAGCAGGAAAGGCTTATGTTGCCACCTCCCCAATTTTGATTGACGCCACGGAATTGGGGGATGTGGCGGCTTCCCAAGGCTTGCCTTATAGATTGGGGATGGATGCCAGGGATGAAATCGGGGAGGATTTTGCTCCAGAACAGGCAAATGATATCGTTCAGGATTTGACCTATGTGGTGACTTTGCAGGATTTCGGTGCAGATTCTGATCAAACCATTCCCAGACCTGAAAATTATGACCCATCCGAATTTGCCTGTGCCTGTGCCCATGCGGATCCCACCACAGATAATGCACCGACTTTGGACTGTGGTAAAATGCTTGACTATGGAAAACTCCCCAATGGCAAGTATATGATCAACTGGCCCAACTGCGGGAATGATTACTATGTCAATTTGGTGGAGTTGAGCCCTAAAGAAAGGGAGTTGGAGCTTGAAAAGGCCAAGCAGACGAGTCTTCGTTTTGTGTATTACCTGCAGCATGAATTGGGGTATAAGCATCTGGGAATTGCAACAGATGAATATCCCACGAAGGATGGATTGCCCATGATCCCTTACCATCGTGAATCAAGAAGGTATTTAGGCTTGGTGGATTTTACTCTTCCTTATGTGATGTCTCCCTATGAGGCTCCCAGTCCTCTTTATAGAACCGGGGTAGCGGTGGGAGATTATACCATTGACCATCATCATAAGAAAAACCCCGATGCTCCTGCCATTGATTTCATCAAAATCAGGGTTCCTTCCTACAATGTGCCCTTGGGGGCAATGATTCCAAAGAATCACAAGGCTTTGATTTTAGCTGAGAAAAGCATTTCCGTTTCCAATATTGTGAATGGAGCCACCCGTCTTCAGCCGGTGGTATTGGGAATTGGTCAAGCGGCCGGGGTCTTGGCCACTGTGGCTTCCAAAAGTGGAAAAAATCTTGATGAGGTTTCAATCCGGGATGTGCAGCAACTTTTACTTCGTCAAGGAGCCTATATCATGCCTTTTTTGGATATGAAACCCTCAGATCCTCATTTCCAGGCTATGCAAAGAATTGGAGCATGCGGAATTATCAAAGGAGATGGTGTGCCTTATTTATGGGCCAATCAAACCTGGTTTTATCCGGATCGTCTGATGACAGAGTTTGAATTGATTGAGGGTTTAAAACCCCTCTACCCCCAACTGAAGGATTATTGGGCTGCTTCCGGTGATTATTTGACCGGAGAGCGATTTCAGATTTTGATTTCCCTGGTTCGAGAGAATACTCCTTTGTTGGAAATAGCTCAAGCCTGGAAGCGTAGAGGGCTTAAAAGTGAATTTACCACTGATAAAAAACTCAATAGAGAAGAGGTTTCGGTGCTTTTGGATGAAATTTTGGATCCCTTTAGACTTGAAATTGAATGGGATGGAGAGTTAAAAAGAACCGAGTCTAACTATTAAGCGAATAAGAATTTTTAATCCTTCTGTAGCACTTTTTAAACTCATGTCGTCTTGTGAAAAAAGAAAACATGGGTTTATTTTTCAGGGTAGCATTGTTTCTGTTTTTCTTCAGTTTTACCGGTCAGGCAGGCTCAGGAATAAGGCCAGTTAGGCCATTTTCTGAAGAAAAAAATGAGAAACTTTTGCCTTGGAATGAAATAAAGCTAGGTTGGAAAAAAACGGAAATCGAGCGGAAACAAAACCTAGAGCAGGAGAATAGTCGTTTGAATACAGACTTTCCCAGGGATTAATTAGAATTCTTTTGTATTGAACTGGTCTGATGAGGAGCTGATTGACGGTTGCAAACGTCGGTCGGCCAAACATGAGGAATTTTTTTTCAAGAAATACTATGGCTATGTCATGGGGATCAGTCTTTCCTATGCCAAAGATCGGGACTTGGCCCAGGAGATTGTCAATGACTCTTTCCTGAAATTTTTCAGCTCAATACAAAACTTCAACGAGTTTCAGTCTCTTAGATCATGGCTCAGAAGGATTACAGTAAATACGGCGATAGATTTCTACAGGAAAAACAAAAGGGTGAGAGAGCAGCTGGAAATCAACGAACAGACCGAGGTTTTTCATGAGTTCAATGCCATTTCGGATTTGGCATATGAGGATCTGATCGCCTTGATCCGGAAGTTGCCGGATGACCAAATGTTGGTGTTCAACCTTTATGAAATAGAAGGTTATAGCCATAAAGAAATTGCCGGACAACTTGAAATCACCGAAAGTTCGTCACGGGTGTATCTGACGCGTGCCAAAGCAAAATTGCGTCAGCTTGTTCACTTTCATTTTAAAGAATATGCGGGAAGATAAGCTTGGTAAAACAATAGCAGATTCCCTGAGAAAACATCAGGAGACTCAGTATCACCCCTATGAATTGGGGGCTTGGGAGGCATTTGAAAAAATGCGGTCTGCAAAACGCCGCAAGAAAATAGCGTATTGGGTATCGGGTGTCGCGGCTTCTATTTTGCTCTTGGGAATGGTAGGGATCTTGTCTCAAAAGTCAGAACCGGTTCTGGCTCCTCAGAATTTTACTGTTGAAAAAAGAGCAGATATTAATCAAGAGAATAGGACTAGAGTAGAGGATTCAAATCCAATCCATGAATCAGAATTCCCTAGTGAAAACCCATCGGTGGAAGAGTCAGAATCCTTAATTGCTTTGGCAAATTCTCAGGAGGGTTTTCTTAACAGGAAAGGAGCTAAGGATAACTCTAGAACCGGAAAGGAAGAAATCTCCGAAAAATCAGACGCTGTAGAAAATCCATTAGTTGAGACTCCGCAACGGGAAGAAGCTATTCTTAAAGAGGAATTGGAGACAAATACCTTTCTAAACCAGACTACTTTGGTGGCAGAGCAAAGTGATACCGAAAAAGAGGATACTTCCCTGGGACTTTTCAGAAGTGAATCGGAATTTGATGAGATTCCAGAAACAAAAGCAAAATTGGGTTTTGGGCTAGGCTTAGCTCCGGGCTTTGGAAGCAGTCAGCAAAATGGGGCTTCTATTGAGAGTTCTTCTCTGGCACTTGGGGTTTTGGTCGACTTGGATTTGCCCGGAAGATTGAGTCTGGGTTCAGGGATTGGAGTAAATTTTCTGAATCAACAGAACAATCTTAATACTTCCTCAATGCCAGGAGTGGCAGCATCCATTGCACCGAGTAAGGACAAAGTTCAAGTCAGACAGGCCCAAATCGAACTGCCAGTATATTTTAACTATCCTTTGACTCGATCCAACTCAATTTCTGTTCAAGCCGGATTTTCCAATTTTTACGCATTCAGCCAGACTGCAGAATTAGAAACTTCCTTCAACCGACAGGTTACAGTGGTTGAGGCGGATGCGGCTGGGATGAATAGCTTCAAAGTAGTCAATGAATCGGTAGTGCAAAGTACTAGCCTGGAGTCTGTGGATAGTAAGTTTTATCCTTTTGCCACTCTGAATTTCGGCTTGAATATCCAGCTCATGCAGTCTGAAAATACGCGCTATGTGGTGATGCCTTTCTATAATCATCCTATCCAGCAGTTTACTGGATTCGGAGATAACCCGGGCTTTTTCGGAGCTTCCTTGAAGGTTAAGTTCGGAAATCAATAATCCTTTAAAAGATCGAATGAATTGAGATTTTGAATGATCACTCTTGGTTTACACTTTTTCTGCAAAATCATTAAAGGAAATAGGTAAAGCCAAAGCTACCGAAGATGTGTCTATTTTAAACTGGGACAGTCAAGACCAAATCCATTCGAAGCATTGGAGATATCAACCCCGCATTACTTTGAAAACAGGATAAAAAAAAACCGGACCAAAAGTTCCGGTTTTTCTGTAATCAGTAGTTATTAATAGTGGATATAGTTGGTTATCAATTGTAAATCTATACTGAGATCCTGATCATCTGTTTCCAAAAGTCCTCTGAGTACTAAGGTATAGACTCTCTTCTCTTCCAATTCGATGTTTTCTGCAAACACCAGAGTGTCTCCTGTGGCTGCACTTTTTACAGCGATGTCAAAAGTTCCACCTTCAAAAGAATCAAAATCTGTGTTATCCCCGAAAGCAATATCATCGGCCAGAAGAGTTTCACTTTCAGTGATTTCCACAATTACCTCCCCTGCATCTGGAGAAAGGTGTACAAATCGAATTTGCGCTTCGCCCGCGATTGGGTCTTCCCAATCATCTTCAAGCAGAATAGCATCCATGTCAGCTACCTCATCCATCAAGAACATGGAATAAACCAGGTCCTCCTCCAGGGTGAATTCCTTTTCCAATAAGGTAGTTGCCGCATTGTAAGAGGAGATTTTGAAGCTACGCTGCCCTATATAAAATGGACTATAAGCCAAGGCTTCGGAGAAGTTTACCGGGTCGTTATTGACCTTGTTGGAATTTGCATAAATATCCAAGGCAGGTGCATCGGGTGAACCTTGGTAGATGGAAATGTAAGCTGCTGGAGGAAGGGGAGGCATTTCATCCAGACAGCTGGTTAAGGAGACGGAGGCTCCGATAAGGGCGGCACTTAAAATTCCCTTTGCCGCAACGTTTGTAAAAGGCTTGAATCGTTCAAACATACTTGTTGGATTTAGTTTTTGTTGTAGTGTCTTGACGAAGGATACCATCGATCCGCTTCAATTGGATCAAAAAAAGTATATAGTCCTCCCTATATTTTGTAATCAGATTTCTTTGGTCGAGCTCTACTTTTTCTTCAGGTATTCCTGTTTTATTCCGTAATAATTGGGAAATTAGAAATCTTACTTGTCCTCGCTAATGGCCACTCCTCTTCAGGAAATAAAAACTCAACTAGCCTCACTTGAACTTGAGATGCAGCAAGTTCCCTTGCGCTATGCGGATGTATTGAAGAAAATCCACCCGGATAATCTTCCTTCGGCAATCAATCTTCTGAAATATCTGGTTTTGAGGAAAACTGATATTCAGCACCTTCAGTACGAGTTGCACAGAAATGGTTTGTCCTCTCTTGCCAGTTGTGAAAGTCATACCCATAGGCAAATCCAGGTTACTTTGGAGCGATTGGGTGTGGAGTTTCCTGAAGAAGATGCCTGTACTTTGGCTTTTGGCTGTAAAAAGATTGAAAACAGCAGTAGAAGACTATTTGGGGACAAACTAGCGGAATGGCCCTCTTCAGTAATGGTCACCATGGATCCTTCCTTTTTGGATGAGCCCGGTTTTGTTGAGCAACTCCTGAAAAACGGAATGGGAGTAGCCCGAATCAATTGTGCGCATGATGATATCCCTTCTTGGGATAAAATGGTGGAGGAAATCCGGATTGCCAGTGAAAGAACAGGAATTCCCTGCAAAATCCATGTGGACTTAGCTGGACCCAAAATCCGTACGGTTTTGCTAAAACAGGGAAGAAAGGAGGGCAGAGTCCCCATTTTTCAGGGATGCAAGATTTGGCTTAGTGAAGAGGCTGAAGGCTTTGGGAAATCTGAAATCGTCATCAGCCCCAATGAACCGGGAGTGATCCAATACCTTAATGTCGGGGACAGGGTGTTTTTTGACGATGGCTTAATTTTGGCCAAGGTGGAAAAAAAGCAAAGGGATGCAGTTCAGTTGATTATTGAACGGATTTCCTCCAAAAAACCAGTTTTAAAAGCTGGAAAGGGGATCAATTTCCCGGATTCAATATTAGAAATTTCCTCCTTGACCAGTTTTGATAGGGAGTGCCTGCCTTGGGTGGTTTTTAATGCGGACACCGTTGGATTCTCTTTTGTTAGGGAAGCAGCTGATCTTGCTGAACTGAGGACAGCTATGAAAAACCTGTCCGATACTATTCCTCACATTATCCTAAAAATTGAAACCAACGAGGCAGTCGTTAATCTGCCAGACTTACTATTGGAAGGAATGGTAGAGCCGGTTTTTGGAGTGATGATAGCCAGAGGCGACTTAGCAGTGGAAATTGGGTTTGAGCGGTTGGTAGAGATTCAGGAAGAAATTTCCTGGCTTTGCGAAGCGGCACATGCTCCGGTAATCTGGGCTACCCAGGTATTGGAAAGCCTGCGGAAATATGGTATAGCCAGTAGGGCTGAAATTACAGACGCTGGTCGGGCAGCCATGGCAGAATGTATCATGATCAATAAAGGAGGGCATATTTTGGAAGTGTTGACTGCCCTTCGTGATATAGCAAAAAGAAGCAGAGCCCTTCGAGTGAAAAACAGATTGACTTTTCGCCCTCTTAAAATTGCTGAGAATTTCCTTTCACAATTTGAGAAGGAATAAAGGCGATTTGATATTCCTAGGTTTCGATTTGATCCTCGTAAGAATTTTTTAAAAAAAGAGTGGAGGTTTGTACTTGAGGGAAAGGATCGAATGAAGGATAAGATTTAATGTCAACTATTTCGAAGTGAAGCTTTATGTCCTCGAGCCCTTTATAAGGAAATGGATCGCTCGCCTTTTAGATAAAATTCCAACTGGATAGAGCCTTTTCATTGCTTATCCTCTTTGATCTTTCTAGTTTGGAATTTGAAATAGCCAATTATGCTCAAAGATCGTTTTGGACGTACTCACGATTACCTGCGAATTTCACTGACAGACCATTGCAATTTCCGTTGCACGTATTGTATGCCTCAGGAGGATATGCAGTGGATGCCGCATTCCCGTTTGATGAATGCTGAAGAATTGGTGCGTTTGGCAGAAATTTTTGTTGGGCAAGGGATAAAAAAAATCCGCTTAACAGGTGGGGAACCCTTGGTTCGAAAGGATTTTTCGAAAATACTTGAAAGCCTTTCCAAGCTACCCGTGGAGCTTACTTTAACTACCAATGGGGTTTTAATTCATCATTATATTCAGGATTTGAAACAAGCTGGAGTCCGTTCGGTAAATGTCAGCCTGGATACATTAAATCCTGAAAAATTCCGCAAACTAACCCGTAGAGATCAATTTGAGCAAGTTTGGGAAAACATACAGTTGTTGATTGATGAGGGTTTCAGGGTCAAGATCAATGCTGTTGCTCTCCATGGTTTGATTGAAGATGAATTGACAGGATTTATCAAATTGACAGAAAACCTGCCCATTCATGTGCGGTTTATAGAGTTTATGCCGTTTCAGGGCAATCACTGGGAAAGCAAAAAGGTGATTACAGCAGCAGAAATGTTGTCTCTGGCTTCTAAGGAATTTGAATTTGAAAAGCTCTATGACGAGCCTCACGCCACGGCAAAAAAATATAAAGTTTCTGGATATGAGGGGACTTTTGCCTTTATCACTACGATGAGTGAGCATTTTTGTGGAGACTGCAATAGGTTGAGACTTACAGCGGATGGTAAAATCAAGAATTGTTTGTTTGGAAGTCAAGAGCTTGATTTGTTAGGTCTTTTAAGAAAAGGGGAAGATGTGATTCCGACGATCCAACAATCAGTTGCTTCCAAACATGCCGCATTGGGGGGGCAGTTTTCTGCCGATTACCAAAAGGCAGACCCCGAAAAAATTCAAAACAGGAGTATGATCAAAATCGGAGGGTAGGAGAAATGATTACTGTCGATAAGGCCAAAGAAATACTACAATCCCAGAAATTTCCAACCGTTGAGGAAAGGCTTTCTTTGATTCAGGCAAGGGGAAGATTTCTGTCTGAACCTATTTTTTCTCCCATGGATGTTCCTTCCTTTGACAATTCGGCCATGGATGGATATGCCTTTTCCTGGTCTGAGGGAATTAACTCTCTAGAATTAGTTGGGGAAGTGCCAGCAGGTAAATCCTCAGATTTGATTTTAAAATCTGGACAAGCTGTAAGAATATTCACAGGAGCACCAATTCCAAAAGGTTCTGATACAGTTGTCCAGCAGGAAAAAGTCAGAAAAGAAGGAGACAAAGTCTTCTTCGACCCTGCTGATTCTAACCTTGGAATGCATGTTAGGAAGAAAGGGGCACAATGTCAGAACGGTGATTTGATAGCACAAAAAGGTTCGTTGCTTACTCCGGGAATGATCTCATTATTGGCTTCAGTAGGGGTGACCGAAGTTCAGGTTTATGCCACTCCTAAAGTTGCTTTATTGATTACCGGAGACGAAATTCAGGAAATAGGAACAAATCTTTCCCACGGGCATATTTACAATGCCAATGGTCCAGCGCTAACTGCCTGGCTTTCCGATATGGGGGTAAAGGATATCCGAACCATCAAGGTGAATGATGAAAAATCCGAGGTAATTGATTCAGTGAAAAAGGCCCTTGAATGGGCCGACTTAATCTTGATTACGGGTGGTATTTCTGTTGGGGATTATGACTTTGTCAAGCAAGCCCTATCTGAAAACCGGGTAAAGGAGCTTTTTTATAAAGTTAGCCAGAGACCTGGAAAACCCCTTTTTGCGGGAAGAACTTCCAGCCAGATGGTTTTTGCATTGCCCGGAAATCCAGCTTCAGTCTTGTCCTGCTTCATGAATTATGTCAAGCCTTGGATCAGAGGCCAAATGGGTTATTCAAATACCTGGGAGAATTGGGAGTTACTTCCAATGGCACAGTCTCATGTTTCAAAAGTGCGATTGACAGTATTTCTCAAGTCCAAGATTCGGAATGGAAAGGTGGAGGTGTTGACAGGACAGGAATCCTTCAACTTGTTTGCTTTTGGAGAGGCAGATGGATTCGCAGAAATCCCTATGGGTAGTGAGGAAATTGGCTCTGGTGATTTGGTGAAATTCTATAAATGGTAACTATGGAAGAACTGGGCTATTACGGTTTGTTTTTGTTGATGCCAATTGCGGCTTTTTTTTATGCCTCAGTAGGGCATGGTGGTGCAAGCAGCTATTTAATGATTTTGGCTCTTTTGGGTTTTGCTCCCGAGCAGATCAGACCGACTGCATTGATCTTAAACATGATGGTTTCCATGGCTGCCTTCCTGAATTATCGAAAGGCAGGAAATTTCCCCACCCAGCTTTTTTTGTCATTGATCATTTTCTCCATTCCTGCGGCCTTCTTGGGAGGGAAGATTTTGCTGGATGCCACCATTTACAAAAAGGTATTGGGAGTCCTTTTGCTATTTCCTGTTTTGAGGTTTGGTGGGGTTTTTCCTATTTCCGAAAATGAAAAAATAGAAAGGGCTTGGTGGATGGGGCCGGTATTGGGACTCCTTATTGGCTTTGTCTCCGGTTTGATCGGAATAGGAGGCGGTATTATTCTTTCACCCATTATTCTGATGTTGGGTTGGGCTGGGGTAAAGGAAACCGCCGCATTAAGTGCCTTATTTATCTTTTTAAATTCTGTTTCAGGGTTTATAGGCGCAAGTTCCTATGAAATTACAATTTCCCAGGAACTCTGGATTTTGTTGCCTATTACAGTTGGGGGAGGCTTGTTGGGAGCTTATTTAGGCGCCAAAAAATTCAGTGTGACCGCGCTGAAATACCTGTTAGCCTTTGTGCTTCTTTTTGCATCTATCAAGTTGATTTTATCCTGATTCTAGGACTTTCGTAAATTAGAGAAATCGCAGACTTCTATGTATAATAAGATTAATATCAAGGCATTTGGGATGATTGCTGAAAAGCTCGGGAATACAGCTTTGGAGTGGGATGCCTGTGAAGATACTGATGGTCTTCGCAAGGAATTGGAGGCGAGATTTCCGGATCTGAAAGAAATGAAATATAGTATCGCGATCAATAAAACCCTGATTGTAGGGAATGTGCGGCTTCCCGAGCAAGCAGAGGTAGCACTTTTACCACCTTTTTCAGGAGGCTAATCAGCATGGATCGATTTGAAAGACAAATCCTATTGCCGGGTTTTGGTAAGGAAGGACAGGAAAAACTAAGCCGGTCCTCTGTGCTGTTGATAGGTGCCGGTGGCCTGGGTTGTCCTATACTTTTGTACTTGGCGGCAGCTGGTATTGGAAAGATAGGACTTGTCGATGGGGATGTCGTTTCCGTTTCCAATTTAAACCGACAGGTTATTTATGGAGAGAAAGACCTGGGAAGGAAAAAAGTAGAGGTAGCAGCAGGTCATATTCAGGGAAAATACCGGGATCTGTCGATTGATCAGTTTGCTGAATTTATCACTCCCCAAAATGCCTTGAAGATCATCGGGGATTATGATTTGGTTATAGATGGTTCAGATAATTTTGCAACTCGGTATTTAGTCAATGATGCCTGCGTATTGTTGGGGAAGCCTTTGGTATTTGGAGCTATATATCAGTATGAGGGACAGGTTTCCGTATTTAATCATAGAGAAAATTCTGTCAATTATAGGGATTTGTTTCCCGAACCACCTGCTCTAGGAGAGGTTCCCAATTGTGCTGAAACCGGAGTTTTAGGAGTATTGCCGGGAACGATTGGGACCTTGATGGCTGCAGAAGCAATCAAAGTGATTTCGGGATTGGGCAAAGTGCTTTCTGGAAGGGTTTTGTTTTTCAACAGTCTTTCTGCTCAGAGTTTTGAGGTTTCAATCAGTCCAAACCCGGATGCCCGCAAGCAGATGCCTGCTTCAAAAGAGGAATTCGAAAATTTGGACTACGAGTTTATGTGCGAGGGAGTGAGGGAGAAAGACTGGGAGCAAGCATTGTCCCAACTTTCCGAGGAAGCGGTTTTGGTGGATGTGAGGGAAGAGGGAGAATTCCCATTACTAGAAGATTTTTCACATGTGAAATTGCCTCTTTCAGAAATTCAGAAAGGTCTAGGATTATCCGGGAGAAAGAAAGAGGCTTGGTTGTTTTGTCAAAGTGGAGTGAGAAGTAAAAAGGCTGCCCTGTTACTTCAGGGTCTGGAGCCAACATTAAAAATATATTCGGTCCGGGGAGGAATTTTAGCATTCCCAAGCTCAAAAAAGGAATAAATTATGTCTGAAAAGAAAAGAACACCCAAGAATATTTTTGTTTCCGGAGCGATTTCTCCGGAGAAAATCGCACAGTCAATCGCCAACCACAGTAGCAAAACCGACATTGGCGGTCATTCCATTTTTTTAGGTCAGGTCAGAGCAGACCAAAAAGAAGGTGGAAGCGTGGTAGCCATTGACTATACCGCCTATGAGGAAATGGCTTTGGAGAAGGCTTTTGAAATTAGAGAGGCTATCTTTGCTAAATATCCGCTTACTTGTATGCATATCTACCACAGTCTTGGTGAAGTGAAAGTCGGGGAGATTTGCCTTTTTGTGTTCACATCATCAAAGCACAGGAGGGCAGCAATGGATGCCTGTGACGAATTGGTAGAAAGAATTAAGGCCGAACTTCCGGTTTGGGGAAAGGAAATTCTCGATTCGGACGGGCATGTATGGAAAGTAAACACCTAAATGAACCCAATTAATACGTAGAGTATGGAAATCAATATGAAATTCTGGAGAAAGCTGACAGCCGAAGAAAGGCTTAATAGAGTCCAGAAGGCTTTGAAAGAAAATGTGGACTTTTCTAAAGATGCCAACCTAGGCTACCCTGCTTCCCGCTTAGATGAAAAGGTGTTTACCAATGAATCTCTTTTCCTTCGGGAAATGCCAGTATTGAATACCTATATTGCCAATCCTAACCATATCGGTTGCCATACCTTTGGTACTTCCGAATTTGCCTTCAAAGGCACCCAGGATCTGGAGCGCGAGGTTCTGAATATGATTGCCGTGGATCTTTTCAAGATTGAAGAGGGGAGTTATGACGGCTACATATCCCCTGGGGGAACAGAGGCCAATATCCAGGCACTCTGGATCTATAGAAATGAGTTTATTAAAAAATATGGAGCCCAATTGGATGAAATAGTGATTCTCGCCTCTGAGGATACCCATTATTCCATACCTAAAGGAGCTAATTTGTTGATGTTGGAATGGGAAAAAATCCCGGTTCAATCTGATACGAGAGAAGTCAGCGAGGAGGCTATAGACAATGCTGTAAAATCCTGTTTGGCTAGAGGGAAAAAGTACTTTATTGCTATTGCTAATATGGGGACCACCATGTTTGGTTCGGTAGATGATCCAATTCCTTTTGCGAAGGTTTTGAAATCACATCAGACCAAGTTCAGGATCCATATTGACGGAGCTTATGGTGGTTTTGTATATCCTTTTTCAGATTCTGAAAATCAGATAAACTTTGAGAACCCGGATATTTCCTCCTTGACAATTGATGCACATAAAATGCTTCAGGCCCCCTATGGAACTGGGATTTTTGTTTGTAGGAAGGGTTTAATTGAAAACGTTTTGACCAAGGAAGCCCAATACGTAGAGGGTATGGATTTGACCCTTTGTGGAAGCCGATCCGGGGCCAATGCCGTTGCTGTCTGGACTATTTTGACCACCTATGGACCCCATAAATGGTTTGAGAAAATCTCAGTTTTGAAAATGCGCACCAACTGGCTGTGTAAGCAATTGGACCTTCTGAATATTCCTTATTTCCGAGAGCCGGAAATGAACATTGTCACAATCCGGGCAGCTGCCGTACCTGAAGCCATTGCACATAAATATAACTTGGTGCCTCAATCCCATGATGAGCACAATGAATGGTATAAAATTGTCCTGATGGACCATGTTGAAATCGAGCATTTGAAAGATTTCATCCAAGACATGATCTCGGCTCAAAAAATCTCCCAGAATCAGTTATGATCAATATCACCCATAAGAACACCACTTTACGAAAAGCAGTCGCTCAGGCCATCGTTAGGGTTGGTTCACCTGAAACAATTTTGGCAGTCAAAAACCGGACTGTCCCAAAAGGTGATGTTTTGGAAATGGCCAAAACAGCTGGGCTTTTTGCAGCAAAAAGAACGGCGGATATGATTCCGGATTGTCATCCATTGCCCGTGGAATTTACAGCCGTAAGGTATGAGGTGGGCGAAATGGAGATCAAAATCTTGGTGGAGATTCATACTGTTTACAAAACTGGGGTAGAAGTGGAGGCAATGCATGCAGCATCTGTAGTAGCACTGACCATGTATGATATGCTGAAGCCAATTGACAAGGGGATTAGTATTGAGCAAATTAAGTTGCTGGATAAAAAAGGAGGGAAGTCTGACCACTCGAAAACGGATTTTTCTGGACTCAACGCTGCTGTGATGGTTTGTTCGGACTCTATTTCCTCAGGCAAAGGGGAGGATAAAGCAGGGAAAGCTATACTTGAGAAACTAGAAAGTCTCAAGTTGAAAGTGTCTGATTATTTGGTGGTTCCTGATGAGGTAGAATTGATTAGAAGCCAGGTCCGGGAGAAAGAAGAACAAGGGATAGATTTATTGATTTTGACCGGGGGAACTGGACTTTCCCCACGGGATGTAACACCTGAGGCTCTGGAGTCTTTGATTGAAAGAAGAATACCGGGGATTGAGGAGGCTATCCGAGATTATGGACAGCAACGCGTACCTACGGCAATGCTTTCCCGCTCCGTGTCAGGAATGATCAAGAATATGTTGGTTTTGGCTCTTCCGGGTTCTACAGCCGGAGCAAAGGAATCTATGGACGCGATTTTTCCTGCAGTATTACATTTGTTCAAGGTTTTGGAAGGTAAACGGCACGATTGAGAATTTGGAAAATTACGTTGATTAATGAATTTTTAGACTTGTCAAAATAATCAATCGTTTGCATAAATATTTCGTTAATTTTCTATTGTTTTCCGGTTTTCTTCAGAGATAAAGTTTGTATGTTAGTTTGGCGAATTTGAAATTTTCTTGAATTTCAAACTCCATACCCAAAATAACTACGCATTTATCTATGTCAAAACCTCGTCTTTCCTTCTCCCAAATTATCAACATGAATGTCGGGTTCTTTGGCATTCAGTATAGTTTCGGGCTTCAACAGAGTGCAGTCAATCCAATTTATGACATGTTGGGAGCCATGCCGGATGAAATCCCGATTTTGAATTTGGCTGGTCCTATGACAGGTTTACTGATTCAGCCCATAATCGGTGCCCTTAGTGATAATACATGGAGTCCAAAATACGGAAGAAGAAAACCTTACTTTTTTATCGGTGCCTTGATGTGCAGCATCTGTTTGTTTTTCTATCCTTTCAGTAGCTCACTTTGGATGGCTGCAGGACTGCTTTGGGTGTTGGACGCGGCTAATAATACAGCAATGGAGCCATACCGGGCCCTCATTGCGGACAAGCTTCCGGATGAACAGTATAGCACCGGGTTTTTGACCCAGAGTTTTTTTACAGGTCTTGGGATTACCTTAGCCAATGTCTCTCTCTTCGTCTTCCAGAAATACATTACCGGTACAGCAGGTTCACTTCCCTATTGGGTATACGCTTCCTTTTTCTTGGGTACAGTTTGTTCCATCACCTCGGTAATGTGGAGTATTTCCAAAACTCCTGAAATACCACCTACACCAGAGGAATTGGTGGCTTTGAAGGAAAGAACTGCCGGGATGCCACATCCTGCCGTTCAGTTTTTTCTTTCCATTCTCACCACTCTTTTTGCCTATTTGGTATTTATACTTTTGTTGATTCCGTCCATTTTCTCCAAAGGTTTATTGAGAAGAGTGATGAAGAAGACGGAGGGAAATCCAACTACTCGGATTCTATTTGCCCAAAACCTGGAAATCATAGAGTCTATCATGGATATGCCTAACGTGATGTGGAAACTTGCCCTAGTTTACTTGTTTCAATGGTATGCGCTCTTTTGTTATTGGCAGAATGCCGCAAAGAGTATTGCACAATCTGTCTGGAATACAACCCCTTCTGGGGATAAACTTTTGTTTGAAGAAGCAGTGGGCTGGACCGGTTTGGTCAATGGCTGGTATAATATCGTAACCTTCCTCTCTGCTTTTTTCCTGGCAGGAATGGCTCAAAAATATGGCCCAAAAAAAGTGCATTTTCTATGCCTTATCCTTGCGGGTATTGGTTTGTTGATTTTTCCTCAACTAGAAAATAAATATGCCTTGTTTATACCAATGACCGGGTTTGGAATAGCGTGGGCAAGTATGATGGGCGTACCGTATTTGCTGGTGGTAAACCAAATTCCGAAAGAGCGCTATGGGGTGTATATGGGGATCATCAATATGATGATCGTAATCCCCATGATTTTGCAGACTCTGACCTTTGGTTTTGTTTCTAAAAACTTTCTCAACAATGATCCGGGTGCAGCGATTCTTTTTGGGGGTGTTTTACTGTTGATTGCAGCCTTGGCTACTCTTCTGATCAAGGAAAATAAAAAAGTAAAAGTCGAAAATGTTGGCTTGTCAGGCGGCCATTGATTGAATTTGAAAAATAAATGGATTCGATAAGAAGTATAGCTCCTCTGTTGGAGGAAGTTTTTTCAGCAAAAGGAATTGACCTCAAGAAAAGGGACAAAGAATTCTCCATCCGCTTTATCGAGGGATATGAATCCCTCTTCTATCTTTTTGAAGAGATTTATGGAGGCCACCATGATTTTGAAGTTTTTTTTAAAAAACTTATAGAGAGCATAGTAGATGCTTATTTGGAGAGAGAAAATTCCCTGCGTAAAAGAGATTCTGAAAAATTGGGAAAGGGGAATTGGTTTTTGAGCAATGAGCTGGCAGGGATGAGTTTATATGTAGACAGATTCTGCGGTAATCTCAAAACCTTAAAGACCAAACTTTCTTATTTTGAGGAGTTAGGAGTGAATTTTCTTCATTTGATGCCGATTTTCGAAAGCCCAGAGGGAGAAAGTGATGGAGGGTATGCCGTGTCTGATTTCAGGAAAGTGGACAAGAGATTCGGTACATTGGCCGAACTCAAGCAGGTTCGGAAGAAAATGCACAAGCAGGGCATGTACCTGATGTTGGATATAGTTCTCAACCATACTTCACATCGCCATGAATGGGCAGAAAAAGCGAAGGCCGGGGATCCATTTTATCAGGACTTTTTCTACATATATGAGAATCGATGGATTCCCAATCAGTTTGAAACAGAAATGCCGGAGATTTTCCCCGAAAGTGCCCCGGGCAATTTCACATGGAGTCCTGAATGTAATCAGTGGGTAATGACAGTGTTCCATTCCTATCAATGGGACTTGAATTACAGAAACCCCTGGGTTTTAAAGGAAATGCTAGAGAACATCTTCTTCTATGCCAATTTGGGGGTGGATTTATTGAGGATTGATGCACCGGCATTTATTTGGAAAGAGTCTGGAACAAGCTGTCAGAACCTGCCCAAAGCGCATACCTTACTTCGATTGATCAAGCAGGCAGTACAAATAGCGACTCCTGGAATGGCTTTGTTAGGAGAAGCCATTGTAGCACCTAAAGAAATCATGAAGTATTTCGGAACAGAGCAATATACGGCTCGGGAATGTGATTTTGCCTACAACGCTACGCAAATGGCCCTTCAATGGGATATGTTGGCTTCAGGAGAAACCAAGGTGATGCTAGCTGCCCAAAATGATATTTTGCAAAAGCCTTTTGGGACCAGCTGGATCACTTACACCCGATGCCACGATGACATTGGGCTGGGCTATGATGACTGGATGATCAAGGCTACGGGAAAAGATCCCTATTTGCATAGAAGTTTCTTAAAGGATTATTATTCAGGGAAATTTCCGCATAGCCCTGCAAAAGGAGCTTTGTTTTCTTCCAATCCCAAAACGGGCGATGCCAGGATTTCAGGTTCTATGGCTTCACTTTGCGGTTTGGAAAAGGCACTGGAGGAAGGGAATTCTTTTATGATAAGCCAATCAGTTCAGAAAATCCTGATGATGCAGGCTCATGCGATTTTTCTGGGAGGTTTACCCATGCTTTTTTATGGGGATGAACTTGGATTGACCAATGATTACAGCTATCTGCATGATCCAGGGAAGAGTTATGATAACCGATGGATGCACAGACCCATCATTAATTGGGAAGGTGTAGAAAAGAGAAAAGAACCGGGGACCGTAGAAAACAAGGTGTTTGAGGGAACTCAAAGGCTACTTCAAATACGAAAAAAACTCCCTGCCATAGGGGATTATAAAAATATTGTTTGGATGAGTCCGCATAACATCCATGTTGCCGGTTATTTGAGAAGTTTGGGGGAACAGCGGATTTATTGTGTCTTTAACTTCGGAAGCGAAACGGCTTTACTTACTTGGTATGCTTTTAAGGAGCAGGGAGTGGCCCCAAGTGTTCTCTACGATCATTGGACTGATTCCCGGCAATATGTGGGATTGGATAATGAATACCTGGTTTTAGAGCCCTATGGCTTCAGGATTTTGGAAGTTGTTTATTAAGGTGAAAAAGGGGGGAGATAGGGTCATGATTTTTGGGTAGATTCCCGGATGACCAAATCCGTATCGATTTTATAGGTTTTGTTTTCCCCTGTTAAACCTTCCTTCAATAATTCCAAAAGGAGAGAAGTGGCTTTTTCACCCATTTCAAAACCATGTTGGTCTACAGAGCTTAAGCCTGGACCCACTACCTCGGCTATTTTCCAGTTGCTAAATCCCATGACTCCCACTTCCTGAGGAACTTTGTAGCCATTTTTCTTTAGAAAGTTCAGTGCCCCCAAAGCTACCAAGTCTGTGATGCAGAAAATTGCGTCTGGGGGAGTTGGAAGGTTCATGAGTTGTTGGGCATAATCAAATCCTTCTTTTTCACTGATATCGGTACAATGGGGAACCCAATCTTCACGGAATTCTAATCTATGGTCCAAAAGGGCTTGTTTGTAGCCTTGAAGTCGATCTATTGAGTTTTTGACCTCTTTGCGGCCATTAATGTGGGCTATTTTTTTGTACCCTTGATCAATCAGGTGTTTTACGGCTATATAGGCACTTTCGAAGTCATCGGTGATGACCTTTGGGGTTTTTAGGTTTTCTATGATTTTATCAAATTGGATTACCGGTTTTCCTTCATCCAGAAATTCACGGATATGGCTTCCCTCTTGTGTTTCATTGGAAATGGAAATGATCAATCCATCCACACTTCCCGCCAACATGCTTCTACAGGCTCTGATTTCATTATTCAATGATTCATCGGACTGACTGACCAATAGTCTATATCCTTGTTTGTTTGCCTCTGAGATGGCGCCACTGATTACGGAAGAAAAAAAATGATGGACCAATTCCGGCACGATCATTCCAATGGTCAGTGTCTTGTTTTTTCTGAAATTAACTGCAATGCTATTTGGGACATAATTGTGTTTTTCAGCATAATCTTTCACCATTTTGATGGTTTCATCTGAAATTCCAGAATAGGAATTCAAGGCTCTGGAAGCAGTGGAAATGGAGATTCCAAGATCTCTCGCGATATCCTTTAGAGTGATTCTACGTTTGTCCTGCATGGTGATTTTGGGTGTACTTTTTAAAAGATAGGTTAAAACCACTATAATTCAACCAAAGTACTTTGGATAGTTTCCCAAAACCTTATTTTTCTTCAATTACATTTCCCTGTCGATCCAATAGAAGGCTTTTATTCTGTCCTTCTTTATTCTTTAACTGAACGGAAAATTCAATCTCTCCATCTTTATCAACGTAATTGACCCTTTGGATTTGAAAATCCGGATGGGACTTAATGAGCTGTGATTCCAGTTCTTTAGGGAGTTGATCTTCATAGGGAATGCTGTTTTCAAAGCGATATTCCGGACCTAATTCTCCTTTATGTTCTACAAATTTATTCAGTCCATTTTTCTCTTTGATCAGTTCGAAAGCATCATAAAGTTCACCTACTGCTGTATAGGACTCGAATTTAAGATGATTGCCCTCAATGGTGATAACCTGGAAAAGTTGCGTGTTTTCAGCCGCCCGGTCTCGTTCGGCTCCCAAACCTGCCCAACCATTCGGATCAAGCCCATACATTTTCCCTCCACTGACCGAGACTACATAGACGGTTCCAGTTTTGTCCCGCATGTTGGTTCCGTCCATAATATTTTCAACAGGAGAAACCCTTCCCCGGGCGTAAGAGTGGTCATGGCCCTGCAATGCTAAATCGACTTTGTATTTGTCGAAAATCGGTTTCCAAATCTTCCTAAGAGCCTCATTATCCCTGCCGGCGGATGCTGAAAACAAGGGGTGGTGATAGGATACAATAGTCCATTTTTTATCATTCTTCTGGAGGATTTCTTCTAGCCATTGTGCTTGCTTTTCCCAGTCCTTATTGCTGTCCAAAAAGATGAATTTGGTGTCCTGATAATCCATGAAATAGGCTGTCTCTTCCAATCCGGAAGGCCCATTTTCCGGAAGTGTAAACTGGGGTTTCCACTGGACAGAGAGGCTTCTTGTTCCGGTAGCTCTGTCGGACTCATTTTTGAAACCGTACTCATGGTTGCCTGGAATTGACATGGTAGGAACCATGCTGTGGATGAAGCCTCCTGCTGTAAACCACTCGTGCCATTGGCGATCATGGTGGGCGTTGTTGATCAAGTCACCGGCATGGATGAAAAAACGGGCATCCGGAGCTTTTCTGAATCCTTCCCGAATGAGTCTGGACCACAATTCCAAGATGTAGTTTTGGGCATCTCCGACATATAGAAATGAGAACTTCTCATCTGGATTTGTAGAAGCAGTTTTGAATTGAAACCACTCACTCCAATGCTCTCCATCACCCACCCTGTATGCATAAGTCGTGTTGGCTTCCAGATTTTGAAATTTGACTGAATGGTAGCTGGCTGTATTATTTGCATCAGGGATGTCGGAAAAATCAAGTGTTTCAGATAAAGCAGCAATGGTTTTTGCATTTCTCCAAAATTTCGGAGCTCCAGCGGCAGGAGCGATTTCGGCAAAAGCTTTTTTGACAGAGCTGTCGGTTCTCCAAGTGACTGATGCTTCAGAAGAAGGGTTTTCTCCAAAACTTAAAATCACCCTGTCCGGATGCAAAGATGGCCGGGTCCAATCGAAGGAGAATTTGGGTTCCTTGTAAACCCGGATGTCTTGGGCAATGCTGTTGCTGATTACCAAAACTGAAAAAAATATCAGAAAGAGGATTTTTGGGAAGTGCATAGATGTTCTTATTTATTCTTGAAAATAAGCTTTTTAGGGAGGATTTATTTCTAAGTTGAAGAGAAATCACGGAAAAAGAACTTTGCAAAGTTTAATTTAACCAGATGATAAACTTTGCTTAATTCCCAATAGATATTGACCCAATGCTTAGAATTCTAACTCCAAACTTTCTCCTTTTTGAAGTTCCAGCTCAATTTCTGACCCGTCGACCATTAGTGTGGTTTTTCCCCCCAGGAGGGAAAGGATTTTGAGATGAAGCAGTTCTCCGTTTTTCCAATCGAAATCTAATACATAGCCACCTCTGGCTTTGATTCCCTTCACCTTTCCTTGGTCCCAAGATTCAGGTAAGGCCGGTAAAATGCGGATAATTCCATCCTCATGGGATTGAATCAGAATTTCAGCAATTCCGGCTGTATAGCCAAAATTTCCATCGATTTGGAAAGGAGGATGTGCATCAAAAAGATTGGAATACAAAGACTGGCTGATCAATTTTTGAATGTGGCCATGTGCCATGTTCCCGTCCAGAAGCCTTGCGGAAAAATTAATGAGCCAAGCTCTGGACCAGCCTGTTCCTGCACCTCCATGGGCAAGCCTGTAGTCCAGAGTCTTTTTGACAGCTTCAAAGTATTCTGGAGTCTGAAGGGAAGATATGGATGCCCCGGGATGAAAGGCATACAAATGGGACATATGTCTATGGCCTTTTTCGGGCTCTTCATATTCTTGGTCCCATTCCAAAATTCTTCCATCAGAACCCAGTTGGATTCCAGGTCTTAGGTCTTGGATTTGCCTCTGGATCTTATTTTTCAATACTGAGGTATGGCCCGTTAATTGACAGATTTGGAGATAAATGGAAAAGATATCCTCTATGAGTTGCTGATCCATGGCTGCTCCCAAGGTGCTTGCAACTTTTTGTCCCTTGGCATTGATAAATTGGTTTTCTGGTGAAGTGGAGGGGACAGAGACCAGTTTTCCATCCCTTGGGTCAACAATCAACCAATCTGAATAAAACTGAGCCAGCTGCTCTATGGCGGGCAGGGCTCTTTTTTCCAGGAAACTTCTGTCTCCGGTAAATAGATAATGCTCCCAGTAATGCCTTCCAAGCCAGGAACCGGCCCCGATCCAGCTCCCCCAATAAGCTGTGGCTGCCTGAAGAAAAGGGATTTTCCAAAGGTCTGTGGTGTGGGGAACCATGGCTCCCTTCATTTGGAAGTTTACAGTTGCGGCTTTTTTCCCGTTCTCTATTAATGCATCCGTGAAATCAAAAAGTGGAAGGTGTAGTTCCTGAAGATTCGTAACTTCTGCAGGCCAATAGTTCATCTGAAGGTTGATGTTCAAATGATAATCTGCATTCCAAGGTGCCGAAATGTGTTGGTTCCAAAGTCCCTGCAAGTTGGCGGGGTTGGAACCTGGTCGGGAGGATGAAATGAGCAAATATCGCCCGTAATCGAAGAGAAGTTTTTCTAGATGAAGATCGGTTTGTCCCTCTTTTACTTTTTTGATTCGCAGATCTGTGGGGATGTCCTCAGTCGGTTCATTCCCAAGTTGAAGACTCATTCGATCAAACCAGCTAGCATAATCTCTTTGGTGGGCAGATACTAATCTTCCCCAGCTTTTGTAAGCGATCCGGTCCAGTTCTAGCTCTGCTGATTTTGTGAAATCCTCATGGTAAAAGGAGGTGGCAGTTACCAACTTGAGGGTGATTTCACTTACTCCTTTAACCACCAATGAGTCGGATGAGGCTTGAATATGTCCATCTTGATGCTGTGCCAAAAGTAAAGTCCGAAATTGAACCCCATGCAGAATCGGAAAGGGCTTGGAATCAATTTGTCCTCCCCGTTGAGTGACCATTCCGGTCATCTCCAGAAGATTGTCGTTCAGGGTTTGGGTTTGGACAGTGGGAACACCTTCATCATCCGGTCTAGTCAGACGGATTGTTCCGTTAAACCCTGATGGATGAGAGGTTTTGAGACGTATCAGGAGGGCATCATCCGGAGCAGAGGCAAATACTTCCTGTTGTACAGAATATCCTTCACTGAGGAATTCAACTTTGGAAATTGCCGATCCCAGATCTAAGCTTCTTTTGTATTCACTGACCTTATTCCATGAAAAATCCAACCATAAATCTCCAAGGGTTTGATGGGAACGTGTAATTCCTTTCCTGGAAAATTTTAGTACCAGAAGCGAATCTGCTTTTTGGTTGTCCCCCTCTAAAAGATAATTCCTGATTTGCTGCAGGTCTTCTGGTCTTCCTTCCGCTAGATCCCAATCATCCGGTCCACCCGGCCAAAGGGAATCCTCATTTAGTTGGATGCGTTCTTTTTGGGGATTCCCGAAAACCATAGCCCCCAATCGTCCATTCCCTACTGGGAGTGCATCTTCCCATTTTTCGGCAGGATTTTTATACCAGAGCACAGAGTTTTGCGCCTGTACAGACAGGGACTCTATAGCAATTAGACAAATTGCCAATAGGAACTTTTTCATAGGTTATCAGGTCAGAAAATAAGAATACAACAATTCCTTTTTCCTGCCAATGAAAATCCTATAATTCACTAAGAAACGAAGGAAATGGTTTATTGGGCCAGAAGGAAGTCCCTGAATTCAGGTGTGTTGAAGTTGCTCATTCCTTCCTGATAAAAGACGATTTTTCCTTCTGGGTTAACCACCAAAGTGGTTGGGATGGATTCACTTTGAAGGCTTTTGTTCAAACCGAAACTGGCATGGGCAGTAGGAAAGGACCAGCTTTTCCCTTCTATGAATTTTTTGCTTTTTTCGTAGTCATTGTCCAGTCCTACCAGTAGAAATTCCACGTTTTCCTGATCTTTTACAGATTTATAAAGCTCGGAAATGTGGGGCATTTCAGCCCGGCAAGGTCCGCACCAAGAGGCCCATAGATTGATAAAAAGAGTTTTTCCTTTATAATCCTGAAGGTCAATGATATTTCCCTCGAAATCGACAAACTGACCTCTGTAATCAAATTTTTCATTGGTTAAATCAACCCGTTCCAATTGAGGTTTTATCAAACCAGTAGACAAGAGAACAGATTGAATTCCTCCCTGAATGACAGGAAGAAGTCCTGTGAAATACAGGAACGCAAAGAATGATAAAATGAGACCCCAGGATTTAAGTTCTTTTTTCCAGTCCATATTTTTTTAGTTTAGGGATAGAAGCTGGATGCCAATTTGCTAAGTTTCTAACCCTCGTTTTACTTTATTTCAATTCGAATACAAATTTACATCCACAATCACAGTTGGTTAGTGACAAGTTGTACATTTCAGCCTTTTTGTCTCCAAAAGGACTTTTATCTTGCAAACCAAATACGATCGAATTTCTCCTTGATATGAATTACGAGATTAAAATAGCGGAGGAGCTTCAAGTCAAGCCCTCACAGGTAAAAGCAACCATGGATTTGTTGGATGAAGGGGCTACAGTTCCTTTTATTTCAAGATATCGAAAAGAAGCTACAGGAAGTTTGGATGAGGTGCAGGTGGCTTCCGTTCGGGATAGGCTGCTTCAGTTGCGTGAACTTGACAAGAGGAAGGAAGCTGTACTCAAGTCCATAGAGGATCAGGGGAAACTCACAGCTGAACTGAAAAAAGCAGTAGAAGAGGCTGAGACCATGTCCAAGTTGGAGGATATTTATCTTCCCTATAAACCCAAGCGTCGAACCAAAGCAACTATTGCGAGGGAGAAGGGCTTGGAACCTTTGGCGGAAAAGATTTTTGAACAGAAGTCCATGGATCTGGACGCGGTAGCCGAGCAATTTATCAGTGAGGAGAGAGAAGTGAAAACCCTAGAGGAAGCGCTTCAGGGAGCCAGAGATATCATAGCCGAGTGGGTGAATGAAAATGCTGTCTTGAGGGAAAAAATGCGAAAGCTCTTTTTGGAGGATGGAGTTTTTACTTCTCGAGTCATTCCTGGAAAGGAAAATGAAGCAATCAAATACAAGGATTATTTTGACTGGTCTGAGCCCATCAAAACCGCTCCCTCTCATCGGGTATTGGCTATGAGAAGAGGAGAAAAGGAGTTGTTTTTGATGCTGGATTCCTGTCCTGAAGAAGGAAGCGCATTGGCTTTGATGGAAAGGGAAATCCTCGAAAATGAATCTAATTCAGCTGTGGATCAGGTCAGAATTGCTTTAAAAGATTCTTACAGAAGACTTTTGAAACCCAGTATGGAAACAGAAATCCGCCTATTGACAAAGAAGCGGGCAGATGAGGAAGCCATTCGGGTTTTTTCTGAAAATCTACGACAGTTGCTTCTAGGGGCCCCATTGGGTGAAAAGTCAGTGATGGCAATTGACCCGGGATTCCGAACCGGTTGTAAATTGGTTTGCTTGGGACCTCAAGGTCAATTTCTACACTATGAGGCTATTTATCCCCATGAACCCCAAAGAAGAACAGCAGAAGCTGGGCTGGCAGTGAAAGGCCTGGTGGAGAAATATGATATTCAGGCTATAGCAATTGGTAACGGAACTGCAGGAAGGGAAACCGAGGCTTTTGTGAAAAGCTTGGGGCTTCAAAAGTCCGTAATAGTTACTATGGTCAATGAATCCGGAGCATCCATTTATTCCGCTTCGGAAGTGGCAAGGGAAGAATTCCCGGACTTGGATTTGACGGTGAGAGGAGCAGTTTCCATAGGCAGAAGGTTGATGGATCCATTGGCTGAACTGGTGAAGATCGATCCTAAGTCCATTGGTGTAGGACAATATCAGCATGATGTGGACCAAAGTGCTTTGAAAAATGCCTTGGATGATACTGTGATTTCTGCGGTAAACGGAGTGGGAGTGGAGGTCAATACGGCATCTAAGCAACTCCTTACCTATGTTTCAGGCTTGGGGCCTGTTTTGGCACAGAATATCGTGGATTACAGAAATCAGCATGGGCCTTTTTCCAGTAGAGCCCAATTGCTCAAAGTTCCGAGATTGGGAGAAAAAGCTTTTGAACAGGCTGCTGGGTTCCTTAGAATCAGAAAAGCAAAACACCCTTTGGATAGTTCTGCCGTGCATCCCGAGCGATATGAACTGGTGGAAAAAATGGCCAAGGACCTTGGGGCCTCTGTTCATGATTTGATGAATTCTGATGAACTCCGAAATAGAATCAATTTGAAGAATTATGTGTCAGAAACAGTTGGAATACCGACCCTGCAGGACATTTTGGAAGAATTGGCAAAACCAGGGAGAGACCCAAGGGAAAGTTTTGAGATCTTTCAGTTTGAAGAAGGGGTGAATAGTATTTCAGACCTAAAAACTGGAATGAAGCTTCCGGGAATTGTCACTAACATTACCGCTTTTGGTGCTTTTGTGGATGTAGGGGTACACCAAGATGGACTGGTTCACCTGAGTCATTTGGCTGATCGATTTGTGAAAGACCCAAATGAAGTAGTCAGCGTCAACCAAAAGGTACAGGTTACTGTCATGGAAGTGGATATTCCCAGAAAGCGAATTGGATTGAGTATGAAATCCGACCCATTTGCAGAGCGTGGAAAACGTAGCGAAAAACCTGTTCAGCGTAAGGTAGACAAAGAGGAGGGAGGAACAATGGCGGAGAAACTTGCCATGTTGAAAAAGCAATTCGGCAAATAAAAAAACGCCCCGAAAATTCAATTTTCGGGGCGTTCTTTTTGTTTTCAGTGGCGCTAGATCAATCACCTCTTCTGCCATTGTTTACAGGGTCTCCTGTGTTGATCATTTCATTGTAATCATCCATATCCATTCCCTTGCTAAATCTTCGGATGTTATAGGAAAAAGTCAACATGAAGTAGCGTTGCAAGACATTGGACTGCACATCCTCAATGAAGGTTTCAGTGATATTTCTACGGATGTTGTTGTTTTGACGGAATAAGTCGTACACATTCAGGCTGATTTCCCCTCTTTGATTATTGAAGACTTTTTTGCCCAAACTCATGTTCACCAAAGTGAAATTGGTGTCAAATCCTTCAGAAAGCCCTGAGTTGATTTGATGGCTGAGATCAAGTCTATAAACAAATCCTTCCCAGATAATCCAATTGAAGTTGATTCTGCCCCGCTGGTTAAAGAAATTATTGTTTAGGTTCGGGTTGAGCGTGTTTTCCACCTGATTGAAGGAAAATCTTGTCCAGATATTGAAATCAATTTGATCACTGATATTGCTACTAAGAGAAAGCCCTGTACTGAGTCTTCTGGAATTGTTGAATCCATTGGTATTATTCACTAAAGTTGGGCGTCGTGTGATTCCTGCTCCGGCATTGATGTTCAGATTCGACTTGATAAAGTCCAACGGCATCCCATAGCTCATCCAGGACCTGAAATCCCAATAGCCTTGAAGATTTACAGGTTTGAATAGCTGAGAGCCGGGCGCTAGAATGATCCCGTCTTGAACCTCAGTTGGTTCTTCAGCAATAAAAGAACTGGTGGCAATGGTGTTTTTCACAAAGGAAGACTGAGCAAAAAGGAACCAATTTTGATCGGTTTCGGGATTGTTACTTCTGAACCTTACCCGAAGTCTATTGCTATAAGATTGGTTCAGCTCAGGATTACCGGTTCTCAGTTGAAGTGGATTAGAATTGTCCACTACAGGCTGCAACTGGTTGAGTGATGGTTCATTGGTTCGGGTATCGTAATCGAATTCAAAGTTGGTGTTTTCAGAAAACTTGTAGTCTATTCTTACAGTAGGCAAGAAGCTTTGGAAAGTTCTTTTAAGCTGAAAGGCCTGAGGGAATCCCTGCTCATTGTCCAATTGGGCATGTTGGAACTGACCTTCTGTCTGAAGTCTGAACTTGTCCTTGCTATACTGGTATCCAAGTTCCACTTCCTGAGTCAGGAATTTACTTTCAAATGTATTGCTGAGTGCAGTATCAATGATCAACTCTGGACTTCCAATTCCTTCTCCCAATACATCATAGATCAACTGGTCCGAGTCATTGATTCGGTTGCCGATTTCATACTCGAGTTCAAACTGACTCCTCTCACTCACAGCTTCGGTAAAAGAAACTCCTGTTTCCCAGGAAAGCCCGGTTCTATCCCTGTTGATTCGCTGGTTGATGATTTCCGTTCTGGGGTCGGGTTCGAAATACTGGTTTTCAGCGGTTCTTCTTGCACGGTCTTCATTGGCATTATTCGCCAATCGAGCCCTTACAGTCATGGTACGTCCAGGCTTGTCAAATTTATGACTGTAAAAGAACCGGTTAAACAGATCGTAATCCTTGTTTTTTGCAGTTCGGTTGTTGGTTACCGTGTTGATCAGGTCAGTTCCATTGTTGGTTTCACCAAAAAAATCAGAATTTTCATCCTCAAATCGTGCGGAAAATCTCGGTATATAAAGGAACCGGTTCTTTTCATCAATGTTGTATTCAAACCTTAGGTTGAAGAGGTGCTGATTGTTGATCCTTTGGTCATTGCTGATTTCATCATAAAACTGGCTCGACTCATTCCCGGTGAGGAATTCCCGAAATCGGTTTGTTTGACCTATGTTTTCCCTTCTGCTGAAAACATAACTTCCAGAAACTTTGATTTTTTCACCCCAAAGATCGGAATAGTTTAGACCTGCAATATTTGTCTTGATGATTCCATTTTGTGGTCTGGCATTGTCTTGGGCATTTGGATCTGCTGAGAAATCAGTCAGGTTGATATTATTGGAAAGTCCGGTGAATGTTATTCTCTGATCTTCGTCAAAGGCATTGATACTGGCACCGACCACATAGCGGTCATCCGTGCCATAGCCTGCGGATGTTCTTCCGAATTGCCCCTTTCGACGGTTGGGTTTGGTGATGATGTTGATGGTCTTGATACGCTCACCATCATCGAAACCACTAAGTCTGGCTTTCTCACTGAGCTGATCAAAGATTTCAATTCCCTGAATCACCTCAGCAGGAAGGTTTTGTAGGGCTGTTTTTACATCCCCTCCAAAAAAAGGCTTTCCATCAACCAAAATTTGGGCAATGCTTTCCCCTTGGGCCTGAAGAGAACCGTCCTCGGAGGTTACTCCCGGGAGTTTTTCGATTAGGGTTTGGGCACTGGCATCACGCATGGTTTTAAATGCGTCGGCATTAAACATGGTGGTGTCAGATTTTTGCTGACTCAAAGATCTTCGAGCAGAAATGGTCACCTCCTCCAAAGCGGTAGCTTCTTCTTTGAGGAATAAATTTCCCAGATCCAAATCCCGATTTACAGTAATACTTTTTAATAAATTTTGGTAGCCCAGGTATTGCACTTTGAGAAGGTATTCGCCTTCTCTGATGTTGTTTATTTCGAAAAAACCATCTAAATCCGATATCATACCATCTGCCTGTGTGGAATCAGGCAAATTGAGCAAAAGGACAGTCGCATTGGGGATAGTCTCATTAGTTCCTGCCTGCTGGATTTTGCCTTTTAAAGTAAAGGACTGGGCATTTATGGAGCCGATGCTGGCAGCAAAAAAAAGGATAATTAGATAGTACTTCATCTAGTTGGTTTAATGGGGTTTCACCGCATTCTTCCAAGGTTTTGGAAGGGTTCAATAATTCTAACTACAAAGAAAAGCGGTCAGTTTCGCAAATTGGCGCCTTTTAGGCTAAGCGGTCAAAATCACCAATGAATAGAATCCTTTCATGTAAATTTTGATTTAGTGTACTGGTTTTTAGCTGGTTGGGGGCTAAAAAAGAATCTTTGACAATTATCGTCAGTAAAAAATGTTATTTTATTCATCATTTCGATGTTAATAAAAGTAACATTTATAATTTAGCAGGAGTTAAAATTGTCAATTATGGAAAAATCAGAGAAAATCAGCATCACGACCAAGACCCTTGCTTCAGGCAATTTTCAGGTTAAGTTTTTTGTAGAAGATGAGGTCAAGCCCCAGTATGGATACCTTTTGGTCACCGAACCCAAATCGGTCGGAGATATTATTGAAGAAATCAAGAATAGGTTGGAAGAAAGAAGGCTAGCATCCAGAAAAGTTAACCCCTTTTTTCCTGTGGCTCCCGCGTCAGAAGACCATGATTTTTACCTTTTCTCAGCATGAATTTTCTTGCTTCAAACCTTCGGTTTTTGCGTAAGCAAAAGGGAATCACCCAAAATGAACTTGCGGATCAATTGGATGTGCAGAGAACCATGATATCTGCCTATGAAGATGGAAGGTCCGAGCCTAAGTTGTTTACTCTGAAGAGATTGTGTGATGTTCTTGAGGTGGGATTGGAAGAGCTGCTTGAGCATGATATTGAAAGCCATGGTAGAAGGGCCCTTCAAAAAAAAGGGGTCAGAATTTTAACTATTGCAGCAGATACTGATGACAATGAAAACATTACTCTTGTAGGGCAGAAAGCGTCTGCTGGATATCTGAACGGGTATGCAGACCCTGAATATATGGAGTCTTTGCCCCAGTTTCATTTACCTAATTTGTCAAGACAGGCTACCTACAGAGCCTTTGAACTTGCAGGGGATTCCATGCTCCCCTTAGTTCCCGGAACCATCGTGATTGGTTCCTTTGTAGAGCATTTAAAAGATATAAAGAGTGGTCGAACCTACGTTTTGGTCACTCAGACCGAAGGCGTAGTTTATAAAAGAGTCTTCAATTATTTGGAGGAAAACGGGAAGTTGTTTTTGGTTTCCGATAATGACCATTACAAGCCATTTGATGTTAGGGGGGAAGATGTATTGGAAGTTTGGGAAGCGAAAGCTTTTGTAAGTACTGATTTTCCAAATCCGGGGGATAAAAAGAAAGCCCTGACCCTCGATGATTTGGGGGAAATGATCCGGGATATCCAAGATGATTTGAAAAGAATAAAAAAGTGAAAAGAAACAAGAAAAGCCCCGAGTCAAAATTTGAGTCAGGGCTTTTTGTTAATCTATCAGTTCATCGAAGGTCGACCTAATCCTGCTTACAGCATCAAAGGAGGGGTCTATATTGACAACTCCCTTTCCCAATTCATGCCAATAACCATCTCCACAGTCAATGTAGGCTCCCCGTTTTTTTCCGGGTTCTTCTTTAGCCAATTCGTAATGATAATCAGGAGTAAAAACCAACTTCATCAATTGAATTGCAAATTCCCAGTTGATTTTTCGCGTCTTGTCCCCTTGGACAAAGGAGACTTCCCTGTTTGAAAAATGGACCGTTAAGGAGCAGTCCACTGAATCTTCATGAGTGATTCGTCTGTATTTTACCTGGAGAGGGGCCTCTTTTTTGGTGGTTTCATATATGGCCTGGATTAGGTCTTGAGCCATTAATTGCCATTCTTCCTGATTTGATGGAGCCTTTAGCTCTGAGGAGGACTTTCCAGTTTTGGTACCGACCATGATCCCTCCTTCTTCCAGCATATTATTGCTCCATTTCGTTTTTTGAAAAAGTTCTAGAATTGGGTCAATCCAAATATTGTTCAGGGAGCCTTGATAGGAATAATCATCGTTGACAGTAAATCCCTCATCCAAAATTTCTTCTTCAGAAAGTTCCTCTCGGTCTGTGTAATGCAAGTCCAGTTTGGCTTTGAGGGAACCGGCGCCCCAATCCAGAGAAAGACGGAAGACATGGCTGTAGGGAGGAGGTATGATTCCTGAATCGTATTCGAGTACGATCCCATCAATTTTTTCTTTTGTGGGTTTCATCTACTTTACTTTGCACAAAAGTATATTTTTTCAGCCAATTAAGCTTTTATTTTGCATTCATAACGTCTCGATATGGAAGAGATTCTGGAACGCATTGCAAGCGAAATTTATGAAAAGTCCTATGTCGTCGTAGATGATTTGGTGGATGAGATTTTCCGAAAGGCCCTTTTGGATGAGCAAACAGATTTACTGGAAAGTGGTAAGTTTAGAAAAGCTGCCATTGGAACAGGGGAAAATAAACAGGTCAGGCCTGAAATCCGGAGTGATGAGGTGCTGTGGTTGGAGCAGGACAATCTGAGCCCTTTGCAGTCAGCCTATTTCGACTTGGTAGATCAAATTCGTCTTACGCTCAACAGGCGCTGTTTTTTAGGGCTCAAATCATTTGAAGCGCATTTTGCCCGCTATCCAATTGGCTCCTTTTACAAGAGGCATTTGGATCAGTTTCAGCAAGTTCCTTATAGAATAGTCACTGTGATTATTTATCTGAATGATTCCTGGACAGAGGAGGATGAGGGGGCTTTGAGAATGTACATTCCCAATGAGGACGGTACTGAATCCATTCAGGATTTCTTGCCTTTGCCGGGTCGCATGGTCGTATTTTTAAGTGCTGAAGTTCCTCATGAAGTTTTACCGACTAGAAAGGAAAGGAACAGTATTACCGGTTGGTTGAGAAATATCGATTAGCGAAGTTCAATTTTAAGGAGTTTTGTTTCTCCTTTTCCAACTTGAACAGCACATTTTTCAAATGAAGGGATGCTGAAGAGAACTTTGGGGTTGTTGGAAAATCCATATTTTTCCAGTGGATAGCCCAGAGAATTTTTTCGCATCTCTCCGTTTTCATCCTCATCGTGGAAAATTGAAAGCGCATATTTTCCGGGAGGAAGTTCGTTGATGCTATGTTTTTTTTTCAGGTCCAGAACAGGGAGTGACAAAGCCTGAAATGCCTTTGATCTTTCCTCAGGAAATCCATCAGAATCCCTAAAAATCAAAACTCGAATAATTCCCCGATTGGATCTAGTATTACTTATTTGGAGTTCGATTTGCCCGGTTTCTTGGACAGGGATCAACAGCTGAAGGATAAATGTCAACAGTATGAAAATCAGGTTCATGCTTTACTCAGGGTTTTGATCCGGTCGATTTTTCCGTTTGGAGTTAGATCAAACTTATCAATCAACCGTATTTCACGAGGGAATTCGAAACGGGTTACTTTATTTTTCAAATCAACCAACAACAAATCAATTTTTTCGGGATCTTTTTCTTGGCTTTCAATTAACAGTATAAGTTTTTGCCCAAGCCTTTCATCAGGCTTTCCAGAAAGAAAAAAAAGAGATCCTGGAAAATAATAATGGATACTGGGTTCCATTTTGGATTCTAAGAGTTCAGGGTGAATTTTTATTCCCCCGGAATTGATGACAAAATCCGCCCTTCCTAACCAGGAAAAGCTATACTTGGAGTCAAGCCGAACCAAATCGTTTGTTTGAATTTTTTCTTCATTACTCATGGGGCTTTTGATCCACAATGCTCCTCTGGAATCGGTGCCAATTTCTACGCCCGGAAGAATTTGGTAATGTAACTCCCCGCTTTTGATGGGGGCTAGGGCGATATGGGAGACGGTTTCGGTCATTCCATAAGTTTGCCAGGCATGGATTTGCAAGTCCTCCAGTTTTTGTTTCAGCCCAGAATGAATAGGAGCTCCTCCGATAATGATATTTTTTATCCTTTGAAGGATTTTAGTAGATTCTTCATTTTCCAATAGGGTTTGTACTTGAAGTGGTACTAGGGCTATGAAATTTGGTTCAAACCCACTGGGGATAGTTGATAAGGGATTCGAGCTTGACTCAACCAAAAGAAGATTACAATTCCAGACCATTGCCCTGACCAACATCATTTTTCCAGCGATATATCTGGGGTTGAGACAGCAAAGCAAGTTCATAGTGGGATTGATTTTGAAAAATTCACCAGTGGCCTTGGCGCTTTCAATCATTTGGCTTTTATGAATTTGGATTTGCTTGGGTTTCCCAGTGGAACCTGAAGTTTGTAGGGTAAAAGTTTCTTTTCCCGAAAGCCATTCTTTACAAAAATGAAGCGCTTCAATGGCAAATTCTGGGAAATCCCCAGGAATCTTCTGAAAATCAGAAGGCTGGGAAAAGCTATGGTTTTGGAAAATAAGCCGGAACATTCAGAAGATCAGGGCAAGTAAGTTTAAGGTCTATTAAGAATCAACAAATTCCGTGGAAGCCTGTTATCTTGCAAAAAAATCAGATTTTTAACCAAAACGAAAATCATGGAGTGGATTACTGCCAAAGAATACGAAGATATCACCTACAAAAAATGTAATGGTGTAGCCCGAATTGCTTTCAACCGTCCTGAAGTAAGGAATGCATTTCGCCCTAAGACAACTGCAGAACTTTATGATGCTTTTTATGATGCTCAAGAGGATACCTCTATTGGAGTGGTATTGCTGAGTGGGGAAGGGCCTTCTCCTAAAGACGGTGGTTGGGCTTTTTGCTCCGGAGGAGATCAGCGTGCTCGTGGGCACCAAGGGTATGTAGGGGAAGATGGATATCATAGATTGAATATTTTGGAAGTTCAGCGATTGATTCGATTCATGCCTAAGGTTGTTATTGCCGTTGTGCCCGGTTGGGCAGTTGGGGGAGGACATAGCTTACACGTGGTTTGCGATTTGACTTTGGCTAGTAAGGAGCATGCAATCTTCAAACAGACGGATGCCGATGTGACCAGTTTTGATGGAGGATATGGCTCTGCTTATTTGGCAAAAATGGTTGGCCAGAAAAAAGCACGTGAAATTTTCTTCTTGGGAAGAAATTATTCAGCTCAGGAGGCTTTTGAAATGGGGATGGTCAATGCCGTGATCCCTCACGATGAATTGGAAGATACAGCCTATCAGTGGGCTCAGGAAATTCTGGAAAAATCCCCGACTTCTATAAAAATGCTGAAATTTGCCATGAACCTAACTGATGACGGGATGGTGGGGCAACAAGTATTTGCAGGTGAAGCTACTCGTCTTGCTTATATGACTGAAGAAGCGAAGGAGGGCAGGAACGCATTTCTTGAGAAAAGAAAGCCTAATTTCAAGAACATCAAATGGATTCCTTAAGGGAAAAACGAAGAAGCCTGGATGATCCAGGCTTCTTCGTTTATTGATTGATTCTTCCGGCTTTCCTTGAACCTGTGCCAATGGTTTTGGTCAGTTCATCTCCCATGTCCTGTCTGGCCTCATCTGCAAAAGCTTCCAGTTTCTCAAGAATTTCAGGGTTACCTTCTGCCACATCAATTTTTTCGAAAGGGTCTTCTTCCAAATTGTATAGCATGGCTTTTTCGAGTTTGATATTTGTATACTTTACGGGTAGCCCGTCATTTCTTAGTACAGTTCCCTCAGGAATAGTCCTATATGTATGTGGAAAAACCAGTTTCCATTTTCCATAAATTACCGCTTGCAGCTCGTTTCTGTTGTAATACGCAAAATAGGGTTTGGAGTCCTGTTTCTTTCCCTCAATTAGTGGTCTGATATTCCTTCCATCGATTTTCAAGGAAGGCAAATCTGAGTTTGTCCACGAAGCTATAGTCGGCAAAATATCTATGGTCATGGCTGCTTCATTTTGGATAGTTCCTGCTGGAATCTTACCAGGCCAGGTAAATATGGCCGGAACTCGGATACCACCTTCCCAGGAAGTTCCTTTGCCCTCTTTCAATCCAGCCGTGAGGCCAGCATGTCCCCCATATGAAAGCCAGGGACCATTGTCAGAAGTGAAAATGATCAACGTATTTTCATCAAGTCCCAATTCCTTGATTTTTTTTCTGATTTCACCCACAGACCAGTCAATTTCCATAATCACATCCCCGTAAAGTCCCTGCTTTGATTTTCCTTTGAATTTATCCGAAACAAATAAGGGCACATGAGGCATGTTATGGGCCAGGTATAGGAAAAAAGGCTTCTCCTTGTTCTCATCTATAAACTCCAATGCTTTTTCCGTATACCAAGTTGTAAGCTGGCTTTGATCGTCAAGAGTTTGAATGGTCTTTTCCCCTTCAATCAGTGGAAGCGGGGGATAATAGTTTTTGGCTTCCGGATGATGAGGCCACATATCATTAGAATAGGGAAGGCCGAAGTAAGAATCAAACCCCTGTTTGGTTGGAAGAAACTCCAGCAAATGCCCCAAATGCCATTTTCCGACCATTCCGGTTGCATAGCCTTTTTCTTTAAGCATTTCTGCAATTGTGGTCTCCTCTGGATTCAATCCGTGTTTGGCAGTGTGATCCAATGCTCCGAAGATTTCTAAGCGATTGGCGTAAGCTCCGGTCAAAAGGGCTGCTCTGGAAGCTGAACAAACAGCATGAGGTACATAAAATTGGGTAAATCTAGTGCCGTCTTTTGCCAGTCGATCCAGGTTTGGGGTTTCCCATTCTGTTGCCCCATAAGTGCCAAGATCACCGTAACCCAGATCATCTGCAAATATCAAAATGATGTTTGGGGAAGAATCTTCTGATTTGAATGGCTCACTTTCTACCTGAAACAAGTTGAAAAGTGTAAAAAGAAAAGGAATGAATAAAGAAATCATGTTGGTAGGTTTAAGGGGTTTGCTTTGTCAGCAACTCAGATTGGTTGATGCTTTTCCAAATCGATTTTCCAATTTTTTCTCCTTGTTTGACACCTTCCTCTATGGCATCCCGAAAGTGGATCCCTCCATAAAGTCGGGAAATAGCGGCTTCTTCAGAAGCGAGAAGAAAAGAGTCAAAAGACCTGGAAGGAAGTCCGAAATAAGTTTCACTCGTGTCCAAAAAAGAAAAATTATCCCCAAAATATCCTGTGAGAACTATGGCTGATGCACGGGAAATAACAGAATGCCCAGAGGTGTATTCTGGAAAGGGAGGAGTTTGGAGGAGTGGTCTCCATCGTTGATCCAGTTCTCGGTTGATTACTGTTTCGGGCCTGATTCGATCCGTCTCGTATTTTGCTTTCCAGCATGAAATAAAGGCATCATGCAGCGTCATTCCGACTAGGGTATGTACATATGCAGTTTCGGCAAAACTCAGCCTGGCTTTTTCGGCGGCAATTCCAGTAATTCCCATCCAATGGCCTCCGGGGGATATTTTTTTAACGCCAATAGCCATGTGACCTGAAAAATCTACCATAAATGGATTACAGTCCCAGAAGTTGGCTATGAGCTTTTGTTCCTCTGAAAGGTTTTTTGCCACATTAAAAACCTCCATCAATTGGATTTGAAATGGACTGCCCTCGTTCAGGTCAAAAGCTGCCATAGGTTCGGGATCAAATTCATCAAGGTCCTGAAGGAAAAAAGGCTGAATGGTTCTCCATTCAGGTTCTATAGCAGCAATGTAAGCGGGAGGGGTGGGGTACCAGTTCCCTTCTCCTTGCTTTGGACTGTACCTAGTGAGTGCGGTAAGCTGGATATACCCGTCATTTTTGGCAATTGATAAGATTTGATCAGCGATTTCTTGAGAGAAATCCAAGTGGGATTGAAGGTTCTTTTTTGATATAATTTTGCTTTTTAGTGCTTCACTGATCCAGTTTTCCTGTTTTTCTCTAAGCAAATATCCTGAAGGCATAATTCCCTCGCCGACTTTCAGCATGGCATATATGGCAGCGAATTCCGGAGAAGCCAATTGAGTAGAGTTTTTTATTTGGACTCCGGTAATTCTCGAAGGAGCCAATAGATCTCCCTTGGCAAAACTTTGGTTTTGGCTTTTTAAGCTTAGGTATGTGGCAAGTGTGGAATAGGCATAAATACGAGCTGCTACCGGAGGGCTTGCAACATCTGTTACCATCACTTCTGTCAAATGAAAAAGCTGCTCTTTGTAGATCTTTGGCAAATCAATCCTAGCATTTCCAGCATTGGAATAAATTATAACCGAAATGGTGAGCAGGAAAGAAAGAAGAGAATTCCTAATTATCATGGATAGTATAAAGTTCTAGTGCTTGTCCATGAATTCCAAAAAGGAGATGATTCTTTTGGCCTATTGAGATTGGGAGGACCGACTTGATATCCCCTTTGATCGAAAGACCCGACTCATTACTATATAGGGTTTTGAAATTCCCGTTTCCATCCCCAAGAAGAACCAAACCCAATCCAGCATCAATATTTCCAATTCGAATTCTGGTGTTTCTTTGATTTCCTCCCAAAACCAAATCCATATTGCCATCTTGGTTAAGGTCCAATGGAAGAATAGAAAAGAGCGGGAAAGATTGGGCCAAAACAGGCAGTTTGTGCGGAATAAAACCATTTGGGGTATTTTCCAAATAGTAAGACTCCAGGGTGTTTGCTTCCAAAAGTTGGGCATTTTGCAATTCCTCCTCGGAAAACAAATCTCCCATTTTGGCGCTGGCATAAGATGCATAATCCGTAAACTTACTGCGCATGCTTACCATTTGATCCAGTAACTCATCTCTGCTTGGAAATGGATAGGCTTGTCCACCTATAAAGCATTCCAAAATAGGATCTATGGATCCATTTTGGTCAAAATCAGCCGCATAAAGTTTTAGCAATTTTTCATCACTGGCTTTGAATTGGGAATTTTCTCCAAAATTTCCAGCAATTAAATCCAAATCTCCGTCTTGGTCCATGTCGGCTTGTGCTAAAGAGGACCACCAACCAGAGAGCTGATTTGATATGTAATATTCCGTTTGGTCTGTTAGTTTTTGCCCTTCCTGGTTGATTAAAAAAGTAATAGGAAGGAATTCGCCCACTATAACCAAATCATCTAATCCATCTCCATTTAAATCCTGAGCTACTGAGGCGGTGATCATCCCTATTTTCCCATTTTCAGGAAGGTAAGATTCACTTTGGTCTGTGAAATTCCCTGTACCGTCATTGATTAATAACTTGCTGTCAGGGATTTGGGGGTATCTACCGGGAACTACTTTCCCACCTACGAATAGATCTGGGTGTCCGTCTCCGTTTGCATCCAATATCACAGCAGCACCGGTGCTGATGGTATATGCGGGGAAATTTCTGGACCGGGTCAATTTTCCATTCCCATCATTCCAATACAAACGATCTGAAAGTGATTCGTCCGAACTGATATAATCGTGGAAACCCCCACTACCGATAAAAAGATCTACAGCCCCATCTCCGTTGAAATCCTCGAAAATCGCCACTGCATCTGTAAATTCATCAGAGGAATTAAACCCGGAATAATTGGTCCAGTTGGTTCCGTCAAAACTAAAAATCCCACCTTTTTTTCCCTTGGTCCCACCAATAAAAATTTCCGGATTTCCATCTTGGTTTAAGTCTGCTTGAGCCAGGACAGGGCTGATAGCGCTGGGCATGGAAATCATTAGGGGTTGTCTTTTAAAGTCGTTAAAACCAGTCGCATGGGGAAGGTAAGGAACAGTTAGTTCGGACTTTTTCAGGATTGGGTTTTGACTAATTGTCCGGACTGAGAATTTTGAGTCAGAAGAATATTCAATGTTGTTTATACTATTGATATTCAGTTTTTTAATAATTTGATTAGATCCGTCAGGCCAAGTGATTGTTAAAGAATCAATAGATGAATTTCTTCCTATTCCCAAATGAACTCTGTAGGTGCTCGAAGATTGGAATCCTCTTACAGGGTAATGTTCGACAAACTGGGTGATTCCTCCGGAGCGTAACTGAATTTTTGCTCCAATCCCGAATGGGTTAGAGCTAGGGCCTTTGAGATTCACTTGTATCCAATTACCCTTGGTCCCTTTGTTCTCAAAGATTCCGGCGGCTTCATTCAGGTTGTTGATGATCAGGTCCAAATCCCCATCATTATCGAGGTCGGAATAGGCAGCTCCATTTGAGAAAACCGGGGAATCAAATCCCCATGCTTCTGATCTATCTTCAAATTTAAGATTGCCTTTGTTTTCAAAAAGGTAATTCCGAATAGGAGTAGAGGTCATGCTTGTCACAAGATGGAGTGTATCGGCTTTTTCATTCGCCACAGCCTGCTTGAAATAATAATCTCCTTTGTATTTCAAAAAGTCACGGTTGGTGTAATCCCTGTAGTAGCCATTGGTGACCATTAGATCTTTGTTTCCGTCATTGGTCATGTCAAAAAACAAGGCGGACCAACTCCAATCTGTATTGGAAATGCCTGATAATTGTCCGATTTCCGAAAAATTGTCACCACCAACATTAAGTTGAAGCATATTTCTCATGTTTTGATGGTAAAAACCCTTTTGGATCATCAGAGCATATTGCTCGTAATTTTCCGGCCCATACAATAGTTTTTGACGCTCATTATTTTCAGGAAGCATGTCCAAGGTATAGATATCCAAAAGGCCGTCATTGTTGATATCAGCGATATCGGCTCCCATTGAAAAGTGGGAAATGTGGTTGAAATGGTTTTGCATTTCATCTAAAAATGTCCCGTTTTTTTGGTTGATATAGAGGTAATCAGGCTCGATATAGTCATTAGTGACGAGTAAATCCGGCCATCCGTCCCCATTTACATCAGATGCAATCACAGAGAGGCCAAAACCCAAGGCCGAACCCTTGATTCCAGCTTGTTGGCTTACATCCGTGAATTTTTCTCCGTCATTTCTATACAGTTTGTCTCCAGAAGTTGGATGCCTAATACCCTTCACCTCGTCAAACTCGAGTTCATTGATCACCTGAATGTGATGATTGAGCAGGTACATGTCTAAGTCCCCATCCCTGTCATAATCAAAAAATAAAGCTTGAGTACTGTTTGACGGATCAGCCAAACCATATTCTTCTGCTTTTTCTTCGAAAGAGAAGTTTCCCAAGTTGATCCAAAGTTCGTTTTTGCGGCTTTCGGAATTTTCCTTTCCGGAATAGCAAACATAAATGTCTAAAAGACCATCGGAATTGACATCTGCCAAACTGACTCCTGTAGTCCAGCTTTTTTTGCCTTCGATTTTAGCATCCTTGGTTTTGTCTTCAAATTTGAGTGCTCCGAGATTCTTATAAAGGCGGTTTGAAACCATATTGCCCGTTAGAAAAACATCGTCTAATCCGTCATTGTCAAGGTCTCCAATTGCAACCCCTCCGCCATTGTAAAAATATTCATAACGGAGAATGTTGTTTTCTTCATTTTCCAGAAGTTGATTCTTAAAATTAATCCCAGATTTTCTATTGGAAACTCTTTCGAATTCACCGGAGAAAGATTTCTGGGCTATCACACTGGGGACTAAAAAAAGGAAAAATGTCCCTAAGAAAAGAAACTTGGAAAATTTAAAAGCCTCAGACTTCATAGATTGATGAGATTACCCCAGCCTGTTGATCAAATCTTCGAAGAGTTGTTCGTTGACCACTGCTACACCACCCATCAAACCTACATCTTTCCCTAATTTGTATAGAGCCAGCTCTGTTTTTTCTCTGGATTTCGCCATGCTGTAGATATTGAGAGCCTGCTGAATAGGTGTAATGAGATATTGGTGGGCTTCGGCCACGGAACCTCCGATAATAATCAACTCTGGGTTTAACAATTGAATAAGTATGGAAATACCTCTTCCTAAATCAAGTCCTGCTTCCGATAGAATGGTAATTGCTCGTTGGTCACCTGCCAATGCGGCTTCTACAACTATTCCAGGTTCAAGTTCTTCTTGATGATCCCTGACCATTCTAGCCAAAATACTGTCCTTGTCCAACTTGATGGCTTCTTCGGCCATTTTGACAATGGCTGTTCCGGATGCTACAGCCTCCAAACAACCCTTTTTGCCACAGGAGCAAGTTACGTCCCGGGATTCAAAAATCGGGGAGTGACTGAATTCGCCCGCAAAACCTGATGCACCTTGGTAGATTTTTCCATCAATTATAATCCCAAGGCCAATGCCCCAACCTACAAATAATCCCAGTACGTTTTTGTGATTGTGCTCTGTACCAAACTTGAATTCCGCCAAGGTCATTGCCCTTGCATCGTTTTCCAGAAAGACCTTTTTCTGGAATCTTTCCTCGAAGTTTTCCAATAAAGTTTTCTTACCAAACCTTAGGTAGGTATAATTCACCCCTCCTTTGGAATCCACCAAGCCTGGCATCGATATGCCTATGGCAATTATTTTATCAGAAGGGATTCCTGTTGATACAAGGTATTTTTCGATTAATTCACAGATTTGATCAAAAGTATCCTTCTCATTGTTTAGGATAATTTTGTGGCTTTCTTTAGTGTGGACCTGTTCATTGGTACAGGAATATAAAGCCAGATTCATATTGAACTTGGAGAGGTCCACCGAGAGAACATAGAATGCGTTTTCCGCCAATCGGTAAAGATCAGGCTTTCTCCCTCCTTGGGATTCAGCTCTTCCGTGTTTGATCACCTCTCCGGAACTCATAAGGTCATTGAGCAGGGAGTTGACAGTTGGAAGGGAAATGCCCACTTCTGAGCATATTTCACTAGCGGTATTGGCACCTTTTAGATAAAGGTTTTTAATGATTTTGATTTTGTTGAGGTAGCTTTTGATTTCAACCACCCCCTCCATTTTATCGATTACCGATTGCGGGTTTATTAGGTTCATGATTCTAAGTTATGCCTGAATTAAGGGAATTTTTAGGTTTCAAAAAATACTTTCAGAAAAAAATCAGGAAAGAACAGGTAGATAAATAGAGGAAATTGAATTTATTTTTATTCTGGGGATTAAATGGGGAAAGATTTTAGGTTTGATATAAAATTTGTTCTCGATTTTAAGCTTGAGAGAGAGGAGGTTGAGTCAGTTAGATGGAATCAAAATGTTGGACCTGATAATTGCATATACTCGTTGCTTTTAATTTTAGTTAGCTCTTGAGAGGCAAAATTTTTATGTTTGGGCAAAAATAAGTTTGCTATATGATTTTGAATGAAATTAGTCCTGCTTCTTCGAAAGAAGAGGTTTTTGAGCAGGTGGAAAAGTATTTGAGGCAGGAGGGGTTACGAATTTCAGAAAAGGATTCAGCTCGGCCTTGGGGAGGTTTTTTTGTGATAGATGAAAAACAAATCAGGGAATTTAAAAACAAGTTTTTCCAAGATGTAGAAATGTCGGAGCAGCAACTTAGTCAAAAACTAAGTCCGAAATTTTTGTTGGTTGCCCCACATCAAAAACTATCTTGGCAATATCATTTTAGACGCTCGGAGCTTTGGAAACTGATTAGTGGAGATGCGGGAATTGTAAGAAGCCAAGATGATAATCTGGGACCTTTGGAGTTCATGAAAACCGGGGAGACTGTTTCATTGTCCAAAGGGGAGAGGCATAGGCTGGTCGGCATGGAAAATTGGGGAGTCGTGGCCGAAATTTGGGTGCATTCTGATCCTCAAAACCCCTCAGACGAAAATGATATAGTTCGCTTGGAGGACGATTATTCAAGAAAATAATTTAAAGGAAAAGCCCGGTATCCCGGGCTTTCAAAAAGGTTAAAATAGATGTCCGAAACTTAATCACCCTTAAAATTTACTAATCAACTTAGAAAAAAAATCTTTCCGGACATTACCATAAAAGGAATTTAATTTAATATAATTAATTGAATATCAAAAATATATGAATTATTCCTTTACTGTTTTTTTTATGATTTCTGATTGATTTGATCGATTTTTATTCCAATTTTCTCTGCCTCTGCCAAAAGCTTATCTGATGCCGTCCGATTGATATGAGATAATTTGTGAGCTTCAGAAAGCAGGTTTGCATATTGTTCCTTCAGCTTTTCGAGTTCACTTTTCTTTTTAAATATTTTAAACATGGCTTTTTCTTTCTAAAACCATTGAAAAGAGTAAAAGTTTTAAAACTGAATTAGAGGCTCTAATTGATTTTGTACTACCTCGTCATTTTTATAGTTGATGAGGTCCTCCAGTCTTCCTGCTGTATTGTAATATTTCCAAGCCCCTTCTTTTTTACCGTCTATCATTTGTCCTTCGGAAGCTTTTCTGCCGTTTTCATGGAAAAAGGTCCAGGTTCCTTCCGCTTTTCCAGATTTGAAATTGCCTTCAGATTCTTTTTTACCATTAATATAATAGGTGATTCGGGTTCCATCCCCGTCTTTTAAAGTTCCTTTGTCGTATTTTTTGCTACCATCGTAAGAATTGTAGTCAGAAACATTCATCAATCGGCCGTTGTCCCAAAATTCTTCCTGAGTCAGTTGTTTGTTGTCATAAAAAAGCCCCCAGATTCCGTTTTCAAAACCCAATTCATAGCTTCCCACGGATTTGAGCTGTCCACCGTCATAATAATAAAACCACTGCCCGTTTTCTAGACCTAGACTATATTCTCCTTCTGCAATCAAAATCCCAATTTTGTTGAAATATTTCCATAATCCACTTTTGAGATCATTCCGGTATTCCCCAATAGAGTAGAGAACTCCGTCTGGAAAATAGCTTTTCCAGAGCCCTGTCTTCATACCATTCTCATACTGTCCAGTTACAGATAGTTCACCTGAACTATGGTATTCAACATAATCTCCAACAGGCACACCTAACTCATAGGTTTTTCTTTTTGCGATTGATCTGTTGGGGAAATATTCCTCCCAAGTTCCTACGGCAATGCCGTTTTCATATTTTTCGATTCTGGCGAGCCGCTTGTTCTCATAATAATATTTCCAAACTCCGACCCGATTTCCAATTTCGTCAAAATATTCCTCGGCGGAAATAACCTTTGTCGCAGGAAAATACCTCAGCCATTGGCCTATTTTATGTCCGTTTTTATACTCACCTTCTTCTTCAACATAGTTTAGGAAACTATAGGATTTATACCCACCTTCCAGTTTCCCCTTTTTATAGGTAGCTTCTGTAAGAAGTTCTCCGTTTGGATCATATTCCAGATATGGGCCTTCTTTTAGGTCATTTACATAAAATTCTCGCTTGGCAACTTCACCAAAGGGGTGGAATTCTATCCATTGGCCTGTTTTCTTTCCATTCTCATATTGACCTTCTATAAACACCTGGTCTGGCTCTACGTAAGACGGCTGATTTTCTTTCCCATAAAACTCAATAAACTTCCCTACTATAACAGAATCTTGAAAGATCATTTGCCTTTTTAGGTAGCCTTCGTTATCGAAAATTTGTGCTTGGCCAAAGAGCTTCCCACTTTTATACTCTACTTTCAATATTTGTTTTCCGGCTGAATTGAAAGTATTCCAAACTCCTTCACGTACTCCACCTTTGTAAGTCCCTTCCGAAATCAAGGTGTTGGTAGTAAGATTATAGTATTTCCACAATCCTTCCATTTTCGAATTGGCCATCACTCCTGTAGCCAAAATAGTGGAGTCTTGGTTATAGAGTTTAACCACGGTTGATTCCTGTCCAAAAAGCCGAAGACTTATAAATAAAAAGAGGATGAAGGAATATCTCATAAATAACTGTTTTCTTCTGATAAAAAGATAACTCTTAATTTTCAGAATTATTTGAAACGGACAATCGGTTGTATTGTACGGATGAATTTAAATCCTGTTTAAAAATAACTTAATTCTGGTTTTTTGCCAGATGCTCCTGAAGTATTGTAAAGACTTTTTTTACTTCTTCAATCAGTATGTCTTTGGTCTTATCTGGCTCAGGAACAATATCGATTTTTTTTGCCCATTGGATAAATTCGGGTTGACCGCTAATTGGATTGGAAGAGGATTCTGAAATTAGTTCGGGATAATCAAATGGGTTTTCCCATCTGCAAATTTCAAACTGAGAATTGGATAAGTCTATTTTTCCAAAATCCCTTTTCCCAACTAATGCCAAAAGATAAAATCCCTTTCCAAACCAATTAAGAAGCCGCAAATTGAGGCCGATTTCCCAGTCAAAATCCCTGACAAAATCCAAAACCTGATAGGGTAGCCCCATCAAGTCATTCCCACGGGAGAGTTTTTTTCCTTTTGAATTTGGGTGGATTTCCTGTAGTGATTTTTGGGTAAATGAATCTGCAACCTCACCGAGGATAATCTCGAAATTCAGCTTTAGGCGGTTTTGGCGTCGAACAATTTCCTCATTCAGCCAAAGGTCAAGATCCAATTGCTGGGTATCGGTCATTTTACCAATTTAATAGCGCAGAGGCCCAGGTAAACCCAGAACCAAATGCAGCCAAACAAATCAAATCACCTTCCTTAATTTTTCCTTGCTCCCAAGCTTCACTTAAGGCAATAGGGATGGTTCCAGCTGTTGTGTTTCCTAAGTGCATGATATTATTGAACACTTTTTCGTCAGGAAGTTCTAGTTTTTGTTGAATGTACTGACTGATCCGAAGGTTGGCTTGATGCGGAACCAGTAGGTCAATTGCCGATTTGTCCAGACCATTGTGATCCAAAGCTTCCTGAATGACTTCCATAAACCGAACCACCGCATGTTTGAAAACCGCATTCCCGTTCATTTTTACAAAAAAACTTCCTGAATCAATCATTTCTTGAGAAATCCTTACCTCCCGGCTACTCCCCGGGTCTTTGCAGTACAACTCCTCAGCGTATTGACCTTGGGAATGTAAGTGAGTGGATAGAATCCCCGGTTGATCCGATTCTACGGCTCCTAAAACTGCTGCTCCCGCTCCATCCGCAAAAATCACTGCACTGGATCTACCTTCGTCTGATTTGTCCAAAGCAGAGGATTGGATTTCAGCTCCCACTACCAGGACCTTTTTGTACATCCCGGTTTTGATGAATTGGTCTGCGATAGAAAGGGCGTAAATGAATCCTGAACAGGCGTTTCGAATATCAAGTGCTCCTATATTTCTAAAGTTTAATTCTCTCTGAAGTAATACCCCGTTTCCAGGGATAAAGTAATCAGGGGTAATGGTTGCAAAAATGATAAAGTCAATGTCCTCAGCTCCTACACCTGCTCTTTCCAAAGCCATTTCGGTTGCTTTTTTGGACATATTGGTGACTGTGTCCACGCCTGGTGTAAACCAATGTCTAGTCCGGATTCCAGTTCGTTCTACGATCCAATCATTGTTGGTATCCATCATTTTGGATAAGTCATCATTGGTCACAGTGCGCTCAGGAACATAGTGGCCAACTCCTAAAATTCTGGATTTATACATGGTATTTGGGTTTTCTGATTAATACTGAGAACGAATATCGGAACTTCCGTTCTGAACCCACAATAGTTTTCTATAAACGTTTGATTTAACCGAACAGGGTGTAATTCCCATGTTGGTCTATGGGTAATGTTTTTTTGATCAGTGCAGGGGAGTCATTTTGGACAGAATTGACCAGATTAGAAACTGTATAGCTCACCATTTTTTCAGCATCGTATGGCTTGAGCATGGCTAGAAGATCATTTTCTGAAGTATAGCTGTCTAACCATTTCTTTTCATCCTCTTTATTTAGGATGACAGGCATTCGGTCGTGGATCTCACCCACGGTTTCATTTGGTGTGGTGGTCAGGATTAAAAAAGTGTGCTGTGATTCTCCATTTACATTTTCAAACTCTTCCCAAATCCCTGCAAAAGCAAAGAGTTCTTCATCTCGAACAGTGAATCGATAGGGGATTTTGGTTTTTTTCCCGAGTCGTTTCCATTCATAAAAACCATCTGCAGGAATCAGACATCTACGCTTTTGAAAAGAGTTTTTAAAGGAGACTTTTTCGCCGACCGTTTCGGCTTTTGCGTTGATGAGTTTTTGGGCTACTGGACGATTTTGTCCAAATTCAGGCGTAATTCCCCAATAAAAAAAGGAAAATCCCTTTGGGCTTTGGGAAGTGATCACCGGTACCAGTTGTGTGGGAGCGATATTGTACCTGGGTTTGAAATCAGCGAGCATCTCTGCCTGAAAGCGCTCTTCCAGTTCAATTTTACTTTTACTTAATGAATATCGACCGCACATGGTATATTGATTTAATAGGACTGGAAGTTAGATATCGGGACTTATAAATTCAAATGCCCTTTGCTCAGAATAATAAGGATTTTTGGTTTGGATTGGGCTGAAGCCCACATGGCCGCCATGCTCCGGAAATTCAAAGTATACTTTTTGAAGTTCACTGGCTAGCTGGTGAGGGAAGCAAAGTTTGCTTAAAAAAGGGTCATTGAGGGCATTTAGAATCAAGGTTGGGACTTTGATTTGGGGCAAAAAGTAAAGAGAGGAGTTGGTCTCATAATATTCTTCTGCGTCTCCAAAACCATGCAAAGGCCCAGTGTAATACTCGTCAAAATCTGACAGTGTTTTAATCTTATCAAGGAACTCAAGCTTAATTTCTTTTGGGTGAAATGCCGCTTTTTGAATGACTTTTTTTCGAAGTGTTTTCAAAAACCGTTTTGAATATAGCATATTTGAGGTGCTTGAAATTTTTTTACTGGAACTGGATAAATGAAGGGGGACGGAGATAGCTACCCCTTTTTTAACTTTCTTGCATTGCTCTCCTTTTTCACCAAGGTATTTCAAGGTAAGGTTTCCACCAAGGCTGAAACCAACTAAGTAAATTTCTTCGTAATCCTTTTCTGCGTGTTTGATTACTTCATCTAGGTCGTAGGTGGCTCCGGAATGATAAAATATTGCATTTTTATTTAATTCTGAGCCGCAGCCTCTGAAGTTCCATGTCAATACATCATACTGATTTTTGAAAAAAATATCACACATTCCCAACATATACGGTCTGTTGCTGTTTCCTTCCAAACCATGAGATATAATGATCAGTTTCTTGGAGTTTTGCCGGTACCAATCCAATTCCAGAAAGTCTTCATCAAGAGTTTGGATTCTTTCCTGAATAGGCTTTTGAATCCTGACAGATCTGAACAAGGAGGGGTAAATTGTTTCTAAATGACCATTAAACAGCCACTTAGGTCTCTTGTAGGAGCTGGAGGAAATCAATGGCATTGTCGCTGTAGTAAATAAGGCTGTATTTAGCGATGGGAAAATACTAGTTTTAAATTTGAATAAAGACTTTATAAAAACTATTTTTGGACACTTTAAAACGAATTAGTGCGCAATAACCTATGGCCGAAATAATCAGAATGCCTAAAATGAGCGACACCATGGAAGAAGGTGTGATCGCTGCATGGTTGAAAAAAGTGGGAGATACTGTCAAGCCTGGAGATATCCTCGCAGAAGTTGAAACCGATAAAGCAACTATGGAGCTTGAATCCTACGATGAAGGTGTCCTTTTATATATAGGAGTAAATGAAAAAGATGCAGTTCCAGTAAATGGCATTATTGCCATTATTGGTGAAAAGGGTGAGAAGTTTGATCACTTACTTAGTGATAACGGTTCAGCAGCTCCTGCAAAAGAAGAAGCACCTGTAGTAGAAGAAAAGAAAGAGGTTGCCCCTCAAAAAGCGGTAGTTGAAAAAATAGATACCTCTCATATCAATGCGACGGTAATCACAATGCCGAAAATGTCGGATACCATGCAAGAAGGAACAATCTCTGCCTGGTTGAAGAAAGTCGGAGATGAAATCAAATCTGGAGAAATCATCGCTGAGGTGGAAACCGATAAAGCAACCATGGAACTGGAATCCTATGAAGACGGTACATTGTTGTATATCGGCGTGGAAGCCGGTGATAGTGTGCCTGTTGATGGAGTGATTGCAGTGATCGGTGAAAAAGGTGCAGATTTTCAGACTTTGTTGAAGGCACAACAAGCTGTTGGAGATACTCAAGAACAGGCGCCTGTTGTGGAAACGAAGAAAGAGGAAATAAAAGCTGCCTCAGCTTCAGCTCCTGCACCAGTTGCGGTTTCTGCACCTGTAAGTACTGGCGCAGGAGAAAGGCTAAAGGCTTCTCCACTAGCAAAAAAGATAGCAGAAGAAAAAGGAATAGATATCCGTCAAGTAGCTGGTTCCGGTGAAGCAGGAAGAGTTATAAAGCGCGATATAGAGAATTTTGTTCCTGCAGCTCCAGCGGCAGCAGCAAGCCCTTCGGTAGGTGTTTCTGCAATTGGACAAGAAAGCTATACGGAGGAGAAGGTCTCTCAGATGCGAAAAGTCATTGCCAAGAGATTGGCAGAGAGCAAGTATTCTGCACCTCACTTTTACCTTACCATGGAAATCAACATGGACAAGGCAATTGAGGCGAGAAAGAGCATGAATGAAATTTCCTCGGTTAAGATTTCTTTCAATGACATGGTGATTAAGGCTGCAGCGGCAGCGCTTCGTCAGCATCCGAAAGTAAACTCCAGCTGGTTGGGAGATAAAATTCGATACAATGAGCACATTCATATCGGAATGGCAGTAGCCGTGGAAGAGGGACTTCTTGTACCTGTGATCCGATTCACTGATAGTAAATCCCTTTCCCAAATTTCGAATGAAGCAAAGACTTTGGGTGCAAAGGCCAAAAACAAAGAGCTTCAGCCAAAGGATTGGGAAGGCAACACCTTCACCATCTCAAACCTGGGAATGTTTGGAATTGACGAGTTCACTGCTATCATCAACCCGCCAGATGCTTGTATTCTTGCAGTAGGCGGAATCAAGGAAACGGTGATTGTAAAAGATGGTCAGATGAAGATCGGAAACATCATGAAAGTAACCCTTTCTTGTGACCATAGAGTAGTTGACGGAGCTGTAGGTTCTGCCTTTTTACTCACTCTGAAAGGATTGCTTGAAGATCCGGTTAGGATTCTCATATAATAAATAAAATACTGTCAAAAAGTCCTGATTTCAGGACTTTTTGCTTTTAGTATGGGTTTTGAAGAAGGAAAGAAAAAACTTTTGGAAATGGATAAAATCAAATCTACCACGGTCGTAGCCATTCGACACAATGGTGAAACAGTCATCGGAGCAGATGGACAAGCGACACTAGGAAATACTGTTGCGAAAAGCACTGTTAAGAAAATCCGCGTTCTGCAAGGAGGAAAAATCGTGACAGGCTTTGCCGGTTCTACGGCAGATGCTTTTACGCTTTTGGAAAAATTTGAAGAAAAGTTGGGTGCTTTTGGCAATAACATGAAGCGAGCAGCGGTTGAGCTTGCAAAGGAATGGAGGACAGATAGAATGCTCAGCAAGTTGGAAGCTATGATGATTGTTGCCGACAAGGACGATATTTTGATTATTTCTGGGACTGGTGATGTGATAGAACCGGACATGGAAATTGCGACCATTGGCTCTGGAAGTATGTTTGCACAGTCTGCTGCCCGGGCTATGAAAAAGTTTGCCCCACAGCTTTCAGCAGAGGAAATGGTTAGCGAAAGCCTTCACATAGCTGCAGATGTCTGCATTTATACCAACCACAATTTGGTTATAGAGAAAGTAAAAAACTGACTTGCTTTTAAAATGATTGATAACCGAACCAAGTGGTTCGGTTTTTTTATGTTAAAAATTCAAACCATTGACTTCTGTAAAAGGTTGTTGATATGTAAATGAATACATCACTTATGGAAACTAAAACAGCCAAGAAAACCACCAAAAAAGACTACGGTAAGCTGATTGTGGATGCATTTGTCGAGCAAGTTTTGGAAACCGGGAATCAACCGACATCGATTTTCAAATTTGCCCAGAGTCTCAAAATGAAAGAAGGGGATTTTTATGCCTATTTCACTTCTTTTGAGGCAATTAAGTCCGCTATTTTGCTTCAGATTTTTGAAGAAGCTAGGCTTCAACTGGAGTCTCAAGAGGTTTTTAAGGAGTATTCGGCAAGAGAGAAGTTTTTGGGCTTTTTGTTTACCTGGGTAGAGGTTTTGAAGACAAAAAGATCCTATCTGCTGAGCGTATATGGTCAAAGTTCAAAAATAATCACTTCTTTTCCCTCGGAGTTTAGGGAGTTCAGGAAGAAGTTTAAAGAGTTTGCTGCAGATATTATTTTAGAAGGCAAGGAAACACAGGAAATAGCAAACCGCCCCTTTATTTCAGATCGATATGATGAAGCACTTTGGCTTCAAGTACTTTTTGTTTTTAAATATTGGTTGGAAGATCATTCTCCTCGTTTCGAAAAGACAGATGCTGCCATCGAAAAATCGGTCAATTTAGCTTTTGATCTGATGGGCCAAAGTGCACTGGATAGCTTTTTGGACTTTGCTAAGTTCATGTACCAAAACAAATAACTCATGAGGAAAGAGTTGCATGAGCAGGAAAGTATTCCTGTTTCTAAAGTTCAAAGGGCTGCGAAATTTATCCGAGCTGGAGCCAAAGTAGGAGGGAATTATGTGAAGCATTACGCCAAGAAAATGGTGACTCCGGGTCTGGATAAGGAAGGACTTCATCAGAGTAATGCGGAGGATATTTACAATTCCTTGAGTCAGTTAAAGGGTTCAGCCTTGAAAGTGGCCCAGATGATGTCCATGGACAAGAATTTATTGCCGAGAGCCTATCAGGATAAATTTACAATGGCTCAATATAGTGCTCCTCCATTGTCCTATCCTTTGGTGGTTAAAACCTTTCAGAAAAGTTTTGGAAAAAGCCCGGAACAGCTTTTTGAAACTTTCACTAGATCTGCGGTCAATGCGGCCTCCATTGGTCAGGTGCATCAAGCTACTTTAGGGGATAAGGTACTGGCTGTGAAAATCCAATATCCTGGGGTGGCTGATTCAGTAAGTTCTGATTTAAAGCTTGTTCGGCCTTTTGCATTAAGGCTTTTGAATATGAACGAGAAAGAGCTGGATCACTATATGGAGGAAGTAGAGGAAAGGTTGTTAGAAGAAACCGATTACCTTTTGGAGGTGCAAAGATCCAGGGAAATTTCAAGCGCCTGTTCCCATATTCCCAATCTCAGATTTCCAGTTTATTATGATGAGTTGAGTTCCGATAGAATCATTACTATGGACTGGATGAATGGAGTCCACATCAAAGAGTGGTTAGAAACAAATCCATCTCAAAAATCCAGAAATCAAATTGGGCAGGCACTTTGGGATTTTTATCATCATCAGGTTCATAATCTGATGCAGGTACATGCAGATCCCCATCCTGGTAATTTTATTATTCAGGATGATGATACGTTGGGAATCATAGATTTTGGTTGTGTAAAAGTCATTCCGGAGGAATTTTATAAGGGATATTTTGCCTTGATCAAAAAAGATATGCTCCTGAAAGAAGAAGAACTAAATCAGGTCTTCTTCGATTTAGAGTTTATTTCTGAAAAGGATAGTCCTGAGGAACAAGCCTATTTTAAAGGGGTTTTTAGAGAGATGATTTCTCTTTTGGGCAAACCCTTTCATGCAGATCGCTTTGATTTTGCCGATAATTCTTTCTTCGAGCAAATATTTAAGCTGGGAGACCGGATTTCCAATGACAGGATGTTTCGGCAGTCCCGTCAGGCAAGAGGGTCAAAGCATGGACTTTATATCAATAGAACCTACTTCGGCTTATACAATCTTTTAAATCAATTACAGGCCGAAATCGAAACCACCAAGCCAGATTGGTTAAAATAAAAGAAAAGGGTAGCCACTATAGGTTACCCTTTTAACTTTTGGATGAAATTCACTTTCAGGTTGGGCCATTCATTTTCAAGCACACTATAATAAATGGTATCCCTTCTTCTTCCCGTACACAGTAAGGTATGACTTCTAAGCACTCCTTCCTCCGTGATTCCCATTTTTAAAAGTGCTTGTCTAGCAGGTTGATTGAGGACGTCAGTTTTTATCTCGACTCGCTTGAGATTCATTTTTTCAAAGGCATGCTTGAGCATCAAGAACTTCATGTTTTGGTTGATGCCGCTTCCATGGAACTCTCTTCCAAGCCAAGTCCATCCGATTTCGATCCTTTGATCTCTTGGGGAATAATTTCCATAAGCAGTGGAACCTACAATTTTACCTGAGTTTTTATCAATTACCACAAACTGGAGCCTATCCCCCTTGAATGCAGGCTCAGCCCACTTTTCAATTTCTTCCGACTTGCTAAGATCATGGGTAAAATATTCCCAGAGTGAACTTTCTGATGTGAGAGTTTGAATAAAAGGAAAATCCTGCCGCAAAATGGGACGCAGCAGGATTCTTTCATTTTCTAAAATAATGTCAGTTTTCAACATCAGCCGAGGACTTCTTTGAGTGTGTTGTTGAATATAGTCACTTCCTCCATGGTGCCTGTAGATATTCTGCACCAATCATTCAATGGAGGGAATGGCCTTCCTATGATAATGCCTTTTTCGGCAAATATTTTGTTCAATTCCTGAATGTCTCTACCTGTATGGAAAAAGACAAAATTGGCATGAGACTCAAGGTGGGGAAGTTTCAATTCATCCAAAGTTTTGATGATTGCAGCTTTGGCATCTTTTGTCTGTTTCAGAGAAAAGTCATAGAATTCTTTGTCCTGAAGTGCAGCTTTCCCAGCTTCAATTGCCATGATATTGGTGTTGGCCACTACACGATCTCTCAGTTTGGAAGCGAGTTCTGGTTTGGCTACGAGGTAGCCCAAACGAATACCGGCTAATCCATAGGCTTTGGAGAAGGTTCTTGAAACCACTACATCCATTCCTTTTTTCACCAATTCCACCATAGAAGGGTAGTTTGGTTCAGTGATGTAATCATAATAAGCCTCGTCACTGAATACCACGGTTTTTTTGCTGACTGATTCACAGAAGCTCTTTACCTTGTCTGCAGGTAAAAGTTTGCCGGTTGGGTTGTTTGGGTTGCAAAGGAAAACCAATCTGGTTTCGAATGAGACGCGCTTTTCTATTTCATCCAAATCAAAGTCCAGGTCTTTGGTCAGTGGTACCCAATTGATTTCGGTTCCCCAAAGTTCGGCATAAGACATCATTGACAGGAAAGTCGGGGCACAGGAAATGATTTCTCCACCTTGACCAAAAGTGATGCCTGCCACTTTCAGACCCTCAGTGGATCCTGCTACAGGGACAATATAATCCTCTGGGACACCTTCTTTTTCTGCTAGCATTTTCACCAAGTCGGCATTGTATCCCCAAGGATATCTGCATCCTAAGTCAAAATTTCGCATCATAGCCTCTCTCATTTTTTCAGAGGGGCCAAATGGATTTTCGTTTGAACCAAGCCGGATTGGACCATCCAAAGGTCTAGGATTAAACTTCTTGATTTCTTCAGCAGAGAGAGAATTGGTGATACCTGTTCCTAACATAGCAAGGCCAGTACCCATGCCTGCTTTTTTAAGCCATGATCGTCTTGTTATTCCTGTCATTGTATATCAGATTTGTTAGTAAAATACCAAGTTTTTTTGAGTTGTTTTATGAAAATTACATTTATGGACTCACTTTGTTGAATATTGGTTTTTATTGATAAATTTTCAAATAATAAAATAACATTTTAAAATTTGGAGATATACAGAATTAATTTTTAAATTATAACAAAAGCACAATAAACCCTAACCCAACTTATGTATGAAAAAGCTATTGTTTTTCTTGGTTTGCGGGTTGCTTTGGACCTCTGCAATCAGAGCCCAGCAAACAAATCGCTATATGGTATTCGATTTTATCAAAGTTGAGAATGATCAGATCTTTGATTACATCGAGTTCAAGGATTTAATGGAGAACGTTTATCGTCAAGCGCTCAATGATGATCAGATTGTAGGTTGGGATTTTTGGTCACTCCAGTCTGGTGCGGATCACTCCACTTTCCAATACATCATGATTACTTATTATGAGGATCCGGTCAAGATGATGAATGGACTGGATGAGGAGTCTATGGTCGAATACACACGAATTGCCTATCCGCATCTTAATGAGATTCAGGTTACCAAACTCTTTCAGGAATCATTGGCAATGAGAGATATGCCAATGCGCCTGTATATGAAGGAAATCGTTTCAACCAATGATAATTTCCAAATGAAACCCGGAGTATTGGCTTCTTTCGACTTGATGAAAGCTAACGAGGGTAAATTTGATGATTATGAAAAAGCGGAAATGGAAACTTTCCGACCGATTCATCAAAAGCGAATAGAGCAGGGGCTGATGGGGCATTGGAGTTTTCTGAGAACTGCACTTCCACTGGGTTCGCAGGCAAAATCCACTCACCTAACCATGAATATGTACAAGGATTATATGCAGTTTTTCAATGCCCAAGCTTATGAGGATCTGGATCAAACAGAATCCCAAAGAAAGGCAGTGACTGAAGGCTTAAAATCCAGAGATCAGAAATGGGTCTACTTGGCAACCCTAGAAAACGTAGTACGCTAAAAATGTCCGGTTTGTGACTACGCAGGGAGGCTTGGAGACGAAGCCTCCCTTTTTTTGTCAAAAAAACGAAAAATGAGAAGTCCCAAAAAAGGGCCTATAACCAAGAAACTCATCATTTGAGTAACTTTTAAATAACTGAGTAAAAACTGTCCAAACTGTATGGAAAATATGGTAAGGGTAAATCCCATACAATTTACTAGAGTTAGGGCAGTACCCCTGTATTCTGGAGGGGTTCCTTGTGCTACTAAAGTTGAAAACTGTGGTGAATCTGCCGTTACCAACATTCCCCAAATCAGTAGAAAAAAAATCCAAATCATTGAAGGAGCAGAGGGAATGAGTAAAAGAGATAAACAACAGATTCCAGATCCAATCAAGGAGAATAAGGCTACTTTTTTGCTTCCAATTCTATTGGCTATAATTCCACCTATTGCACAGGAAATGGCCCCAATGGCTATTGTCGAAAAAGACAAAATGGCATTTTCTTTTGTGCCAGAATCAGTATTGCTGAAATAAGCTATTAAAGTTGGTACAAAAGCCCAAAATGTATACAATTCCCACATGTGGCCAAAATAGCCCGAGGCAGCACTTTTAAGGCTTTTAATCTTGGAAAGTTTGGGTAATAGACTGATTTCAAATTTGGTGTTTCTTTTTCTGAATGGTCCATCAGGGACAAAAATACCTACAAGAAGACCTCCAAAGATGGCCAAAATAGAAGTTGACCAAAAGATGATTTTCCAAGAAAGATCCCAATCCAAAGCACGGATAAAATGAGGGAAGGCGGTTCCCAATACCAGGGCTCCCACCAAAAATCCCAATGCATTTCCCAATCCTTTTTCAAAATAATCGGCTGCTATTTTCATTCCTACCGGATAGATTCCCGCAAGGAAGAATCCTACCAAAAACCGGCAAAGCAAAAGGCTAATCATTTCCATCGGGAGGATTGGAATCAAGAGATTGAACAGTGCGGCTAAACAAGCGCTTGCTAGAAAAACAATTCGGGGTGAAAAACGATCCGGGATAGAAAAAAATGCGTAGATCAAGGTTCCTGAAATAAAGCCCAATTGAACAGCTGAAGTAATGGAAGCTGTGATTTCGGGAAGATTGAGGACCTTTGAGATTTCAGGAATGGCTGCATTTCCTGCAAACCAAAGAGAAGCGCCCAGAAATTGAGCAATGACGATCAAAATCAGGGCACTTCTGGATGATTGGGGCTTCATCAAGCGCTGATAATTTTTCTGATCTGGGTCAATTCTTCTTCAGAAAACGTGGTGTTTTTCACAGCAGCTACATTGTCGTCTAATTGTTCAGGCTTGGAAACACCGATTAAGACTGAAGTGATTCTAGGGTCTTTGAGCAACCAAGCAATTGCCATCTGAGCTAGGCTTTGCCCTCTTGAAACAGCGATCTCATTCAATGCCCGGATCATTTCAAGTTTTTCGCCGCCTATTTGTTCTGGCTTTAGGTAACGTCCGTCTTTAGCAGCTCTGGAATCTTCCGGGATACCTTTGAGATATTTGTCGGTAAGCATTCCTTGTTCTAAAGGGGAGAAGGCGATGCTTCCAATGCCTTTTTCACCCAAGACGTCCATTAATCCGCCCTCAACCCATCGGTCCAGCATGCTGTATCGCGGTTGGTGAATCAGAAGTGGAGTACCCATTTCTTTCAAAATCTGGTATGCTTTGGCAGTATCTTCTGCACTGTATTGAGAAATGCCGACATAGAGGGCTTTTCCCTGACGAACCAGCTGATCCAAAGCTCCCATAGTTTCTTCTAGTGGAGTGTTGGGATCTGGCCTATGATGGTAGAAAATATCCACATACTCCAGACCCATTCGTTTTAAGCTTTGATCGCAGCTTGCAATCAGATACTTTCTTGAACCGTAATTTCCATAAGGACCGGGCCACATATCCCAGCCTGCCTTAGAGGAAATAATCAACTCATCCCGAAAAGGGAGGAAATCTTTTTTGAAAATTCTACCGAAGTTTTCTTCTGCTGACCCATAGGGAGGACCATAGTTGTTTGCCAAATCAAAGTGACAAATACCAAGGTCAAAGGCTCTTCTCAAGATCTTTCTTCCAAGGGTGAAATCTGCATTGTGGCCGAAGTTATGCCAAAGTCCCAAACTGATTTCAGGTAACTGCAATCCGCTTTTTCCACAATAGCGATATTTCATCTGATTGTACCGATCAGAAGCTGGGTGATAAATGGGTAGAGGGTTGTGATCGTTGATTTGCATTGGAATAGGTTAATGGTTTATCAGAACCAAATTAAGGCGATAAATATAGATATCAAACCTAATAAAAGGAGGAGGAGCCAACTCTTCCATATATAGCGAATCCAGTCGTTATATTTTACACCAGCGGCAGCTATAATTGCCATCATTCCTCCGTTGGTGGGTACGGTCACATCCATGATACTTGCAGCGTATTGGTAGGTCAAAACGGTGATTTGCCTGGACATTCCTAATAAATCCGTAAGAGGAGCAGCCAATGGCATGGTCAAAACAGCCTGGCCGGAAGTACTTGGGACAGGAAGGTGTAGGATGGCTTGAGTTAAATACAGTCCGATTACAGCCAGTTGGGCTGGAAGTGCTTCTAATGGTGTAAATAGCCCATGAATAATGCTGTCTATTATCATTCCTTTTTCTAGGATCAAATAGATACTTCTGGCCAATCCTACAATCACTCCGGCAAAAATCATTTCTCCAAATCCCTCCGTGTAGGTTTTGGCAGTTCCATTTATTCCAAGTCCCCCCAAAAGTCCACAACTGATCCCAACCACAAAGAAAAATGCAGACATTTCATTGAAACCCCATTCATGTTGGGTAATACCATAACCCATAAATACAATTCCTCCGAGACATAAGAACAGGATCGTTCCACTTCTCCAGTCGATTCTATTAGGCTTGAAATCCTTAGGCAAAGTATCTTCCGTTTGGCTTTTTCCTTTTTTTATAAAAATGGCTGTCCAAATGATAAGTGCGATTACAAAGAAAATCATCCTGAAAGCCAATCCTTCATTGATGTCTAGTTCCACTAGCTTTTGAGCTAGAAGGGCATTGAAGGGATTTATGGGAGAAAATCCCTGTCCGATCAAAGATGAACCAAGGGTTAAGGCAATTATGGATCGTTTGTCATAGTTTAGTTTTGAGGAGAGCAACATTAGGATAGGAACCATGGCAATGATTTCTTCCTGCATGGCTATAGTGGCACCTGCAATCGAAAAAGCAACAGACAAAAGGCCCAAAAGCAAGGTGCTGTTTCCTTTAAATCTGTAGATCAACGCTTCAATCCCAAGTTGGAGCGCTCCGGTTTTTTCAATTACATAAAATGCTCCTCCGATTAAAAGAATGAGCACCATAATATCTGCACCCATAATTATCCCTTCCGGAATTGCCAATGCTATGTCTGATATTCCCAGGGGTTCGTTTTCTACAGTTTCAAAAGTTCCCTGAAGGACTACCTCTTTTCCCGTAATTGGATCAAAAGATCGCTCATATTGTCCGGGAGATATCAAATAGGTCCCAATTCCAGATAAAATGATGAAAATCAAAAGAATGATAAGAGGGTGAGGAAATGAAAGTTTCATGTTTACTTCATTAATTGCGTAATGAGTTTTTTTGCTAGGTTGGTCCGGAAGTCTGAGTTGTCCCTACTATTGCTGAGTATTACAATTCCAAGTTTTTCTTGTTGATTGAAAATAAGTAAAGAGCTATATCCTGCCTGTTCACCATAGTGCCCAAGCCAACTGCTGTTATTTATTCTGATATGTTGAAAACCAGAAGGAACATCGGTTCCCTTTGCTTTTAACCAATCTAAAGATTGTTGGAAAATACCAAGATCTGCCCGAATGAAATGGATCACTGCTTTGCTCAGGTCATTGACAGAGCTGATCATTCCTGAAGAGGGGGATGGAAGGTATTCCTTTCGCATGGGGCTCGGTTCCAGTCTTTTCCATAGGAAAGTTTGCCGGTAGCCCATGGCTATTTGGGGTTTTTCAGTTGGCCAACTTCTCGGGAAGAAAGTGGAGTCCATTCCTGCAGGTTCCAGAACCCAGGTTTTTACGAGAGAGTCAAATGGGATTCCAGTAGATTTTTGAAGCAAAAATCCAATCAAATCTGAATTCAGATCGGCATAGTGAAATGTTTTTTCTTCAAGAGAGGGAAAATTTTGGATCAGGCTGTTTCCAAAACCTTCCAGGTCAGGATTACTTTTAATCTTGAACAATCGATCGATTTTGCTAAAGTCTCTAAGGCCAGATTGATGATTTAATAATTCCTTAAAACTTAATTTCCCACCTTTCGATGAAAGAGAGATTTTGTCGATGTTTAGAAAGGAAATTGGGTCATCCTGAGAAATCCTCTTCTCAATCATGATTTGAGAGAGGGTGAGTGCGGTGAATAGTTTAGAAACCGATGCAACGGGGAGAAGACTTTGACTGGTCATGGGCTCTTTGGATTCCAGATTACTGTAGCCTATTCCGTTTTCGTAATATACTTTGCCATTTTTTACGATTCCAATGGCCAAGCCTGCAAGAATATCATGACTGACTGTGGCTTGTAGGATGGAATCAATTTTGTCAAATTCATTTAAACTTGTTAGGGGAGAAGAAGGGCTGATTTTAGGGTGACTGTTCCACCACTCCCAAATCAGGAAAGCTAGAAAGGTTCCTAGCAGACCAACAATAATGAATTTATACATTGGCTTCATGTGGAAGAGAAGCCGGGTTCCAGTTCTTTCCTTTCCCATTTACCTGCATTCGCGGCAGCTTCATAGGTTGATTGAAGAAAGTGAAGCAAAGATTCACTGGGATTAGATGCCGATTGAATGATGCGATAAGGAAGTTGGAATCGTTTTAAGTTTTCATCCCATAAGACCTCGGAGGGTTGGACGGTGGATTTTCCAAATTGTATATGGTTGGGATAGCAATAGGTATAGAATAAGGGCTCTGGATTGAGTTCATTCCCGGGCGAAAAACCGAATTCGAAAAATTCATGTGAAAAAGCTTCTTTTAGTACCTTTTTCGACACATGGGGAATTTGTCCTTCATATTCCGGGGCCGTTTTACCTGAAAATCTGCCATGGGAAAGTTCAAAGGTAGTCCAAAATAGCTGAACAGGACTTTGTTTACCAATAAATCCAGACCTGAAAACATTCAATACATTCTGAATCTGGATCATTGCTTTCCATAGCATCTTGGTTTCGTTGGGTAGGTATGGAATTCGGCTTGTGTTTTTCTCAAATGGAATCGCCTGTTGCATTCCCACTGGTGTGGAATTGATCCTGACGTTAATACCAAGATATTTTAGCTTTTCTGTCAGCTGTTCGTAGAAACTCGCTACCGATTGACCTCCCAAGGGAAAGTGGTCTCGGGTGCCGTTGCTGGTTCTTAATTTCAATTCGTGGAGGGTGAAATCGAATTTGATTTCAAAAACCCCGTTTTCATAGGGAATTGGGCCAGTGGTCAATCCTTGTGTGTCCACATAGAGCGCTACATTCCAAGAGTGATTTTCCCAAGGAGATAATTTTTCACGGACTTTTCCAGCAACCTGAATCCATTGATGCAGGAGAAAAACTGTGTCTTTATAATCCGCAAAATTTAATTCCGGCCATGAGTTTTTCTTTGTTGCCATAAAAAAGTGTTTGATTGAATTTATGGTTTTTAGCTAAAAATTAAAATTAAATTTCATCAATTAGTGATCTTTCAATAATTCTCATTCCTACAGTCGCTTTTTCCTGAATGAAATTGACTTTTTTCGGAAGGTGCCCGGTTGGTGATTGGGGGTCAATTAAAATCAATCTTGCATTTTTCGGGGCATAATGCATCAATCCTGCAGCTGGATAAACCTGAAGAGAGGTGCCAATAACAAGAAATATGTCCGCTTCCCGTGTGATTTCTATAGCCTCCTCCATTTTAGGAACCTCCTCCCCAAACCAAACGATATGGGGTCTGAGCTGGCTTCCTTTTTCGCATAGATCGCCTTCCTTGATTTCCCAGTGATCAAGCTCATAAACAAGTTTAGGATCAAGTGTGCTTTGGGCTTTATTTAGTTCTCCATGAAGATGAATGACTTTGCTTGATCCTGCTTTTTCATGAAGATCATCCACATTTTGAGTGATGACCGTAATATCGAAGGAAGATTCCAACCTTGCCAAAATCAAATGGGCTTGGTTGGGCTGACATTCCCGAGCCTGTTTTCTTCTTTGATTGTAAAATTCCAATACTAGGGAACGGTTGGCCTCCCATCCTTGGGGAGATGCCACTTGCATTACATTATGTCCCTCCCATAAACCACCGCTATCCCTAAAAGTCTTGATTCCGCTTTCAGCAGAAATTCCAGCCCCAGTAAGTACTACAAGTTTTTTAGGTTTGTTCATAAAAAGAATGAGCAGATATGTAAAAGTGGAAGTTATCAATATCGGAATTTGGACATAAAAAAACCGGCAGCTACCGGTTTTTTTATGTCCTTATTTCTTTTTAGCGAACCTTCCTTTTTTCTTTGGTTCGGGTTGGTTCTCTATAATTTCTATGGTTTCGGAATAGGTTAGCTTTTCAGCTTCTTTGTCCTTCGGGATTTTGAAATTGTTCTTTCCAAACTTGATGTAAGGTCCCCACCGACCATTGAGTATTTGGATTTCAGGATTTTCATCGAAGGTTTTGATGTGTTTTTTCGCATCTGCTTCCCTTTTCTCCTTAATGACTTCAACTGCTTCCTCTTCAGTAATGCTCAGAGGATCCTGTTCTTTTTTCAAGGAATAAAACGAGCCGTCATGTCGAATGTAAGGGCCGAACCTGCCTATGGCTGCTACCATTTTTTTGTCCTCAAACATTCCAACATCCCTTGGCAGTTTGAAAAGCTCTAATGCATCTTCCAGACTGATATTCTCTATAAACTGCCCTTTTTTGAGACTGGCAAATTGCTTGTCCTCATCCTCGTTGTCCCCGATTTGAACCAATGGGCCAAACCTACCCAATCGGGCAGTGATTGGTTTTCCGTTTTCAGGGTGATTGCCAAGAAAACGACTGGAATTCACATCCTGTCGGGATACTTGCTCGGTTTCTTCTACGCTGTGGTGGAATTTTCCATAGAAGCCCTCAATCATATCATGCCAGTCCTGTCCGCCAGAAGCGATGTCGTCAAATTCTTTTTCCACTCTGGCGGTGAAACTGAAATCAATGACATTTGGAAAGTGCTCAACCAAAAAATCGTTCACGACCATTGCCATATTGGTGGGAAACAGTTTCTGTTTCTCCGCCCCCGTGATTTCAGTTTTTGTGTTTTCACTGAAGTTTCCTCCAGAGATGACCATTTCTGTGTAATTTCTTGGTGTTCCATCTCTCGATTCCTTTATCACATAATCCCTTTTTTGGATGGTGGAAATAGTAGGAGCATAGGTGGAAGGACGGCCAATTCCCAATTCTTCCAATTTTTTCACCAGAGAGGCTTCTGTATAGCGAGGAGCAGGTCTGCTGAAAGTTTCCTTACCCTTCATTTCAAGTAAGTGAAGGCCCTGTCCGATTTTCAATGGTGGAAGCAGTGACTTTCCTCCGTTTCCGTTTTCATCCTCCTCATGTTCCTCATCGGTACTTTCGAGATAGACTTTTAAAAACCCATCAAATTTGATGATTTCACCATGAGCATTCAGGTGTAAGTCTGAATTGGAGATGTGGACAGTGACATTTGTTTTTTCGAGTTGAGCATCTGCCATTTGGGAGGCAATAGCTCTTTTCCAGATCAATTCATACAGCCTTTGCTCGTTTCGGTCTCCTGAAACATGTGCTTTAGAAAAATCCGTAGGTCGGATAGCTTCGTGTGCCTCCTGCGCTCCTTCGGATTTGGTGGTGTATTTTCTGGATTGGTGGTATTCATTCCCATACGCTTCATGAATGGCGTTTTTAGCAGAATTCATTGCTTCCTCTGATAGATTCACCGAGTCAGTTCTCATATAGGTGATTTTACCCGCCTCATAGAGTTTTTGTGCTACCGACATAGTTTGGGCAACAGAGAAGTAAAGTTTCCGGCTAGCTTCTTGCTGAAGGGTTGAGGTGGTAAAAGGAGGGGCAGGCGATTTTTTTGCAGGTTTGGTTTCGAGATTTCCAACTGAAAAATCTGCACCAATGCATGCCTTAAGAAAGTTCTCTGCCTCTTCTTTCGTTTCGAATTTTTTAGGGAGCTCTGCTTGGAAGGTTTTTCCATCCACTTCAAACTGAGCAGTGATCCGGAAGGAGGATTTTGCCTTGTGCGCTTCAATTTCACGTTCCCGCTCTACGATCAAGCGAACAGCTACCGACTGTACCCGTCCTGCAGAAAGTCCAGTTTTGATTTTTTTCCATAGGACCGGAGAAAGTTCAAAGCCTACCAATCTGTCCAAAATTCTCCTGGCTTGCTGGGCATTGACTAAATCATAATCAATTCCTCTTGGGTTTTGGATAGCCTTTTGAATTGCATTTTTGGTGATTTCCCTAAAAACAATCCGTTTGGTATTCTCATCTTTCAATTTTAAAACCTCTTTTAGATGCCAGGAAATGGCTTCCCCTTCCCGGTCATCGTCACTTGCCAGATAGATGGTGTCTGCATCCTTGGCTAAGCTTTTGAGATTTTTAATGACTTCTTTTTTATCCGGAGTTACTTCGTAGGTGGGATTAAACCTGTTATTGATATCGATGGCTTTATCGCCTTTTGGCAGGTCACGTACATGTCCGTAACTGGAGGCCACTTTGAAATCCTTGCCCAAATACCCTTCTATGGTTTTGGCTTTGGCAGGTGACTCGACGATAACAAGATTTTTAGACATAAAAAGCGTTGGTTGAATTGCAGGAGGCTTGGTTTGAGATTCTAAAAATAGAGGGCATTGTTGTACCCTCCAAATATTTAAAAGTTGCAGAGGGATTTATTGGAAAGGTTTTTGATCATTTGAAGGCAATTTTTACAGGAATTAAATAAAAGAAAATGAAGAAATTATTTCTTCTCAGGCATGGAGAGGCAGGATTTACCAAAGGAAAAGATATCCAGCGGCAACTTACAGAAAATGGGATTCACAGACTGGAAAACCTTGGTTCAACCTTGAAAAGCAGGGGTTTTGAAGTTGATTTTATGTATTGTTCCCCTGCCCAGAGAACTAGGGAGACTGCCCAAGTACTCAAAAAATACATTCCTGTACAAGAAGAAGTGATTATCGAATCCATTTATGATGGGGACTTGGGAGATCTTTTTGAATTATTGGAAAATACTTCGGACTCAATTCAAAACTGTTTGATTGTAGGCCACAACCCCATCATCAGTCTTTTGTTATCCCGCCTTACCGAGGAAGAGTATTTTACCCTTTCCCCCGGAAGTTTTTGTGTGATTGAATTTCCTTTTGAATCCTGGAAAATGATAGGCGTAAATACCGGAATACTTCAGGAGATCTTTACATAAAAAAGCCGCAGAAAAATTCCTGCGGCTCGTCTATACTTTATTAATTCATCCTGCTGCCATGGAAAATGGCGTTAAGGAAAAGTTTGTTGGTTCCAAACCAAGTCCCTCTGAAATTAGGGCTTTCAAAGAAATGAATGACTCTTCCACTTCCAGCGGAAGAAATTATAACTCCGGCACTTTGCTTGAGCTTTTCCAGATTGGCTTTTGAAATATATCCCCCCAAATGCGGGTTATCGGCATACTTTATAGGAGTAAGGTACTTGTCTTTACTTGGCTGAATGAAAATATTCGTGTTTCTGTATACAGGAAGGGTCTTTCTATGATATCCATAGGCGATAGGGTGGGTTAGATCCAACTCAGCCATATATATAGATCCTCCAACTTCTTTTGCTCCTTCGAAACTGCTTCTATCCTCGAACGGAAGACTTGAAGGTTCAGGACTATCAGCGTTTTCTACAGGACTTTCCTTCGTGATTCCTTTTTGGTTTAACCAGAGACTGGCATTTTTCATGGAAATGATGGTTCCTCCCCGATTTACCCAATCTTTCAAATGATTAACAGAAGACTCAGAAAGCGAATTGTAATTTCCGGAAGGCAAAATCAGTGTGTTGTAATCGTATAGATTCACTCTGGAGAACATATCGGAGTTTACTTTGGTGATAGGCATTCCCAGTTTGGTGTCCAGCAAATGCCAGATTTCACCAGCTTCATAGGAATTGATACCGGGTCCGACCATTAGCAAAACCTTGGGTTTTTCCACGGCTCCCACCAAATTGGAACCTAAGTCGATTCCTGAGAGATTTAGCCCAGTCTTGACTGCATATACTTTTTGGTGATTGTTGTTAGCTAGCTTTTTCAAAGTTGAGCTAACTTCATCCGCAGTAAGTTTTTGAAAACCCATTGGTATCATCAAGGTTCCTCTTGGGAAATCCACTTTTCCATCCTGGGTTTCTGATGAGAATGGACGATTTACCACTTCGACGTGGATTCCAGCTTCCTGCATTTCAAACAGCATTTTCGGAGCGAAATAATCTGACCAGTCGATCAGGTAAGCATAGGCTGAACCAGATGGGAATTCATAAGTTGGAACAAGAGACTCTTTTACCTCTGTTCCAGCCTTTGCGTTTGGTGCTGCAGAAAACGGCATCCCATAGGCTGCAGCCATTGTCCATGCTGATGCATCATAAAATACGGAATCCGCAAATTCTTTGACGTATTCAAACATGGTTCTGACCATTCGGTATTGTGTCTGATTGGTAGGTACGATCCAGGATTTTCCTTTCTTAAAGGATTGCCCTCCCACATTCAGATCATTGTTGTTTTCATAAACTTTGATCTTATGGTCTCTTAAATACTGAACAAAAAGATGGTTTCTATTGGGGTCGAATTCATCCCCAAAGACATAATTTTTTGCAGGGTCTTTGGCTCCTTCTGCTACTGCACTTTCGAAAAACTCCCTTAGATAATCATGCATGTACACGCGATTGTCCAAGGCAGCCTCCATGGTAGCAAGTGAACTTCTTACATGGTTTCTGACTGTAAATGCAAAACTGATATCACCTCTTTGGCTTGCCTGCAAATGTCCCCGGCTACTGGCTTGTTCGAAGACTAAACCCAAGCCGCCATGAATATCCGGATAGGTGCTTCCATAGCCTGGATAACTGTTGTCAAAAACTTCCTTGGACCAATAAAGGCTTCCGATTTCGTCCAGGTATTTGGAGAAATACTTTGCAAAACGGGAGTTGATGTCATCATAGTTTTTTCTTGGAACCACCGGATTTTCACTTCCATAAGGTTTGGTAGGTTCAAAAAAGTAGGTGCTGTTTGTGCCCATTTCATGAAAATCTGTAGTGACATTTGGGTACCATTGATGATACCAAGCCACTTTTGCCTGAGATTCTGGTTGTGCCATTGGAAGCCAGTCTCGGTTCAGGTCAAACCAATAATGGTTGGTTCTACCCCCTGGCCAAGCCTCATTATGTTCTCTGTCCAAAGGGTCGGCAACAGGAGGGAAGCCTTTGTTGGAATTTGCCCAGAGGCTATGTCTGTCCCTTCCATCTGGGTTTAAAGTTGGATCAAAATGTACAACAGCATTTGCTCTTAGGTTTTTTGCCAAGTCAGACTGAGAAGCTAGCAGCCAATATGCAGTTAACATAGCAGCCTCTGCGGAGGATGGTTCGTTCCCGTGAACACCATATCCCTGGTGAATAATGGCAGGCATTTGACTCACATCAGGTTTTGGCTGTGTTGGATCCGCGAGTTGAACTTGTTTATTTCTGATTTCCTCAAGGTTCTCCATATTTTCAGCGGAGGCAATGGTCAAGATAACCTTGGGTCTATGCTCATGGGTATAGCCTATCACCTGAAGCTTTGCTAAATCGCTTATGGCATCCAGTTTTTCATAATATTTTATGATTAGATCATAGCGGGTATGCCAATCCCCAACAGGGTATCCCAGAAATTCTTCAGGGGAGGGGATGGTGGAGTCGAAGCTTTCTCCAGGAAAGTAGTAGTTACTCTGTGCCTGAGCTTCTATGACTACAAACAAGAGTGAAAATAGGGCGATAAATAGTCTTTTCATGAGGTTCAATTTCCTGAAATTTAGGAAAGGAAATTCGGCTCACAATCAAAAATCCATCAATGGTTTTTTGATTGAGGACAATTGGTCTTAATTTATTGCTTTAAAGTTCTTATCCCTAAATAATCTATGGTATGAAAAACAAATCGATTTTCTTTTTATCTCTCTTTATGGGCTTGGCCATAAGTCCTTTAGCAAAGGCCCAAGAACAGACGCCTCCTCCGATTCCTCCTCAGGCAACGGAATTTTATACCCCTATCCCGCCAAAAATCACCCCAGGCGCACAAAATAATTTGCCTCCCTCAGATGCGATTGTCCTATTCGACGGAACTAGCCTAAATAATTTTGTTTCTGCAAAGGATGGTTCAAGTCCAGCAGAATGGAAAATAGAAAATGGGGAATTGGTAGTAGTTAGAGGCAAAGGAGATATCCAGTCCAAACTTCCTTTTGGAGATGCTCAGTATCATTTGGAATGGTCAGCACCTACCGAAATCGTAGGAGAAGGACAAGGGCGTGGTAACTCCGGTTTCTTCCTAATGGGTTTGTATGAGGTTCAGGTTTTGGACAGCTACGAAAGTAAAACATACACCAATGGGCAGGCAGGAAGTATCTACAAGCAATTTCCTCCCTTGGTAAATCCGCTGAGAGCTCCTGGAGAATGGAATTATTACGATATCATTTTCAAGGCTCCAAGATTTGACAAAAACGGAGTTTTGACTTCTCCTGCGACTGTAACCGTTTTGATCAATGGTGTCCTAGTTCAAAATCATGTGATTTTGAGAGGTCCAACGGAATATATTGGAATTCCTAATTATAAAGCTCATCCTGAAGAATTGCCTATTAAACTTCAGGATCACGGAAACCCGGTTCGATTTAGAAATATCTGGGTAAGACCACTTTGATCAGAAGGCAGTGATCAGTTTGCAGTTGGCCAAAATCTCCCAATTGCAAACTGCCCACTGGATTTTTTTCTTTTAACCCTTAACAATCAACCCAATAACAAACATCATGTCCTCTAGAAGAAGATTTATTCAAAATACCATGCTGATTGGGGCTGGACTTAGTATGCCCCAAATATTGACAGCTGCAGACTTTGGCGCTTTTACCCGAAAAATCAAACCCTCTGACCAGATCAATTATGGCCTGATTGGCTGTAAAGGAATGGGCTGGTCCAATATGAATGCCCATCTGAAAATCCCGAATGTAAACTGTGTGGCTTTGGCAGATATAGATCAGTCTGTCTTAGATCAGCGGACAGAAGACGTATTCAAATTGCGTGGGACCCGACCTAGGCAATACAAGGATTACAGAAAGCTTCTTGAAGATCCTAATATTGATGTGGTGATTATTGGGACACCGGATCATTGGCATTGCCTGAATATGGTGGACGCAGTGTCGGCCGGCAAGCATGTCTATGTAGAAAAACCTATAGCCAATACCATTGAGGAATGCCAAATCATGGTCAAGGCTCAGGAGCGTTATGGCAAAGTAGTACAGGTCGGCCAGTGGCAGCGTTCCGGTTCTCAGTATGCAGAGGCAATCGACTACGTAAAGTCTGGAAAGTTGGGACAGATCAGGCTGGTGAAATGCTGGGCTTATCAGGGTTGGATGAAACCAGTTCCTGTGTTACCAGATGGCCCTGCTCCTGCTGGAGTAGATTATGACATGTGGTTGGGACCAGCACCCAAGCGCCCCTTCAATGCAAACCGTTTCCATTTTAATTTCCGTTGGTTCTGGGATTATGCAGGAGGCTTGATGACGGACTGGGGAGTTCATGAAATTGATATTGCCTTGTATGCAATGGGGGTGAGTGCTCCGAAATCTGTAATGGCTTCAGGAGGCAAATTTGCCTATCCTGATGATGCATCTGAGACGCCTGATACCCTACAGACCGTATACGAATACGATGGGTTCAATATGCTTTGGGAACATGCCACGGGCATTGACGGAGGAAATTATGGAACGACTGAAGGAATTGCCTTTATCGGAAACAACGCAACTCTGGTAGTAAATAGAGGAGGATGGAAGGTGATTCCGGAAACTGAAAACCAAGATGGTAAGCGAGTTCCTAAAGTGGAGGAAGTTCCTCATATCTCTGGAAAAGGAAATGCTTTGGATCATCACGCCAACAATTTTGTGGAAGCTGTCATGGCAAATGACCATTCCAAATTGAATTGTGCTATCCAAACGGGATCCATTGCTGCAATCAATGCCCAAATGGGAAATATTGCCTATAAAACCGGAAAGAAAGTGTACTGGGATGCAGAGAAAAACATGTTTACTGACTCCGAAGCTAATCAGCTGATGAAAGCACATTACCATAATGGATGGCAGGTGCCTAAGGTCTAAGACTAAAAAAAAATTCTTTTATGAAAATCTGCCCTCTGGAAATTTCTAGAGGGCTTTTTCTAACCATTAAACGAACTGTTCAAATGTTCAATAACTCCAAATTTCTGTTATTTCTATTGCTTGGAATTTCATTAATCGGCTGTAAGTCTTCCCAACAGTGGGAAGGACAAGGCCCTATTCAAATTGTTCCGACCGAGAGTAAACCTATATATATTCAAGCAAAGAAAACATTTGATGTTGGCTCAGGAATCTATTTGTCCAATGAATTTGAGGGGGCGCGATTGAATGATGCAATTTTGGTGAATGATACTTTGATTCAGGTTTTTATCAGTCCTGAAAATGAACCCATCAACCCTAGTCCATGGTATGCTTTTAAGATCTGGTCAGGCGAGGAAAAAGCAATCCGCTTAAAATTCACCTATTCCGAAAATGGATTCCATCGCTATTATCCTAAAATCAGTAAGGATGGGCAGACTTTTTCAAACTTCGATTCATCTTCCTATTTCCCCGATACCATTGAATTGCAAAATGGGGCGACTAGGGCCCAAAGTGCTGAAGTCAGGTTAAACATTAGTCCAGATACTTTATGGATTGCAGGTCAGGATTTGGTAGGGACCAAGCATGTGGATGTATGGAAGCAGGAATTACTTCGTCATTCTTTTGTTTCAAAAACCAAAATAGGGAAGAGCACCCAAGGCAGGGATTTGGAAGTTTTGAAAATTGGTGAATCTGATGACAGCCGAATGGTCATGGCAATTTCAATGCAACATCCACCGGAAATACCTGGTTTTCTTGCCTTAAAGGGATTCGTGGAAACCATTTGTGGAGATACGCGCCTCGCAAGGAAGTTTCGTGAAAAATACAATACCTATGTAATGCCCATGATGAACCCGGATGGGGTGGCCAATGGGCATTGGAGACATAATGCGGGAGGAATAGATACGAACCGGGATTGGGTCAATCTGAATCAGCCGGAAACAAAGGCCCTTACAGATTTTATGAAGAGAAAGGAAGCTGAATCCGGTGGTGAGTTTTTCTTTGCTGCGGATTTTCATGCCACTTGGGAGGATATATTTTATACCATGAATGAAGAACTGGAGGGGAATTCTCCGGGCTTGGTTCCAAAAATCATTAAGGCCTCATCCAGAAAAATCAAAGGTTATCATCCCAATATTCGGCCCGGAGAAGGGAATCAAAGAGGAGTGACTTCCAGTTCTTATTTCTTTTTTGAACATGGAGCTGAATCTATGACCTTCGAAGTAGGGGATAATACGCCAAGAGAACTGATTCGAAAAAAAGGTGAATTGACAGCTAAATTTCTAATGAAGTTTTTGCTTAAGAATAAATCTGCTTGATTTTCAGTAAAGAAAAAGTCCAGGAATTTCTACTAATTCCTGGACTTTTTAAAAAGAGTAGATTAAAAAGTGCCTTTACTTTTAATGTTTAAATCATGGACATCAGGACGGGAATTAATCCTTGTCCATTGATGCCATAATTTCTTCCGCCATTTTCCGAAGTTCTTCTTTAGAATAACGCTTCTTCACTGTTTTGCCTTGTTCTGTCTTTTCGGTTTCATCGGAATGCAACGACCCCGTAGAATTATTCTTTTGAGAAGTAGAAAATGAATACCCTGAGTTGGAATCCTGATCTTTAATTTCAAAATGCACTGTGGAGTCACAGCCTGATTCATCATAGACCTTGACGGTGTAGGTGCCGGGCTCAAGATTTTCAGCCTCTAATACATTTTTTAATCCGTTACTCCATTCAACTCTTACTGAATAATCATCAACATGCTTCAAATTGATCTTGGCGCTTCCATTGTCACCAGGATTTTGATTTGCATGCTTGATTTCCTCCATTTCTACAATTAGCGGCATAGGCGGCTGGACAACGAATCTTTCCTCAAGTTTATTTCCATCCATGTCTTCAATCAAAACCGTGTAAGTCCCGGAACTAAGGTTTTCGAGGATCTGGCCTGTAGGCTTGTTCTTTGAAGTAATTGTATAGGGGGGAATTCCTCCTCTTACATCCACAAAAGCGTATCCTTTGTCTTCCGAACTGCATAATTTCAGTTTCCCTGAAATACTCACAGTCATCATTGCTTTTGGTTCCTTTTCATCGTTCGGAGTGTTGGCAAAACTGATGTTTGACACACTCAAATACACGAATAAGACTCTAAAAATCCATTTTGCTTTCATAACGTTGCTGTTTTGCCTTATTTGAAAATCAATTTTTTGCCTTTTATATATTGTTTTATGAATAATAAATTTTGAAACATTATTTTATGTATTTCATATACAACAAAATGATATTTTTAAAATTTGTATTATTCGATTAATAATATTGATTAAAATTCTAAATCCAAATAATATTTCAATTTCTTTTTTACTTGTAAAAAGAGATAGTTCTTCAAACGCAAATACCTTGCTAAACTTTTTTCAGAATTATATAAGCTTCAAACAATTTGGTGGACAAAAAAAACAGCCCTATTAAAAGGGCTGCTTTATGAGTATAATATTTAGGGGCCGATATGGTTTGTTATTAAGTCATACTAGTTGTTCTAATAGATAGACTGTCTTAAAATAAATATTGAAGGATAGGCCAATAGGGCTGTTATTTTTATTAATTGTTTTACCAGACCCAGGTTCCTACTGCACCTGGATTCAGGCTAAAGGAATGATCTGAAATAAGAAAATCTTTTTTGTTCTCAGATTCATTCAGGGCAATCAGCACTTTTTTTCCATCAGGCCTAATAAAGGCTACATTCGGTAAACCTTCTATTTGACTAGTTTCTATTCTGAATGAACCCGGATCCACAAATTTGCTTGCATGTGCGATGATGTAGTAAGCAGGGTTTCTTACAACTTCATTTCCATCTATGCTAATTGCACCTAAGCATCGGTCACATCCTCCTTGGTCGGTGTGTGGGGTCAATGTAGGATTGGAGCTGAGATTCCATTCCAATACAGTTTTAGCCCAATTAAGAGAGGCTTTTATAATCAGGTTTTTGATATGCCAAGGAAGATCTCCGGACAAGTTTCCGGGAGCTCCGATCCATTGCTCTGTGAAATAAAGGTTTTTTTCAGGAAAAGCCTTATGTACTTCAGACAGGGCCTCGATTTGCCCGCCATATAGATGAAAAGCAGAGCCATCTATAAAAGGGTAGGCCAGAGAATCACTCAAAACAGAAATGGGATAGTCCGGGCGATCTGCATTGTGATCGTATACAATGATTTTGGTTTTGATCCCCTCCTCTAAAAATGCTGGCCCAAGATGTTTGCCGATAAATCGAGCCTGTTGATCTGGAAGCATGAGAAGGGAGGGATTGTTGCCTGGATGAAGTGGTTCATTTTGGATGGTCAAGGCTTCAATTTCAATTCCAAGTTTTCTCATTTCCTGGATATACTTAACTAGATATTGAGCATAGACCGGTTCAAACTCCTCAAGTAAAGAACCTCCTCTAGTGTCTTTATTGTCTTTCATCCAAGCGGGTGGGGACCAGGGGGAACCCATCAACTTGATTTTTGGATTAATGGCCAGAATCTCTTTTAATACCGGGATGACATCCAAAGTGTCTGGTCCTAAGGTAAACTGATTCAATTCCGGATCAATTGCCAAGGAATCTTCTAGATCATCATAGGAAAAAGGATATTCATTTAAGTCTGAAGATGCTACAGACAATCTGAGGTAGGAAATCCGGATGTCATTTTCTCCATTACCAAAAAGCTCCTGAAGGATGGTTGATCTGGCAGAGTCACTCATTCCAAGTAAATGTTGGGCACTTCCTTGGCTCAGGGTAAAGCCAAAACCATCCATACTCTGGAATTGTGTTGTTGCGTCCACTTCAATTTTAAGGTCTGGCACAGAACCTGTCATTGGTTCGATTGATTGTTTTTCAAAAAGAACCTGAGTAGAAGGGTCTGTTAAATAAAACAGAATTTCTGGTTCAGTATGGCTTTTACAGGAAAAAAGAAATAGGCCTATGATGATGGAAAGTGTCCAATCACTAACTGTGGAGATTGTCCGGAGGTGATATTTTTGCTTCATTCTTTAAAGCTAAAATCCTTTTGGGCAAAAAAAAACAGCTCCAAAAAGGAACTGTTTTTTTTAATTGAATAAAATCCTAGGGGAATTTAATGCTGACCATCAAAAAGACATTTCTCCCAGGTGAATAGAGCGGAATTTTATTGATGCCAATTGGGCGACTTAGGTGTTCATAAAAAGCCTGATCCAAAAGATTTTGTACGCCCCCTTTTACCTGTATTTGATTGGAGATGGCATAGCTTGCATCCCAGTCTAGAAGGGTAAACTCTGGAGTTTTTAGCTCAGAGAATGTCTCGGAAATTCGGTTTTGTGCCAAGACATGTCTTAGACTTAGGCGTGTTTGGAGTTTGTTTTGAATGAAATTTCCCTGAAGAGAGTACCTCAAATCCATTGGGGCGATTTCTGGTAAGGGAGCATTCAACTCAAGGTCCTTTGCATAGGTATAAGCCACATTTAGGTTTTGTGAAATATGCTCTGCCATTTGATGGCTGAAACTGAATTCAAAGCCTGTTTTAAATGCCTCTTCCAGATTGGTGAACTGTCTTACTCCGGGACTAGTGTTGATTCTTGGAGCCAAATCGGTTTTTTCTGCAGTGATATAATTGGTCAGGTAAGAACCGAATAAGGTAAGCCCCAAGGAAAACTTTTCCTTCTGCAGGCCAAATACCAAGTCCAATTCGTTATTGGTTTCCGGTTTTAGGTTGGGGTTTCCCAACATTTCATAAGGATCCAGCCCGATGGGAAGGAAATTGATATAGCGTTCGGCAAGACTTCCGCTTCTTTTGACGCTAGCAGCCCAAATTCCCAGAGATAAGGATTTTCCCAAATCTCTTTGAGCACCAATGCTAATGCCTGGATTGAGTTGTGTGGATTCAGTGTCCTCGGTAGTTGGAAGAAATTCATCTGCTGGATTTTTGGCGATTGCTTGGTTGATATCCAGTCTACCTGAAAAGCTTAATACATAGTTATTCGCGGGAAAAATGTAATTGGCAAATGCACCGGTTTTTCTGATTTGGGAGTTTTGCCAGATATTGTCCTTGAATATTTTCCCTGCCATCGGACCCATAAGGATTTCTCTTGTTCTAAATCCATCTGCTGTTTCGGTTTTTAAGTCCGCGCCGGCAAAGAGCCTAGCTTTGTCGAACTTCCATTCACCCTCGGTTCTGGCTCCCCAGTTTTCGGTGATTACCGGAACACTCGCGTTCATCATCCTCGGGTTGAGGTCCCTTGATAAATTGTCCATCAAGTGATCTACTCTGGTGAAATAGGCAGAAGTTTTCCAGCTACTAAGAGAGCCGGAAGAGAAAGTTCTGCTATGCCTTAAACTGCTCATCCAGGTATCATCACTTTGTAAATCCATTGCCAGACTGGCAAAATCTACGTCTCTGGCAAAATTTCTGTTTACAGATACTTGGAATAAATCTTTATCACTGGTTTTGAAATCCGCATATAGCCCAGCTGTTCCTCGCAAGAATTCTGAAGGAACAAAATTGCCGTTTCCATCTTTGTAGTCATTTCCTTTTGCAAAACTTCCCAGCATTCCCACATCATACTTACTGCCTTGAAATCCGATGCGAGCTTCATTTCTTGTGACCTTTCCGTTCTGTTCAAACATGGAGGAAATTCTTCCATAAATTCCGGATTCAGAACTGAATGCTGGATTTTCCTGGAGATAGTTTAATGTGCCGCCCAACCCAATTCCATAGCGCAATGCATGGGGTCCTTTTAGGATTTCCACTTTCTGAATTCGATTGAGAGCAACTTGGGAGGTAGGGGGGTCCATTCTGTTTGGGCAGGCGGCATTCGCACTTTGCAAACCATCAATGACCACATTTAGCTGATCATATTTATATCCCCGAAATACAGGGTCAAAAGCAAAACTTCCCCCTTTCCGGATGCCAGAAACCGAAGGGTCTAGTGAAAGTACTTCTCCTGCATCATGGTGAAGTCTTTCTTGTTCGCTGATTCCAATTGTTTGGTCTTTTTCCTGAGCAAGCTTTAAGGAGATGACTGAAACAGGTTGTAGTCCATAAATTGACTCCTTTCTATACACTTTTCCAATTTTGGAAGCCTGAAGGATTTCATCAGGGTTAAGACTCCAACTACCATAACTGATATGGGATAGGTAAAGTGATGTTTCAGCAACATATTCCAAGCTGATTTTTCCGTCCTGATCAGTAATTCCGTCCTTCGGCCCGTAATGATAGGTCAGTCCTATGATCGGATTTGCTGAATTGGAATCCAGAAACTGTAGAATGATTGTTTTTTGTGCTGATGCCTTCAAAGAGGCAAAAAGCATCAAGGCGAAAACCAAAACGGTTTTCGAAATGTACTTTTGTAATAAATTCATAATTGTGATTTCTGATTTTTCAAATGGACATACTTGTCCCTGGCTTTTGAGGTAAGCCTATAAAATTCACGTTGATCAATCAGATTCGAGGAGGATGAAAAAAATCAAAATCCCGAATGGGTAATTTAGGAAGGAAATGTGCTTCTGAATGTTTGCTATTGGAAGCGATGCCAGAGTTTTCGTTAAAATTTACGGACTCAGGGAGTGTGAAAATTAGATTCAACTCCTTTAGCACAATGGCTTTGGGGGATTCTTCTTTTTCTTTAGCCTCATTTAACCGCTTGCTCAATTCGCATTTCCCATCACATTGAAGTTCTGGTTTGTCCTGGTTAATACAGAAAAGTTCAGCAATTCTATCCCTTTGAAGGTAGAACTGCCCCTGAATGATAGAATAACTCATTCCATTCAATAGAACCAAAAGTGAGAAGGCTATATGTAACAGGCCTTTGTACATGGAACTGCGAATTTCCGGTATTTTAATTAAAGCAGGGGTGATTTTGGTCACCCAAAGCTAGGTCATTTTATGGGTGCCCGGTTATTTTATTGTTCGCTCAAAGTATACTCCTGAGTGTGAGGTGCTTGTAATCGTTCGGTTTCATTCAATAGATCGCTCAACTGTTTTTTCATTTTCTCCAATATTTCCTCGGAATCAAGTTGAACAGTTGCCACCAGGTCCTGGTAATACTTGAGCCCTTGATCCAGGTTTTTTCTGAATTTTTCAAGGTAGGAGCTTTGTTTGGGAGAGCTCTCTGGAAGGAGTTTTTGGAATTCCTTTTTCAGATAGTTAAGATAAAGTTCCGCTTCCTTAATGAATACATGTGGACGATCCAGTTCCAATTTGAGGTTTACTTTTCCATAAATATGATCCACCATTTCTTTCAGGCTAAACACTCCCTTGAAATAGGCCAAATTGGGCCCTGGGCAGATTGTGACAGCGGAAAGGTTTCTTCTTGGAATTTCTCCGTTTGCGAGAATTGCAGGAGCTCCAAGTCCCTCACAGAGACAATCTTTTTCTAAAGTTTCGTTAAGCTCTGTTGGACTGATCTCTCCCTTTTCAAAACTTTTCATCTTTAGGTTTTGGTACTGTCTGGAGGCCGTACAGATGGGCTTCTCTGTAAACTCGGTGCTGAAAGTCAGGAATTTTTTGTAACAAGGACTTCCTGGCCTGTTTTTCTGAATTCTTTGAATGCGTTGTTCCTCTCCGCTGCTATTTCTTAGGTTGTTGAAGGGAACTCCCAAGGGTGAAGCATGACTGAGGTAGAAGTCAGAGTTCTTGGCTTTTATGATCCGATCAATAGTGTCCCGATCTACCGACGTAGCTTCTGGAACCAACAAGAATGGGCTGCCCCAACCAGTACCGTCAAGTTCATAGTATTTTCTTAAAAAAGCATCTTCCCTTGCCGTACCTATTCCACCCTGATAGCTGATTTTAGTAGTTGGGGTTTCTGGAGAACTTATTCCTTTTTCAAGGAGTGCCTGCTGCCAGGTTTCTTTCAAAGTCTGAAAAAGGGATTGTCTGTTTATTTTGAATTCCTCCAGGATAGGTCCTGCCAGAAATCCATCTGTGGCGAAGGCATGACCCCCACAGTTGAGTCCGGATTCAATCCGGAATTCCGAAATCCAGAGTCCTTTTTTTGCCATGAATTTCCCCTGAATCAAAGCTGAGCGGTAATCACTTACCTTGAGGATGATTCCTTTGCGGATGATTCCTGATTCATCTGGGAAAAAGTCCTTGAATTGCTCGGCATAACTAAACAAGGCAGGATTCATGCCTGCGGAAAACACCACAGAGCCATTTAGTCGGCTATTGGCAAAACCTCGCAGGGCAGATAGGGCATCAGAAAATTCTCTGGGTAGTTCCTCACCCTTTTGATTTCGGTTGATCTTGTCCACCTTGGTCATGATATTGACATCCACAGAGCCAGCCACGATGCCATTTCGAATTTTTTCCATCAAGATGAGCTTGTCCTTGGCTTCAGCAGTTTCCCATTCGCTAAACAAGGTGGACAGCGAGTTTTCCTGTGGTAGAAGTTCAAGATATTGTTTGATATTTTCAGGCTTTTCTTCTTCTCTTAAAGCTTGGATTTGTTGATCGATGATTTCTTGAAGGAAATTCAGATAGGCCGTGATTCTACGGGCCCGATAATCTTCTTCATTTTCTTCAATGGGATTAAAAGGAATTCCGAAGTTTTTGGAGTGGATCTTTCGCATGTCCTCCAAAAGTTGATCATCCATGATGGAAACAACACTGGAAATTCCAAAGCGGGCTACTTTAATTGGTGTGTCAACAGTGTATCCAAGTCCCATTACTGGAATATGGAAAGAGTGGGGTACTAAGGTGTTTTGCATAAATCGAAAGGAATTCCCCGAATGAGTACAGGGCTGAGATTCAAATTTCAGGGCACTGCAAAAATTTCCCTTTTCCTTTGGACTGCCCATGACAAAAGTCAGGGAATTCCAGAAATTTTTGATTTTTCATAGAAAATGGGCTTTATCAACCATAAAATTTTCGGGAAGTAGAAAAATGGAATAAATAAAAAAGCCCCTTAGGATTATTTCCTAAGGGGCATGGCAAACCGAGACGATTTTTAATTTCCTTTGGGTCGGAAGTATCTGATCGGCGCTTTTGGTTCAGGTTTCAACTCTACTCCCTCGGTCGATAATCTATCCAAAGCTTCTTTTACAGCTCGCTCCAGTTGAGGGTCTCTACCGTTGATTACATCTTTCGGTGTCTGTTCGACTGGGATATCCGGAGAAATACCGACTCCTTCCACAGCCCATTCTCCGTTGATATCATAGAAGCCACCTCTAGGAGCTACCATTCTGCCCCCATCCACGAATGGAGGAGTATCCCAGGTTCCCACAAGGCCTCCCCAGGTTTTAGTACCTATCAAAGGACCTATTTTCATTTTGTTGAAGAGGTAGGGAAGAAGATCTCCTCCGGATCCGGCCCGTTCGTTAATCAGCATGACTTTAGGACCCCAAATCCCGGCCATAGGTGTGGTGAACGGACGGTGGTCATTGGCTCGGGAATTAAAATATCCATGAAGATCCCGTGCCATGATATCTACCATATAGTCTGCAGCTGAGCCACCTCCATTGTTTCTTTCGTCGATAACGGCTCCTTTTTTATCCTGCTGGGCAAAATAATAGCGATTGAAGAAGGTGTATCCTGGTTGACCAGTATTTGGGAGATAAACATATGCCAATTTTCCTCCTGAGAGTTCATCCACCTTTCTGCGATTCCCTTCTACCCATCCCATTGTTCGTAGCTGATTTTCATTCGCAACAGGAATAACTTCGATCATTCGGGCTCCGCTTGTTCCTGGTTTGCTGTTGACTAAGATGCGGGTGACTTGGTTGGCAGTGCCTTCAAAGTATTGATACAAGTTGGTGTTCGGTGAAATCTGTTTTCCGTTTACGGCAACCAAATATTCTCCTGGTTTTACATCCGCTCCAGGGTTGGCAAGGGGTGCTTTTAAAGTAGGATTCCAGCTTTCACTTGTGTAGATTTTGGCAAATCGATAATGACCTTTGTCCATTTCATAATCTGCACCTAATAATCCAATTGGAACTCTATCTACATCCGGAAAATCCCCGCCTCGGGTATAGGAATGTCCAACAGCTACTTCTCCTCCCAGAATATCAATGATGTAGTTCATATCCGTGCGATGACGAACATGAGCCACCCATGGCTTATACCATTCGTAGATTTTGTCCCAAGGAGCACCGTGAACATTGTCCACATATAGGAAGTCACGCTGATAGCGCCATCCTTCTCTATAGATTTGTTGCCATTCCTCCATAGGGTTTACTTTGACTTTCATGGAAGAAATGGCCTTCAATGCTCCGTCTCCAACCTTCTTTCCTGCTCCTGAGGTTTCTACAATGCCCCAGGTGCTGTTGCTCTGGTATAAAAGTGACTTTCGGTCTTTGGAAACAACCACTTGATTCACTCGAGGAAGAAAATCCTCAGACTTTCGTTTTTTCAGGTCGTATTTTTTCAAAACAGTCCCTTCATTTGGAACAGCTTCCATGTAAAAAACCTGGTTTTCAGGAGCAGAAGCCAAAGCTGTATAATTTCGAGCAGGAATATCTACAGCCACAATTCGGTCCATGATTCCAGCTTCGTCGATCTGAACGCTTACTTCAACCTCTCCATTTTTTTTCTCCTCTTTGCTCTCTTCGCCTTCTTCGTCGCTTTGAGGCAATAGCGGTGATTTTTCACCTGCTTTTAGGATTGTCAGATAAAGGCTTCTGGTAATCGGCCTGTCATAACTACTCATGTCCAACCAACCTGTGTTTAAGCCGAAATCTGTGCTGGCCAAATAGTAAAGGTATTTTCCATTGGCATCCCAAACAGGGGAAATAGCATCAGCCATTTGGTCTGTTACTTGGATTTTCTTTCCGGTTTCCACATTGTAGACAAAAATTGACTTAAACTGATTGTCCATGAGTCTGGAATAGGCGATCCATTTGCCGTCAGGAGACCAAACCGGATTCATACTCCGGTTAGGGTGTGCAAACCTATCTGTTTCAACGATTTTTGCTGTACCGGTTGAATGGTTTACTACCCAGATATTGTAATCTGTGTCCGTAAACGCGATGTGTAATCCATCGGGTGACCATTCTGGTTTGAAGAAGAAGCTTGGGTCAGGAATCGCGATGGTTTTGGTGATGCTACTTCCGGTCTGATCACTAATGATCAATTGATATTCTCCTGATGCATCTGAAAAATATGCCACTAATTTGCCGTCGGGAGACCATACTGGAGATCGCTCTGCAGATGCAGAACTGTTGGTGATATTTCTGCCATCTCCATTTTCTTTGGGTATTGTGATTACTTCTCCTCTAAATTCAAAAATGGCGCGTTTGCCTGTAGGAGAGAGCTGAGGGTTGAGCAACTGATTGGCTGAAACGGATACCCAGCGCTCTCTGGCCCAGTGAAAATCTCCCTTTACCTCAATTTCAACTTGCTTTAAAGACCCATCTTGAGGATTGAAAAGGTGAAGGTAACCTCCTTGCTCTATGATAATGGCATCAGGACCTGCATCTATGCTTTTAATATCGAAATCTTTCAGGAATGTCTCCTGCTTGTCCTGACCTGTAGTAGGGTCAAAGGACCAAAGATTGGCAAGATAGTCTTGTTCAGAGATGTAATAAACTCTGTTTCCTAACCAAACAGGGTCTGTGTGCCGCTCATTATCCGGCTGAGGAGTCATTTTAAGCGAATAATCCTTGAGATCGACCACCCAAATCGGTTTAGCTTGGCCTCCTCGGTGATTTCTCCATTCGGGATCCCAAAAGGAAATTTGCTGGTAGGCAATATGCTTGCCATCCGGAGAAATTTCCCCATTTACAGCTCTGGGAATGGGCAGTGCCTCAGGCATCCCACCCTCAATGGAGATTTTGAAAAACTTTGATTCTTGGGTGGCATGCCCCTCTCTTCCCGAGGAAAATAGGATGTTTTTTCCATCTGGAGTCCAGCCTGTTACCAGATCAGCTCCCGGATGCCAAGTCATTCTTTGAGGTTCACCGCCCTCTGAGGGAATCAAGTATACATCGGTATTCCCATCGTATTCTCCGGTAAAGGCGATTAATTTACCATCTGGGGAAAAGTGAGGAAGACTTTCTTCACCTTCATTGCTGGTCAGTCGAGTCGCCTGACCTCCATTTCTGGAGACTTTCCAAAGATCATTTGCATAAACAAAGGCGATCTCGCTTTGACTAAGTGTGGGTTGGCGAAGTAGCTGAGTCCCTTGTCCAAAGCCAGAAAAAGCCAAGCCCGATGTCAAAATCAGGGTTAATATTCTTTTCATAGAGTCGTATAAAATTGAATAGAATAAAAATAAAACAATGGAAGGTTGGAAGCCAACCGATGGTAAAAAAGTATGGATTTGAATGAGTAGTTGTAGTGGGTTTATTCCTTTTTTAGCTCCAAGTTGAAATCATATTATTTTGATGCTCTAATTTTTCAGGTTTTTCCATTGAATTTCATTCTCATTGGTGTTCGATTTGGTTTTCAATAAACTTCATCAATAACCCAACTCCATAAGCAGTCCCAGATTTTGTTTTTGCAAACTCGCTGTCCCGGAAGGAAACACCGGCAATGTCCAAATGAGCCCATGAAGGGTGGTCGTGCGTGAAAGCCTGCAAAAACTTGGCGGCAGTAATTGCACCGGCCATTGGCTTTCCATGGTAATTTTTGATATCTGCTATTTCGCTGTCCATTTCCCGCGCATAGCTTTCCCAAATCGGCAGAGGCCAGGATTTTTCACCAACCTCCATTCCAGCTTCTTGTAGCTGTTTGCTTAGGGTTTCATTGTTAGAGAAAAGAGCTGCACATTCATAGCCAAAAGTACCGATTGCACTTCCGGTTAGGGTTGCAAAGTCTATCAAATGGTCTGTCTTGTAATTTTTTACCAAATAGGAAAGAGCGTCAGCCAAAATCAGCCTTCCTTCTGCATCCGTATCGATTACTTCAATACTCAAGCCTGCATGGGAACCAATAACCTCAGAAGGCAAATAAGCATCCTTGTCAATTGCGTTTTCTACAGCAGGAACAATTGTAGTAAGGTGAATAGGCAGTTGGAGATCCGCAATCAATTGGGCCGCTGCCAGCACTGCTGCTGCACCTCCCATATCAGATTTCATTTCATGCATGGATTGGGTTTTTACATTCAGACCACCTGTGTCGAAGGTGACACCTTTGCCAACTAGTCCTATGTGTTTTTTAGCCTCGGGATGGCGATACTCCAAAATGATAAATCTAGGTTCTTTTGAGGAACCTCTGCCTACCGCCAAAAATGCTTCCAGATTTTCTGTTTTTGCTCTTTCCCTGTCAAAAACCTGAACTTTGATATTTAACTTGTTTCCGAGGTTTTCCGCCCAGTCGGACAGGCTATCAGGTGTAATTTTATTGGGGGGGAGATCCACTAATTTGAAGGCTTCAATTTTGGCAGTAGCTATTTTTCTTGCTCGGTCTATCAACTTAGTTTCAATGGGATTCGGAAGTATCAGATCTATCTCCAAGGAACTGAATTCTTTTTTTCGTTCTTTTTTAAAAAAGTCCAAATGGTAATTTCCCAAAAGAAGACCGGTCAGTGCAGCTTCTAAGTATTCATCTGGAAAATTCTTTGGGAAATCAAGCACAAGATGTTCTTTGATCAGATGTTGATTCTTGGACAAAATCCTACGAAAGGCATTTTCAATATCTAGGTAATCCGGTTTTTTTTCCAAACCAATCAAAAGTCTCAATTCACCTGCTGCCGAATAAGCGTATGAACTGTCTTTTTTTGCGGAAAAAAGTGATTCGTCAATAGGGAATTCTCCGAGCTTTTCCTTTTGGATCTCCTTCAAATCATTTTCTAAAAATGGGATTACCCTGAGTCCTTCAGTAGAATGGTTTCCGGGATTGATGTTGAATTTCATGTGCCTTTATTTTAATGTTTTGCCAGTTGAATAATAGTGCAATGCTGCTTATTTCTTGTTAGATGAAATAACTTTCTTTTCGCCAAGAAAGAGGTGTAGGTAGCATAAACAGTGTCTTATGGATTTCTTTATCACACTTTTTCTGAGGGACGGAATCTGATTTCGTCAGGATAGGGGAATGCGTGGATCAATTCTCCAGTTCGGATTCTTTCCTGTATTTTTTGCCAATAGTGTGGGTTGAATAAATTTTGATGATAATCCAGAAAATGGGGTTTTAAATCAGTTCTTCCAATCATCCATCTTTTAAAATCTTCAGGGAACACATCATTTTTAGCGATTTCATACCATGGTTCGGAGGCATAGATCTGTTCGTAGGTTTCAGCTTTGGGTTTTATCCTGAAATTCATGTCCGTCAAGAATTCAATTTCGTCATAATCATAAAAAATCACTCGCTTTTGACGGGTAAGGCCAAAGTTTTTGGTCATCATATCTCCTGGGAAAATATTGGCCTGAGCTAATTGAAGAATTGCCCGTCCATAGTCCTCAATGACGGATTGGCCTTCCTCCGCGGAGCAATGCTCCAGAAAAAGGTTTAATGGCTCCATCTTACGCTCAGTATAGAGATGCTTGATGATTAATGTGTTGTCTTCAATTTTTAAAAGTGAATTGGTGGTGTTTCTCAGTTCCTTCATCAATTCCTCACTAACCCTGTTGAGTGGGATCCTAAAATATTCGAACTCATGGGTGTCCGCCATCCTTCCCACACGGTCGTGAAGGGAGACCAATTTGTATTTTTCTCTAACCTCCTGTCTAGTCAAGTTTTTCGGTGGTTCAAAATGATCTTTGATGAGCTTGAACACAATGTTTAATGAAGGGAGGGTGAATACAGTCATTACCATTCCTTTGATCCCCGGTGCCACAATGAACTGATCCGTACTTTGGGCTAAATGCAAGAGATAATCGCGGTAGAAGAGGGTCTTGCCGTGTTTGTTGAATCCTATGGCGTTGTAGAGTTCGTGGATTTTTTTGTGAGGAATCACGGAGTTGAGAAATCCCACAATCTGGGAGGGAACTTCAGCTTCTACCATAAAATAGGACCTTGTAAAGCTGAACATACTGCTCATGATGTTCGGATCGAAAATGAGTGTGTCCACGAATACCCCTTTAGGTCCATGCAAAAATGGGATGATAAAAGGCATCCACTTGTGCCCTACATGGATTCTACCAATGAGATAGGCAGCTTTGTTTCTATAAAAAACTGATTTCAATATTTGGGTTTCAGTCTCGTGGGCTTTCAAATAACGGGTAAGGATGACTTTTTTGATACTCTCTATCAAGAAAGCTACATCCTGTTCTTTGTCCATTAAGGGAGCTCCGAAATCATAATCATCTAGAATCTGTCGAATGACATTTTCAAGGCCAGTTGAATTGGGGTAAATATTGAGGAGGTGACTGTTTTCTTGAATGACGCATGAATCATAGCCTTCCATCAAAAACATGAGCTCCTCGTCCACGGTCATTCCGGGAAAAGTTTTCCGGATGACGGAATTGAAGAAAGTTTCCGCCAATTCCACTTCAGGAATAGAGTGTGTCATTTCCTGATATTCTTTTCGGATTAGGTTCCAGATTTTTCGGTTTGAACTGTCCTTTCCCAGCATTTTTTTGATTTCATCAGCAAGTTTGAAAAGAAGGTTTTTGTAAAGTCTAAGTCTTTGCCGATGGTTCAATTGCATTGCAGGCCAGTTTCGCTCTCCAAAATAAAGAGGAGCGAGTCTGGTATAGGCATTGAAGGACTGCATGTAGGTCCTGAATCCTAAGAATATTTTAAGGGCAATGGGCTGGGCTCGGTTGGGCATACTTCAAATTAAGAAAGAATCTTCTTGTTCCTGAAAATTGTCCTTCTGATTCTGAAGAATAATTGGTGCTCTGTATCCTGGCATAAATCTAAAGATGAAAACCCTGAAGGAGTTTTTGGCTTTTACAATATTTTGAAGTCTGTAAAAAAAAAATCAGGGTAAATACCGGCTTTCATTCAAAAGAATCGGCCTCTTAATTTTTGACAATTTTTTTTAAAAATTTTTCCATTTGAATAGTCTTGATTTTGAAGTATTTAGCTGGTTTTTTTGGTGTGAAAGAAAATTTTGAAAATCTTTCGCAATCGATTGTTTGGAGGATATAAAAACATTTTCTACTTTTCGACCGTATTCATGAATTGAATATCTACAATAGGTTTAATAGGTTTGAGAGCAGGAAAAGGCCAGGATAGTATCCAGGCCTTTTTTGTTTTTTTGAAGTTGAGAATTAGCTTGGATTAACTTTTGAAGACACCTATGAATTTCCGGATAAGAAAAATTGGCACTCTGGTTACTATGGCTTTGCTTTTTGGCTGTGGATCCGAATCAGTAAAAGAGACAGAAGAAGTTCCTTTGGGGGGGATGGATTTTGAGAAAGAAGCCTTGGAGAAAATAAATCTTGCACTGGTTCAGAAGCCTGATTGGAGCGGAAATTGGGTTGAAATTTTAGGGCAGTTTTCCGGAGAGGATTTTCAGTTGGTTTTGACGGATTCTATCAATCCTAGGGAGATGCCTGAAAAAAATCCCATACACGCTGGTGATCCCCTTTATCCTTATCAATTTCCCCACCCAGAAGGAAACGGAACTATAGATATCTATAGCTATAAAATCGAGGCTCAGGAATCGCTGGATGCTCCGTATTTGAATCCTGATTCTGAGGTGATTTGGTATAGAAACGACGGGATGAAAGAGCGCTTGCTTTTTATTGGGCCCTCTGGCATGTTTGAGGAGGGGATGTGGCTTAATGCAAACGAATTTTTGGTTTTGGGTTATTTTCAGGAGGAAGAGGGATTTCGTCCCATGGTCTGGTTGATTCAGGTGGACAAGCATTTGCTACATTTATTTAAACTGGGGAAAATTTCAAAAACCTATCGACCTGAATCTTACCTTGACAAGAAAATCAAAAAAGTGGACCTGAGCGTCAATGGAGTTTGAAAAGACGTTAAAATTACTTGAAAAAGGACTCAACCGACCTCTTCCTGGGAAGGAAGCACATTTAAGTATGTCTCCTAAACCGATAGATTTGAAGAGGTTTGACCCTAAACTTCCAGACAATTTTCGTCGAGGTGCGGTTTTGATTATGCTCTACCCTGTAAGGAACCAAGCCTACTTCCCCCTGATCAAGCGTCCGGAATATCCCGGTGTTCACAGTGGTCAGATTGCCTTTCCGGGAGGTAAAATGGACGAAACTGATATAGATGTAGTGGATACTGCATTGAGGGAAGCTGCTGAAGAGGTTGCTATTGACCGGAGAAAGGTCGAGGTGATTGGCAAATTAAGTGATTTGTTCATCCCTGCTAGCAATTTTTTGGTGAGTCCTATTTTGGGCTATTCTCGTGAACTTCCTGAGTTTATCCCAGAAGAACGGGAGGTGGAACGAGTAATCCCGACTTCAGTACAAACGCTTATACTCCCTCAAACCAAAAGACGGTCCCAATTTGATTTTGGAAAAGGTTTAAGACTGGATACTCCTTACTTTTCCATTGAGGATGAAATCGTGTGGGGAGCAACAGCTATGATCTTGGGTGAATTCATTCAGCTTCTTGAAAACGGAAAGTAATAAAATCCAACTTGGGCTTTTTCCTCTTTTGTTGGTATTGTTGCAAGCAAATAATCTATAGTCTATGGAAGAAAGTACTCCCTTAATTACAAATGATGCTGTTGTTTTTGGATTTTTGATGGCCATTTTGGCTTTGATCTTTGCCACTTCTTCCAGTGATCGTCCTTTTTTCCGGAAGTTTTACCGGGTAGTTCCCACGGTACTTTTATGTTACTTTATTCCAGCAGTTTTCAATTCTTTAGGGTGGATATCAGGAGAATATTCCAGTTTGTATAAAGTTGCGAGCCGCTATTTATTGCCGGCTTCCTTGGTGCTTTTCACAATCAGCATAGACTTGAAAGCAATTTTGAAATTGGGGCCTAAAGCCTTGACCATGTTCTTGGCAGGTACTCTAGGAATTATGCTGGGTGGGCCTTTGGCTTTGATGACTGTGGGCTTTTTTTACCCCGATTTATTGGGAGGTAGTGGTCCGGAGGAAATTTGGAGAGGGTTGTCCACCATTGCAGGATCTTGGATTGGAGGAGGGGCAAATCAAACGGCTATGTTGGAAGTCTTTGGTGCTAGTTCCACTCTTTTTGCCCAAATGATTGCAGTAGATGTATTGGTGGCAAATCTTTGGATGGCATTTTTGCTGTTTTGGGCATCCAATCCAGAAAAAATAGACCGCTTTTTCAGGGCTGATACTTCTGCGATTTTCGAATTGAGAGATAAGATTGCCAATTTCAGAGAGGGAATCATGAAGATTCCATCTTTATCAGATACCATGGTGATTTTGGGAGTTGGATTTGGAGTTACAGGTGCGTCTCATTTCATCGCGGATATAGTAGCGCCTTTTATAGGTGAAAATTATCCTGAGCTGGGCCAGTACTCCCTAGATTCAGCTTTTTTCTGGATTGTGGTGATTGCCACTACAGCCGGGCTTTTACTTTCTTTTACCAAGGTCAGGAACCTGGAAGGTGCAGGAGCCTCCAGACTTGGTAGTGTGTTGTTGTACATTTTGGTTGCTACAATTGGGATGCAGATGGACCTAGGAGCTGTTTTGGATAATCCCGTATTGTTCCTGATTGGAATTTTCTGGATGATATTCCATATTCTGATCATGTTGGGAGTAGCTTGGATGATCAAGGCTCCCTTCTTTTATGTAGCGGTGGGTTCACAAGCTAATGTCGGTGGTGCTGCTTCTGCTCCGATTGTCGCCTCAGCCTTTGATTCTTCTTTGGCCCCAGTAGGTGTTTTATTGGCTGTATTGGGCTATGCAGTAGGGACTTATGGTGCGTATCTTTGTGGTTTGATGATGCAGGAAGTTTCCGTTGGATTATGAAGCATAAAAGACAATTGGTATTTGTGTGTTCGGGTTCAGATTGCAAAAAATCCGGAGGGAAAGAAATTCGAAAAGACCTCAAAGAAGCGCTGAAGACAGCTCCTTTAAAAGGTAATTTCAAACTGATTCAGACCAAATGTTTGGACATGTGCAAATCCGCTCCTCTGGTTATTTTTGAAGATCATTTTTTCAAAAAGGCAAGTTCTGAGGAGGTTATTCAAAAAGTAAAAAAGGCCCTGAAAATTCAGGGCCCAAATTAGATTTTTGAAGTTCTGACTGCAGTTCCACTCGCAGTCACCATTAACATTCCATCCCGAATAGTTTCGTAATCCAGATCAATGCCCACGATTGCGTTTGCTCCAAAACTTCGGGCCTGCATTTCCATTTCTGTCATTGCTGTAGCTTTGGCTTCTCTGAGAACCCGCTCGTATGCAGAAGATCTACCTCCGACAATATCTGTGATACTTGCAAAAAAGTCCTTGAATACATTGGCCCCGATAATTGTTTCCCCTGAAACAATCCCCAAATACTCTTCGATTTTGTGTCCTTCTAGATTGTTGGTGGTTGTAATAATCATGTTTTTAAATTTTTAAATAGTTTAGATTTTTTCACGGAATAGGATAATAAAAGGTTCTTAGTTTTTTTTCCTATAATTGAATGATTGAGTTCAAGATGAATGAGCTTTTTGTTTAGTTTATTGGAATGAGTGGAAATTTTTTTACAGGAATTCATTGATTCTTTCTAGCCTAAATCACCGAAAGCTGTTTTTTTATTTTGGCTAAAATTGGCAATATTAGAGGACTAGTTGTACCTAAACATTTCCTTTTAAAAACCTCTGTACTGGAAAAAAATTCAATGAATTACTTTCATCAGTTTGATATTTCTGATTTCTTCAATGAGATCAAGGAACCCATCTTTTTGATAGACTCAGAAGAGGTTATTTTTTGGAACATCTATGCAAAGGAGAACTACCTGGGTTTACCGGATAACTGGAGGACTTGGTTTTCAAAACAGGATTTACTGGAGGAGATCCAAGAATTTTTTAGTGGGGGTGCGGTACCCAAAAAGCCATTTTATAAATCGCTCCAAGATAAAAACGGAGATAGCCAGCGCTTTGAATGGACCTTTGTCAATCTTCCTTCAAGCTACAATTCCCGCTTTTTGATCATTAAAGGGAACAAAATTGATTTATATGGTCGACTTCAGCAAGAAGGAGAGGAACAATTCAGGGAAAAGAAAACAAAAGAAGAACTTCAATACATTCAAAGTATTCTCAACAACAGCCATGATCTGATCGCAATTTTAGATCGATTAGGTAATTACAAATTCATCAGTGAATCAGTTGCTGAGAAATTGGGCTTCCCTGTTGAGGAAATCGTCGGGAAAAGCTATCAAGAGTTTGAAGAAAAAGGTGCTATTGAGATGGTTAGGGGGACATTTCAGGATGTTCTTAATACAAATGAGGTAGTCAATATTGATTTTTGGGTACACCTTAGCAATGGAAAGAAGATATATCTGGAAAGTTTTGCAAGAAACCTTCTCCACCATCCGGAGATCCAGGGAATTTTGTTTAGTTCTAGGGATATTACCGATTATATCGAGAAGGATAGGTCTTTGCAGAAACGATATGAGATCGAGAATCTGATCAATCAGATTTCCTCCCAATTGCTGAATGGAGGATTTAAGGATTTGGAAAAGGATTTTCAGGAATTCCTTATTCGGTTCGGAGCATTTTTTAAAGCTAAAACTGCGGTAATTTATATTTTAAACAGGGATACCGAGGAATTTGAAATTCTGAACATATGGAACCCTGATCGCAATGAAATTGGGGGACATTCTGATCGGATAAGCTTAATTTTTTCTAGGAAAAACCGTCTGGAGGCAGGGATTGTCAAATTAGTTGAATCAGATGATCCGGAGGATAGGTTTTTATACCTTTTGGTGCCGATGCTTTCCACCTCCAAACTTAGAGGGGTAATCTATTTTGAAATTGAACGTGAGGATATTGAATTTGAAGAGAAGGAATTGCAGGTATTTCGTCAATTAGGAGATATTCTCGCAGGTGCCTACATAGGCAGTTTGATGACGAGGAAAATTGAGCGAAATGAAAACCTGTTGGCTACCACAGAAAGCCTGTCAAAATCCGGGTCTTGGAGATACAGCACCTCTCAAAATCGATTTTACGTTTCTGGGGGATTTGCCAGACTGTTTGGAATAGGTGATCAGCCCCTTTCTACAGATTTTTCATCTTTGATCTACCAAATTGAAAAACCGTATAGGGAAGACTTTGTAAGAAATCTCAAAAAAAGTATTGACTCAGTTTGTGTCACTTCCGGTGAGTTTACCATTAAGAATGAGCAGGGAAAAACCCTCTTTATTAGTTACGAAATAGATGCAAAGCATGATTTTTTAACGCAGGGACTGGAGGTGACGGGTTTTTGTAAGGATATCAGTCTCAAGAGAGAGGCTGAGGAAAATTTGAGACTACAATCTCAGATTCTTGCACAGGTCAGTGACCCCATTTTGGTGACTGGTCTTGATTTGAGGGTGATCTATCTCAATGAAGCCGCACTAGAGCTTTGTTGTCCCGGAGCTTCCCAACCTTTTAAAGGAAATTTGGAGAAATTGGTGAACTGGGATTGGAGGGAGTCTTTGAGCCTTGAGGAATTGGCGGGAAGTTTAGAATTAGGTCAAATATGGCAGAAAGAAATATTTCTTCAGACTCAGAAGTCACCCTTTCTTCCATTTTTAGTGTCTATTAAGGCTATTCAATCGGAAAAGGAAGAGAAAATCGGTTATTCATTCATTTTGAGGAGTTTGGCTGAAAAATATGAGTCCGAACAAATGGCACTTCGGGCAAGAATGATTATTGAAAACAGCCCCGTGGTTCTTTTTCAGGTAGATCCCAATGATAGTTACCGAATTCTATACATTTCGGAAAATATAGATCGGTATGGCTATCATTCCAAAGAATTGATTGAGAAAAAAGCCTCAATCTTGGATTTGATCCATCCTGATGATTGGGTGAGAATTCTTGAAAATCAGCCCTCTCTCAATAATCCAAATGACCGGTTGTCCTTTTCGGGGGAATACAGAATCAGAAAAACAGATGGAACCTATTCCTGGGTGGAAGACCGGACCAGTGATGTCACCAATGAAATTGGGGAAATTGTTCTTCATGAGGGGCTGTTTCAGGATATTTCAGAGCGGAAGGTTTTTGAGGAATACAAGGAAGAAAAGGAGAAACAATACCGGGTATTGGCTTCCAATATTCCAGGCACCAATATTTTTCTGTTGGATGAACACAGGAGGTATATTTTGGCTGAGGGAACCCACTTTGATTTTTGGGAAAAAAGTCCGGATGATTTTGAAGGGAAGTTTTTGCATGAATCTTTTCTGACCAACTTGGATGTACTCAATGAGCAATTTGACCAAGTTTATTTCGAACAAAAAATCGTAGAATCTGAGTTTTTCTATAAGGATAGATACTATCAAAGAGTCATAAGGCCTGTGGTAGAGCATGGCCGCGTGACCTATGCCTTAACCATCATTAGGGACATTACTTCGGAGTATGTGGCCAAGGAAAAACTGAAAAGCTCCGAGGAGAAATACAGAGCACTGGTAGAAGAGTCCACAGAGGTTATTTTTTCCTTGTCGGATAATCTCCGATTTAATTATTTGTCACCGAATATTAATCAGTACTTGGGCTATGAGGTGGAGGAAGTGGTTGGGAAAAGTGTGTTTGAATTTTTGAATCCCGAAGATTTGGAGGTTTTCAATACTAATTTGAAGGAATTTCCAGATTTCTTGGAAGAAAACCAGCAGTTGGAATATAGACTCCGTCATAAAAATGGGGAATATAGGGTCTTCAATTCCAATGGTCGTATTGTACGGGACAAGGAAGAAGGACGCTGGCACTATACGGGAATTGCCCGCGATATCTCCCGACTAAAAGAGGCTCAAAAAGAATTGGTCCAAGCCAAGGAAAAGGCTGAGCAGGCCTCTTTGGTAAAGTCACAGTTCTTGTCTGTGATGAGTCATGAAATCCGGACCCCGATGAATGCGGTTATTGGACTAGCCCATTTCCTAATGGAAGAAAATCCAAGGCCTGATCAGTTGGAAAACCTGAGAACTTTGCAATTTTCTGCTGAGAATCTCATGACCCTGATCAATGATATTCTTGATTTTAATAAAATCGAATCAGGCAAATTGGAGTTGGAAGCTGTTCCTTTCGATATTCGAAATCTGCTGCATAGAATTGTTCACTCTCATAGTTTCCAGGCGCATGAAAAATCCCTTGACGTAAGCTTTGAAATTGATGAATCTATCCCTGAGCTTCTTATTGGTGACTCGGTAAGGATAGGACAGATCATCCATAACTTGGTGTCCAATGCGATAAAGTTTACTGAAAAAGGGTATGTAAAGATACAGTTGAAAGAGGAGGGGAAAAGTGATGTGGAGTCGCTGATCCGGTTCCGTTTCATAGATACGGGTATTGGTATACCTGAGGACAAAGTGATCAATATTTTTGATGCTTTTACGCAAGCCACTTCTGCTACCACTCGGAAATATGGAGGAACAGGTTTGGGTTTGGCAATCGTCAAGCGACTTGTTGAGTTGTATAAAGGTGAAATTTTCTACAAAACCAATCCTGAAGGGGGCAGTATTTTTGAGTTTGTTATTCCTTTCAATTACAAATTGGAAAAAGGAGAGGAGGGGCATGAGGATCAACAGAACCAGCCAAAGTCTCTTCGAACGGCCTCTATTTTGGTTGCAGAGGACAATATGGTAAATCAGATCCTAGTCAAGAAATTTCTGAAGAAATGGGAGTCTGGAAATTTGGTGATGGCTTCAAATGGTCAGGAGGCCTTGGAATTATTTGAAGAGGGAGACTTCAATATTGTGTTGCTTGATTTACAGATGCCGATTATGGATGGCTTTAGTGTTGCCAAAGCCATTCGTTTGCATGAGAATTTGGAGAAGAGAAAGGTTCCGATTTTAGCATTGACTGCAACTTCCATCCATGAAATCAAGGAGCAATTGGATGAAATTGGGTTTGATGATTACATCCCAAAACCTTTCACTCCAGAGGGACTTTACGAGCGTTTGAACAAATATCTTCATCCGAAAAATTAACCAGTTTCAGGGTTTAGCATTAATTTTGCCACATCGGCAGGTGAATTTCAGCCTAACCAATCCAACAGACCCATGCCCTTTTTTTCACGACTCGTTTTTGGGACTTTTCTTGCCCTTGTCAGCTTTCAGGCATCTGCCCAACAGCTGCTGAGCAAGAGGACTACTTTTTATTCCGTCGTGGGTACATCAGGAGCAAAACTCAATCAGTTTGATAAAATGCTGGAGGATAGAGGGCTCAGTTCACTTCGACACCGGTACAACACCCTAGGTATGGGATACCAAACCCGAATCAATGATTTTGTATTGGGAGTGGAATTATATCATAACCGGAGCTCTTCCAGTAATTTTGACGACTACAAAATAAGCTATAGGACCTCCCGTGCCTTTCTGAATGTGGGGTATTCTTTTACAGAGGAGTCCCGCTTTCAGCTGATCCATTACATGTCAATGGGGGTAGGTTTTTTGAATTTCCAGATGCTTCCATTGGACCGACCGGATAATCTCCAGCTTTTTTTGGAAGACCCTGCAAAAGGAATTGTACTTCGTAAAATGGATATTCAGAAAGGAAGTACCAATTATGGTGGATTTCTGACTGAAATTGGCTTTCAATTAAGTTATGATTTTGATCTTCCTGGGAGGAGGGAAGCTTTATCCATAATCACGAAAATGGGGTATTCCTTCAGTCCATTTGAGGGAAAGTGGGAGATGAACGGGATCTCTTTTGACAATACTCAGAGTGGGGCATTTATCCGGGTAGGAGCTGGGATTTCACTTCCCGACCGAAATTTCTTTTACAAAGATGCCTCTATGAGCTTTCAATTAGTCTCCGGTTTTCATTTCACCTCTCCCAAGGAATTCAATGAACAACTTCACAATGCCGGCTATGAGGAATTGCAAGGGAGTCCTTCGAATTTAGGTTTAAGGATTTTAGGTGAAAATGAAGGACTGCTTTATGGAGTGGACGTTTACAATCTTTCCATGAGCGGAAGAGCATCTAATTCAAGAACTCAAAGTCTGAATAGTATAAGGGTCTACCTCAACGGTGGATTGAAATTCCTTCAATACAAGAATATTGGGCTCGGAGCCCTGGCTGGTGTCGGCTATGGGAATATCCGATATACTCTTACTCAGAATAACAAACCGGATTTTCCTGAGCTTTTTGAACAGAGAAAATTTGACGGGTATCTGCGCAATTCCGGGCTGATGGCCAAACCAGAGGTGTTTTTGGAATATGGAATCCCTATGACTAAAAGAAAGATTTTTGATCTGGTGTTAACGGCTTCTGCAGGATATGAACTTCCCTTGGCAAATTATAGACTTGGGGAATTTGATATGGCAAAATACATGTCAGCACCCTACTTGAGCTTCGGGGTGGGGATACGGCCCTGATTTGGAATTTGCATAAAATCAATCCATTTGCTTTAAGAAATTAAAATATCTACCTGATTTATTGGCAAAATGCTAGTACATTTGGGCTGCTTATCGAGAAAGACCGAGGGAAGGGCCCGATGACGTCTTAGCAACCTGCAACCAAGGTGCTAACTCCCATTCCGGTTCAAATCGGAAAAAGATGAGTGGACAAGTTAGCAATAACTTTTCTCCGTGTTTTGCTCGATTAGCTTTTTGAATGAATTACCACAGTATGCAAAACAGAACGGAAACCCTGCTTCAAGCTATTTCTCAGCGGATATTGATCCTAGATGGAGCAATGGGTACCATGATTCAGCGATATAAACTATCAGAAGAAGATTTTCGAACTCCTGAATTGGAAGATCACCCTAAAGCACTAAAAGGGAACAATGATTTACTTTCTTTAAGTCGCCCCGATGTGATTCGTGCCATTCATGCGGAATACCTGGAGGCGGGTTCGGATATCATTGAAACCAACACCTTTTCCGGTACCAGCATTGCTCAGGAGGATTACGGCCTTGCCCATTTAGCCTATCAAATCAATTTTGAATCTGCCAAAATTGCAAGGGCAATTGCGGATGAGTTTACCTCAAAAAATCCATCCAAACCCCGCTTTGTGGCTGGGGCTATGGGTCCCACCAATAGAACTGCCTCTATTTCCCCGGATGTAAATGACCCAGGATATAGAGCCATTACCTTTGACCAATTGGCGGATGCTTATTCTGAACAGGTGAGAGGTCTGTTGGATGGAGGTTCGGATATACTTTTGGTGGAAACCATTTTTGACACTTTGAACGCCAAGGCAGCTTTGTATGCTATTCAGGAGGTTTTTGAGGAAAGAAATATTCCCTTGGACCCAAGAGAGGGTGGTATTCCCATTATGATTTCGGGAACCATTACCGATGCTTCAGGTCGGACTTTGTCTGGCCAGACTACAGAAGCCTTTTTGATCTCGGTATCTCATGTACCACTGCTTTCCGTTGGTCTGAACTGTGCTTTGGGAGCAAAAGAGTTACGGCCTTATCTGAAAGTCTTGGCAAATAAAGCTCCATTTTATGTTTCTGCCTATCCCAATGCAGGGCTTCCGAATGAATTTGGGGCCTATGATCAGGGAGCCAATGAGATGGCGGGCCAAGTTCGGGATTTTCTCAAAGAAGGGATGTTGAATATTCTGGGAGGCTGCTGTGGAACTACCCCTGAACATATCCAGGCTTTAGCAGCTTTGGCTTCAGAATTTGCCCCGAGGAAAATAGAGTCAGAAGAATTAACGGAGGAGGAGGGAAGCAATGTCTAAAAATCAATACCTGAAGCTTTCGGGTTTGGAACCTTTGGTTTTTACCCCGACTATCAATTTTGTAAACATTGGAGAAAGAACCAATGTGACAGGCTCCAAGAAGTTTGCCCGGCTTATCTTAAACGGACAGTATGATGAGGCACTTGATGTAGCTTTGGATCAAGTGAGGGGTGGTGCACAGGTTCTGGACGTGTGTATGGACGAAGGTATGTTGGATGGTGAAGCTGCAATGACTAGGTTTTTGAACCTGATTGCCTCCGAACCCGAAATTAGTCGGATTCCCATCATGATTGATAGCTCCAAGTGGAGCATCATCCTAGCGGGCTTGAAATGTGTACAGGGTAAAGGGATTGTCAACTCGATTTCCTTAAAAAACGGGGAAGAAGAATTTATTCAACAGGCTAAAACTATCAAAAAGTTTGGCGCCGCGGTCGTGGTGATGGCCTTTGATGAAAAAGGGCAGGCTGATACCTATGACAAACGAATTCAGATTTGCGAGCGCAGCTATAGGATTTTAGTGGATGTGGTCAAATTCAATCCACAGGATATCATTTTTGATCCCAATATTTTCCCTGTTGCGACAGGGATGGAAGAGCATAGACGCAATGCACTGGATTTTTTCCTCGCTACCAAGTGGATTAAGGAAAACCTTCCGGGAGCAAAAGTAAGTGGAGGCGTGAGTAACGTTTCTTTTTCCTTCCGGGGAAATGACCGGGTACGAGAAGCGATGCATGCGGCGTTTCTTTATCATGCTATTCATCATGGAATGGACATGGGAATCGTCAATCCTACCATGTTGGAGGTGTATGATGATATTCCCAAGGATTTGTTGGAGCGGGTTGAGGATGTGCTATTTGATAGACGGGAGGATGCTACGGAGCGTCTTTTGGATTTTGCCGAAACAGTCAAAGCTGCAGGTAAAAAAGAAGCGGTCAATGAAGCCTGGCGCTCTGACCCCGTAGCAAAAAGAATAGAACATGCCTTGGTGAAAGGGATTTTGGACTTTATCATCGAAGATACCGAGGAGGCGAGACAAGAGTTGGAAAATCCGCTTAAGGTCATTGAAGGTCCTCTTATGGACGGGATGAACGTTGTGGGAGATTTGTTTGGAGAGGGGAAAATGTTTCTTCCTCAGGTGGTGAAATCTGCCCGGGTGATGAAAAAAGCAGTGGCTTATTTGGAGCCCTTCATGCCATTGCCGGAAGAAGGACAGGAGAGTTCCTCCCTTAAAAAGATCTTGTTAGCGACGGTAAAAGGAGATGTTCATGATATAGGGAAAAACATCGTAGGAGTTGTTTTGGCTTGTAATAGCTACCAGATCATTGATTTGGGTGTGATGGTAGATTCCCAAAAAATCATCGATGAAGCTATTAAAAACAAGGTGGATATCATTGGTTTAAGTGGATTGATTACTCCATCCTTGGATGAAATGGTCAATGTGGCTTCCGAAATGGAAAGACAAGGTTTGAAAATTCCTTTGTTAATAGGAGGAGCTACTACTTCCAGAATCCATACGGCTGTAAAAATTGACCCGGTTTATTCCGGAACTGTAGTTCATGTCATGGACGCCAGTAAATCTGTTCCTATCGCCGGAGAAGCGATTTCCGTAGAAACCAAAGAATCATTTCATCATCAGATCAAGGAAACCTACAAGCAGCTGAGGATTGAACATGAAGCCAAACAGTCCATCAAGCAGTTGGTGACCTATGAGGAGGCAAAGGAAAATCCAGTACAGATTGATTGGGCGACTTTTGAGCCGGTAAAACCAAGAGTTTTGGGAAAGACTGTTTTGGAGGAATTGGATCTGTCAGTGCTTAGAAATTATATAGACTGGACACCGTTTTTCAGCACCTGGATGTTGAGTGGGAGATTTCCTAAAATTCTGGAAGATCCTGTTGTAGGGAAAGAGGCCAAAAAATTATATGAGGATGCTCAGTCCATGTTGGATACCCTGATTGCTGAAAAATGGCTTTCGGCAAAAGCGGTTTTCGGATTGTACGCAGTTAACCGAAAGGGAGATGATGCATTCGTATTTGGGGATGAAGGAGAACCAATTGGATCCTTCCATTTTCTTCGACAGCAGGGAAAGAAAGGGAAGGGAGTGCCCAATCGATCATTAGCCGATTACCTGCATCCAGATAAGACAGATTACTTGGGCTGCTTTGCGGTAACTTCCGGGCTCGGAATGGAAACCAAATTGGAGGAATTCAAAAAAGCAGGGGATGATTATAATGATATCCTGTTTAAAGCACTCGCGGACCGGCTTGCAGAAGCTGCAGCAGAATATGTGCATGAGCTTGTTCGAAAAGATTATTGGGGCTACTCAGAAAACGAATCTTTCGATAATGAATCTTTGATCAAGGAACAATACACAGGTATACGTCCGGCTCCTGGTTATCCAGCATGTCCTGAACATTCCGAAAAGGAAACCATTGCCAAACTGTTGGATATGAAAAACGAAATCGGGATTGAACTTACATCCAGTTACGCAATGTATCCTACCAGTTCGGTATCAGGGTTCTATTTTGCAAATCCTGAATCCAGATATTTTGGTTTGGGAAAAATAGGAGAGGACCAAGTTGCCAGCTATGCCGCCCGAAAGGGAATTTCCTTGAAAGAAGCAGAAAGATTGCTTTCTCCAAACCTCGCCTATACCCCTGATTCAAACCTAGCCAATTCAATTACATGAAAATAACTGAATACCTTAATAACGCAGATTCCACGCTTTTTTCATTCGAAATTTTACCTCCTTTAAAAGGTCAAAGTCTAAAAGAACTTCTGGAGGGGATTGAGCCTTTGATGGAGTTCAAGCCACCTTTTGTGGATGTGACCTATCATCGGGAGGAATATGTCTATAAAAAGCATCCCAACGGTCTTCTTGAGAAAATCAGCACCAAAAAGCGCCCTGGAACTGTAGGGATTTGTGCTGCTATCATGAACCGGTTCCATGTGGATGCGGTGCCTCATTTGCTATGTGGAGGATTCACCAAAGAGGAAACAGAAAACGCACTGATTGATTTGAGTTTCATTGGAGTGGACAATGTATTGGCGCTCCGTGGAGATGCTCCTAAATCAGAAGGGAAATTCATCCCCGAGCCTGATGGTCATCACTATGCCAGTGAATTGGTAGAGCAAATCGTCCGAATGAACAATGGCCGCTATCTTCATGAAGAAACCGAAAGTGGCTTTCATACGGATTTCTGTATAGGTGTGGCAGGCTATCCCGAAAAACACTTTGAGGCTCCCAGCATGAAATTTGACTTGAAACACTTGAAGGAAAAAGTGGATAAAGGAGCGGAATACATCGTTACCCAGATGTTTTTTGACAATCAGAAATACTTCGATTTTGTGGACAAAGTGAGAGCTTTGGGAATTGATGTGCCTATTATACCCGGGATCAAGCCAATTACCACTGTAGGCCAAATCACCATGCTGCCAAGAACTTTTTATCTGGATTTGCCGGATGCCTTGATGGACGAACTTGAAAAGTGCAAGACCAATGGAGAGGTGAAGGAAGTTGGGATAGAGTGGGCAATTCAGCAATGCAAGGAGTTGGTTGCAGCAAATGTTCCTAGCCTTCATTTCTATACCATGAGTAAGGCAGATGCAACCTATAAGATTGCTAAAGAGGTGTTTTAAACCTTAACCGATAATAAATTAATAGGCTCAATTCTTTAAAAAGTATTGAGCCTTCTTTTTTTAAAATTATATCTTAGTTGAAATATTTACCCATTTTGAAATGAGAACTGTTTTATTGCTTTTTGCTTTTTTATTCATTTATAATTTTTGTAATGCCCAATATGTCCGTTTTATTGATCGCTATGATTTAGAGGTTGAAGATACTACCCAGTCTGACTTCACCTATTTTGAGTTAATCTGGGAGTTCGGTCAGGCTGTAAAAATTGAGCGGTTTCGAAAGGATTCGGTTAAAGTTTCGGAGTCAACCACACTTTTTGATAGTTTGGGAAATGTGAAAGGCCTGCGGATTAGAGAATTGTTTGAATCCGGTAAAACCGAATTTGTCTATTCAGGGGATAAACCCAAAAGAGAAATCGAAAAGATCAGGTATTATGAAAATGGAGAGGTCAAAAGCCAAAAATTTTACCTTGAAGAGAAGTTAGTCAATGAAGCTTATTTTGATCAGGAGGGACAAAGTGTTTCTTATCTAGAAAGTAGAGAAGCAACTCCTAATGGCGGCCATGAAGGCTGGACTAATTACATGATTAAGAATCTATCCTATCCACAGGCCGCTAGATCCGCAGGAGCAGTAGGAACTGTCATTGTCATTTGTTTGGTGGATAAAGAGGGGAATGTGAAAGATCCCCAAATAATAAATAAAGGAGAATGCCATCCATCTCTTGAGAGGGAAGCACAAAGGTTAATCGAAAAGTATCCTGATAAATTTATTCCGCAATGGAAGATGGAGAAGTGGTAGAATCGTTTTTTAGATTTCCTGTTCGATTCAAATTATCCTAGCGGTTCCTCTTTTTTCTAAGTTCTCTTTACCTTCGGGCATGGTCAAATTAATCGAATGTCCCCGGGATGCCATGCAGGGGATTCCAACTTTTATAGATACTGCTATCAAGGCTGCCTATATCAACCAACTGATAGAAGTGGGATTTGATACCATTGATTTCGGGAGTTTTGTAAGCCCCAAAGCTGTCCCTCAAATGAGGGACACGGCAGAGGTTCTGGAGATGCTGGATTTGCACCAATCCAAATCCAAGCTTTTGGCCATCGTGGCGAATGTGCGCGGTGCTGAAGATGCCCTTTATTTTCAGGAAATAGATTATTTGGGCTTTCCTCTTTCTGTTTCAGAGACTTTTCAGCAGAGAAATACCAATGCATCCATAGCGGAAGCTTTGAAAACCGTTGAAAGCATTCAAAATCTCTGCATCTCAAAAGGAAAAAAACTGGTGGTTTATCTCAGTATGGGGTTTGGGAATCCTTATGGGGACCCCTATTCCCCTGAATTGGTTGCGGAATTTGTGGAGAAACTGGCTCAACTTCAAATTGAAATAGTTTCCCTTTCCGACACTGTTGGTGTAGCAAGCCCTGAGTTAATCACCGAGCTTTTTCAGGTTCAGACCCAAGCTTTTCCTCAAATAGAATTTGGAGCCCATTTGCATAGCAGACCTGAATCCGTGTCTGAAAAAGTGCTTGCGGGACTCAAGGGTGGATGTAGAAGATTTGATGGCGCGATCATGGGTTTTGGGGGATGTCCCATGGCAAAGGATGAATTGCTTGGGAATATGGCCACTGAACTCATGATTCAGACCCTTGAACAGGAAGGATACGAGTTGAATCTCAAAAAATCCGAACTTGCTGAAGCAATCAAATTGGCAAGATTCGTATTCAATTCCTGATATATGGCAGATAGTCCTGTTCAAACAAAAGTAAAATCCCTTCGCTGGTATAGGCAATACCATAAGTGGTTTGGGTTGGCTTTGATTCTTTTCTTCTTCCTAATTGGAATTACCTCTATCCTTTTGGCCTGGAAAAAGAAAGTAGAATTATTACCTCCAACGCAAAAAACCAAAGTGGAATCCGGTACTTGGATTTTGCCTTCGCAAATGGTAAGGATAGGAGAGGAGGAAATGGAAAAGTTAGGTAGAGACCCTGAAGTCGATCGCATTGATATTCGGCCGGATAAAGGGATTGCCAAGGTGACTTTCAAAACGCACTTTACAGAAGTGCAGGTGGATGGATTCTCAGGGGAAGTACTTTCTGTGGGAACCAGACATTCAGACTGGATTGAAAAAGTCCATGACGGAAGTATTGTGGATTTTTACCTAAATGGGGACGAAGGAGCAAAACTGACCTACTCAACGCTCACTTCCTTGGGATTGATATTTTTGTCTTTTAGCGGGTTCTTCCTTTGGTATTATCCCAAGTTGATTAGAAGGTTGAAGGGGAAATAATCAAACCAAAAGCTTATACTTTTTTCCCGGAAGAGACTTGATGATCCCTTCGAATTCAAGACTTAAAAGTTTGGAAGAAAGCAGTCCCAGTGGAATTTCGGTTGAATAGGAGATGAGATCAATTTCTGATTCGCCTTTTTCTTTTAGGTAAAGCAAAATAGCTTTTTCCATTTCCTCTCGTCCACTTAGGTCTACCTCAGTTTTCTTTGCTTTAGTTTCCCCTGGTTTAGTCCAGAATAAAGCCTCAGAAATATCATTTGGGCCGGTGTAGATCGAGGCTTTCATCTTTTTGATAAGTTGGTTGCAGCCTTCGGAATAGGTGGATTGAAGGTTTCCAGGGACGGCAAATACTTCTTTATTGTAACTATAGGCAATTTCTGCGGTGATCAAAGCTCCTCCTTTTTCTGCAGCTTCCACCACGATCAAGGCATCGGATAGCCCTGCAATAATTCGGTTTCTGGCTGGGAAATTCCCAGGCATCATTTTACTTCCAGGAGCATATTCACTAATCAAAGCTCCGTTTTCCTGCAATAGTTCCGCTGTTTTTCTATGTACAGCTGGGTAGATTTGGTCGATAGGAGAGCCCATCACGGCAATCGTTGGTAGGCCGGCTTGTATGGCAGATCTATGTGCTTCTATGTCGATTCCATAGGCTAAACCGGATATAATTGCTGGTTGATATTGGGCCAGATCGACCACAATTTTTTGGGTGCTGGCTTTTCCATAAGTAGTGGCATTTCGGGTTCCTACGATTCCCACGGTTCGTTCTAGGTTTAGTTCGGCATTACCTTTTTTGAAAATCAATACCGGTCCATCTTCTAAGGATTTTAGTCTTTGTGGGAAACTAGGATCCAGAGAGGTTAGGATTTCAAAATTAGATTTTTGAGAGGAATTGAGGAGTTCGTCTGCTTGCCGTAGTAAGCTTTGTTCAGCTGATCGGATTTCCAAAAGCTTGGGGCCCACTTTGGGGATTTTAGCTGCTTTTCCTTTGGGTATTTGAAAAAATGCGGTAGGTGATCCTGAATAAGCCAATATTGCTTTAAATACACCGGGTCCGACTTTAGGCGCAAGTGCTAGGGCAATGAAATACCTGAGTTCTTCATGAGTCTGATTTTGCATTGATTTCGTCCCTGATGTTGATTAAAAAATCTTTGATCTCCTGAAGTTTTTGAACCGCAGCGACCTTATCAAATCCCTTTTCTTTTCCCTGGGCAATGACTTCCCGGGCACCATCAAGCGTATATCCTTTTTCTTTGACAAGATGGTAGATATATCGAATTTTTTGAATGTCATCTTTGGTGTAGCGACGGTTTCCTTTCTTGTCTTTCTTGGGTCGAATGATGTCAAATTCTCCTTCCCAATACCGGATCAGGGATGCGGCAACCTTGAACATTTGGGCAACTTCTCCTATGGAATGATATTTCTTCTCTATTTCTCGCTCTTTGTAAGGCACGGCAATGATGGATTTGGTCCGGAATTGAATTTAAAAAATCGCTTCTTTAACTCTAAATTAAAAATTTGCTTGGTGACTTCAAGAGTTACTTGAAGCATCCCTGAAAAAAACGTTGAATTTAACGGTTAAGTATCTGTAGCATCTCGACTACAGCCAAGCCGGCGGTTTCAGTTCTTAATCGGCTTTTGCCTAGAGAAACAGGACTAAACCCGCCAGCAATCGCTGCTTGGATTTCCTTTGGGTCAAAATCTCCCTCTGGCCCAATTAGGACCAAATATTTCCCTTTGGGCTTGGCTAAGTCAAATAAGTGTTGGTCATGATCCTCATCCACATAGGCAATGAATTTTTGATAATCTTCATATTCCTCGGATTTCAGAACGGTATCCAATGAGACTGTTGGGTTGAGTTGGGGAGTATGGAGTTTTAGGCTCTGTTTACAAGCAGAAATTATTTTTTTATGAAGTCGATCAGTTTTCAAAAAGCTTCGCTCCGAATTCGTGGTTTCGAGCAGGGTGAGCTCATGGAAGCCGATTTCAGTGATTTTCTCCACCATCCACTCCATTCGGTCAGGACTTTTGGTAGGAGCAATAGCTAAGTGGATATAAAAATCGTCCAAGGGTACAAACTTCCTGTTTAGAACCTTTAGCGTTGATTTTTTGGGGTTAGCTTCCAATAATACGCAGGTAAAAAGTTCCCCTTTTCCGTTGGTTAAAAATATTTCATCCCCTTGTTTTTTTCGTAACACCCTAGTCAGGTGTTTGGATTCATCCGGTTCAAGGGTGATTAGGGGTGGCGTTATATTTTCTTGAAAGAAAAGCTGCATGGAAATCTATTTGCTAAAACTGCTCACAAAAAAAGCACATTTCCCGAAAGAAATGTGCTTTAAACCTAATTAACCTATATAATCATTAACCTTTCGAAATCTCCATATTTACGGTTTTACCCTTGATGGTGTTGTGTTTCATGGTGCGGATTACATGATCGGCATCTTTTTGTGGTACATCCACAAAAGAGAAGTTATCATAGATGTCAATTCCTCCAATGCTTCTTCCTGGAATTCCTGCTTCACCTGCGATGGCGCCCACGATGTCATTCGGTCGGATTCTGTCTTTTTTACCCAAATTGATGAACAAACGGGTCATGTTGGCATCACGAGATCTTTCTGGACCGCTTCCGAATCTTCCGCCTTCGCGTCTTCCTCCTTCTTTTCTATCGCTGAATCTTCCGCCTTCACGTCTTTCACTGAATCTTCCTCCTCTTTCAGAGCCTCTTTCGCCACGTCCAAAGCGATCACCTCTTTCTCCTCTGCTACTACTGTCTCTTCTTCTGTCTCCAAAAGACTCAAGCCCAAAGTCTTGATCTTTCATTTCTTTGACGGCATCTCCCATGTTCAACTTGATCAGTCCCATGGCTACTTGCTCTGCAGTTAAACCTTCGGCAAGCATTTGCCCCAAAGCTGATTCAAAAATCTGAGTATCTTCTTCCTGGCTTAGCACTCTGTATACATCCTTTACCAATTGGGTCTTCTTCAACTCGATCAGTTCAGAAACAGATGGTGGGGCCATCTTGGTAATGGTTGCCTTGGTGAATCTTTCCAGATCACGAACTTTCATGAAGTCTCTACGACCTGTCACAAAGTTGATTGCAGTTCCGGATTTACCGGCACGTCCTGTTCTTCCGATTCTGTGAACGTAATATTCTTCGTCCAATGGTAGATCGTAATTGAATACAGCCTCAACATTGTCCACGTCAATTCCTCTTGCTGCTACATCAGTGGCTACTAGTACAGAGCAAAGACCTTTTCTGAATTTGCCCATTACCTTGTCTCGCTGTGCCTGTGAAAGGTCTCCGTGAAGTGCTTCTGCCAAAATTCCTCTTGCTCCCAAAGCTTCGGTAACCTCATCGGTCATCCTTTTGGTATTACAGAATACCACGCTTAGGGCATAATTATTTACAGTCATCAAGCGGGTCATCAGTTCCATCTTGAGAGATGGCTTTACTTCATAAAAAACCTGCTCAATTCGGTCAACGGTCAATTCCTTTTTGGCAACCTTGATTACTTCCGGATTGTTTTGGTATTTTTTGGTCAAGTCCATGATAGGCTTGGCCATAGTTGCTGAGAAGAAGACTGTTTGTCTTTCTTCAGGCATTTCCTGCAAAATGGCTTCAATATCGTCTCTGAAGCCCATATCTAGCATTTCATCAGCTTCATCCAATACAATGATTCCAGCATCTTCCAACTTCAGCGTCCCACGGTTAATGTGGTCCTGAACGCGGCCTGGAGTACCTACTACAATCTGAACTCCTTTTTTGAGAACGCGGATCTGTTTGTCAATGGATTCCCCCCCATAAATGGCGACGGAACTGATTTTTCGGTGGAACTTTGCAAGCTTTTGAATTTCTCCCTCTACCTGTACCGCCAATTCACGGGTTGGGCAAAGGATGATTGCTTGGGGTTTGTTGAAATCTGGATCGACTAAGTCGATGATAGGAATAGAAAAGGCTGCAGTTTTTCCTGTTCCGGTTTGGGCTTGTCCGATGACATCCCTCCCTTCAAGAACAAATGGAATAGCCTGTGATTGAATTGGGGAAGGTTGGGTATAGCCCATCTCTTCCACGGCCCGTAAGATTTCCTCTGAAATCCCCAGGTCTGAGAATTTTAAATTGTTGTCCATGATGTGTCCTTACTTTTCCTGCCATGTTTCCTAAATCCCAGACAAGCGACAGTAAGGATTCACGGCTCAGAAAAATGTTCTTTTTAATTCGAGTTGCAAAAGTATGGATATTTGTTTGGAAAACCTAATGGTTGAAAAAAGTATTTAGAAGATTCTATAGATATACCCTTGTTTTGGCAAAAAATATTTGGTGTGGACTGAAGGGTTGTGTAATGCCGAGCTATTTTTTTGGTCTTATCAGCCTAATTTTAAAGAAAAGACTGATCCTGGCTGGCTTCCTCCATCAGTTGTTCAGAAAGTTCTTTTCCTAAATATTTGTCAATAAGATTATGTGCTACATAAAGTAGAGGTGTGAGTAGAATTGCCACACTGAATTTGTAGACGTAGTTGATCAAGCCAACAGCGATAATCTGACTCAGACTCCAATTGCCGAAAAGGTAAAAGGCAATTCCCAATACCACGAAGGAATCGATTAACTGGGAAACCAGTGTAGAACCAGTAGCCCTCAGCCAAATCATTTTTGAGCCTGTTACGGCACGCAGTTTTTGGAAAACAAACACATCAATCAACTGCCCCAAAAGAAAGGCTGTCAATGAACCTATAATAATTCCCAGTCCCTGTCTGAAAATGGTATTGAATGCAAAGTCAATGTCAAAGAAACTTCCATTAGGTCCACTTGAATTTACATCCAACCAGAACTCTGCCGGTGTAAGTTTCGTGACAGCAGCTATTACCAAAAATCCATAGGCGATCAGCCCGGCAGTCAGAAAGCTGATTTTTCGGACGCCCTTTTTTCCAAAATATTCATTGATAATGTCCGTGGTAATAAATACTATAGGCCAGATGATGGCCCCGGCAGTCAAATTGAAATCCAATATGTATTCCCCGAAAAATACCCAGTTGACAGGTTCAAACCCCAGAGATTTTTCAGCAGAGAATATTTTTACCCCTATGATCTCTGCCAAGATCGCGTTGGTGAGGAAAATCCCTCCAAGTATCATGAAGAGATTGGTTTTTCTGGAATTTTTAAAATTGGTCATAGGGTGTAAGTTTCTCCTTCTACACTTAAGATAGATTTAGGAAATATCGATTGGGCTTCCAGTAACAAGGGCTGGAGATTTACATATCGGGATGAAAAATGTCCTAAAAGTAGCTGCTTGACCCCCGCGATTTTGGCGATTTCGGCGGCTTCCATTGCTGTACTGTGTTGGGTTAATTCAGCTCTTTCCTTAAGATTTTCCATAAATGTGGACTCATGATATAGTGTGTCCACACCCTTTATGTATTGACTGAGTTCTGGATCAAATTTGGTGTCTGAACAAAAGGCATAGGATCTCAGTGGGGGATGGGGGTGACAATATTCATTGACCAAATAAAAATCACCGTCACTGGAGATATAATCTATTCCGTTTCTTAAGGATTGTATGGCTTCCAGAGGCAATTTTTTTTCATTCAGTTTTTCTTTGATCAGGCTATACAAGCCCCTTTTTTCCTTGATCAAAAAACCTGTAGTAGGAAGACGGTGCTTCAGAGGAAAACTGTAGACCTGGTAACCCGGCATATCTACCAGCAACTTGAAGCCATCCGGATCGGTTTGGTGAAAATGCAATGGATAAGATAAGCGGGTATTGCTCCACCTAAATTGCGTAGTAATGATTTCATCCAAGCCTTGTGGGCCAAAAATCGTGATGGGCGTTTTTCTGTTGGAAAGATGGAAACTGGAAAGTAACCCAACCAACCCTAAATAATGGTCCCCATGTAAATGGGAAATAAAAATATGACTGATTTTGGAGGTTTTGATGTGGAGAGCGCGAAGCTGAATTTGCGTGCTCTCTCCACAATCCAGAAGTAAAAGATCCTGGGCAAACCTTACCACCTGTGCAGTATGATGTCTTCCGTGCACAGGAATCGAAGAGGTGTTTCCTATGATTGTTACCTCAAAGTCGGGTCTCAAATCTCTTCGTCTTCTTCTTCGTCTTTTTCTATTTCAAGCATGAAAATAGCCTCACCGGCTTCTTCAAGCGTGTTTACCAAATTTAATTGCTTATCTAACATTGAGATTTTCAGAAGTTTCATGACGTGGTCCTGAACTCCTGAAATCAAGAAGATTCCTCCATTTTTTCCAAATTCGCGGTCTCCAACCAGCAAAGCACTCAAGCCTGAGGAATCTACATATTTTACCAAGCTCATATCCAATACCAGGTTGGTATAGCCTTCTGCATGAACAGTCAATAATTCAGACTTCAATTTTGGAGCGAGCAGAGAATCCAGTTTTTCTTCCATTGGGGTGAAAACCACATACTGCTCTTTTTTATCTATAGTGTATCTCATATTCTTAAGGTTTATTTGGACAGATGGGCTAAAATCGCCGCCTCTATTCTTTTTTCAATTTGTTCTGTTTCTGCTTTTTTAAAGCTTTCTCCGGTGATTTTTTCAAACAATTCAATATAGCGATCGGAAATGCTTTCTACAATTTCATCCGTCATTTCAGGGACTACCTGTCCTTCTTTTCCCTGGAATCCATTAGAAATCAACCACTGTCTTACAAACTCCTTGGAAAGTTGTTTCTGGGGCAATCCTTTTTCCTGGTTTTCTTCATAGCCTTCCGCATAGAAGTATCTGGAGGAGTCAGGTGTATGGATCTCGTCGATCAGGAGGATTTTATCCCCATATTTTCCAAATTCATATTTTGTATCAACCAAAATCAGGCCCTTATCGGCAGCCATTTCTTGGCCTCTTTGGAATAATGCTCTTGTATATTTTTCCAGAATGGCATAATCTTCAGGGCTTACAATTCCTTTGGCCAGGATATCTTCTTTTGAAATGTCCTCGTCATGGCCCTCATCTGCTTTGGTTGTAGGAGTGATGATAGGCTCTGGAAATGGGTCGTTTTCTCTCATCCCTTCTGGCATAGGCACACCGCAGATCATTCTTTTTCCGGCTTTGTATTCACGGGCAGCATGTCCGGACATATATCCACGGATTACCATTTCAACTTTAAACGGTTCGCATCGTTTTCCAATTGTCACATTGGGGTCCGGGGTCGAGGTAACCCAATTTGGAACCAGATCTGAAGTTGCTTCCAAAAACTTGGCGGCAATTTGATTCAAAACCTGTCCTTTGTAGGGAATAGGGCGGGGCAATACCACATCAAAAGCTGAAATCCGATCGGAAGCTACTACAACCAGCTCCTGTTCGAACATATAAACGTCTCGGACTTTTCCTTTGTAAAAACCTACCTGACCTGGAAATTGAAAGTGGGTTTCTTTGATTGCGTTACTCATGCTTTTGATTTTTGGCAAAAATAGAAAAAGCTTTTCCTTTCTGCTTTGGACTAGGTGATTATTTGTCAGTTTTCTTTCCTTTTTCGTATACCTCTACTTTTTCCAGCTGGCCGGATTCATCAAAGTATTCTCTCTTTCCATGCAGGTTTCCGCCTTGGAATCTCTTTATTTCCGCCAATGTGCCATCCTCCCGGTAGACTTTAACCTCTCCTTCAGCTTTTCCATTAAGGAAATTTACCTGCTGGTAAGTTTGCCCATTTTCATAATAGCTTGCTTCCCTTTGAAGGATTCCTTTTTCAGAGAAAATACTTCTTTTGGCAATTTTTCCTTCTGGGAAATAAACAACTACTGGCTGTTGGGGCACTCCCTTTTTGTAAACCCCTTTTTCTTTGATTTTTCCATTTTCATAATAGGAAATCAATTCTCCTTCAGGCAATCCTTTTTTATAAGTTCCCTTGCGTTGAGGATTGCCATCTGGAAAATTCAATAAATAGTTACCGTCCAAAACCCCGTTTGAATAGGTTCGGGAAGACTGTAATTTTCCATCTTCAAAATATCTGGTTTCTGTTCCTTCCAATTCTCCATCCAGGTAAGTGGCATTAACTGAAAGCTGTCCGTTCTCATAAAACTCCTGATAACTTCCATTTAGCCTGCCTTGGAGGTAAGTGGTACGGATTCTGATTTTACCATTTTCATAAAAAGATTGAGATATTCCTGAAGGCTTGTTGTCTCTGAATTCGGTGCTATCCTGAACGGTTCCGTCGGGAAAATAGGAGATGACTTTCCCTTGAATTTCATTATTGACAAAGGTTAGTTTCTGTTGGATGTTTCCATTGGGATAAAAGCTTTTACTTTCTCCGTCTCTCTGATTGTTAAGAAATGGAATGATCCTCAAAGTGTCTCCGGTATTTGGATCTAGATCCAAGAATATTCCGTGTCTTTGATCATTTTTTAATTCGCCTATCTGAATCAGCTTTCCTTCTTCGTCAAAGCGTTTGATCTGACCTTCCGCTTTTCCATTAATCCGAATATATATTTCCTTGATTAGTGTTTCTTCTTCATTATAGTACGTGCGGACTGTATCTTGAGCTTGTGCCTCAAGTCCTAAAAGTAGGATGAGAAGCGTGAAAAAGATTACTTTCATAGAAGAAGATAATCCGCAGAAACCAAGGATTCTGCGGATGTTTGGATTCATTTTTACATTTTTTCTATGACCATGGCCGAAGCTCCGCCTCCGCCATTGCAAATACCTGCAACCCCTATGGTACCCCCTTCTTGATGCAAGACTGAATTCAGGGTAGAAATGATTCTGGCTCCAGAGGCTCCTAGAGGGTGTCCAAGGGAAACAGCACCCCCGTAAACATTCAGTTTATTGTTGTCCAAGTGAAGTTCTTTTTGATTAGCCAAAGCTACAGCGGAAAAAGCCTCGTTGATTTCATAGAAATCAATATCCTCAGTGCTCAATCCGGCATGTTTGATTGCTTTTGGAATGGCTAGGGCTGGAGCTGTGGTAAACCATAATGGATCGGTGGCAGCATCGGCAAATCCTCGGATTTTTGCCAAAGGCTTAAGGCCCAATTCCTCTGCTTTTTCCTTGCTTACCAGAACAAGGGCAGAAGCTCCGTCATTCATCGTGGATGCATTTGCTGCGGTTACAGTGCCGTCTTTTTCAAAAACTGGGCGGAGAGATGGGATCTTTTCAAAAACCACATTTTTGAATTCCTCATCTTCATCAATCAGAATGCTTTCTCCTTTTCGGCCCATTAGTTCTACAGGGATGACCTCGTCCTTGAATTTTCCATTGGACCAAGCAGCTGCAGATCGCTGATAGGACTGAATGGCATAGGCGTCTTGTTCCTCCCGGCTGATATTCATTTCCTTGGCGGTATTATCTGCACAATTTCCCATTGGGAATTTGTAGTAGACCTCAAAGAGACCATCTTTGACTAATCCATCTACCAATTCCGCATTTCCATATTTATAACCAAAACGCGCTTTTGGTACATAATAGGGGACATTGGACATGCTTTCCATTCCGCCTGCTATTACTACGTCATTGATCCCGAGCATGATAGACTGTGCTCCAAACATCACGGCTTTCATTCCGGATGAGCAAACCTTGTTAACTGTAGTACAGGGTACATTGTATCCAATTCCGGCTCCAATCGCTGCCTGTCTGGCTGGGGCTTGTCCCAAATTGGCGGAAATGACATTTCCCATAAAAACTTCCTGAACTGCTTCAGCTTGCACACCGGATTTCTGAAGTGCTCCTTTGATTGCAATACTTCCGAGCTCCACGGCGGTAAGACCAGATAACTTCCCTCCAAAACTTCCTAGGGGGGTTCTTACTGCTGCTACTATATAAACTTCTTTAATCATCTTTATTTGGGTTTAAGGTAATATCAATCTAAAAAGAGACCCTCTGAACTATCCAAACTTGATTTTACCAGTCAGGAAGTCCTCTTTTGGGTCTTTGAGTAGGTTTCTTCTTGTTTTGTTGTATAAACCGGAGTTCGGCAGCATTCATGCTCTCCAGAATTTGGGCTGCTTGCTCCGGAGTTAGATTCATTGCTTTCAGTTTTTCCTTGAATTCCTCCAAAGATTTCTGACGATCCGCAAGATTGGCATCCATTTGATCGTTTGCGTTTTCATTAGCAGGTTCCTCGCTTTGGTCCTGGGGATTTCCGGACTGGGATTCTTTAGCTTTGTCTTCGTCTGTTTTCTCTCCCTGGTCTTTGGATTCCTGTTGTTCTCCTTCTTCACCCTGACCTTGCTGCTGCTCTTGTTGCTGTTCCTGTTGTTGGTTCTGCTGGTTTTGCTGTTGCTGATTTTGGTTTTGCTCCTCTTCCTGTTCTTTTTGAAGCTTTTCCTTCAGCGCTTCCAGTTTCGAGTCTCCTGGGAATTTGTTCAATCCCTCGTTAACTGTATTTAATGCGGCTTCTTTTTCAGTTTTGACATAAGACCTTGCTGCCCGGTTGAAATAATCCCCTGCATTCTGTGCCTTCAAGAAGCCCGTAGACAGAAAGAAAAGAAAAACGGCAAGGTATTTCATCTTAGTTCTTTTCATTGATCTCATTGATTTCTTTCAGACTATTAATAAACTCCTCATAGGCTGCTACAGTTTCATCTTGCTGCAAGGCTTCATTCATTACTTGTAATGCATCCCTAAACCTGAATTGTTCAACCAACCTGTCTGCTTCTGCCTTTTTTCGCTTGGCAAATTCAGAAGGTTCAGGCTTGTTTTGATCCTGATTTTGGCGTTCTTTATCCCGCTCCATCCACCTAGCAAGCATTTCATAATTATGACGTGCAACCTCGTTTAGGGGATCTTTGATCAGCGCTGATTTAAATTTACTCAAAGCTGCCTCATATTCCTTCTTGTTTCCAAAAATCACTCCGCCTTGGTTGAATGAAAAGGAGGACAAAATTTTATCAGGGGCAATACTTGCTTTGTCGTAATAGGTCATTGCCTCATCCGGAGATTCTGAATGATGATAGCTCAGTCCGATATTGAAGTCAATGGCAGCGGACTCAAAATTGAACTGCTCAATGATCGCCAGATGATCTTTGGCAGACTGTTCATATTCACCTTTGGCATAGCTTTCAGCTGCCACATCAATCGCGGCATTTAGTTTCGAATCCCGAGTCCAGGAAGCTGGAATCAGTAGGAAAACCGAAAGAATAACCTTTGCCCAATTCATGTTACAATTTGATGGTTTTGATTGGTAAAGTCATGTCCAATAAGGCCAAAATCAATCCGGCAAGTAAAAAGAAGAAGTATTTATTGGAACTTGCCTCAACCACTCGAGTGTTGGCCAAGCCTCCTTCCAATTGTTCCAGTGCAGTTATCAACCTCCCCATTTCCTGAGTTTGTGAAGAAAGTTCAAAGTATTGTCCGTTGGTGTCGGATGAGATTTCCTGTAGATATTTTCTTTCCAAATGTGTCAAAGCCGGTTTACCGGTATTTGGATCCATAACAAGTCCATTTCCCCTTGGCATTGTTCCTCCTTCTTCAGTGCCTATTCCCAAAGTAAATACTTTGATCCCATTGTCATTCAATTCCTGGTTTATATCACTCAGCTCATCCCCAAAGTGCTCTCCATCTGAGATTAGGACAATGGATTTTGACTTGAGCTGTTGGGTTTCATCTTTGCTGAACTTCTCCAATGCCATTTTCAATGGCGTATTGAGATCTGTGCCCGCATTGGGGACCAAACTTGTGTTAAGACCTTCCAAATAAAGAGAAAGAACACTCTGATCAAAAGTCAGAGGACATTGCATAAATGACTCCGTACTGAAAATGATCAGGCCAATCCTGTCTGAAGGGAAATTTTTGATAAGGTTTTTTAGTTCAAATTTGATTCTTTCGAGTCTGTTGGGCCCAATGTCCGTTGCAGTCATGGATTGGGATAAGTCCAAAGCCAAAAAGATATCTTTTCCCTCTTCCTTTACCTCCTTGGTGGAAACACCGATTGATGGGCCTGCGAAGGCAATTAAGAACAAGGCAAAATAAAGGGTACGAAGGACCATTTTAGTAAATAGCCTTCTTTTTTCAACCTTCATTCGCTTATTGATAAACCAATAGCGGAAGAGGTAAATGCTGTATATAATTGCGAAAATACCCGCCAAAAAGACGGTTAGTGTAAAGTCCGGGTAAGCCCAAATCATGACCTGAAATTATAAAATAAAGCGTATTTAAAAATGATTTTTGATTTGAGCGGTTCATTAAAATAGGCTTCTTAAGGAAGAATTAACAAAGATTAAATGTTGGCCGTATCAATGGTTGATGAAAAATATGATTGATGTATGAAGTTTTAATCTTAATATCGTAATATTGCGATTAATTATGGGGCTTTCAAAAACAGAACTCTTTTCTCCTGATCAAAATGAACTGGCTAGAGTTGCCAAAGCTTTTGCTCATCCTGCTCGGATCGCCATTTTACAGTATTTGCTAAAAAGCAATTCCTGTATCAACGGTACCCTGGTTCAGGAATTGGGCTTGGCTCAGGCGACCATTTCCCAACATTTACGTGAGTTGAAGGAGATAGGACTGATCAAAGGAACCATTGAAGGAGCATCGGTGAGTTATTGCATCGATTCTCACAATTGGGACAATGTGAAAAGTCTATTTAATGAGCTTTTTGATCAATTTGACTCCTGTGAAGGGGGAAATTGTTGCTAGAAAAAAAATTATTCAAATACATCGTAATATTACAATTAAATCTATGAAATTATCAGAAATTAAATCCAGCTTAAACGGACTTTCCGAAATCACTTTCCGTCTTCCGAATGGGGAAGCTGTTCCGGCTCACTTCCACATTACTGAAATCGGTCAGATCAACAAGCGCTTTATTGATTGCGGAGGCACAGTGAGAAATGACAAGGCCATAAGTTTCCAACTTTGGGAGGATGGGGATTTTGATCATAGATTGGGAGCCCAGAAACTAATTGATATCATTGAACTATCTGAGCGGGTATTGGAACTTGAGGATTTGGAAGTGGAAGTGGAATACCAAGGTGATACCATAGGAAAATACAGTCTGGAATTTCACGATTCTGAATTTCAATTGGTAGCCAAAATGACGGATTGCCTGGCAAAGGATAAGTGCGGGATTCCAGCTGAGAAGCCAAAAGTCAGACTTTCTATGCCTTCAATTCAATCTTCTGGTGCCTGCGTTCCCGGAGGAGGCTGCTGCTAATTCTATGAATAGGAATTTTTATCCCAAACTAGAGGAAACCATCTCGAATTTACCGATTGCCGATATACCGGAAAATCGAATGCCAGCTATCGAAGAGATGGTCAAGTTCATCTCTTTGAAAATCAAGAAAGGGGAGGAAGTTCGGTTGAATTTTATTTGCACTCATAATAGCCGTCGTTCACAGTTTTCCCAGATTTGGGCACAAACTGCAGCGGATTATTACGGGATTCCTGCCAACTGCTACTCTGGTGGAGTTGAGGTGACTGCATTTAATGAACGTGCCGTCCAGGCAATTGAAAGGGATGGTTTTCAGGTTTCCAAAAGTGGAAATGGTAATCCTGTTTACAGTGTCAGATGGGGAGAAAATTCTTTTCCAATTTTGGCATTTTCAAAAGTTTATGATGATAAAAGCAATCCCCAATCAGGATTTACTGCTGTGATGACTTGTGATCATGCAGATGAAAATTGCCCTTTTATTCCCGGCGCTGATGCTAGGATAGCATTCCGCTTTGAGGATCCCAAAGCCTTTGATGATACAGAATTGGAGGGTGAAAAATATACGGAGCGTTCCCACCAGATAGGGGCAGAACTTTTTCTGATTTTTAAAAAGGTCAAGGAATTGATTTAATACCAATTATTTCCCGGTTTAAATTTTTCACGTAGATTAACGAAAAAATCGTAGATATTTTAAAAATTTATTTTTAGATTGGTTGCATGAATGAATTATCTCAACACGAAGAGCGAATAATGCGTATTTTCTGGAAGCTGGAAAATGCGCTTGTCCGCGATATTTTGGACGAATTGCCTGAGCCAAAACCCCCTTATACTACTTTGGCATCTACCATCAAATTGTTGGAGAAAAAAGGCTATTTATCTCATAAGGTATACGGTACTACCCATCTGTATTTTCCTCTATTGACACAGGAGGAGTACAGCAAAAAGAGCATCAATCACATGGTTAAGCACTTTTTTGAAGGTTCGGTAGGGAATTTCCTTTCTTTCATGGTTAAGGAAAAAAAGATTTCCAAAAATGAAATCGATGATCTTCAGAAGTTGATTGATGAATATGAAAAATCAGGAAAAAAATGAATTCTATTTTGAATTACCTGCTGGAAGGCAGCATCATTCTGGCTTGTAGCTGGTGCTTTTATAAATTGGTTTTGGATCAACTGACATTTTTTGACTGGAACCGGGCGGTTTTACTAGGGTCTTTGGGCTTGGCTTTATTGTTGCCACTGATGTCCTTTGAGCTTGCTCCCCAAAGCGCAACTCTTGCTGAATTTTCCTTGCCTACCATCAACGTAGGGGAGCAAGTGGCCATGCAGGAATCGGTGTATTCATGGCAAAACATTTTTATTTCAGTTTACGGTTTGGGTTTTTTGTTGACCATTGGGAGAATAGTCTTGGGGCTCGCGAAACCGATTTTCCAATTACAGTTGGTTGAAAAGTATCAATACAAGGGAATGAATCTTGCCGTTCATCCTTCATTTGAACCAGCTTCATTTTTCAATTACATTTTGCTTCCAAAATTTGATCCAGAGGACCCTGATCAAAGACAAATCTTGCTTCATGAGTCCGTGCATGTTTCCAAAAGACATACCTGGGATTTGATATTGCTGCAATTAGTAAAAGCTATTTTCTGGTTTAATCCATGGATCTATAGCCTTGAAAAATCCCTTAGGGAAGTACATGAATATCAGGCAGATCAGGGTGTAACTCAATCTTTTTCCCAAATCGATTATTCCAGGCTTTTGTTGAGATTGATTACTCAGGATCAAGGCTGGCAATTCACGAATAGTTTTAATCAATTTCAAACCAAAAAAAGAATTGTTATGATGAATAAAACGCAATCTGACTCCATGCAAAAGAGTAGATTTTTACTTTTGTTGCCCTTAGTTGGCATAATGTTCCTGGTATTTGCCTGTGATCAAAGTATTGGCGAAGAACCGATTAAGCCTGAAAATGTGGTCGAGGTTCTAAAAAAGGATGGATCCTCTGAATTGGTAGGAATGGTCAATGGAAAAGTAGTGGAAATCGATGCAGATGAGGTGTTTGATGTTGTGGAAGAGCAACCTCAGCCACCGGGTGGAATGAGCGGTTGGAATCAGTTTTTGGCCACCAACTTGCAATATCCTGCAAAGGCTAGAGAAATGGGGGTAGAAGGGACAGTGATTGTAGTATTTGAAATAGGTACCGATGGTTTGATTTCAAATCCGGAGATTCTTAGGGGAATTGGAGCAGGATGCGATGAGGAAGCGCTGCGCGTGATTTCTATGTCACCAAAATGGGAGCCAGGAAAGCAGCGGGGTAGGGAAGTAAGAACCAGAATGCGTCTCCCAATACGATTCAAGTTAAGCTAAATATTTGCTTTTGTTTTTGGTTTCAATTAAAAAAGCTTCCTGAGTTTTCAGGAAGCTTTTTCATGTTCTCTCTTTTTAAAGTGATAGTAATACGGTTTAAAAGTCAGTGGATTTTCCGTCCAGATTTAATTCCTTGATCCAGATATTTCTATATCTTACATCATGGCCTTCAGCCTGAAGTTTGAGTCCACCTGGACGGTCTGTGATTCCTTTTCCCCCGTCATTTCCACCATCCATTCCGGAATTTGGACCTCCCCATACTTGTTGGATTTCTACGTTTTCATGGATTTTTTTACCATTGAAATAAACAGTTACCCTTGCCTTTTCACTCAACTTTCCATCTTTGAACCGGGCAGCCTTGAACACGATATCGTAAGCATTCCATTTTCCGATTCCGTTGTAGGCCTGTTCTTTTGGAAGGTGTTCATTAATTACCGCGGCCATTCCGTGCAGTCCATAATCCCCGTCCAAGACCTGGATTTCGTATCTATTTTGAAGGTAGACCCCACTATTTCCGCCTTCGTTCATGATGAGAAATTCTACATGGGCTCTGAAGTCCCTGTATTCTTTTTTGGTGACGATATCAGCAGCTCCATATTTTCCTCCAGCACCCGCAGGGTCATTGCTGCTGATGGCTTTTCCACCATCAACGGGGTCGGAGACTTCTGTCCATTTGATAGGAAGTTCTGATGAAAATCTTGGTCCTTCCCAATAGGTCCATTTTTGATGAAGCATTTCCTTGCTTCCGTCCAGCATTAACTCTGCTCCTTCGATAGGTTTAATACCGACACCTGTTTGACCAAATGCGTTTGAAGAAAACATAAGCCCAGCGGCCAAGGTGAGGACTTTTACAGATTGAAGTAAATTGGGTTTGAGTTGCATGGGTTTGCTAATTGATTTTGAATTAAGGTGAATCTCCAATTTGAGCATTTTTGGGATAGAAGGAAACAGTTTTTTGAAAGTTGGATTAAAATAATTGGCAAAAAAAAATCCTTGGTTTGTAGGGGATTTTAAAATCCTCCCCAAACCAAGGAATGTAAACTCGGGGTTTTACCTTTTAAATTTCCATAATGTAATCCAGAATACCAGCATTTTTTCCTTTTGGGCGAGTCACTAAAAGCGGAAGACTGTCGTTGTATTGGATTAGCCGCTCAGCCATACTTCCGATAAACAGTGCAGTGGCCGCTGTTCGACCTTTGGCACCGATGATGATTCCATCAGCTTTGATTTCCAGAGCTTTACTGACAATCTCCTGAACGGGATCATCGTCTTCGTCTTTGGTATAAATCGGAGTGATTTTTATTCCTTTGGTGTCAATCTTCCTGATGAACTTTTTGTAATTGATCTCAGCATGCATTTGCATGATCTGGGTAAACTCTTCATATGTTTTTCCGGTAAAGTGATACCCGGAAGGAATCGAAAAGACGTTTTGACAAACTATCTCTACATTTCCGTGTTTTTCAGCAATCATTATTGCCTCTTCCAAAGCATCTTTGGAATAATCAGAAAAATCTGAAGGAACCAAGAGTTTGTTGACTTTTGGAGTGGAGTCTTCTGGGACAATGAGTAAGGAACAGGAGGCTCTTCGAGCAAGCCTCAAGGAAGCAACTCCAGTGCCCGGAAGGTTTACTTTTCTGCCGATGATGATCATATCAGCTGATTTTTCGTCGGCTAGTTTGAGCACCTTTTTTGAAAGAGAACCTTCCTTCACTATATAGTTGAGCGATACTCCTTTGACGTGAGTGAAATTCTCCTTGACAGAAACTTCCATTGCAGTCTGTCTTTCACTTACCATGTTCTCCACGAGGTTGGGAAATTCCTCCAAGACCTCTTTGGGTACCGATAGGTTCTTTATAACGTTGACAAAATAAATTTTCTTGGTCTGGTTTACCGATGCAATGAAGGAGGCATATTGAATTAGTGTTTTATCCAGGGGAGTTTGGTCTAGACAAACAATAAGCTTTTTGATCAGGTACATAGTAGACTGGAGTTTGAAAGGTCAAATTTAAGGTTTATGTGTGGTTTGAGCTAGTTTGTGTTTAAAATAATATTTTGTTTTTATTGGATTTAAACTGAATTGAATGCTCTCTGGTTTATATATTTCTATATTTCGGAATTTTATTCCAAGATTCCTGGGTTGAACTTCAGGTCATTAGCGAATTTCTCTGAAAGTCAAATCCTAAATTATCAAAATGCCAACTCTCCCGGGATTATCTCGTATATTTGCATAAGTCCGGGTCGCCGACATGTTCAAACTTCACAATTAACAAAAATTACCGAGTAAAGCCCTCTCCAAAAACAGGCCTCATCCTATTTTGATACTTTCAAAGTGGGACCTCGCTTCGGCAGGATAACAGTGGAAGTTTGCGGTTTTAAGGCAGCTCAAATCTTGTCTATACGGAGGTTTGTAACACTCTAAGATCCGGACTTTTTTATTTTTTCCAGTACCCAGCTTAGCTCCTCTTTTCCATAGATTCCAATTACCGCTCCCGTCCAGTAAATTACCAGGATCAAAATTGATCGAATTCCTAAATCCAGCAAATGATTTTCCATTGTTGGTAATAATTCAGGCAGTAGGAGGGCAATAGCTCCTAGGAAAAGAATTCGGGTCGTTGTCCAATCAAAAGGACTGAAGCTTAATCTGATTTTTAAGTATAGAAACTTGACAAGGTTAAAAAGAAACATGACTAAGGCAGAGGCTAAAGCTGCACCTTCTATCCCATAAATAGGGATCAACCAATAATTGAGTAATATGATCATCAGGCTCATGCCTACAGTCGCCAGGAGGTTAAACCGATAGTATTTCGAAAAAACCAGAATTTCGCTGTTGATGGAAAATGCTACATCGAAAAGCTTTCCTATTCCTATTAAAAACACCACCCATTTACCGCTTTCGTAGATTTCACGATTGGGAATAAAATGGTAAATCGAATCAATATTGACCCAAATTCCAATGAAAAGTAAAAGGCAGACATAAAGCTGTCTTCTCGATACCTGTTTGTACAAAGCATTAATTTCCTCCAGCTTTCCCTGTGTAAAATGATCTGCAACTACCGGCATCACTACTTGAGAAATGGCTCTTCTTGGCATTTCAATCACTAAAGCCATGCTGAATGCAATGGTGTAAATGGCATTTGCTTCCAAGCTGACCATGGAACTCACCATGATGCTGTCAATTTTCATGATCAAAGTCGAGGCAGCAGTTGCCAAAAATGTAATGAGGCTAAATCTAATGAAGGAGCTTCGGAAACCTTCTGGAAAAGAATTCCATCTGAAATCAAATTTCAAAACTCTTAACCAGATGAGGTAGGCCAGCATTCCAACTAGCGGGATCCCATACAAAGCGATTAAGCCACTCATTAACTGTTCAAAACTTATCCATTTGAATAAGTAAATACCCATCAAAATAGAAGTAAGTAACCGCAGGAAGACTTCCCTAATGAAAGTGGGAATAGCTACTTTCAGGAATGATCTGCTGTATGCATCAAGGATACTGTTGGCGAGAGCCAAAAATGTAATGAAAAGGACTATCCAGAGGTAATGGATTACTTCTGGGGAATTTGCAGCGAAAAGATCAACAAGTTGGGATTTAAATATCCAAAACAGGGAACTGATCAACAGGAAACCTATTGTTGCAAGAAGTAAGCTAAAACTTAAAAAAGCAGATTGCCCTTGTTTGAGCTTTGGGAAAAAGCGTGTTATTCCATGTCCCAAGCCTAATTGGGCAAATGGGACAAATAAAAGTGCTAAATCCTGAATAGTACGGAAAGTTCCTAATTCGGATGCCTCCAAGGCATAAGGATAGAGCCAAAGCACATTGAAATACCCAATGACTACTCCCAGGTAAGAAAAAATGGTGGTTTGAATGCTTTGGCTGGCTACTTTGCCCATGCGTTGAAATTATCAAAAAATCAGAAATGCAGCTTCAAATCCTGAGAAAATCAGGGTTTGATGCATTTATCGCATCCCGGTGAGGTTTTAGGTTTGAGGAAAAAGCGCTTCAAAAGGTACGTTAGTGCCCCGATCAAAATCAATCCAACTGTTACTTCTTGCCACATTTTAGGATAAAATCTGAAATACTATCAAAGCAGATAAATAAGCCAATGCCGTCATGTAAATGGTCTGAATGAGAGGCCATTTCCATCCTTTGGTTTCTCTGTAAACTACTGCCAAGGTACTCATACACTGCATAGCAAATACGTAAAATACCATAAGGGAAAACGCCGTAGCCTTATTGAATACTTTTTCACCCGTTATTGGATTGATTTGGGAATCCAGTTTTTGACGGATGGTGAGGTCATCCTCAGGATCACCTCCGATACTGTAAATGGTTGCAATGGTAGATACAAAAACCTCTCTTGCTGCAAATGATGTGATCAGCGCGATTCCGATTTTCCAGTCATATCCCAATGGGCGGATGGCCGGCTCTATCGCTCTTCCCATGATACCGATAAATGAATTTTCTAGCAATTGGGACGATGCTTCTATTTCGATCTCTTCGATTTCTTCTTCACTTTGGGCTAGGGCAATTTTTTGGTCTCTCTCAGCTTCTATAGGTTCAATAGCAGAAGGAGGTCCATAGGAGGCCAATACCCATAAGACTACAGAAATAGCCAAAATTACTTTTCCTGCTTCTGATACAAAGGTTTTGGACTTGTTGTACATGGTAAGTCCCACATCTTTCCATCTAGGAGTTCTGTAGGTTGGAAGTTCGACCATGAGAAAGCTTTTTTCCTCTGTTTTGAGAATGTTTTTCAAAATAAAGGCTGTAGCCAAGACTCCGAAAACTCCCAAGAGATAAAGTCCCAGTAATGCCAAAGCTTGAAGATTGACAAAGCCAAGGATGGATTCATTGGGTACAACCAATCCGATCAAAATGATATAGACTGGAAGCCTGGCGGAACAACTCATCAATGGAGTTACCATGATGGTGATAATTTTTTCCTTCCAGTTTCCAATGTTTCTAGCTGCCATTACTCCTGGAATGGCACAGGCTATTCCGGAAACCAGGGGCACAATACTTTTACCATGTAGCCCAAAAGGCCTCATCCATCTGTCCATGAGAAAGACAACTCTCGACATATAGCCTGTATCCTCAAGGATGGCAAGAAAGCCAAAAAGAAGGGCAATTTGAGGAATGAAAATGACAACGCCTCCAATTCCAGGGATTAGTCCTTCTGAAATCAAGCTGGTAAGGGGACCTTCGGGTAGGCTATCGTTGACCAAGGAGGCTAACTCTGCAAATAGTCCGTCAATTAGGTCCATTGGTACTGATGCCCAAGCAAATATTGCCTGAAACATCACTAGGAGAATTCCAGCAAATACGAAATAGCCTAAAATTGGATGAAGGAATATTTTGTCAATTTTATTGCTTCCAATGGGTTTCTGTTCTTTTTTGACAACAGCTTTTTCGACGATTCCTGTAATTTTTTTATAGCGAAGCTTGGTCTCCTCGAGTTGGGCAGCAGCAAAATTGACCTTGATGCTTTTCAGCTTTTCCTTGATCCAATCCAGTTTTTCTGTGGAAAGTCCTTTGTCTCTCGGTGCAAATCGGAGTAATTGATAGGCTTGATAATTGTTTCTTAGGCCAAATTTCTCTTTTACTTCAGTTAATACGGAGGGATCAATGAAATCAGATACATTCAAAAACTCCTCGGCTTGGATGAAGTTTTTGGTATGGATGAGTTCTCGGATTTGATCCAATCCCTTTGCTCCTCGGGCATCGGTGTTGAGTACAGGAACCCCCAGCGCTTTGAACAGTTCAAAACCTTTGATTTCCACGCTTTTCTTTTCTGCCAAATCTGCCATATTAAGCACGATGGCTAGATTTAAACCTAAATCAATCAGTTGGGAAGCAAGAAAAAGCCCTCTGGAGAGTTGCAAAGAATCGATCACCATCAGCACAAAATCAGGCTTTTCGGTTTCACTCATCTGATTTAGGACTCTATGGGCAATAATCTCATCCTCTGAATTGGGATAAAGGCTGTAGGTTCCCGGAAGGTCAATAATGTCGTAATTCACCCCCTTGTAATTCATTACTCCGGTTTTTTTGTCTACAGTGACTCCGGGATAATTTCCGATTTTCTGATTTAGTCCGGTCAATTGGTTGAAAATCGTGGATTTGCCAACATTCGGGTTACCGATGATAGCAATCTTTAATGTCTTTACTGTGGGGGTGTGTATTGGCTCGGACATGAAATATCAAAGAAGTTGTACATCCAACAAAGCCGCTTCTGACTTTCGCAAAGCCAGCATAGTGTCATCGAGACAAAATGCCATTGGACCATTTGAAGGAGCTACGTGCTGCAGTTTAATAGTCTTTCCAGGAAGAAAGCCCAATTCCATCAAGTTGATTCTTAAAGGGGAGTCCTTAATTTCTTTGATTAGGGCACTTCTTGATACGGGTAATTGGTCTGCAGTCATGAATAATTGGAATGGAATCTTTTCCTGTTTGCAAAAATACGTTATCTGGAATGAATCTAAAGAAAAATAAAAAAGATTTTTATCATGTTTCAAAAGATTTGTCCTAGTGGATGCTAAGAAGCTCTTCGTTTAAAATGAATTCTTTTCCATTTTCCAAGATTATCCTTAGGCTAAACTGTAATTGCACCTCTTTTCCGGGATCCAAGTTCCAGGTCAATTTGAAGAGGTCCTCCATATAGATGTCTCTGGGTTGACTCAAAAAATCCTCAATAGTTTGACTTTGCGCGGAGAAAAAATTTCCAATCAAAAAGAATTCGCTTAGTTCTTGTCCTACTTTGAGGACTGTTCCATTTTCAAAGGAAACTTCCTTGGAATTGTAGATCATGACATCTACCAATCGGTCAGCTGATTTGGGACTAGGAGGGCTGCATGCAAATGCAAATCCCGGTAAATTTTGACTTGCTGATTTTTCCAGGGCGATAGTTTCAATTTCTTTGATTCTAAATGATTTCGTAATGCTTGAATAGGGGAGAGTAGTTGTAGGACTAACTTGCTGTCCTTCCGTAGTAAGAGAAAGTGTTTCAAAGGATCTGATCCAAAAATCCTTTACCTCAAAGCTTGGAGAACATCCGCATGGATGATTGCAGGGTTCCCCGCATCCTATAGGCAACAAGCCTAACAAAACCAGTAAGCCAAAAGTTGTAAATAGTTTTTTCCGAAATGCATCCATAGGTTGGATTATTCACTTTCCAATTCGGTATACTTCAAATGGTTATAGATTGTTTAGGCTTTTCTTGGATTTAGATAAAAGTGAAAAAAAAAGCCCGGCTTGAAAACCGGGCTGATTTGCTGAATTTTAAGCTTTTCCTCGGAGCATTAGGTTCCAATACATAAATGGAAGCCCGTATTTTTTCAAGAGCCACATACTGTATTGCTCTTTGGAGGTATCTACAAATTTTGAGATGAGCGGATCACTATCTCGTATGTTGTCATATTTGAACTCCGCCAAAACCATCTTGCTGTAGCCTGTAACCAATGGACAGGAGGAATAACCGGAGTATGCGGCAGTTCCCACCTTTTGGGTTTTGATTAGTTTAAGGAGATTTTCCACTACCACAGGAGCTTGTTTTCTAACTGCAGCACCTGTTTTGGCTGTTGGAAGGTTGGCGACATCGCCTAAAGCAAACACATTGGGGAATCTCTGGTGCTGAAGTGAGTGTATGTCTACATCAACCCAGCCTTTTCCAGCGCCTTCCTGAATGGAAATATCCGATTCCTGGATAAATTTTGGTGCAGCTTGGGGTGGTGCTAAGTGCAACATGTCAAAATGAACCTTGACTAAATTGTCTTCTGTAACTTCCTCTCCAAGTTTGCTTCCTTTTTCAGGTTCATAGCTTGAATCCGGTTTGATGTATTTGAAATAAATTTCTTGTTTTTCTGCATCTATCTTTACAGGAGCCAAGAAAGGTTTGAAAATAATATTTCTCTCCTCGATGATTTTATTTAGGGTTTTGGCAAAGTCAGGAACACCAAAAATGATGGTTCCCGGAGTAATGAACGAAACATTTGTTTTTTCTCTTACCCCTGATTTTCTAAAATATTCTTCCGCCAAATACATGATTTTCTGAGGGGCTCCTCCACACTTGATCGGCGTAGTAGGCTGGGTGAAAACAGCATTCCCCCCTTTGAAATTTTGAAGTACATCCCAAGTATGTTTTGGGTTGGTGTAATTACTGCATACTACACCTTTATCCATGGCTTCTGGCAATCCGGGAATTAATTCAGGAGCCATGACCAAACCAGGCGCTACTACCAAGTATTCATACGTGAAATTTCCGGACTTTTCGGTGGACACGGTACTGTTCTTTCCCGAAATCTTTGTGGCCTTGTCCTTGATCCAATCGACACCTTTTGGAATATAATCTTTTTCATTTCTTGCGGTGTCTTCAAATTTATAGGTACCAGCACCCACTAAGGTCCATGCCGGTTGATAGTAGTGTTTTTCGGATGGCTCAATGATACCGATATTCAGGCTTGAATCTTTACGTTTCAATTGAGCTGCAGTGGTGATTCCGGCTGTTCCTCCGCCGATTATCAGAATCTGATAATGTTTCATTGTTTTATCGTTTAGGTCTATTCAGGTTTAGAAAGATAGAAATTGATTCCATTGGTTTTAGTGACTTTCCTCACCTTTTTCTAAGTGAAATATCAATAATTTAAAAACTCGTTATTTGTTATTGAACTATTTTGCTGAATGATTAATTGATTTTTTCATAGATGAATTTGAGTGTTTAAACTCAAAATTTTGAAATATAAGTCTTGGCCGAAGGCTGACGTTTGTGATATTTATCACTAATTTCGGCCTGTCATAATTTTAGCTTGGCAACTTTTCAAAAACATGACAATCGAAGAACTTAAAACCGCATTACCAAATTTTACTGACCCGAAGTTACTGAAGGCAATTCTTGAGAAAGGTCAAATCATGGAGCTTGAACCTGGACAGATTGTAATGGAACCAGGTAAATTCATCAAATCAGTCCCCATCGTTCTGGAAGGTTCCATTAAGATAATGCGAATGGATGAAGAAGGAAAGGAATTGTTCTTGTATTATTTAGATCCCGGAGAGACCTGTGCCCTTTCATTGACCTGCTGCACTACCTCAAAACCTAGCGAAATCAAAGCTGTGGTGGAGGAAAAAGCTCTTTTGATTATGATTCCAGTCGCGGTGCATGAACAGTTTATGGATGAGTTCAAGCAGTGGAAGGATTTTGTTTCTTCCACCTTCCAAAACCGTTTTCAGGAGATGTTAGTAGCTCTAGATGCGGTAGCCTTTAAGCGAATGGATGAGCGTTTGATGCGGTATATCGTCACCAAAATGAAGCAACACAAGACCAACGAGCTTCAAACTACCCATCAGGAAATTGCCAATGAACTAGGAACCTCAAGAGAGGTGATTTCCAGACTTCTCAAACAATTGGAAAAAAAGAAGTGGATTGAACTGGGACGTAATGTTATTTACATCCGAGACGACTTTGAAGAATTGATTAGCAAATAATCAGCTCATAACCAGAAGTGGTACATGAGTATGGTAGGCCATTTCAACCGATTGGCTTTTGGTCAAGATTTGATTCCAAAGATTTCGGTGTTCATGACACATGACCAATATCAAATTCTCGTGTTCATCCAAGTATTGCTCTAGTCCTGCTGAGGCACTTTCAGCATAGAAAGTGTGGATTCTGGTATTCAATTCGGGGTATTTTATTTCCAGGTATTTTTCCAGCCCCATGGAAGATAGACTGTTTTTGAAGTCTGTGTCTGTTTGCACATGTAGGAACTCAAGTCCAAGGCCCCATTTTCCACTCATATTTACTACCCAGTCGATGAATTTTTCTTCATGGTTGGCAAATTCCAAGGCTAGGGTTACTTTTTGAATCTGGGAAACAATGGCGGATGCAGGTACTACCAAAACAGGGATGTTTGCTTCTTTAATCAAATTCACCGTTGTGCTCCCAATTAAAGCTTTTTTGAGCCCACTGGCACCCTGAGTACCCATTACTATTAAGGAGGCTTGCTGCTCATCTGCAATTTTAACGACAGTAACGGATGTTGTCCCTTCTTTGATCAAGTAATCCATCTTGATTTCAGTAGCCGAATAGGTCTGGATGAGTTTGTTCATCATGGCCTCTGCGTCTTTATGCATGCTTTCAAGAGCGATGGCGGCTTGTGAAGCAAAATCATAAACCAAGTCTATCACATGAACCAAAGTGATGGATCCGTGTTTTTTATCTGCCAGTGCAATGGCAAATTCAAGGGCTTTGATAGAGTTTTCTGAAAAATCTACCGGGACGACGATTTTCATGGCTTTCAATTTATTGTCCTAATTTATCTGTTTTAACTTCAAAAAAACATGATAAATATCACAGCTGTGTGAAATATAAGTGAGCATAAATATGGGGATTAGATAGTAACTAGTGTCAATATATTCTGACTTGATTATTAGTGAGCATGTAACATTTGTCACCGCATGTGGGGGTATGAGTTAGCTACTTTTGTGTTGTTAAACTTTAAAACAAGAAATTATGGATATCATAGTTATAATAGGTTTTGCAGCAGCAATTCTTATTGGAGTTAGTTTAGGCCTGATCGGTGGTGGCGGTTCAATCCTGACCGTTCCGGTTCTGGTTTATATCTTAGGAGTGGATCCGGTATTGGCTACTGCCTATTCTTTGTTTGTTGTGGGCTCCACATCTTTGGTTGGAGCTGGAAACTACATGAAGCAGGGCTTGGTAGATTATAAGACAGCCCTTGTTTTTGCAATTCCTTCATTTATTGCTGTATTCCTGACACGAAAATTCTTGGTTCCTGCACTTCCTGATCCTTTATTTTCCTTAGGTGAAACGGCTATAACCAAGAACGTGGGTATCATGGTGTTTTTTGCCATTATCATGCTAGCAGCATCTTACTCCATGATTAAAGGAGGAGCCAAAAAAGAGGAAAAAGAAGAAGGAGAAGTCAAGTTCAATATCCCTATGATTGCTTTGGAAGGTTCTATCGTTGGCGTTATCACGGGTATTGTTGGTGCAGGAGGAGGATTCCTGATAATTCCTGCTTTGGTACTTTTGGCTAAACTTCCAATGAAACTGGCAGTTGGTACCTCCTTGTTGATCATTGCAGCTAAGTCACTGATTGGTTTCCTTGGCGATGTGTCCAACCAGCCTATAGACTGGCAGATGCTGTTGATCTTTACCGGACTATCTATTGTAGGTATTTTCATTGGTAGCTCCTTGTCCAAGAAGATCAATGAAAAAGCCCTTAAGAAAGGCTTTGGATGGTTTGTGTTGTTGATGGGTATTTATATTATTGGAAAAGAATTAATCGCATTGTAAATAACTTCCATTAATCTTGGAAAAATATTTTAAAACATTCATTGATGGCTACTATGGGTACTGGAATTATCTGACTTCAGAAATTCTGTACCCATCGTGGCATAATTACTTCTGGTGGTTAGTAGGACTTTCTGTCTTGGTTTGGTCATTGGAAATCATTTTTCCCTGGAGAAAAAATCAGTCTATTTTCCGAAAGGATTTCTGGCTGGATGCTTTCTACATGTTTTTCAACTTTTTTCTATTCTCCTTGGTCCTGTATAATGCAGTCTCCAATGTGTTTGTCGAACTCTTCAATGATTTCCTGGGGTTATTCGGGATCACCAACTTAGTGGCAATTGAGGTAGGGTCCTGGCCTGTTTGGGGTCAATTTTTACTTATGTTCCTAGTAGCGGACTTTATCCAGTGGAATGTCCATAGATGGCTTCATTATTCCCCTACACTTTGGGAGTTTCATAAGGTTCACCATTCCGTAGAGGAAATGGGCTTTGCGGCGCATCTTCGCTATCACTGGATGGAAACTGTCGTTTACAAGTCAGTGCAATATATTCCCCTTGCCATGATTGGTTTTGGACTGGATGATTTCTTTATCCTTCATATCATCACTGTAGCCATTGGTCATCTCAATCATGCGAATGTAAAGATCACCTATGGGCCCTTGAAGTATATTTTAAACAATCCGGTCATGCATACCTGGCATCATGCCAAGCATCTTCCCGAAGGTAGTCACGGAGTGAATTTTGGGATCAGTCTCAGTTTGTGGGACTACCTTTTTGGAACAGCTTATATCCCAAATCCTGGGAAAGATGAGCCTTTAGGCTTTGATCATATGGAAGAATTCCCGAAAACCTTTTGGACGCAAATCACTTACCCATGGCTGAAAAAGAAAAAGTAACCTCCCTGAATCCATTTAATCAATGGAGAACTGTAATTCTCCTTTCCTTAACGCTTGGATTGGCTCCATTTGTGCCCGAACCCCACATTTGGGGTAAAATCAAATGGGTTGCTGGTGGAGCTGTAGGAATGAAGTTGATCGATTGGGGAGATCTGATCTTTCATGGGTTTCCTTGGCTTATGTTCCTGAGACTCGCATTTCTTGAAGTAAAAAAGAAATTATCAGCAGCCTAAAATACTGTTGTGACTTTTATTACTGATTTGAGATGCTATTGGGATTTACCTTTGTATCATAAAATATAAACTGACAACTATGTTTAATTTCTTTCAATCGAAACCAAAAAATTACGAAGATATCCCAGTAGGTGAGTTTCATGAGTTGATGCTTCAACCTGATACAGTAATTCTAGATGTGAGAACTCCAGGTGAGTTTGCTTCAGGAAAAATCAGAGGAGCCAGAAACATCGATATCATGTCCAGAGATTTTGTCAATCAGGTGAAAAACCTTCCTAAAGACAAAACCTACCTGATCTATTGCCGCAGTGGAAACAGAAGTGGACAGGCTTGTGAGATTATGGCGGATTTAGGCTTCGAAAAACTTAAAAATATGGCAGGAGGCATCATGAGATGGCCTTTTGAAACAGTGTAATACGGGTTTATTGTTGGAAAAAAGTGGGTCATATGGCCCACTTTTTTTGCTTTACACCCATTCAACGTTTTGATATTTTGTTCTGACTGATACCCCTTTGCATTTTTGACTTGAAACGGACAGGATTTTTCGCTGAAGTGTTAGAATGTTTGGTCGGCCGTCCCTGAACTCTCGCTCGCCACATTTTGAAAGAACTTCTTTTCATGTTTCTCCGCATAATATCAATGGTTTCGGATTCATTGATTCCAAATTGAGCTTTGATGGCATCGAAAGGAGTTCTGTCTTCCCAAGCCATTTCAATGATACGGTCAAGGTCTTCCTCTGTCAGAAATTTTAAGTTTTTCATGTTTTTCAAACTTTCTGGCCTTTGTAAAGTTTGAAGCCATGTGGAGAAAATTTCTGTAGTTTGGTTAAAAAGGGATTTAAGATTCAGCGATCATGAACCCCTCTATGAAGCAATTCAAGATGCTCTTCCAATAGTTCTTGTTTATTGTTTTGAACCATCCTTGGTTTCTGCTCCTCAAAGTGATGCAAGGCATTGGAGATTTGTTTGGGAAAGCTTGCAGGACATGCAGATCAGATTAGCGCCTTTCAATGCATCAGTTCAGGTTTTTTATGAAGAAGTCGAGGTTGTTTTTGGCCTTTTAGCCAAGGAATATGCTATTAAATCAGTCTATTCACATCAAGAAACAGGAATCGGGATTACTTTCCAAAGAGACCTGCTCATGAAAAAAATTTTTGCTGAAAAGGGGATTATATGGAAAGAGTACCTTCAGCAAGCTGTGCAAAGGGGAAGGAAAAACCGGAAAAGCTGGAAAAGTGACTGGACTGATTTTATTAAAAAACCTTTAAAAAATCCTCCTCTCGATAAAGCTGTATTTCTAAATTTATCAAGATCTCCGATTGAAGAATTTTCTCGATTCTCCGTTCCGTCGGAATGGAGAACTCCAAATTCCAAGATGCAGCCTGGCGGGGAGTCTTATGCCAGGAAATATTTGAATAGTTTTTTCGCAGAGAGAGTTGAAAATTACAGCCGCCATATCAGCAAGCCTGAGCAGAGTAGAAAAGGTTGCAGTAGGCTTTCCCCTTATTTAGCCTGGGGATGTCTGTCCATTCGGGAATTATATCAAATCTCTGAAATTCATATTGGGAATGGGGCTCCAATTAAGGATGTGATAAATTTTCAATCCAGATTGAGATGGCATTGTCATTTCATCCAAAAATTTGAAATGGAGCCTAGAATGGAACATGAACACATTAATAGGGGCTTTTTTAAATTGATTTTTCCAGAAAAGGAAGAATGGATTAGAGCATGGGAAGAAGGGAAAACGGGTTACCCTTTGGTAGATGCCTGCATGAGGTGTTTGCGGGAAACAGGATATTTGAATTTTCGAATGCGAGCAATGCTGGTGAGTTTCTTAACCCATTATTTGGGGCAAAGTTGGCAAAAAGGAGCAGACTTCTTGGCTCGGATGTTTTTGGATTTTGAACCGGGAATCCATTATCCACAGCTACAAATGCAGGCTGGGGTAACCGGTATCAACACGGTTCGAATTTATAATCCCGTCAAACAATCTCAGGATCATGATCCTGAGGGTGTTTTTATTCGAAAATGGGTTCCTGAACTTCAAAAGGTTCCCAATTCATTCATTCATAGACCTTGGGAATTAACTGCCATTGAGCAAAAGGATTTAGGTTTAGAAATAGGTCAAGATTATCCGTATCCGATTGTTTCTCCGCAAATAGCTGCCAATCAGGCAAGAAAAAAGATTTGGGATGCACAAAAGGATACAGATGTGAAAAGGGAGGCTTTGAGAATCCTTGAAAAGCACACAATACCGAAACGTAGAAAATGAAAAAGGAAAACTTGCCCGTCAAGATTTGTGCTGTCTGCCAGCGACCTTTCACTTGGAGGAAAAAATGGGAGAAAAACTGGGCGGAGGTTAAATTTTGCTCCAAAAAATGCAGGGGAATGAAATCTAGTCAGAGGATTCCCTCACATTAGAATGATTATTTGTCAAACGAGTTTTCCCATGGGAATTAAAAAGAATGATTACATGAAAAATTCATTGTGCTTTAGCTCCGGTACACAATGATGTACCAAGAAAGCCAGATTGCCAAAGGAAGGAAATAACTCAAAAGAACGGCAAAAATAGATTCCCGTAAGGGTCTATTGCTGATTGCATGGAAGCCCAATACCCAAATATAACCATAGGCAAGTTCAAATAGGTTGAGTGTTCCAAATGCATAGTGATAGCGGTCTTCTAAATTTTCCGGACCGAACAAAGCCAATAGTGAAAATGGTCTATACTCCATGATTTCGGTAAAAGTGACATTACTATTGGTTCCGATGAAAACCAAAAAGCGGATCAATTCAGGAAATAAAAAGACAAATTCAGCTACAAGTGCAAACTGCCAAAGCTCTTTGAATGAGAGTTTGTAGCCCAAAAAGAATCCCCCTACCCAAAAGAGAAAGGCAATGACTGTAAATTTCAAAAGAAGGGCAAAGGGAGTCCAAATGTAATCCAGGGTATTGAATACATGGAAAATCATCAGTTCGCCTTTTGCATCTAAATTTTCTGAATCTGGAATGGATTCAATGATCAGCGCGTTGGTGAGATATCGGATCAAAATAAAAAGAAGTACCAATACCAAAAAATAAAGCCTCTTATCGAAATCAATCAAGGCTTTTAAACGTTCAGCTTTAGGAGAAATAGATTTAGGCATTTTTAAGATCAATCTAATCCAAATCTACAGGTTTGTGCGAGATATGGTATAATTTTGCCTTTTATTCAGAGGTTTTATGTTGAAGAAGAGTGTTCAGATAGTTTTGTTTTTAATTGGCTTGATAGCAGGGCAATTGACTTTTGCCCAGTCAGCTCCGGCAGATAGTTTGGTTTATGTGCCTTCCCCGTATCTGCTGCTGGACCGTGGTCTCCAATATCGGGTTACCAAGTCCATCAATAGCATGTATAATTTTGATTTTGAGACAGCTGAACGGGACTTTCAAGTGTTGGCTTATCAGTTTCCAAACCATCCTCTTCCGGATTTTTTGATGGCCTTGAGTTATTGGTGGAGAATTGAGGTGGATGTGACTAATACCGCCTATGATGAATTGTTTCTCAATTATATTGAGCGGGCCAATGAAAAGGCCGAACAATTGTTTGATGAAGATGAGACCAATAAAGAAGCAGCCTTTTTTCTTGCAGCGGGATATGGTTTTCAAGGAAGATTGTTGTCCGAAAGAAAAAGCTGGACTCGAGCTGCTTGGGCTGGTAAAAATGCTTTGAAATACATGGAATTGAGTAGGGGAGAAGAGGAATTTAATCCGGAATTGCTCTTAGGTGATGCCCTGTTCAATTACTTTTCCGTTTGGATTCCGGAAAATTATCCCCTATTAAAACCGGTAATGGCTCTTTTCCCCAAAGGCAGTAAGGAATTAGGGATACAGCAATTGGAATACGTTGCTGAAAATGCATTTTATACCCGTATTGAGGCTATGTATTTTTTGTTTCGTCTCTATGCCTCCGAAGAAAAGAAACCGTATGAGGCCCTAAGAATATCAGAATACCTGCACGGGAAATTCCCGAACAATCCATATTTCCACAGGTCCTATGCACGACATCTTTATGCCGTTGGAAAATGGACTGAATCCGTTAAGGAGTCTTTTGAAATTTTGGATAGAATCAAAGCCGGTCAAGTGGGCTATGAGTCCAATAGCGGTAGATATGCCTCATTTTATTTGGCGCAGTATTACGAACGTATTGGAAATGAAGCGGAAGCCAAGAGCTATTATCTTAAAACGCTTTCTTTTGGGGAAGAATCCGAATCTCAAGAAAGTGGCTATTACCTATTTTCATTGGTGCAGTTGGGTAAAATAGCTGCGGAAGAAGGGAATAATAAACTTTCCAAAGATTATTTCAAAAAAGTGAAGAAGTACGCAAAGCGAAAACATCCCGCTCATCAGGCCGCAAGGGATTTTATCAAAAAGAATAAACTTTAATTAAAATCTTTACGTTTCTAGAAAATAATTCAGGAGATAATTTGAATTTTTCTAGGCTCAAAAGGGTTTTCCTTAGTATTCTTTGCTAAATCCCTTTATTGGCTAAAGAAAATTTTGATTTTAACTGATTAAAAAGCGAATAATCGTTTTAAAATTTTCCTTAAATATTATAACTTTGCACCACATAAAATTTTGTAAATGCAAGAGATCATGGATAATAGCGTAAGAATCAAATTCGATAAAATCGACCGCAGAATTTTAGAAATTCTTCAGGGAAACGCTAAAATCACAAACGCCCAACTATCTAAAGACATTGGACTTTCACCTGCTCCCACCTTGGAGCGTGTGAAAAAATTGGAACAGTCCGGAATTATCAAAAGTTACCATGCCAAATTGGATCCTGAGAAGATCGGATTGGGTGTAAGCACGTTTGTATTAGTGAGCTTGATCGGACACAACAAGGCCAATATCGATGCTTTCATGAAAGAGATCAATGGTATTCCTGAGGTGATCGAATGTCATCATATCACTGGTACGGGCGACTTTATCCTTAAGATAATTGCAAAAGATATCACAGCCTATCAGAAGCTGATGTTGGAAAAAGTGTCTGAAATCAAAGAAGTGGATTCCATGCAGTCCATGGTGATTCTTTCCACCTTCAAAGATTCAAAAGTATTGCCTATTCCAGCTTAATAATTGGCTTTTGTAAACCATATTGGGTGGCGAAAGTCACCCTTTTTTTTTGAGAAAACATGACCGATAACCCCTGGAAAACCAAAGCCGTTCAAACTGTTTACGAAAACCCGTGGATTAGATTAGAACAGCATGATATCATCAACCCTGCCGGTAAGGACGGGGTGTATGGAAAGGTTCATTTCAAAAACAAGGCCATGGCCATCATTCCGATTGATGAGGAAGGATATACTTGGTTGGTAGGCCAGTTTCGGTATACACTCGATGCGTATTCTTGGGAAATTCCAATGGGTGGAGGACCAATTGAATTGGACTTGCTGGAAAGTGCAAAAAGGGAACTGAAAGAAGAAACCGGGCTGATTGCAGAAAAGTGGACAGAAGTATTGAAAATTCATACTTCAAATTCTGTAACAGATGAGGAAGGGATAGTCTATTTGGCGGAAGGACTCACGGAGGGGGAGACTGAATTCGAAGAAACCGAGGTCCTGCAGGTCAAAAGAATTCCTTTTAAGGAAGTAGTGGAGATGGTTATGACAGGGGAAATTACTGACTCAATAAGCATTGCAGGAATTTTAAAAGTTGCCCGAATATTGGGCTATTAAAAGATGACAATTCGAGACCATTTTAACAGCACTTTTAAGCTGGCTTATCCGGTTGTTCTAAGCCAATTGGGCCAAGTCTCCGTTGGGGTTGCGGATAGCATGATGGTAGGAAGATTAGGGGCAGTTCCACTTGCGGCCGCGTCCTTGGCCAACAGTATCTTTTTCGTCATTTTGATGTTTGGGATGGGGATTTCCATGGGGATCACTCCATTGGTGTCTATGGCTGAAGGCAAAGGAAAGGCTGGAAGAATTGGAAGGCTGTTTCAACATGGCCTATGGATTAATATAATCACAGCTTTTGTTTTGATAAGTATTATTCTGGGTCTTTCACAAGGTTTACAGTTTTTGGATCAACCGGAAGAGGTGGTGGATATTGCCATTCCCTATTTATTTGTCATTACTGCCTCTCTTTTTCCCTTTATGGTTTTTCAAAATTTCAAGCAGTTTGCGGAAGGACTTTCTCAGACTCGCCAGGCAATGTTTGTGACCATCTTCTGCAACTTGGTCAATGTATTTCTGAACTGGGTTTTGATTTTCGGGAAATTGGGTGCCCCTGAAATGGGTTTAATGGGAGCCGGCTGGGCCACTTTGATCTCAAGAGTCTTGATGCCTCTGATGATGGGGTGGTATGTCATGAACTCCAAGCGGTATTTGAATTTCAATTTACAAATTGGGATTAGCAAACTCAGCTTTCCCATGATCAACCGGATATTAAAAATTGGCCTGCCAACAGGTTTTCAGTTTATTTTCGAAGTAAGTGCTTTCGGTTCTGCAGCCATTATGATGGGATGGATAGGGGTAAATGCCCTGGCAGGACATCAAATCGCATTGAACCTGGCATCCATCAGCTATATGATGGCCGCTGGACTCAGCACAGCAGGAATGATTAGGGTAAGTAATCAGATTGGTAGAAATAATTATAAGGCCATGAGGGAAGCAGGACTGGTAATCTTTGGGATGGTCTTGATATTTATGGCGTTTACTGCCATTCTTTTTGTGACTTTGAGAAATTACCTTCCCATGTTATATATCGATGATCCAGAGGTAATCGCTACTTCAGCCTCCTTGTTGATCATTGCGGGTCTGTTTCAGCTTTCCGATGGCGCACAGGTTGCAGGCTTGGGAGTTTTGCGAGGAATGGAGGATGTGAAATTCCCTACTTGGATCACACTTTTTGCCTATTGGGGGCTGGGTCTTCCTTTGGGGTATTTTTTGGCCTTCGAACTGGGACTTGCAGAAAGAGGAATTTGGTATGGACTTTTGACTGGCTTGAGTATTACCGCAGTCATTCTTTTTTATCGCTTTCACCAATTAAGTAAAAGAGCCATTGTAATGAATAAGGATTGAATTAATCTCTTAAATTCAATCCTAAATTCAAATACAATGCAAAAAATACTGATAATACTGATTTTTATTTCTTCATATTCATTTTCCCTTTATTCCCAGGATTTAGCTGTCCTTACTACCCGAGCCCAAGCAGAGGTCATTGATTCTTGGCTGGAAGACCGGGTGGAAAATCTCTTGCCTGAATTGATGACGGAAACCGGGATTGATATGTGGGTGGTGATTTCCAGAGAGTACAATGAGGATCCAGTAATCAGAACTTTGCTTCCTGCTACTTGGATGGCTGCTAGGAGGAGAACTATTTTGGTCATGTTCCAGCCGGGACCAAACCAAAAAGTGGAAACGTATGCCATTGCCAGGTATGATGTTGGTAAATCTTTCAAAAGGGCCTGGGATCCGGAATCCCAACCAGACCAATGGCAGGCATTGATGGAGTTGATCAGTTCAAAGAATCCAAAAAAGATAGGATTGAATTTTGGGAAGGATTATGGACATGCAGATGGCTTGACTTTTTCCGAACATCAATCCTTCATGGCAAAGCTTCCTTCAAATTTTAGAGATCGAGTAGTTTCTGCCCAGACCTTGGCTGTTCGCTGGCTGGAGACTCGGACAGCTTCCGAAATGGCTACCTACCGCCATATTCAGGAGTTGGCTCATGCTATTGTACAAGAAGGACTATCCGAAAAAGTAATTACCCCCGGAGTAACCACCACCGAGGATGTTGTTTGGTGGTATAGGGAAAAAATCAAATCCCTGAAGTTGGATACATGGTTTCACCCATCAGTTGATATTCAAAGGCCCGATTCTTCAATCGATGCCGCCAGTCGTTCTTTTGCCTCCAGACCTAACGATGGAGTGATTTTGCCTGGGGATTTGCTTCATATTGATTTTGGAATCACTTATTTAAGGTTGAATACCGATACTCAGGAAATGGCCTATGTTCTGAAACCCGGAGAGAATGAAGTCCCAGATTATCTACAAAAGGCATTTGAAACAGGAAATAGGCTCCAAGATATCCTGACATCAAATTTTGTAAAGGGGAAATCCGGAAATGAAATTCTAAAAGCAAGTAGAAAACAAATGGAGGAGGAGAGGATTCGAGGAAGCATCTATACCCATCCATTAGGCTTTTATGGACATTCGGCTGGACCAACCATTGGAATGTGGGATAACCAAGGGGATACTCCGGGAGCGGGGGATTTTTCTTTAAACGCAAATACTGCTTATGCCATTGAATTAAATGCTGTGGTATTTGTGAAAGAATGGAATAAGGATGTAAGAATCATGTTGGAAGAAGGGGCTTTTTTTGACGGGGAAAAAGTGACCTATTTCAATGGAAGACAGAAGAAAATCTTGGCTATTCCAAGAAGATCTAAACATTTAGGAAATTAAGAATTGGATCCAACCACTTAACGCTTAACAGCTTTAACGATTAACCTGTTAACCAATTAACCTTCAAAAGGGAAAAGGACAAAGGTTTGCCGTCTTTGCGATTCACGTAATCGAAGGAAGCTTTTTTGCCTGGCCGTCATTGCGAACGGAGTGAAGCAATCTGTATTACAATTTTTGGTGCATTAAGATTGCTTCGGGACGAATTGAATACTTGATTCAATCGGTGTTTTTGAAACGTCCCTCGCAAAGCCGTAAAAGACAATGCTTTGCCGTCATTGCGAACGGAGTGAAGCAATCTGAATTACAATTTTTGGAACCTTAAGATTGCTTCGGGACAGATTGAATACTTAACTCAATGGTGCCATAGAAATATCCCTCGCAATAACGTAAAAGACAATTCCTGGACGTCATTGCGTAGGGAGTGAAGCAATCTGTTTTAGGAAATATAGGATGTTTAAAATCATGGCTGAAACCCATTATTTACCACTTTTGAATGTCTTCCCAAAGGTCTCTCCAATTTGGGTTCAAACTGTTAATTAAGGCTTCCTTCTTATTTCTACTTCCAGCTTTAATTTGTTTTTCTCTGGCTAAAGCTTCTTCAATGGTATGAAAAGGCTCGAAATATACAAGTTTAGATAAATTATATCTGGCTGTAAATGAATTAGGGTTAGACTTGGATCTATGCTCATAAACTCTTCTGATGAGATCATTTGTTACTCCGGTATATAAGACTGACTTTTTCCAATTTGTCATGATGTAAATAGCTCCACCTTTTTTCATGTTATTCTCTTCTCAAAACCAATCCAGTTGAATTTAGTCAATTGTGAATTTTTACCGAAGAATTTTTGACATTTGCGATTCAGGGGATCTAAAGAAGCAAATTTTTTGAGAATTCGAAGAAGCTAAAGATTGCTTCGGGACGAATTGAATACTTGATTCAATCGGTGTTTTTGAAACGTCCCTCGCAATGCCGTAAAAGACAATGCTTGGCCGTCATTGCGAACGGAGTGAAGCAATCTGAAATACATTTTTTGGAACCTTAAGATTGCTTCGGGACCAATTGAATTCTTGAATGAATTGGTGTCATAGAAATATCCCTAGCAATGACGTAAAAGACAATGCTTGGCCGTCATTGCGAACGGAGTGAAGCAATCTGCATTACAATTTTTGAAACCTCAGGATTGCTTCGGGACAGATTGAATACTTGACTCAATGGTGTCATAGAAATGCCCCTCGCAATGACGTAAAATACAATGCCTGGCCGTCATTGCGAACGGAGTGAAGCAATCTGTATTACAATTTTTGGTGCCTTAAGATTGCTTCGGGACGAATTGAATACTTGATTCAATCGGTGTTTTTGAAACGTCCCTCGCAAAGCCGTAAAAGACAATGCTTTGCCGTCATTGCGAACGGAGTGAAGCAATCTGAATTACAATTTTTGGAACCTTAAGATTGCTTCGGGACAGATTGAATACTTAACTCAATGGTGCCATAGAAATATCCCTCGCAATAACGTAAAAGACAATTCCTGGACGTCATTGCGAACGGAGTGAAGTAACCTAAATTAAAATTTTTGAAACCTTTAGATTGCTTTGGGACCGATTGAATACTTGATTCAATCGGTGTTTTTAAAACGTCCCTCGCAATGACGTTAAAGACAATGTCTGGCCGTCATTGCGAACGGAGTGAAGCAATCTGAATTACAATTTTTGGAACCTCAAGATTGCTTCGGGACAGATTGAAAATTTGACCCAATCGGTGTTTTTGAAACGTCCCTCGCAATGCCGTTAAAGACAATGTCTGGCCGTCATTGCGAACGGAGTGAAGCAATCTGAATTACAATTTTTGGAACCTCAAGATTGCTTCGGGACAGATTGAAAATTTGACCCAATTGGTGTTATAGAAATGTCCCTAACAATGACGTAAAAGTCAAGGCCTGGACGTCATTGCGAACGAAGTGAAGTAATCTGCATTACAATTTTTGGAACCTCAAGATTGCTTCGGGACAGATTGAATACTTGACTCAATGGTGTTATAGAAATGCCCCTCGCAATGACGTAAAAGACAATGCCTGGACGGCGCCCTTGCGAACGTAGTGAAATAGAAGTATCCTGTTTGGGACAAAATTTCCCCTTATACCAAATTGAATTTAGACTTGGTACTTTTTCTTTCTCAAGAAAATCAGGATCAAAAATCCGGAAAATGCAATTGCCCCGCTAGTCAAAAACGCCAGCCTAAAATTTTCAGCTTTGTTTGCATAAAGAAAGCCGGAAACAATGGCCCCAATTCCAATTCCGGCCTCTAAGAATATATACATAGTGGCTAAGGCTCTTCCGCGGAATTTATCGAGGGATAAATCCACGACCCAGGCCGTTGTGGTTGGGCTGTACATTCCCACAGCACAGCCGAATAATACACCCGCTCCCATTAAGCCTGCCTTACTTTCGGAAAACGCGATGGTTATCAAGGCTAAGACCATGGTTAGACTTGCAACCCGCATGACCGGAACACGGCCGTATTTATCAGATGTTTTTCCTGCAACCAACCTGATTCCAAGTGAGGAAAGGGTAAATACTGCAAAGAATAATCCCTTGTTTTCAATGCCTAAATGAGTGGAAAAATCTGGGATAATGGTCAAAATCACCCCAAAGGAAAATACCAGTAGGAACAATACCATGGACGGTACCAACACCCTTTTTTCAATAATTTCATCTTTTTTTAATTTGAATAGGCTCCATGAAATGGGCTCTTTTTCTACCAAGGTTTCTTTCAACCTAACCAAGATCAGAATCGAAAAGATGGCTGTAAATGCAGAGAAATAGAACAGGGTGTTGATTGACCATTGGGTAGCAATCCACCCTCCAATTGCCGGTCCGGCGGCCATTCCCATGGAGCCAAAGAAGGACTGGATTCCCATGGCTTCTCCACGCTGCTGAATAGGAACAATATCCGCAACATAAGCGGAAGTGCCGGTTGGTTTGAATCCGGCAGAAAAGCCATGGACAAATCGCAAAAACAAAAATCCTCCAACAAAACTCATCAAGGGGTATAATAAGCCTACTATAAAGCATACCGTGGTGCCTACAATCATCACGGGGATTCTTCCGATTTTATCAGCCAATTTTCCGCTGAAGGGTCTTGAAAGTCCGGCTGAAAGCGTGAATAAGGAAATAATCAATCCTTTGTAATCTTCACCTCCGAGGGAAGTCAAATAGGAGGGGAGTTCGGGAATGATCATGTTGAATGAGGAGAAAAATAAAAAGGAACTCAAACTGAGTAGGAAGAAATTGAGCGTAAAAAAGGAAGGAAGTATTCTCATAAATGACAATTCGGATTTAGAAAATAAAGGCGCACTTCATACCAAATACAATTAGAAAAGGCCGAATGAATATCCGGCCTTTTCTTTATTCTTTATTAGCTTCTTCCTCGCTTTGGGCGAGTAGGTAAGCTTTCATAAATTCATTTAATCCTCCATCCAAAACGTGTTGGGTATCAGATGTTTCATAACCTGTTCTGTTGTCCTTTACAAGTTTGTATGGATGCAGTACATAGTTTCTTATCTGGGAACCAAAATCTACTCGCAGTTTGGAAGATTCAATTTTGGCAATTTCCGCATTCCTTTTTTCCAACTCCATTTGGTACAAACGGGACTTCAGCATTTGCATGGCTTTTTCCCGGTTGGCAAGCTGAGAACGCTCCACTTGGCAAACCACCACAATACCGGTTGGTTTGTGGGTTAGCTGAACTTTGGTTTCAACCTTGTTGACATTCTGACCACCTGCACCTCCTGATCGGGAAGTATGCATTTCTACATCCGCAGGGTTGATTTCAATTTCAATGGAATCGTCCACTTCCGGATAGGCATAAACAGAGGCAAAGGAAGTATGTCTTCTTCCTCCTGAATCAAAAGGAGAAATCCTTACCAAACGGTGAACACCGGTTTCAGATTTCAAAAAACCATAAGCCAACGGGCCTTCAAATTCCAATGTGGCAGATTTGATTCCGGCGACTTCTCCTGGCTGAACATCTACTTCCCGGACTTTGTATCCGTTTTTCTCGCCCCACATGATGTACATTCTCATGAGAATTGAGGCCCAGTCGTTACTTTCTGTTCCTCCTGCCCCGGGATTGATTTCAAGGACGGCGTTCAATTGATCCTCTTCTGATGAGAGCATCTTTTTGAGTTCCAGTTCCTCAACTGCGGCTTTGGCTTTTAGGTATTCAGCCTTGATTTCATCCTCGCTGACTTCATCAGCGGAATAAAACTCATAAAGTACCTCTAAGTCCTGGATAATTTTATCCAGATTTTCGAAGGAACTGGTCCATCCCTTTCTTACCTGGATTTGTTTCATTGTTTTTTCAGCCTCTTCAGGATTGTTCCAAAAGTCAGGCTGGGCCGAAACGGCCTCTAGATCTTCTATTTCTGCTTTCTTCCGATCGTAGTCAAAGATACCTCCTTAAAGCCGAGGTGCGGGCTTTCAAGTCTTTCTGTTGTTCCGAAGTCATGATGTTTAAATTGAAAATGAAGCTGCAAAAGTCTGAAAAATAAATGGCTTTTGCTAAAGCGAATTTACTATTCCTAAGAACGATTGAATAAAGATGAAAGGCAAAAGGAGAATGGGTAAGAGAACTCCCCCTAATCGATCAACCAATTAAGTAGTTAGTCAATTGGTAAACGCTATATTTAGGAAGAACGATACTCAACCCACACCTTATAACCTACGATCTTTTGATTCAAACAAATGGTTTGAACTCAAAAAATCACTCATCCATCCGCATCAGGATAATCTGAAGTCTGTTTCTTCCTTGGTTTCGAAACGTCTTGTATCGAAGCGGTAGCATTCCAATTCCCAAACCAGTTAAGATGGCAGAAGTCAAACCAACCCCTTTGTTGATTGAAAATTCATCCCGTTGATAGATTGAATTAACAGATTCTACAGTAAAAAGCAGGATTCCCGCTCCCAGAAACAAGGAATTAAAATTTTTCAGTGTACTGTTTCTGGGATCCTTGTTTCGAATATCAATCTCCAAAATGTCATTTGGGGAAAGGATATTTTCACTCAGATAGATGTAATTTTGATCAAATTCCTTGATCACATCCGTAACGAAATAGCCCAATTTGGCACTTTTGTAGGTGATTTGCTCGCCTGCATAATATCTAATTTGGGATTTGGAGTTGACACCTTTTTTTAAAAGCAAAAAATCACTTGACTGGGCAAATGCTCCGGATAGCGTGATAAAAATTAAAAATGCGGTTAGCATATTTTTCATAGGTCTAATTAAAGAAGTAATTGGATAAAGAAAAAGAGAACCACGAATTCCTCAAATTAAACGAAAGAAAAAAGGAAAGGTGTACCATGTAACGCTTTACCATTTCAAAATTTAAAGGATTATCTGGATCGGGATGCAATCCCAAGCTTTAATCGTATGCTTTCCAATCCCGTATGCCATCCAAACGCTCAATTTTAAACTCATAACCTACGATCATAATCAGTAAATCCAGCTGTTCGACATTTGCAATGTCGAACTATATATCGTAGGATTTTCAATCCGAAAGGTGGTCTTTGTCTAGCTGGCAATTCAACCCATTTCCAAACCCAAACCCTGCGCCAGCGTTGGAAATAACTTCAATTTTGTGACCCAAGGTTTCACCTTGGGTTATTCACAGTTCGACTCCTTTGGAGTCCTTTTATCCAATCACCGTTTCCCCTGAACAATTAACCAGTTAAACAGTTAACCAATTAACCGATAATACCATTGAGTAGTAAGCTCGGATGATCAACCTATAACCAATAACCTACAACTCACAACCTACCTAAAAGACTGCCGCGTCGGCTTACCGCCTCCTCGCAGAGTGACGAAAGCCATGAGCTTTTGACTCTCCTTAGATCCTTTATCAGTTAACCAGATAAACAAGGAACTCCGAATATTTTCAAAAAAACAACTCAAAATCAACACCTTATAATTTCCCTTAAAAAATTGTCTCAAAATACTTTTGTAAAAAAACTATGACGAGTACTTTTGTGACTCGCTTGATTTGCGATTTTTATGCTGAATTCTTTAATCACCTCTAAGACAAGACTCCGGCTACTGGTAAAGTTTTTTAGTAACCCTAAAAATCAGGGTCATCTTCGTGGGTTGGCTGAAGAATTCGGGGAATCAACCAATGCTATCCGAAAAGAACTGAATAATCTTTCGGATGCAGGTCTTTTGGTCAAAATCAACGATAAAAACAAAATCGATTACCAAGCAAATATTAATCATCCGCTTTTTTCCAATCTTCAGGATTTGATCAGGAAATATTTGGGTTTTGACAAGCTACTCAGCACAGTTCTTGAAAGAATGGGGAACGTGACTCAGGTGGCCTTGGTAGGAGATTATGCTAGAGGATTGGACTCTGGAGAGATTTGTGTTGAAATCTGTGGTGAGGACTTGGATGGGGAATATTTGCTTCACTTGAGTGAACGCATAAAGGAGTCCATTCAAAGAAAAGTAAGCTTTGAGATTCGGGAAGAAATTACCGATCAGGAGGCTTTGATATTGTTTGAGAAATAAAGATTTTTCCTGTAAAGGAGAACTTGATTTCATTGGTAAATTTAAGCCGCTAAGCACAGAAATGTGACTGAAAGGGCGAAGCTGTAACCACGAATTGGTAAAAACCACGAATTGCGCGAATTATCACTAATAAAATTTAGTTAGCGTTGAACATGAATAGAAAAAATCATTCTAGGATTAATTTGAGAGAATCTTAAATGATTTTTAAGAAGGAGACTTACGAAATTGTTGGGGCAGCGATGAATGTGCATAAAGAACTTGGAGGAGGTTTCTTGGAAAGTGTATACCAGGAGGCTTTTGGTATTGAATTAGCAGATCAAAATATACCGTTTGAGAAAGAAGTTAAATTACCGATAATTTTCAAAGGCAATACCTTGACAAAATTCTTTATCGCCGACTTTGTATGTCATGGTGATATTATAGTAGAGCTAAAAAGTTGTTCCATGATTCTCGATGAACATTATGCTCAAGTAATCAACTACCTTAAGGCTACAAACAAACCCCTAGGTCTACTTTTAAACTTCAGTCCAAAGTCACTTGAATTTAAGCGAATAATTCTAGATCCTAAAAGTGATAGTTGACACTTTGTGTAATTGCGAGCTATGCGAGCCAAAATTCATTAAAAAATTTGTGTAATTCGTGGTTAAAATTATTCTCTTAGAACTTACAGATTCACCGAATAAAAATTTTAAAGTCTTAGTGTAATTGCGAGGTCTGCGAGCTCAAATTGAATAAAATTAGCGTAATCAGCGCAATTCGCGGTTAAAAATACTAATCCAATTTTGCGATTAAACTTCATTCTCTTCATGAAAAAACTTTTGTTCCTCTTAATTCTTTTTACTGCTCAAATAGTGGTACAGGCACAGTCTCTGTCGGATATTCAGAATTTGAAAGTTGATAACTTGTCTGATGCACAGATCGAACAACTTCTGAAAAGAGCTGAGTCCTCTGGTTTGAATGAGCAGCAATTAGAAGCCTTGGCACTGGAAAGAGGCTTGCCTGCTGGAGAAGCAGCAAAACTAAGACAGCGAATTATGGCGCTTAGAAGTGGAGCCAGTTCTATGAAGAGTTCAGGTGAATCCAAGGAATCTACTGGAATGAGACAGGTTGTAGGTTTGCCAAACCAAGATGGAGATCCATTTGAAGAAATCAGAAAGTCAGATCCCTATTTTGATTTGACACCTACTCAGAAGAAGATTTTTGGTTTTAAACTTTTTCATAACAGGGAACTGACATTCAACCCAAGTTTGAACATCCCAACTCCTCAGAGCTATACTTTGGGAGGAGGTGATCAGTTGCTGATCGATGTATATGGAGCTTCCCAACAATCTTACGATCTGACAGTAAGTCCAGAAGGAACTATTTTGGTTCCTAATGTGGGACCAATCAAAGTTGGGGGTGCCACAGTAGGGGCAGCGACTGGAAGAGTTCGGTCCGCCTTGAGTAGAATTTATTCAGGCCTTCAGGGAAGTAATCCCAACACCTTTATGGAATTGAGATTGGGGAATATCAGAACCGTTTCCATTTCCATGGTTGGAGAGTTGACTAAGCCAGGTACATATACCCTTCCTTCATTCGCTTCACCTTTCAACGCCTTGTTTGCAGCAGGTGGACCCAGTGAGAATGGTTCCTTCCGGCATATACAGATTTACAGGGATAATAAATTGCTTACCGAGTTGGACGTATATGAGTTTCTGACGAAAGGGGAATCTGGAAATTTGATTACCCTGAGAGACAACGATGTTATGATCGTTCCTCCAGTTAGAACCAGAGTTGAGCTCCTTGGAGCGGTAAGAAGGGAAGGACTTTTTGAAATTAAGTCGGGGGAGACCTTGGAGGATTTACTTCTTTTTGCAGGAGGATTTTCCAGTATAGCCTACAAGGATAGACTTTCGGTTAGTAGGAAAACCGGAAAGGAAATGAAGATTGAAGATGTGGAAGCAGGCAATTTTCCTTCTTTTAATCCACAGGATGGGGATGTTATCAGAGTCGGTAAAATCCAAAGCCGTTTTGCAAACCGGGTGCAGGTTACCGGAGCTTTGGAAAGACCAGGGACCTTTGAGTTAGAGGAGGGAATGGGTGTTAAAGAATTAATTGCCAAGGCAGAAGGCTTGAGGGAAGATGCATTTTTGAACAGAGCAACTCTCTACAGAACCAAAGCTGATTTTTCATTGGAGATTCTTCCTGTGGATATTCGGGCAGTAGTCAATGGAGAGGCTGAGGATATTTTATTGCAAAAAGAGGATGTGTTGAATATTCCAAGTATTTATGAGTTGCGTGAAGAATACTTTATAAAGATCTCCGGAGAAGTCAATAAGCCAGGTTCCTTTTCCTTTGGGGACAACATGACGGTGGCTGATTTGGTAATGAGAGCAGGTGGATTTAAGGAGTCTGCAACTTCATCCAGAATTGAAATTGCCAGAAGAATAAAAGATGATGTTTCCGGAAAGCTCGCTGAAATCATCGTTTTGGATATAGATAGGGATTTGAAGGTTTCTGGAATAAAGGCGAATGATCCTCTGCAGCCATTTGACCATGTGATGGTGAGAAGAAGTCCCGGATTTCAGGATGAAAAATTGGTAAGTGTAGAGGGTGAAGCGTTTTATCCAGGACAATTTGCTATAGCTCATGCTGATGAACGCATTTCAGATCTATTGAAAAGGGCAGGAGGCTTGACTTCCTATGCCTATGTCAAAGGAGCTACCCTAATTCGAAGAAATGAGTTTTACAAAAGCCCTTCAGAATATGAAGTGAAGGCTGAAAACCTCAGGGGTGTAAAATCCAATATCAGCAGAGACAGTTTAAATCAGACTGAATCGGAGAAAGTATTACTCAATAGAATTGATCAAAAAATTTCCCAAAGAGGGGAGGAAAGTTCCCGGGAAAATTTGCAATCCAGTGAACTGAGAAAGGCTTCCATTGAAAATTTGGGTGAGGGTGAAGTTGAGGAATTTGAAATGAGAGACACAGAACTGATCGGGATTGATCTGCAGGCAATTTTGGCTAATCCGCATGGACCTCAGGATTTGATTTTAAGAGAAGGGGATGTACTCAGCATTCCAAAACAATTGCAAACCGTCAGGATGAGAGGAGAGGTTTTGTATCCTACCTCAACCCGATATAAAAATGGTACTGGTTTCAAATCCTACATTTCCCAAGCTGGTGGCTTTACGGATAAATCCAGAAAGGGAGGAAGCTATGTGGTTTATGCCAATGGGGATGTAAGCAGAACCAAGAAGTTTTTGTTCTTCAATTTTTATCCCGGAATCGAACCTGGGGCAGAAATCATTGTGCCTACCAAACCTGAAAGGGAAGGGATGAGTGCCCAAAGTTGGATAGGCATCGCATCGAGTTTGGCTACCTTAGGTATTTTGGTGGATAGGATAATTCAATAAGGCATGATCGTTAAAAGTTAAACGTTAATTGTTAAGCCGTAGATTTAGGTAAAGGATTTAATTGGTTAAAGTTTAACCGTTAAGCAAGGATAAGGAAGGGGCAGTGCTTGATTCGGAAATTGTTAAATCGTTAAACGTAGGTGCTTTTTTAGTTTTGGGTTAATTTTTATAAACTTGGTTTGAAAATTTGAATCAAATCTTTAAAACCTTCCACATTAAACGACTTTAACATTTTTAACGCTTAACATTTAACCCCTATGACCATCAAAAACTTTGAAGAACTTGAAGTTTGGCAAATAGCGAGGGACTTGTGCGTTTTAGTTAGAAGATTGACAAGGAATCCTGAATTTTCAAAAGATTTTCGGTTTTGTAGTCAAATAAATTCCTCTTCGGGTTCTGTAATGGATAATATAGCTGAAGGGTTTGAAAGAGATGGAAATAAGGAATTCATACAGTTTTTATATGTTGCTAAGGCTTCATCAGCAGAGACAAGATCACAATCTTATCGTGCTCATGATGCTGGATTTATATCTCTAGAAGAACATTTAGAGGTATTAAAAAAAACGGAAAGTCTCAAATATAAAATCCAAGGTTTGATTCAAACCCTAAAAAACAGTGGAGGAAAAGGTTATAAGTAACGTTTACCGAGTAGAGTATTTGACAACTATTGAAGAATCGATTAAATGTAGGCCCTTTAATGTTAATAGTTAATTGTTAAATCGTTAAAACTTGGGTCTTTGGCTTTCTACATCAAAATTTTTAAGCCCAGTAATATTAATCTACTTTATCCCAATAACATTTTATGATTTTAACACTTAACATTTTTAACGTTTAACATATTTAACGCTTAACATTTTTAACGTTGAGCACAATAATGCTTTTAATAGCCTTAAAAAAATAGTATCGAATTCATGACAGAAACGAATCAATATAAACAAGAACCGGACGAAGACGAAATCGACCTTCTTGCCCTGGCAAAAACTGTTTGGAATAATCGAAAAAAGGTAATCTCCATAACCTTGATTTTTATGGTTTTGGGTTTGTTCGTGGCTATCCTTTCTCCAAAAGAGTTTACCGCCTCCTCCGCCTTTATTCCACAAACTGCTGAATCCGGAAAAGCGGGAGGTAGCTTAAGTGGTTTGGCATCATTGGCTGGGATCAATTTGGGAGGGATTTCTGGTGGCTCTGAAATACCTCCGGCCTTGTATCCCAAATTTGTGGGCTCAGTTCCTTTTAAAAAGGCCTTATTAGAGGCAGAAATTTCTTTGCCTGGATCCGGGGAAAAAGTAAGTTATCGACAATACTTCACCGAAATTTATTCACCTGGGGTTTTAGCTTTGTTTAAGGAGTATACGGTTGGTTTACCCGGAAAAATCATAAAAGCGATCAAAGGAGGAGATGAAGGTTCATTCCTGCCTAGTGAAGGAGGAGAATTACTCAGTGTGAGTCAGGAGGAATTTGAATTGTTTAAAATTTTGGACAATCAGCTGGCAGTTACTCCCAATGATAAAGAAGGCTTTGTATCTATTTCCTTTGTAATGCCTGACCCTATTATGGCAGCCCAAATGGCTAAATATGCGGAGACTTTGCTCCAAAAGGAGGTCATAGCTTATAAAATCCAAAATGCCCGGGAACAATTGAAGTATACCGAGATTCAGTTTGAGGAGAAAAAAACAGAGTTTGAAAAGATTCAGTCCCGCTTAGCTAATTTTAGGGATAGAAACCAAAATATCGTTTCAGCATCTGTAAACAATGAATTACAAAGACTGGAGGCTGAGTACAATTTTGCTTTTAGCATTTACACCGAATTGGCGAAGCAATTGGAACAGGCGAAGCTGCAGGTCTCCAAAGACACTCCCATCTTTTCAGTGATTCAGCCTGTTACTATTCCCACAGAAAAATCAGCTCCCAAACGCCCTCTGATTCTGGTTATTTTCACCATTTTGGGATTTATCCTAGGCTTAGGTTCGGTTTTTGGTGCTGAGTTTTTAAAGGGAGTAAAAGAGCAATGGAAGGAAACAGAAGGTAAAGTGTAAGAGTTAATCGTTAAATGTTAAGCGTTAATAGTTAAAAATTATATTAATGTTTATAGTTATAATCTTTGCGCTCTTAACACTTAACATCTTTAACGTTTAACGTTTTTAACATCTTTAACATTAAACTTTAAATAACTTTTTCTTTTTTAATTTAAATAATATTCTAAAACCTGATTTAAGTAATCGATTTCATTTCAATATGTTAACACCTTTATCTGAAGCAAAAATAGCCATCATGGGATTGGGCTATGTTGGACTTCCTCTTGCTGTTGCCTTTGCTGAAAAATACAAAACGGTAGGATACGATATTGACCCAAAAAGGGTGGATGAACTTCAAAAGGGGCATGACCGGACTTTGGAGGTAGAAGATCAGGATTTACAATCAGTATTAGTACAATCTTCCCTTGTATTAGATCAAAAGGGAAAAGGTCTACAAATTACCGATGCTGTCCTTCCTATTTCTTCATGCAATATATATATAGTAACTGTTCCTACTCCAACCGATAAGCATAATAGGCCAATTTTAACACCCATGCTCAAAGCCTCGGAGGCGATAGGGAAAATATTGAAAAAAGGCGATGTGGTGATTTATGAATCAACGGTTTATCCTGGTGTAACCGAGGAAGAATGTGTTCCAGTTTTAGAAAGGGTTTCAGGCTTAAAATTTAATATAGACTTTTTTGCTGGTTATAGTCCGGAGCGTATTAATCCTGGGGACAAGGAACATACAGTGACCAAGATTCTTAAGGTAACATCAGGCTCTACACCAGAGGTGGCAGAATATGTAAATCAATTATACAAGTCTGTGATTACGGCAGGAACCCACAAAGCCTCTTCCATCAAAGTAGCCGAGGCTGCCAAAGTCATCGAAAACTCACAACGGGATATCAACATTGCCTTTGTCAATGAGCTATCAAAAATTTTCAATTTATTAGGAATAGATACTCAGGAAGTCTTGGAAGCAGCAGGAACTAAATGGAACTTTTTGCCATTTAAGCCTGGCTTGGTGGGAGGACACTGTATTGGGGTAGATCCATTTTATTTAGCCCAGAAGGCTCAAGAAGTAGGCTATCATCCGGAAATTATTTTATCAGGTCGAAGATTGAATGACTCAATGGGCAAGCATGTTGCTACAGAAACTATTAAGCATATGATGCGAAAGGGTCTAAAGGTAATTGATTCTAGGGTATTGATCTTGGGCTTTACCTTCAAAGAAGATTGTCCAGATGTTAGAAATACAAGAGTAATCGATATTTATAATGAGTTGAGGTCATTTGATATGGACGTAGATGTTTTTGATCCATGGGCAGACCCTAAAGAGGTTATGAATGAATATGGAATTAAAATCATCAACGGAAATACCCACGATAATTTAGATCAATATTCTGCAATTATTTTGGCTGTTGCGCATAAGGAATTTAAATCATGGGATTTAAAAAAATCAGATGATCAAGTGATTTTTGATGTGAAATCGGTTTTGAAGAAAGAGTTTGTCGACGCAAGGCTTTAATTTCAGTTCAATGGATATTTTAAAACTTATTGGAAGAAAAAAAATACTTATTGCTCAAGATATTGAGCAAAATAAAATAATTCTTAATAAGAAAGCTGAAGATTCGAAATTTTTGGTAATTGGAGGTGCTGGGTCTATCGGCCAAGCAGTTACTAAGGAAATTTTTAAGCGTAACCCAAAGAAACTCCATGTTGTCGATATTAGCGAAAACAATTTAGTTGAAATGGTCAGGGATATCAGGAGTTCTTTTGGCTATATAGCTGGTGATTTCAGGACCTTTGCATTAGATATTGGTTCACCAATATATGATGCTTTTTGGGAATCGGATGGCGATTATGATTATGTTCTCAATTTATCTGCTTTGAAGCATGTTCGAAGTGAGAAGGATCCTTTTACATTAATGCGAATGGTTGAGGTGAATATTCTAAATACCTTGAAAACAATCCAGCAATCTAAAGAAAAGGGAGTAAAAAAATACTTTTGCGTTTCTACGGACAAGGCAGCAAATCCTGTTAACATGATGGGAGCATCAAAACGCATCATGGAGTTATTTTTAATGAGAGAGAGTAGAGATATCTCTATTTCAACTGCAAGGTTTGCTAATGTGGCATTTTCTGATGGTTCTTTGTTACATGGTTTCAACCAAAGATTACATAAAAAGCAACCAATTGTTGCACCCAATGATATCAAAAGATACTTTGTAACCCCTCAGGAATCTGGCGAACTCTGTTTGATGTCTTGTTTGTTAGGTGAAAACAACGATATATTTTTCCCCAAATTAAGCGAGGATTTACATTTAATAACATTTGCAGAAATAGCAGTCAATTACCTAAAGCAATTAGGCTATGAGCCTTATATTTGCTCTTCAGAAGAAGAAGCCCGTCAATTTTTTAATTTAGAATATCAATCTCTTTTCACAGATAAAAAATATTGGCCTTGCTATTTTACCAAAAGTGATACTACGGGAGAGAAAGACTTTGAGGAGTTCTTTATGGAAGGTGAGATTTTGGATTTGGAAAGATTTGAGAATCTCGGAATAGTAAAGAGTAGCCTTCCGTACAAAGAAGAAAAACTCGATTGGTTCCTTGCTGCGATCAACGGTTTATTAAAGCGAAAGCAGTGGGTAAAAAAAGATATAGTCAATATTTTCTATGAACTGTTGCCTGCATTCGATCATAAGGAAACTGGAAAAAATTTAGATTCAAAAATGTAAACAAAATGAAAGTTGCAATTACAGGTAGCAGTGGATATTTAGGCTCATTTTTAGTTCCCTTTTTAATGAGTAATAATATTGATGTTTTTGAAATTAGTAGAAATAAAGGTTATAATTTATTAGATTTAAATAGTACTAAGAGCATTGATAAATTCGATGTTTTAATTCATTTAGCTTCTAGAACTTATGTTCCAGATTCTTTTAAAAATCCAAATGAATTTTATGAGTTTAACTTGTTGGGTACAATTAATGCTCTTGAATTAGCTAGAAAGTATAGTGCTAAAGTAATTAATGTTAGTTCATATCTATATGGTGAACCACAATATTTACCGGTTGATGAAAACCATAATCTAAATCCACATAATCCTTATGCAAATTCAAAATATATTTCAGAGAAATTATGTAAAGCTTATTCAAGTGATTTTGGTATTAAAGTAGTGAATTTAAGGCTTTTCAACTTATTTGGTCCTAATCAACCGACTAATTTTTTAATACCTACAATAATATCTCAATTAAAATCTAAATCTATTACTTTAAAAGATCCTAGGCCTAAACGTGATTTTTTGTATATTTCAGATTTCTTAAATTTGATATATAAAGTTTTATTATCCTCTTTTAAAAATAATCAATTTGAAATTTTAAATGTTGGTTCTGGAATTTCCTATTCCGTTTCTCAAATTGTTGATACAATTTTGAAATGTTACAATGTAGATTGTGAAATAAAATATCTTAATGAATATAGAGATAATGAAGTATTAGATTGTTATGCTGATATAAGAAAAGCATATGCTTTATATGAGTGGGAACCAAATATTTCTTTAGCAGAAGGGATAAATAAAATTCGATACTATTTATGAAAGATTTAATAATAGATTTAGATGCCTCAATAAAATCAGCATTAAAAAAAATGGATGATGTAGGTAGAAAATTATTGATAATTCTTGATAAGGAAGGTAAATTTTTTGGCTTGATATCCATTGGTGATATTCAAAGAGCAATTTTAAAAAATTTAAATTTAGATTTACCCGTTTTCAAGATTAATAGAGCTACTAATATTGTCGGTTCTCCTCTTCAATCAATGAGTGAACTTAAAAACATTATGATTAATATTAGAGCTGAATTTATGCCTATTATTAATGAGAAACGTGATTTAGTTAAAGTTATTTATTGGAACGAATTGTTTCCTCAAAATCAAGAAATTCCTATTAATAAATTTAATTTACCTGTAATTATAATGGCTGGTGGTCAAGGTAATAGACTTAAACCTTTAACAAATATTATTCCAAAGCCTCTAATTCCTTTTGGAGAAAAAACTATGTTAGAGGAAATTTTTAATCGATTTAATAAGTATGGATCAAATAATTTTTATTTAAGTGTTAATTATAAATTTGAATTAATTCAATTTTATTTAGAAAAATTAAATCTTCCATTTATTATTGAATATTTTAAGGAGGATCAACCTTTGGGAACTGCAGGAAGTTTGTATTTATTAAAAAATAAATTAAATACTACTTTTTTTGTTACTAATTGTGATATTTTAATAGATCAGGATTATAATGATATTCTAAAATATCATTATGAAGAAAAAAATGAAATTACTCTTGTTTCAGTTTTAAAATCAATAGAAATCCCATATGGGACATTAGAGATTAATTCATATGGAAGGTTGAAGGAACTTAAAGAAAAACCTTCATATGATTTTATGATAAATTCTGGTATGTATATTTTAGAACCACATTTATTACATGAAATTCCCGAGAATCAATTTTTTCATATTACTCATTTAATTGATAAATTAATTAATGAAGACCGAAAAGTAGGGGTTTTTCCTGTTTCAGATAATTCATGGAAAGATGTAGGCCAATGGGATCAGTATATCAAGTTTTTATTATAACATGAATATTTTAATTGTTGGTCAAGTTGATAGTATTTTTTTTAGAGATTATGTTTCTAGTGCTATTACAAAAAATGATAATATGTATATTGAATGTTATTCTGTTACAAACGATTTGGGAAAGTTTTCTCATGAATTTAATTTTAATTATCGTGTAACTTCATATTATTCGACATTTATTCCAAAAATTAAATTTTTTCGATCTTTTATTAAACCATTTTATATTGGGATTGAGTTATTGTTATATTTGTTATTAAATAAGAATAAATATAACGTTTTACATTTTAAATGGTTGTTACCAGAAATTGTGCTTTTTTCTCCTATTTATAAATTTTTTCCCTTTAAAATCATTAGCACCTTATGGGGAGGGGAGCTTGAATCTTTAAAATTATTTGGTTCACGTAAATTATATTTTCTTTTTTTCAAAAAAATGGTGATTAATTCTTCTTATATTACTGTTTTTACACATGAAAAAGAACAGCAACTTATTTCATATAATATTAATAAATTAAAAATTAAAAAATTTTTGTATGGATCTAATATTATTTCCAATATTGAAATTCTAGTTTCTAATGGTAATAGACTTCATTCCAAAAGTATATTTAATATTCCTGATAATCTTATTTCTATTTGTGTTGGTTATAGTGGGAAATCACTACATCAGCAGTTGGAATTTTTGAATTTTATTATACGAAATAATTTGACAGAAGAATTTTCTTCAAAATTCTTTCTTATTTTCCCTATGACCTATGGTTTTGATTCAAATTTGCATGATTCTTTATTATTGGTTTTAAGGAAATTTAATTTTAAATTCATTATTTTAACTCAAAAAATGTCTGATCTTGAAGTTGCCTATTTAAGGCATTCTACTGATATTTTTCTTCAAATTTCTACTTTTGATGGTTTATCTTCAAGTTTAATTGAGGGATTCCTTTCCGGTTCTATTATTATTTGTGGCGATTGGCTGCCATATGAATCTTTTAAAAAATCTGGTTTATATTTTCATGAAATTGATGGTCTTAATTTGTCTTTATTTAAACTATTGGATTTTTTATATATGAATTTTGATAATGAATATAATAAATGTAAGGTTAATAAAAATATTTTAGGATTTAATCAGACTTGGAATAATCAAATTGGAAATTGGTTAAATTTATATTATTAATTTTTATATGGACTTTATTAAAAAGTTTTTAATTTATGGTTTTAGTCCTTTTCTTGGTAAAATTTTATCAATTTTTTTAATGCCTATTTATACTTCTATTTTAAGTAAAGAAGACTTTGGAGCAATGGCTATTATTTTTTCTATTAAAAGTGTTATTGATATGTTTTCTAATTTAAATATTCATTCAGGAGTGGCTCGGTATTATTATAATAATACTTATAATATTAAATATTTATTATCAACTTCATTTTTGTCTATTGTTGTTTTATCTGTGTTTATTTCATTTTTAATGTATATGCTTTTGGGTAAATTTGTTTTGTTAGACTTTACTAAGCATGAATATTATATTTCTTACATTTTAATGTTTTTCACTATCCCATCTGGAAGTTTAAATTCATTTTTTTCTATCATTTCTCGTTTTAAAAATATTCCATACCTATATTTTTTGGGATCAATTATTAATGTTTTAATTCATGTTGGTATTTCATTAATTCTTATTATTTACTTTAAATTGGGAATTGTAGGTTTTTTTGGAGGTTTGTTTATTTCTGATCTTTTTCTTATCCTATATTTTTACGTTATTAATAAAAATAGCTTTTCTTTTATTATAGATTTTAATATTTTAAAAACTATATTGAAATTTTCTATTCCTACTATTCCTGCTATATTTGGTGAATGGATTGATTCATCTTTAGGTCAAATTTTTATTGGTAAATATTTTAATTTAGGTGATGCAGGATTATATTCTGTTGCTTTAAGAATCGCTTCTTTTTTTATGTTCTTTAATTTGGCTTTTAATAATGTTTGGTTACCATATGTATATAAGTATACTAATTCTCACTTATTAATTCCTATTTTATTAAAATTCTACAAACGGACTATTTTATTACTTTCAATAGTTTCTTTTTTATTAATTTTATTTTCGGATTATATTGTTCTTTTACTTTCTAATTCGTCTTATCTAGGGGCTTCTAATTTTTTTACTATTCTTTGCTATCCTATGTCATTAAATATCTTGTCTAATTTCGTTAGGGTTGGGCCTCAAATAACTCAAAATACTAAAGTAATTTCATATTCTTCATTAATTGGAAGTTTTGTGAATTTAATTTTTATTTTTGCTTTTAAAGAATTTGGGATTTATGTTGTACCTATTGGTTTAGCTTTTTCTAAAACAATTAATTTTATTTTAAGTAATTATTTTAATTTTAAAGAACTCAATTTTTATTTTTCTTATTTATATTTATTGTTTCTCCCAATAAGTATGATTTTTTCTTATTTTCTTAAATTATTAATTTTTTAAATCTAATTTATTTATAATATACTCCGTTAATATTAATTAATTTATGGGTTTTAATTTGTTGTATTTTAGTAATGTTAAGTTTGAATTTTATCACGGTGTAAAAAATAAGATTTTTAGTCAAATTGATGGATTTGTTTATAATGGTGTTAATGTCGATTTATTGTACTACGAAAATTTTAAAATTTTTTTTAAAAATAAATTTTTAACTTATGTAAATTTACCTTTATTAAGAAATTTTTATTTGCTTTATTATTTAATAAAATTTAATCTTAAATCATATTCTTATTTGTATGTTAGGTTTATTTTTCCAAGTTTTTTTATATTTTGTATAGTCTTAATTTCCAAAATTAGAAATAATAACATTAAAATATTAGTAGAAATTCCAACATATCCTTACTATAGAGAGTATCCAAAGAATTTTGTTTTTTTTATTTTAAATTTAATTGATAAGGTCTTCTGGAGGATATTAAAATATTTTGTTTATAAAATAATTACTTTTAGTGAAGATAAATTTATCTATGATATTCCTACTATTAATCTTTTTAATTGTATTTCTTCATTTAATTTTCCTGTTGTAAATAAAAAGTGGGCTGAATATAAAAATTTAAATTTTATCTCTGTAGCAAATTTTAATTTTTGGCACGGTACTGATAGATTTATAAATTCTTTATCTAAATATAAGCCTAATAATTTTTATCTCCATCTTGTTGGAGAAGGTGAATTTTTAGAAAATTTAAAAAACAGTATTATTTCGGATTCTTATTTAAATGATCATGTTGTTTTTCATGGTTTTAAAATTGGTGAAGATCTTGAAAATGTTTATAAGATGTGTAATATTTCCTTAGGATGTTTGGGTAATCATCGAAAAGGTATTCATACTATACAAGCACTCAAAAATAGGGAATATTGTTCATATGGTCTTCCAATTGTTTTTTCAGAGGATGATCCTGGATTTAGAAATTCAAATTTTGTATATAGGGTTTCTGAAGACGAAAATTTAATTGACTTAAATCATTTATATAACTGGTTTATTAATATTTCAGTTTCTAGTTTACAAATTCATAATTATTCTAAGCAATTTTCTTGGAATTTAGAAATTAAAAAATTATTAAATAATATTTCTTAACATCATGTTTTTAGCTTTTTTTATCTATAATTTTCTTTTATATATTTCTATTGCTGTTTCCTATATTGCAAAAAAGTATTTTTATTTTGTCTTTATTTTTATCATTTTCATTACCTCTTTAATTCTAGGTCTTAGATATAATGTGGGTGTAGATTATCTTTCTTATTTAAATGAATATAAATTTTTTTCAATTTTTAATTATAGTTTTGAAGATTTTGAATGGGGTTTTAATTTGATCACTTCATTTTTTTCAAATAATGGATTTCATTTTTCTTTATATTTTATTTTTTTAAATTTAATAATTTGGTTTTTTTTGCTTCTCAGTATTAAAGATTTTAAATATATTCTTGTTTTTTTTATTTTTTTTATATATACTGATGGATTTTTGTTTTTTTCTTTAAATGGAATTCGTCAAGCTATTAGTATTTCCTTAATCTTTTATAGTTTTAGATTTATTTATGTCAATAATTTTTACAAATTCATCTTTTTTGTTTTATTGTCTTTTTTATTCCATAAAGCCTCAATTGTTTTTGTTCTATTTTATTTTTTTGTTAATAAAGATATCTTCCCTAATAGACTATATACAATTTTTATTGTTTTATGTTTTTATTTTATTGATACTTTAGATTATGTTAAAAATATTAGTGTATTTGTTTCTGAAATTTTAGGATATCAATTCTATGCTAAAAATATTGAATTAGCTTTTGATAATAGAATTTCTATTAATTCCGGTTTTGGTGTTTTATTTAGAAATTTTATTTATTTGCTGTGTATTATTTACAGTGATAAATTAAAAAATATATTTCCTTTTTTTATACCATATTACAATGTTTTTGTTTTTGGCGTAATTCTATCACATGTATTTTCTGACATCCATTTATTGCACAGGTTTAATAATTATCTAATTTTTTTTAGAATTTTTGTACTTTCTTTTCTTTCCTATTATTTGTTTTATTTGTCAAAATCTATTTCTAATTATTTAATCGGCTTATTTTTATTGATTTGTTATTTTATGTTTTTTTTATATTCTATTTCAACCTCTTTTAGTTTATCTTCTCCTTTTAATTTTTATTTTGATTATTGATTTAATTAATTAATTTATATTATGTTGAAAATTGATGTTCTAATTTGTTGTTATAATGAAAGTATTTATAATGTTTCTAATATAATTTTACCTCGTCAATATTCTTTTATAAATTATATTGTTTCCCATCAAATTTCTAATTCTTTAATTAAATATAATTATAGTGCCTTTAATTTCCGGAATGATTTAAATATTTTTCCTATCTATGGTAATGGTTTGTCTATTAATCGTAATAATGCTTTACTTCACTCTAAAGCTGATATTTGTTTACTAGCTGATGATGATGTTTCTTATTCCCTTGATTATTTTATTAATATTATTTCTGCTTTTAAATTAAATGATTTTGATGTTATAGTTGGAAAAATAAATACCGGGATAAATAATTTTGAGTATAAAAAATATGAATCTGAAATGTTTATGTTAAATAAAAGAAGTTTATTTAATGTCAGTAGTATTGAAATTGCCTTTAAGCGAAATTCTATTATTTGTTCCAATATTAAATTTGATTCAAGGTTTGGTTTAGGATCTAAATTCGGGTGGAATTTTGGTGAAGAGACTATTTTTCTTTTTGATTGTTATTTTAATAAAAAATCTATTGTTTATTTTCCTCTATTTTTTGTCAATCATGATTTTGAAAGTTCAGGTAAAAATAAAATTTATTCTAAAAACTATTTTTATGCAAGATCAGCTTTTTTAACAAGAATTTCTACCTTAAAAGGAATAGTTTATTTTTCATTAAGCCCCTTTTTTCTTTTTTTTAAATATTATAAACATTTATCCTTCTTTAATTGTTTGTATTTTTCCTTCTTGGGGTTTTTTAAAGAAATTAAGACAAGATAAGATTTATTAATTATGCTAAATATAAATACCCTTAAAATATTAAACGTTAAATTTAATGTTTTAACATTGTCTGAATTAATTTCTATTGTTCATGATAAACTTGTTTCAAATCAAAAGTTTTTAATAGCATTATCTAATCCAGAATTTCTCCTTGAATCTAAGAAAAATCCTTTATTATTTAATTATTTAAATGCAGTTGAAATTAATTTGGCTGATGGAATTGGAATTGTGTGGGCTTCTAAATTGCTTTATAAAAACCCATTGAATGTTAGGTTAACAGGAACTGATTTTTTTCCGGAACTTGTTAAATTATGTAGTTCAAGTAATTTCTCGTTTTTTATATTAGGGGGTAAGCCTAACATTTGTAATAAAGTTATTTCTAAATTTGAAAAGGAATTTAATTATTTTGGTTTTAAAGGTTGTCATCATGGTTTTTTTGACTTAGAAGACGAAAAAAAAATCATTGCTAATATAAATTCCTTAAATCCTGATGTTTTAATGGTTTGTTTAGGAAATCCTAAACAAGAAGAATGGATATTTAGAAATTTTGATAAAATAAACGCAAAATTGATTTTTGGAAATGGTGGAGTCTTAGATTTTTGGTCAAATAATGTCAAGAGAGCTCCTTTATGGATTCAAAATTTAGGATTTGAATGGCTTTATAGATTGTTTCAAGATTTTACTTTTTATCGTATTAAAAGACAATCCAAACTTTTGATATTTCCTTTTTTAGTTTTTATTCAATTTTATAAACAAGGTTTTAAGCGTATTTAAATTATTATATATGTTTGTGTGTATTCATAAATTCAGGTTTAGCTTGTTAATATTTTTTTTTGTTTTTAGTAATTCAATATTTTCTCAAAATTTTCCTGTTGGTTATCCTATTTTTGAAGAAAATTTTCGTAGAAATCAATTAATTGATTCTTCATTTCATGATTTATCTTTTAATTTTAAAACTTTTCCCTTCATTATTGATTCTTTAATTAATATTAAAAATAAAAATCCGAATTATATTAAGATTAATTTAGTTCCAATTTTATTAACTTCAGATTATAATTCCAAGCGTCCTTATATTGGGCGTGATTACAGTATGATTCCTAATCGAGGAAGTCAATTTTTTTTAAGTGGAGGTATAAATGTTAAATACTTATTTTTTAATTTGGTTTTTCAACCTGAATTTGTTTACGCTTCAAATTTATCTTATTTTGGGTTTCAAGAAGGATTTACGAATAATGTAATTCGAGATAGATTTCATTTTTGGAATTTTAATGATTTTCCAGAAAAGTTTGGCGAAGGAATTTATTCTAATTATAATTTGGGGCAATCTTCTTTTACTTTTCAATATGGTTCTTTTGAATTAGGTTTTGCAAATCGTAATATATGGTGGGGTCCTGGTCAATGGAACAGTCTTATTTTTTCAAATAATGCTCCTGGTTTTCCTCATTTTACTTTTAATACTATTAAACCAGCTAAAACTTTTTTGGGCTATTTCGAGAGTCAAATCCTTTTAGGTAGGTTAGAGTCTTCGGGATTTAATGCCAGTCAATCAAAATACTTAAATTTCAATTATTTTAATTCTGTTCCTAAAGATTGGCGGTTTTTGAATGGAATGACCATGTCCTTTCAACCCAAATGGATTTCTGGACTTTTTATAGGATTTAGTCGTACGTTTCAACAATACAATGATAATAGGGGTAATTCATTTCTAGATTTGTTTCCCATTTTTGAATCTTTTACTAAGACTAAATTATTTCAAAATGGTAATTCGGTTGATTATGATGCTAAAGCTCAGGATCAACAAGTTTCTGTTTTTGGAAGGTATTTATTTAAGAGAGCCAGGGCTGAAATTTATTTTGAATTTGCTAGGAGGGATCATTCTTTTAATTGGAGAGAATTTTTTCTTAATCCTGAGCATGCGCGTGCTTATTTGTTAGGTTTTAATAAACTTGTTCGTTTACAATCTGATAATAAGTTTATACAATTTAGAGGTGAAATCACTCATCAACAAGAATCCGTTAATAGATACATTAGGTATATTGGTTTAGGAGGTTTTACATCCTGGCATACCCATTATCAGGTTCGTGGTTTTACCAATTATGGTCAAGCCCTTGGTGTAGGAATTGGCACAGGATCAAATGTTCAAACATTAGAAATCTCATTGGTAGATAAATTTAATAAAGCTGGTATTCTTTTAGAACGTTTAGCAAATCATCAAGACTTTTTTTATCGCGCCTTCGGTCAGCAAAATGAACATAAGCCATGGGTAGACCTTAGTCTCGGATTTTTGTTTGACCACCAATGGAACAACCTTCTTTTAAGTTCTAAGCTTCAGTTGATCAATGGATTGAACTACCAATGGCAGTTAGATCCCTCCAGTACACCGGATTTCCCTAGAGGGCAAAATCTTTTCTCTATACATAGCCAAGTCAGTTTGATTTATCTCTTTAAGAATAAGGATAAAGAGAAAAATAAAGATTAATCTTCCACCTTGGTCTGTGTCCGCACAGACCTTTTCATTTTCAATAACTCAATTCTGGTCTGTGTACGCACAGACCATTTTATTTTAGTGCCGTTGATAACCTACTGATTCCGAAAGGATTAACCTAATTGCCAGTATCTACTTAAGCGAGTATATATTTCACTAGAGTTCTAGAGCCAGTAAGTTTGTCTCAAAAACAAACTTATGAAAAGAAGCACTTAATCAGATGGAATTGATATCGGAACAGTTCCCGAAAACAAGTTTTTACCTACAGCTGACTGAGTACATAAACGGAAATCCAGAGGATCATAGGAAGGAGTGAACGATACAGTCATTTGGTACTTCAGAAAATCCGTTCCCTATTGGATAAAAATAAGGGACAGTTTATCACTGTCTCTGAATTTTCGGCATTTACAGGTATCCCCGAGGCGGATCTTGAGGACTATCTACCTTGATTCTGGACATCTGAAAAAGCAGTATTCTCAGGTTTTGAGAGCTGTCAACTCAATGGCAAAGCCAGGGAAACCCCTTACCAAGGGTTCATTTTGGCCCAGTTTCATTCGGGTATTGTCCCGCTAACTTCCCTTTTGGTTCCCTAGATAGTATGGGAGAAGACTGGGGTGTTATTGGAAGGAAAGCTGGACTAACCCCAAGACTGTATGGGCTTTAGCAAGGAATTGAATCCCCAGCTGTCCCTAGCTGTTCGACATTTGCAATGTCGAACTATATATCGTAGGATTTTCAATCCGATAGGTCGTCTTTGTCTTACTGGCAATTCAACCCATTTCCCATCCCAAATCTTGCACCAGCGCTGGTTCTGTATTCCATTCAGTATCTTAGGGTTTCACCCTAGGCTATTCACAGTTCGACTCCTTCGGAGTCCTTTTCCTCAACCAGCTCGTTTCTCCTGATCAATAAAACAGTTAACCAATTAAACAATTAACCTATAATACCATTGAGCAGTAGGTAGTTAGGATCAACCTATAAACTACAACTTACAAGCTACCTAAAAGACTGCCACGTCGGCTTACCGCCTCCTCGCAATGTCGATAGCCATGAGCTTATACACTAGCGTAAAACAAACCACCCCTTATTTCCTAAACAAAACCGTGACTAATAGGCCTGTGAAGCAGCCGGTGCTTGTACGCAGTCAAGAAGCGTTAAGAAAATCAGCTAGCTCAAAGCTTGCCTTTGAGATCCGCTGATTTTTAGCGATTTGACAAGAACAAGCAGGAATGCGCCAGAGGCCATTCCAGGCTGATTCAGG
>NZ_JARHUI010000003.1:231720-670006 GCF_029222925.1 Algoriphagus sp. CAU 1675 | reverse complement strand
CTTCTTAGGGGCATCGAGCCCCTTCGAAGTTTGCCCAAGAGAAGAACCTCTGGCTCATGTTTGCCCGATGGAATTTATAAATGAATGTTGAACCAAACGGTCAACGCTATTTAGGGAAGGTCAAAGGTCACAATTCATAATTCCTAATTCTCAATTCTCAATTCTCAAAACCTACAACCTACCTTAAAAACTGCCGCGTCGGCTTACCGCCTCTTCGCATTGACGATAACCGGAAGTCTTTAACGCATCAAGTCAACACTACCCACACTCAAACTATTTGATTTTTTTCATCCAGCCTTTTTTGTTTTTGGTAAACAAAATGAGAACCTTACTCTTAATTTTTCTGTATTTCGTAGGTTTTTAACCTCAATAAAATTTCGAAAAAATAGGCTGATGGCAAGGGATTTGTATTATGATTAGTTAATTTTGTACAAAATAAACCAACGTTTATATGTTTTTTGTTTTTGCAGCACTTACTGCTTTTTCGGTGGGTTTTTTGGTAACACCGATATTGATTAAGCTTCTAAGAAGGGCCAAAATCGGCGATGTTCCGGGAGGTCGAAAAATTCACAAATCCTTTGTCCCATCAATGGGAGGCATAGGCTTTTTTGTGGCTGCAGCAATAGCGATGTCCATCTGGGCCTGGCAGTTTCCTCTGCCTGATATTCGATACTTACTCGGAGCAATTACCATAATGTTTTTTGTTGGCTTACAGGATGATATGGTTGAGCTGAAGGCTAGTAACAAACTTATGGGGCAGTTGGTCGCAGTAATTTTGGTTGTCGGTGCAGCTGATATCCGTATCACCAATCTCGATGGCTTTTTGGGAATAGGAGAGTTGCCAGTTTGGTTTTCCTATGTATTTTCTGCCTTTGTACTCTTGGCAATTACCAATGCTTTCAACCTCATTGATGGCCTTGATGGACTGGCAGGTACGGTAGCAATAATTGCTTTTTCCTTTTTAGGAATCTGGTTTATGATTCAGGGTTTAGAAAGTTTCGCAGTACTTTCCTTCACCTTCGTAGGTGGAATCGTAGGCTTTTTGGTTTTTAATTGGCACCCTGCTAAGATTTTCATGGGCGATACGGGTTCTCTGACGCTAGGTTTTACCCTTGGGGCCTTGATTATTGCCTTTATGGAATACAATGCCGCATTGCCTAGCCAGTCCTATTTTAAATTCGTTCCGGTTTTCTCCACGGGGATTTCTTTGATGATGTTCCCTCTCTATGACATGGCACGTGTCTTTACTAGAAGAATTTCTCAGGGTAAAGGTCCTATGACACCAGATAAGAGCCATGTTCACCATTTTTTGATGCGAATGGGAATGAAGCATAACCAGGTTGCCCTTACAATAGGTGCTTTCCAATTGGGAATTATCTTTTTATTGTTCTTACTGAAGGATTACTCCGATCATTTGGTTTTGCCGACGATTTCTGCCATTGTGGTTTTGATGGGAATCAGATTGGACCAGGTTGCAGTAAAATATGTAAAAAAGAGGGTGATCAAAATGCCAAGAGTCTTGGAGGTTCGAGCTTTGTCCTCCTCCCAGAAGAATAAAATCAGGTTGGATAAAGATGCCTTGAAAGAATCAAATATGAATATGAATTAATCTGTGGAAGGTTTTTTATAAATTCAGATTCAACGAGAATGCATATTTGGATAGATTTATGGATTAAATTTCATTATTGGTTTGCTTTTTGATGACCTAATTTTCGCTGGCCCTTTTTAATTTGGATATATGGAATATCAGATACCACTTTCTGCTGCAGTTTTTAATGGAAATGAATTAATCTATTCGAGACAGGCTGTTGAATCCGGCCAGTTGGCAGTTTCTGGTTCTTTTATTCCCAGATTTGAGAAAAAGCTTTCCGAAAAACTGAGTAATTCCGAGGTGGTTGTTCTTAATTCAGGTACATCCGCACTTCATTTAGGCTTGGTTTTATTGGGAGTAGAGGCAGGGGATGAGGTGATATGTCAGTCTTTTACTTTTTGCGCTTCTGCCAACCCCATATGTTACTTGGGGGCCAAACCGATCTTTGTGGATAGTGAGTCTGACACATGGAATATGTCCCCGGAAATTTTGGAGGACACGATTCTCAACCGTTTGGCTTTCGGTAAAAAACCAAAGGCAATAGTGGTGGTTCATCTTTTTGGTATGCCGGCCAAGATGAAGGAAATCATGAAAATTGCGCGCAAGTATGATATTCCAGTTTTGGAGGATGCAGCCGAGGCTGTAGGAAGTTCCATAGATGGGAAGTATTGTGGGACCTTTGGTGACTTGGGTGTTTTTTCTTTCAATGGAAATAAAATTATAACAAGTGGAGGAGGGGGAGCCCTGATCTGCAATAAACCGGGATTGGCCCAAAAAGCAAGGCATCTTTCTACCCAGGCAAGAGAAGATTTACCCTATTACCAGCACTTGGAGATTGGCTACAATTACAAAATGAACAATTTGGCGGCTTCTATTGGCTTGGCCCAATTGGAGCAATTGGATAAGTTTATTGAAAAGAGAAGAAGCATTAATGAAAATTACAAGAAGCTTTTAGCAACCTTCCCCGGAGTTCAATTTCAAAATGAAGGGAATGGAGTTTATTCTAATTATTGGTTGAGCACTATACTACTTGACGAGAAAATTACGGGTTTTTCAAACGACCATTTACGTGTGGTATTGATGAAAAACCAAATTGAAACAAGATTCCTTTGGAAACCTTTGCATTTACAACCTGTATTTAATGATATTCAATTCTTTGGAGGAAAAGTGGCGGCCAACTTGTTTGAAAAAGGGATATGCCTTCCAAGTTCGGTAAGCCTCACTTTTCATGATCAAGAGAAAATTGCAGAGGTAATGCACCAAGAGTTTGCTAAATCAATCTAAAAAGTGTTTTACAAAACGACAGGAAAACGGGTTCTCGATTTGCTAGTTGCAAGTGCAATGTTTTTGGTTTTATCTCCTGTTTTTCTTTTCCTTTTTTTCTTTAATTTACTGTATTACAGGGGAAATCCTTTCTTCTTTCAAGAGAGACCAGGTAAATCCGGTACTGTTTTTTATATCCTCAAATTTAAAACAATGAATGACCGGAGGGATGAATCCGGAAATTTGTTGCCTGACCATATGCGGATTACCACCTTTGGAAGATTGATCCGCAAAACTTCCCTGGATGAAATTCCCCAATTGATCAATGTTCTGAAAGGGGAAATGAGTCTGATTGGCCCAAGACCTCTGTTGGTTGAGTACCTGCCGCTTTATTCATCAAGTCAAATAAGAAGACATGAAGTTCGTCCCGGCGTAACAGGATGGGCACAAATTAATGGCAGAAACAGTATCACTTGGCAGGAAAAATTTCAATTGGACACCTGGTATGTGGATAACCATAATTTCTTCCTTGATCTCAAAATCCTGATTTTAACATTTTTCAATGTTTTAAAAGGAAAAGGGGTTTCCCAAAAAGGACATGTCAGTATGGGCAAGTTTGAGGGCAATGAAAAGTGATTCCGGTCTTTATTGATAATTCCATTACTTACAGGAATATCCATTTTACTTGCTTGGGTTTTCTCTCTGATTAATGGATAAATAATCTAAAAACTTGAAATTCTGTTTTTCCTTATCCCTGAAATTGGAGGGATTTTTATATTTTAGTTCATAGTGATTTCTTAAATTTTGACTGATTTTTTGATTGTCCGGAATCCCGCTAGTAGGTGAATTTCTGTTTGCTGATAGGGTTGTACAAATCGATGAAAACCAAAGTAGGCCCAAACTCAGTTTTTTTAGGCTGACTACGCTCACCCTTACCAAGTCAGGTTATATAATTCTTACCGCAAAGCCGCCAAGCACACAAAGAAGTCCGAAAAGGTAGTTTTTTCAAGCTTCCTTGTCCTTTGTTTCCAGATTGGCCTAGAACCAAAAAGAGCGATTAATAATCTATAGGGAACGAACGAAAAAGCCATTTTCTTTGCGTCATACTTTGCGCTTTTTGCGCCTTTGCGGTAAGGAAACAGGCAGATGGATGAAAACCAAAGTAGGCCCGATTTGGATTTTTAGCTTGTCTCTGCTTACTCTTATCCAGAAACCGGCAATAAAGTAGATATACATATTTGATTTTGTCTGAATTTTAATTCAAGCCTTCCAATTATGTAATTTTTCTTAAATCGCAATAAAATGTATTTGATATACATATAAACCAAAATTATATTTTACAAGGAAAAAATATTACAAATTTGTTTCTGTTGTAAAAGAATTGTCTTTACATTAGAGAGTCAAACTAATGGAAAATTAGGAAGCTGATTTTCAGCTTTTTGTAATGAAATAAAAATGAGTTTTTTGGTTCAATTGAAGATTCTTCCAAGGTGGATAATTGCCACCATTGACTCATTTGTACTTTTTACCTGTGCATTGTTCGGTTATTTGGTCCGATTTAATTTTGAGTTGTCGGAAATAGAAAAGAATGATATTCTTTCAGGTAGTTTTACATTCATGATCGGGGGATTGTTGGTAATGCAGAATACCCGGAGTCATGAAGGAATTGTGCGCCATTTCGGGTTTCGGGATGGAGCCGATGTTTTTAAAACGGTCCTGTTTACCTTTATCATGTTTTTCTTCCTGAATTTTTTTCATGGAGAGTTTTTGAGTGATCGATTTCTGCTTCCTAATTCAGTATTGATCATCTCCAGTTTGTCCTCCTTGGTAATGTTGGTCTTTTATCGACTAGTAGTAAAGGAATTATTTATTTATCTAAAAGCAGGGCTGATCCAAAGCGAACAGAAAATCGGTGTCATTTTCGGTGCGGGGGAGGCTGGTATTATAGCCTTTGAAGCGATCAACCGAGACAGCAAAACCCGTTTTAACACGGTCGCCTTTTTAGATGATGACCCCAAAAAAGAAGGTAAAAGCATTGTTGGAAAAAGGATTTATAGAGGTGCTGAAGGATTGGAGGAGCTAGTTGAAAAAATGGGCGTTACCGATTTGATTATAGCAATTAGAAATTTATCGGTAAAGCGCAAAAATGAAATTATTGACGATTGTTTTCGGCTAAACATTGCTGTTTCAACTGTTCCGCCTGTAGATCAGTGGATCAATAGCGGACTAACAGCCGGAGCTATACGGGAAGTAAAGATTGAGGACCTATTGAGTCGGGAGCCGATAATCCTGGATAATCCCAGGATTCAGGAGGACCTACAGGATAAAGTGATCTTGGTAACCGGAGCCTCTGGGTCTATTGGAAGTGAACTTTGCAGACAAATTGCCCACTATAACCCCAAGCTTCTCATCTTGTTGGATATAGCGGAATCTCCCTTGTATGATTTGGAGAATGATTTTCGACAAAACTTTCCAGATTGCCAGATAAAGGTGGTTTTGGGGGATATCCGTAACAGGAGTAAGATGAAAGACCTCTTTTCATCTCTAAAACCCCAAATTGTATTTCATGCTGCAGCTTATAAGCATGTTCCTATGATGGAAAGTTTCCCTGAGGAAGCGATTCATGTCAATGTTATTGGTACCAAGGTTTTAGCAGATCTCTCTGTTTTGTATCAGGTGGAAAAATTCGTTTTGGTTTCCACGGATAAGGCGGTTAAACCGACCAATGTGATGGGAGCAAGTAAGAGAGCTGCAGAAATGTATGTTCATGCTCTGAATGATTATTTGGAGAAGAACCATAAACAGAATTATACAAACTTTGTAACGACCCGATTCGGAAATGTACTTGCTTCCAGTGGTTCGGTAATTCCTCTTTTCAAAAAGCAGATTCAGAACGGAGGCCCTGTAACCGTAACCCATCCTGAAATCACACGCTATTTTATGACCATACCTGAAGCATGTCAATTGGTGCTGGAAGCCGGCATCATGGGTGAAGGAGGAGGAATCTATATTTTTGATATGGGCGAGCCAGTGAAAATCTTGGATCTGGCTAGGAGAATGATCAAACTTTCAGGAAAGATTTCGGAAGAGGAGATAAAAATTGAATTTACTGGCCTGAGGGAAGGTGAAAAGCTTTATGAAGAACTCCTAAATGATTTTGAGACAGTAAAAATTACCCATCACCCAAAGATTAAGATCGCCCAGGTTTTACCTTCATCCTATCATAAAATTGAAGGGCAGGTGGACTTGTTCCAAGAAATGATTTACAAAAACTCCGAAAATGAATTGGTCGCTCACCTGAAAACTCTTGTTCCTGAGTTTATCTCCAGTTCCTCCAGGTTCGGGATTTTGGACAGGCTGAATTAAGTTTATTTCGCCTTTTCATTTTTTCAACTTTTCACACCGAGCTATTTTCTCGAATTACTTGTACTTTTGCAGGGATTTAAGGATAAATACCTTACCATGAAAAAGAATTTTACTTTACAGCTTAGCCCTGAAGAGGCCTATGATCCTGTAGTTTTTAAAAATGTTGTTTTGCAAAAGGCAGGGCTTCCAATGGATGCAGCAGATTCTTTTGTAAGACAAACAAGGCGCTCAATTGATGCCCGAGGCCGAAACGTCAAAGTAAATGTTGAGGCAGAATTATTTGTAAGGGAAACTCCCCAACCTCTTGTAGAGCATTTTCCTGAGTATAGGAATGTGAAAAATGCCGAGCCCATCCTGATTGTGGGGGCAGGACCGGCAGGATTGTTTGCAGCCCTTCGGGCAATTGAACTTGGTGTCAAGCCAATCCTGATCGAACGTGGAAAAGATGTTCGTGCCAGAAGAAGGGATTTGGCGGCTATCAATAAAGAACATATCGTAAATCCCGACTCCAATTATTGTTTTGGAGAAGGTGGTGCAGGAACCTATTCGGATGGGAAACTGTACACCCGATCAAAAAAGCGGGGAGATATACGGAGAATCATGGAGATTTTTGTTGCACATGGGGCTACGGAAGATATCCTTGTAGATGCGCATCCCCATATTGGGACCAATAAACTTCCCGTAATAGTAACCAAACTCCGGGAAAGTATCTTAAATGCAGGAGGAGAGGTTTTATTTGAAACACGGGTTGAGGATTTGATTTTAGAGGGAGAGGAAGTCAAAGGGGTTATTGATCAAAATGGGAATAAAATCACAGGCTTGGGAGTAATTCTGGCAACAGGGCATTCGGCAAGGGATATTTTTAGGCTTTTGGATAGTAAGAAAATAAAAATTGAAGCCAAGCCCTTCGCATTGGGAGTGAGGATTGAACACAGTCAAAATCTGATTGATAGAATTCAATATCACTGTGCGATTGATAGAGGCCCATATCTTCCAGCATCTTCTTATTCTTTGGTTCAGCAAACCAATTATAAAGGAAAACAAAGAGGCGTTTTTAGCTTCTGTATGTGTCCGGGAGGGTTTATTGTTCCTTCAGCCACTTCTCCGGGGGAATTGGTGGTCAATGGGATGAGTCCAAGCCGTCGTGATAGTAAGTTTGCCAATTCGGGAATGGTCGTTTCTGTAGAATTGGAGGATCTTCCAACCTATCAGAAATACGGGAATCTGGCTGCTATGGAATTTCAGGCTGCTATTGAGCAACAAGCCTGGATTTCCGGCGGAAAGACACAAGTAGCACCTGCCCAGAGAATGCTTGATTTTGTACAAAAGAAAGTCAGCTCTTCACTTTTGGATACTTCCTATCAACCCGGTTTGAACTCTGTGGATATGCGAGAGGTACTGCCGGATTTTATAGCGGAAAGAATGGCAATGGCATTTAAGGCATTTGGCCAAAAAATGAAAGGATATTTAACCAATGATGCGCAGCTAATTGGTGTGGAGAGCCGGACTTCTTCTCCTGTCAGAATTCCACGGGATAGGGAAACGTTTGAGCATGTTGAAATCAAACGCCTGTATCCTTGTGGTGAAGGAGCAGGTTATGCTGGAGGGATTGTTTCAGCTGCCATGGATGGGGAACGTTGTGCGGAAAAGTTGATTGCAGCTTATGTCAACAAGTGATTTAAAAGCTATAGTCCATTCCTTGATGGAGTTTGACTACTCCTGTCACCAACTGCCATATCTTGAATCAATTCCATACCTTTAATTCATGGAATTTGCCATTGTAGATATAGAAACTACCGGGGGAAGTATTAAAGATGGGGGCATCACGGAAGTCGCTGTTTTGATTCATAATGGTGAAAATATCATCCATACATACCAAACACTAGTAAATCCCGAGAGGGGAATACCTACCTATATTACAGGACTAACCGGTATAGACAATCAGATGGTCCATAATTCTCCTAAGTTTGAGGATATAGCTGAGGAACTGTGGGGGTTGCTTGCTGGAAGAGTGTTTGTGGCACATAATGTGAATTTTGATTTTGGCTTTCTGCGGGAGTCTTTTTTGAGAACGGGAAGGGAATTGAAATCCCAGAAACTATGTACCGTTCGTTTGGGAAGAAAAATTTACCCTGGCTTGCGTTCCTATAGTTTGGGGAGCCTTTGTGAAAATCGTAAAATCCCCAATGAATCCAGACACCGTGCAATGGGCGATGCCCGTGCCACGGCTATCCTGTTTGATCAGATGATCAAAGAAAGACCTGATATGGTCTTTTCATCTCTCAAAAGGAATTCCGGAGAAAGCTTTTTGCCACCCAATTTTTCATTTCAAAAATTCATGCAAATCCCTGAAGCATGTGGGGTTTATTACATGCTCAATGCCAAAGGGAAGGTGATTTATGTAGGGAAGGCACTAAATATCAAAGAGCGGTTTAAAGGACATTTTTCAGGACAGGTTCAGCCTAAATTGAAGCAGCAACTCAAAGATGAAGTAACAGATCTTCAATGGAATTTAACAGGAAGTGAATTTATGGCTTTGTTGATTGAAGCCTTGGAAATCAAACGCTTATGGCCCAAGTATAATTCTGCATTGAAGATTCCAAAGACCGTATGGGGGTTGTTTACTTATCAAGACGGAACAGGATATCAGCGTTTTCAAATTGCCAGGCAAACTAAATCAATACAGCCCTTGGAGACTTTTTTCTCTGGGGAGGAGGCGCTTTCTTTTTTGAAGTTGGGAATTGAGAAGTATGGACTTTGTTCCAAGCTCTCAGGAATCCGGAAAGTAAGTTGTAAAGTAGTCCAGGATCCTGTTTGCCGAGGAGCATGTGATTCCGAGGAAGGGGTTTTCGAATATAATTCCAGGGCTGGTGAATTTGTGGAATCTATCAAAAAAAGTAGGGGAACCATCCGAATTGAGTTGGAAGGGAGAAGCCCTGAAGAAAAGGCACTTTGTTTTTTTGAGGGCGGAATGCTGGTGAAATATGGCTTTGTAGTGGAAGGGAATTCTGAAACAGAAAATCTAAAGGATGTCAAACCAATTCCTGAGACATTTTATATACTGAGGCAATTTTTTCAACAGTTTACAGCTGAACAGGTGAAGCTTCTTCCAAAAAGTGAACAAGAAGCTCCAATGTTATCATTTGGATTCTGAATGGTTTTATAACCATTTCAAGCCAAAAAGCGAAAACAAAAAACCGGATGCGATTTTGCACCCGGTTTTTTAATTTTTATTCCTTGGAGTAGCTAACCCTGTAAATACAGTTCGCGACATCGTCTGAAATTAACAGGCTTCCATCTGGCAATTCCTGAACATCAACTGGTCTGCCCCAAACTTCTTGGCTGGCATCATCCAACCACCCAGAGGCAAAAACCTTTTGGCCAGTCACATTTCCGGATTCATCTATTTCCACTGTCACAACTTGGTAACCGGATTTTTTACTCCTGTTCCAAGATCCATGCTTAGCGATAATTGCCTGATTTTTATATGCAGAAGGAAACATGTCTCCCTGATAAAAACGGATTCCAAGGGGAGCAACATGAGCCCCTAATTTTGCTGCTGGTTGAACATATTCACTTGCCGGCTTGCCTTTATCTCCAAATTCTGGATCTTTCACTGTTCCAGCGTGCCAGTAGGGATAACCAAAATGTTGACCTGCTTCGGTAACTCGGTTCAGTTCACAGTCTGGTATATCATCGCCCATCATATCACGGCCATTGTCTGTAAACCACAAGTCTCCGGATACTGGGTGCCAGGCAAATCCAACTGTATTACGTACACCATGTGCATATACTTCTGGTGTTGGGTTGGCTTGGGTTACATCCAAGCGGGTGATGCTTGCATAAATCTCATCTTCAGGGTCACAAATATTACATGGCGCACCTACTGGGACATACAATAATCCATCAGGTCCGAAGGCAATAAACTTCCATCCATGGTGACCTTCAGTAGGATACTGATCGTAAATTACCTCGAATTGTGGATTGTTTAAGTTGTTTTTGATATCCTTAAAGCGAAGAATTCGGCTTACTTCAGCCACATATAAATCTCCGTCCTTATAGGCGACTCCATTTGGCATTCTCAAGTCCTCTGCGAGAATGAATTTGGAATCGGCTTTTCCGTCGGCATTTTCATCCACTAAAGCATAGACATTGTTTTCCTGTCTATTACCGACGAAAATGATCCCATTGTCTGAAATTGCCATGGATCTCGCATTGGGAACATCTGCTGCCCAAACCTCAATTTTGAATCCTTCCGGCAATAGGATTTTATCAAGTGGGAGGTCAGCAGTGGATTGACTGATATCTACTTTGTTACTTCCATCAGGGGTTTGGATTGGGCTAAGTTTGCCTTTTTGTTGACAACTGGCTGTAATGGCGAGTAAACCTATAGAAAGGCTAATACTCAATATTCTCAGGTGATTCATTTGAATTTGATTTTTTCAAGAGCAATGTAATTAATTAGAGATTGTTTCGCTAATAATCCTCTTTGACTGGGTTTATGGTTATTTTTGCACCATGTTATCGATTACCAATCTATCCTATTTCATCGGAGGCCGTGCTCTTTACGAAAATGCCAATCTTCATATCAAACCAAAAGACAAAATTGGTTTGGTCGGTCAGAATGGAACCGGGAAATCAACTCTTTTGAAAATAATAAGTGGGGACTACCAACCTACTTCAGGTGATGTACAAAAAGCAAAGGACTGTACCATTGGCTTTCTAAATCAGGACCTACTTTCCTATCAATCAGATGAGAGTATTTTGAATGTTGCTTTGGCAGCATTTAAGGAAACGCTTGCCTTGCAGGATGAGATTGATGAGGTTTTGAAGAAAATGGAAACCGACCATTCTGAGGAAATTATCAATCGTTTGGCTTTTCTTCAGGATAGGTTTGAGTCCAATGAGGGGTATACCATCAAAGCCAAGGCAGAAGAGGTTTTGGAAGGAATTGGGTTTAAAACAGAGGATTTGAACAAACCACTTCGAACTTTTTCAGGAGGTTGGAGGATGCGGGTAATGTTGGCAAAGTTGCTTCTTGAAAAGCCTTCTTTGTTGATGCTGGATGAACCGACCAACCACTTGGATCTTCCTTCGATCCAATGGGTTGAAAATTACCTAAAAACCTACGAGGGTGCGGTGATCGTAGTTTCTCACGATCAGACCTTTTTGGATAACTGCGTCACTACCATTGTAGAAGTTGCAAACCATACCTTGACGATATATCCGGGGAATTATTCCTTCTACAAAAAGGAGAAAAAGGAGCGTATGGAAATCCAACAGAACGCTTATGAAAATCAGCAGCAGATGATCAAGCAAACGGAGCGTTTTATTGAGAGATTCCGTGCAAAAGCCTCAAAATCCAATCAGGTTCAGTCTAGAATCAAGGCGCTTGACCGGATGGATAGAGTGCATCAAGTGGTGGATGATGAAGCTTTCGTTAATTTTAATTTCAAATTCAGCCAAAAGTCCGGAAGGGATGTCGTAGTACTGGACCATGTGTCCAAATCCTATGGGGATCTGGTGATTCTGAAAGACACCTCTGCAAGAATTGAAAGAGGGGATAAAATTGCCCTAATTGGAGCAAATGGTAAAGGAAAATCTACTCTTCTGAGGATTATTGACGGTTCTGAAAAAATAGAGGGAACTAGAACGGAAGGACACAATGTGATCAAATCCTTTTTTGCTCAGCATCAGCTAGAGGCCTTGACGCTGGATAATGAAATTATTCAGGAAATGAGTCAAGCCGGAAGCTCGAAAAGCGAAACCGAACTGAGAAATGTTTTGGGTTGCTTTCTTTTTACAAATGATGATGTATTCAAAAAGATCAAGGTGCTTTCTGGAGGAGAAAAATCCAGGGTTGCCTTGGCAAAGACACTGATTTCTGAGGCTAACTTCTTATTACTTGACGAACCGACTAACCACTTGGACTTTCAGTCTGTCAATATTTTGATTCAAGCTTTGCAACAATATGAGGGGTCTTTTATTACCGTTTCTCACGACAGACATTTCATCAGGGGAGTAGCCAATAAGATTTGGTACATAGAAAACCATCAGATCAAAGAGTACCCTGGCACTTATGATGAATACGAATTTTGGAAAAGCCAGCAGGAAGAAAGTAATCAAGTACAGGAAAAGGAAAAGTCTGTAAAAAAAGTGACAGTCAAGCCCCAGGCGGACAATTTTGAACTTCAGCAGGCAAAAAGGGATCTCAAGAAACTTGAAGAACAGCTTTTAAAAGTAGAAGTAGCTGTGGAGCAACTGGAAGCCCAAAAGGCCAGTTTGGAGGCGGAATTAGCCAATCCTGACTTGTACCAAGATGAGGATAAAACTCAGAAAGTTCAGATTCACTATCAAAAAGTGGAGGGAGATTTAGCTTCAAAGAATTCCGAGTGGGAATCCTTAGTGGATCAGATTTCGGTACTTCAGGAAGTACTTGCTTGATTCAATTTCAAATTCCTTCCTTTTTCTCTATTTTCAGCCATGAAGTTTTCCTTGAAAAATTCCTGGCTGATTTTCTTTATGGGAATTCCGTTTTTTGCATTTTCCCAAATTGAGGATAAGGTATATAAGGACCATATCCAGTCCGTACGTTTATTTCCACTTGGTGCGGAATACGATAGTCAACTTGATGCTCCTGTAATTTCTATGGGGGACAGTAGGTCCTTGGTTTTGCTTTTTGATGATTTGGCTTATGATCCGGAATTGTATTCTGCCAAATTGATCCATTGTGATGCGGATTGGAGACAATCCCAATTGAGGGACAATGATTTTCTTCCAAGATTCAATGAGTTCAATATTCAGGATTATGAATATTCAGTCAATACCAGAATCCCATACATCCATTACCGGTTTCAACTTCCAAATGTGACTAAATCCGGAAACTATGTATTAAAAGTTTACCGGGGTCGGGATGAATCCCAGGTTATTTTGACTAGAAGGTTTATGGTGTATGAATCACTTTTTGCGGTTGGGGCTTCCATTATTCCTCCTTCCCAGGCATCGGAAAGAAGAAATTCACAGCAGTTAAATGTTACCGTAAACTATTCAAAAGGGGAAGTGATGGACCCGAATAGCCAGGTCAAAGTCTTGATTCGCCAAAATCAGCGTTGGGATAATGCGAGGTATCTGAGCCGTCCCACTTTTTTGAACGAAAGCTCAAAACTAATGCGCTTTGAAAGCTTTGAAGGGGAAAATACATTTTCTGCCGGGAATGAATTTCGCTTTGTGGATCTTCGCTTTATTCGGGCTACGGGCGTAAATATTGCGAATGTTACCGTGGAGAGAGATGTGATTTATGCAGATGCAAAGGTAGATACTCCGCGTCCTGATCAGGCCTATTCTCAATATCTGGATTTGAATGGACAATATTTGATTTACAACAATGACCGGCCGGGAGGTAATCCTGAAGTTGACAGTGAATACATCCTGACCACCTTTCGTTTAGCAATACCTGAAAGTTCGTCGCCGGTTTATTTGATGGGAGCGATGAGCCAATGGGGAAAATCTCCTGAAGCTAAAATGACTTGGAATGCCAATTTAAGGCTCTATGAGTCCACCTTACTTTTGAAGCAGGGCTGGTATGATTACCAGTATGCAATCCGATCTGGAGATCAGTTGATCAATGAGTCTTTTGAAGGAAGTCACTTCGAAACAGAAAATGAATACGAAGTTTTGGTTTATTTCCGGGCATTAGGTTCACGCTACGATCAGTTGGTAGGTTATGTTTATCTCCATCCAAATAGACGTAGATTATAAAGGCTTCGCTCTAATCAAAAATTACCTGATTGAACCTCAAAAAAAAATCCCCTTCCGAGATGAAAGGGGATTAGGTTTTTCTTAATCTTCGGAGGACAGGTCCTCTGTATCTGATTCAGTAGGAGCTACATTTTGTCTTACCCGCTCGGTTGGTTTGTAGGGTACAAAACCTTCCCGCTTAAACTTATAAGTGGTAGTTCTGTTTCCGGAAGGGTGGTTCGCCAAATCCAGCATACCAAATCCTTTGTGAGTGAATGCACCCAAACCGCATTTGAATACGAAATCCTGAACTTCAGGTGCTGCATACAGAGTAAATGGAAGGGTGTACCCTCTTACTTCGTATTTCACATCCATGTCATACACTGCATAAATTCTCGCAAATTTCTTTTGAGCTTCTTTCAGCTTGTTGACATAAGCCATGTCAGGTACAACTTGGAACTTGTAGAAACTCTCCATTTGCTCAGGAGTGTACCATCCAGAACGTTCCATTCTGGTCAATGTGGATTCATAAAGCAAGTCAGAAAACTCATCGCTATCAGGGCTGATGAATCTCTTTCCGGCTTCCTCATTGAAGGCAGGGGTGATTAAAACCAATGGAGAAATACACACAAACTTGTTGGATGTTTCCAATTCTGGTTCTACTTCTAGCTCAGTGTATTCAGGAGAAAGAATTAAATTTCCAAGCTCAATTTTCGGAGTGGCAAACACCTGCTCAAGCAAATAGTCCATGAAATCTTCACTCTGCGAAGATAATACAAGGGTTACAAGGCTTGAATAATAGTGAAGACCGCTTCTACTTACTTTAGTCTGACCTTTTAGACCAGAGAAATTGAAGTAATTGTAGTTGAAGAATTCCTCTCTTCCTCCTTTGACAATTAAACCTTTAAGGAATTGCGCTAGGATGTACTGGTGATGGAAGGGCAAGTATGAGCCCTTGTTTTTTAATGAAAATATTAGTCTAACTCTCACGGTGTTTTAAAAATAAATGAGACAATGATTAACTAAAATGCTTTAACGTATTTAGGGTGGATAAGCAGGTCAAAATTATCACTTTTTTTAGAATATCACTAAACGTTGAATCGAAAATGCATGATATCACCGTCTTTTACGACATATTCTTTTCCTTCAATTGCAATTTTCCCATTTTCTCTACAACCGGCCTCAGTTTTGAACTTTTGATAGTCTTCCAGTTTGATGACTTCAGCTTTGATAAAACCACGCTCAAAGTCAGAGTGTATTACCCCCGCAGCTTGGGGAGCTTTCCATCCTTTTTTGATGGTCCAGGCTCGTACTTCCTGTACACCAGCTGTAAAATAAGTGATTAAGTCCAGTAGGGCATAGGCTCCGGAAATCAACCTGTTCAAGCCACTTTCTTCGAGCCCATATTCTCCGAGAAATAATTCTTTTTCTTCGATATCTTCGAATTCTGCGATTTGAGATTCAATAGCTGCGCACAATACAATTACCTCAGCATTTTCCTCTTTGACTTTTTCGCGAAGCTGATCTACATATTTATTGCCTTCCAATATGCTGGATTCATCCACATTGGCCACATAAAGTACAGGTTTGATTGTAAGGAGATGCAGATCTCTTACTGCTTCTAGATCCTCTTTTTCAACATCAACCGCACGGGCATTCAAACCTGAAGTCAAACCTTCTTTAAACTTGTTTAGGGTTTCAAGTTCCTTTTTGGCTTTTGCATCTCCTGATTTGGCTATTTTTTCTATTCTCTGGATTTTTTTATCGATAGATTCCAGGTCTTTCAACTGAAGTTCGGTGTCAATGACTTCCTTGTCAAAGATAGGATCAACACTTCCGGCCACATGGACAATATTATCATCTTCAAAGCATCTGACTACATGAATGATGGCATCCACCTCTCGGATGTTTGCAAGAAATTTGTTCCCAAGCCCTTCGCCTTTACTTGCACCCTTGACCAATCCTGCGATATCCACAAACTCGATCACAGTCGGTAAAACCCGCTGGGGATTGACCAGACTTTCGAGAATCTGCAGTCTTTTGTCAGGAACTGTTACGACACCAACATTGGGTTCAATGGTACAAAAAGGAAAATTTGCTGCTTCAGCTTTTGCACTTGAAAGTGCATTGAACAAAGTGGATTTTCCCACATTGGGAAGTCCTACAATGCCGCATTGTAAGGCCATTAATTTGTAGATTTTATTTTAAAGATTTTATAGGATTTATACCCCTTTCTAAATTCCATAATAGAAACCCTGAAAATAGTATAAACCGGAATGGCGAAAATCATTCCCAGAATACCGGCGATTTTTGCACCGGCAAAGATAATAACAAAAATCTCAAGGGGATGCGCTTTTACGGATTTCGAAAAAATCATGGGTTGAAGAATAATATTATCCGTTATCTGTACAACTCCAAAAACAGCCAAAATTTTGAAAAGGAAATAGTTCAACTCTTGCCCTTGTGCATAATCGCCCGTGGAAATTCCCACAATAATTCCAAATGCTGCCCCCAAAATAGGGCCGGCATAGGGAATGAGATTGGCTACAGCCGCAAATAAGCCAATAGTCAAAGCATATTCTACTCCTACAATGGTGAGTCCCAAACTTGCCAATGAAAAAATAGCCAGCATTTGAATCAACAAGCCTGATAAGTAATTGGATAGCAGCTTTTCAACTTTAGAAAAAGTTGCCACAGAGAGTTCAAAATATGCGTTTGGGATAATATTCAAAAGGTTTCTTCTCAATAGCCCATTTTCGAGCAAAAGAAAAAAAGTAATAAAACCAACTGCCAACAACCCTATAAAGAAACTGCTCGTCGCATTAATTACTTGTCCCAAAAAATTGCCAAAGTTGATCTGTGCAATGGTATCCAGAATAGAAATTTTGATTTGTTCCAAAAGGTAACCGGATCTGGATTCCAACAACCTATATTGAAAGAGGTAATCTTCAACCTTCGCAACGGGTGTTTTGATCTGTTCATAGATTGCATTGAAATCCAAATTACTCAGGATAATTATTTGATTGTTGATTAAGGGGAAAAACAAGAAGCTAAGCGAAATTATTAATAGAACAATCAGAGAGTAGGATATAAGGATCGCTGACCAGCGAGGTATGTGTTGTCCAAGGAGATGAAATCCGTTTAAACGATTGGTCAAAGGTCTCAGCAATGCAGCTAAAATCATTGAAAGGACCAAGTAGGTGGTCACATTTGAAAAATACCATCCAAACAGCAGGAAGGCTGCAATGAAAAGAATTAAATAAATAAAAAACCGCTGCATGATGATAATATAAAAGGAGGCAGTTCTGCCTCCTCTAATATACTATTTACCAGTTCTAATGAACATAAGTTGAGGGAAATTCTATTCCCACTTGAGTTCATCATCAAACTCACTTTCTGAATCCTCTACTTCAAATTGCTCGAAGTCAAAGTCAGGCATCAATTCGTTTTTGACATGGTCAACTGTTTCATTCAGAGCTTCCACAAATTTGAAGAAATCTTCTTTGTATAAGAAGATTTTGTGCTTTTCGTATGAGAAGTTGTCTCCGTTTACTTTACGCTTACTCTCTGTGATGGTAAGGTAGTAATCATTAGAACGGGTTGACTTGATGTCAAAAAAATAAGTTCTTTTACCTGCTTTTACTTTTTTAGAGAAAATTTCATCTCTATCATATCCTCTTCTTTCTTCCACAATGCGTATTAGTTTAATGTGCTGGGGTTAAATTTTGGAATTAAAGTAGCATAATTTGTTTTTACATTTCAAACAGAACAGCCACTTTTTTCAATGAATGGTAAAAATAGAAGGCTGAGCGTGTTCAAATTCGCAATGAATAAAAAATGGTGGACAATCCACCATTTTTTATTCACCATGTAAAAAGGCTTTTTTAGCCAATAGTTCTTCTTCTGTTTCCCTGTGATCCGGATCATCTACGCAGCAATCAACAGGACAAACTGCAGCACATTGAGGTTCTTCGTGAAAACCATTACATTCCGTACACTTTTCAGTTACGATATAATAGAATTCATCAGAAAAAGGCTCTTGCTTTTCAGTGGCACTTACCACGGTTCCGTCCTCAAGTGTCACTTCTTTTAAGGAGGTCCCACCTCCCCAAGTCCACTCAACTCCGCCTTCGTAGATAGCGGTATTTGGACATTCTGGTTCGCATGCACCACAATTGATGCATTCATCGGTAATCATTATCGCCATAACTCAAACTATTTGTTTTCAAAAGTAAGAAGCTTCCCACATTCTGACAAGAAAAAAAGTTGTCATACTAACTAATTTAAAATAATTCTTTCTCAGCTTCTATTCATTTTAGGTAAATTTGTGGTCGTATGGACTTAGAGAAAAGAATTCAGGCCTTTATTGAGCTGGGGAAAAAGATCGAGGGGATGGATCAGTATGAAAAAGAGGATCTTTTTTGGAGAGCTGGTAATAAAAATAATTGGTTCACCTTCGAGAGTTGTTCTTCTTCATTTGAAGGAATAGCGCATATGCTTCAGGAAGAAATTTTGCGCCATTGGCTTTCCGCTTATCAACTTGATGAGCCCAAAAAAACCAAGGATATCGGCGTACTAATGGCAGGAAACATCCCCGCAGTTGGCTTTCACGATTTGATGGCAGTACTTCTTAGCGGTAATAAAATCAGCGCTAAATTGAGTTCCGCTGATGAGGTATTGATGAAATGGCTCATCAATCAGCTCATTGAGATTGAACCTGGTTTTTCAGGGCTGATTGAAATCTCAGAAATGTTGAAAAACAAAGATGCATACATCGCTACTGGAAGCGATAACTCTGCCAGGTATTTTAATTATTACTTTGGCAAGTATCCTCATCTAATCCGACAAAACCGAACCTCAGTTGCCATTTTGAATGGAAATGAGAATCAGGAACAACTTCAAAAACTTGGTGAAGACATCTTTAAATATTTTGGATTAGGCTGCAGAAATGTTTCCAAGGTCTACGTGAAAAGTCCGGGTCAACTCACGCAACTGCTTGATTCCCTTCAGTCCTTCTCAAAACTGGCAGATCACCATAAGTACCATAACAATTACGAATACAATAAATCCATTTATCTGGTCAACAGCGAAAAGCACTTGGATAATGGGTTTTTGATTCTAAAAGAAAGTACTGAATTAGTATCACCTATTTCAGTCCTGTTTTACGAGTTTTATTCGGATGAAAAAGATCTCAAGGTGAAGCTAGAAAGGCTTCAGGATAAAATCCAGTGTATAGTGACAGAGAATGATGGCTGGAAAAATGCAGTCCCTTTTGGCAAAGCCCAAATGCCTGATCCCTGGGATTATGCAGATGGAGTTGACACACTCCGCTTTCTTGGAAATCTAGAAAATTAATTTGAGGTGGCTTTTGGAAGGAAAACACAAAAGGTGGTCCCCATTCCTATTTCTGACTTGATATCCATACTTCCTTTGTTTTTTCGGATATATTCCCGCACCAAAATTAGGCCAAGTCCCGTTCCGCTTTCATTGTTCAGTCCCCTTGTGGTAAATGAAACTCCTTGGGAAAGTTTTTGCAGGTTTTCTGAGGAAATCCCCATGCCCTTGTCTTTGACACAAATTTTGACCTGATTTCCGATAAGTTCAGCGGATAATTCAACCTTATCACCCGATTTGGAAAACTTTATGGCATTACTGATCAGATTTCGGAGGACCAAATCGATCATATTCTTGTCCGCATAGACTAGAATTCTCTCTTGCGGTTTTAAATCAATCAGAATCTTCTTTTCCAGGGCAATTCTACTCAGGAGATTCTTTTGTTGATTCAAAACCTCCATGATGTCAAATGGGGTTGGGTCGATGACTTCGCCACGGAGTTGGCTGCTCGCCCAAGCTAACAAGTTTTCCAAAAGTATGGCTACCTGTTCCATGTTTTTGGAAACTTCAGGAAGCATTTCCAAAAATTCATCTTTGCTGACCATGCCCGTTTGGGTCATATGAATGAGTTCCTTCACTCCAAAAACGGGACCCTTTAAATCATGTGAAATGATGCTGAAAAATTTATCCTTCAGCTCATTCAATTGCTGAAGGTCCTCAGCTTGTTTTATTAATCTTTCATTGGTTTGTACTTGTTCTGTAATGTCTTCAAAAAGTAGTAGCATCCCATTGAAAATGGAGTTCTTGTCCAGAATTGGGATGGATTCTACTTGAACTGTCGAGTTGTTGGCCTCTCCCTTAGTATGGATTGTAATGGTTTTTTGTTCTCTGTTTTGAAGTAATTCTAGAAGTTCTTCTCTTTTATTTTTAAAAAGTGACTTGGCACTGATACCTACTTTACATTTGGTATTAGTACTAAAAAAGTTTTTGGCTGCTGGGTTGAAATCAATCAGTTGGTTGTGAGAATCAAAAACCAATACTCCTCTGGTAATGATTTCCATGATTTTATTTTGAGCAATCGGCTTGATGCTGAATAGGTTGAATTTCAGGATGGCAAAAGAAATGATCAGATAAGTAAATAAAAATGCATAGGGAGTGAGGTCAATTCCTCCCAAGGGTTGAATAATACCAAATTGGTAAAAGATATTAAAGATCAATGGAAAAAGACCGGCTGCTATGAGCAACTTGGTTTGGTTGAGGTATAGAGGATCCGCAAACCTGAATCTTTTCCAAAGAACAAATGTGCCAATTAAGAATGCTGCATAGGAATATACCGTATGGACGAGATACCAAGGCCCCTTAGTTATTTTAAGGAGAGGGAAAGTCCCCTGGTTGATGAGTTCTGTATTCGTATAATGAAGGTGATGCAAATCATTTGTCCAAACCAAGATCAATGTGATGGTGGGGATCAGTAAGATAAGCAGCGGAAGAGTAAAGCCATTCAAGGATTTGTGCCCTGTATATTTTAAAGTGAAAATCAGCCAAAAAGCACCAAAAAATGAGATTCCCAAATATTCTAATTTGATCCAAAAAAGCATTTGTTCCAAAGTGGAACTTGCCAGTTCAAATCCATAAAAAAATCCCCAAATTGTCGCAAAGAGCATAGTGAGCGCCACCCATCTCGTAGATCCTTTCAACCGGATGGCAATGAAAAGAGAAAGCCCTCCAACCAGAAGGCTAGTTGCTATAAGGGTGACTGAAAAAGGGTTAAAGACTAACTCCATTCAATTGGATGAATTCAAGTATTGGCTTAAAAACTTGAAGCTTGCGATTAAATTAACATTAATAATAATTTATAAATTCAAACTAAAAAAAAGTTTCGTTGTCTTGAGTGCTAAAAATAAAAGAATATTTGAAATATCTCCCTTTGGGATAGTTCTGTTTCTCACGGTTTTATGTATGGTTTTGGCATATTTTACTGAATCCGACCCAACAAAAAATTTTTTAGACAAAACAATACAAGTCTTGAATTTTTGGCAGAATGGATTTTTTGGGTTGATGGACTTTACCCTTCAGATGATGATGATTCTGGTTTTTGGTTACGCTTTGGCAATCTATAAGCCTTTTCATTCAATTTTGAGAAAATTGTCCAGGATTCCTTCCAATTCACTTCAGGCTATTCTATTTACAGGCTTAATTACCATGATGGCCGGATTGATAAATTGGGGTTTTGGACTAGTGGTAGGGGCTTTATTGGCAAGGTTTGTATATCTGGCCCTAGAAGAAAAAGGGGTTGAGTCAAACCCCGTGTTAATTGCCTCAGCAGGTTATTTGGGTATGGCAATTTGGCATGGGGGATTATCTGGATCGGCTCCTTTGAAAGTTGCGGAAAAGGGACATTTCTTGGAGTCCGAAATCGGTGTAATACCGGTTTCAGAAACGCTCTTTACAAGGTGGAATTTCATGCTTACGGGAGGATTGATCTTGGTTTTTATCCTAACCCTTCTTCTTCTTAGCTATAAAAAAGAAAAAGTGGAAAAACCTGTTTATTCACATCCTTTGAGGCCTGTGCCCCCAGGGGAAGGGAGTTACCTAGCTAGAATCGCAGGAGTAATAATGATGGGAATTGTTTTTCTGAAAATATTTGAAAATACAGGTTTTGGTCTTGGTTTTTTCAATCTCAATCTTGTCAATTTTTTTCTTTTTGCTCTCACTCTCATAGCCTATCGAAGCCTAAAGCAGTTCACGGAGGCCACTTCTGAAGGGATAAAAAGTTCTGTGGATATATTCATTCAGTTTCCATTTTATGCCGGGATAATGGGCCTGGTTACGCATTCGAGTTTATTGGCGGAAATCTCAGGATATTTTATTTCAACTACCAGTTCGACCACACTTCCAGTATTAACCCTGATTTCTTCTGCTTTTGTCAATTTGCTAGTTCCTTCAGGTGGTGGGCAGTGGGCTGTGCAGGGGCCAATTCTTATGAAGGCATCGGAAACTTTAAGTCTTTCTTCAGGGAAGATGGTGATGATATTTTCTTATGGAGATCAGATCAGCAATCTTTTGCAGCCTTTTTGGGCTTTGCCCTTACTTGCAATTACCGGTATAAAAGCCAGACAGTTATTAAAGTATTGTGGGTGGTTATTTATATCCGGTTTTTCTTACCTGCTACTTTCGGTTTATTTTTTATTTTAATACAGAGCGCTCACCATGTAAAATGGTTTTAAATAATGATGAATAGGGGGTTAGAGATTTTATTTGGTTACCGATTTACGGCCTAAGTTTCTATATTTGCACCGAATTTTGAACCTTTTATCCACCTAAATATCCTATACAATGGCTTTTGATATTGAAATGATCAAGAAAGTATATGGCCGCTATCCTGAGCGCATCGCTGCTGCTCGTAGTGCTGTAGGTCGTCCACTTACCTTGACAGAAAAAATTCTTTATTCACATCTCACTGAAGGAGCTGCTAGTCAGGCTTTTGAAAGAGGGAAGTCTTATGTAGACTTTCAACCTGACCGAGTTGCTATGCAGGATGCCACTGCTCAGATGGCACTTTTGCAGTTTATGCAGGCCGGAAAGGACAAGGTAGCAGTACCGTCCACTGTACACTGTGATCACTTGATTCAAGCTGAGGTGGGTGCCGAAAAAGACCTAAATAAAGCCAAAAATAAAAACCGTGAGGTTTATGATTTCCTTGCATCTGTATCCAATAAATATGGAATTGGTTTCTGGAAACCAGGAGCAGGGATTATTCACCAAGTAGTTCTTGAGAATTATGCTTTCCCTGGTGGAATGATGATCGGAACGGATTCCCACACGCCAAATGCGGGTGGTCTGGGTATGATCGCCATCGGTGTTGGTGGTGCTGATGCTTGTGACGTGATGGCTGGTCTTCCATGGGAGCTAAAATTCCCTAAACTAATTGGGGTTAAGCTTACCGGGAAAATGTCCGGTTGGACCTCTGCCAAGGACGTAATCTTGAAAGTTGCCGGAATTTTGACCGTAAAAGGTGGAACTGGTGCTGTTGTGGAATACTTTGGTGAAGGAGCTAGATCCCTTTCTGCTACCGGAAAAGGTACCATTTGTAATATGGGTGCTGAAATCGGAGCAACAACTTCCATTTTTGGATACGATGAGAAATCTGCTGCTTACCTCCAAGGCACAGGAAGAGCGGATATTGCCGAATTAGCCAATGGTATTGCAGAGCATCTCACCGGTGATGAAGAAGTGTATGCAAATCCTGAAAAATATTTTGATCAGGTAATTGAAATAAACCTTTCAGAATTGGAACCACATGTAAATGGTCCTTTCACTCCTGATTTGGCTTGGCCTATCTCCAAATTCGCTGCTGCAGTTAAGGAAAATGGATGGCCAGCGAAATTGGAAGTTGGTTTGATTGGATCTTGTACCAATTCATCCTATGAGGATATTTCAAGAGCTGCATCTTTGGCTCAGCAAGCTGTAGATAAAAAATTGATTGCCAAATCAGAATATACAATCACTCCAGGGTCAGAGCAAGTTCGTTATACTGTTGATAGAGACGGATTTTTGGACACCTTCGGGAAAATGGGAGGAATTGTTTTGGCTAATGCCTGTGGTCCTTGTATTGGTCAGTGGGCAAGGCACGGTGCTGAGAAGCAGGAGAAAAACTCTATTATCACTTCCTTCAACAGAAACTTTGCAAAGCGTGCTGACGGAAATCCTAATACCCATGCTTTTGTTGCTTCTCCTGAAATTGTTACAGCCTTGGCTATTGCTGGAGACCTTACCTTCAATCCATTGACAGATTCTCTTGTCAATGAGGAAGGACAATCTGTAAAATTGGATGAGCCAAAAGGATTGGAACTTCCAACCAAAGGCTTTGCAGTTGAAGATGCCGGTTATCAGGCTCCAGCTGAGGATGGATCCAAAGTTGAAGTAATCGTTGATCCAAAATCGGACCGTTTGCAATTGCTTGAGTCATTCCCTGCATGGGAAGGCACTGACCTGAAAGGTTTGAAGCTTCTTATCAAAGCAAAAGGAAAATGTACTACTGACCATATTTCCATGGCAGGTCCTTGGTTGAGATTTAGAGGTCATTTGGATAACATCTCAAATAACATGTTGATTGGAGCTGTCAATGCGTTCAATGATGAAACCAATAAGGTGAAAAACCAACTCACAGGTGAGTATGGTGAAGTTCCTGCGACTCAAAGAGTATATAAGAAGGAGGGTATCGGAACCATTGTAGTTGGAGACGAAAACTATGGAGAAGGATCTTCCCGTGAGCACGCAGCTATGGAGCCTAGATTCTTGGGTGTTCGTGCTATTTTGGTAAAATCATTTGCCAGAATTCATGAAACAAACCTTAAAAAGCAAGGTATGTTGGCCTTGACCTTTGCAAATCCTGCGGATTATGATTTGGTTCAGGAAAATGACTCAATCGATATCCTTGGTTTGACTGAATTTGCTCCAGGTAAGCCTTTGAAAGTGGTCCTTAACCATGCTGATGGAAGCTCTGATAGTTTTGATGTCAACCATACTTACAATGAAGGACAAATCGAATGGTTCAAGGCAGGTTCTGCACTAAACTTGATTAAAGCGGGAATCTAATTCTCTACTCTGGAATAATATGTTTGAAACCGCAACTTCAATAGGTTGCGGTTTTTTTGTTTTTGCTGGGTTTTGAATGAAAGTATAAGACTGGTTTTTTCCTGACTAAGGGAATTGAAAAATGGAATTTTTTTCAGCTGTGTCACCTTTTTAACTTATTGACGTTATTAATACTAACCATTTTCTCTGCCCTCAGAAGCTGATTTCAGGGTTTTTATAAATTTTTACAACATTTTTTATTATTTGAAAAGTAAAATACTTGCTATGAAATACAAATTGCTGTATGTTTACGCTTGTTAATTCAAGAAGTAATAAAATCTTCGTAGTAGAGCGCCTAAAAACTGTACGTGAATTCAGTCTAAATGCAAGAGAGAGGCATAAATAGTACGTTCAAAAAGATCATCTATGAGTCGTCAGAAATTGTCTTTCTTGCCGATGATACTTTCCCCTATAGTATTTTTTATGCCAATGAATCATTTGAGGAACAAATTGGCGTTACCCTAAAGGACAGAACCCTAGTTGGTTTAGGGCTAGACATCAATGCGTATATTTTTAAAGAGGAGTTGATTTTAACCCATGGCGATAAAGATTATTCTTTTAGACTTGAATTGCCACAGGAAAACTCTTCACATTATTACCTCTTTTACAAAGGCAAGGAAATAAAAGCACATGGACTTCCAACCAGAAAGGAAGCCCAGCAGTTTTTTCGTTCCAATTTGGATTTGATTGCGATTGGGCAACATGATTACTTGACTTATTTGAATCATGCTTCATTGCCGGTTTTAGGGTATGAGCCGGCAGAATTGATCAATACCACTCTTTGCACCTTTATTCATGAGGGGGATTTGGAGGGAGTTAGGAAAATCTGGAGGTCTGTTGGAGACAGCGAACGCCTTGAGTTTTTAACCTGTAGGTTTAGAGGAAAGGATGGGAAATACAGGCATTTGGAATGTTCCGTACAATTTACTGAGGATAAGTTTTTCATTATAGCCAAAGACAATTCCGCTTTGGCAAGAAAGATTGAGCTAGCAGAAAAATCCGAACAACTGAAGTTGAAAGGTCCAGATATGACCAAAGTTGGGGTCTGGCAATTTGATGCTAACACTAGTTTGTTGGAATTGGACGCTTCATGCTCCCAATTATTGGCGAATCAGGATGTTGAGGTTGAATGGCTAAAAGCAAGCCTGTTTTCGAAGTTAAGCGACGCTGATAATAAGGAAGATACTTTAGAATTTTCCCTTAGTCTGAAAGCATCTCAACAAGTATTTTCCTTGAAGGCAGAAAAAATCCAAGAGGAGGGATATCCAGAAACTTGGCTGGGATTGCTATGGGATGAAACTCCCCAGAAGGTTCTTCGGAAGCGAAAAGAGTTGTTGGAAAATATTATCATCATGGCTCCAGAGGCTATGGTGGTTACTTCTAACAAAGGAGATATATTCCTGTGCAATGAGGAAGCCAGACAACTATTTGGCGTTAAGGAAGAACAGAAATTTGAGCATTTAAGTGATCTCAGTGGAATTTTTGAAGAATCCGATCAATGGAAGGATTGGATAGAATCTGCCAATGAAGACGGAAACTCTTCCAGATTTTCTACAACTCTGATCAGCCCACTTGGTAAGCAGTTGAATCTTGAAATTTCAACCAAAATCATAGAGTATGATGGTGAAAGGTTTGTCTGTCTTTCTTTTAAAAATATTTCCGAAAAAGTCAGTCTGGAGCGAACTCTTGAGGAAAGCAGTGATTTCCTAATGAATCTGACTGAGCAGGTTCCAGGTGGCTTGTATCAGTTAGTTTTGGATGGAAGTGGGAAAATGACATTCTCATTCCTTTCAAAAGGAATCGCTTCCGTTTTGGGTCTCAAGGTTGAGGAGGTCGAGCAATTCTCAGACATTTCAGTTGCAATCTCCAGAGTTCATCCTTTTGACCTTCCCCAAGTGATCATGACTTCCGTAGCTTCAGCAAAAAGACTGGAGCCTTGGCAATGTCAATTCAGGGTGAAAGATGAGTCTGACCCAACAGGTTACCGCTGGATTTTGGGGGCTGCTAGGCCTCAGGCACTTCCTAACGGGGATATGGTTTGGTATGGATATCTGGCGGATATCAGTAATCAGAAAGAATTTGAAACTAAGTTGGATGAGGCAAGAAAGTCAGCGGAAAAGGCGAATCAGATCAAGTCTGATTTCCTATCAATGATCAGCCACGAACTTAGAACTCCTTTGAACGCTATTTCAGGTTCCGTTTATTCTTTATTACAGGAGCAACCAACCGAACACCAGAAAAGTACTTTGAATACCATCAATTTTGCGGTTGATAATTTGATCATTATGATTAATGATCTGTTGGATTTCCAGAAAATTGAAGCTGGTAAACTTACCATAGAGAAAGCCCCATTCCAGCTTGATGAGCTGATAAACCAAGTGTTGAAAGGTCTTTCATTCCATGCAAGGGACAGTAAGAACAAACTTGAATTGCATCTTTCATCCGGTTTGGATTTGATGGTCAAAGGTGATAAAACCAGATTGTCTCAAATTTTAAACAACTTGATTACCAATGCTTTGAAGTTTACCAACGAAGGTAGGGTGGATGTGACTGTAAAACTGAAAGAGAAGAAAGATGGTAAGGTCAAAGTATACTTTGAAGTAAAGGATACCGGTATTGGTATCGCTCTAGAAAATCAGGAAAAAATATTCAATGATTTTGACCAAGTTAAGCCGACCTTCAGTACCAAATATGGGGGGACCGGTCTTGGATTGTCTATTACCCGTAAACTTCTCAATTTGATGGGAAGTAATATTGGTTTATTATCTGCAGAAGGAGAGGGAAGTACATTCTTCTTTGACTTGGATTTTGAATTGGCGGTTGTTGAAAAAGAAAAGCTTTCCGTTTCAAACGATAAGTCAGAAGATTTGACCAAACTTCATTTGTTGATGGCGGAGGATAATGATGTCAATTCCTTGGTTTTGGGAAAAATCATAAAGAAGTGGGGATATACTTTTGAGCGGGTTCACAATGGAGCCGAAGCCGTTGAAGCTGTGAAGAAATCCAACTACGATTGTATTTTAATGGATATTCAAATGCCTGTAATGGACGGTTTTGAAGCTACAGTAGAAATTAAAAAATTAACTGATACGCCGGTAATTGCCTTGACAGCAGCAGCCAAACTCGAGATCATGGAGAAAATTGAGGAGTGTGGATTCAATGGTTTTGTTGCAAAGCCGATCGATGCTGCTGAGCTATTGAAAAAAATTAAAGAAGTGATTCTTGATAAGAATCACAACTTTTGAGCTTTTTGATAATATTCCTCAACAAGATCCATATCCGGGTATTTATTATGAAGTTCTTCAAGGTATTGCATTGCAGAAATTTTATCCCCCATTAATACGTAATAAATCCCTTTGTTTCTCAAAGCATAAGGATTGTTTGGATCCATTCTTAGGCTTTGGTTGATGAGATCCAATCCCTCTTCGATTTTTCCCAAATACAGAAAATAAAGCCCCTTGTTGTTGTAAAAGTAAGCTTGTCTGTTATTCAGGTCGATGGCTTTTTCTACAGACTCTAAGGCCTGTTCATAATTTCCCTGATCGAAAGCAATCATGGATTTCAAATTGTGCAAATTGGGTTCGAAAGGATTGATGGATTCAGCTTGGACCAAGGTTTCTGTTGCACTTTCCAAGTCCTTTTGATAGTAAAGGATGGTTGCCTGATTTACTAACAAGTCTGAGTTTTCAGGATCCAGAGAGGAGGCCTTCTTAAAGGCTAGTAGGGCTTCATCAAAATTCTTGAACTTCTCCTGCACCAAGCCTGCTAAAAAGAAACTTTTCCAATCTTCTTTGGCATTTTCCTTCATCCACTCGGCATCTTCCCTTGCTTTGTAAAATTCCCCATTGTCCAAATAGGTCAAGCCTCTTTGGAAATAGGCCTCGGTATAATCGGTTTTATATTGGATGGCTTTGGAGAAATCCGCAATGGCATTTTCCAGTTGATTGATTCTGAGTTGGGCAATGGCCTTATTGAAATAGGCATCTGCATAGGTAGAGTCCAGTTTTAGGGATTCTTCGTAAAATCCGATGGCAGATTTAGGGTCATTTTCCTCCAGTTTTTCATTTCCTTTGAGCAAAAATCTTCCTTTTTTATCCTCTATGGAATCACAGGCAAAAAGAATCATTGCCACCATTAAACTCCAAATACTAATTCTCTTCATTCTTGGGTTGTATATCCGTTTTTTTGTTCTCTTTCTCTTCTCCCAATAGCAAAGCAAAGGGTTTGGTATTCTCACTGAGTTCGAAAATTTCTCTTAAAATTGCCAAAGCAGGTATTACCAGAATCATGCCCGCAACACCCCAAATCGTACCTCCAATGATTAAGCCCAAAAACGTGATGAAGGCATTTAGGTTGACATTTCCTCCTACGATTTTTGGAGTCAGGACATTTCCTTCCAGCATCTGAATGACCTGATAACAAGCTAAAACTGCGATTGGGTAAAAAAGACTGTCCTTGGTTAGGAAGGAATAGATAATAGGAAGTAGCACACCGAAAAAGGGTCCTATGTAAGGGATGATGTTTAAAATAGCTCCCAATATGCCAAAGAAAATCGCATGCTTTATTCCCAAAGCAGAGTAGGCTATAATGTTGAGAATAGCCAATATGACCATCACTTTTCCGACTCCCACAATATAGTTTTGAATGACTTTTCTAAGGCTGCTAATCCTCATTTTTACCAAAAGAGGATCTCTATCCCGGTAAATCATCACCATCATTTCCGTGAGGTGTTCCCTATACACCAAGAAAAAGAACATAAAGACCGGAATCAAGACCAGTCCTGATAATGAGCCGACCGTCTTCAATGCAAAACCTGAAATACTGGAGCTATTTTCAGTCAATACTCCTTTTAAGTAAGCTGAATTGGTCTTTTTACGGATTTCCGGATCTTCTTGGAAATTATCGAGAAACCACTGGTCCACCTGCTCTGCATAGCCCAATACCTTTCCTGAGACATCGTCAAAGTCTTTGGTGAAACTTGCGACATTCCCTATGATGAAGGAAAATATGGCTCCTACGAGTAGGACCATACTAAGCAAAGAAATTACAGCGGCTAAGATTTTGGGGGTTTTGTGTTTTTCCATCCAAATACAAAAAGGAGTAAATAGGATAGCGAAAAACCCTCCCAGAAATAAGGGGATCAACAAGCTTTTTCCGACAATCAAAAAAAAGACCAGTACAATGACGAATACCATCACTGTAAGGGCTTTTAAATAGGCGGGCATGCTAAAATGCTGGTGCTGCATGATTTGTCGAAAATAGTTTTGACGAGAAGATACTTTTCAGCTTAGATATATCAAATTTTATTGGATCAAGCCTGACCTTCTAAGCAAAGCTTCCGGTCTTGGTTCTCTTCCCCTAAATCTGGCATACAATACGGAAGGATGCTCGCTTCCTCCAGCAGAAAGTATGTTTTTTTCAAAGGATTGTGCGGTCTCTTGATCAAATACACCTTTCTCCTGAAAAAGCTCAAATGCATCAGCATCCAGAATTTCCGCCCACTTGTAGCTATAGTAACCAGAGGAATAGCCCCCTTGGAAAATATGGGAAAAAGAGGTGCTCATTAAAGTGTTTTCCACTACTGGGAGTAGGTCGGTTCGCTTCATCACAGCTCTTTCAAACTGGAATATGTCTTTGATCCTGGAAGTGTCCTCACTATGATAAGCCATATCCAATAATCCAAAACTGATCTGACGTACAGTTTGATATCCCTGCTGGAAGTTTGAAGCTTTCTTTATTCGCTCGATCATGTTTTCTGAAATTTTCTCTCCAGTTTCATAGTGGTGGGCAAATAAGTCAAGGCATTCTTTTTCAAAACACCAGTTTTCGAATATCTGGGACGGAAGTTCTACGAAATCCCAATACACACTGGTACCGGATAAACTTTCATAAGTACCCCTTGCCATCATTCCATGTAAGGCATGGCCAAATTCATGGAAAAGAGTTGTTACCTCATTGAAAGTTAGAAGACTAGGCTTGGTTTTAGTTGGCTTGGTAAAGTTGCAGACGATGGAAACATGAGGTCGCTGTTCGTGTTCTCCAGTTTTGTTCTGCCCACGAAAACTGGTCATCCAGGCACCGTTTCTCTTTCCTGCCCTTGGGAAAAAGTCCGCATAAAATACCGCTAGGTGTTTCCCTTGTCGGTCTTTAACCTCATAGGCCGTGACTTCGGGATGGTATACCGGAATTTCCGGGTTTGGAGTAAAGCTAAGCCCATAGAGTTTTCCAGCTGTTTGGAAAACTCCTTCAATGACATTTTCCAATTTGAAATAGGGACGGAGAAGTTCATCGTCCAATTCGTATTTGGCCTTTTTCAGGAGTTCTGAATAATAAGCAAAATCCCATTTTTGGATTTCTTCGATCCCATCCAAATTTTTAGCAAACTCTTCAAGTTCCCGGACCTCCTCTTCGGCTTTGGGTTTGGCTTTTTCCAACAGGTCTTCAAGAAACTTCATGACGGATAATGGACTTTTGGCCATGCGCTCTTCCAAGACAAAGTCTGCATGGCTTTTATAGCCAAGTAAAACTGCACGGTCATGTCTGAGCCTTAGAATGTCTTTGATGATTTCTTGATTGTCCAGTTCGTCACCTTTGCAGCATTTGGTATTGTAGGCCAAGAAAAGGGTTTTTCGAAGTTCCCTGTTTTTGGCATAAGTCATGGTTGGGATATAGCTTGGATAGTCCAAGGTGAAGGCCCACTGTCCCGGTTTGCCTTTATCTTCGGATGTTTGGGCTGCAGCTTCTTTGATTCCTTCATGTAGCCCTTCTATTTCACTTTCATTTTCGATAAAGTGAACATACTTGTTGGTTTCCGCAAGCACGTTTTCTCCAAATTTCAAGCTGAGCTGAGCCAACTCCTGATCGATTTTTCGGAGCTTTTCGGCTTCTTCTCCGGAAAGCTTTGCTCCATTTCTAACAAAAGCCTTATATGTTTTGTCCAATAAGGTTTTCTGTTCCGGGCTAAGTGTAAGTTCCTCCTTTTGGGAGTAAACCTGTTCCACACGGCTGAAAAGTTCCTGATCCAATAAAATGTCATTGGAATGCTCGGTTAGCAAAGGAGAAATTTCCCTCGCCAATTTTTGGATTTCCTCGTTGGTTTCAGCCGAATTCAGGTTAAAAAAGATGGAAGTGACAATGTTGAGTTTCTTTCCTGATCGATCCAGGGCTTCAATTGTATTGGAAAATGTGGGTAGGGCTTCTGATTTTATTTTTTCAATTTCCCCTTTGGCAAGTTGAATGGACTCTTGTACCGCCGGAAGGAAATGTTCAGGTTTTAGTTGATTAAATGGCGCGGTATGGAAAGGGGTGGCAAACTCTGCCAAAAGTGGGTTATTCATAGTCTTTAATTGCTTTTGGATAATTAATCGGTTGAGAATCCTTTTGGTTCGGAAAATCCCAGCCTTTTTTATCAATAACCAAAATTACCCAATTGTAACGGAATGCATCTCCTTCGGCCAAGGGTATTTAAAAATTCTTGGTAGAAAAGGACAATCTCAATCAAACAAAAATGCCGGGAATTACCCGGCATCTCTGTTAATAGTCCATATCACAGCTCATCGAATCTGAGCCGATTGGTGCTCCGTCCGGAACCTTTAAGTTTTCCTGAGGTGTCAGTTCTACAGGAAGTTTCAAAAATGCATTGATCTTATCTGAAAGGTACATGGAATGTGCAGATAGAAGCGCATTTCCTTCTCTGTTTGTTAAGCCAGATGATCCGTTGGCCAGAGAGTTCAGATGGGATCTTGTGATAGCCCTTACTGAATTGGAAATTTCTGGGTTTTTGGCTACCAAAATCAGATGATCTACCAGTTTAGATTCTGTCATCATTTTGATTTCAGCCTTTAGTCCAGCAGGAAGTCCCTTGGAGAAAACCTGTTCTGAAACCTTGTTTAATACCTCATCTAATCCCGGAAGACTATTGTTTTGAAGGTTTTGCAGATAAACTCTATTGACTCTGCCTTCCTCAAATAGGAAGTTGAAGGTCATGTCTACTACGCTTTCTGCAGGGGCGATTGGATCAAAAACAGGCCCGGTTCTAGAGACAAAGGTTTCTCTGTTTTTTCCATATCCATAGGGTCTGGGCGGGATCAAGTCCAAGATATGTTGCGGTACCTCCAATTGATTAGGGGAAATGGCATAAAGCAAAGCATTGAGGGCCTCATTTTGATCTTTGGCCGAAATGGCACTTTGTCGGGGCTGATTGTCACCTTTTATCTTATAGGTATAATCCAGTCCACCTATAAGTTTACTGGTAGCCTCAATCTGATAGCGGTGCATCAGATAAAGCGGCACCAAAACCTCTTCCAACAAAGCTTCCGGTTCACCTTCACGGATAGCATTTAATCCAAAGGTTTTGAGTCTGTTTGATCTGAGCTGCAGCATTCTCATCAATTCAGAGGAAGCGGAGGCCCCATTGTCCCAAAGGTGAGAGCGTGGATGTACTCCGCTTGGATTTCTTGAATCTGAATCTGTAATGAATTCATACCCGGCAGCATAGGTTTTCAATAAAGTCTGCTGGGTGAACTCTACTTCACTTTGACCGGAGGCAGGTGTTCCATAGCCATAGGTTATTGCCCACTTATCCCATTCTCCAATTTTGTCATCGTAGGCAGCACTTAAATCCAATTCTCCTTTGGAATTTTCGGTGATGAGGGGATAAGGATAGTCCATCACAGATGAACGATTGTTTGCAGAAGTAGCATAACTATGAGCTAGACCAATGGTATGACCAATTTCATGAGCAGAAAGCTGTCTCAATCTAGCCAATGCCAATTCCAATTGCTTGGGGTCAGCAGGTTTTCCTTCCTCAAAAGGCTGCAATAGCCCCTGAGCAATCAGATAATCCTGTCTGACTCTCAGGGAACCCAAAGAAACCTGTCCTTTAATGATTTCACCTGTTCTTGGGTCTCTGATACTGCTGCCATAAGACCATCCTCTGGTAGAGCGGTGAACCCATTGGATCACGTTATATCGCACATCCATCAAGTCCATTCCTTCTGGAGCCAATTCCACCCGGAAGGCATTTTTGAAACCAGCGGCTTCAAAAGCCTGTGCCCACCAATTTCCCCCTTCTATAAGGGCTGAGGCAACCGGCTCAGGAGTACCACGATCCAAATAATAGACAATGGGTTCTACTACTTCAGAAACAGCAGCATCGGGGTTCTTTTTTTCCAGTCGATGACGAGAGATAAAGCGCTTGACTATAGGCTCCGAAATTGGAGTGGTGAAGTCCATGTAGCTGATCGAGAAAAATCCTCCTCTTGGATCAAACTCTCGTGGTTGATAATTGTCGTCCGGAAGCTCAATGAAGGAATGGCGCATCCGTACGGTAACTGCATCTGGGGTAGGGGTTACTGAACGTATATATCCTCCTGTTGCATTACCGGTCAAAGTAATTGTGGCTTCAACCTCCGTGTTTTTCGGGAAATTTTTCGTGGTTGGATAGTAAAGCCCTGAGCGGCTAGCATCGGTTCTATAGGTGCCCTGTCTGCCTTGACTGAGTCTCTGAGCAACTCCATGCGCATCTTGCATGTAAAAGTTGGTTGCATCAACAATGAGTTTATCCCCATTTTTTTGAACGATTTCAAAACCCCAAAGAACGGATTCAGCAAAAGCATCCTGAATGGACTTGACCTCGTAGGGATTTTCTGAATAAGCCCGGAAATCATAATTTTTATGAACAAGAAATACTTTGTTTCCAGTTTTTCTGAATTCCACAATTCGGGTATCGCCCAATTGGCCTCGGTCCAGTCCAATGTCATTGGATCCAACCCCAGCTGTGAGTGAATTGACATACAGGAATTCGAAATCCAGTTTATCGATTTCAAGATAAATTTTCCCTTTTTCCTCATCGAGGTAAAATGGAACAAATCCTTCTTTTTTGCTGAGCTTGCTCAAGTCCAAGTTTTGGGCAGTAGCTATCCCCAAAGTAAGAAGGAAAAGGAAGGTGGTTTGTAGTATTTTTTTCATAGAGGTTTCTTTGCACTCAAATTATTAAAAAAGAGAATTATTTTGGGACCATTGATGGAATTTTACCGGTTTAGGAAATATCGGATCAGAAAAGTGGTTTCGGTTATTCCTGTTCCTTCTATGGTTTGAAGACCAGTTCCAATACTTTCTCTGTCGGTATAACTGGTTTTGGCAAATCTTAGGTAGGCGGTGATTTTTGGGTTCAAATCAAACTCTCCAAGTAGGTAATACCGCTGCCCTTGGCCACTGAAAGCAGGAATGGAAAAAGTCCATAGAACATTGTTTTCGAAGGCATAGATTCTGGTATCGTAATTATCCGTATCAAACAAGGCAAACCGACCCGTGATTTTCCATCGCTCTTTTTTAAAGTTTAAGTCTTGCAACACCATAAATCCTCTAGTTATGGCGAACTGATCATTCACTCGGCTAAATAAAATCCGGGATCTCCAGAACAGGTTTTTATAGATGTTGTATTCTAGACTTATTAACCCGTTCAGTTTTTTAAGAGTTGTGACACGATAGGGTAAAGACGGCTCTCCACTGTCCGAAAGATTTCTGTCTTTTTGTTCCTCCCGAATTTGAATAAACGCTCTCAGGTCTTTTCTCGGAGAAAAGGCCAGGCGTAAGAGCATCTCATGTCCTGAAGAAGGTGCGTATAATCTATATTTTAGCCAGGGGAATCTGAAAAAGTCAAAGTAACCATTTACTTTCCATTGTTTTGCAGGTCTGATTTCAAGCCCAAGATAGGTTCCCTGTTCGTTGATTGGGCGAGTTCCCTCAGAGAAGGAATTGCCATAGAAGCTGTGAAAATCACGATCATATTTCCTCCAGAGAAGTGAAAAATCAATTTTTGGATTGAGGCTGCTGATGAAACCGAAAACACTTCCCATTCCTCCGGATTTGGAAATACCTGATTCTCCGAAAAACAAAAAATTCTTCCAACTGAAATTAGAATAAATGCTTCCAATTTGATTGATCTGACCAGCAAATTCAAAATGATTGTAAGGTCTGGGATCTCTGATCCATGACCTGTCAAATTTGGTCATCAAATAATTGATTCCTGAGTTGAATTTCCCTGATCTGTGAAGATATTGGATATTTGTGCCCAAATTATATTCCCTAAACTGTCTTTTGGTGGAGATTTCGCTGGGAGTTCGATGGAGACCACTTTGGTTGAAAGAATTGATATGATTGAATTCATTTTCCAGTGAGTCCAAGGAAACTGATCCTCTGCCATCTCTGGAGGTATTGGAAGCGATGAGGCTAAAAAGCCAATTTTTATGGGAGTAGGTAGTACCTATTCCACGAAAAAAACCAAATTCCATTGAGGCGGTATAGGGGATAATTCCATTCGTATTTCTTTTGACAATGGGTACAGTTTCGGCACCTTTTCCAAGAGAATATCCAGCTCCAAAAACCAATCCCTGTCCAAATGAAGCTTGAAAATCACCTATGGAAATTGTTTTCCACTTCCCGACTTCATATCGGGTAAAATGATAAGATAGAAAGTTGAAGCCAAATCGGGCTGTTTTTCTGTCCCAAATAAATTGTTCTCCAGCATCTTTATCCATTGTAAATCCAATACTGAAATCTCTGGAATGTTGAACTCTGAATCTCAGATAAAGGTCGTTTGGATCTCCCAGGTACCGAGTGGATAATGTTCCGTTTCTACTGGTATCAGGTGGAAGAAAGCCCCTTCGGTTTTCCCAGACCTTTCTGTGCCGAAAAAGAAAATAGGACTGTTCTTCACTTTTAAGCCTTTCAATAAACCTTTTCGTTTTTTGGGGACTTGATTCAATAATTACAAAGGGGAGAAGTTTTTCAATAGTTTCCAGATCAAATCCTGGAATAGCCTGAAGTTCATAAAGGGAAATCAACGGCCCGTTTACTTGCCTGTATTGGATAAGGTTGTTGATTTGGGTTGGACTCAGAAGGTAGGTGCTTTGTAGGGTTTCGCTATCTGCAAAGTTGATATTGATTGGATTTAAATACAGTTGGAGAAGCATTTCATAAACAGATTCATAGTCCATTTCTTCGTCCTGTATCGGGAAAAGGCGCTCGATCAATTCTTCCTGATTGATTTCGGGAATAGGGGGGCTCTGAGCCATGACCCAGGAAAGGATGAAAAAGAACCAAAGGCTACCTAGGAGTTTTAGTTTTCCTTCCATTTTATTCCAAGACTCAAGTGATGCGATGTTCCTAGTGCGGCATTTTGCCCATAGGCATAGTGAATCGTAAATTTTCCGGGTAATAAACCCAGACCAAAAAACAATCTTCCCGGATTGCTATTGAATCCAGTTCGCAGTTGAATCCAATCCTGAAGTTGGTATTCCAGACCGAACTTTAGGATGGGTTGGATAGAAATGTCTTTCTCAAGTTCAGTGAATAAACTTAGGTTTTCACCGGGACGGTAATGTACTCCCATCTGTATGGCTGTAGGTAGACGATAAGAGCTTTCTGGACTTATTTTTCCCCGATTGATATTTGAAAAATGTGCTCCAATCCATAAATCCGGACTTAATTCAGCGACTCCTCCTAAACTAAATAAGAGAGTGCCGGCACTTCCGAAGCCTTCTTGCTGGGTTTGGTACCAATCTAGTTTGGCTCCAAAACTCACAATTCCCAATTGGTTGGAAAATCCCAACCCAAAGGATTGCTGGTTGAATAGTTTTCCTCCAAACCTTGAAACTCCAATTCCAATCGTTCCGAGTTGATTTTTGAAGGCAAGTGTTAAATCAAGAGTGGATAGTTCCTTTAATCCGTAGCGTTGGTCAATGCCCAATCCAATTTCGGATTGTTCGATTCGGTCCAAAGCACCAATATTGTTGAAAACAGCCCAAGTGTCCCAAATATGGGTTTTGATATTTCCCAGTCCCTGACTTCTAGCTCCATGAGCCTGGGTCAGTGGATCAAGTTGAGCAAAGCTCTGAACAGATAGTCCAAAAAGCAGGAAGGAAAAAATAAAAGCCCGCATGAGTTTTTAGAAAAAGTGAAAACATAAGTTAGTTAAAACTTTTGTAAAAACTGAAATTCAGGAAGTTAAAGTTTTAAGGGATTAGAAAGGAGCCTTTATGTTGAAAAAGAAATTGGCTCCGCGGTTATTATTGATAGAATATTCAAAGCGAAACACGGCATCATAAATCCATACCATATCTAATCCCACACCATATCCAAAAAGGTATTTATTTGCTAGTAAGGCATTCTCCGGAATTTGATTCCTGTCTTTGACATACCCGTGGTCAAAATTGGCACTGAGATAAAGTCTAAGTGGAATGGTATTAAATTGGTCCAATGCAATGGTGTTGGAAATATCGAATTTCCAGTCTATAAACTTCCAGCGAAGGCTGTTTTTATGTACATAAAGTTGCTGTCCTTCAATTACATTTAATTCATAGCCTCTAATAAAATTGGGGGTATAGCCAATACCACGGACAAGGGTATAAGGTTGGTTTGGACTCAAAAACCAGTTGGCGGTCAAGCCTGTAGCAAAATGAAAACTGTCAGAAAGTTTGAGGTACCGGTTGGCAGTAAGGTTTACCTCCACTTCATCCATATTCTCTACTGAAAAGACTCCATATTTTGTGGCAGTAAGTTGTAAAAGCTCGCCGTCGGTCGCATAGGAATTATTATCTCTCTTGTCATGTCTAAAGGAATACGATAAGAACATGTATTTGAGACTATTCCCATCATGCTGAAAATAGGAGGGGTTTTGTAGTAAGACATCCTGATTTATCCAGGTGTAATTGTAGCCCAATGTGAAAAAATGAAAGTTGTAGAATGTCCTCCTGAAGGTATACCTCAAGGCTAAGGACATGTTTCTTCTTAATACTTCCTCATTTTCATTGGTGTAGAAAACCTGACGGTTAAACTCAGATTTGAGTGGTATGGTCTTATTTTCATAGAAAGTAACCTGAGCAGCAAGCCCATGTTTTTGCTTTTTGTCTATGTAAGGTTTGCTGTATTGAAAATCCAAGGCTCTGGTAAAACCCAATTGGCCTGAAAACCGAAGCTTTTCATTTCTTCCTGCGACATTTCCATGACTGAGGCGCATTCCAAAGTTGACTCTGGAAAAATCCCTGTTTTGGTTGGTCCACCATTCCGAAAAGTTTCGATCGGCAAGCTGGAAAATAAGGGAAGGCACTACATACCATCGCTCCTTAACTGAAATCAGAATTTCTACTTCCTGTGGACCGGTAAAAAGTGGTGTGACTTCTACTGAAGTAAATAGCCGTAGATTATATATTTTCTTTTGGTCTGCTTCTAAGATTTCTAAAAATAGCTCCCATGGATAATAATAATTGGTTGCGAAATCAAGCTCTCTTAGAATTACGTTTTTCTGGGTTTTCTGATTTCCAATAATATAGATGTTGTTGACCTTGATACTGTCGGGAAATCCCTCCTGAAAAGAGGAGAAGTCATTTTCCTGTGCCAGACCAGGAGTGATTATTCCCAATGTTAGGAATAGAATAGTAAACGCTATATGTAAACTTTTTTTGGTCAATTGGAATCTGTATGTAGTACTTTTGGTTAACCGATTGGAGCCCCCGCAATAATGAATCAAATGTTCAAAAACTTGATTAGAAAAATTTTCATTTTCCCTGTATTGGTTTACCAGTATACCATTTCTCCATTATTTCCAGCCAGTTGCCGTTTTACTCCCACATGCAGCCAATATATGAAAGAGGCGATCTTAAAACATGGTCCGCTCAAAGGAGGGATTTTGGGATTTAAAAGGATTGGCCGCTGTCATCCTTGGGGTGGGCATGGTCATGATCCTGTCCCTTAGTTGTTTTTCGGCTTCAGTCCGTTTTTCAGTGCTCTAATCGTTAGTATTACACCCGTTATTACTAACGGTATGCTGAGGAGTTGCCCCATGTTAAACTGCATAGAGTCCTCAAAAGATACTTGATTTTCTTTAAGAAATTCCCAAACAAATCTCATCCCAAAAACAGAAATAAGGAAAAGGCCTAAAAGGAGTCCTTCCGGTACTTGTTCCTTGTATTTGGCCCAGATTCCGAGCAAAATCAGGAAAATCACAAAATAGGAGATAGACTCATAGATTTGAGTTGGATGTTTGGCTTTTCCGAAGGTCCTGATAGTTGCTAAATATCCATTTTTATTTTCAGTCAAAGTCAGGTCCAGCGGAGTTTCAATTGGTTCTGCCAGGTACTCTTTTGAGGAGTTGAATTGGGTCAAAGCATATTTGACATCTCCTCTTAAAGTAGCCTCCAGATCCTCTTTGCTGAAATTTCCTTTATTGATTTCTAACGCTATGTTCAGTGGGACGATTCCGTTTCCCTGCAGTTCATTCGTCCTGTCCTCTGGTTTATAGGCATCGATGGATTCTACAGGAACTCGCAAGGATTGAAGGATTTCTTCTATATCTCTTGCAAATACAAATCCATAATCTGAGTGAGTTTCCTTTCCCCCAATTTCGGAATTCATCAGATTGCCAAATCGGATCAATGCTCCGGTCATTGCTGTGACGATTACAATTCTATCGACAACCCAAAGGTAACTTTGTCCTGGGGTTCGTTTGGAGTACAACCAAAGTGCAAAAAGGATGGCAATGGCGGCTCCATGGGAAGCAAGTCCACCTTCCCATACTTTCAGGATATCAATTGGATTGCTTAGGTATTTTTCAGGCTCATAAAATAAAACATGTCCCAACCTGGCTCCAATGATGGTGGCCAAAACCATATAAATAGTCAGCTTGTCCACCAATGCTTCATTTTGACCTTCTTTTCTAAAAAAATATACCATGAATTGCTGAGAGATGATAAAGCCTAAAGCAAACATAAGGCTGTACCAGCGGAGCCTGTCAAAACCTGCAAAAACTGCGGGATTAGGATCCCAAACTACATAGTCCAAAATAAATGATAGCATGCTGTTATTTTCAGAGTTGATCTAATTGTTCTAGTTCTTCGGTATAGCCACCGGAGAGAATCGGGAATCTATACCATGTTTTGGGGTCAATATTGAATTGATCCAGATGGAAAGATGGGGCAAGCCTTTCTCTTTTCCATTGATTGCGAGACCAAAGTTGGAAGAATTTTTTAATATAAGCTTTCAACTGATTTGGGTCAATTTCCAATTCTTCTTTCAAAATCAAAAATACGTCCATAGGTGAACGGCGATCCCGAATGGCAAGTTTTTCGATTTCCACAATCAATGAGTAAGGCATTAAGTCCTTTTCATCAGTCTGGGAACGTTCAATAGGCCTCAGTTCCGCACTGGGTTGCAGGGAATTGACTAAAGCCAATCCGGGTCTATCTAGGTTTTGCTCTGCCCATTGTAACCAGTGAAGGATAAAAGATTTATCCACTGCGGCGATAGGAGAAATGCTTCCACTCGTGTCACCATCCATAGTTGCGTAGCCTACATCTCCTTCGCTGCGGTTGGAAGTGGAAAGCAACAGGGAATGATTGATATTTGCCAACATCCAAATAATTGGAGAGCGACTTCTTGCCTGAATATTCTGGAGCGTGATGTCGTCCTTTTCCCAGGTAAGCTTTCTTCCGATTGCCTGTTCTATTTTTCCAATGTAAGAGTTGACCTCCTCATCAATGGTCCAATAATGGAATTTGGCACCAAGGCTTTCTGCGAGGCTTTTGGCACTGTTATAAGTGTCTTCGGATGAATTTTTTGTTCCTTGGTAGGCGGTGGTCAGGATTTCTCCAACGATTTCCTTTTCTGGATCATCTGATTGTGGAGTGAAGTCTTTTCCCAGTTTTTTCAAAAATCTCTCAAGCCCCAGTTCGGAAGTCCCTCTTCTGACCAATTCAGCTACTAAAACCGCAATTGTGGATGAATCCGCACCGCCGGATAGGGAAAGCACAAAGCCTTTGCTTCGGCTTTTTCTCAAATAATCAAAAAGGCCAAGGGATGTAGCCTGAACAAATTCCCATTCTTTTTCATGTATCGGCGCAATTGCTTGTTCTTTTGGTTCCAAATCAAAAGAAACTACCTGATAATCCTCATAAGAAAGCAACTGATTTCGGGCCAGCAACTTTCCGGATTTCGTCAGCAATATCTCCCCGTCAAAAATCATCCTGCCGCTTTCATTGCCCAACAGGTTGGTATAGCAATAATAGCAGTCAAAAATTTTGGAGCTATTGACCATTAGATCCAGTCTTTCTTTTGTCTTTCCCATTGCAAAATGACTGGCACTGGGGTTGAAGACCAAATCTACTTTTCGTTGATGAAGTCGGTAACCCGGTCGGTCTTTGCCTCTCCAAGCATCTTCACAAATTTCAAATCCGTAATGAATATCCTTATGATAAAATGTAAGATCTCCCATTGGTACTTTTTCCCCAAAGAAATCAAATTCAATGACCTCATTCGCTTTCCAGGGAGTGAACCAGCGAAATTCATAATGGACTCCATCTATGGCCATATATTGCTTGGCAACAATTCCATTCAAAACCCCATTTTCAATGATGGCCATGGTATTGTAAACCTTGTCTTCTATCCGAACCGGCAGTCCTATAGCAACGGTGATGTCGGTGCAGATGGATATTACTTTTCTGAGTTGTTCGAGAGCCTTTTTGGGATACCAATAACTTAAAAATAGGTCCTCGGAACCATAGCCGGTAATGGTAAGTTCAGGGAAACAAAGAAGTTCAACGCCTTCTTTTTTCGCTGAAATGATGCAATTCTCTATCCTTTTTAAATTTCCAGACCAATCCAGTGGTGTCTGATTGACGGTGGCTCCAGCGATTTTAATTGCGGGCATGGCTTTACAAAATTAGGGTAGATAAATCAAATGTTGATTTGAAGGGCCTCGTAGGCAATTTTGGAAGCATCTTGTTCGGCTTTTTTCTTGGTTCCTCCTTTTCCTTGTGCCACCTCTACGGAATCCACCTCAAGGGCTACTACAAATTCCTTGAATCGCTGATTTCCATGTACTTTCAATACCTTGAATTCCACCTGTTTGTTTTCTTTTTGAGACCACTCTATGATCTTACTTTTAAAGTTAGTGGTGGTGGCAATCATTCCCTCTAGATCAAAGTGGAGTAAGATTCTGTGGAGGATAAATTTTTTGGTAAAGGTATAACCTTTGTCAAGATACATTGCTCCCAAAAACGCCTCCAAGATATCCCCATAGAGGGATTTATTGGCAGTGAAACTGCGGTTTCCTATTTCCTGTTCCAGAATCTTTTTTAAGCCTATTTTTTTACCGGTTTCGTTCAGACTTTCTCTGTTGACCAGTTTGGATCGGGTTTCTGTCAAGAAACCTTCATCTCTAAAGGGATATTTTTGGAAAAGGTATTCAGCAATGACTGAACCGAGAATTGCATCACCCAAAAACTCAAGCCTTTCGTTTGAAATTCGGAAACCCTGTGAGGTTTCTTCTCCAAGTCCTGCAGGGGTCAGTGCGAGTCTATACAGAGAAATGTTAAAAGGCCTGCTGCCTATCATCAATTTGATGGAGGCAGCAAGCCTTTTTTCATTTTTACTTAGAAAGAGAAAATGTAATCCGAGTCTTTGAAAGAGTTTCAAAACCCTAATTAGTTATATTTTTTGAAGATGACTGAGCAGTTGTGCCCGCCAAATCCAAAGGTATTACTCAGCGCGTAATTGATCTCTCTTTCCTGCGCCTTATTGAAAGTCAAATTCAATCTTGGATCAAAAGCTTCATCATCAGTGAAGTGATTGATCGTAGGAGGAACGATTCCATGCTTTATAGCAAGAATAGAAGCAATAGCTTCAACTGCCCCGGCAGCACCCAAAAGGTGTCCGGTCATTGATTTGGTACTGCTGATATTCATTTTAAAAGCATGTTCCCCAAATACTTTTTGAATAGCTTTAGTTTCACTAACATCGCCCAGTGGAGTAGAAGTCCCGTGGACATTGATGTAATCGATAGCCTCAGGCTGTAGCCCTGCATCTTCCAGTGCAAATTTCATTACACTGCTGGCCCCTAATCCTTCTGGATGTGGAGCAGTGATGTGGTTTGCATCAGCGGACATACCTCCTCCCACGAGCTCGGCATAAATCTTTGCTCCTCGGGCTTTGGCGTGTTCATATTCCTCAAGTATTAGCGCTCCTGCACCTTCTCCCAATACAAAACCGTCACGGTCTTTGTCAAAAGGTCTGGATGCCGTCTCTGGAGATTCATTTCTTTGAGACAAAGCTTTCATTGCATTAAATCCACCGATCCCGGCTTCAGTTACAGCTGCTTCAGATCCTCCGCTGATAAAGATATCAGCCTTACCTAAACGGATGTAATTAAAGGCGTCAATTAGGGCATTTGTAGCGGAAGCACAAGCTGAAACCGTACAAAAATTAGGACCTCGAAATCCATATTTGATAGAAATGAACCCTGCACTAATATCCGCAATCATTTTGGGGATAAAGAAGGGGTTGAACCTTGGGGTTCCATCACCTCTTGCAAAGTCAGTGACTTCATCCTGGAAAGTTCTCAAGCCTCCGATGCCGGATCCCCAAATAACACCTGCACGGGATTTATCGATTTTTTCAAGATCCAAACCAGAATCTGCCATTGCCTCATCAGCTGAGATCATGGCATATTGAGTGAAAGGATCCATCTTTCTGGCTTCTTTTCTGTCAATAAATTGCTCTACATCAAGATTTTTTAATTCACAAGCAAATTGTGTCTTAAAAAGTGAAGCATCGAATTTGGTAATAGGCGCAGCGCCACTTACACCCGCTACCAATCCTCTCCAGAATTCATCTGCAGTATTGCCAATGGGTGTAAGCGCACCAATACCTGTTACAACAACTCGTTTTAAATTCATAGAATGAATTTAGGGTTATTATTTTACGTTAGCCTCAAGGTAGGTAACTGCTTGTCCTACCGTGCCGATTTGCTCAGCCTGATCATCTGGAATAGAGATATTGAATTCTTTTTCGAATTCCATAATCAACTCTACGGTATCCAAAGAGTCAGCTCCAAGGTCATTGGTGAAGCTAGCTTCCATAGTTACTTCAGACTCTTCTACGCCCAGTTTGTCAACAATGATGGCTTTTACTTTTTGTGCAATTTCAGACATTTTGTGATCAGTTTAGTTAATAACACTCCGCAAAGAAATATATTTAATACTTAATAGGCAAAGAAAAGATTCAAGTAAATTTTAATAGTGTGAACTCTTTCTATTGGTTGAATTTTAATTCCTAACTTTGACTTGCTCCATTTTCTTCCTGCATGAAGAAGGTAAAATTAGAAATTGAACATACTTACGATTTTGAAATTCTAGGCCTAGTGTCCCCAGTGAAGGACTACAAAATGGCCTGGTTGATTAATCGTGAATTGCAAATGGACATGGTGAAATGGTCTGATCTGGAAATAGAGTTTCTTTCAGGCCCTAATCTGAAAATTAGTCAATTTTTCCTTTCTTTACCGCATGGTTTCGTGCAGTTGCTTAAAAACAAAGCTGTCAATTCGAATCATCAAGTTTCCTATTTAATTCCTGAACTCAGGACCGTGGATTATTTTCTTTTGGTTCAGGATGAAACTTGTGAAGTCAGCTTGACTAACTTTGTTTCTAAGTTGTCCGAGAACCCGTTTATTCAAAGTGTGATGAAACTCGATGTTCAAAAACTTAAATCAAAAGAAAACCTATTAACTTATTAATTAATGAGTCATTTTAACAAAACCAAAATATTAGCAACAATAGGCCCCGCTTCCAATAAATATGATGTAATAAAAAGTTTGGCAGCTGCCGGAGCAAATGTTTTCAGATTGAACTTTTCCCATGGAACCCATGAGGTTCACAAGGAAGTGATCCAGATTATCCGTCAGATCAATGAAGAAATGGGACTCAATTTGGGTATACTTCAGGACTTGCAAGGTCCAAAGATCCGGGTAGGAGAGGTTGAAAATAATGGAGTTGAAATAAAACCTGGTGACCCTATTACAATTACCAATGATCCTGTAGTCGGCACAAGCAATCTTGTAAGTACGGTTTATCAGAATCTACCAAATGATGTAATCCCTGGGGATAGAATCCTTATTGATGATGGAAACTTGGAGTTGGTTGTGAATGACACGGATGGAAAAAATGTAAACTGTACTGTAATACATGGGGGAATTCTTAAATCCAGAAAAGGAATCAACCTTCCCAATACGAAAGTAAGTGCACCTTCTCTTACTGAAAAAGACCTTGAAGATCTAGTGTTTGGTTTGGAGCAGGAGGTAGATTGGATTGCCCTTTCCTTTGTTCGTTCTGCAGATGATATTTTGGACCTTCGCCAGCGGATTGAAAAGGCCGGTAAGGTTTGTAAAATCGTAGCCAAAATCGAAAAACCGGAGGCACTTGAAAACATCGATGCCATCATAGAAGCAACAGATGCAATCATGGTAGCTAGAGGGGATTTGGGTGTGGAAGTTCCAATGGAAATCGTTCCACTTTGGCAAAAGAGAATGGTAGCTAAATGTAAATTGGCTTGTAAGCCTGTTATTATCGCTACTCAGATGATGGAAAGTATGATCGTCAATCCTAGACCAACAAGAGCGGAGACCAATGATGTGGCTAATGCGGTTTTGGACGGTGCAGATGCAGTGATGCTTTCTGCAGAGACGGCTTCCGGAAGCTATCCTGTGAATGCGGTGAAGGCCATGAGCAGTATTATTAGCTATTTGGAGCAGAATGCTGAGATCTATCACAACCTCTACAAAATAGATGAAAGTGATGAGACATTCTTGAGCAACAACCTCATCCTGATGGCAGCCAGACTTTCAAGAAATGTAAAAGCGAAAGCAATTGTAGGTATTACATCCTCTGGTTTTACTGGATTCAGGATCTCTTCTCACAGACCTTTAGCCAATATTTTCATCTTCACTCGTAACAAGTCTCTGATCACTCAGATGAGCTTGGTTTGGGGGGTTCGTGCTTATTACTATAATAACCGGGTTTCCACAGACGCTACTTTTGAGGATATTGAAAACACTCTAAAAAATGATGGACATGTAGTCACTGGAGATGTGATCATCAATACGGCAAGTATGCCTTTGAAAGAAAAGGGAAGAACCAATATGCTTAAAGTTCATTTGGTTAGCTAAACGCCAGTTAATCAAAATATAAAAGGCCCAATTTGGGCCTTTTTTTATTTCTCGAAGAGAAAAACTAATTTTTATCCAATGCCGTGTTTTCATCCGGACCTGCTGGACCCACCATGATTACACTTTCTCGATCAACCATAACGGATCCAGGTGCTGAGCCCTTGACTTTCCTTACATACTTTACTTCTGTATGGATAACAGGTGCTAAATGTTCCGTTTTGTATTTGGAATAAAAGGCTGCCAGAGAGGCCGCTCTTTCTAAAACCCTCGGAGGAACAGTTTTATGCCCCTTGGTTTTGATGATTACATGAGAGCCAGGGACTTGGCGTGCATGGAGCCAAATATCATCCTTATGTGCAAAATTACGGAGCATTTCATCATTGTCTTTGGCAGATTTCCCTACCCAAATTTGGAAACCATCAAATTCAAAATTTTTGAAAGGAAGTCCCGATACTTCTCGTTGAATGCTTTTGTCCTGTTTGTGCTCCTTTTGGAAACGTTTTAACTGTCTAAAGTCTGAAAGGCTTTCCAGTTCTTCCAAAACCGTTTCCAGCTCTTTAATCTGTCCAAGTTTGGCGTGGATGGTTTTTTCGATTTGATCCAGTTCCAGTTGCCGGTTTTTGTTTTTACGGTACAACTGGCTTGCATAATCCTGGGCTTTTTGATTCGGTTTAAGTTTAATCTGTACTTGCTGGTTGGTATAAAAGTCAAATAGCTCCACCTCTTGGGATTTTGGTCCAAATAGATGCAAGTTGGCCATGATCACATCGGCTAACTGGGAAGGAGGAGCCGAGTTTTTTAGGTCCTCAAGTTTTTGGCTCGCCTTATCTACGTAATTTTTATTTCTTTTCAGTTGATCCCCATAGCGTTTGATCAGGTCTCTTTTTTCTTTTTCAAAGTTTCCCTGAACCAGAGCCTTAAAGAAAAGTGTGTTAAGGGCTTGTATAGGGTCAGAAAAAGTCTGAATTGCTCCATCTTCTGGCAATAAACTGAGGTGGACCTCATCGTTTTTTTCTACCAAGGAAAATAGAGGAGTATCCAGAATGTCCAAAAGTTCCTGCATGAGAGCCCATTTTTTCTCAAATTCTGCAGTAGGATATTCCTTTTCCTTTAGCCAATTTCTGGGAATACTTCCTAATGTTGGGAGAAATTTTGAAGCATTGCCTTCCAATTCTCGAAACCTGTCCTTATCAAGAGTCAGGTTATGAATCAGACTTTTCCAATCCAATTCTTTATCCTCAGAAATCTCATTTCTAAATAATCGGGAAGGACTGCTTGCCCCATTTTGGTAAAGCAGGATATTACTTCGGTTTCCATGAAGCTTCAACAGCAGGATTGCTCCAGAGTTGAGCTCAAAATAAAATGCCCGCTCGAACGGAATGACTTTGCAGCCAATGATTACATCCCCGATTAATTCCGGAAAAAGATCAATACTGTTCCTTTTTGCTCTTTTGAAATTCTCAGGGAAACTATAATAAACCTGTGGGGGAAGGAAATGCGCTCTGATAAAGAGGCTGTCTTCTCCCAGTTCCGTTTGGATGATTAACTCGTCTTTGCTCTGAGAAAAGCAGGCGGAAATTTTTCTTCCACAAAAAGCTTGATCGAGTACTGGACAAAGATACCGTAGAAAATGATAATTGAGATGCATTAAGGCAAAGATAGCTGAAGGCCATCATGTGCAAGGAATATTCCTTCAGGAAGTTCTTTTTCTACCTCACTATGCAATCCCAATTTGTGTGAAATGTGCGTGAAATAAGTTTTTTTTCCCCCCAAGACCTCAGCCATTTCTATGGCTTCTTCCAAAGTGAAATGTGAAATATGGGAAGTTCTCTGAAGGGCATTAAGGACGACAATTTCCGAGCCTCTAACCAAGTCTATTGAGGACTCCGGAATATGGTTTGCATCCGTGATATAGGTGAAATCACCAATTCTAAACCCCAAGACGGGAAGTTTGTAATGTACTACCGGGATAGGAGTAATTGTAATTCCCTCAAAAGTAAAAGGCTCTTCATCAATAAGGATGGTTTCCACTTGGGGAACTCCCGGGTATTTCTTGCTTGAAAAAATATAGGAAAACTCCCTTCGTATTTGGTCCAAAACCTGTTCTCTTCCGAAAATGGGGATATCCATTTGCTGTGAAAAGTTGAAGGGACGAATATCATCCAAACCAGCCGTATGGTCTTTGTGCTCGTGTGTAAACAAAACTGCATCAAGACGCTTGATGTCTTGTCGGAGCATTTGGCTGCGAAAATCTGGTCCTGTATCTACAACCAGACTTTTGCCATTTATCTCAAAATGAATTGAGGATCTGAATCTTTTGTCTCTGAAATCCAGTGATTTACAAACTTCGCAGGCACATCCAATGACAGGCACTCCCTGGGAGGTTCCGGTACCTAGAAATGTTACTTTCAAAACTTCAATTGGGTTTGTCTCAACTCGTTGAGGAAGTCCTGATTTGATTTATCTTTGAAATCAGCAGGGTTCAAGTTTAACTCACCGAGTATATCTATCAGAACGTTGATTTTTCCTTCCAAAGGGAAATATTTATTGACGATGACGATTTTGGTGTCTTTTAATACACAATAGCCGGATTTGAAATTTCCCTTCTCATAGCGAAGCATGTAATCAGAGCCTGCAAAGAGATTTTCAAGTTTATCCAAAAAGTGCTTGGTGTATTTTACGGCCATATTAACTCAGGAATTTTTTTACGGTGGCTAAGACTTTGTCGTAATCCAGTGGCTTTTGAATAAAATCGTCAAAGCCTGCTTTTCTGAATTCATCCATGGTCATATTGAGAATATTCCCTGAAATGGCAATGATGGGTATTTTTGATTTCTTCTCATCTTTCATTTCCCGTATAGCTTTGGTACAGGCTATACCGTCCAATACAGGCATGCTTATATCCATCAAGATCAGATCAAAATCCTCATTTGCCAGCTTGTCCAGGACTTGTTGTCCATTTCGGGCAGCAGTCATTTTGTAATTTTCGAATGCAAGTACATTCTTTGTCAGGTTTATGATGATGGAGCTATCTTCTCCAACCAGTATTTTTTTGCTATTGCTCATGATTCAAAAATAGCCTCTTCCTTTATAAATTGATTAAATGATTGTATTTCAAATTGAAGCTCTTCCAGACTTTTCTTCAATCTATCTTTTTCTCCCGATCTGGCAAGAAGCTCGACCTTTTGGGCCTTCAAATAAACCCTGTTGATTCCTAAAGTTCCAGAGTTTCCTTTGATGGTATGGATTGAGGTCCGGACAAGTTCCAAATCCTCATTTTTAGCCGCGAGGATAGCCTTATTGCATAATTCTGTCGCCTCTAGGTTGAAATCGAGGAATATCTTCTTTATAGCCAAAGGATTATTGTACTTCATCAATTGGTTCAGTACTTTTTTGTCCAAAATCACTTCGGCTATTTCTTCTTCCTGAGGTTTTTCTTCTGATTTTCTTGTAGTGTCATTTCCCTCCAAATGCCCTCTCAACAATTCCAGGAACCCTCTTGGACGGATGGGCTTGGTAACGAAGCCGTCAAATCCCTCTTCCAGAAAGGTTTGCCGGTCGGATTCATCCGCAAAGGCGGTCACAGCAATGATGGGACAGGGTTTGAATTCCTTTTCCCTAATTTTTTTCATTGCGGAAATCCCGTCAAGCTGCGGCATCTGAATGTCCATCAGAATCAGGTCAAATTTACCTGTGCTTGCCATTTCAATCGCTTCCAGCCCATTGTGCGCACTTTCAAAAGTCCAAAGCTGACCGATCAGGTTTTCAAACAACTTCCTGTTTAGATCATTGTCGTCTACAATCAAGACTCTTTTGCTTTTCATTCCTTTACTTTGGATTTTTGAATTTCAGCTTAAGATATACGCCTTTGTCTAATTCTACTTATTTGATACTTGTTGTTGGGCCGACCGCCGTAGGTAAAACGGATTTGTGTTTAAATCTAGCCAAAAAATTCAATACAGAAATTGTCTCTTGCGATAGCAGGCAGTTTTATAGGGAATTGAATTTGGGAACCGCCAAGCCAAGCCCGAAAGAGTTGTCAGAAGTGCCTCATCATTTGATCAATAGTCTTTCCATTGAGGAGGACTATGATGTGAAAAAATTTGAAGAAGATGCATTGTTGATTTTGGATCATTTGTTCCAAAAGCATCAGGTTGTCATCATGACTGGTGGGTCGGGGCTTTTTGCGGATGCCATCACGAGGGGCTTTGATGAAATCCCTGATATTGATCCCGAGATTCGTTCCCAATTGATTCAAGAGTACGAACAGAAGGGATTGGAGTTTTTGCAGAAAGAAGTGCAGCGATTGGACCCAGAATACTACAGTCAGGTAGATGTTCAAAATCCACAAAGATTAATGAGAGCCTTGGAAGTTTACCGGGGTACGGGCATGCCTTTCAGCAGTTTTAGAAGAAAGACTATTGTCCAAAGACCTTTCAAGATCATCAAAGTAGGTTTGACTAGGGACAGGGAAGAATTATACCAAAGAATAGACCTGAGAATGGATCAAATGATTGAAGCAGGGCTGTTTGAGGAAGCTGCGCAGTTTTTTGACAAGAGAAATCTTAACGCTCTCCAAACAGTGGGATATCAGGAAATTTTTGGGTATTTGGAGGGGAAATATGATAAGAAAGAAGCCGATCGTCTCCTGAAAAGAAATTCCAGACGCTATGCCAAGCGACAGATGACCTGGTTTCGAAGAGACCAAGAAATCCAATGGTTCCATCCCAGTCAGGAAAAAGAAATTTTGGAATGGATTGAAAGTCAGATTGCCTGAAATCCACTGATTTTTGCCACCCAATTGTAAGGGGCTTTTTTGATCAGTTGGTTGTACTGGAGTCTATTGATTTTAAGCTCTCTGATTATTTTGAGGGCATCAGAGAGAAGTTTTTTCTCTGTTTTTTTCAACTTCAGTTTTTCAATTATGATTTCAGGGTCAGAAATCTCGCTTTCTTCAGTTTCCAATTCGGGAAGAAGATTCCTGAGTTGAGCATGTAGTTCTCCCTGCCTGTTCAGTTTTTTCTGAAGGGAGTTTTTCACCGTCAGAAAAAACAGGATGCAGGCAGCCGTTACAGTTACAAATACAGGGATATAGCCCATTTTATATGCTTAGAATTTCGATTAGTTTTAAATGATCCTTGATCAAAGGCTTGGTTTTTCCGATACAATCAGCAAAAGGCGTATAAACGACTTCTTGGTTCATTACACCGGCCATATGATATTGATGTCCCAACAAAAGTCCTTCCACTGCTGCCATTCCGCATCGGCTTGCCAATACACGGTCACGGGCTGTAGGATTTCCTCCTCTTTGAATATGACCTAGGGTTGTTACCTTGAATTCTTTGTGGGAATCTTTTATTTTTTCTTTGACCTTCTTCATGATGGTCTCCGCATTGCCTTCATCATCACCTTCAGCCACCACAATGATGGAGGAGGTTTTGGTTTTTCTAAGGTTTTTCAGGGATTTAACGACATTGTTGAGGTCCGTTTTTGTTTCAGGTACCATCACAAACTCAGCTCCGCCACCAATACCGGATTCTACCGCAATAAATCCTGCATCTCTTCCCATTACCTCAATAAAGAATATTCGGTCATGAGCGGCAGCTGTATCTCTGATTTTATCGATTGCTTCCAAAGCAGTATTGACCGCAGTATCAAACCCAATGGTATAATCGGTGCCATATAGATCGTTGTCTATTGTTCCGGGACAGCCAATGGTCGGGATTCCGAATTCCTCAAAGAAAACTTTTGCCCCGGTGAAAGTACCGTCTCCACCAATAGCAACGATACCTTCGATTCCAAGCTTAGTTAGATTGTCGTAGGCTTTTTTTCTGCCTTCGGGAGTTCGGAATTCCATAGATCTGGCGGACTTCAAAATAGTACCGCCGCGCTGAACGATATTACTCACCGAATGGGAGTGCATACGCTTGATGTCTCCATCAATCATTCCCTCATACCCACGGCTGATTCCGTATACTTCAAGTCCTTTATAGATGGCAGTTCGAACTACTGCCCGAATGCAGGCATTCATTCCCGGACTATCTCCTCCAGAAGTGAAAACAGCAATTTTTTTCATTTTCATAGGTTTTAAGCACCCAAAAATAGGGATTTAAGAAGGAATGCAGTAGTTTCTTGAATTATTAAACTGTAAAAAAAACCTCTTCTTCTAATTCAGATTGTTTGAAGATGTCAACCTGCTGAAAATCAAATGGAAAAAGTGAAATTACCCTTGGCCAATTTTGAAGTTTCTCAAATTGCGTTGGGCTGTATGTCTCTTTCAGGGGATAAAAGAAGCGATTTAAACATCATTGATGCAGCCATTGCTGGTGGAATTACAATGCTGGATACGGCTGATTTGTATCAGAATGGACTGAATGAAGAATCGGTTGGTTTTGCCATTCAATCCCGGCGAAAGGATTTGATCCTAGCTACCAAAGTGGGAAATCAAATAAGAGAAGATGGGAGCGGCTGGGACTGGAATCCCAGCAAAAAGTACATTTTGGAAGCAGTGGAGAAAAGTCTAAAAAGACTTCAAACGGATTACATTGATCTCTATCAATTGCATGGAGGTACCTTGGATGATCCATGGGAAGAGACTCTTGAAGCATTTGAACTGTTGAAAACTCAGGGTAAAATCCGGGCTTTTGGTATCTCTTCTATCCGTCCCAATGTGATCCGAAAAGTTATGGAAATGAATCCGCCAGTAACCTTTATGATGCAATACAACCCTTTGGATAGGCGACCAGAAGAAACGGTGTTTCCTGTACTGGAGCAATCCAAGACCCGGGTTTTGGTTAGAGGAGCTTTGGCAAAGGGAATGCTCATTAATAAACCTGAACGGCCTTATTTAAATTACAATGCTGAGAAAGTGGTTTCTTTTAGGAAGGAAATTCAGTCCCATGGATATTCTCCGGAGGCTGTTTTAATCCGTTTTGGTTTGGATCAAAAAGCGGTTGCTTCCTTGGTAATAGGAGCCAGCTCGGTACAACAAATCGAACAAATTTTTATAGCGTGGGAGGAAGGTTTTTCAATTTCACCTGAATTCATTTCTCAGTTAAGAAGAAAATTGCCCGCTAATAACTATCACGAACACCGCTAAAAATTCGGATTGTCCTGGCAAGCGTTTTCTTGTATTTTCCTTCGCTATTTACACCCCTCCTTAAGAAATAAACATACTATGAAAAAGAGATTATTCCTTTATCTGTTGCCTTTTTGGATTTATTCCTGCCAATCCTCGCCCCAATCTGAGGAGGAGAGAATGGAAGCTCGTGCCCAAAATGTAGAAATTATCAGAGATGATTTTGGTGTTCCACATATTTATGGAAAAACCGACGCGGATGCTGTTTTTGGGCTTTTATATGCCCAATGTGAGGATGACTTCCGTAGGGTTGAGAGAAATTATGTCTGGGCTATAGGGCGCCTGGCAGAGTTGGAAGGAGAAAAGTCTATTTATAGTGATCTTCGTGCCCGGATGTATATGACCGAGGATGAAGCCATTGCGGCATTTCAATCAGCTCCTGATTGGTTGAAAGAATTGTGTCAAGGCTTCGCAGATGGGATCAATTATTATTTGGCTACACATCCGGAAGTAAAACCACAAGTAATTACCCATTATGAACCCTGGTTCCCCATGTACTTTTTTGAAGGTTCAATTGGTGGGGATATTGAGCGGATTTCCACAGAAAGAATCCAAGCCTTTTATGAGGAAAATAAAGCTTTGTCCATGTCGGACTTTGGTGATGGTTTAGTACATCCGGATCCCTATGAGGAACCAAAAGGTTCTAATGGAATTGCGGTTTCAGGGAAATTAACCCAATCAGGGAATGCCATGCTTCTGATCAACCCTCATACTTCATTTTATTTCCGCCCAGAAGTTCACGTAGTTAGTGAAGAAGGTTTAAATGCCTACGGGGCAGTTACCTGGGGACAGTTCTTTGTCTATCAGGGATTCAATGAAAAAACCGGCTGGATTCATACTTCCACTTTTGTGGATTTTATCGATGAGTTTCAGGAAGAAATCGTTGAACAGGAAGGGAAAATTCAATACAAATACGGGGAGGAATTTAGGGATGTGCAATCCCAAAAAATCAAGCTGAAATATAAGGAGGGGGATGCCATTGGAGAAAAGGAATTTACCTTTTACAGAACTCATCACGGGCCCATTACCCATATGTTGGACGGAAAATGGGTAGCTACAAAAATTAACTGGGACCCCGTGAATGCTTTGATCCAAAGTTTTACCAGGACAAAATTGAATAACTACCAAGAGTTTCGGGCGATGATGGATATCCGTACCAATTCTTCAAATAATACGGTTTTTGCGGATTCGGAAGGGAATATTGCCTATTTCCACGGGAACTTCATCCCTCGAAGGAATGCAGAGTTTGATTTTTCAAAACCAGTTGATGGTTCAAATCCGGCTACAGACTGGCAAGGGCTTCATACTGTGGATGAAAGTATTCACCTATTAAATCCAGAAACCGGTTGGATTCAAAATTGTAATTCAACCCCATTTACAGCAGCTGGTGAGTTCAGTCCAAAACAAGAAGATTATCCGGTTTACATGGCTCCGGATAGAGAGAATTTTAGAGGTATTCATGCGGTCAAAGTTCTTCAAGATGCCCATGATTTGACATTGGATAGTTTTCAGGAGTTGGCATATGATCCCTTTATTCCCGCATTTGAGCGTTTGATTCCTCCATTGGTATCCGCATTTGAAAATCAAGGTGGATCGAATGAATTGGCAGAGGCCATTGGGGTTCTGAAGGCTTGGGATTTCCGAACCTCCAAAGAATCTGTAGCGATGAGTCTTGCCCATTTTTATGGGATGAATTACCAGCAGAAATTTAGAAACCTTTTTGATTTGGTGGAGAATGAAAAATTAGCGGAACATTCAGAACCTGAGGTGCAAAAGGAAATGCTGGAGGTGTTTGAGGAAACCATAGATCAAATGACTGCAGATTTTGGAAATTGGAATGTGCCATGGGGAGAAGTGAACCGGTTTCAGAGGCTTACAGGAGATATTGATCTGAAATATGACGATGATAAACCATATATTCCAATTGGTTTGGGTTCCGGACGTTGGGGAGCATTGGCAAGCTATGGTTCCAGTATCAAAGAGGGTACAAAAAGACTTTATGGAAGCTCTGGAAACAGTTTTGTCGCCGTAGTGGAGTTTGGTGAAAAAGTCCGTGCAAAAAGTATTTTGGCAGGAGGTCAAAGTGGGCATCCTGATTCTCCACATTTTCTGGATCAAGCCCAACGGTATGCCGATGCAAATTTCAAAGAAGTGGCTTTCTATAAAGAGGATGTGGAAGCTAAAGCGGAGGAGAGATATCATCCCGGAAATAGATGATGCTGAAAGTTTTTTTAATTTAAACTGATAATTGTCAGGATTTCAACTAATTATTGATTGGTAAACTATTGGAAAGAGGGGGTACCTTGGTGTACCTTCTTTCTTTTTGAAGGTACTCGAGAGTTAGGCAAAACCCCATACGTTATGAAATACTTCAGTATAGCTTTTGTATCCCTGTTGTTCCTCTTTGTTTCCTTCCGATTCCAGCACCCGACTTCAACAATCCAAAAAGATGTTTCGATAGAATCCCGTGTGGATTCCTTGCTGGCTTTGATGACTTTGGAGGAAAAAGTTGGTCAAATGAATCAGTATAATGGATTTTGGGAAGTGACAGGCCCAGCTCCTCAGGATGGGGATGCTGCAAGAAAATATGAACATCTGCGAAAGGGATGGGTCGGATCCATGCTCAATGTAACTGGTGTTGAAAATGTCCGTACAGTGCAACGAATAGCGGTGGAGGAAACCAGGCTTGGGATTCCTTTGATCATTGGATATGATGTAATTCACGGTTTTAAAACCTTGAGCCCAATCCCTCTTGCTGAGGCGGCAAGTTGGGATATGAATGCGATTAGAAAATCTGCAGAGATGGCAGCCTTGGAAGCAAGTGCTGCTGGAATCCATTGGACTTTTGCTCCAATGGTAGATGTTTCCCGGGACGCCCGATGGGGCAGAGTGATGGAAGGAGCTGGGGAAGATCCTTATTTGGGAAGCAGGATTGCCTTTGAACGTGTAAAAGGCTTTCAGGGGGATGACCTTTCCCAACCTCATACGATTATAGCTACAGCAAAGCACTTTGCAGGATACGGATTTTCAGAATCAGGCCGAGATTACAATACCGTAGATGTGGGAACCTCCACTTTATACAATGAAATATTTCCTCCATTCAGGGCAACTTTGGATGCCAATGTGAGGACTTTTATGAATTCCTTTAATGTGCTGAATGGAATTCCTGCTACTGGAAACTCATTTCTTCAGCGTGAAATATTAAAAGGAAAATGGGAGTTTGATGGCTTTGTGGTATCGGATTGGGGATCAATTGCTGAAATGATCCCACATGGGGTAGCTCGAGATGGAAAGCAAGCAGCACAAATTGCGGCAAATGCAGGATCTGATATGGATATGGAATCCGTCTTGTATGTGGAGCATTTAGTTGATTTGGTACGGGAAGGGAAAGTCAAGGAAAGCGATATTGATGATGCGGTAAGAAGGATTTTAAGAATAAAGTTTGAATTGGGACTTTTTGAGGACCCTTATCGCTATTGTGACCCAGAAAGGGAAAGAGATATTGTTGGAAGTGATCAAATTAAAAGGGCTTCCTTAGATATGGCACAAAAGTCAATTGTCCTTTTGAAAAATGAAGGAAATCTGCTTCCCCTTCCAAAAAAGGGAAAAACCATTGCATTGATAGGTTCTTTGGCCAAGGATAAGGATAGTCCCTTGGGAAGTTGGAGAGCGATGGTTGAACCCAATTCAGCTGTTTCAGTTTTGGAAGGGCTGAATGCTCTCGGTGAAAATGAAATTCGATATGCAGAAGGCCCTGTGTTGGTGGAAGGAACACCGAACTTTGCCATTGAAGTAAAAATAAACACTGATAACAGGGATGGTCTATCTGAAGCTGTTAGCATGGCTAAGGAGGCTGATGTTGTGGTAATGGTATTGGGAGAAAATGGTTTCCAATCAGGAGAGGCGAGAAGCCGTGCGGATTTGGGGCTGCCCGGTTTGCAGCAAGAGTTGTTGGAAGAGGTTTATAAAGTCAACCAAAACATCGTTTTGGTTTTGATGAATGGTCGACCTTTAGCTATTGAATGGGCAGCAAATCATATTCCAGCCATTGTTGAAGCCTGGCACTTGGGAAGTGAAAGTGGGCATGCCATTGCTTCTGTACTGCATGGAGATTATAATCCTAGTGGTAAACTCCCCATGACTTTTCCCAGAAATGTGGGACAAGTTCCGATTTACTATAACTATAAAAATACCGGTAGACCGACCAATCCAGGCAATAATGTGGTTTTTTGGTCTCATTACATTGATTCTCCAAATGAACCATTGTTTCCATTTGGCTATGGATTGAGTTACACTTCCTTTGAATATCAAGATTTAAAGTTGAGTTCCGATCGGCTTTCAAAGGGCGGGGAAATTGAATTGAGTGTTTTGGTGAAGAATACAGGAAAGCTTAAAGGAAAAGAAACAGTTCAACTATATATCCGTGATATGGTGGCTTCGATCAGTCGACCTGTTCGGGAATTGAAGGGTTTCCAACAAATCGAACTGGAACCAGGTGAATCCAAACTGGTGAAATTTACCATCAGTGAACAAAGTTTGGGATTCTATACCAATTTTGGTGATTGGGTAGTAGAGGGCGGTCAATTTAAGCTTTTTGTAGGTGGGGATTCAACCTGTGACTTGAATGCGGATTTATATTTTGAATGAGTGCTCCTTATTTATTCAAAACCGGAAAATCTATGCTTAAATGATTTAATAGCTGATCAGTGTAAGGAAGGTTTTAAAATTTTGAATTGAGTCCGATATTGTTGGATTCCTACGACCAGGTGAATCTTAAAATCATCTCCATATCGCTGCTCATTCTCATGACCTTACCGGGGACATTGATTTTGACTGTATTGCATTTTCGTCAGGAAAGTGTGAAGTCCGAAGTCAAGGCCAAATTGGAAGAGGGAATAGAGGAGGATAGGTTATTGATTTTAAAATTTTCCCGAAAAGAGAGCGAAGAGGAACTTCGATGGGAACATGAAAGGGAATTTGAGTACCGCGGTGAAATGTATGATATCGTTTCCAGTGAAATAACAGGGGACTCCGTCATTTATACAGTCTGGTGGGACCAAGAGGAGACCGCCCTAAAAAAGAAAATAGAGGAGGTTTCAAACAGTCTTTTCGGGGAAGGACCATTGGACCATGATTCTCTGGACGTCATTCAAAACTTTTACAGAACCCTTTATCTTCCAATTGTTTTTGGTCATTTTTTTTCCGTTTTAGATACTCCTGAGAGCCATTTTTCTACTTACGTCTTTAATTGGGTCTCTTTGGTGGTTTCCCCCATTTTTATGCCTCCTAAATTGAGTTAAACTTTCCTTAAAAAGGCTTTTTCCCGGTGTTTATTTCGGGACTGGTTTTGTATTTCCAAAAGCCCATTCAAATCGTTTAACTTAATTTTATTCTAATGTACAGATTGATTTTTGTCTGTTGGATGTTGAGTTATGCCTTCATGGCTCATGCCCAAACACTGACAGTCAAAGAGAAGGAATCCGGAATTCCTTTAGAGCTGGTATTGGTCAGCAATTCGAGTCCGGAAAACTTCGCCTATACCGATGTTAAAGGTCAGGTTGATATTTCTAAGTTTGAGTCAAGTGAAAAAATAGAATTTCGCTTACTTGGATATAAAAAACAGGTAAAGACCTATCATGAATTGAAAGATTTGGGTTTCGTTCTTTTCCTCGAACCCAGTAGTCTAAATCTTTCTGAAACAGTGGTTTCGGCGACGCGCTGGGTGCAAAGTTCCGAGAACATCCCTTCCCGAATCTCCGCAGTTTCAGCAGAAAACATTGCCTTTCAAAACCCCCAGACTGCTGCTGATTTGTTAGGGATTTCAGGGAAAGTTTACATTCAAAAGAGTCAACAAGGAGGAGGAAGTCCTATGATTCGGGGTTTTGCTACCAATCGCTTATTATACTCCGTAGATGGGGTACGTATGAATACGGCCATCTTTCGTGGAGGCAATATTCAGAATGTGATCAACCTAGATCCTTTTGCCATTGAAAAAACAGAGGTGTTTTTTGGCCCGGGTTCAGTGATCTATGGTAGTGATGCAATAGGAGGGGTGATGAGTTTTCAGACCCTGAGTCCAAAGTTTTCCGGTTCTGACAAACTTCAGGTAAATGGAAATGCTATCACCAGATACTCCTCTGCCAATAAGGAAAAGACGGGACATTTTGATGTGAATTTGGGCTGGGATAAATGGGCCTTAGCTACAAGTGTTAGCCATTGGGATTATGATGACTTGAGACAGGGAAGCAATGGTCCTGTAGATTACCTCAAGCCTTTCCATATGATCAGGCAAAATGGAGAAGATGTAGTGATCCAGCAAAAAGATCCTTTGCTTCAAGTACCTTCCGCTTATTCCCAGCTTAATTTGATGCAAAAAGTTCGCTTTAAGCCAAATGACAATTGGGACTTTCAATATGGTTTTCACTATTCAGAAACTTCAAAATATGGGCGTTATGACCGCCATAACCGCCTGAGAGATGGATTGCCTCGATATGCAGAATGGGATTACGGACCACAAAAGTGGATGATGAATAACCTGAGCATTACTCACCAAGGCAATGCGAAAGTGTATGACCGAATGAACATTCGTCTGGCACAGCAATATTTTGAAGAAAGTAGGATTGACCGCTCATTGAACAAGAAGATCAGAAGCATCCAAGTGGAAAAGGTGGAGGCTTATTCATTGAATTGGGATTTCACGAAGGCCTTGGATGGGAAGCATACGCTATTTTACGGAGCTGAATATGTGGTCGATGATGTAAACTCTAAGGGATATGTCACGGATATTACAACCAACATTGAGGAAAATGGCGCCTCTCGTTATCCAATTTCTACATGGAAATCATTTGGTGTCTACGTGAATGATGAGTATCGTATTTCTGAAAAAGTAACCATGCAGGGAGGATTGAGATACAATGTATTTGTTCTAGATGCCGATTTTAGCAATAATCTTCCCTATTATCCATTTCCCTTCACAGAAGCTTATACTTCCGACGGAGCGTTGAGCGGTAGTATAGGTGCAGTATGGAAGCCATCGAAGAGTTGGATTATCAGTACCAATTTCGGGACTGCATTTCGTTCGCCCAATGTGGATGATATAGGTAAAATTTTCGATTCTGAGCCAGGAAGCGTTACTGTTCCCAATCCTGATCTCAAGGCTGAAAATGCCTACAATATCGATTTTGGACTGGCTAAACTTCTTGGAGAAACGGTCAAATTGGATTTGACGGCTTACTATACCAACCTTCAAAATGCCCTCGTCCGGAGAAATTACCAGTTGAATGGTTTGGACAGCATTCTATATGAAGGGGAGTTGAGTCAGGTTCAAGCAATTCAGAATGCAGCTGTAGCAAGAGTTTATGGGGTTCAGGCTGGTATTGAGGTGGATTTGCCAGGTGGTTTTGGGATCACATCCGATTTAAATTTCCAAAAAGGAGAGGAGGAATTGGATGATGGAAGTATCAGCCCTTCCCGACATGCTGCTCCTTTGTTTGGGGTAAGTAGGTTGACTTATAGTCGAAAGAAACTTCGCTTAGAACTTAATGCCTTTTACCAAGCGGAAAAAAGTTTCAATGAACTGCCTGTAGAGGAACGCTCCAAATCAGAGATTTACGCCAAAGATGCCAATGGAAACAACTATTCTCCTTCTTGGTATACTTTGAATTTCAAAGGGATGTATTCTCTGAACCAGTATATTTCTTTTAATCTTGGATTGGAGAATATCACTGATCAACGCTATCGTTCTTACAGTTCGGGGATTTCCGGTCCGGGTAGGAATTGGGTCCTTTCACTAACCGGGAAATTTTAAAAAAAAGAGCCTGAAGTTCACAATGATTAGACTTCAGGCTCTTTCATTTTTCCGAATCAATCAATCCTCCATTTGCACGATTTCGGTAAGTGAATTCCGCACTAGTTTATGCTGCTCGGGATTCAATGCTGTGATGTCATTCATTTGAAGGAGTAAGCCGTATAAGTGTTTGAACTGTGGTTTTTCCAAATAATGCCCGTTGTTTTCCAGCCATTTTTGTAGAAGCTCAATCTCATATTTGTTGATTTGATCATCGGCGAGAATGCCATAGCATAAGCCTTGTAAGTAATGGAGATGCCTGTTGGATTCTTCTCCAATTTGAAATTTGGATTCAAAACGCTGCATGATTCCAATCATGTCATGCAATTCCTCTGAAGTCATTATTCCGGTGTCAATAATTGTTTTTACCTCCTGATAAAAAAGATTGAAGGGAGGGTCAGTGCAGATTCCTTCATGGGCTTTGCACCATAGTTTTAAATCATTGTATTCATTTCTGGTAACCACTCCATCAGAGCCTATGGCGTGGATAATCCCCTTGAAATGATTAAAAGCCTTTGTGATTTTTGGGTTGATATTCATGGCCAAACCTAGTTAATTGACTAGTAGTAATATACAAATCTTTGAGGCTTTTAAGTAATAATAGGGATTCTTTATTTTCCATTAATGGCTCGAAAATCAAAGAAACCATGAAGGATAGAAAATTATTTAAAAGAAAGTGTGAATACGGTTTTTTCTCCAAGTTCGGAATACACATTCAAACTTCCCCGATGGAGATTCATGATTTGTCTGGAAATGGCCAATCCAATTCCCGAACCGGTTTTTTTTGTGGTGAAAAAGGGTACAAATATTCTTTCTAATGCCTCTGGAACAATTCCGGGCCCATTATCTTCTACATGTATTAATGTTCCCATATCCCCTTGCCCAACTGCGGAAAGTGTAATTTGGGGAGAGTACTGATTTTGTAGGGATTCATAGGCATTCTTGACCAGGTTAATCAAGATCATGGTGATTTGATCCTGGTCACAAAGTACCTCCAACTCTTTGGGCTCCACCTTTTTTATGAATTCAATTTCCTGGGATTTCAACTCCTCCTTCATCAACCCATACACGTGGTCAAATAATAAATCAACTCGAACTAACTCTTTCCTGGGCTGAGGGATATTGGTGTAATCCCTGTAGGCATTGACAAAATTCACCAAGCCTTTGCTACGGTTGGCAATTGTATCCAATCCTTCCTGAATATCCTGAAAACCTTCTTTTTTGACCAAGAAGCCTTCCTGCTGCACATAGCTGTCCTCATCCAAAATAGTGCGCAGAGATTCTACCAAACTGGAAATCGGAGTAATGGAATTCATGATTTCATGTCGCAGAACCTTGGTCAGGTTTTGCCAGGCTTCCAGTTCATTTGCCTGAAGTTCGGCATTGATATTCTGCAAAGACAATAAGGTCCAACTTTGTCCTTCCATTTTCAGGGAGGTGGACTGGATGATCAGGTAAAGACTCGGGTTTACTTTATAGGAAATCCGCTGTCCGGGTTTTATCTCAAGTACTTCTTTCAACAAAGTTGGAGAAAGCTTACCCAAATCCGTAATATCCCGGAACTGTGGAATTTGAAGCAGATGTTTTGCTGCATTGTTGATCACCCCGATTTTACCTTGGGAATTGAAAGACAAAATCCCAGTATTGATGTGCTGAATAATAACTTGTAGAAAAAGCATTTGCTCTTCTTTTTCTGCACGAGTCTGCTTAAAAGCTTCCATCACCTCATTGAAAGCCATATTGACTTCTCGAAATGAGCTTCCCATTTTACTGTCAGAAGAAAAAGAAGAGGAGAAATCGGTAAAGCGTATTGAATCCAGAAAGCGGGCAAGCTTGTGATTGATGGAATTGACATAATAAATCATTTCACCCGCCAAAGCCGCCACCACTAATCCCAAAATCATGGGGGCCAACCAAAGTCCTTGGCTGAAATGCAGCCATATCCCTAAAAATAAACAAAGGGTTATTCCTAAAATTCGGATGATTATACCAACAGAGAACCTTCTATAGACCATATTTCTCAAGTCTTCTGTATAAGGAGGATCTGGTCAGTCCCAACTCCTCTGCAGCCCGGGTGATATGACCGTTATGTTTTTGCAAGGCTTTTCGTATCAGAATCCGCTCTACATCCTCTATGTTCAAATGCTCCAAGCTTACATTTTCTTCCTGTTTTTCAGGCTGATTCATTTTTTGAAGAAATAAATCCTCTGGCTGAAGAATGTTGTGGTTGCTCATGATCACCGCCCGCTCAATGCTATGTTGCAGTTCCCGGATATTTCCGGGCCAGTGGTATTTCAACATTCGCTTGAGTAAGGGATCGGATGCTTTTCTAATGTCCTTATTGTATTTTTTGGAATAGAAAGAAATAAAATGTTCCGTAAGCAAAGGAATGTCATCCACCCGCTCTCGGAGTGGAGGGAGCAGGATTTCAATGGTATTGATACGGTACAAAAGATCTTGACGGAAGCTGTTGTCATAGACCATATCGTAAATGGGCATATTTGTAGCAGAGATCAACCTGATATTGACATCAACTGCTCGGTTGGCACCAACCCGTGTCACTTGACGGTTTTGAAGAGCTGCCAATAACTTGGCCTGTAAAGGCAAGGGAAGGTTTCCGATTTCATCCAAAAACAGGGTTCCTTTGTGCGCCTGCTCAAATCTTCCTGCCCTGTCTTCTTTAGCATCTGTAAATGCGCCTTTTTTATGTCCAAATAATTCAGACTCAAACAGGGTTTGGGTAATAGATCCGAGGTCCACACCCACAAAAGTTTCCCTGTTTCTTCTGGAGTGCCTATGAATGGCTCTTGCTATCAGTTCCTTTCCGGTTCCATTTTCTCCTAAAATCAAGACATTTGCATCTGTATTTGCAACTCGCTCAATGGTTTCAAAAACCTTTTGCATTGAAGGGCTTTGACCGATAATGTCCCTGAATTTATTGTCAATATCCTGTTGGAGGGTTTGTTGTTGGTCTTTTAGGAGGTTTATTTCCAATTTTTTCTGTCGCAACTGAAGGGCAGCATTGAGTGTGGCCAGTAGGCGTTCGTTTTCCCAGGGTTTTAGGACAAAGTCTGTTGCTCCTTCTTTTATCGCTTTTACGGCTAGGTTGACATCCCCATAGGCTGTGATCAATACTACCACTGCAGAGGGGTCAAGTTCCAGAATTCGGTCCAACCAATAAAAGCCTTCCTGTCCCGAACTCACATCTTTAGTGAAATTCATATCTAACAAGATGACATCATATTGTTCATTATGAATAAGGATAGGAATCAGGTCCGGATTGGTCTCTGTATCTACTTGTGCAAAATGCCTTTTCAAAAAAATTTTCGCTGCTTTTAGAAGATCTTCATTGTCATCTATGATCAGGATTTTACCAATTCTTTGCTCGTTCATTATAAATGGTTTAAATCATGAATTAATTGTCCTTTTTTCAGATGCAATCCTTTGTTCCAAAAGCCTGCCGAAATATTTTATGAGGCGTAAATTTCAAAAAAGGGTCATTTTCGGACGTTTTTGACCGGTTTTTTTTACATTCCCCGTCATCAAAAGTTAAGAATAAAAAATTCAGTTTGATTCATCTTTGTTCGCTGGCGGACGAAATTGTTCGAGACTTGTAGGTGCCATTTTTTGTAAAACCTGCAAAAAGCCCTCAAAAAGCCTTTTTCTTCATGGCACATCATTTGGCATAAAAGGAATAGCCAAAGAATGATGGCATTAGTAATATGGATAGAAAAATTGAAAAGAAGACTTGGACCCTGAAACGGATTGCGTGGGGATTTGGCGGAGTCGTTTTGCTTGCCGGAGTTGTTTACCAATTGGGCTTTGCAGATCATCGCTCTACGATGAACGTGGAAGAGGACAGGTTGAGTATTGCCTCGGTTAAAACTGGGGAGTTTACAGATTACATTTTGGTTTCTGGTCAAATTGAACCGGCACAGACTTTTTATCTGGATGCGATAGAGGGGGGAATGGTGGCAAATGTAGTTCGGGAGTCAGGTGCTTTGGTTGAAAGGGGAGATACGATTTTGGCTCTGACTAATTCCAATCTTCAATTGGATGTGATGCAAAGGGAAACTATGCTTTATGAGCAAATCAATAATCTTCGGCAGACCCGTCTGCTCTTGGATCAAAATGATTTGAACCAGCAGGGCCAATTGGCAGAAATAGATTATCAAATCAGTTTGCTAGAGCCCCAATACCAACGTTTCAAGGAGCTTCATGAAAAGAAACTGGTTTCTGATCGTGAGTTTGAGGAAGTCAAAGAGCAATATGAATACAACCTGAAGCGCAGGAAACTCACCTATACTTCTTATAAAAATGATTCGATAGCCCGATCTATCCAATTGAATCAACTTCGTCAGTCCGAGAACCGCATGCAAGCTTCTCTAAACGGAGTAGGGAGAATTTTAAATAACCTTGTCATCACTGCTCCAATTGCTGGACAGCTGGCTATGGAACAAATTGAAATAGGACAGGCCATCAACTCAGGGCAGAGATATGGACAAATAGATATTCTGGATGAATTTAAGGTGAGAGTACCAATTGATGAATTGTATCTGCCTCGTATAGGAAAAGGTTTAAGAGGGAAGTTTACACTAAGTGGCCAGGAACATGAACTTGAAATCATAAAACTGTATCCAACGATCACTAATGGACGATTTGAGGTGGATATGGCTTTTACGGGGGAAAGTCCTCAGGGAATCCGTAGAGGACAAAGTGTGAGGATTCGCTTGGAATTGGGAGATAGTGAGCAGAGTTTGCTTTTGCCAACTGGAGGATTTTTCAAGGATACCGGTGGCAATTGGGTATTTGTGATCAATCCAACAACCGGAAATGCAGAAAAAAGAACCATCCGTCTGGGAAGGAAAAATCCGGAATACTATGAGGTATTGGAAGGATTGGTGGAAGGAGAGAAAGTCATCGTCTCCGGCTATGAGAATTTTGGAAACAATGAAGTATTAGAACTGAGATAAACCATTAACTACTCAAACATGACTAATGTAATCAAGACTGTCAATCTCCGGAAACTGTACACGACGGAGGAAGTTGAAACAACCGCCTTGGACGGAATCCAAATTGAAGTTAAAAAAGGTGAGTTTGTAGCTATTATGGGTCCATCCGGCTGTGGAAAATCCACCTTGCTAAACATTATAGGACTTTTGGACAACCCCGATGAAGGAGCTTATTATTTCTTGGACCAGGAAGTCTCTAAATTTTCTGAAAGACAGCGCTCTTCCCTCAGAAAAGGAAATATTGGCTTTGTTTTTCAAAGCTTCAATTTGATCGATGAACTTACAGTATTTGAAAATGTGGAGTTGCCCCTTCTGTATTTGAAGATTCCTGCCGATGAACGAAAAAAAAGGGTAGAGGAAGTTTTGACACGCATGAATATCATGCACAGGAGAAATCACTTTCCTCAGCAACTTTCCGGAGGTCAGCAGCAGCGTGTGGCTATTGCCCGGGCTATTGTTGCCAAGCCTTCTGTAATTCTGGCGGATGAACCTACTGGTAATTTGGACTCCAAAAACGGGGAAGAAGTGATGAGGCTATTGGAAGAGCTGAATAATGAAGGGACTACCATTGTGATGGTAACTCACTCACCCTATGATGCCAATTATGCGCATAGAGTGATCAATCTCTTCGATGGTAAGGTAGTTACCGAGAATATTCGCGAGCAGTTTCACGTATAATTCAACCCCTTAGATTTTTAGCGAGAAGGGATAGTTCACTCCTGTTTTGCTGGGTTTAAGGAGTAAGGTTTCTGATTTGTGGAGACTTCCCCAGTACCGAATGGTGGGCATCAGGGAGACTTGGATTTCCTTATGCCTTGTCAGACTATGCCTATGGGATTTGAAAATTAACGGTAAATCAGATTCCAATTACTAGGGCTTTTCCCGTTTTCTAAAAGTACATCCCAAGGAAAAAATCCAAAAATTCAAGTTATGTTACGCCATCAGATTCTTTTGGCCTTTAGGGGCTTTTTGAAGCACAAGCACATTTTCCTTATTAATCTTTTTGGTCTGACTACAGGTCTTACAACGGTTGTTTTGATCATGTTTTGGGTCAAAGATGAACTCAGTATCAATCGATACCACAACAAGATCGACAGGATCTATTCTGTGCTTACCAATCATAACAATGCCAATGGTCTGATTACTATTGATTATACACCAGCCCCAATGGCAGAGGCCTTAAAGGAAGAGTTTCCGCAGGTTGAATTGGCTACTGGACTTTCTCCTTACATCGATGGAGTGATGTTTGAAAGCGGTGAGAACAGTATGGAGGCTGAAGGCTACTTCGTTGATCAGGACTATTTTGGGATTTTTGATATAGATTTTTTAGCCGGTAGCAAGGAAAATGCACTTACCGGAATTAATTCAGTGGTATTGTCTGAATCACTTGCCTCCAAGTTGTTTGGAAGTCCGGCCCAGGCGTTGGGTAAGTCACTTCACTGGCAGGTGTTTGATTTTCAAAATGAAGTGGAGGTGACGGGTGTTTATCGGGATTATGGTGATTTGGACATCCGAAAACCCGAATACCTACTGGCTTTCCCTTACTTTCTAAAAATGCTGGGGGATGGTGCACATTGGGATAATTTTAACTCCTCAATACACCTTTTGCTCAGGAAAGGAAGTGATGTGGAGCAGTTTAATGAGCAAATCCACGGCTTTATAAAGTCCAAGAATGCTCAATCCAATGTTTCGGCTTTTGTCCAGCCATTTGGAGATACCTACCTCTATGGAAGCTATGAAGAGGGAAAGATAGCAGGTGGAAGGATTTCCTATGTGAGGATATTTTCAGGGATTGCGGTATTTATCCTTCTCATCGCCTGTATCAATTTCATGAATCTGACTACTGCCAGATCCATGAGCCGCTTAAAAGAAATTGGGGTAAAGAAGTCAATGGGTGCCAGCAGGGGTGGACTTTTTACCCAATTTATCACAGAGTCCCTGATGTTATCTTTATTCGCATTGCTTTTGGCATTGTTAGCGACTTTTCTTCTGCAGCCACTTTTCAATCAACTTACTTCCAAATCTTTGGAGCTTGCATTTCAACTCGATGTGACCCTGATTTTATTTGGAATTTGGGTGGTAACCGGATTGATGGCAGGGATTTATCCAGCCGTTTATTTATCCAGGTTTAAGCCAGTGGAAGTTATGAAATCCAATGTGAAAGGGAGTTTCGGAGAGCTCCTGGCCAGAAAAGGACTGGTTGTTTTTCAATTTGGAATTTCCTTGCTATTGATCATTGGAATCGCTGTTTTAGGGAAGCAGATGTCTTTTGTACAAAGCCAAAACTTGGGATATGATCAAGCTCATTTGTTGGAACTCAATTCCTCCTCAGTAGATCCGCAAAAATTGGAGGCCTTATTGGAGCAGGTAAAAACTGTTCCCGGTGTTTCCAATGCCTCAAGTCTTTCTCATCCATTGGTGGGTTTGTCAAGTTCTACCATTGGTTTAAGTTGGGATGGAAAAGATCCTGAAGATCAAATAAAATTTGAGAATATTACAGTCAATATGGGACTCATTGAGACTATGGGATTTCAGATTCTTCAAGGAAGGTCCTTTTCACCTGATTTCGGAGAGGAACAAAGCAAAATCATCCTCAATGAAGCCGCTGTAAAAACCATTGGTTTTCTGGATCCTGTAGGTCAGATCGTTAACCTTTGGGGTAATGATATGGAGGTAATTGGAGTGATCAAGGATTTTCATTTTGAGTCCTTGAAAGAAACAGTCAAGCCGGCTTTTCTGAAATACGACTCGGATTTTGCCCAAAAAATCCTGATTCGGATAGAATCCGAAAATCAAGCTCAAACCATTGCCGGAATTAGTCAAGTCTATGAAGGTATCTCCGGTCAAACCTTGAATTACAAATTCATGGATGAGGATTATCAGAGCCTCTATGCATCCGAACAGAGAACACTCAAACTTGCCAACTATTTCGGTGCTTCTGCCATTTTCCTTTCCTGCTTGGGATTGTTTGGATTGGCTGCATTTACAGCAGAGAAGAGGAAAAAGGAAATCGGTGTACGCAAAGTAATGGGAGCATCAACCTTTGGGATTTTGTCTTTGGTGTCCAGAGATTTTGTGGGCTTGATTCTAATTTCAATTGTCATTGCATCTCCTATTGCTTGGTATTTTTCCAATATCTGGTTGGAAAGCTATGCGTTTAGGACGGATTTGAACTGGTGGATTTTTGCCGGTGCTGGATTGGTATTGGTACTGATCTCACTTTTGACAGTGGGGTATCAGGCTTTCAAAGCTGCCACTGCTAACCCGGTGACTTCTCTTCGCAGTGAATAAGAAGAGTAGTAAAGCATGAATTGGGAGAATTTCTCCTAAAACGATAAAAACTAAAAAGAAGCCTTAGACAGGAGTTTGATACCTGCTCTGGATTCAAAAGATACCTATCTCAAATAAACTGAGCCATGTTTAAAAATTACATCAAAATAGCATTTAGAAACCTGATGAAGCATAAGTTTTACACCTTCATCAATATACTGGGATTGTCCGTAGGGGTGGCAGTTTGTATGATCATTACTCTTTTTGTTATCAATGAACTCAGTTATGACAAGCACTTCAAAGATTCAGACCGGATTTATAGGATCCATGGTGACATCATTTTTGGGGGGCATAATTGGGATATGGTATATGCACCCGCTCCTATGGCGGAGACCTTGCCGGAGGAGTTTCCAGAAGTAGAAGCTGCAGTCCATTTCAGACAGCAGGGCTCTTATCTGGTAAAGAAGGAGGATGAGAGCATCAAGGAAAATGATGCGGTATGGGCAGGAAAGGATTTTTTTAAGGTTTTTGAACAGCCCATTTTAGAAGGGGACCAGGAAAACCCGCTTGCCGAGCCCAATACTATGGCGATCAGTCAGCGTATTGCAGAAAAGTATTTTCCGGGAGAAAGTGCAGTAGGAAAATTCCTCAATTTCGACAATCGATTAGATTTTCGAATTACGGCAGTGTATCAGGATTTTCCAGAGAATACCCATTTTCATTTTGGTTTTTTGTTGGCAGCAGAAGGATTGGAGGAGGCTCAAAGCAACACTTGGTTAAGTAATAATTTTCAAACGTATGTCAAGCTGAGAGAAGGTGCTAGCCCTGAGGCAATGGATGCAAAATTTCCTTCTCTGATCAAAAAGTATTTTGAACCCGAACTTAGTCATTTGTTTGGAGAGGGTGCAACCATTGAGGCCATGAATGGCAATGGGGACAAGGTTGAGTTCAATCTCCAGGCCTTGAATGATATCCACCTTAAAAGTGATTTTCTAGGTGAGTTTGAACCTAATTTCAACTTAACCTATGGATACCTTTTTATATCCATTGCACTGTTTATTTTGATCATAGCCTGTATCAACTTCATGAACCTTTCCACTGCAAGATCCTCCAATAGGGCTAAGGAGGTAGGGATTCGAAAAGTAATGGGTTCCTACAGATCCCATTTGATCCGTCAGTTTTTAATGGAATCCATTCTTTTGAGTGGAGTGTCCTTCCTGATTGCAATTCCTTTGGTAGGGGTTTTACTTCCTGTTTTTAATGAATTATCGGGCCGATCTCTTCAAATTCCATTTGCTGCCGGTGGGTTTTATGGAGTTTTGATATTTGGGGCCATAGCTGTTGGCTTTTTAGCGGGTACGTATCCTGCTTTCTTCCTTTCCGGTTTTAAGCCGATCAGCATTTTGAAGGGAAATATGTCCTTAGGTTTGAAAAGTGGGATTATTCGCAGCTCATTGGTGGTGTTTCAGTTTTCTATTTCCATTATTCTGATCATTGCCACCATTGCGGTTTTCAACCAGCTGAATTATATCCAAAACAAAAAAATAGGTTTCAATAAGGAACAAATCATCACTGTGGATGATGTCTATGCATTGGGGGACCAAGTTGAAACATTCAAAAGAGAAATTTTGGCCAACAGTATGATTGATGCAGGGACAATTACAGGGTATTTGCCAGTTTCGGGTACTTGGAGGAGTGATTCTCCATGGTGGTCGGAAGGAAAAGACCCAAAGCAAACCGAAAATCTAGTGAGTCTTCAAAACTGGGCAGTTGATTTTGATTACATAGAAACTATGGGGATGAATATTGTGGAAGGAAGGAATTTCTCCTTGGACTTTCCTTCTGATTCCAATGCAGTGATTCTGAACGAAACCGCTGCCCGTAACTTCAATTTTGATGGGGACCCTGTTGGAAAAAGAATTTACGCTTTGGCAGATTTTGACGAATTGAACTTGGACAATTTGCAGGGAAAAACAGTGGTCGGGGTGGTGGAGAATTTTCATTTCGAATCCTTGAAGGAGAACATTGGTCCTGTCATGATTTTCTTGAGTAATCGCCCAAGGGGGATAGCTTCCTTCCGCTTCAATTCCGCCAATACAAATGATGTTGTTGAGTTAATTGGTGCTAAGTGGAAGGAATTGGCCCCGGGTCAGCCTTTTACTTACTCCTTTTTGGATGACCGATTTGGAAAAATGTATGCATCCGAAGTTCGTTTAGGAAAGGTTTTTGGGATTTTTGCCGGTTTTGCTATTCTTATTGCCTGCCTGGGTTTGTTTGCCTTGACAGCATTTACAGCTGAACAGAGAACCAAAGAAATCGGAATTAGAAAAGTATTGGGATCGACTATTGGAAGCATTATCGTGTTGCTTTCCAAGGAATTTACCAAGCTGGTAGTGATTGCCTTTTTGATTGCTTCTCCAATCGCATGGTGGATTATGAATCAATGGTTAAAGGACTATCAATTTAAACAGGAATTAGGCTGGCAGGTGTTTTTAGGGGCGGGGTTGTTTGCTGTTGTAATTGCTTTGCTGACTACGAGTTACCAGTCAATTAAAGCTGCAACAGCCAATCCAGTGAACTCATTGAAAAGTGAATAGCAAGGTATTTAGAAAAGCGAAGCACTCTGTAATATAAAAGGTCCTCAAGGGACCTTTTTCTATTTGATTTACCTAGGTTTTGAATGCAACCTTTTAAAATCCGACTGCATCTAATACTTAGAGAGCTTAAAGTCCAAGAAATGAAAGGCTTGAATTTTAGGAAGGCCCCCCAGTTTTTGTTTGGAATGTTTGTCCGCATACGGTCGAAACTTAGATAAGTCGGACAGTTCTTTTTATGGAAAGTGGCAATAGCGCTTAAAAAGCTGGTTTTTTTCTCTTGGCATAGTCTCTGGAATAATATGTAATACCAATCTATATCTCAAAAAATTATGAAAACTATCAAAACCACTGCTCTAATCTTTCTTTTATTCCTAATGGGCTACACAGTCAACGCTCAGGGGACAGAAACCCGAACTCCGGGAAATTTCACCAAAATTGAATCCGGAGGAAGTTGGGAGGTATATGTGAAAATCGGAAACAGGGACGAAGTTCGGGTCGAATCCGGAAACATAGCCTTGGATAAGGTGATCACGGAAGTAAATGACGGAAGACTGAAATTGGGTTTGGAAAGAGGGAATTACCGCAATGTGGATCTTACTTTTTATGTCACTGTAAGAGACCTTGAAGGTCTAGGTGCTTCTGGTTCTGGGGCCATTTTTGTAGAGTCTGACGTCACTACAGATCGGATGGCTATTGGAGTTTCAGGATCAGGCTTGATCAAGATGCAGGATCTCAATGCAGGCAAATTGAGCGTGGGCATTAGCGGTTCGGGAGATGTTCAAATTGAAGGTGGAGAAGTTGAGGAATTGGAAGTTGGACAGTCCGGTTCCGGAGATTTTGAGGGAATTGATTTGGTAGCAGGTTCCGTGAAAATAGGTAAATCCGGTTCTGGTGAAACTTGGATTTCCGTTCAAGAAAGCATGAAAGTAGCTTCTTCCGGATCTGGTAATATTTACTACCGAGGTAATCCTGAAATGAGAGGGATCGCAATGAGCGGATCCACCAAGCTGATCAAAAAGTAAAATCACTAACAACCCAGTAGAATGAAGAGAAAGTATCGATTAGCGTCATTAATCGGTACTTTTCTTTTTTAGTCTGGTTCAATTATAGGCTCTTCTACAGCTTTCATTGTTTTTCTTTTCCAAGTACGGGTATATGTTTTCATCTTAATCCACAATCCTGATGTTTAAAAACTACTTCAAAATTGTCATAAGAAATGCCAAAAAGAATCCACTTTATGTGTTGATCAATTTATTTGGTTTGGCTGTTGGCATGGCCGTTAGTATAGTCATTCTACTTTATGTACGATATGAGGTAAGCTACGACAAGCATTACCCTGATTCTGAGAGGATTTACAGGGTTTCCAGGGCATGGTTTAACCCAGATGGGGAAATTAGCCTTCATTTGGGACATACCGCTCCGCCTTTTGCCAATTTGATTGATACCGATTTTCCAGAGGATGTGGAAGTATCAGCCCGCCTGATGAATGCTGATCCGCTAATTAAGTCCGGTTCCAATGCTTTTGTAGAAGATCGTTTTTTCTTTGCAGATCCCGAAGCTTTTGATGTATTCTCCTGGAAGATTTTGGAAGGGGAATCCAAAAAAGCCCTGACTGAAGCCGATGGACTTATCCTTTCTAAAAGTACAGCCGACCGGTATTTTGGAAATGAGTCTGCTATTGGGAAGGATTTGATCCTTGAAATTGCGGGGATGGAATTCACCATGCAGGTGAGGGGAGTCATGGAAGATATGCCTGAGAACTCCCATTTTCATGTTGATTTCTTGGCTTCCATGCTTCCAGTTGTTCAGTTTTATGGAGGTCAGGATGCTTTTATGTCAAATTATGGATCCAATAATTTTTCCACCTATATCAAATTGGCCCAAGGGGTAGATCCTGAAAATTTTGAAGAAAAGCTGCCTTCTATGATTGACAGGCATATGGGTGAAACCAGTGCGGGGATTCCTTATTCAAAAGGAACCCAGTTGTTTCTTTGGCCAATAGCAGATATCCACTTGAATTCAAACCTTGACTCAGAAATTGAGCCTAATGGGAATATTGATTACGTATATATCTATCTGGCAGTGGCATTGTTTATTCTGTTAATTGCCTGTATCAATTTCATGAATCTTTCTACCGCCCGCTCCTCGCTCCGTTCCATGGAGGTAGGGTTAAGAAAAGTGATGGGGGCAGATAAGACCTTGCTTGTGAAACAGTTTATGGGTGAGTCCTTTGTGATGACGTTTTTGTCCTTAGTTTTAGCCCTGATTTTGGTATTCCTGTTTTTACCCGTTTTCTCTGATTTTGCGGAAAAGCCCTTAAGCATAAACTTTTTCCAACACCCCGATTATCTGCTTTGGATATTTGGTTTGGTGGTGTTTGTTGGCTTGGTATCAGGAAGCTACCCAGCCTTATTTCTTTCAGGTTTTTCACCAGCCAAAGTGTTGAAAGGAGCATTTAAAGCCGGAAAGGGTCATGAAAAATTCAGAGCATTACTTGTTATCGGCCAATTTGCTATTTCTGTTGTTCTAATTGTAGCGGTTCTGGTAGTGATTAGGCAGCTGAATTACATGCAAAATAAGGATCTGGGATTCAAGAAAGAGGATATGGTAGTCTTACCCAGTAATTCGAAAATCAATGATAATTACAGGATAATCAAAGACCGTTTGGAAAATCACCCCGGGATCCAGGCAGTAAGTATTTCCAGCAGAGTGCCATCTGGGAGATTGTTGGATTCCCAGGGTGCTACAGCTGAAGTCAATGGGGAAATGAGCCAATTGAATATCCGTATTGCGGATATCCATGTAGGTCATGACTTTATCAAAACCTATGGAATCCCGATCATTTCAGGAAGGGATTTTGATTTTGAGAGAGCCAGCGATTCTACCGAGGCTTTTATCCTTAATGAGACTGCGGTAAAGGAAATTGGTTGGAATAGCCCTGAAGAAGCAGTTGGAAAGCAATTTTTGTATGGGGGAAGAAGGGGGTTTGTGACAGGGGTCATGAAGGACTTTCATTTTGAAAGCCTCCACCAGCCAATAGTTCCAATTGTTTTCCTGATATCCCAGGACAGAAGCAATCAGGTAAGTATTCGAATTGATTCGGAAAAGCGGGATGAAGTTCTTGCATTTTTAAGGGAAGAATGGACTGAATTTAGGCCTGATTTTCCCTTTGAACCTCTTTTTATGGATGAAGGATTCAATAGGCAATATGAGGCCGAGGCCAGGGTAAAAACCATTTTCTCTTTCTTTTCAACCTTGGCTATCGTTATTTCTGTTTTGGGGCTTTTAGGATTGGTGACTTTTGCAACTGAGCAGCGAACCCGGGAAATTGGAATCAGAAAAGTGATGGGGGCGGAAACCTCCAATATCCTGATTTTGCTGGGAAAGGACTTTCTCAAATTGGTTGGGATTGGATTTCTAATAGCTATTCCGGTTTCTTGGTTTGGAATGAGCGAATGGCTGGATGATTTTGCATATCGTACAGGGATCAATTGGACCGTTTTTCTCTGGGCAGGGCTGATTGCTGGTTTAATTGCTGCCTTGACTGTGACCTCTCAAACCCTCAAGGCGGCTTGGGCCAATCCAGTTAAAAGCATCAAAAACGAATAAACTGAAAACCACAATTATTAAAAAGGAGAAGCTCAAGTGGCTTCTCCTTTTTTGGGTTACATCAAAAATCCGTTTTCGACTGGATAAGGTTTGGGGATGTCTTTTTCATTCAACATTTCCAAAAGGTCAATTTCTACAACCCGGGTAATGGATGAAATCGGTATATCGTTGTAACCGGCTTCGAATGGGTTTTCTGAATAGTCCCCGATTCGGTCTACCAAAAAGAAAATCCAGATGATAATTCCTGAAAATGGAACAGTCATATAGTAATGCAGTTCTGTGGACTGCTCAAAAATGTCCAAAAGCCCAAAAGGTATCAAGGCACAAAAGATGTAGTTAATCCAAAGACCTGTGGAGGCATATTGTCTGGGAAAAGGGAAGTTTTTTATTCTTTCACTCTTCCCTTGGTGATCGTAAAAACGGGAGATCAGTTGATGAATCCAGACTTGTTTAAATTCACTAATCCCTTTATCCGAATGGAGTTTCTCAAGATCCAAACTTTGGTTTTTGAGTAGTTGGCTGGGCATATTCGTATAGGAGTGAAGGGATTTAAGTTCTTCCTCAGAAAGGTATCTGTTGACCTCTTCAACCAATCCTTTGGCCATTTCTTCCTTAAAACCTGGAGTAAAGACCATTTTTTCGACCGGGAGATTGTGCTCCCAAGGCTTCCCTTTCCGCATGGCATGTTTTAGGGAAATTAGCCAGGCCAGATGCCGAAAGATCATCTTTTTTTTCCAAGAGGAAGGAACCTCCTGATTGGGTAAAGACAGGATGGCTGTTGCAAAGGTTCTGCTGTCGTTCACGATTGCCCCCCAGATTTTGCGCGCTTCCCAGGCCCTGTCGTAGGAAGAGTTGTTTTTGAAACCCAAGAAAAAGGCCACTGCTACACCTATTACAGAAATAGGCTGCCAAGGCAGGGAAAAAGGAATTTTGGTGATTTCATAGAGGATGACGATAATGGCGGAATAAATCAATCCATTGACCAAGGATTTTTTGGACCAACGCACCGTCATCCATAAGCTATAATGCCTATTTGCGTACATGCCGTTTTTTATAGTAAGCTAGGGAATTCTGGTCAAATTTTCAGAATTAAAAAGAGTCAGGAAATTGGGATTGCCCGATGACGGACAATATTGTTCGAATTGAAAATAGAATTGGAGGGAAAGTGGCCTTTTTAGCCATTTTGGGCTGGTTTTTCTGGCATAATCCTAGAATAAGGGAATGAATCAAAAAAAGTGCAACTACCCATGATCAAGAATTACCTTAAAATTTCATTTCGAAATCTTCTAAAATACAAGTTGCATACCGGTATCAATTTGATTGGCTTGTCTCTGGGTATTGGAGTTGGAATTCTGATTCTCTTTTTTGTCCAGTTTGAATTGAGCTTTGATAATTTCCATCCCGGAAGTGAGCGGATTTACCGGGTAAAAAGCCATGAAATGGTGGATGGAGAAATGACGGAATCTTTTTCATCTCCCATGATTTTGGAGCCAACCTTTCGAAATGAATTTCCACAAATTGAGGCGATTTCGGGTATGGTAGGAAGTGCGGTTCAGGCAAAACTACCGGACGAGAGCTCCCAGAATCAGCCGTTTTTGATGGTTAACCCCGATTTTCTGAAAATTTTTGATTTTCAGTTGTTGCAGGGAGATCCATCCACTCAGCTGAAGGATAAATACAGCGTTTTGGTCACAGAGGCTTTGGCTAAAAAATATTTTGGAGAGGCAAATCCGATCGGAAAGTCGATTCGAATGAAAATGGGTGAAAATTACCAAGAGTATGTTGTGAGTGGACTTTTGGAAGATGTTCCGGCCAATTCTTCTTTGAGGTTTGATATGTTGATGCCAATAGAAAATATGGACTTTTTCACAGATGAGGAAGGTATGAATTCTTGGTATAATGTATGGGGCAGTAATATTGTCAAGCTTCAATCTGAGGACCAGGTGGCTAGTATCCACAGGGGTATGGAGGCCCTGATGAAAAAATCCCTCGGGGAAGAATATGTGCCTGGGGAATTCTATTATTCTTTGGTTCCGATCTCGGAAATGCATTTTTCCGAAGCCGCTGGAAACGGTGGGTTGGAAACCACCAAGGCCTCTTTACTTTGGATTTTGGCAGGGATTGCATTTTTGGTATTGCTGATTGCCTGTATCAATTTTACCACCATGGCCATCGGAAGGGCGACTACACGCGCTAGGGAAGTAGGAGTTAGAAAGACCATGGGGGCCAATTTTCCCCAGTTGATTTTTCAGTTTTTAACGGAGGCATTTTTGACCACCTTGGCCGCCACAATTTTGGGAGTTGTTTTGGCTGAATTGATTTTGCCAACTTTTAATACCCTTTTCGAAAAAGAGCTGAATCTGGTTTATGGACCTATACAATTGGGGATATTGGCAGGTTTGATTCTGTTGATCACTGCTATGGCTGGTGCCTATCCGGCATTTTTTCTATCCGGACTCAGACCAATCAAGGTTTTAAAAGGGAATCTTTCAATCCATTTTGGGAAGCAGGGTTTGAGAAAAGGTCTGGTAGCTTTTCAATTTTTCATTTCCTTTTTACTGATCGCGTCTACTCTGATCATGGTCAATCAAATGAATGCGATCCGAAACTTCGAATTGGGATTCAATCAGGAGCAAGTTGTTGTAATTGAGATTCCAGATGTTCCCTCCACGAGCTTTGTAAAATCGCTTAAAGAGAGTTTTTCGAAAGCTGAGTCCTTCAGGCAAGTGTTGTCTTCCCAAACCGAGGTGTTATCCACAGCAATTTCAGTCGGAACCTATGGGGATAATGCCTTTTGGCGAGTTTCATTTCCTAGGGAAGACGGAAGTCTGTTTGATTTTTATGTGAATTTTGTAGGTGGAGACTATTTGGAAACCCTTGGGTTGGAATTGGTGGAAGGAAGAGGGTTGAATCCCGATCCTGGAATGGACAGTAGTGCCATGGTGATCAATGAAACCTTTGCCAAAGCTTTGAACTGGGAAGACCCTCTAGCCGAACAGTTGCATGCATCTCGTTTTGATTCCCATCAGATAGTTGGGGTGGTCAAGGATTACCATCATGCTTCTCTTTATTCACCGATAGAGCCAATTCTTTTTGCCAAATCACCTGATGCAGTTTTGAGCGGTATTTCCAATTTGATGATCCGATCCAATACCAACCCTAGAGTATTGGTTAAGTTGAATTCGGGGAATTTTGAAAGAACCAAAGCCATGCTAGAAGGGGAGTGGAACAAAAACTTCCCCGGGGAGACATTTGAATTTAGGTTTTTGGATGAGACAGTTCAGTCCCAATATGCAAATGATGAAAGATTGGGGAAGATGGTATTAATGGCAGCCTTAATCGCCATTTTGATTGCTTCCATGGGCTTGTTTGCCATGGTGGCTCTTGCGATAGCTGGAAGAACCAAGGAAATCGGGATCCGGAAAGTATTGGGAGCTTCGGAATGGGGGATATCCTGGATGTTCGGAAAGGAATTTTTGAGTATCACTTTGATCGGGGTGTTTGTAGCTATTCCTTTAAGCGGGTATCTGATGCAGTCTTGGCTTTCCCAATTTGCAGTTAAGGAATGGCCTTCCTGGGTGAGTTTTGTGCTATTAGTTGTAGGAGGAGTGATTTTTACGCTTTTGATTGTTGCTTTTCAAGCCTTGAAAGCCACCAGATTAAATCCAGTGGAAACGCTCAAGGATGAATAAAGAAAAGAGATGAGGGCCTGTTTCAAGTTTTTAAATATTATTCTGTATAAGACATGCTAAAAAACTATTTCAAAATCGCTTTTAGGAATATTCTTCGAAACAGGGTCAGGACTATCATACATGTCTTGGGACTGGCAATGGGTATTTCCATTTGTTTCCTAATCTTCAATGTGGTTTGGCATGCCCATAGTTTTGACAGGTTTCACCCGGATGGAGATCAGATCTTTAGAGTGATGACTACCACTGATTTTGGTGCAATGAAGTATAGTTCTCCTGGAGCTCCGGGACCTTTGGGTGAGGTACTAAGGGATGAAGTAGCAGGAGTTGAGCAATCAGGAAGGTTGTATACTTTGTATCAAACCTTGATTGCTTTACCGGAAAGCAATCAGGTTTTTGGGAGGGAAAATCATGTGACTTTTGCTGATGAGGGGTTTTTCCGGCTTTTTCCCAGAGAGTGGCTTTCCGGGAATCCTAAGGAAGCACTTTCCGAACCCAATCAGGTGGTCATCACAGAGGAAAGTATGAAATCCTACTTTCCAGGTTTATCACCTGCCCAGGTGCTTGGAAAGGAAATGCTTTTTGTAGATGTGGATTCTATTTTTGTCACCGTTTCCGGTGTAGTTTCAGATTTTAAAGAAAATACAGAATTAACCTATCGGGAATTTATTTCCTATGTCACAGCCCAGAGAAATAAAAAGGAGAGTTTGTATAATCTGGGTAGCTGGAATAACGTTAACTCCAGTAGTCAGTTGTTTTTCAAGAAAAATCCGGAAGCGCAGGTAGAGTCACTAAAACTTGGCCTTAGGGCAATTGAGCAAAAGTATTATGCTGATCAGGAGGAAGACGGCAAGACTACTTTTGACTTTGAGTCACTTTACGAAATGCATTTTTCGGATTCCTATTCCAATGGAGGGATTTCCAAAGCATTACTCAAGGGACTTCTTGTAGTTGGAGGAATAATTTTGGTTCTGGCCTGTCTCAATTTTATCAATTTGGAAACCGCACATGCCATTGGCCGGGCTAAGGAAGTCGGAATCCGAAAAACCCTGGGAGGAGGTAAAAGCCAGTTGGTTTTCCAGTTTTTGGCAGAAACCTATTTGATGGTGTTAATAGCGGCCCTACTTGGGGTAATTCTCTCAGAATTGATCTTTAAAACCTTCCAGAGTTATCTGCCTCAAAATTTCACAATGGATTATTTTTCAGGGAATAACTTTCTGTTTTTGTTCCTATTTACAGTTGGAATCACACTGATAGCAGGTATTTATCCTTCGCTGGTGCTTTCAAATTATCAGCCTCATCGGGCCTTAAAAGGGGAAAAGGTCATGACGGGGAAATTTTCGATTGGGGTTTTTCTAAGAAAAAACTTGAGCATCCTTCAATTTTCAAGTTCTATCGCTTTCATCATTTTGGTACTGATTGTTAGTTTCCAGATTCGCTATGTGACCAGCCATCCTGTTGGATTCAACAATGATATGGTAGTCTATTCCTATCTTCCTTTTAGGTCAGGAGTGGAAAGGGCTACCCAGCTTAGGGAAAGATTGGCTCAAAAATCTTACATCCTAGGAAGTAGCCTAAGTGGAGATCCAGTTTCTTCGACTGGATTATGGACCTCGGATATCAGTGTTCCCAAAGATACTACAGAGCTTAAATTTTTTACCCAGGTAAAGAATATTGACAGTTCATTTATTGCAGTCAATGGCTTGAACTTACTTTCAGGTCGAAATCTTGGAGACCACTCTTCAGAATTGTTGGTCAATCAGCAATTCTTAAAAGAGGTGGGATGGAAACTTCCTGAGGAAGCGGTAGGTAAACAGGTGGACTTTGGAGGGAAAAGCCAGACCATTGTGGGAGTGGTTAATGACTTTAACTCATCAAGTCTGAAAGTAGGAATTCTGCCTATGGTTTTGATTCAAAATCCCGAATACCAAAACGTGATTTCTGCCAAGCTCGCTGAAGGGAGAAACCTATCGGAAATGATTGAGAGCCTGAAAGCAGAATACTTGGCAGTTTATCCTTACGAAACACCTGACTTCAAATTTTTAGACCTGGAAATGAATAGATTTTATGAGGAGGATTTTAGGATTCGAAATGTATTGGGCTTTGCCTGCTTTTTGGCCTTGCTCATTTCAGGAATGGGCTTGTTTGGATTATCCTCCTTTACGATTACCCAGCGTATGAAAGAGATCAGCGTTAGGAAAGTTTTGGGAGCTAGTCTTTTTCAAATTCTTAGTCTGATTTCCAAAGATTATATTCTATTGATCGGTATTTCCTTTTTATTGGCCAGTATTCCTACTTATTATCTTTCCCGGGAATACCTAAATGGATTCAATTACAAGATTGATATGCCGTATCTACTTTTTGTAATTGGAGGTTTGAGTGTATTGATTCTATGTTTGGTAATTGTCGGAGTACATTCTTTAGCTGCGGCCAAGAAAAACCCAGCAAAGGTCTTGAAGGATGAATAGCAATGTGCCGATCCATTCATGAACATTCTATTGAAGAAAATGGAGGCTTGGTTGGTGGTATTTTTATTTTTCGAATTTTGAAAAAAACAGAAAAGACTGACCAAATAATAAATTTTTTTTAATAAGTCAGATACTGTAAAATTCCGATGAGAGCCTTATCTTGTCTGAAAGTTTATTTTCTGAATACTATTAAAACGACCTTTTTCTATGCTGAAAAAATTGGTTAATGCCGTAATTATCCTTGCGGTTTTTGTCATTCCCACTTTTAGCGTTTCTGCTCAAAGTCTTGGCAGTGAGCAAGGTTTTACCCAGTTGTTTAACGGAACTAATTTGGATGGTTGGGTAGGAAACAAAACTTCCTATAGGGCCGAAAACGGGATGATTGTCATTGATCCCAAAGGGACGGGCGGAGGTAACCTCTATACAGAAAAGGAATATGGGAATTTTGTTCTTCGTTTTGAGTTCCAATTGACACCAGGAGCCAATAATGGATTAGGAATCCATGCTCCTTTGGAAGGGGATGCGGCCTATGAAGGCAAGGAGCTCCAGATTTTGGATAATACGGCGGAAAAATATTCCCAGCTTCACGAATATCAATACCATGGTTCTGTTTATGGGGTTATTGCCGCTAAAAAAGGATACTTGAAACCAGTTGGGGAATGGAACCAAGAGGAAGTCATCGTTGAGCATCCAAAAATCAAGATCATTCTCAATGGTGAGACTATTTTGGAAGGAGACTATTTGGAAGCATCAAAAAATGGGACTTTGGATGGGAAAGATCATCCTGGCCTCGAAAGATCCACTGGTCATATCGGTTTCCTGGGTCATGGGGATGTGGTCCGATTTAAAAACATCAGAATTAAAGAATTAACGTCAAAATAATAGATCCAAAAATGAGCAAGAAAATAGTCAGCATAAACCGGAGAGACTTTGTTAAAAGAAGTGGTATTGGTTTGCTTGGTGCCGCTTTGGCACCATCTCTTTTATCTGAAATCAAAACGGCAAACGGTAGAATCAGAACTGCCCACATTGGCTTAGGAATGATGGGAATGGCTGATTTGGATGCCATTTCATCCCATGAGGCAGTTGATGTAGTGGCTCTTTGTGATGTTGATTCCAATATGGTTGCCAAAGCAAAAGCTTTGTTCCCGAATGCAAAAACCTATGCAGATTACAGGGAAATGCTGAAAGAAATGGAAGATGAGATTGATGCTGTGGTGGTTTCTACCCCAGATCACACCCATGCTCCTGCTTCCTTAATGGCCATGCACATGGATAAACCGGTGTATTGCCAGAAGCCATTGACCCATCACGTGTCAGAGGCTAGGGAAATGAAAAGATTAGCCGAGAAGAAAAAATTGGTCACTCAAATGGGAATCCAGGTTCATTCTTTTTATGACTATAAACTGGCGACCCTTTTGATTCAGTCGGGAATCATCGGGAAAGTACATACTGTTCGTGCTTGGTCTCCAAAAAATTGGGGAACTGATGAGCCAACTCCAGTAGGAAGTGATCCAGTTCCTTCAAACTTGGATTGGAACCTTTGGTTGGGTACTGCTCCAGAGCGGCCTTACAAGGAAGGGGAATATCATCCGGGTAACTGGAGAAAGGTGTTGGACTTTGGTTGTGGAACCTTGGGTGATATGGGGGTTCATATTTTTGATACCCCATACAATGCCTTACAATTGGATGTGCCAAGAACCATTGTCAATGAATGTCGCCAACCGACAGGATATGGATTCCCAGAGCATAATATTGTAACCTATGAGTTTCCAAGTACTCCTTATACTGCTGAAACATTGAAATGGGTGTGGTATGATGGGTCAGGTGCTCCTGCTGAGCATGAGGATTTGAAATTGCCAAATGGAGACCAGCTTCCTGATCAGGGTGCGATGTTTATGGGTGAAAAGGGAAGGTTGTTATTGCCTCATTTCCAGCAACTTCCTCGCTTGATCGTAGATGGGGAATATAAGGAAATGGACATTGAGAAATTTAACTTGGGCAAGCCTGTTAAAGATTATGATTCTGAGAGTAAGAAGCATTACCATCAATTTGTGGATGCGATTTTGGGTAAGGATGAAACCTCCGCACCATTTTCCTATGCTTCTAGATTGACAGAGACCATTCTGTTGGGGGTGATTGCAGGAAGATTTCCTAATCAAACCCTTCATTGGGATAGCAAAAAAGCAAAGTTTGAGGAAAAAGAGGCCAATCAATACCTGCATGGTAAATACAGAAAATTCTAAATAAGACCAGATGTCTTTCGTCCGCTTGCGGACGAAAATGTTCGAGTTATTTCTAGAGAATATTATGAAAAACAGCCCCTATGTGAAAAATAGGGGCTTTTTTTATGGCACGAAAGTAGGGATAACTGTTACGAATTCGATTTGTAAAATTTAGATCGAGGATCATTTGATGCTTATTCCTTTTTCTTATGTGGAAAAATTATTTGAAGATATCTTATAGAAACCTAAAAAAGCGGAAGCTTTATACTGGAATAAATTTATTGGGATTGACAATAGCCATTGTCGGTTTTTTATCCATTTCACTCTTTATTCATCATGAGTGGAACTATGACAGAATGTATTCAGGGGCTGAGAGAATATACAAACTCAATCAGGAGTTTGCTGCCAATGGAGAAACGCAGTTGGTTGGAAGTACGCCTTCTTCTTTAATTCCGGTTTTGATTGATGAATTTCCAGAAGTAGAGACGGGAACACTGGTCTTTGATTTGGGGATTTTTTCATCCGTGGTTGTGGATGGGGGACAGGGAAGCCAAGAAGAAAAAAGTTTTGCATTTGTGGACGAAAATTTTTTCAGGGTATTTGATTTTGAACTTTTGGTAGGAGATGGGGCAAAAGTATTGGATGAGCCAAACCAACTAGTACTTACTGAATCTACAGCTAAGCGGTATTTTGGATTTGCTCAAGCTGCCTTTCAAAATGCACTTAAAATTGACGGAAAGGAATATTTAGTGACAGGTGTAATGGAAGATTTTCCAAGTAATAGCCATTTGGATTTTGATTTTCTAGCTTCCTTTAAAACTCATCGGCATGGGAAAAATCCAGAGTGGTCTCCCAGTAATTACTATTCCTATGTCAAATTGAAAGAAGGTTCCAATAGAGCTGAATTTGAAACGAAGCTTCCTCAAATGGTAGAAAAGTATCTGGGGGATATTCAAGAGGAATATGGCTTTAAGACCTCTTTTCTAACCCAACCAGTGACAGAAATCCATTTGGGGGATCAATCTTTGAGTTCAATTAAACCTGGGTCAGACGTTCGATATTTATACATATTTGGAGTGGTTGCCATTTTACTTATCGCAATTGGTGTAATCAATTATGTGAATCTGGCTACAGCCGAAGCAACCGAGCGGAACAAGGAAGTGGGTTTGAGAAAAGTGATGGGGGCTGAGCGGGTGCAGTTATTTGGGCAGTTTGTTTCAGAGTCTATGATCTTGAGTTTTTTAGCTACGGGTTTGAGTATTCTGTGTGTTTTTATGTTGGGAAGCCGCTTATCTGATTTGGTTGGATTTCAGTTAAAAACGGATTTGCTATTGACTCCTGGGGGAATTTTATTTTTAATTTTCTTGGTTCTGATTATCGGAATATTGGCCGGATTCTATCCTTCATTGTTATTAGCGGGAATGCAACCGATTAAAGCTCTTGGAAATAAAGTGAAAACCGGAGGAACTGCATGGGTAAGAAAGAGCTTGGTTGTATTTCAGTTTTTTGTTTCTACAGGTTTATTGATTGCCACCTTTGTAGTGAAAAGCCAATTGAATTTTATGCAAGATGTAAACTTGGGGTATGAGAAGGAGCACTTAATCGCTTTAAATTATACTAATTCAATGGAAGGCTCTGTGGAGGTCGCAAAGCAGGAAATGATCAGAAGCGGAGCCGCGGTTTCAGCATCAATAGCTTCAGACATGCCTGTTTTCATTAAAGCAGGATATAAAGTTTTTCCTGGAGGAGACTTTCAGGGAGAATTCATGATTACCGGATACTCAGTTGACCAGGATCTTTCAAAGACCATCGGATTGGAATTGTTGGCTGGAGTAGATTTAAATCGAAATGACTTGAATAGAAGTCAAGCCTATGAAGAGGGAGTGGATTTTCCGGTTTTAATAAATGAATCTGCTTTGAAAGCCACGGGGTGGTCAGCTGAAGAAGCAATCGGGAAGCGGGTGAATTTTGGAGGCAGCATGGCAAGGATCAAAGGAGTTGTAAAGAATTTTTATTTCAATTCTTTACATTATGAAGTCAATCCCTTAGCAGTTTTTCTGGACCCTAATCAAGCCAATGTCTTTTTGGTAAAATTACCAGAGGGAGATGTACAAAGTAACCTCAATAAACTTAAAGCGACCTGGGAAGGTATTTGGCCAGATAGACCCTTCACTTTCCAGTTTGTGGACCAAGCCTATGAGCAGCAATACCAATCAGAGCAACGCTCAGGATTGATATTTGGAGTGTTCTCGGGGATCGTGGTTTTGATAGCTTGTATGGGGCTTTTTGGTCTGGTTAGTTATGTGGCTTTAAGGAGAACACGCGAGATTTCAATTCGGAAAGTTCTTGGGGCTACCCAAGGAGATGTACTGACTGCTCTTTCAGCCGACTTTTTGAAGCTATTGGGCATTTCCGCTTTACTTGCTGTAGGATTTGGGATTTGGTTTACAGACTCTTGGCTATCTGAATTTGCAAATCAGGCTGAGGTTGGAGTAATCCCTTACTTATTGGCAATTCTGATCGTTTTGGTATTGGCTTTTGGAACCATTGCTTACCGAAGCTGGAAAGTTTATAGCCTGAACCCATCAGAGACACTTAAAAATGATTAAAACCGATCAATGCAATGATTCAGTTAAATGAAATTGACAAATTTATAGAATCCCGTTTTCAGCGGGTTTTTATCCTGAAGGGGATCAATTTAACCATCTCTGAAGGTGAATTCATCACCTTAATGGGACCTAGTGGTGCCGGAAAATCTACTTTACTGAATATCCTCGGACTACTGGATTCAGATTATGAGGGCAGTTATTTATATGGAACCCAAAACATCAGGAAAATGCGCGATAAGGATCTATCCAAGCTTCATAAAAGCGAGTTTGGGTATATTTTTCAAGCTTATCACCTGATTGATGAGTTGACGGTCTATGAAAATATAGAGACTCCTTTGCTTTATAGAAATGTTTCCTCAGCCGAGCGGAAAAGTATTATAGCTGATTTATTGGATAGGTTTAACATGGTCGCAAAAAAAGACCTGTTTCCTGCCCAACTTTCTGGAGGACAACAACAGTTGGTTGGAATTGCCAGAGCAATAGCTGGGAGGCCAAGGGTTTTGTTGGCGGATGAGCCGACAGGTAATTTACATTCTGCTCAGGCTAAAGAAATCATGGAAGTCTTTCAGGAATTACATAAAGAAGGAACTACTATCATTCAGGCCACTCATGCCCGGGAAAATGCCGACTATGGTACTAGGTTGATTAATTTATTGGATGGAAGAATTGAAAGAGATGAAATTATATAAATTGTTAATAATCATTAGTGTAAATGCTTTTTTGGGGAATTCGATTTATGCCCAGGAAACTCTGATGTTGAATTTTGGTGAAGCTGTTGAGTTGGGACTGAAAGCCAATTTGGACTACCAGATCCAGCAGAATAATATTGAGATTCTGAAGAAAACCAAACAAGTAGCGGTTTTGTCTCATTTGCCTTCTGTAGGAATTAATTCCAACCTTGCCCGACAGACCGGACAGCAGTTCCAACAGATAGAAGGGGAGATCGTAGTGACCAACGTGACCAATGAAATTGTTTCAGGTGGTTTGAGTCTCAACATGCCGGTTTTTAATGCTGGAAAAAGAATATTGGATACCCAATCAGCAAAAATGGCATTTGAGGCAGGTGAAAATGGGTTGGAAAGAGCGAGACAACAAGTGGTTTTTGATGTGGCTCAGCGATATCTTCAGGTCTTACTGGATCAGGAGCTTTTGCGCATAGCCAGTGAAAACCTGGAAAACCAAATGCAGCAATTGGCCCAAATTGAAGGCTTTGTGGATGCAGGGTTAAGAACTGTATCCGATTTGTACAACCAAAGATCAGAAGTAGCCAGAGTTCAATCTGTAAAGGTTGACGCTCAACTTCAGTTGGAAAATGACCTATGGAGTCTTTCAGAATATTTGCAGCTGGATCCTCAAGTGGTTCCTCAATTGGAAGCGGTTGATCTAGGTGGTTCCGAGCAATTGTTTAAAGAAACGCCATTGGGGGAACTTTATGATTTAGCTGTTTCGAATAGAAAAGACCTGAAGCAACAAGAGCTTTTAGTCAATTCCACGAAAAAGAACATGCAGGGAATGAAAGCCATGTATTTCCCCAGAGTTAATGCCTTTTACAATTACAGTACCTTTTTTACTTCCTTGGACAATAGAAGCTTTAGTGAGCAGTTGTTTCAAATTTACCCACAGAATACAGTTGGTCTGACTCTAACTATTCCTATTTTTTCCAATTTCCAGAGTCGTTTGAACTATAGTAGGGCCAAAGTTGCCTATCAAAATCAACAGCTGCAGGAAAAGGCGTTGGATAGGAAAGTATATCAGGAGGTAAGGCTTGCCTGGCAAAATTATCAGGCTGCAGTTCAAAAGGCGGAGAATACCGGTATTCAGGTATTAGCTGCCCAAGAGGCTAAAAATTCAGTCCAGGAACGTTTCCGTTTGGGTTTATCTAATTTTGTGGATCTATCTACCGCAAATCAGCAATTGGTGAGTGCACAGGCGGATCAAGCTCAGGCAGTGTATAGACTGTATTTCCAAGAAGTATTGATGAAGTTTGCGCTAGGTACATTGGAAGTAGATGGATAGATATTGGAACTTTAAAAACAAAAAAATCCGGACTAGCCCGGATTTTTTTGTTTTAGTTGGCTTTATTCTAAAAACCGATTGACCACCTTGAATTCATTCATAACTCTGTAGGCTGCACGGGTTATTTCGGACTGTATATTGGGAGAATCTAAGTCAAATTTAGCAGCTGTATATCCCTGCCAAATGGTATTATCACGTTTAGAGTCGATCACAAAGATGACCAACATCCCGTTATTTTCTTTGTATTTGACTTGGTTGTAGGTTTCATCTTTTTCAAGATCTTCTATGGGTTTAGGCTCATCTTCTAGGGTTTCAACGCCTCTTCTTTTCAGCCAATAATCAAACTCAGGTTGCACATATCCTCTGTATCGAATGGAATCCATAAAAACCTTGTAACTGACCAATAAATCTGGTTTTGCCTTGTTCTCCCGGAAGCCTTGGGAGCCCAATCTTGCACCTATTGTTGCGTTCAATACAGGTGAGATAAGACTGGTGTCTTTTTCAGTTGGCTCTACAAATGCAAAGGTTTTATACCGCTTGAAAGCACCCTGGTAATTGTAATCATACTCGGTGATGTAGTCTCTTTGAGTAAAACATCCAGTGAGTATAAACAATTGAAGCAAAAGAAAAGTAGTTGTGTTTTTCATAGGATACTAGGATAAATTATGAAGAACGTGACTGGAGAACTTGTCTATTTGAAACCTAGAACAATATCAATTGTTTTATCATCCTGATTTTCAATGGACTTTCTATCAATTTACCAAATACCTCTAAATTCTCTGTTTGTGGATCAGCCTGATTTTATCATGTTTGGATTAGAAAAAAGGTTGATGAGTTTTTAAAAATGATTTGATGAACTCTCAATATTGAGCTGAAATACGGTTAGCTGAACTTCAATGTTGATAATTTTGTATTCAGGGTAATCGATGAATATGCAACATTCAGAAAATTTGCTCAAGGCAGTTCGGGATTGTAGGCTGTGCGAAAAGCATCTGCCTTTGGGCCCCAGACCGGTTTTATCCATCAGTCCAAAAAGTAAAATTTTGGTCATTGGGCAGGCTCCTGGGACTAAGGTTCATGCAACTGGAATTCCTTGGAATGATCCCAGCGGAGAGGAGTTGAGACGCTGGTTGGATGTGGATCGAGAGACTTTCTATGATCCGGAGGTATTCGGCATTATGCCTATGGGATTTTGTTATCCAGGGCGGGGAAAAAGCGGGGATTTGCCACCCAGATCGGAATGCGCATCTACATGGCACGAAGTTTTGCGCCAAACGATGCCAGAGGTCAAACTTACTCTTTTGATTGGTTCTTATGCCCAGACACATTATTTGGAAAAAAATAAAAAAAGGACCTTAACTGAAACAGTAAAATCCTTTGCAACTTATTTGCCCGAGTTTTTTCCATTAGTCCATCCTTCTCCGAGAAACAGACTCTGGCAGAGGAGAAATCCCTGGTTTGAAGAGGAACTTGTTCCCGAGTTGCGAAAGGTGGTTTTGGATTATTTGTCCTGATGGTGATGATGGCTTTCCTCCATCATGCTGCAAGGTTCATTTTCAAGTTCCCATTCCACTGTATAATGGCTGAAAGGGTAGGTCTTTAAAATGGATTTGACTTCTTCTTTTGCATTTCTAAGCTCCTCTAAGGTATGGATGTTTTGCATACGAATATGAGCAGTAAACACGTGGTTGGAGCCTTCAAGTGACCATAAATGGGTGTGATGCATGGATTCTACATGGGGAAGTGCACAGATTTTTGCTTTCAACTCTTCCAGTGAAATATTTTCGGGTACAGCCTGCAAAAAGATATATGTCGTTTCTCTGAGGTTTTTGAATACATTCCAAAGGATGAAAATTGAAATTGCCAAAGACAATGCAGGATCCAGCCAAGGAACTTCATAAAAGTACATGACAATTCCGGCAATAAATACTGCAGCCCACCCCAGCACATCCTCTATCAAATGCCAACTGATTACTTTTTCGTTTTGGGAATTTCCACGACTTACCTTCCAAGCTGCATAGGCATTGATTGTAATTCCAAGGATTGCAAAACCTATCATTCCGGGGGCATTGCTTGGTTCCGGGTTGGCAAATCGTTGTATGGCTTCAGAAATAATAAAAATTGATCCACCAATCAATAGTAAGGAATTGATCAGAGCACCTAAAAGAGAAAATCTTCCGTAGCCAAATGAAAAGCTTGCATTTGCTTCCTGTTTTGATTTTCTGTCCAGAAACCAGGCCAATCCTAAGGAAATGGAATCACCTAAATCATGGATGGCATCCGAAAGAATGGCGATGGAATTCACCCAAATTCCGCCGAATATCTCCAGTATCGTAAATGCCAGATTTAGGAAGAAGGCCGTCTTTAAGCCCTTTTCAGACGAATGATGGTGGTGGTTATGGTGATGAGCCATTTTGGAAAATAGGAAAATCTTAGGCTCAAATTACGAAAAGACTGACATCCATGGTTAGGAAGTGAAAAGGAATCTGACCCTGTCCGCTAAAAAAATCAAGTTTGATGGTTTTCTTTAAAAAAATAAGCCATCCATAAATATGGATGGCTCTGTGGGCCCACCTGGGCTCGAACCAGGGACCCCCTGATTATGAGTCAGATGCTCTAACCGGCTGAGCTATAGGCCCGGGGGGTAAAACTTCGATCTTTATCCTCTAATGACTTTAAATCTTGGTTTTGGGAGTGCAATGTTACATATTTGAAGGCATATTCACAACCAATCTTTCGGATGAAAAAATCACCAGATGTTGACTTTTTAATTTTTGACCTTGGAAACGTAATCGTAGATATTGATTATCAGCGGGCTTTGGATTTAATCAAAGCGGAGCTACCACTTCATATTCATGAAAAAGTTGATAAATTTTATCTGACGGACTTTCATTTGGCCTACGAAAAAGGACTTATTGATTCCAATACATTTCGATCTGAGGTGAATCAATATTTTGAACAGGATTGGGAAGATGAAAAAGTGGATCAACTCTGGAATAACCTTCTTGGAAAAATTCCAGCAGAGCGTTTGGACTTGGTAAAGAAACTAAGGAACTTTTATCAAGTTGGTGTATTGAGCAATACCAACCTCGTCCATATTCACGGAGTAAATGAAATTCTACAGAGAGATCATGGAATTAAAAATTTTGACCCCATTTTTGATTGGGTGTTCTTTAGCCATGAGATGGGTTTGGCCAAACCCCAGCCTGAGATTTATGAAAAAATGCTTTCTGATTTAAAGACCACTCCTGACCGGGTGATGTTTTTTGATGACTTGGAAGCCAATGTGAGGGGAGCGGAATCGGTTGGGATTCAGGCTGTGCATGTCACTGGCCCAGAGGTTATTTTTGATTATTTAAAGCATGTATAGTAAGAAAGAATATCTTCGTCACGGACTCTTTTTGCTACTGACCATTCTCGCTACTACTTTGGCAGGTGGGGAGTGGGTTTACGGAAAATCTATAATGGTGAGTGGGGAGGATGCTTTAACTTGGGAATACTTCCTGAAATCCCTGGCATTTTCTGTTCCGTTTATAGGAATTCTGTTCATCCATGAGATGGGGCATTTGTTTACCTCCATCCACCATAAGGTCAAGTGCTCCTTACCATTCTTTATCCCGGCCTGGTTGGGTTTTATCGGGGCTCCTTCTATTGGGACTTTTGGTGCTATTATCCGAATGAAGGGATTCGTAAATTCCAGAAAGAAATTTTTTGACATCGGAGTAGCGGGACCATTGGCCGGTTTTGTCATTGCCTTAGGGGTATTGTCCTACGGGTTTACTCACCTTCCTGAATCAGATTATATTTATAGCATTCATCCCGAATATGCTGATCCTGATTTTCAAGGATATGGGGAGGAAGTGCTCAATTTTGAGTTGGGGGAGAACCTTCTTTTTTGGATGATGAGCAAGACTTTGGCTGATCCTGAACGTATGCCGGACATGTCTGAATTGATTCATTATCCTTTTTTATTTGCGGGGTATCTGGCTTTGTTTTTTACAGCCTTGAACCTGCTTCCTATAGGGCAATTGGATGGTGGCCATGTCATCTTCGGACTTTTTCCCAAGCATCATAGAATGATTTCCCAGGTCGGGTTTACAGCTTTTCTTGGTTATGCAGGGTTGGGAATGATCAGTCCCTATGCCCCCTATAATGAATTGGTGTTCAGGATACCCCTTTATATTTTCTTTTTATACATCTGTTACCATCGATCTGGACTTTCTTCCCAAACTAAATGGACCTTGGTCTTGTCCCTGGCTGCTGCTCAGTATGCTTTGATTTATTTGAAACCTGAATTGGAAGGGTATCAGGGTTGGTTATTTTTTGGCTTTTTATTGGGAAGAGTCATGGGGATCAATCATCCCGAAGTATCAGGCCTGAGACCTCTCAATACCTCCAGAAAAGTGATCGGCTGGATAGCCATAGTGGTATTTTTCCTATGTTTCTCTCCTAGGCCTTTTATTTTTACTTAAAAAGAGAAAAACTCCCGAAGGAGTTTTTATAATGCTCTGTAAGCCAAGATTCCACCGAGAACGTTTCGTACTTTGGAAAAACCTCTCGATTCCAAAAATTTCTTGGCATTTCCACTTCTGGCTCCGCTTCTACAATGAATGATGATTTCTTCGTTTTTGAAATCTTCAAGCTCATCCAGTCGATGGGGAAGGTCTCCCAGTGGAATGTTTTTAGCCCCGAGGTTATCATCTTCATATTCCCATTCTTCCCGGACATCTAGGAAAACAAATTTGTCTTTCTTTTCCAGTCTTTCTTTTAGCTCTGCTACGTTGATATCTTCCATTTTTATCTTACTAAAACTCTGATTGAATCGGGGCCATCTTTCCCAATAAGGTTGATCACATAAATCCCCGGTTTATGTCCGATAAAGTTAATGATTTCTCCATTGGGTCTCTCCTCTCTTTCTGGGAAAATCTCACGCCCAAAAGAATCAAATACCCGAAGGTTTTGGTAGGTTCCAATAACATTTAAAACTGATTCTACCGGATTGGGAAATATTCTCAAATTTTCTCCAGGAAGGGATGATTCCTCATAGGGGGCGGTAAGGCTCACATGGGGACGTATCATCAGGGAACCTTCAACTTCCTCATTTTGAGCCCAGGCACCAACTACATTATAGAAAATTTTGTCTCCTTTGTTTGTTGTTTTGTCCAAGCCCACATGAATAAAATCATCGGTAAACTGAGCAAAACCTATGTAAAAATCCCCGGTTACCTGGATGTTCTCCTCCAAAGGATAGTAAATAAAATCCTCAGGAGAGTCCTTAACAGGAATTAAATCCTCCCTTCGGAAAATCGGCTCTTCATCCAAGTCATTCCAAACCAAAATATCAATTGCCTGGTTGGCTTGGAGTGGATTGGTGAAATTGATAGAAATCCCTTTGAGGTAAATTGGGTCCTGGGTAGTATACTTAACTGCCAGATAACCGGATTTTTGATTAATGCCTGCAGCATAGTCAGCAGATCCGTTGTCGTAGGCAAAAAAGTCCTTGAGAGGGAAATAGGTTTTTACAGTGTCATTGATTCGAAAGTCCACACTTTCATAAAACACCGTGTCAAGTCCATTTAACTCGTAATAATACTTGTCGCCTGAAGTCAGGAATGTTGTGATTTCAAGTGTGGTTTCTGTATTGCCCTCTGGAATATCTTCAAATATCCTGCTTTCAAAATCCCTTCTTTCAAGAATATTCGGGACAGGATTGAATGGGGTGTTCAAGTTGACAGCATACACACTTTCGGATAAAGTATCTCGCATGGTTATGGTGTATTCCATTGCACGGAACCTGTCCTGAAGATTCAAAAACTGGTTGGAAATTCTACTTAAATTGACTGGAGTACTATGAGCCCATAGTTCAAAAGGATAAGCTCCAAATTCTCCAATTCTAAAATAATTGGGTTTCGTCAAACTTCTGTCCAAATAACTTGTGCTTCCCTCTGATCTGTTTTTCCCGAGAAAAACATAGTCCAAAAGCCAACTGTCAAATGGGCCAGACTGTCTTCCTTGGTTAAAAAAACGGAACCGGAAACCAGAATGCTGAAATTCTTCGGTAACCTGAATCATTTCCTGTTTAAAAACCGTCGGATCCAGCTCTGAACCACCTTTTTGCTCCCAAATGCTAATCCAAAGATTATCGGAATTCAAAAATTGGAGTACCAGCTTATCGTTTTCATCCGGTAATTCAGCCTTGCCTCCTCCTTGCCAGAAAAAACTCAGATAAACCGTCTCTTTCTCCGAATTCGGAAGTGCACTGAAATCAAATGTACCTGAAGTAAGGAAATCCGCCTCTCCCTGATCCCGGATAGCTCTAGAGTAGGGGGTTCCGTTTTCATCGACTCCATTGAATAGGATTGCCCCTAATGAAGGCGTTTCTATGCCTATGGTTTCTGAATAAGAAGCCCCTTCATTTTCCCATATTTGAGTATCCAAACCATTGGAAAAATCGTCCCAAAAAGGAATAGGAAGTAAACTTTGAATTCTGTACTTCGTACTCAGATTCTTTTGTTTCTTTACTGTATTATTAGGTAAAGGGCTGAACTCTACAAATTGAGCCCTTAGGGAATTTGACCAAAAAATGGAGGTCAATAAACAGGAAAAAAATATGTAGAAGCTTTTTCTCATTTTTTGCTTTTATAAGTTCGGATCTTTTGATATCCAAAGATCAATCAATTCTCCGGTTTTTACCTGCATTTCAGCTGGTGGAGATTGTCTGAAAACGATTCCTACCGCTACGGTGTCATTTTCGACAAAACTTTTCTGGCCCACACGTAATCCGGATCCCAAGATCAAAAATTCGGCGTCAATTTCATCCATTCCAACGAAATTTGGTACAGTAAGGATTTGATTTCCAAGACCATCACCGACAACAAGATCAATTTTAGCACCTTTTGGAATCTCAAAACCCTCAGGAACATCCACACCTCTGTATTTTTGCTCCAATACCACATTAATTCCGATATCTGGAACGTAGATAATGTCGCCTCTTTCAAGTCCCATATTTGACAGGATTTCCTGTACATTTTTAAGTGGAGTGTTGACCAGATTTGGCATTTTTAGCATGGGAGCATTTCTGGCATTCAAAGTCAAATAGATTTTCCGGCCAGTTTTTACTTGTTCGTTGGGGGCTGGTATCTGCTTTAAAATAGCCAAAGGTTTTTCATCTGTGCTAAATCCGGAATCTGGGGAAACTCTGAATTCCAGTCCAGACCGATCCAAAATAGAAACTGCATCTTCAAAAGAGTATCCAGAAAGATCAGGTACGGATACGGTTTCTCCATGTTTGGTTTGCATGGGAAGGTAAATTTTCAAAAACAAAAAGCCCAATAATCCGGATACTAAAAGGATGATTAGGATATTGATCAATACTTTCTTGAGGGAATCGGTAAATGAACTCATTGAAGATTTTTTGCGACGGTTAAAGATAAGCGGGAAATCCAAACCCTACAAAATGGATTTCTGAACACTTGGCTTGGAAAGGCAAAAAATAAGCCGAAGAATTTATCCTCGGCTTATTTAAGTTATTTTATGTATAGTTTTTTCGTTTCCCTTAGACTTTCACTGGTGATTTTTAAGATGTGTAATCCTTTCGGGAAAAGCTCAGTACTAAATGTATAAGTTTGATTGAGTGTTCGTGGGTATTCCACCTCATGAACTATTGCTCCGGTTGAGGATACTATTTGAATGGTAACTGTTTCGTATTGAGCCAAATTGAATGCCAGATTGAAATAATCAATTGCTGGGTTTGGATATAAAACCGACATACCTTCAGTAGGGATTACCGGTGATGGATTTGCATTGAGGAACAATTCCAGGTTGTCAATGTAAACCGGGGAATCTGATTCCATTCCACCATCTAAAACGATGGCAATACGAACAGTTGTTTTTCCACTTCCTGCAAAATCTGTAAGATTTATATAGTTTCTCACATAATCCCCAGAAGAATTTGGATTGGCAGCTCCTGCGGAAACCGTGGATAGGGCAGTTCCTGCAGCTTCCCAAACCACTTCGTAATTTTCTCCACCATCTTCGCTGGCCAAGACTTGTAGACGAGTTGTCGGACTGACTTCTCCAGCTGCCAAGTCAAAGAACAAACTAGCCTGTCTGCTTACAGACAAGTCAAACAGGGGGCTGCCTAACCAATAACTTTGGCCTGATTGGATATTTGCCAAACGAGCAACATTGTTCGGGCCTGTACCTGAACTCACCGAGAATATCTCCCATGAGCTGAGATTACTTTCATGGTTGATTGAAATCCAAGGACTGAGGGTACTGGAATTGTTGAAATTCTGTCTCCAAGGAACCTGAATTGTTTCAAGGTCCTCCACAGTATATCGGGTCAAACTGCTTTCGTTTCCTCCGTTTTGATCGAAATTGGGGTAAATTGTACCCATTTCAATTTTATTCAACCCAGTGAGGGTACTATTTCCTCCTCCAAGAACAAATGTTTCACCTGGTTCAACTGTCGATCCACTTGCCAAATAGGCCTGAGAACCTCCCTTATTGATCACTTTAGTGAAGACAAACTGACTAACAGGAAGGTTACCTGTATTGGTTATTTGAACTTCCTCACTTTCGTATTTTCCGTCTGAGATTGGGGTGGGAATTAATAGTTTATCTAGCGTCAATTCATATTTAAACTCCTCGTTTTGAAGAATGTGAATATTCTTTAGGTAAATATTATTTCCGTAGGAATTTAGATTGATAAAGGCGATTCTGACCTGACCCAAATCGGCAAATGGACTTAAGTTCACCAATTCAGTTCTGAATTCACCGTTTGAAGCCGGAATATATTCCTCTAAAGTTGGACTCGATGTTTCCAGAAATTGCCCTGATTTATTGTAAGTGGCATTAACTAGGTCGAAAGTATTTCCACAATCTTGGGAAACAGCAACAATCAATGCGTCTTGGAATCCACTTTGGTCATAAGGACCGTGAGCTACCTCAAATACAAGCTGGGCATTTGGGTTTTCAGCAAGGTTGATTACCGGCGAAACAAAATAATCCATAGCTCCAGGAGCCTCATATTCATAGTTTCTGATGTAGATCAAGTCCTGTGCTTCTCCTGAAATGGTCAGGTTGATTGGTTCCCAAGTAAACTGCTCATCTGGATTTTCAATGCTCCAACTTCCTGGGATATTCCCAAGATCAACATTAAGCGGGAGGTTAACAGCTGTTTGGAATAATGGGCTGATTGAAGCTTGGTCATTTTCAGGGTTTTGATCCTGTTGACCATTTACTTGGTCAATTGAAAATTCAATAAGGTTTTGGCTAAGTGCTAAATCAAAACTTGTGAAAGTAACCTCGGTTTTTTCACCAGTGGCAAGGTTGAAAGTAACCTGCTTGTTTTCCAAGAGTTGACTGTTTCTTCGGATTTGGATCCTTGCGGAGGTAAGGGTATTCTTTCCGGCATTCAATACTTCTATTGAAGGCGTTATTGTGGGATCACAAACAAAGGCTCCGGGCTCTATGATTTTTGTGATAGCCAAATCCAGATCTGGTAGGGTAGGTTCTTGTGTAGCTCGGTTATTGACCAATGTAACTCTACGCGGACTGTTAGCGAGAACTACATCAAATCGTTCCACCTGACCCAATGTGAACAGGTTCATACAGGCATCTGGCGTATAATCCATGAAATTTTGGATCATGTCATTGGAACCACAACTGAATCTCGAAGGATTACTGTTGCAGATATTGTTGGAAGCATCCTGTTCGGGAGTGTCGGCGACATAATCGTCAATACCGCAACCTCCATCTCCCCAAATATGTCTCAAACCAAAATAATGTCCCACTTCATGAGTAGCTGTTCTTCCGAGGGATGCGCTCACGGCACTTCCTCCGGTTCCGAAAAATCTATAATCTACAGTTACTCCGTCTGTAATTGCCGAGGCAGCAGGGAAATTTAGACCTGGTAAGTTAGAAATTGGGAAAGAAGCATAGCCGATATAAGGCTGTTCCAAAGGAACCACCCAAAGATTCATGTATTCATCAGGATTCCACTGGGAAATTTGCCCGATTAGAGTAGCATCTTCCGGGTTATAAGTGTTTTTTGGTCCCTGAAGCCGGACAATACCAGATGTTGGAAGTCCGTTTGGGTCCTGTTTGGCCAGAACAAATTCTATGTTGGAGTCAGCCGCTACAGGTAAAAACTCGGCTGGAGTTTTATTTGCATCAGGGTTTAATCTTCTAAAGTCTTCATTTAAAATCCTAATCTGAGCCTCAATTTGTGAAAGGGGAATGTTTGCTCCAACTCCTACTGAAGTTCCTGTATGAATGACATGGACTACAACGGGTATTAACCGTGGCCCAGCCTGCGTTTTTGCTAGTATTTCGGGCTGATTTCTTCTAGCCTCAATTTTTGTATTAATCCAATCTTCAAAAAATCCTTTGCTTCCAAAATACCCCATTTCCTTTTCCAGAAAATTTTCCAAAATCTGGTGTCCACATTTTTCATGGTGGGCATGGTCAGTTTTTTGGGAAATGCTGGAGTAATTTTGAAAGGGACTTGTGGTGAAATCCTGAGAAAAAGAAGGTTTAAAGGCAAAAATAGCTCCCAAAAGGAGCATTAGAGCTTTGGATAAAAAAACAGTATTTTTTTTCATTAAATTAAATTCTAAGCCATAGTAAGATTGATGGCTTCTACCCTAGTGATTTCAGGGATGGCTCTTTTGATAGCGTCCTCTACACCGGCTTTTAAAGTCATTGAAGACATTGGGCAAGATCCACAAGAGCCTAACATTTCGATTTTTAGTACGCGGTCCTCAGTCAATTCTACGATTCGAACGTTTCCTCCATCAGCCTCCAAATAGGGTCTGATAGTATCCAATGCGAATTCAATTTGTTCTCTCAATTCAGCTTGCATTTCTTTATGCTTTAATTTCTACAATTTCGGTTTTCTCTGTGGATGCATTTCTAATGGCCACTTGTCTGGCCACTGTTTCTGCTAATTCCATATAGGCACTTTTTGTCAATCCATTTTTCAGTACAGCAGGATAACCTGTGTCACCGCTTTCCCTGATACTCTGAATAATTGGAACTTCACCAAGGAAAGGGACTTGATATTTTTCAGCCAATTTTTTACCCCCTTCTTTTCCAAATAGATAGTATTTGTTGTCTGGAAGTTCTTCAGGTGTAAAGTAAGCCATATTTTCAATAACACCTAAAACGGGAACATTAATTTGTGGCTGTCTAAACATGGAAAGACCTTTGTTGGCATCTGCCAAAGCCACTTTTTGGGGAGTAGTCACAATAACCGCACCCGTTACCGGTACTGTTTGTACCATGGTAAGATGAATATCAGAGGTTCCCGGAGGAAGGTCTATCAAAAGGTAATCCAATTCACCCCAATCTACATCGGAAATGAATTGCCTTAAAGCTGAACTAGCCATAGGCCCTCTCCAGACTACCGCTGAATCAGTTGGAGTCAAGAAGCCTATTGACATTAGTTTTACCCCGTATTGAGACACCGGGATTATTACATTTTTATCTCCTACTTTCTTTACAGCTGGCTGTTCACCTTCCACATTAAACATGGTGGGTACAGATGGACCTGAAATATCGGCATCAATTAGTCCAACCTTAGCACCCAGTTCAGCCAGTGCCACAGCGAGGTTCACAGAGGTAGTGGATTTTCCCACTCCACCTTTACCGGAGGCAATAGCGATGATATTTTTTACTTCAGGAAGAATAGGAGTGGCGTCACGAACTGTAGTCACTTGTGAAGTCATGTCTATATCCCAGGTAATTCCCTGACCAAAATCCTCCTCTAGGGCTTCTAGTACATTGTTTTTGATTACCTCTTTCAAGGGACATGCAGGAGTGGTTAATACTACTTTGAAACTGACCGAATCTCCCTCTATGTTTATATTTTGGATCATTCCAAGACTCACCAAGTCCCTTTTTAAATCAGGATCCTGAACTCTTGATAAGGTTTTTAGTATTGCCTCTTTGGTAACTGACATGTAAGAAATTTCAAATTTTTCGCAATTTAGAGCATATATCGCGGTTTGAGAAACCGGAGGGCTTTAAAGATGGTTTAAAAACTGTGTTAAGGTGCAAATAGTTCTTCGATACGTCGTCTAATTCCTCTCTAATCTTAACTTTGCCTCGATTAAATCCTTATGAGCGTCAGTAAAATCACCACAGATAAAGTAAAAGAAAGAATGGACATTGAAGAGATTGTCTCTGACTATGTGCCACTCAAAAAAAAAGGGCAGAACCTTTGGGCCTGCTGTCCATTTCATGGTGAAAAGACGCCTTCATTTTCAATTTCTCCTGCCAAGCAGATTTACAAATGCTTTGGTTGTGGAAAAGCAGGGGATCCTATCCAGTTTATTATGGATATTGAAGGGATTGGTTTTCAGGAAGCAATCCGACATTTGGCGGGAAAGTACGGAATAGAGGTTGAAGAGGATGAAACCAGGACTCCGGAGCAAGAGCAAGCCCAAAGTGAGCGAGAAAGTCTTTTGATTGCCTTGGGATTTGCCAGGGATTTTTTTGTCAAAAATTTACAAACTGAAGAGGGGAGATCCATTGGATTGAGCTATTTCAAGGAGAGGGGCTTTAATCCTTCAATCATAGAAAAATTTGATCTGGGATATGCTCTGGAAGGATGGGATAATTTGCTGAAAGCTGCTAAAGCTGCAGGTTTTCAAGAGGATATTTTGTTGAAAGCAGGTTTGGTATTGCAAAAGGAAGGAGACCCCCAAAGACTCTATGACCGATTTAGGGGAAGGGTTATTTTTCCTATTCATAATATTAGCGGAAAACCCATTGGTTTTGGTGCCAGGATACTGACCAAGGACAAAAACCAACCCAAGTATATCAATTCCCCGGAGACTGCGGTTTATCATAAAAGTGATGTGCTCTATGGCATGTTCCAAGCCAAAAAAGCAATTCGTGATAAGGATAATTGCTATTTAGTAGAAGGATATACTGACGTGATCTCCATGCATTTGTCAGGGATAGAGAATGTCGTTGCATCTTCCGGAACTTCTTTGACAGAAGGTCAGATTAAACTGATCAAGCGTTTTACAGACCAGGTCACCGTTCTCTATGACGGAGATGCGGCAGGGATCAAGGCCTCTTTGAGGGGAATAGACTTACTTCTTGAAGGTGGACTTAATGTGAAAGCTGTGGTTTTTCCGGAAGGAGAAGATCCGGATAGCTATTCCAGAAAAGTTGGTTCCCAGGCTTTTCAAGATTACCTCAATCAAAACAGCAAAGATTTTATAGGCTTCAAAATCGGACTTTATAAGGATGATATTGCTCATGACCCCATTCGTAAAGCCGAGCTTATAAAAGAGGTAGTTCAAAGTATAGGAAAGATCCCGGATCCTATCATCCGATCAGTTTATGCCAAAGAAGCATCAGGCTTGCTGGAAATAGAGGAAGAAATCATTCATGCCGAGCTGAATAAATCCCTTCTGAAGGTTCAGAAGGATTCCTATTTCAAGGAAAAGGAGAATGCTGAAGCCGAAGCAGCTCTTGAAGAATTACTTCCTGTTGAGAAAGAAACCTCTTTTTCTGAGATTCTTAGACTGCAGGAGCGGGAAATGATCCGACTATTGGTCAATTATGGCTGGAAAAAACTGGATGAACAGGAAATCCACCTTTGCCAATACTTACTTTCGGAAACAGAGGAACTACAGTTTGACACTCCCATTTATGCGAGGATACTCGATTTATATCGGGCAAGACTTTCCCAAAATGAAATCCCGGGCTCTGACTTTTTTCTTTCAGTCAATGATCAGGAAGTGAAAAAGGAAATCATTGATTTGATCACTCCACGTCATGAGGTTTCCACACATTGGACTGAAAAGCATCAGATTATTATTTCTTCTGAAACTGATGATTTGACCCTTACTGGGTTTAAGACCATCCTTCGACTCAAACGAAAATTTGTGCAGAAGATGATGGAAGAAGCAAAGTTGAAAATCAAGAATGCCGAGTTAGAAAAATTGGACGACGAACAAGTCATTGAGCTTCAGGAAATTTATTTTGCCTTGAAAAAAGTACAGGTAGAAATCGATAAGGAACTCGGCATTGTGATTGGTTAAAACCAAACTTTCTTCGGTCTCTTCCTGTTTTAGAATGGAAAGCATGTAAATTTGCCTTTCCAAATTAATTCAAACCCAAATCTTGTGGCTAAACATCAGTTAGATCCCATTGAGGACGCAATAGAAGCAATAAAGAACGGAGAAGTTATCATCGTAGTAGATGATGAGGACCGTGAAAATGAAGGGGATTTTATTTGTGCTGCCGAAAAGGTAACTCCAGAAATCATCAATTTCATGGCTACTCATGGACGTGGATTGATCTGTGCTCCTTTGATTGAGGACCGCTGTGATCAATTAGGCCTAGAATTGATGGTCGGACAAAATACTGCTGCCTACGAAACTCCATTTACTGTTTCGGTTGACTTGATCGGTCATGGTTGTACAACCGGTATATCCGCTTCAGACCGAGCGAAAACAATCAAAGCCCTAATTGACGATACCATTCATCCTTCCGAACTTGGAAAACCCGGGCATATTTTTCCTTTGAAAGCCAAAAGAGGGGGAGTACTTCGAAGAGCAGGTCATACAGAAGCCGCCATAGACTTTGCCCGTTTGGCGGGATTGGCACCAGCAGGTGTTTTGGTGGAAATCATGAATGAAGACGGCACCATGGCCCGACTTCCAGATTTGTTTGAGGTTGCGAAAAGATTTAACCTGAAGTTAGTTTCCATAAAGGATCTGATTGCATACAGACTTAAAAATGAATCTTTGATCAAGCGTGAAATCGGTGTGGAATTGCCTACTGCTTGGGGTAATTTTGATCTCATCGCTTTTAGACAAATCAATACCAACGAGCTTCATTTGGCCTTGATTAAGGGTACCTGGGAAAAGGACGAGCCTGTTTTGGTTCGAGTGCATTCTTCTTGTATGACTGGGGATATTTTCGGCAGTTGCAGATGTGATTGTGGTCCTCAGTTGCATGCGGCCATGAAAATGGTCGAAAAAGAAGGCAAAGGCGTTGTATTATACATGAACCAGGAAGGTAGGGGAATAGGATTAATCAATAAACTTAAAGCCTACAAACTTCAGGAGCAGGGTATGGATACTGTCCAGGCTAATCTCGCTCTGGGTTTGCCAATGGATAGTAGGGATTATGGAGTTGGTGCCCAGATATTGAGAGATTTGGGAGTGTGCAAGATTAGATTGATCTCCAATAACCCTCAAAAAAGGGTAGGATTGATCGGATATGGGTTGGAAATTGTAGAACAGGTTCCGATAGAAATCTCTCCGAACCCCCACAACGAAAAATACCTTAAAACAAAGCGGGATAAAATGGGGCACAACATCCTGAAATAAGTTCAATTTAGGTATTTGAATTGGGAAACTAAATAGGACTTAAACCGTAAAACCAAGCATGTTAGTTACCATGAAAAAAGCAGCTCTTACCGTTTCATTGCTCTTTTGGGGAATCATTTACGTGCTTGCCCAAAATCAGTTTCCGTCTCAAATTTGGCATAAGGGAACCATATTTGGAACGGAGGGACAGACTTATTCTGGACTTGTCAAATATGATTTGGACAACAACCTAGTCCAATTGCAAACTGACCGGATTTCAACTTTCACGGCATCCAATGTTACCTCTTTTGAGATTTTGGATGAGACTTATGGAGGTATCAGAAAGTTTTATAGTTTGCCCTATTCGTTGAATGGGGACTACGAAACTCCTATATTTTTTGAAATCTTGACTCAAGGCGATGATATTGCGCTTCTTTGTAGGGAATATATTGCCACCGATTCCAGAAATATGGGGCCTTATAATAGCATGATGGGGATGGGGATGAATCCTTTTTGGGGACCGCAAACTATGGTTGGGTATAGACTGGCATTCAATTACTATTTTTTCAAAAACAACCAGATACAGCGCTATAGTTTGAAGAAGAAAGATCTTTTTAATTTATTGTCAGGCCATGAAGAAGAGATAAACCTGTTCATGAGAAAAAACAGGTTGGAGCACGACAAACGTGGAGATTTGCTTCGGATAACGGCTTATTACAACGAATTGAATAAAAACTAATGTCAAGACCATTAATTCTCGTCTCCAATGACGATGGGATTACCTCCAAAGGTATTCGAGTTCTTGTTTCTATAATGAAAAATCTTGGTGATGTGGTGGTTGTAGCTCCCGACAGCCCTCAGTCAGGGATGGGGCATGCTATCACCATTGGAGAAACCTTGAGGCTCTATGATGAGGATATTTTTGAAGGTGTTTTGGCCTTTAAATCCAGTGGAACTCCCGCCGATTGTGTGAAATTGGCAAAACACTATGTGTTGAAAGACAGAACTCCGGATTTGGTCGTTAGTGGAATTAACCATGGTTCAAATACGTCAATTTCCGTATTGTATTCCGGTACCATGTCAGCGGCAATTGAGGGAGCATTGGAAGGCTATCCATCAATCGGTTTTAGTCTTTGTGATTATTCCTCAAAAGCTGAATTTTCTCATGTGGAAAGTTGGGTCGAAAGAATAGCAGGTCAAGTCCTGGAAAATGGGATTCCCAAAGGGATTGCCCTAAATGTGAACTTTCCTCCAAAAAGAAACGAAGCGATTAAAGGCGTGAAAGTTTGCCGCCAAGCGGATGCAAAATGGCAGGAAGAGTTTTCCGAACGCTATGACCCAACAGGAAGAAAATACTTCTGGATGGCTGGGAATTTTGTCAATTTTGACCAGGGAGAGGATAATGATGAGTGGGCTATTGCCAATAATTTTGTTTCCATTGTTCCTTGTAAATACGATTTGACAGCCCATCATGCTATTTCCCAAATGAATAAAGAATGGGACTGGGAAAAGCTTAAATAAATTTTTAAGTAGAAATATGAATATTCCAATAAATAGTCATAACACTGTTTAGTTTCACGGAAAAAAATCTATATGTTTATAGTTCTATAGGTAAACCCGAATCTGTGAAGCCAATTAGATTTTCTCTTCTAACTCTTTCATTTTTTCTTTTTGTTCTTGTTACGGCATTTGCCCAAGGACCTAATTTGGATAGTCTCACTGAGAAATTGGAAAAGTCAGTGGGGGAAGAGCGGGTAAGAATCCTAAATATTCTTGCAACCAATATTCGGGAGACACAGCAAGATCTTGCTTTTCAATATTCCATCGAAGCTGAGAAATTATCACAAGAACTTGGTTTGATTTCCCAAGAAGCCAAGGCAAAAGAGAATATTGGTTGGATATATTACCGGAAAGGTCAATGGAGAAAAACTTTTGATTACTCAGAGGATGCCTATGAACTGGCGATGAGGGCCGATGACCAAACTGCAGCTGCAAGGGTATTGAACAATATGGGAGCGCTCTATTACGAGCAGCAAAATTTCCCAAAGGCCATTGAGCAATTTAAAATGGCATATGAAATCAGTTCAAAATCTGGTGATATAGCCACTCAGATCAGGAGCTTGAATAATGTTGCGTTTAATTTTACCCAAATGGGAGAACTTGATTCTGCCCTTTATTATGCCAATGCAGCAATTCATGTGAATGTAAGTGAAGGCTCTCCTTATTTGACCTCTTTTTCCAATAGAGTGATTGGAGATGTTTTTTTTGCAAAAGGAGAACTTGAATCAGCAGCGGATATTTATGAACAGTCCTTGGAGATGGCTCGTGTTCAAAATCTTACCACTTTTAAAGCCAGTGTATTGCATCGGCTTGGGAATACTTACCGCCTGCTTGGTGAATTGGATAAAGCCGAAACTGTTCTAAATGAGGGAATTGAACTTTCGAAATCCCACCATTTATTGGACGAACTCTCCAAAAGCCATAAGTATTTGGCATTGGTCTACGAAATGAGGGGAAATATTCCAAAAGCCTATGAACATCAAAGTGAATATTTGGCCATCAGTGATTCTTTGATTACGCAGTCCAATAGAGACAGAATTGCCCTGATGCAGGGAATGTTCCAAGAGAACCTTCAAAAATCGGAGGTAGAACTTTTAATGGCACAAAATGAAAACCAGGCCAACCGATTGAAGTTTATAAAAAGGATTGTTTGGGTGGTCAGCATAGCTGCTATTTTGATTTTGGCTTTGGTGATATGGCTCGGCAGATTGTATCGAAACATCAAAAAAATCAATAGGGATTTGATTGATCAAAAACAGATGATCAATGATCAAAATCTTGATTTGGAAGCGAAATCGCAAGAACTTGAATCCATCAATCAGACCAAGAACAAACTTTTTTCAATAATCGGCCATGATTTGATGGGGCCTGTTGGGCAGGTCAAGGCCATCATAGACTTGGTTCTTGCTGGACATTTACAAAAGGAAGAGTTTCAGCAAATTTTGAGTGATCTGAAAAAGGATATTGATTCGGTTTACTTAACATTGAATAATACTTTAAAATGGTCTCTAACTCAAATGGAGGGCTTTAAGGTGAATTCTTCAGAGATAGATTTCCGAGAAATCGTTGATGACACCATTAGACTTTTGGATCATCAGTTTAAGGCTAAGGAAATCAGTCTGGATTTTCAAATGCCTTCTAAAGAAGAGATTTTTGCAGATAAGGATTTGATTGAAGTTGTGGTTAGGAATATCATTAGTAATGCGGTCAAATTTTCGAGAAGAGGTGGAGAAGTCCAAATAGTATCCAATTGGAATCAAAATTCTTTAAGCTGGAGTGTAGTTGATTCAGGTACGGGAATGTCCCAAGAGCAAATAGACCAAATTTTAAAAGGGGAATATGCCATAACCAGTTCCCAACTAGGAACTAATAAAGAAAAAGGATCAGGATTGGGCTTGCAGGTATGTAAAGAATTTGTCTCTCTGTTGGGAGGAGAATTGACTATAGAGAGCAAGTTGGGTTTAGGAACAAAAGTCTCCGTACAAATCCCATTGAAAGTCTTGGAGCCTGAATTAAAGCCCACCGAGGCTTAGGAAATCCTGTGGATTCAGGTTTTTCTTCAAAATTCCCAGTTCAAGCATTCTGTTTATGGAGTTTTTCAATACTTCAAGATTGATTTCCGAATTGGTTGCCCATTTTGTTTGGCCCAGCCAAGATTCTACATCTTCCTGTTCCAATTGATAGTTTTCCGCAATTGATTTTGTGGTTTCTGGACTGGATTGAAGCCTTTTGGATTCTTGATAAACTAAGTCCCGAAGATCGTATATAAGGGTTGCATACTCCTGAATCGCCTTAGAAGTTGCAATTATTCCAAAGCATGGCCAAGGGCTTGGAATCTCGCCGATACGCTTCATGTCTCCGGAATCTACGTAGGGTTTTGTTGTGTATTTTTCCCATAGAAACATTTCGGCCTTTCCGTTTTCCATTTCCTTTAAAGCACCTTGAAGATTTGATACTATTTTGAAATTTAGCTGATTTTCCGGCCAGCCCTCTCTTTGAGCTAAAACATAGCCCATTAAATTGGATCCTGAACCCGGGCGGCTGATTAAAAAATCATAGGAATGAAGGTCATGAAGGTTGGTTACCTTACTTTTTCCTGAAATGTGGATTCCCCATATCAAAGGCGATAAAACATGAAATCCTATTAGTTTGGAAGGGTTACCTGCTTCGAAATCCTGGAGGAAGCTTTCTGTCAAGACAATGGCCAAGTCAGTTTCATTTTCCCTTAAGGCTTTATTCATTTGACCAGAACCACGTGATTCGTCTATCCATATCAGTTCGATTCCATTTTCCAGAAAGGGTTGCCTAGCTACTACATTTTTCCAAGGGAAATTAAAATGTTCAGGTACTCCGGTTATTCGTAGTTTCTTCATGGGGTCTGCTTTGGCACAAAAGTAAAAAGCCGGACTTGAAAAAGACCGGCTTTTTGATCGATAATCTAAAATCAGTCGTGAATGGCTTTTTTGTCTGTGATCAATAGGTTGGCTAATCCAGCCAAGATCAAAAAGGTACCAGCTAGCAGCATCGTATTGATCACCTCTTCTCCAAAGAGGTTTTTGTACAGGAAATTGACCCCACCAATTGCTGCCACAATCTGAGGGATAACAATAAACATGTTGAATATTCCCATATAAACCCCCATTTTTTTGGGGTTTACCGAGCTGGAAAGCATGGCATAAGGCATTGATAAGATGCTGGCCCAGGCAATTCCCACCAAAGCGAAACAAATATGAAGCATCCAAGGCTCCTGGATGTAGTAGATCAAAATGAATCCAAAGCCTCCCAAAATCAAACTGGTCAGGTGCAACAATCTTCGGTTAATTTTGATTTTGCTAGCAATAAATGCCAATATCAGCGCATAAAACATGGATATAAGTCCATAAGTCCCCATGTAGCTGCCTACATTATCAGCGGCGTCATTGTAGGCTGCTGAAGCCGGATCAGTTGCACCGAATACATGTTCGGTGATTGCAGGAGTCGCAAAACTCCACATGGTAAAAAAAGCAAACCATGAAAAAAACTGGACTATTCCGAGTTTTTTCATCACAGCTGGCATACCTGATATATTTTCAAAAATCTCCGAAATACCAGCAAAGAGTCCCTTGTTTGCGGCTTTTTCTCTTTCAAACTCCTCCAGATCATCCGGGGGATATTCATCTGTAGTCAAGATGGTATATAGGATAGAGATAAAAAGTACCAAGGCCCCAATTCCAAATGCGTATTTTACTGAATCCGGTACCACGCCTTCTGGAGCAGTATTTGGGATTCCTAATTGGGTCATTAGCCAGGGTAAATTGGAGGCAACCCAGGTTCCGATTCCGATGATCAAAGTCTGAACTACAAATCCATAGGATCTTTGAGAATCAGGAAGTTTGTCCGCAACCAAGGCTCTAAAGGGCTCCATACTGATATTGATGGAGGCATCCAAAATCCAAAGTGCACCTGCAGCCATCCAAAGTGCCGAAGAGTATGGTGCGAGAAAAAGCGCAAAAGTACTCAGAACCGCTCCCACAAAAAAGAAAGGTTTCCTTCTTCCAAACTTGGGATGCCATGTTCGATCACTTAGATAGCCAACGATGGGCTGTACCAATAATCCTGTTAGAGGAGCTGCTATCCAAAGGAAAGGGATTGTGTCTTTATCTGCTCCTAAGGTTTGGAAAATACGGGACATAAATCCACCCTGAAGGGCGAAGCCGAATTGAATTCCGAGAAATCCGAAACTCATATTCCAGATTTGCCAAAAACTCAGTTTTATTTGGTTTTGGGTCATATTGGGTTTGTCGATTGTTTGGCCTTTGCTCAGAAAAGCCCGGTTATTTCTATTTTTTCGCTACTATGCTCAGCTTCAAGATACTTTAAATCCTGAATTTCATAATAGGGGTGATTATGCTCGGGAAGTGGGTCAAACTCTGTCAACCTGCCTAGAAAGGCATGATTTTCTGATTTTAACTTTATGGATTTACCGTTGAGATTGACTACCTCTGAGCTAAAGCCGTGGAAATATATTCTGAGCTTATCGTAATCACTTTTGTACTGGCCTTCAGCCTCTCCGAAAACCAAACTCAGGGAATCAGTATCCAATTTGATTTCCCTTTTGAAATAAATTCCTTTTTCATGGCGGTGACTTCGTCCATCATCTTCATAGTGAACAAAGGTGCTGCCTTCTGCCCCTTGATATACATGAACTTGTAGGATTCCATCATGCTTTTCTTCACTGTTGAAGACAGTTGACTGAGAGGTGAAAATACTACCGGACTTTATCAATACCGGTAGATAGCTGAGAGGAGTATCTAGGTAGATTTCCCTTTCCCCATCATAAATTTCATCGGAGTAGAAGTAATACCAACTTCCTTTAGGCAAATAAACCTTCGCTATTTCTTTTGTACTTTCTACTGGTGCGATCAAGAAACTATCACAGAATAAATACTGGTTTTGATAGGCGGTCTGGAAGATTTTTGGATCAGAAGGGTAGTCTATTGCCAAGCTGGCACTGATTGGCAATCCTGATAATGTGCTTAAATAAAATTTTGAATAAATTGTAGGTAATAACTTGTATCTCAGTTGAATATAGTTTTTTGAGATTTCTTCTACTTCCTCTCCAAACGACCAAGGTTCTGAATCATTGGTGTTGATCATAGAGTGGGAGCGAAAGAAGGGTGCAAAAGCCCCAATACTGATCCAGCGTGCAAAAAGGCCTTTTGACGCTTCCCCTGCAAAACCGCCCACATCATAACCCGAAAATGCTACTCCGCTTAAGCCCAAACTGTTGACTAGGCGAACTCCAGCCAACATGTGCTCGTCACTGGAAACATTGTCACCGGTCCAGGCAGCTGCAAATCGTTGTATTCCTGAAAAACCAGATCTGGTAAGCACAAATGGTCTTTCATCTTTTTTGTGCAAAAGGGACCCTTCTTGTGTGCTTTTGGCCATTTGCATTCCGTAAATATTGCGCGCTTTTCGATGGGAGGCTGTTTGTCCTTCAAAGTCGAATTCGATTAGGTTGGGAGTAAATTGGCCCCAGCTTGCTGGCTCATTCATGTCAGTCCAAAAACCATCCACTCCTGCCTCAATGTAAAACTCCATTTTTTCTGCCCACCAAGAACGTGTTTTCTCTTTGGTAAAATCAGGAAAGGCACACCATCCCGGCCATACCTGGGCTTGATATTCGGAGCCATCAGGATATTTGACGAACAAGTCTTTTTTCTTTGCCTCATCATAGGGAAGGTATCCTTTTTCTGTTTTGATGCCCGGATCCAATATTACCACCACCTTGAAGCCTTTGGATTTAAGGGCTTTGATCATTCCTTTTGCATCTGGAAATTTTACCCCGTCAAACGTAAAAACCTTGTATGATTCCATATGATGGATGTCAAGATAGATTACATCTGCTGGAATGTTTTTGTCCCGGAAAGTACTTGCGAGGGTTAAGACCTCTTTGTCTGGATAATAACTATATCTGCACTGCTGATAGCCCAAGGCCCATTTTGGAGGAAGTTTCATTCTGCCAGTGAGCTCAGTATACTTGCTGATGATTCCTGAGACGGAGGGTTCATGAATAAAATAATAATCCATATCCCCATCTACAGCACTAAAATAGATGAAGCGATTATTGGAGGCTCCAAAGTTGAAAACAGATTGGTGTGTATTGTCAAAAAATATCCCATAGGTCCCGTTTTCATGAATACCCAAATAAAATGGGATACTCATGTAAAGTGGATCATCTCCAACTCCGTAAGCAAAATAATCGGTGTTCCAATTTGTATATGCTTTTCCGGCTCGATTTAGATTTCCCGTTTTTTCACCCAAACCGATAAATTTCTCATTTTCCTGTACCTGTTTAAAGCAAGAGACTTCGGTACCAATCCACCCAATTCCCAATTGGTCATCGGCGTTGAGTAGCTTGCCATCATTTGAAAAGTACTGAATTGAAAAGTTGAGAAGGTTGATCTGTAAATTCAGTTTTGAAGTTTCAAGATGGAGTTTACCGGATTTTTCCCTAAGTGTGAACTGAGTTTTCTTAGGAGAGGAAACTACTGAATAGGGATTTGGGTCAAAGTCTTGATGTCTGCTGGCTTGAATTCTGATTGTGCCTTCCTCATATACACTTAATTTGAAAAAACCATTTTCAGAAATTCCTGAAATTCCAGTTTCAGTTTGCTTCCATTCCAACACCTTTCCCATGCTTAAAAACCTGGAGGAATTCTGTGTAATTGTCACAGGGGTACTTGACTTTTTCATTCTGGTTTGCGCTAAATCAAAAATTCGATTTGCGCTAATTTAGAAACGATTGTGAATCATAAAAATCGCGTTGAGTGCTTCTATTGGCACTTTTTAGACTGAGTTAAAAAAGAAAAATAGGAATGGGAATATTTTTGCCCTATTCAATCGATTGCACTATTTTTTTACATTTTTTGAAATTTTTTCAGGATTTTATTCTTAAAGAAGAATTCCTGATCAAAAGTTGGGTATCTAAAGTAATGGGCTCGGTGATTTTCTGTGGGTCCAACTTCTTTTCTATGATATCCAGAAGCATGTCCGTGGCTCTGGCTCCCATTCTAAAACCGGGCTGGGAAACGGAAGAAAGACTTGGGTCAACCATCGAGCAGAACTGCCAGTTGCTGAAACCTACAATGCCAATTTGCTCAGGAATTTTGAATCCCAGTGATTTGGCTGCAGCCATTGCTCCAACGGCCGCCATATCGTTATTGGCAAAAAAAGCGTCAGGCTTTTCAGGAAGTGTTGTCAGAAGGTTGGTTGTTATTTCCTTACTTTCTTCATCGGAACCAACTGGACATTCCACAATATACTCCTCCTGTATTTCCATTCCATAATTTTTCAGGGCATCCCGATAGCCTCGTTCTCTTTCCTTACTGATTTTTAAATTTTTTGGGCCTGCCAAATGCACGATTTTCTGATAACCCTGTTCGATTAGATGAGATACGGCATCAAATGCCCCTTTGTAATCATCCACCATAATATTGATTGCATTTGGAATGTCAGTAGATCGATCAAAAAAAATAATCGGAAAACCCTGATCCAAAAGCCTGGTGAAATGGTCAAAATTTTCAGTCTCTTTTGAGTAGCTAACCATAAATCCATCAATTTGATTGGACAGCATAGTTTCAATACTTGATTTTTCCCTCCCAATTTTTTCATTGGTTTGAGACAGAATTACATTGTATCCGCGGGAATAGGCTACTTCTTCAATGCCACTTATTACAGTTGAAAAGAAAAAATGAACTACTTCCGGAATTATTACCCCAATTGTATAAGAGCGACTTTTGCGCAGGGAAAGAGCGATTGCATTGGGACGGTAATTTAATTTTTCGGCCAGCTCTTTCACTTTTCTCTTTGTTTCATCACTAATTCCAGGGTAATCTTTCAATGCCCTTGAAACTGTAGACGAAGAAACATTGAGTTCCTTTGCAATATCTTTGATCGTAGCTTGGCCTAACTTCATAAAACAAGTAATTGGTTATGTTGAATTTTAATGAAAATGTCCTTCATTAACGATTCATAAATGCGCTTTTTCTGGTGTATTTTTTGAAAATACTGAATTAAAGGAGTTTACAAATAAATTTTTTTTGAGTTGTGCAATCGATGTTGCAAACGTTTGCACTAAGATTTTATTTGATTTTCAGTTTCCAACTATTGATTTTTCTTTATTTCAAACCATAATTTGAGGGTCTCATTTGAAGAATTTCCCATGTCATGCTGATAAAATTCTTCTGGATTTTAACCTTCATGAAAAGAATTTTACGACCCCTATTAATCTTTTTTTATTTACAGGTAAGCGCTAGCGCTTTAGCTCAACTGACTACAGAGCCAAGTAGTCCATATTCAAATCAATCAGTAAAATTGATTTACGATGCATCAAAGGGAACTTCTGCATTGAAGGATTGCAATTGCGATATCTATATTCATATCGGTGCGGTTACAGAAGGGCCCAATTCGACATCTTGGGCAATTGTTCCTTTTGATTGGGGAACTGAAAACTCGAAGGCAAAGATGAACAAAGTTTCCGGTCAGGCAAATCTGTATACTTATGAACTGGTTCCTGACCAATTTTTTGAAAACCCTACAGGAGCGACTATTTATAGGCTGGGATTAGTTTTTCGAAATGTTGATGGAACCAAAGAAGGAAAGACCGCTTCCAATTCCGATTTTTTTGTGGATTTGGCTCAGGGGTTTTCAGTTGAAATAACACAGCCAGAAACATCCAGCATTTCAATGGAAGTTGGTGAGACCTATTCATTCAAAGCAGAAGCATCTTCCTTATCTACCATTTCTTTTGAACTGGGAGGATCGGAAGTGAGTAGGGAAGACCAAGTATTGGTGCATTCCTATGATTTCACAGCAAGTGAGGCCGGAACATTTCATTTAAATGCCAAGGCATTATCGGGTAGCAACTCAGATTCTCAATCGATCAATATTCATGTTTTTGACAAGTCTGAGGTCGCTGAATTGCCAATAGGAGCACGTTTAGGGATAAATTATTTGTCTGATACGGAGGTGATTTTGGCCTTACATGCGCCTGGGAAAAAGCAAGTTCATGTAATTGGAGATTTCAACAATTGGCAAGTTTTACCTGACTATAAATTGAATAAAACGCCTGATGGAGAGGTTTTTTGGATCAAAGTTTCAGAACTTCAGCCCAAAGAAGAATACATTTTTCAATATTTAGTGGAGTCCTTAATTCGAATTGGGGATCCCTTTTCCGATAAAGTTTCTGATCCCATCCATGACGAGGAGATTATTCAGCAAGGAAGATATCCCGGATTGAAATCCTACCCTTTGGGGAAAACCCAGTTTCAGGCATCGTATCTTCAAACAGCTCAGGAGGAATATCCATGGAAAAACCTTGAATATGAAAAACCTTTGCCGCAGGACTTGGTGATTTATGAATTGCTGATTCGGGATTTTGATGAAAAGAGATCCTATCAGGCAGTAATTGATCGTTTGGATTACTTGGCGGATTTGGGAATCAATGCGATTGAACTGATGCCAGTTACAGAATTTGAAGGAAATCTATCCTGGGGCTACAATCCTTCATTTTTCTTCGCTCCAGATAAATACTACGGAACAAAGAATGACTTAAAGCGGCTGATAGATGAAGCTCATGGAAAAGGGATTGTGGTGATTTTGGATATGGTATTGAACCATGCCTTTGGACAAAATCCAATGGTTCGGTTGTACAATGAAGGAGATTATGGAGCACCTACTTCAGCAAATCCATGGTTCAATAGGGTAGCGAGGCACCCCTATAATGTGGGGTATGATTTCAATCATGAGAGTGAGCACACTCGTGCTTTTGTGGATTCAGTGAACCATTATTGGTTGAGCGAATACAAGATAGACGGCTTTAGATTTGATTTGAGTAAAGGCTTTACTCAGTTCAATTCCCAAGATAATGTGGACTTGTGGTCTCAGTACGATGCGAGTCGGATCAAGATTTGGAAACAAATCTATGATGCAATCCAGATTCATCACCCTAATGCCTATGTGATTTTGGAGCACCTTTCTCAAAATTCCGAAGAAAAAGAATTGGCAGATTACGGACTGATGTTTTGGGGAAATATGAATTCTGATTTTCGGGAATTAGCCAAAGGTGAAACCAAAAATTTTGATTGGGCCTATTTTAAAAATAGGGGTTGGAATAATCCAAATTTGATTGCCTATCAAGAAAGCCATGATGAAGAGAGAGTTATGTGGGAAACTCTCAATTTTGGGTTGCGGTCCCCAATTGATTTGAGAGGACTACAAAATGCAGTGAATCGTAATCAGCTATTGACAGCATTTTATTTTGCTATTCCAGGCCCTAAAATGATTTGGCAATTTGGAGAGTTTGGATACGACCTTGAGTTAAATAATGATCGCTTGGGTATTAAGCCTACCCGATGGAATTATTTGGATGATCCTCAAAGGGCTCGACTTTTTAAGCTATATCAAGAGATGATTGAGCTCAAAAAGGAGCACGAGGTATTCAGTTTGCCAGAGAAAACCACTCTGACTCTAAGCAGTAATGTGAAATCCATAATTTTAGAACATCCCGAAATGGATGTGGTCATGCACGGGAATTTTGGCCTTGGAAATGTAGGTAATATCCCATTGGCATTTCCATATGTAGGAACTTGGTACAATTACTTTACAGGAGAGGAGCTGATTGTTACAAATACTACCGTAAAATTCAACTTGAGGCCTTCAGAATTTTTTCTTTTCACAAGTAAAGCGCTTCCTGTTCCGGATAGCCAGATTGTTCAGGAGGATTTTGTGACCGCAATTTCAGAGGAAATAGACCCTAAGATAGATTTTAAGATTTACCCCAATCCGACCAGTAAACAATTGATGGTAAAACTGCCTGATGGTATGCTTTCAGCAAATTACCGGATTGTGGATATGACTGGAAAAGTCCTCATTTTAGGACAAAGTACAGGTAACGAGCAGATTTTAGAATTCGATTTAGATAATTTTAAGACGGGTATTTATATCTTTGAAGCATTCGACAATAAAAGAGTGCTTCATAAGCGCTTTAGTAAAAAATAACCAAACCTAACTCAAACATGAAATTTAAACCTGGAGTAAAGTACGGTCAGGAACTCAGAGAACTTTATGCCTATGCGAAAGAGAATGAGTTTGCCATGCCAGCTGTCAATGTAATCGGAACTAACTCCGTCAATGCAGTATTGGAGACCGCCAAGAAAGTGAATTCACCTGTAATCATACAATTCTCAAATGGAGGCGCTCAGTTTTTTGCCGGGAAAAGTCTTCCAAATGACAAGCAACAGGCAAGTATTGCCGGAGCTATTTCCGGGGCCCACCATGTACATCAAATGGCAGAGGCTTATGGAGTACCGGTCATTCTTCATACAGACCATGCTGCTCTGAAATTGTTGCCTTGGATAGATGGAATGTTGGAGGCTGGAAAAGCTTACTATGAAGCTTATAAAAGACCGTTGTTCAGTTCACATATGCTTGACCTTTCAGAGGAGCCTTTACATGAAAACGTTGAGATTTCCTGCAAGTACTTCAAAGAGTTTGAAAAGCTGCAAATGGCAATTGAAATTGAATTGGGTGTGACTGGTGGTGAGGAAGACGGCGTGGACAACACCGACGTGGATTCCTCCAAATTGTATACACAGCCTGAGGAAGTTGCCTATGCTTATGAAAATCTGAAGCAGATCGGAGATTTGTTTACCATTGCAGCAGCATTTGGAAATGTGCACGGGGTTTACAAGCCCGGTAATGTGAGTTTGAAACCTATTATTTTGAAAAATTCCCAGGACTTTATCAACGAGAAATATGGTACCACAGGCAAGCCTTTGAACTTTGTGTTCCATGGTGGTTCCGGTTCATCTGTTGAAGAAATCCGTGAAGCCAATTCCTATGGTTCAATTAAGATGAATATCGATACCGATATGCAGTGGGCAATGTGGGAAGGAGTATTGAACTATTATAAAAAGAACGAAGGCTATTTGCAGACACAATTGGGTAACCCAGAAGGACCAGATAGTCCAAACAAAAAATACTACGACCCTAGAGTATGGCTTCGCAAAGGTGAAGAGAACTTTGTGAAGAGACTGGAGATGGCATTTGATATGCTGAATGCAGTAAACAGAAACTAATACGTATTCGTCAATAATAGAAAAAGTCACTGATTGAAGTGGCTTTTTCTTTTTTAATAGACTTCGTATTCAATAAATCTAAAAGTCCAAATATGAAAAAAACCATTCTGAGCACTTCTTTATTGGCCGTTTTTGCAATAAGCTCCTGCAAAACCAATGAATCGCCTGAATTGAAAAATTATTGGCCAAAAGCTGGAGTCACCTATGAGATTTTTGTGCAGTCTTTTTATGATTCCGACGGGGATGGAATTGGGGATTTTAATGGAGTTACCCAAAATCTGGACTATATAAAGGAATTAGGTGCAAATGCAATCTGGTTGATGCCTATAATGCCTTCCCCGACTTATCACAAGTATGATGTGACGGATTACAAAGCTGTTCACCCGGATTATGGTACGATGGAGGATTTCAAAACTCTTCTAAAGGAAGCACACCAACGGGATATAAAGATTGTCATTGATATGATCATCAACCATACCAGCAATCAGCATCCATGGTTTTTAGCTTCTAAGGAGGGAAGGGATAACCCTTACCGGGATTATTATGTTTGGGCCCAAAAAGACACGATTGCGGATTATTTGAACAAAAAGGTTGTAACCTTGGACTCGGATAATATTCAACAATGGCATGATCCGGGTATGGGAGAGGATTATTACTATGGATTTTTCTGGGGAGGCATGCCGGACTTGAATTTCGATAATCCAAAAGTCAGGGAGGAAATCTATGAGATCGGGAGATTTTGGTTGGAAGAAGTGGGGGTTGATGGTTTTAGATTGGATGCTGCAAAGCATATTTTTCCAGATGACCGACCTTTGGATAACCATGCCTTTTGGAAGGAGTTCAGAGCTGAAATGGAAAAGATCAAACCTGATGTGTATTTGGTAGGGGAGGTTTATGACAAAAAGGAAATTGTAGCTCCCTATTTACCAGGCTTACCGGCCCTGTTCAATTTTGATTTTCATTATACTCTTTTGGATGCCTTCAAAACCGAAGACGGCATGCTTTTGGCAAAAAAGCAAAAAGAAATCATCGATTTTTATGAAGGCATAACTTCGGATTTTATCGATGCTACGATTTCTTCCAATCATGATCAGCCAAGATTATTGAACGAACTTGGTTCAGACCCCCAAAAACAAAAGCAGGCTATTGCGATTATGATGACCATGCCGGGGGCACCTTATATTTATTATGGGGAAGAGATCGGGATGAAAGGCTTGAAACCTGATGAATATATCCGAGAGCCTTTTTTATGGGATGTCAAGGAAAAGGATCAAGGCCGAGCAACATGGATTGAACCAAGATATAGTACAGACAAGGAAGTGGTTCCATTGGCAATTCAAAAGAAGGATCCAAAGTCCTTCTTCAACCATTACAAAACCCTGATCCATCTTAGGAGTATGTATCCTGCTTTGGCTCTTGGATCACTAGAATTGCCGGATTCTCAATTTCCGGAACCTGTAATGGCCTATTTTAGAACTTTCCGAAACCAAGAAATATTTGTGGTTCACAATATGGGGTCTGAGGAAGTAGAAATTCAAATCCCTGAGGGTTTTGATAAAGTGATTTTTGGATTGGGGGATGGGGTAAATGTTTCAGGCAAACTAAGTCTAAAACCCAATTCCAGCAGAGTTTACCTGAAAGATTGATGATGGGGTAGTTTCCAATTGGGCAACACTTCTTAAAAAGGCCTTCCTGAAATCATTTCAGGGAGGCTTTTTTCTTAGGATTTGGAAAATTTGGCTTTCAAAATTAATCCCATGTCCAATCACCAGACCCTAAACTATATTCCCATGTTGAAGCATAAATAAAGAAACCTATGACCAATCCCGCTGGAACACCGATTGATAAAACATAATTTGTCCTCCATACCAGTATACGGTCAACCTCTTCAAGTGAGATGTTAATTGTGGCTGAACTTTTTAGGTCTGGATTTGCCTTGGCTTTTTGATGAAGTATGGTGTGCAGACTATCGGCTGTATGGGATTGATATTCCAAATTGAAATACTTTCCATTGTTTAGGTAAACCTGAATTTTCTCATTCTTTTCTACGCCCTTTAATTGGCGAACCAAATTCTCTTTATTTGTGAGCTGGGGATCATCCTTGATAGTTACGTTCTCAATGGACCGATAAGTTTTGCATCCAATCAAAAGACCGGATAGAAGGACGATGCTGATGATTTTTAGGAATGCTTTCATGACTATCTCTTGTTTAAAAGTGACGATAGGAGATAAAGATTTTAGTAAAAATTCAAGAAAAAATATGGTACTTTTTCTGATTTTTTGGATTCTATAAGTTGATATAAATCAGGTTATTACAAATAAAAAATGGAGGCACAAAGCCTCCATTTTTTATTTGTTTTCCGAATTAAGCTTTGGGTTAGGTAGAAAGAATTTTGGCTACCCTGAAATCTTCCTCATCTACCGATTTATCGTCAACGATGGCTTTTTTGATAGGGGTATAGACTACCTTGTTGTTGATCAATCCAGCCATAACATCATATTTTCCTTGAAGCAAACCTTCTACAGCAGCCACACCCAGTTTTGAGGCAAGCAACCTGTCAAAGGAACTTGGAGCTCCCCCTCTTTGAAGGTGCCCTAGGATGGTTACTTTGATGTCATAATAAGGAAGGTGTTTTTTAACTTTTTCTGCAATTTCGGCTGCTCCGCCACTTTTACCTCCTTCAGCTACGATCACAATATTGGAGGCTTTTTTTGCCTTGCTTCGAATTTTGAGTTTTTCAACCAAATCCTCGATTGGCATTTTCTTCTCAGGGATCAAAATTGCCGCAGCAGCAGATCCGATTCCCGCATTTATAGCAATGAATCCGGCATCTCTTCCCATTACTTCTACGAAAAACAAGCGGTCATGCGAAGTCGCTGTATCACGGATCTTATCGATTGCCTCAATTGCTGTATTGCAAGCAGTATCAAAGCCTATGGTTGAGTCTGTACCTGAAAGGTCATTATCGATAGTGCCTGGAAGCCCTATTGCAGGGATTCCATACTCCTGATAAAACAGGTGAGCACCGGTCAGGGAACCGTCTCCACCAATTACTACCAAGGCATCAATACCATGGCTTTTTAGATTGTCATAGGCTTTTTTCCTTCCTTCTGGTGTTCTGAATTCAGCGCTTCGGGCAGATTTGAGAAAAGTTCCCCCTCTTTCCAATACATGGGCGATGTTTTTGGAATCGAGTTTTTTGATGTCATTTTGGATCAATCCTTCGTAGCCCCGGTAGATTCCATACATTTCAAGGTTGTAATAAAATCCAGCACGGACGGCTGCACGGATTGCAGCATTCATTCCCGGAGAATCTCCTCCAGAGGTAAGCACTCCAATCTTTTTGATGGTTTTAGGCTCCATTTATGGTTTGAGTTAAAGCTTTAAACATAAGTTCAGCAGAAGCAAGATTGGTGGCCAAGGGAATATTGTGAACGTCACAAATTCTCATTAGCATTTGAACATCTGGCTCATGCGGGTGTTTGTCAAGGGGATCCCTAAAAAAGATTACCATGTCTAATTCTTTCTGAGCTGCCATTGCGGCAATTTGAGCATCACCCCCAAGTGGTCCAGAAAGTAAACGCTGAACTTTGAAGCCTGCTTTTTCTATGTGGGACCCCGTAGTACCTGTGGCTACAAGTTCTACATCGGCACGATGCAGAGCATCTCGAAATCCACTCAAAAAATGAACCATGTCGGCTTTTTTGCCATCATGGGCGATCAAAGCAATTTTCATGAATAATCGTTTAATAGGTTGCGCCAAAGTTAGAAAAAAATCCTTTTTCTTAAACTTGGCCTGAAATGATTTAGGAAATGTGATTTTTTGACCAAAACTTATTAATGATGAAAGCAGGAAATTGCCCTAATTTGACAAAACCTGCTTTTAATTTCGGGTACTTTAGCCAATTTTCCCTTCAAGTTTTAAAAGAAAGGCATATTCCAAGGCCAGTTCTTTCAAGGAATTGAATCTACCTGACGCACCTCCATGTCCCGCCTCCATATTTGTATGAAGCAGTAATAAATTGTTGTCTGTTTTCAGGTCTCGGAGCTTGGCCACCCATTTGGTTGGTTCCCAAAATTGAACCTGAGAATCATGCAGACCTGAAGTAACCAACAGGTTCGGGTAATCTTTTTCCTCTATGTTGTCATAGGGAGAATAAGAGAGCATGTATTCATAAAACTCTTGCTCTTTGGGATTTCCCCATTCTTTGAATTCTCCGGTAGTAAGAGGAATGCTTTCATCCAGCATGGTGGTAACCACATCCACGAACGGAACAGAGGCAATTACTCCATTGAACAATTTAGGTTTGAAATTGATGACGGCACCCATCAAGAGGCCGCCGGCACTTCCTCCCATTGCGTAAAGATGGGATGGACATGTATAATTTTCCTGAATCAAGTAGTCTGCGCAGGAGATGAAATCCGTGAATGTGTTTCTCTTTTTAAGTAGTTTCCCTTCCTCATACCAATGTCTTCCCAGATCCTCTCCTCCTCGAATATGAGCTATGGCAAAAACAAAACCACGGTCCAAAAGACTTAGCCTGTTGCTGCTAAAGTAGGCATCCATGCTAAATCCGTAAGATCCATAGGCATAAAGTAACAGTGGATTACTTCCGTCCTTTTTGAATAGTTCTTTTTTGTAAACCAAGGATACAGGTACCATTACCTCATCTTGCGCCTTGGCCCAGATGCGCTCTGAATGGTAAGCCTCCTGATTATAGCCACCCATAACTTCCTGTTGCTTCAGTAAGGTTTTTTCCTTAGTGACCATGTGGTAATCAAAGACCGAGGAGGGAGATACCAGAGAATTATAGCCAAACCTCAATATTTCGGTTTCATATTCTGGGTTGGTACTTATCCAGGCGGTGTAGGTTTCATCTTCAAAATGAAGCGCATGACCCGGGCTTCCATCCCAAGGGAGAATATGGATTTGAGTCAAACCATTTGACCGTTCCTGGCTTACAAAAAATCCGGAAAAGATGTCAAAATCCTCGATCAATACCGTCTCCCGATGAGGGATGAAGTCTTCCCAGTTTTCTTTTTGTGGATTTGAAACGGGTGCTTTTACCACTTTAAAGTTTTGGGCTTGATCATTGGTCCTGATCCAAAAATGATCCTTGTAATGATCTGCAGCATATTCCAAATAGGGAATTCTTTCCTGTAAAGTCTTAAACTCACCAGTTGGGTCATTAGCCTTTAAAAAGTGCATTTCTGAAGAAATGGTGCTTTCAGAGTGGATGAAGAGATATTCTTCTGATTTCGATTTATGAACCTGGCAAGTAAACTCCTCGTCAATTTCCTCGAAAATCAGCACGCTTGAGTTTGAACCGCTACCAAATTCATACCTGAAAATCTGAAAGGATCTGAGCGTTTCCGGGTCTTGTTTGGAATAAAAAAGGTGCTTGCTGTCTGCTGCCCAAGCCATATTACCTGTAATCTCGGGAATGGATTCACTCAGCAATTCTCCTGTTTCCAGGTTTTTGAATTGGATCGTGTATATTCTTCTTCCAACATCATCTACAGGGAAAGCTACTATTTTTTGATCAGGGCTAACGGAAATTCCTGCTACGTGGAAGTAGCTTTTTCCATGGGCTAGTTCGTTTACATTGAGGAGGATTTCTTCCTCAGCGTCCAAGGAACCCATTTTCCTGCAATAGATCGGATATTCGCCCCCTTTTTCATATCGGGCATACCAATAATATCCTGATTTGAAATAGGGTACACTTTGGTCATCCTCCTTGATTCGGCCTTTCATCTCTTCAAAAAGAAGTTCCTGAAAAGACGCTGTGTCCTTCATTTGGGCTTTTAGATAGTTGTTCTCCAGTTCAAGGTATTCAATGACCTCAGGATTTTCTCTGTCCCTCATCCAATAGTAAGGGTCTATTCGTTTATGTCCGTGAATCTCCAGTACTTTCTCTATTTTTTTAGCCTTTGGTGCTTGCATAATCTTCTAGTTAGAATGGTTTGCAAGTTTAATCAAAAAGGGCTTAAAGAAATTCCGGATGTTATGTTTAAGAAATAAATCCTATTAAAACCTATAAAAATTAGGAGGTACTAAACTTTGGGTTTGGTTTAGAATTAAATTATTGGAAAATTACTGTATCTATTAACCATCAACTTTTAAACTATGGGAATGTTAAAAGAATTCAAAGAGTTTGCCGTCAGGGGAAATGTGATTGACCTTGCTGTCGGTGTGATTATCGGAGGAGCTTTTGGAAAAATTGTTTCCTCTTTCGTAAATGATGTTGTAATGCCTCCAATCGGTTTACTTGTTGGAGGGATGGATTTTAAGGATCTAAATATTGTCCTGAGGGATGCAGTATTGGATGATGCGGGAGAAGTTGTAACCGCTGCAGTTACCATGAACTATGGGATGTTTATCCAGAATGTGGTGGATTTTGCCATCATCGCTTTTGTTATTTTTCTGGCTATAAAGGGCATCAATAAAATGAATAAAAAAGAAGAGAAGAAGGCCGAACCTGCTCCGCCTCCAGCTCCTCCTAAATCAGAAGTTCTTTTGGAAGAAATCAGAGATTTGTTGAAAAAACAGCAGTAAATACAAAGTCCCCAATTGGGGACTTTTTTTATGGAGTATTTCTTTGTCTTTGGCGCTGGTAAATGTGCCGGGTGAAGTCTCTGGCTATCCGGTTTAACTTGAGAATTTGATTGTAGTTGATCGTCTTCGAGATATCCAAAACAAATTTTTCCTCATCGGCAATCATCTGTCTTTGGATTTCAAATCGCTGTTGTACATTCTTCTTCGCTTCTTCTTCTGAAAGAGTCACGTCTCTCCCCGGGTTAAGTGCTGCCAGTTTTTTGAGATTACTTTCTCTTTGGTTGTCATATTCATTGAAAACAGGCCAAAATTTCTCGGCTTGTTCAGGACTTAAGTCCAAGCGGGTTGTAATGAAAGCCACTCTTGCAGCTTGAAGTCTTTCCCTGTCAATTTCCTGTCCGGGTCGCTGGGCAAAAGAAACGCCAATTAACAGTAAGTAGAAAAGAGAGATAAGCGTTAGTTTTTTCATAAGTCAAATAGATTTTGATCCTCGGTTTCCCATAGATCTTGGGAGAAAGGAGTTTCTTCCAATATAATTTCATTGAGGATTTCTTCCGGGTTTTCAGTCATCCCCAAAATGTCTTCTGCTGTCCAATAGTTGGACTCTATGTATAGCTCTACTTCCTCTTCCATAGCTAAGTATTCATCTTGACTTTGGAAAATATCTAACTGGTAAATCCCCAGAGAGATGAGAATTAGTGCAGCAGCAGCCCATTTATACCAAGAATAGTCGGGCTTGGGCTCCAATTTAGCCATGATTTTTTCTGGTAGGTCTTCAAAATATCCTTCAGGAATTTCAAACGAGACTTTATGTTCGGGTAATTTGCTCATATCTGGTTTTTAGACTGTTCTTATCCTGTTTGGTTTAGTCCTCTTGCAGGAAATGTTCAATTTTTTTGACAGCATGATGATAACTGGCCTTTAAAGCACCCACACTGGTATCTGTAATCTTGGAAATCTCCTCATAGTTCAAATCCTCTTCGTATTTCAAGTGGAAAACCAGGCGTTGCTTTTCCGGTAGTTTCAACAAAGCTTTTTGAAGCTTTTTATGAATCTCATCCCCACTTAATGTTCCGGGTTGATCCAGGTAAGATTCAAGTTTTTCCAAGTGGTCATCAACAGAGAGGAAATACCTTCTTTTTTTCTTCTCTAGAAAACTCAGTGCTTCATTGGTTGCAATTCGATATAACCAAGTAAATAGGCTTGAGTTGCCCTTGAATTTATCCAAATGGTGATACGCCTTAATGAATGTGTTTTGTGTCAGGTCATCAGCGTCTTCATGGATCAAAACCATGCGGCGGATTAATTGATAAACTTTTTTTTGATACAACTGAATCAACTGACGAAACCCTATCTCTTTACTTTTAGGGTTCTGGATGAGTTGAAGGATTTCCTGATCACTGATATGCATGGCTGCAGGGTTAGACCCGGTTAGGCCATTAGGGTTTAGTATTGACTGAAAAAAAGTACCATTAAAAAATATTGAATCCAACTACAGAACCAATACCCTTTAAACCTAAGGCCAAGGTGATCAGCCAAATAAGAATAGAAATTGTCAGGAGGAGTCCTGAGTTTTTATGTGATTTCATCAGGGATTTTTGACTTGCTTTCCAGATGATCCATCCGCTGATTACTGGAAGGAGTATTCCATTTGCCAACTGTGCCAGTGAAATTAATTGTACAGGTTTGATTCCGAAAGAAGAAAATATCAGTCCCATCAAAACAATAAAACCCATAGAAAACCGCATGGCTTTGGAGCGAGTTTCTTGGTTCCATCCCATAATTCCACAAATAACCAATCCACCCGCAAGGGGTGCAGTAATGGATGAAGTCAATCCGGCAGCAAGCAATCCAATTCCCATTAGATATTTGGCAAATGATCCAAAGATCATTTCCAGTCCAGAGGCCACATCCTGGGCTCCGCTAATTTCAGTACTGGTATTGGCTGAGCCGACTATCACTATTGCCATAGAAACTATCCCGCCGAGAATGACGGAAAGTATGATGTCCCGACGCATAATGGGGATTTTTTCCTCCTTCTGCCATTTGTTTTTAGCCAAACTTGCATACAAGAATAGATTATAGGGCACCACAGTAGTTCCTATCAGTCCAACAACTGTGGTAATTTTTTCAGGGCTCCATTCAGGTATAAATCCTTTGAGGACTTGTCCCCAATCGGGGGAAGTAAGAATACTTGAGCTGAGAAATGCCAGGGACATCAGGATTACAAGGGTGACCAATATTCTTTCCAAGACCTTATAAGAACCCCACCAGAGAAGTGAAAACGCAAGAGCACCCAGAATGAAATTGCCTGTTTGAAATTCGAAATAGCCGGAATGAATGACTGGAGCTTTCCAAAGGGTACTGAGTCCGAGATTTGAACCGGTTATATTTCCTGATTCATAGGCTGCATTTCCAATCACGATTGCAATTAAGATAATCAGCATTTGAAATAATTTCCAGATTGGATGTCCTTTTTCATTTCGGATCAATTGACTCAGGTCCATTCCAGTTACCAGTCCAATTCTTCCTGCCATTTCCTGAAGAATAACAGTAGCAATAATGGATAGTCCCAAACCCCAGAGTAGGGAAAATCCAAAATTGAATCCTGCGAGGGTGCAAACCATGACAGTACCAGGACCGATGAATGCTGCGGCTATGATCGGCCCGGGACCAATGTTTTCGAAAAAGGCTTTAATTCTCAATTTTTATTCTTTTTCGGCAAAATAATGTTTTAGGAAGAATATTTGCTATTCCCTCCCTTATCCTTTCATTCCTGCTTTTCAATTATGAAGTTGATTCAACTAATCGGAAAAATATTCTTGGGCCTGGCTTTGAGCCTGATTTTTTTCCTCTTGTTGCTTTATAAAAATGATATACCCTCCGAGTCCCTGATTGAAAAATACAGCACTGCGGAATCCCATTTCATCGATGTAGATGGAGTCAATTTACATGTAAGGATCAAGGGCAAAGGGGAACCTATATTTTTGATCCATGGAAGTTTTTCCTCCTTGCATACCTGGGAAGCTTGGCAAGCAGAATTGAGCCCATATTTTCTGACAATATCTCTGGATTTGCCGGGTCATGGTTTGACAGGTCCAGATGAGTTGATGCGATATGGAATGGATGACTATAGCCAGCTTGTTTTGAGATTGGCGGAGAAACTTAATCTATCCAGATTTCATCTTGCAGGGAATGGAATGGGAGGAGAGGTGGCTCTTCATGTGGCTTCTAATCGCCCTGACCAAGTATTGACTTTAAACTTAATAAACCCAACTGGTGTACCTGAACCCAAGCCAAGACAATTTGAGGATCAAACCAAATCAAGTAATAAATGGGAGAGAAGAATATTAAAGCATCCTTTATTCACCAATCTTTTGCTGAAATGTACCCCGAAGTTTCTATTTGCCATGAATCTCGAAAAATTGTATATGGATGAAACTAAAATCAGTAAACAGGTACTCAATCGCTATTTTGAACTTATGTTAAGAACCGGAAATCGTGAGGCTGCGGTTGATAGACTTTTACAAGATGATGATAACATCGTTGATTTTTCTCGCTTGGATATGCCTACTTTGATCATGTGGGGATCAAAGGATCCGAACTATTCCGGGGATTTGGGGAGACTGTTCCAAAAGGAAATACCAAGTTCCCATTTGGTTGTGTACGAAGATTCGGGACGTTTTCCTATGGAGGAAACCCCGACATCATCTGTCGCAGAATACCTTTCCTTTTTAGGGGTGGAGGTGAGGAAAGACTACCTTCAGGAACCAAAATTTATCACTGATGCAGACTGAAATTTTACTCTTAATAGTTCTGTTAGTTCAAGTTACATTCCTAGTTCTGTTTTTGTCGGACCGAAAGAAAGGGGCTGGGCATGAGATCCTTCAATCTCAACTTATAGACTTGAAGCGGGATATGGAAACAGGATTGGCCCTGGCAAGAAAAGAAAATAGGGAAAATTTAGTCTCCCAGTTTCAGTTGGTTTTCAATTCTCTTCACAGTAATTCTCAAGTTCAAAAAGAAGCCCTCAAATCCTTCGGGGATGTTTTTCGGCAAAATGTTCAGGATTTCAATAATCTTCAAAGGGAAAAATTCCGGGATTTGAACCGTAGTCAGGAGGAATTAATGAGGTCTACAGAATTGCGTTTAGAGAAAATCAGGGAAACTGTAGATGAAAAGCTCCAAAAAACCCTGGAGACACGATTGGGACAGTCTTTCGAAATGGTCAGCAATCAACTGCAAGCTGTACAAAAGGGATTGGGTGAAATGCAGAATCTGGCAAATGGAGTGGGCGATTTGAAAAGGGTGCTTAGCAATGTGAAAAGCAGGGGCGTATTGGGAGAGTATCAGTTGCATGCAATTTTGGAAAACCTGTTGACTCCTGACCAATATGAAGTCAATGCAGCTGTCGGAAAAGGAAATCGGGAAAGGGTGGAATTTGCCGTGAAAATGCCCGGACAGGATGAGCCAGTTTTGTTACCCATTGATTCCAAATTCCCTCAAGAATCCTATCTGAGATTGGTGGATGCCTATGAATCGGCTTCAAAGGGAAATATAGAGCTTCATCGATCAGAACTTCTCAAGGCAGTGAAAAAAGCAGCCCAGGACATTCAGGCCAAATATATCCATCCTCCCCATACCACGGATTTTGCCATTTTGTTTTTGCCTGTAGAAAGTCTCTATGCTGAAGTACTTCGGGAACCTGGTCTGGCCCAATGGCTACAACAGGAATATAAAGTTTTGGTAACAGGGCCTACCACACTTTCAGCGATTTTGAACAGTCTGCAAATGGGTTTTAGGACTCTGGCTATCCAAAAAAGGAGCTCAGAAGTTTGGCAAATTCTTGGAGCAATTAAAACTGAGTTTGGAAAATTCGGTGAACTGATCGAAAAAACCCAGAAAAAGCTGAATGAAGCTAATTCCGAATTGGACAAACTGGTTGGGGTTCGAACCAGAGCCATACAAAGAAAACTTAAGGAAGTCCAAGAGCTTCCGGAAGGTGAAAGCTCCCGCTTATTGGAAGAATAAAAATCCTAAAAATTCGATTTTTGACTTTTTGCTTTATTACTTTAGTCACCTAGATGCGAAAGAAATACGTAAAATGCTGATAAGCATATAGAAAGATATTACTTTTGCACCTTCTTTATAATCACCAGATTATCGACTATGGGGATGCATATCGTAATTGCTGGAGCAGGAGACATGGGTTACCACCTGGCCGAGCAATTGAGTTACGAAAACAAGGATATAACGCTAATAGATACTGAGCGGGAAGTTTTAGACTACGTTTCTTCCAAACTGGATGTATTGACAGTAATGGGAGATGCTACTTCTCTTGAAATCCTAAAGCGGGCAAATGTTGAAAATGCAAGTATGGTGCTTGCAGTTACAACTTCTGAAAAAACCAATATTGTTGCAGCTGTATTGGCCAAACAATTGGGAGCCAAGCGTGTGATGGCAAGGGTGCGTAACCATTCCTATCTTAATGAAGAAAATCTACCTTATTTCCACAACCTCGGAATCGACAATTTGATTTCTCCTACTATGCTATGCAGCAGGGAGATTTTCAATATGATCGAAAATTCCAGTTTTACGGAAGTATTTGATTTTGGAGGTGGTAAACTCAATATTGTCGGGGTAACTCTGGATCAATCCAACCCTTTGGTGAATCAGAGGATTATGGACATGAAATCCAATCCAATTTTTGAGGATATTCGAATTATTGCCATTCTTCGGGATCAAAAAACCATGATTCCCAGAGGAAGTACAATCATTAGAAATCATGATCATGTGTTTTTTATATCAAATAAACAGCATACTGAAACTATCCTAGAACTTATTGGGCAGGAAAAGAAAGTGATCAGGAATGTGATGATTATCGGTGGTGATGACATGGCATTGACGACAGCTCTCAAGCTTGAGAACAAATATCGCGTCACCCTGGTCAATAAGGATAAGGAGCGCTGTAAATGGCTTGCTGAAAACCTGCCAAATACTTTGGTAATCAATGGTGATTTCAAAAATGTGGAATTGTTAGTGGAGGAAGGACTGGAACAAATGGATGCCTTTTTGGCTCTTACGGATTCTTCCGAAACCAATATTATCACCAGTTTGACCGCCAAAAATCACGGGGTATACAAAACCATCGCTCACGTTGATACTCGGGAATACATCCATATTTCGCATAGTATCGGAGTGGATTCCCTGATCAATAAAAAGCTAGTTGCGGCAAATGAAATTTCCAGATATCTCAAAAAAGGTTCTGTAGATGCAGTTTCCGGGATTTATGGGGTTGATGCAGAGTTTATCCAATATTCGGTGACAAAAAACAACCGCTTAACCAAGTTTCCCTTAAAGGAACTGCACTTTCCAGATACAGCGATTGTAGCGGGAGTGATCAGAGGGGAAGATGTATTTATCCCAGATGGAGAATTTCAGTTACAAATGGAGGATAAAGCCATCGTGTTGGCTTTGCCGGAAGCAAAGAATTCATTAGAAAAACTTTTTCATTAAGCTATGATCCACTTTAAGGAAATCGCCAAAATCATGGGGGCACTCTTGGTGCTGATTGCGGTTTTGATGCTTCCTGCTGTTTTTTTCTCTTTGTATTACGGTGAAAACCCATGGCCAATTTTGGTGTCCATGATTATTTCAGGCTTTGTTGGTTTGGTTGCTTTTCTGTCCTTTAGTAAACAAGACCAAAACATCAGGAAAAGAGAAGGGTATTTGATTGTGGCCCTGAGTTGGCTCTTTATGACACTTTTTGGGATGTTGCCCTTTTTGCTAAGTCATCAGATTCTTTCCATTGAAGATGCCTTGTTTGAAACTCTTTCTGGACTTACCACAACAGGCGCAAGTATTTTGACAGATATTGAGGCCATGCCCAAGGGGCTTCTTTTCTGGAGAAGTATGACCCAGTGGATAGGTGGTTTGGGTATTATTGTACTTACCGTTGCAATCTTCCCATTGTTGGGGATTGGTGGCATTGAGCTTTTCGTAGCCGAATCCCCCGGACCAACCTCCGATAAGGTGCACCCAAGAATTTCAGAAACTGCCAAGCGACTCTGGTATGTATATGTTGGTTTGACTGTTGCAGCCATGCTTCTGTATTGGGTTGGGGGGATGAGCTTTTATGATGCTGTTAATCACGCGCTGACTACTTTGGCGACTGGAGGTTTTTCTACAAAAAATGCCTCAATGGCTTATTTCGACTCTGCATTTATTCAATATGTTGCAATTGTCTTCATGTTTTTGGCAGGGACCAACTTCACAATTATCTATTTTGGGGTTGTTGGAAAGTTTAAGCGGGTTTTAATGAGTGATGAATTTAAAACCTACACACTGGCAGTCATTGGGATTTCTGTAGTGATGTTTTATCCAATTTTTGCCAAAGGGGGAGTGGATGCAGAATTTGCCTTTAGAAAATCCCTTTTTCAGGTAGTATCACTGGTTACTACTACGGGATTTGTCACGGATGACTACACCCAATATGGGCAAGGAGCTACTTTTATTTTCTTTATGTTGTTGTTTTTAGGTGGTTCGGCAGGTTCTACTGCAGGTGGAATCAAGTTTGTCAGACACCTCACCTTTATCAAAAATTCATGGCTGGAATTTAAACGATTGGTTCATCCACGGGCAATTGTGCCTTTGATGATCAATGGAGATAGGGTTACGGGCCGAATTATCACCCATATCATGAACTTCCTGTTGATTTACCTGCTGACTTTTGTGGTTGGGGCTTTGGTACTGTCTTTAATGGGTTATGACCTTCCTACATCTTTGGGTGCTGTAGCTACTTGTCTTGGTAATGTGGGGCCCGCTATTGGTCATGTAGGTCCAGTGGATAATTTTGCGTTTTTCTCAGGGGGGGCAAAGGTTTTCCTTTCCTTCCTTATGTTGCTCGGGAGATTGGAATTATTCACTATCCTGATCCTATTTACTCCATTCTTCTGGAGAGCGAATTAATCCTGAATCTGGAACTGGGCCTGAATTTTGGCAATCCGATCTTCTAGACTTTCCGATGAGATTGTAGTTCTACTCAATCGGTCAACCATAATCGGGAAGGAAAGTGGAGTGAACTGCACAGGGTGTTTGACCACAATTTTCACACGGCTTAGTTTCTGCATTGCTTTTACCAGTTTGTCTTGATCCATTTGTTGATTGATGGCTTCTTGATGAGCTTGTTTGAGAAGTAAATTGTCTGGATCATACTGTTCAAAGACCTGAAACAACAAGCTGGAATTTGCCTGTATATGCTTGAATGTGGTAGGTTTTCCGGGATATCCCTGAAATACCAAGCCCGCGATGCTGGCGATTTCCCTGAATTTTCTCCTTGTCATTTCACTTTCATTTACGCAATGCATGATGTCTTCATGAAGATTGTTCAGGCTAAAAATGTCCTCCTCCAAAATTTCTTCAATTTGGATGGGAGTATCTGAAAGCAATTCGAAACCATAATCATTCATGGCCATATTAAAGGTGACAGGATAACTGGTGGAAATGCGATAAGCGATGAGTGCACTCATCAATTCATGCATCATTCTCCCTTCGAAGGGGTAAAAAAATAAATGATAACCTTGTTTGCTTTGAAGGGATTCGATGAGGAAAGTCCTGTCGTCAGGAACCAAAGAGAGCCGCCTTTGTAGCTCCAAAATGGGACTGATTCTGATTATCTCTTCTGACTCAAAAACGCCTTGGTTGTATGCCTTTAAGATTTGGAGTATTTTATCTGAAAGCTTGGAAGAAAGGGACATTCTAGCGCCCATCCAACTCACAACGTTTGAGGATTTTTTTTCCGACACCTTGACAATGGCATTGAGTCCCTGGACCTGGAGTAACTCTAGGCTTCTGCCTGCAAAGAAAAACCGGTCTCCAATTTTCATCTTTGAAATGAAATGCTCTTCAACTGTTCCCAAGTAAGCCCCGTTTTTAAATTTGATTTTCATCATGACCTCTGAAACGATGGTTCCCATTGAAAGCCGATGTTTCATCGCGATGCGTTTGTTTTTGATCCGATAAAGGCCGTCTTCGTCTAGAATTACTTTCTGGTAATCCTCGTAGCTGGAAAGGCTACTTCCTCCTTTGGTAATAAAGTCCATGATCCAGTCCATTTCTTCCAGGCTGAGGCTTGAAAAGGAGCGGGTCTTTTTAATAATTGGGTAAATTTTCTCCCTGTCAAAGCCATCCCCCACAGCTAATGTGAGTAAAAATTGGATCAGTACATCATAGGGTAGGATGGGAGTAAACTGGGATTCCATTTCCTCCTTTTCTATGGCATCTCGTAAAGCCGCAGCTTCAATCAGTTCTAAGGAGTTGGTCGGCACGAAAAAGATTTCTGAAGGCATCCCGGGTTGATGTCCAGATCTACCTGCCCTTTGAACAAAGCGGGAAACGCCTTTTGGACTACCTACCTGAATAACTTTATCAACCGGCCTGAAATCAACTCCTAAGTCTAGACTTGAAGTACACACTACTAGTTTGAGTTTGCCCTCGTGCAGGGCCTGCTCCACCCAGCTTCGCACAGACATATCGAGAGAACCGTGGTGCATTGCAATCCAACCTGCCCAATCTGGTCTTGATTCCAGAATTTTTTGATACCAAATTTCAGTCTGTGATCGGGTATTGGTGAAAAGCAAAACCGTCCTTGCACTTTCGATGATAGGGATAACCTTGTCAAGCATTCGGATTCCCAAATGTCCAGACCATGGGTATTTTTCTATTTCATCAGGAAATACGGAGCGAAGTATCACCTGCTTTTCAAGTTTGGCTTTGATTATATGAATGGGAAGTGATCTGCCCAATAGGGCTTGGGTAGCCTCCTCCAGATTGCCAATGGTTGCAGATATTGCCCATCTTCGGAAAGATCTAGAAATATGGGACTGGATGTACTCGATGCCAAGTTGAACTTGAACTCCCCGCTTATTACCTACAAGTTCATGCCATTCGTCAACAACAATTGCTTGTATTGATTGGAAGAGTGATGAATGCCCTTTCTGTGAAATCAGAATGTGCAGTGTCTCAGGGGTAGTGATCAGTACTTCAGGAGGTCTTTTTTTAAGAGATGCGCGGGTTTTTGCATCCGTGTCACCATTTCTTACGGCTACTTGCCAAGGAAGTCCAATAGCTTCGCAGACCTCTTGCATGGCCATCTGAATGTCCTGAGCTAAAGCCCGGAGGGGTGTAATCCAGATTAACTGAATTCCTGTTTTTTGTTGGTTTTTCCAGGAATCAGGATGTTTTTGAATATAATCCAAGATAACAGGAAACCATAAAGCGAAGGTTTTTCCTGAACCTGTTGGTGCATTTAAAAGCCCGGATTTCCCATCCAGATAGACCACCCAGGTTTGTATCTGGAAAGGAAAAGCTTCCCAGCCCTTTTTTTGGAAATATTCCAACCCAATTGACAAGCGTTTATCCTCCATACAATTTCAGTAGCCTATTTGGTAGGAAAATTTTGTTTGATTCTTCCGCATGGTGAATAATTGTACAAGAAATCCAGCTTGCTGCAGGTTTGCTTTAACCCGCTGAGGTGATTTAGTATGTTGAACGTGGGAAATTAGGTGTTTCTTTCTCTGTTTGAAAAAGGGTAATTCCAATTGAATTAATAATTTTAAGGAATTAACGAACAGGGACAAAAGACTTTTCGTTACTTGAATGAAAACTAATTGAAAATGAAAAAGTTGCTCTTTCTTGCCTTAATATCTTTGGTGTTTTGGTCCTGTGGTGAACAAGAACCAGATAAGTATACAGGCCAAAAGCTTGAATTTGAGTTGTTTAAATCCAGTGATTTCGATTACACTGGAAACTTGATTGTTCAAGAGTTGACTAGTGGGGCTTTGGAATTTACAATTCAATTGGAAGGGGCAAGGTCTGAAGGCGCTTATACATTTCCCGCACATTTACATTTTGGGGGGTATGAGCAAGCGGATGCGCCGATTGCATTTTTGTTAAGCCCTGTTTCCTCGGAAAGTCTCAAAAGTGTGACTGAAATCGGACAATTGTCGGATGGAAGTGTTCCCACATTTGAGCAAATGAAAGTTTTTGATGGACATGTGAAGATTCATTTGGCCAATGAAGGTCCTGATTATAATGTGATTTTAGTAGCTGGCAATATTGGTACCAATGCCGAACTGGGTTTTGACCCTGAAAAAATTGCCATTTGTGGAAAGAGTTATTAAAACTACCCGTCCACAAAAAAGGCTGCTTCATATTATTGAAGCAGCCTTTTTTGTGGATGGTGTTCTTTATTCCAAGACTAAAGGGAAACGAATATCTAAATCAGTTTCACCACCTGCCAGTACAAAGTTTTCAAAATTTGGGTCATCGGCACCTGGATAATTTTTATCTAGGTCATGTCTTAAAACGATTCTCATTTCAGCATTGTTGAATCCTGGGAATTCTTCTACTGTGACAATCCCTCTGACACCGATCAATTCCCCACTTTCATCGTCATATATGTAGGTCAAAGGTGCAGAGGAACCAACAAATGCTGTTCCCAAGAAATAAAACTGATGTTCAGCTGCCTCTTCTAGTATTTCTTCAGTGATGTCCTCGTTCTCTATAGTGTTCTTAACCTCAATTTCCATTCGGTAAGTTTTTCCTTTTGTAAGGGTTACCGTCTGTACTACAGGAGAACCCCCAATTTCAATCCCTTCAGAATCAGAAGCATTGAATGTAAAGGTTAGTCCGACCGGGTTTCCAGAATCATCAAGTTCTGTGAAATTTAAATTTACATCTGTGATCACTTCGCCTTCATTTTCCATAACTGGATCTTCACTTTCACAGGACAAAAAGCCAAATGAAAGGCTAAGCAGGGCAATAACTGATAGTCTGTTAAATAATCTCATGGTGTTTAATTATTAAAATTGATAGTTGATTTTCAGTTGGATGTTTCTTCCAATATCATCGGTGAAGTATCGGAAACGATTCATGTATTCTTTATAGGAGGTATTGAAGATGTTGTTTACCTGAATTCCTGCGTTCAGTTTGTTTTGGCCAATGGTCATTTTTTTCATGTACCCGATTCCAAAAAGGGCATAAGCAGGTGGGGCAGGGGCTAGGTCAAAATCAGGCTCCCTTTTTTGCTTGGCAACCAATTGATTGCTTAAAGTGACTTTGTTTTTTTTGCCGTCTTTTCCAAAAGAATAGGAGAGTCCCCAGTCCATTCGGTCTGATGGGATAAATGGGAAGAAATTGTCCTCATCTAAATTCTTGGCTCGTGTGATAGCTCCCTTTACATAGCCGCTAATTTGCTCACTGAATTCATAACTTCCTGAGAAATCAAGTCCATAAAACATGGCATTTGCTTGTAGATATTCATATACATTAAATGTGCCCCGCAAACTGGAGTAGGTTTCCCCGGTCGGATTTAAATAGATGTAATTCTTGATCTTATTGGCATAGACAGTGATTTCAAAAAGAGATTTTTTTCCTGAATATTCCAGAGAGCTGACCCATTTGAGGGATTTTTCGGATTCAAGGTTTTGATCTCCAATTTCAACTGCAGCTGCCCCATGGTGCAGGCCTTGGCTGAAAAGTTCATTGACATTTGGTGGCCTCCATGCGGATCCAATATTTGAGGAGAATTCCAGTTTTTCACTGATTTGATAATAAGCTCCAAGAAATGCGGTGAAATTTCGATAGCTTAAATCGGCAGTTTCCAACTCCTCCTGTATATATCTCGCTGTACTTACACTTCTAATATCAAAGCGCGCTCCTGCCTCTAGTTCAAAAGGACCTTTGGAATATTTTTCCATTCCATATAGTCCCAAATTGAGCATGTCGTAGTTGGGGATTAAAGGAGTAACCCCTGTTCCGGGAACATTATTATTTGCTTGTTGAATAAGATTTAATCCCCAAGTACCGCTAAAGGCATTTACGTGGGTATGATCTATAAAAATATCCAGGGTGTTGGTGAAAAGCTCCAAGTCCAAGCTTGCTCTCTCGTTCAGGTCACCTCGTCTTTTGTCAAATTCCTTTCGATTATTCATTTGAAAGCCGTATTGAATATTGGCTTTCCAGTTGGGGTTTAAGTGATAATGGGATTTCAATTTTACCAAATGATGAGTTACAACCTGTTTAGGGTTGATCAAGTCATATGTAAATTCCGCATCCGTAAATGGTCTCCCATTAGCAATGATTTCCTGAAGATCAGAAAGATTACCGGTATGTGAGTCTCTAAGTATACCCAGTTCTGTATTGAAATAACTGTAATAGCCTTCAACTCCCAGTTTTTTGCTGGTATAGCCCAATGTACCACTAAAATTCAGCTCAGAAAGTCCCGTATTACCCTGATAATAATCGGGGCTTTTTATGTTTCCTGCTTTTTTTGCAGAGGTTTGTATTCTGTATCCCAAACCAGGTATTTTTCCGGATCCTCCTGTGTGGGTCATGTTGATATTTCCCATTCTCCCGTTACTTGCCCCGAGTACATAAAGGTTTGTAGTGTGTTCTTTTTTCACAGGAAGTTCTCCGGGATTGACCAAGATTACACCTCCCATGGCTTCAGGGCCAAATCTCACGGTTTCCGCACCTTTGATCACCGTGATTTCATCTGCAATGAATGGGTCAATTTCAGGGGCATGTTCCGCACCCCATTGCTGGCCTTCTAAACGGATTCCGTTGTTTAGGATCATGATTCTATTGGAATGGAGACCATGAATAACCGGCTTAGCAATACTGTTACCGGTTGAGAAAGTGGTAACCCCAGCAATCCGCTTTAGGCTTTCACCCAAATTTTCCCCTCGGGCTTCGAATAGGGCTTCACCATAGAGGGCAGTAACTGCTGTAGTGGTTTGAATTGCATCTTTATGTCCATGGATTTCTACTCCCGACAATTCTAGGGATTCCTCCTCCATTCGGTAGGTTTTGTTGAAAGGACTGGAACTCAAGTTAATTGATTCAATGATTTCCTTGTGTCCTAAATATTGGATTTTGAGGGTGTATTGTCCCGGACATAATCCTTTTAGTTGAAAATTTCCATTTTCATCTGTGAGAGTGCCAGAATTAATTTCCTCCAGCCAGATGTATGCTGAATAAATAGGTTGGTTGTTTTCAAGGTGAATTACCTTTCCTCGTATAGACAAATTACAATCTTGTCCCAGGGAAGTATGGGCTATGGATAAAGCCAGAATGAAACCGAAAAGTGCGGGTAGTAAATTTTTCACGGTGCTAAATTAATTCCCTTTTAATCTTTAAACCAGAAAAAATGAAACAAAGTTGCAAAAAGGGATAAGTGGTTCAATTTAAAATTAAAAGAGCCCTGAATTTTAGAAATTCAGGGCTCTTTCGATCTTGTCGAGGATATTCAATTACATGATTTGCGCTATATCATCCTGAGAATATTTTGGTGTTCCACCCTTTTGTGTTGCTATAAAAGCTCCGAGTTGGCAGGAAAAATCCAGGATTTCATTTGGAGATTTCTTTTCCAAATAAGTCTTCACAAAACCACTTAAAAAAGCATCTCCGGCACCTATTGAATCCTGTACTTTTACTTTGTATCCTGGATGTTCAAAAAATTTGCCTTTTTGATAAATGACGGCACCTTTTGATCCTTTTGTAATGCATATTACTTCCATCGGAAAATGATGGTCTAGGTAATCGCACAATCCTTTTATGGAATTTTCAGTTTTAAAATAATCAGCAAAAATTTCAAGTTCGTCTTCGTTGATTTTTAGAATATCCGCAAAACCCAACAAGGTCTCGATAATTTCAAAATCATAAAAGGGAGGACGAAGATTGGCATCAAAGACCCGCATTCCGGGTATATGTAGTAATTGAATGAGCGTTTTTAGACTTTCCGGGTTTCTGACCGAAAGGCTTCCAAAGACAAATGCGTCTGCATTTTTTACCGCCTCCTCAAGCCCTGGATTCCAATGTATGAAATCCCAGGCCACAGGAGATACGATGGTATATTTGATGTTTTCGGGATCGGAATTATCGACCAGAACCTTGGAAGTCTCATGCTCCTGATTGATTTGGATTAAATCGGTTGGTAGGCCAAAGGACTTTACAAAATCCAATAACTTCTTACCGTCTTCATCATTTCCTACGGCTGAAATCAAATGGGATTCTAGGCCCAGTTGATGAAGGTTTAGGGCTACGTTCATTGGGGCTCCTCCGGCAACCGGTCCGGAAGGGAGACAATCCCAAAGCATTTCACCAAAGATTACTACTTTGTTTGACATAAGAATCAGTTTATTTCCCGATGAATTTCTTCCAATGATTTCCCTTTGGTTTCCGGCATTTTAAATCGAACCCAAAGCAGTTGGAGTACCATCATTAATGCGAAAAAGGAAAAGATATATCCTGGGCCGAATTGATTGGCGAAGTATGGAAAGACATTTGCAATCAATGCTGCCAATATCCAATGGGTAAAAGAACCCAATGATTGACCATAAGCTCGTAGTTCGTTAGGGAACATTTCGGAAATAAACACCCATATCACGGAACCCTGACCCACTGCATGGGAAATGATAAATCCAAATACGAAGATGGGTAGCCAAAAGGATGGAATTCCAGGGCCAAGAAAATTGTACGCCATCAAAGACAGGGAAATGATATACCCAAAGGAACCTATATACATAAGTTTTTTTCTTCCCAAGCGGTCAATGAGATACAATCCCAGGAACGTAGCTAAAAGGTTGACCACTCCGATCCCTATGGTGGAGATCAGTGCATTTTCGGTGGATATTCCGGCCATTTCAAACACTCTTGGTGCAAAGTATATGATCGCATTGATCCCCGATACTTGGTTGAAAAAGGCGATCATAACGGAAAGGAGGGTGGTTGGCAGAAATCTTTTGGAGAATATTGCCATCCATGTACCTTTTTGCTGAAGGCTTTTTTCCTCCTCTATGGCTAATCGAATGGCCTCATCCGCACCTTCAGGATCTGTACGGGAAAGAATAGCCCGGGCCTCCTCATGTTGATTGTGTTTTGCAATCAACCAGCGTGGACTTTCGGGAATTCTGAAAATCATGGCCGAATAAATTAGTGCCGGTATAGCCTCAACTCCTAACATCCATCTCCATTCTTCAGCAATTTCTGCTGTTCCAATTAGGTAATTGGACATATAGGCGATTACAATTCCCAAAACAATATTGAATTGATAGAGTGCAACCAGCAGCCCTCTATTTTTGGCCGGCGCTATTTCGGAGATATACATAGGAGCCACTACTGAAGATGCTCCCACTCCCAAGCCTCCAATAAAGCGGAAGACGGTAAATGATGTCACATCCCAAGCGATTCCTGATCCCAATGCAGAAACAAAATAGAGTAATCCGATCCACAATAGATTTTTTTTCCTTCCAAATCGGTCCGCGGGAATTCCTCCAAAGAGAGCTCCGATGACTGTGCCATATAGAGCAGAGGCGATTGCCAGTCCATGCATCCAGTCACTAAGGTGCCAAACTTCCTGAATGGCACGCTCAGCTCCTGAAATTACCGCAGTATCAAATCCAAACAAAAAACCGCCTAACGCAGCTGTTATGGAGATGAAAAAAACATAACTTTTTGAGGGCATAGGTTAAATGGGTTGAATATTCCGCTAAACTAAGGAGATGCAGATGAATTCAAAATGATCTGAACAAACTACCTGAACGGATAAATAAAGCTCCCAAAACGTTTCACAATTGCCTTTTCCAAATCTTCCCTGTGGTCCGGGTGTGCGATTCGCATCAATTCGTAGGCTCGCTGTCGGAGGTTTTTGCCATACAAATTAGCTATACCGAACTCGGTGACCACGTAATGCATGTGGGCACGGGTTGTTACCACTCCGGCTCCTTCTTTTAGGAAAGGGACAATTTTTGTAGCTCCTTTTTTGGTGGTGGATGTGAGTGCCATCACTGGTTTTCCTCCAACAGAAAGTGAAGCCCCTCTCATAAAGTCCATTTGTCCCCCAACTCCTGAGAAATGATAACTGCCAATGGAATCGGCACAGACCTGCCCAGTTAGGTCAAGTTCCAGGCAACTGTTGATGGAAACTACTTTTGGGTTTTTTCTGATGACAGCTGTATCATTGACATAGGCCGCCTCATGAAATGAAAACTCCGGATTGTCATGGAGCTCTCTGTACAAATCAGCAGTCCCGGTTGCAAAGGCTGCTACAACTTTTCCGGGATGTTTTTTCTTAAAGGAGTTGGTGACTGCCCCGGATTTCATGAGTTCCAAAAGTCCGTTTGAAAACATTTCGGTATGAATTCCCAGGTCTTTATGGTGGTTCAAAGAATTTAACACTGCATCAGGAATGGCTCCGATCCCCATTTGCAGGGTAGCTCTGTCCTCGATCAAAGATGCTATATGATGGCCGATTTGAGTTTCCTTTTCGGTGATTTTGGCTCGGTAATCTACTTCCGGTAGTGCTTCATCAACATAAATCGCAGCTGAGAATTTTGAAATATGGATATGCCCGTCTCCATGGGTTCTAGGCATTTGTTTGTTGACTTGTGCGATGATGATTCTGGCGGTTTCAACGGCTGGTTTGGCAATATCAACGGAGGTGCCTAAAGAACAAAAACCATGGATATCAGGCTCAGAAACCTGGACCATAGCAACATCGACTGATAATATTTTATTTCTGAAGAGGTGGCCAATTTCACTCAGGAAAATCGGCACATAACCTCCTTGGTCCGTGTTTACGGCCTCACGTACATTTTCTGAAACAAAAAGTGAGTTCATGAAAAAACTTCCTTTGCATTCAGGAGCAACCAAAGGCATTGGGCCTAAGGTAGTAATGGCGACTATTTCTACATTTTTGAGCTCCTCTCTTCGGGCTGCCAAAGCATTGATCAAAGTAGTGGGAGTAGCAGCACTTCCATGAATAAAAACGCGTTGGTGACTTTCAATAAGTCTTACTGCTTCTTCGGGTGTTGTATAGTTCAACATAGGGATAATTTTAAGGTTGAGACAAAAGTCAAAGTTAAGTTCTAAAAATTAGTTGAGAAAAATCACTAAATCTCCTGATTTCGGAAAGTTTAATGCCAAATAATATTTTGTTTCACTTTTCGGAAGTGTCTCAGGCCTTCCTTAAAATTCTTATATTCGCCCTGCAGAAAATTGAGAAAGTTTATCCTATTTACTTTGTTTGAAATAGGATCAGGAACAGAAATTAACCCAAAGTCATGACTTTTACGCAAGAGATTTACAAGCCAACTAACCACATCAGAATCGTAACCGCAGCCTCTTTGTTTGACGGGCATGATGCAGCGATCAATATTATGCGCAGAATCATCCAGTCCACCGGTTGCGAAGTGATCCATCTGGGTCATAACCGTTCTGTGCAGGAAATCGTGGACTGCGCCATTCAGGAAGATGTTCAGGGGATTGCTATAACCTCATATCAAGGAGGCCACGTAGAATTTTTTAAATATATGTTCGATTTGCTTCAGGAAAAAGAAGCTGGACATATCCGGATTTTTGGAGGAGGTGGGGGAACCATCCTTCCGGAGGAAATCAAAGAATTGCATGAATATGGCATTTCTAGAATTTATTCTCCTGATGATGGCCGTGCTATGGGACTTCAGGGTATGATCAATGATTTGGTTAAGCAATGTGATTTTCCAATTGGAGATCAACTTCCCGAAAACTTGGACTTGGATCCTAAAAACAAGGGGAAGGTAGCGAGAGTCATTTCTGCTTTTGAGAATTTCCCGGAAAGCGCATCCACTTTACATGAAAGGATAAGAAGTCAGCGCAAGTCCAAAACTACCCCAGTATTAGGGATTACAGGTACAGGGGGTGCTGGCAAATCTTCTCTGGTGGACGAATTGGTAAGAAGATTTTTGCTTGATTTTGAAGATAAAACTCTTGCAATTATCTCGGTAGATCCATCAAAAAGAAAAACAGGAGGAGCATTGCTAGGGGATAGGATTAGAATGAATGCCATCCATCATCCCCGGATCTATATGCGTTCCCTTGCTACCCGACAATCCAATCTTGCGCTATCCCGCTATGTGCAGGATGCGGTGGACACTGTAAAGGCTGCAGGTTATGATTTGGTGATTTTGGAAACTTCTGGAATTGGCCAATCCGATACCGAAATTATCGAGCATTCTGACCTATCCCTGTATGTCATGACTCCTGAATATGGAGCGGCTTCTCAGTTGGAGAAAATCGATATGCTTGATTTTGCGGATGTGATTGCCTTAAACAAGTTTGACAAAAGAGGCGCTCTTGATGCAATCCGGGATGTAAAAAAACAATTCAAGAGAAATCATAACTTCTGGGATATGGCAGATGAGGATATCCCGGTTTTTGGGACTATAGCGTCTCAGTTCAACGATCCGGGAATGAATCAACTCTATCGAGAAATCATCTCGAAAGTCCATGATAAGTTTGGTGGCTGGCAGAGCAATTTTGAACTTTCTGCTGGAAACTCTGAGAAGATTTACATCATTCCCCCGGCTCGTACCCGCTATTTAAGTGAGATCACAGAATCCAACCGCCATTATGACAAGTGGGTGGAAGATCAAAAAGAAATCGCTCAGCAATTATACAGTATCCAAAAATCCATGGATACGATCCAGGCAAGCAATGTTGCTGATAAAGATAGGTTGATCAAAGAACTTCAAGAGATTTATTACCAAGTAGAGTTGGGGCTGGATCCAAAAAACAAAAAGTGGCTGGAAGAATGGCCAGAGGAAGTCTCCAGATATAAAGAGGATTTTTACGTTTTCAAAGTCCGAGACAAAGAGCTAAAGGTAAAAACTTATAATGCCTCTCTTTCCAATTCCCGTATTCCTAAAGTTTCCCTTCCAAAATATGAAGCATGGGGAGAATTGTTAAAGTGGAGTTTGAGAGAAAACGTACCTGGAAAATTTCCTTACACAGCGGGTGTATTTCCTTTCAAAAGGGAAGGAGAGGACCCCACTAGAATGTTTGCTGGAGAAGGAGGGCCTGAGCGAACCAATAAACGCTTCCATTACGTAGCCAAAGCCATGCCGGCAAAGCGTCTGTCCACGGCCTTTGATTCGGTAACCTTGTATGGAGAAGATCCTGATTATCGTCCAGATATTTATGGGAAAATCGGAAACTCAGGTGTCAATGTTTGCTGTCTGGATGATGCCAAAAAGCTGTACTCCGGCTTCAATTTGGTGGATCCTATGACGTCAGTTTCAATGACCATAAATGGGCCTGCAGCAACTATGACTGCGTTTTTTATGAATGCAGCCATCGATCAACAATGTGAAATTTACATCAAGGCAAATGGACTGGAAGAAGAGGTAAATGCCAAAATAGAGGCTATTTATAAAGAAAAAGGGCTTTCTAGACCTGTTTACATGGGGACTATTCCGGAAGGCAATGATGGTCTGGGTTTGATGTTGTTGGGGGTGACTGGGGATCAGGTGTTACCACAGGAGGTATATGAAAAAATCAAAGCTGATACCATTTCCAAAGTGAGAGGAACTGTTCAGGCAGACATATTAAAAGAGGATCAGGCCCAGAATACCTGTATTTTCTCAACTGAATTTTCCCTGAGATTAATGGGGGATGTCCAGCAGTACTTTATTGATCATAAAGTCAGAAACTTTTATTCAGTTTCCATTTCGGGGTATCATATTGCAGAAGCTGGAGCTAACCCAATTACCCAGTTGGCCTTGACTTTATCCAATGGATTTACTTATGTGGAATACTATGTGTCTAGGGGGATGGATGTCAACGAATTTGCACCGAACCTATCCTTCTTCTTTTCCAATGGAATTGATCCGGAATATGCGGTGATCGGAAGGGTGGCAAGGAGAATCTGGGCGAAGGCCATGAAACTGAAATACGGAGCAAACGAGCGTTCTCAAATGTTGAAGTATCATATACAGACTTCTGGCCGTTCTCTCCATGCTCAGGAGATTGATTTCAATGACATTCGTACAACTTTGCAGGCTTTGTATGCTATTTATGATAACTGTAATTCCCTTCACACCAACGCCTACGATGAAGCCATTACAACTCCTACAGAAGCCTCGGTGAGACGTGCGATGGCCATCCAATTAATCATCAATAAAGAATTGGGTCTGGCCAAAAATGAAAATCCTCTTCAGGGAGCCTTTATTATTGAAGAGCTTACGGATTTGGTAGAGGAAGCTGTTTACCTTGAGTTTGACCGAATTACGGAAAGAGGAGGCGTTCTGGGTGCGATGGAGACCATGTATCAAAGAGGGAAAATCCAAGAGGAGAGTCTTCATTATGAAATGCTCAAGCATACGGGTGAATATCCCATTATCGGTGTGAATACTTTCCTATCAGCGGACGGCTCTCCAACTATCATCCCCGGAGAGGTAATACGCGCCACAAAGGAAGAGAAAGAGGCGCAGATTCAGACGCTGAAAAACCTCCATAAAACCTACGATGGTTTGGAAAAATCTCAGCTGTTGAGTTTGAAAAAAGCTGCCATTAGTAATCAGAATGTTTTTGAGCGCCTAATGGAAGCTGTCAAATATTGCTCCCTCGGTCAAATCACCAATGCCCTTTATGAGGTTGGGGGGCAGTATCGAAGAAATATGTAATTGGATTTGGGAGGTTATTGTTAGAAATTTGTTTTGGATTGATCCTAAGATTTATATCGAAAAATTATGTCAAAAAGAATTGTAACTGTTCGCATGAAGGCGGATTATGAATACGAGGCGACCAATGCCCAAGGCAACATGGTAAAAATCGATATGTATGATGCTCCCAATAAGCAAGCACAATCTCCCATGGACTTGTTGCTTTCCGCTTTGGGAGGGTGTGCTTCTGTCGATGCAGTCCTGATGATGAAGAAAAAGAGAAAAGAAATCGTTGATTTTTATGTAGAGTTGGAAGGACAAAGAAATGATGGCGTTCCGGCTTTTTATACCGACATCAATTTAAAATTCACATTGGTATCTCCTGATGCCAAGCCAGAGGAATTTGCAAAAGTGGTCGCGCTCTCTGTTGAAAAATACTGTTCAGTTTCTTCTTCTCTTAGGTCAAAAATTACCTTCTCTTCTGAAGTCAAAAAACCACTATGAGAGTTGTAAGCGAATTGGTCCGAGAGGAAGTACGAATCAGTATTTTCTCTTGGAACAATAAATATATCCTCAAGTTTGAATTGGGTCCCATGGAACAAACCTTCAAATTAAACGAACTGGATATCTTAGAAGAGGGGGATTTAGAGCAGTTTTTGGAAGGGGAGTTTTTTGAAAATGTGAAAAAACGCTTTGAAGAAATGGGGATTTCCCTTCGCCGGCAATTGGAAAATTTATAATTTCCTGAAAGCATGTCGGTAACTATGAAGCGATCCGCAATATTCATTCTTGTTTTATTGATAATCTTCACTTCCTGTCAAAAGGAAAATGTTTCAATCCAAAGTGAAGAGCAGGCAAAACTTTCCCGATTGATAAAAAAGTTGGAAGATACAGGGTATAACCTGACTTCCGAAATTGTTCGCCTGGCAGATTTTTATGAATTTCTCTTAGCAAAAAAAGACAGCTTAAAACAATTTCATGAGCCTTCTAAATATGAATTCAACGGAGGGCCATTTTCCAACAATCTGCCAGGCGAAGATTCTGTATTGAGCTCGCTTTCAATTTTGAATACTACACCTGACTATGCCCAAGCCTTGGATGAAGTGGTATATACCAATGGATTGGATTCAGCATTTAAGAGACTGATCAATAGGTATAAAGTAGTGGCGCAGATATATGCGAATTCAAAAAACCAGGTTTCCAGAGTTTATCCTTCTTTTGATGCGATGAATCTTGTGAACCCGAATATCGATGTAAAGGATTTTAATTTTTATTACGAGGCCGATTTAGAGAATAACCCAAGTAAGGGGCCTATCTGGATACCAGAACCATACGTGGATCCGGCAGGAAGAGGGTGGATTTTGTCTTTGATCCATCCGGTTTTTGAAAATGAGGAATTATTTGCGGTATTGGGTATTGATGTGAAAGTGGATGTTGTGATAGAGCGGTTTTTGGATGAAGAGGAGGGTAATTTGTTAATTGTAAATAAAAAGGGAGATATAGTAGCTGGAAAAGCTTCTGCGATAGAAGCTTTGAGTATGCCTCCACTCAAAAACCATGTTTATCGCGAAACTATAAAAGAAGACAATTTCAGGGTTTCGGATTTCAATCTGTTTAATAGTAAAAGTCTAGATGTCAGGAAAATGATTCAGGACTTCAATCTGAAGGGCAGCACCTATTATAAGTTCGAGGATGAACCTTATCTGATTGATGCATACTGCCAATCATTTAATTTGATTGATTGGTATTTAATTGAAATCAACACGAAAATCTGATGAGAAGCAATTTTTTCAGAAAAGGGGATTTTTTCATTACACTGATTGTAGGGTCTGTACTGGTTGTTTTAGTGATTATTCTCGGCATTTCCTTTTTCAATGCCATTTTTGAAACTCAGCTAAATTCAAGAAAGGAGTTTTTGGGTAAACAGACCGAATTGGCTGCCAGAGGATTGGAGCTTGAGATTCGGCGCTTTGAAGAGGAATCCAAGGATTTGGTCAACTATTTGGAAGATCCTGGTCATGAACTTGACGATTATGATGAGGAGTTTACCTCAGCTGCCAGAAGGATGTTCAATTCTTTCCCCAATCTTATTGATTCTGTTTGGGTGGATATGATTGACTCGGTTTTGATTTTCAATATGAATGAAAGGAATGATTTTTTTAGAACTAGAAGTTCTCAAGAATTTCCGGACAGCCAGACAAAACCATATTCCAACTTGCGCTTGGGTAAGAAGGGATTCAGAGCCTTGTATTCCTTGGACTTGGTGTCCTTTACTAAAGAATATGTGACGAATTTCTATCTGAGTCCAGGAGGCGGAAAATATTTGATTTTCAATGCTGAGTTAGTGGATTTAAATCCTTCTGGAAATACTAAGATTAAATTGTCTGAGGAGGAACTTTCAAAAGTAATAGGGGATGTCGCACTTGGCCTTAAGGGGCTTTACCCAATTGAGTGGGATGTTGAGGGGGAGGAAATTTCTGGGATTCTTGCACAGTATCCATTTAGTTTCGTACTCTCCAACCATTCGGGGTCCTTGGTGTTTTTGTCAGCCACTGAAAGTTTGACCACCGGTATTTACAGTACGTATTTGTTCTTTTTTGTAGGCTTTGTATTCCTTTTGGTTGGAACCGTGGTTTTCTTTTTTGTTTCCCTAAAAAACAACCTGGAATTCCAGCGTTTTCAGGAAGAAAATTACCTGGAAATCTCCGCTCTCTTCAGACAACAAAACTTATTGCTTCAGGAGTTGAGAGGCTTTGTGTTTTTTTATGATTATCAGGGCCATATCACAAGGGTGAGTGATGAAGTTGAATCAATCTTGGGTCTTTCCAAGGAACAGTTTATCCAAATATTTTTAGATGAATCAGATCATCCGGAAGTTTTAATAATCAAAAAGAACGTAATGGAAGCCTTGGCTGAAAACAAGGACATTTTGGATATGGAGTATGACTACGTTCGGCCGGAGGGAACTAAGCTGCGACTTAGGATTTTTGAGAAATTGGTCTTTGATGAATCTGGAAGGTTTACAGGAGGGATTGGAATCTGTACAGATATAACCCAGCAATTTGAATCCAATACCAAGCTGGTGAACAGTGAAAATAGACTTAGAACCCTGATCAATAACATTCCTGATATCATTTATATATATGACAGTGACGGAAGGGTCATCGACTATCATATTCCAGATGGCGTTCAAGTTTTGCCAGGATCACAACTTTGGAAAGGTGAGTACTTGGAAGATTTGGTGGAGATCGAGGAGAAAACAAAGGTATTGGAGTCATTTAAGTTAGCCCAGGCGACGGGAAAGATACAGACAGTTCAGGTTCATGTAAATCTTCCAAGTGGTATCAAGCATTATGAAACACGCTTTTTTCCTCTTGATTCCGAACATATAGTTTCTATTTCCAAAGATATCACCGGTCAAAAAATTTGGGAAAAAGGATTGGTTGATGCCATGCAGGCTGCTGATCAGGCTAACAGAGCCAAATCCGAATTCCTTGCGAATATGTCCCATGAAATACGTACACCTATGAACGGCTTGTTGGGAATCATTGATCTACTCGAACAGACTAATCTGAATAAGGTTCAAAAACAGTATGTTGGAATCATTAAGAATTCAGGAAATACGCTTTTATCAATTATTCGGGACATTCTCGATTATTCAAAAATTGAAGTGGGTAAAATCGAAGTAGTGAATGAAGTTTTTGCGCCTGGAGATGAATTGGAAAAACAGGCCCAGATCCTTTTGGGCTTAGCCAAAAAGAAAAACATTAAATTCAGTTTCAGTAAGGGTGAAAATGCATCTGTTCAAATCGAATCAGATAAAGTAAAAATCAATCAGATTTTCCTGAATTTAGTCGGAAATGCCATCAAATTCACTCCGGAAAACGGGATAGTTGAAGTGTCCCTGGAATTGGAGCCTGTCCATGATGAGCTTTATTCCCTGAACTGTAAAGTAAAAGACACAGGGATTGGAATTTCCAAGGAACATTTGGATCATTTGACAGACCCATTTTTTCAGATTGAGAGTTCGAATACAAGAACCTACCAAGGAACCGGTCTTGGCTTGGCCATCGCCAAAAAAATGATCGAATTATTGGGTGGTGAGCTTTTTATTTCAAGTGAACCTGGAATAGGATCTGAATTTTCTTTTTCCCTCTTGGTCAAAAAAGCCAGTGAGGAATCTGTTTCCCTCCCAAAGGAAGTCACAAGTTGGAAGCAAATTCGAGAAAATGGATCGGTTATTCCATTCCGCCTGTTGCTGGCGGAAGACAATGACTTGAATCTTCAACTGATGGAATTAATGCTTGATCAGTTGGGATTTGACTATGGCATTGCTAGAAACGGAAAGGAGGCTTTGGATAAAGTGAAAGAAACGGATTTCGACTTGATCTTGATGGATGTCCAGATGCCAATTATGAATGGCTTTGAGGCAGCTGAAGAAATCAGGAAGATTAAGGGAAAAGATGATGTGGTTATTATAGGTTTATCTGCTAATGTTTTTGAAGAAGACCAGAGAAAAGCATTGGACTCCGGAATGGATGACTATTTGACTAAACCAATTCGCTTGGCTGTTTTGGCTGATAAACTTGATTATTACCGGAAAATAATCCAATCCAAAAAAATCAAAGAATAGCATAAAAAATGAAGAAGCCATCTGAGTTAATTCCCAGATGGCTTCTTTTTTAAAGTGGTTTATTTTTAGAATGTTGAATTCATATCAAAAGCCTCCAAATAATCAGCTACTCTTCTGACAAACATTCCTCCTAAAGAACCGTCTACAACCCTGTGGTCATAGGAGTGGGAGAGAAACATTTTGTGACGGATTGCAATAACATCCCCAGTAGGAGTTTCTACTACAGCTGGTTTTTTGACAATCGCACCAACTGCCATAATAGCCACTTGAGGCTGAGGAATAATTGGTGTGCCCATTACGTTTCCAAACGACCCGACGTTTGAGACTGTATATGTTCCTCCAATCAGATCATCCGGGCTCAGTTTGTTGTTTCTGGCGCGGCTTGCCAAGTCATTCACTTTTTTGGAAATACCCACCAGATTCAGTTGATCAGCATTTTTAATGACAGGGACAATCAGATTTCCAGAAGGTAAGGCCACTGCCATTCCCACATTGATGTCTTTTTTCTTGATTATTTTGTCTCCGTCCACAGAGATGTTGATCATAGGGAAATCTCTAATTGCTCTGGCTATGGCTTCAATGAAAAACGGGGTATAGGTAATGGATTCGCCATATTTGGCCCTATACGCATCTTTGTTTTTTTCTCTCCATAAAACAATATTGGTCATGTCTGCCTCTACAAAAGAGGTAACATGAGGAGAAATTCTCTTGGAATCGACCATTCTCTGCGCAATCATTTTACGCATACGGTCCATTTCAATAATTTCGTCTGTAGCGGAAATACTTACCTGAACCTTAGACTCAGCAATAGATGGCGCTTTTTCTTGAGAAGAAGCCGTTGGTTGGGTTCTCTTTTTGAGATAGTCCATCATATCCTGTTTGGTGACTCTTCCGTCTTTTCCGGTTCCCGGAATTCGGGCAAGTTCTGTGGACGAGATTCCTTCTTCTTTTACGATGCTTTTTACTAACGGTGAATAGAATCTTCCGTCCTCAGCTACAGGTGAGATTTCTTCTGCACTGGAAATTAAAGATGCCGTATTTTCTGGTGCAATGGTTATTAATTCTTCTTTGTCCTGAGGATTCGCCTCTGTTTTTGAAGGTATGGAAACATCAGCATTACCACTAGTTTCAATAATTGCAATTGGAGCACCTACGGCAATTACGTCACCTTCCTTGGCAAGAATTTTTTTCAAAATTCCACCATGAGTGGCAGGGACTTCCGTGTCTACTTTGTCTGTCGCAACTTCCAAAACTGACTCGTCCTGCTCAATGGTATCTCCTTCTTTTTTTAGCCAGGTAAGGATGGTGCCCTCTATGATACTTTCGCCCATTTTGGGCATCAGCATTTCTACGCTTGCCATACTAGTTTTGGTATTTAATTGGGTTTATATTCAACTTTTAAAATTAAATTTTATAAAATAGTAATACAAACCTTTAGCATAAAATTTTATTCTTCAATATTCAAAATGCATCTTCTCAGGAGGTTCAATATTGCCACTCCAGTGAGCTGAATATTGAGAAGCCTGTCTTGGGTCAATTGAAGTTTTTTAGTCTTTAAAATCCCTTCACCGGAACAAGCTATCCAAACTGTTCCAACCGGCTTTTCTTCGGTTCCTCCATCAGGTCCAGCAATTCCACTACTGGAAAGTCCAAAATCTGAATGAAATAGTTTTCGGACTCCTTCAGCCATTTCACGGACAGTTTGCTCGCTAACGGCCCCATATTCATCTAATGTCTCCTGAGAAACTCCCAGGATTTCATTTTTGAACTGATTATGATAGGGAACTATTGATCCCTGAAAATAATTGCTGCTTCCTGCTACCGTAGTAACCAGATGCGATATGTACCCGCCTGTACAGCTTTCAGCCAAAGCTAGAGTTTTTCCGGCGTTCTTCAAAAGCTTTGCAATGGCTGTTTCAAGAGTTTCCTCATTGAATCCATACACATATTTGTTGATTTGAGGGAGAACTTTTTGAATCTCAATGTCCACTTCTTTTTCAAGAGTCTTTTGGTCTGTTCCAAACCCAGTCAGGCGTAATTTGACATGGCCTGGGGAGGGAAGATATGCCAATCGAATATGTTGAGGAAGTGCATTTTCCCAATCTTTGATCAAGTCTGCAAGCCAGCTTTCTCCAATGCCAACGGTTTTGATCACTTTGTGATAGATCACTGGTAAATCAAATATTTTAGACAGCTTGGGGAGCACAAAGTCCTGCATGAGTTTTTTCATCTCATAGGGCACTCCAGGCATGGACATCCAATAAGTACCCTTTTTACTGAACCACATTCCCGGAGCTGTTCCCATTGGGTTGGGTACATAGGTACAGCAAGCTGGAAGATGTCCTTGTAAAATATTCAGAGGCGTGATTTCCCTTCCTCTTTTTTTGAAAAATTCCGTGACAGCGGCCACAGCTTCAGGAAACTCTACTATTGGACATCCGAAATATTCGGCGAGTAGTGGTTTGGTCAGGTCATCCTGAGTGGGGCCCAATCCACCGGTAATCAAAATTAGATCAGCACGTTCCTCAGCTTCAGAAAAGGCCTGAAGGATATCTGCTCGATTGTCACCTACGGTTGTTTTTCGGATAACTTTCACTCCGCGCAAATCTAGCTCTTGGGAAATCCAGTGGCTGTTGGTGTCTAGAATCTGACCATAGAGCAATTCGTCTCCAATGGCTATAATTTCTGCTTTGATGAGTTTCATACAGTTGGTTTATCTGACTTTTGCTTTTCGGAGAAATTTGGAAAAAATCCCTGGAAAAAAACGCTTTAAGTAAACTCCATAGATTTCTTTTCCTCCTATGTAAACTTCTTCTTTTTTATGGCTTATGGCTTTGAAGATCTGATCAGCACATTCCTCAGGGCTCATCCCTTTTTCCTGTGCATCATCCATTTGGTTCAGGGGGCTTCCGTCAGAGGTTAGGGCATTTATCGAAACATTGGTTTTGATAAAACCCGGACAAATCATACTAACAACTATATTATCCTTGAACTGTTCTGCCCTCAATGTATCAAAAAAACCATGGAGAGCATGTTTGGATGCTGAATAAGCAGACCGGTATGGCGTACCGAATTTCCCTACCAAACTTGTGACCACCGCGAAATGACCTGATCTATTTTGGATAAAGTGGGGAAGGAGCGCTTTGGTTAGGCAAACAGTTCCAAAAAAATTGACTTCCATGAGTTTTCTGTCTACTGAAAGTTCAGTTTCCTGGATTAAGGAACGCTGGCTAATGCCTCCATTATGAAGCATGATGTCAATTTTTCCAAAGATTTGAATTGCTTCCTTTACCTTATCGGGCAATGAGTCCGCATCACTCAAATCAAGAGGGAGGATTGCAATATCCTGTGGGCTTAGACATTTACTTTTGACACGTTGGAGTTCTTTTTCATTTCTGGAGGAAAGAATCACTCTATACCCCTTCTTTGAATATTTCAATGCACAGGCTTCTCCAATTCCCGATGAAGCACCCGTAATCCAGATCACGGAAGAAGGCATGTTATTTTTCAATTTTTTCGTAGTCTATAAAGGAAAAGGAATATTCGTGTTTTTCGTCCTTGGGGTGAAACTCCCTAAAAATTTCTTTCCATTTAGAATAGTCTACTTCTGGGAAAAAAGTATCTCCTTCTGGCTCTGTATCCACCTCAGTCAAGATGAGTTTGTCCGCAATATTCAGGGTCTGTTTATAGATTTCTCCCCCTCCAATGATATATAAATGATCGATCTCGATCTTATTGCAAAAAGTAAAAGCATCCTCTATTGTGGGAAAAAGATAATGTCCTTCCGGGACTTTAAAATCTGGATCTCTACTTACCACGAGATGAGTTCTATTAGGAAGTGGTCTTCCCAGAGATTCAAAGGTTTTTCTGCCCATCAAGAGATGATGACCAGTGGTTAAAGCCTTAAACCTCATAAAATCAGCGGGTAACCTCCAAACTAAGTCGTTTTCTCTCCCAATTACATTGTTTTTTGCCTTGGCAACTATGATGGAAATTGTCATTTTTTTATACTAAAAGAGCCTTAAGTTACCAGTCTTTGTTGGCTAAAAAAACAAAAAGAGCCACAAAGGGCTCCTTAAAAATATTCCTGGAACTAAAATTAATTCCTTGAAGAAAATGCATTTGGATAATCAGTCATTTGAAAGTTGGTTTTATGAGAAAGCTCAATTTCCACAACCTTCATTTCTGTTTGATTTCCATTTTTTTCCATGAACTGCATTTCCATAAAACTTCCACTGGGGATGTTTTCAAACATGCCAGAATATCTATCTATAGATTTGTTGGAAATCATGGGGTTGGACGAACCCGGAAAAAACAAATTGTATCCCTCAATGGGTTCTAAAGTGACCCAATAGGTTCCTTCTCCTTCCTCATTGGAAAATGCATATTCCTCACATTCATAGCCTAAAATGGTTTTGGTGTTCCCTGTTTTTTCCAGATGGAAATTGTCAGCTTTATAATCCTCCGAGTTGCTGTCATTTAGATCTAAAGGGAATTGTTCACTATCGGTAGAGTACGAAAGACTACTTTTTTGATCTCCCTCAGTAAGCAAAATGATTGTAGCCATATTGTTTGGATCCAAGATCAGAGTGGTTTTTGAATCAGAGTTTTTCGGATCTATTATTTCCATTCCGGAATAATCTCCGGTCTCACTGATCAAATTTTTAAATCGGACCGGATCATCGGACTTTCCATTTTTGCTTTTGGAGGTAACTTCCATGGTCAGAAATCCTGAAAAATTATACTCTGCAAGAGTTTCAGCCTGATTTCCGAGACCCTCCATCCAAGCAGTCATACTTTTTTCGGCTTCGTTTTCAGCCTTTTTTTCAAGGGCCTTATTGATGCCTCTGGAAGCAGCATTTTTGATTCCCTTTAAGGACTGTGCCTGAAGAGTAATGGAGCTTAAAGAAATTGATAGCGAGAGTATTAAAGTTTTTGTGTTCATACGATTAGGATTTAAAAATGACAAAAAAGGTTGCTTGAAGTTCTCAAAAAAAATCCAAGACTGAAATTATATGCTTGACATTCTCTTAGGGATTCAAATGATATCCCCTTAGAAAATCTCCTATACCCATTCTTTTTTTGCCTTCCAGCTGAAGCTCTAGAACATTTAATAAGCCCTCGGCTGTTCCAAATTTGAGATAGGATTTTCCATCAGAAAGCACTTCACCAGGTGAAACACTATTTCCATATTCCTCAACCCTTGTTTTATAAATTTTGCAAACCTTTCCGTCCAATTCCGTCCAGGCCGCTGGGTAAGGGGACAAGCCCCGGACCAGATTGTGGATTTCCCTAGCGGATTTATTCCAATCTATTTTACAGGTCTCCTTGAAGATTTTTGGAGCATGGTGTATGAACTTGCTTTCATCTTGTGGTTGTGGATGCACCTCATCGTTAGCGATGGCCTCTACTGTTTTTAAAACCAACTGCGACCCAAGCTTCATCAATTTTTCATAGACTGTACCCAAGTCATCTTCTTCCAGAATCTGAATTTTTTCCTGAAAGATGATGCTTCCCGTATCTATTTCATGTTTTAAGAAAAACGTAGTGACACCGGTTTCCTTTTCCCCATTGATAATAGCCCAGTTGATTGGAGCTGCACCTCTGTAGTTTGGAAGAAGGGAAGCATGTAGGTTGAATGTACCGATAGGAGGCATATTCCACACTGCCTCGGGAAGCATTCTAAAAGCTACTACGATCTGAAGGTCTGCATTGAGTGCTTTCAGTTCGGCTAAAAATTCCGGTGACTTTAGATTGGTGGGCTGTAGTACAGTCAAGCCGTGTTTTAAGGCAGATTCTTTGACAGGAGAGGGGATTAATTTTTGTCCCCTTCCTTTAGGCTTATCCGGGGCTGTGATCACACCTACTACATTCCAACCGTTTTCTATCAATATTTCCAAGGAGGGTACCGCAAACTCCGGTGTCCCCATATAAACAATCCTTAAGTCCTTACCTTTCTTACTGTTTACTGACATTTTGTATTACTTATAAATCAAGTATTTCATTCTTAGCTTTTTGTAAGACTCCAGTCCTGAAGCCCAACTGGACTCTATCTCCTCAGCACTTTTTCCGGCCAGCATCATTTTCTTGATTTCGTCTGTTCCTGCCAAAGTATTGAAATAGTTGTTGAAGAATTTTTCCCTCATTTGGGATTTCTCAAAGGCTTCCAAAAGATAGGAGAGTGAAAAATGATGGTCCAAGCTTTCTCCTCTCAAGTCTCGTCCATAGCATAGTTTATCTTGCAGAGGAGGGGTTTTGGACATTCCGTCTATGCTTACCGGAGTGAAAGTGAAATCTCCGAATTTTGGATCAGGATATCCATAAACCTGGAAGGGAAAATAGGTTCCGCGACCTAGTGAAACCACTGTTCCTTCAAAGAAACAGGTGCTTGGATAAAGCCTGATTGCTAAATCGTTGGGAAGGTTAGGAGAAGGTTTTACGGGTAGGCTGTAAGCTATGGAATGGTCCCAGTTTTTCACAGGGATAACTGTCAATTTGCAAGAAAGACCCCCTTTGAGCCATTTTTCTCCATTGACCATCTGTGCTAGTTCTCCTACAGTCAATCCATGCACGACAGGGATAGGGTGCATACCCACAAAGCTTTCAAATCCTTTTTTCAACACTGGCCCAGCGATGTAATCTCCATTTGGGTTTGGGCGGTCAAAGATGATTACTTCTTTGCCATTTTCTGCCGCAGCTTCCATGATATAATGCATGGTACTGATGTAGGTGAAAAAGCGAACCCCTACATCCTGAAGATCAAATATGATGATATCTAAATCCTTAATCTGTTCTGCTGTTGGCTTTTTGTTGTTGCCATAAAGTGAAACAATGGGTAAACCTGTTTTTTCATCAATGCTATTGTCCACTTTTTCACCGGCATCTGCTTTTCCCCTGAATCCATGCTCAGGCACAAAAACCTTCTTCAAATTGATTTTTTTCTCCAACAAAAAGTCCACCACATGTTTGTTGTTGCTTTGGGGCATAATGGAGGTTTGATTGGCCACAATGCCTACTGATTTTCCTTTTAAAAGAGGTTCATAAAGAGAAAACTGTTCGGCCCCGGTTAGGATGGGACTTTGGGCATAGGACAGGAAAGGAAGGCTAAAAGCCATAAATCCTACCAAAAAATAAATTAGAAATGCATTTTTCATTTGCTTCATACTATTTTGCGCTGAGTTTGGACAAATTAAATCACTCCTTTGAACCTTTCCTATTTCATTGCAAAAAGAATCAGCTTTCAGCAAGCAGGAGGATTTTCCACAACGATCCACAAAATCGCCGTAGGGAGTCTTGCCGTTGGTTTGGCGGTCTCTATATTGGCATTTATGGTTTTGGGAGGGTTCCAAAAAACCGTTGCAGATAAAGTTTATGGTTTTACGGGTCATTACCAGGTTCAGCGTTTTACCATGAGCAATTCATTTGAGGAAACGCCATTTTCCCTAAACAGTGAATTTGCTCAGCAATCTTCCAATCTTCCATTTATTGAAAAGACGCAATCTTTTGCCCATAAAGCCGCCCTAATCAAAGGAGAGGAGGAAGTTGAAGGTGTTTTGATGAAAGGTGTGGGAGGGGATTTTGATGCTCAGTCTTTTTCCAAGTATTTGGTGTCCGGCCGTATCCTTGATATACCTGAGGAAGGAACCTCCAATGAGGTGATGATTAGCCAGGTCATAGCAAACAAACTGATGCTCGAAGCTGGAGATAAAATCACTCTATATTTTGTCCAGAACCCACCACGGTTTAGAAGGGTAGAGGTAGTTGGGATTTTCCAAACTTACCTTGAAAACTTTGACGAGGAAATCTTGATCGGGGAATTGCAAACCATTCGAAATCTAAATGGATGGACCAAGGATCAGATTGGAGGTTTGGAGATTTTTGTCAACGAAAAACCTTCTTTTGAACTCGTGAAGTCCATGGAGAAAATTCTGGATTTGGACTTGAAACTCATCGATTCCCAGGATAAGTTTTTGGAGATTTTTGATTGGCTTAAGTTACTGGATACCAATGTGTATGTATTCATTGGTTTAATTGGTTTTGTAGCTATTTTCAATATGGCAGCCATTCTTTTTATTCTGATTATGGAGCGCACTCAAATGATTGGTTTACTCAAGGCTTTGGGTGCGAAAAATCAACAGATCCGAAGGATTTTCTTTTGGAATGGAATCCGAATTCTACTGAGAGGTTTGCTTATAGGAAACCTGATAGGGTTAGGGTTGGGTTTTTTGCAGGATCAGTTTAGAATAATTCCCCTTGATCCGGCAAGCTATTATATGAATTACGTTCCAATTGAATGGAATTGGCCGGTTTTTATAATTATCAATATTGGAGTCAGTATTTTGACTGCCTTGGTTCTATGGATTCCAGTTTTGGTAATCTCTAGAGTAGAACCTATTCAGTCAATTCGCTTTGATTGAGTTGATACGGGGAGAAGATACTTTTAACTTTCATCCAAATTACTCCAAAGACAGCTTCTCTGAATATTCCCTTACTCATTTTGGAAGTGCCTTTGGTTCGGTCCGTAAATATGATTGGAACCTCTGTGATTTTAAAGCCGAGTTTCCAGGCCGTAAATTTCATTTCTATCTGGAAGGCATATCCGATAAATCGGATTTTTTCTAATTGGATTCCCTGCAATACGGATTTGTGGTAACATTTAAAGCCGGCAGTGGCATCCTTAAAGGGCATTCCTGTGATGAATTTTACATACACAGAGGCAAAATAGGACATTAAAACCCTTCCTATTGGCCAGTTAACTACATTGACCCCTGTGATGTAACGGGACCCGATTGCCATATCAAACCCATCCTCTGAACAGGCTTTATATAGCCGGATCAAATCCTTGGGATCGTGGGAAAAGTCAGCGTCCATTTCGAAAATGTAATCGTATTCTTTATTCAAAGCCCACTTAAAGCCAGTGATATAGGCTGTCCCTAAACCAAGTTTTCCAGACCGTTCCACTAAGTGTAGTCTATCAGGATAGGTGTTTTGAAGTGTTTTTACAACTTCTCCGGTTCCATCAGGAGAGCCATCGTCAACTATTAAAAGTTCGAAACTTCCCTCTAAATCCATCACTACACGAATCATTTCCCGGATGTTTTCCAGTTCATTATAGGTAGGGATTATGACTAGTTTTTTGTGTTGCATGAATAATGAAAACTCAAAAGTAAGGTTTCGAGATGATTTTTGAAGAATGGTCTTTGCAATTTTTGATATAAGGCTAGTTTTGCACAAAATTCACCCATGAGCCAATACGCAGCAATCGTCAGCTATTTTTCTACTGGAGCATATGATGCCAATACCGTAGATGAAGACCAAATCCTCTCCGATTTATTAACTGAACTTGGAGTTAAAAATAAGATTGTAGCCTGGTCTGATCCATCGGTAAACTGGTCAGAATTCTCCTGTTTACTGATCAAATCTGTTTGGGATTATTTTGATTATTACCCGGAGTTTTTGCTTTGGATCGAAAAGGTAAGAAAGTTGGGAATTCCGGTATGGAATGATCTGGATCTTATCCGGTGGAATTCCACTAAAAGTTACCTTCTGGAGATAGCAGAGCGGGGTTACCCTGTCATTGCCGGTATGTTATTGGAAAAAGGTAAAAAGATTGATTTTCAGGAAATTCAATCCAAAATTTCTGCCGATACTTTGGTAATTAAACCTCTGGTCAGTGGTGGTGCAAAAAACACTTTGAAAATACCTGTTTCCCAATGGGCTGATTTTGAGGGAAAGGTTGAGATGATGATTCAGGAGGAAGATTATTTAGTACAACCTTTTATTTCTGAAGTGGCCGAAGTAGGAGAGTATTCTTTACTGTTTTTCAATGGAGTGTTTTCCCATGCCGTTTTGAAAACCCCCGCACAATCAGATTTTAGAGTACAGCATTATTTTGGTGGGACGATAAAGACCATAGAACCTGACAAACAGCTTTTGGAATCAGCAAAAAGCTTTGTCAGGGAATTTGCTCAAAACACGCTTTACGCCCGAGTAGATGGAGTGCTGATCAATGGTGAATTTAATCTTATGGAATTGGAATTGATTGAGCCGTATTTGTTTCTTGGGCTTGTGGACCAAGCAATTCCAAACTATAAACAAGCCTTGAAGGAAAGATTACTTTAACTGCAAAGGTCCAAATTGCTTTGAGCATAATCGGAACCCATATTTGCAGCTCTTTGTATAAAATTGCACCCTTCATGATCTCCCAATTTGGCCATACAGATCCCTTTTTTGGCCAAAGCTTCTCTATGGGTAGGATTTTTCTTTAGGACTGTTTCAAAATCCTCCAAAGCCCATTCCAAATAGCCTAAATGCATATAGGCAAAACCTCGGTTATAGACTGCCACTAGGTTGTCCGGTTGCTTGTTGACATACATGTTGAATGAACCGGCACAACCATAGGCATCTCCGATATATGCCCTTGCCATACCTTGGTAAAAGTATAGTTCAGGATCTTCATTGTTGATTTCTTTTGCCCGCTCAAAAAAACTATTGGCAAGTTTAAAATTCTGAGTTTGCAGAAGAGCTCTACCCGTCAAAAACAATATGTCATAATTGGCAGGATCTGTTTTAGCGGCTCTTAGAAGTATTAATTCCGCTTTATTATATTCCTCTTGGTTGAAATAAATCTTACCGATTCCTGCCATTGCCTGGGCAGAACTTGGATCAATGGAAAGAATCCTTTCGTAATCTTCAATGGCTTCTTTGATTCTCCCCAATTCTTCATAGGATCTGGCACGCAGATGCAATGCCTTGGTATTGGTGACGTTGAAGAAGAGGAAGGTATTCAAATTGGAAATTGTCTCTTCATAGTTTTTTTTCTCAAAATGACTTTCAGCCTTTTCCAATTCACCTCTGCAGGAAAAAAGAAGGATTGACAATAAAATGATAGTTGGTATATGAAAAATTCGTAGCATATGCGAAGTAAACAAAAAATAGAGGATTAGAAAAAAATAATTCATTTTAAATTTTTCTAATCCCCTGAAAATTAAAGGACTCCTTTGGTACTTGGGAGCTGATTCATGTTTCTTGGATCTCTCATGACGGCCATTTTGATAGCTCTGGCCAAGCCTTTGAATATGGCTTCGATTTTGTGATGTTCGTTGTCTCCTTTTGCCTGGATATTAAGATTGCATTTAGCAGTATCTGAGAAGGACTTAAAAAAATGATAGAACATCTCCGTAGGCATATCCCCAACTTTTTCCCGGCTAAAACTAGCATCCCAAACCAACCAAGGTCTTCCACCAAAATCAATGGCTACCTGGGCAAGCACATCGTCCATCGGCAACAAAAATCCATAGCGGTAAATTCCTTTTTTATCTCCTAGAGCTTTCAGATAAGCCTCCCCAAGAGCCAGGGCTGTATCTTCAATAGTATGATGTTCATCAATATGAAGATCTCCTTTTACCGTGATTTCAAGGTCAGTGGAACCATGTTTTCCAAGTTGTTCCAACATATGATCAAAGAAATGGAGCCCAGTGGAGATTTTGCAGTTACCGCTGCCATCTAGGTTCAGTTTGATCAAAATGTCTGTTTCTGAAGTTTTTCTGTGAATCTCTGCGCTACGGTGAGGCATTTTGAGAAAGGAATAGATTTCATCCCAATCTTTGGTACAAAGGGCGGCATCTTCTTTATCAAATCCAAAATAGATTGCTTTGCATCCCAGGTTTTGAGCCAACTGAATATCGGTCTCCCTGTCTCCGATCACATAAGAGTTTTCCAGATCATATTCCTCAGAGAAATACTCTTGAAGCATGCCTGTTCTTGGCTTTCGGTTGTTGGAATTTTCATGCTCAAAAGACCGGTCTACATGGATTGCCTTGAACAAAACATTTTCTTGTTCGAGGGTTTTGAGCATTTTGTATTGAGCTGGCCAAAAGTCCTGTTCGGGAAAGGAATCTGTTCCTAATCCATCCTGATTGGTAACCATTACTAATTCAAAGTCTGTTTCCTCGGCGATCTTTCTTAGGTTTGAAATTGCCTTCGGAATGAATTCCAGTTTTTCCAGGCTATCTACCTGATAATCCGTGGGCGGCTCCTTGATAATCGTCCCATCACGGTCAATAAATAAAACTCTTTTTTTCATTAGATCAATAGGTTAGGGTTTGGCTTTGAAAATCTTCTTCAGGGCCTGAATCAAAGCCTGGTTCTCTGCATGTGTTCCAACAGTTATTCTTAGACAGTCTTCACAAAGAATGACTTTGGAGCGGTTTCTTACAATGATTTTCTCTTCAATCAATGCATCATAAATCTCACTTGCATTGGGTAGCTGGACCAGTAGGAAATTTGCATGGGAAGGATGTATTTTTTGAATAAAGTCCAGTTTATCCAATTCTCTTGTTAGGTATTCGCGTTCCATAAGAATATCCCGGATCATTTGGTCCACTTTTTCCTTATTCCGGATTGCTTTCAGTACCGTGTCCTGAGTTAATCCGGAAATATTATAGGGAGGCTTGATCCGGTTGAGGATTCTGATGATTTCTTCGGACGCAAAAGCCATCCCTAGTCGCAATGAGGCAAGGCCCCAGGCTTTTGAGAATGTCTGCATAACCAAAAGGTTGGGAAACTTATCCAATTCCGTAGTGAAACTTGGCTCATCTGAGAAGTCAATATAAGCCTCGTCCACTACCACCAAGCCTGGAAAATTCTTGAGGAGAAACAGGATGTCTTCTCTTTTGACTTTATTGCCTGATGGGTTATTGGGGGAGCAAATGAAAAGAATCTTAGAATTCTTGTCTGCTGTTTCCAGGATTTTATGGTGTTGAAGCTGAAAGTCCGAAGTCAATGCTACCTTTCGAACTGCCACGTCATTGATTGAGGCGCTGACTTCATACATCCCATAAGTAGGAGGCAATAGAATCACATTGTCTACTCCAGGGTTGCAGAATGCCCGAAAAAGCAAGTCTATGGCTTCGTCGGAACCATTTCCCAAAAATATTTGGGAGGGCCGGACTTTTTTGATTTGGGCTATTTCTTCCTTCAGTTCACTTTGGTAAGGATCCGGATATCTATTGAAGTTTTCTTCCGTAATAGACCCAAATGGATTTTCATTTGCATCCAGAAAGATACCTTCCTTACCCGTATACTCGTCCCTTGCTGAGGTGTAGGGTTGTAATTTTCCAATGTGGGGTCTCAGCAATGAATTTAGGTCAAAGCTCATTTTACTTTTCTTTTGAGAGGTAGGCAAGACGTATACTTACTGCATTTTTGTGTGCTTCCAGAAGCTCATTGGCTGCCATAATTTCTACAGTTGGACCAAGGTTTTTTAAGCCTTCCTTACTGATTTTCTGGTAAGTGATTTTCTTGAGGAAACTGTCCAGGGAAACACCACTGTAGTTTCGGGCATACCCATAGGTTGGTAGGGTGTGATTGGTTCCGGATGCATAATCTCCTGCGGATTCAGGAGTGAAGTTTCCTATAAAGACCGAACCGGCATTGTAAATGCTATCCACCACCTCATCCTCATTTTCTACACTTATAATGAGGTGTTCAGGTGCATAATAATTGATCAGTTTTAGGGCTTTGGTCTGATCCTCCATCACTACCGCTCTTGAATTTTCAAGGGCTTTTTTGGCAATCTCTTTTCTTGGTAATTTTTCAAGTTGAGCTTCTACCTCTTTCAGGACTTTCTTGGCAATTTTCTCGGTGCTGGTTACCAAAACTACTTGAGAGTCAATGCCATGTTCGGCCTGAGACAGTAAATCGGAGGCTACAAATGCTGGAATTGCCGTTTCATCAGCATAAACCAAAACTTCGGAAGGTCCCGCAGGCATGTCTATTGCTACGCCAAACTTGGTAGCCATTTGCTTTGCAGCAGTTACATATTGGTTTCCCGGACCAAAAATTTTATCCACTTGAGGAACAGATTCGGTACCAAAAGTCATGGCGGCTATAGCCTGAGCTCCTCCGGCCTTTACGATTTTTTGGATACCGACCAAGTTTGCAGTAAAGAGGATGGCTGGGTGAATTTCTCCTTTGCTATTTGGGGGGGTACAAAGGACTACTTCATTGCAGCCAGCCAATTTAGCTGGTATTCCCAACATCAAAACTGTACTGAAAAGTGGAGCAGTTCCGCCGGGGATGTACAGTCCAACTCTCTGAATAGCTACGCTTTTGCGTCGGCAAACCACACCTGGCATGACTTCCTCAATCAATTCAGGACTGGCTTGTGCAGCATGGAATAGTTCAATATTTTCTTTTGCCTGAAAAATAGCAACCTTCAGCTCATTAGAGATTGAATCAGCAGCCGCTTTGATTTCTTCGGCTGATACCAAAAGGCTTTCTAGATCGACATGATCGTATTCGTGAGCAAATTTAAATAAGGCCTTGTCACCATTTCTCTTAACTTTTCTAAGAATGGGTTTGACGATCTTATTGATCTGCTTGGTTTTAAATACCGGTCTTGCGAGTTCCTTTTTCCAGGTTTCTTTACCAGGGTTGATCAGAATTTTCATTTTAATTTTGGTTTTACTCCAGGAATTAAATGACCATTTTTTCAATTGGAACCACCAGGATTCCTTCTGCTCCGGCAGCTCTTAATTCTTCAATGTTTTCCCAGAATTGATCTTCATTCAGAACCGAGTGTACCGAAGACCAGCCTTTTTGGGCAAGAGGTAGGATTGTCGGACTACGCATTCCCGGAATTAGGCTGATGATTTTTTCCAGGGATTCGTTAGGTGCATTTAAAAGAACGTACTTGTTGCTTTTTCCCTTTTGAACTGCATTCATCCGGAATAAAAGCTTGTCTACTATGGCTTTCTTCCAGTCCTCCAAATCATTGTTTGCGATTAGTACTGCCTCGGATTTGAATATTTCCTCAACTTCCTTTAATCCGTTCATCATTAGGGTAGACCCTGAACTGACGATGTCACAGATTCCTTCTGCAAGCCCTATACTTGGCGCAATTTCCACAGATCCACTGATTTCGTGAATAGAGGCTTGTATGTTCTTGGATTTAAGATAGTCACCGAGAATTTTTGGATAAGAGGTGGCTATATTTTTCCCCTCAAAATAACTGATGCCGGTATAGGATTGACCTTTTGGGATGGCCAATGACAGTCTGCATTTGGAGAATCCCAGTTTTTTCAGGGTTGTGACATCTTTGTCTTTTTCAACCAGTTCATTTTCTCCAACTATACCCAAATCCGCAACACCGTCTGCTACATATCCCGGAATATCATCATCTCTTAAAAAGAGAAATTCAATAGGGAAGTTGGTTGAAGTGGATTTGAGTTTGCCGGTACCGTTATAAAATTTGATGCCACATTCCTTGATGAGGCCTAAGGAGTCTTCTGATAATCTGCCGCTTTTTTGCACGGCAATACGGATAATTTTTTCCATAATAATGGCAATTTACACTTTGAAATAATAGGCTTGAAATAAATTTGGTGAAATGCAGAATCCCTGTCATCGGCCTCACCGGGTGGGTTTGTTAAAATATTCCTCAAAAGGAATGATGGAAATGATGAGCAATATGGATTGGACCATATGCTTCAAAAAAAATACTATGGAGTTGTGAGTTGTTCATTTCTGCCGGCAAAGTTAGCAATGGAATAAAAACATCCAAGTCTCCATAGTATTTTGAAATAATTATTTTCAGTTGCTTGGGCTGGAAATTGGCCCATAAACAGCATCTCTAAATTTCTTGTGTAAGCCAATCCCGTCGTATGGAAGTAATTGAACAAATAGAACAGCTGTCAAATCATTGCTTGGATCTACCCAAAATAGGGTGCTCGCCGCGCCATCCCAGAAAAATTCTCCAACAACTCCATTGTTTTCTTTTTCATCCGCCGGAGGTGCTATCCGCACTGCAAAATCAATCCCAAAACCCACTTGTCCTTTGCTTGGAAGCCAGGATTTTTCAGTGATAGTTTTAGGAAGCTGGTCAGTACTCATCAATTGGACTGTTTCGGGTTTAAGGATTCTTGTCCCATTCAGTTCTCCTTGGTTGACTAGCATTCTGGCAAATTTCATATAGTCATCCAAGGTACTTGTCAACCCAAAACCTCCTGGAGTAAGGGGCCACTGATGATAGTTGAATTCATGAGCAACTGAATCAGGAATTCGTTCAAGTTGTCCCTCACCGGTTCTGTTGTACATTGCTGAAAACCTGTGTCTTAAATTTTCAGGAAGAAAGTATTGGGTTTCATTCATACCTAATGGGTCCAGTACGTGTTTCTGTACATATTCACCATAGGGCACGCCTGCTAGTTTTTCGACCAAATAGGCCTGGACATCAACCGAAAGCCCATATTCCCACTGTGTTCCCGGTTGGAACCAAAGGGGAGTACTTCCCATTTTTTCAGCCATGGTTGCCAGGGTATTGGAGAAACTTCTGGCATCTTTTTCCCTCATAACTTCGCTTAATCCCGGGATATCTTCCCGATTGGGAAAACCGGCAGTATGGCGGGTAATATCCCGGATACTAATAGGACGATCCGTGTCCACCAAAATCATTTCCCCGTTTTCATCTACTCCCTGATAGACTTTCATATTGGCAAACTCAGGTAAATATTTCTCCAAAGGATCGTCCAACTGAAATTTACCTTCCTCGAATAAGGTCATGAGGGCCACACCGGTCACGGGTTTGGTCATGGAGAAAATTTTCACAATTGTATTTCTGTCCATTGGAATGCCAGCTTCCCGGTCTGCATAACCATACGCATTGAAATAAACTTCTTCTCCCTTTTCAAAAATCAGGGCCGAGATCCCTGCAACATTCCCACTTTCAACAAAGCTGTTCAATGTTGAATCTAATCGAGCCTTTGCCTGGTCGTTTACAATAAAGTTTGTTTCTTCCTTGGGCTTGCAAAATGAAAATAAAATCAGGAAAATGAATGAGGCTATTTTGAGGTCTTTCATAGGTGTAGATTTTTTGAAATTTAAGAAAATTTCCAGGGAGCTTATAAGCCTCTTCTTTTTAATCCATCAATGGCAAATTTGGCAATTTCCTCATACCCACAGTCGGAGGGATGGATTCCATCTCTGGAGAAAAAGTCTGGGTTAAGATTTAAGCTGATTTCATCAAAAATGACTTTTGGGTTGTCCATTGAAATTTTTTTCATCTCCCTTTGGAGAAATTTTCTCTGCCTTATCATGAAATATTTTACGAAAGGAGAGAAGGCCGGGAAGCTATAAACAGGAGGGATGTCAGCCAAGTAAATCCAATGGGGAGAAAACATCTCCTCCAAAGTTCGAATCAACTTTTGAAGTTCACTGCGGTAATTTTGAGGATGGGTCAATCGAAAACAGTCATTGCCGCCTAGAAACAGGAAAATACCTTCGTAGTCGCCGTTTATTTTCTCAAGTTGGTCTGAAAAAGTGGGAAGTACTTCACTTACCTTAAGTCCGTTTTTACCCAGAATCTTTACTGTAGAATCATTTTTAAGAAAGTGATGAATTCTTGAGCCTAAGGATTTTTCGGGGCTGCTGGCACCAACTCCAGCAGCTGTGGATTCTCCCAAAATCAAGATTTTCTTTATTCCTTTTCCAACGGAAAGGCTTTCACTTAGGCTTGGTAGTTTTTCTCGTGTTTTCCGGACTTTGTATGCTTCGTAGTACAAAAAAGGAAGGAATGGGTAAAGGCTGGCCTGAAATCCTAAATAGGAAGCATTCATTATCCTCCTGATTTTTTTGCTTTGTAACCCGAGGATTGTAGGATTTGAAGGATTTTGTCGCGATGGTCACCCTGAATCAAAATCTCACCATCTTTAGCTGAACCTCCCACACCGCATTTGGACTTGAGGAGTTTTCCTAATTCTTTTAAATCTTCTTCGGACCCCACAAAGCCCTCAACCAAGGTTACTTGTTTTCCTCCCCTTGCCTTTTTGTCCAACATTACTTTAAGATTCTGTTGGGAAGGAGGGAGGGTTTCCTGATTCTCTTCAGATTCGTAGCTGAATTCAAAATCGTTATTAGTGGAATAGACTACTCCATCTCTTTTTTTCCAGTCGTTTTTTTGCTTTGCCATGGATCAAAAATAAAAAAGCCTGCTTTTTAATAAGCAGGCATATATGAATTCATTTGTGAATTATTTTGTATGAAAGGTCCAAACCGGTCTTTTGGCATGATTTACAACATCCTCAGCGATGCTTCCTGTGATCAAATGCAAAAAGCCAGTTCTTCCATGGGTAGCCATTGCTATCATGTCGGCTTTGATATCTTCAGCAAACTCAATGATTCCTGCCTCTTCGGAAAGGCTGTTATAGATTTCAGCTTTGACATTTTCAAACCCATATTTCGTGTTGAATAATTTGATTCTCATGATGGATTCCCTGCTGCTTTCAAAGTTGCCAGGAGTATTCACCAAGACAAAATAAAGCTCTGCATCAAATAAATGCTGTAGGCGCTTTACTCTTGCTCCAACTTCATCAGAGTCCTCCTTGAAATCACTTGCAAAAACGATTTTTTTGATAGCATTGGGATCTGTATAACCCTTGATTGTAACTACTGGACATTTGGCTGAACGAACTACTTTTTCGGTATTGCTTCCAACCAATACTTCCTCCATTCCACTTGAGCCTTTAGAACCCATTACCACCAAATCGGGATCCTCTTGGTTGATGGATTCTGAGATTTTTTGGAAAGCATTTCCCATCGTCAATTTGGTCTTGAAGGCATACCTTTTGTTTTGGTGGCTTTCTTCCAGTTCCTTAAGCTGCTTTTTTCTCCTTTCGGTCAGCTCAATGAAAAAGATCTGATTTTCAATCTCAGGCATTAATTCTCCAGTTCCCATACTCCCAAATCCAGGAGAGGTAGGGATTTCCAAAATGTGTAAAACTTCCACCTGAATGTTGTCAAGCTTTTCAGCTAAGCGAACAGTAAAAGCGAGGGCATGTTGTGCCTGCTCGGAGAAATCGAATGGGACTAAGACTTTGGTCATTTTTAAAAAGGTTATTGTTTCTACCAAATTAGTATAAAAATCAACTATTTAAATGAATAGGAAGACCTTTTCTAAAAAAGTAAGCCTATTCCGAATAGAATAACCCAAAGAAGAGTTGACATGGCCATTTTTTTCAAATAGGGATCAATCTCTTGGGATGTTTTTGCTTTTTGAACACCCAAACCAATTTTCAGCATCAAAGGCAAAGCTAAAAAGGGGAGTAGGGCCAGTAATTTTTGAGTGAATATTGCAAAAATCAGCAAGGAAGCATATCCTCCAAGAAGCAGTAGCCAATTGTAGAGTACTGCAGATTTTTTTCCGATTCGAACGGGGATGGACTTTTTTCCGGCGTTAAGATCAGATTCTATGTCCCGGATATTGTTGATGTTCAAAACCGCCGTGCTGAAAAATCCCAAAGAAATTCCTATTAGCAAAACGGATGGTTCAAAACTCAGGCTATGTAAAAAATTGGTACCCACTACTCCCAGCAAACCGAAAAAGAGGAAAACCGATATATCACCTAGTCCTGCATAGCCATAAGGATTGCTGCCAGAGGTATAAGAGACAGACGCCCAAATGGCCGCTAAACCCAATCCAAGAAAAACAGAAAAAAGAATCCAATCCTGAACTGCTACATACAAGAGTACCAAGCCTGATACCAATGATAAAAAGCCCATGAGGTACATGGCCTTTTTCATTTCCCCAAGAGAAATCAAACCGGATTGTACAGCCCTTACAGGGCCTTGCCGGTCTTGGGAATCAGCACCGTGAACCGTGTCTCCGTAATCGTTGGATAGATTGGAAAGAATTTGTAGAAAAATGGTTGTGAGGGAGGCCAAAAGCAAAATTTCCCAACGGAAATTCCCATAGAATGCCGCTATGAAAGAGCCTGCCAGGATACTTGCCAAAGCTAAAGGAAGGGTCCTAAGCCTTACTGCATGAAGCCAGGCCTCTTTTTTGCTTTTGATCTCTATTTTCACAATTATCAGGTTTTAACCTTTGATGAGGGAGATGATTTCATCATCCATAGGTGAAACTGTAGATGGGAAAAACTTCATCAGTTCTCCTTTTTCATTGACGTAATATTTGCAAAAATTCCAGGTGGGTTCCTGATTGTTCCATCCATTTAGTTTTTCATCGGAAAGCCATCTATATAAGGGGTGTTTGTCGTATCCTTTCACGGATATTTTTTCGAAAACAGGAAAAGTAACCCCAAAATTTGCAGTGCAAAACTCTTTAATATCGTCATTGGACCCGGGTTCTTGACCACCAAAATTATTTGCGGGGAAGCCCAAAACGGCGATCTTATCTCCGTACTCTTGGTGCAATTTTTGAAGATCTTCGTACTGAGGAGTAAATCCACATTTCGATGCCACATTCACCAATAGAACTTTTTTGCCTTTGAACTGGCTGAAATCAATCTCGTTTCCATCGAGATCCTTCATCTTGAAATTGTAAAATGAACTTTCCATAAAAGTCTCTGTCTTGGGTATTAAACTTGCTTGAAGGCTATTTGGTCTTTCCAGCGTGCGCTGACAGGAAAGCAAACTGATAAGAGAAAGAGTAAATAAGAACTTTTTCATGCGTTAATAATTTGTTTTTCAGGACACATGGAATCTCACATGGTCAATACTCGTCATATGGGACGGTTTTGGAATCATGCTCGATTTCATATTACATACGGTCCGGAACCGATATGCCTAACAAACTCATGCCTTTTTTAATTGTTTTAGCAGTTTGGGCAGAAAGTGCTACCCTGAAAGCTAAGACAGAAGTGTCATTTTCATTGAAAATCGGAACATCTGCATAGAAGCGATTGTATTCCTTGGCAAGATCGAAGAGGTATTGGGCCAAAATGGAAGGGGCATAATCCTCACCTGCCTGACGGATTTTCTTTTCAAAATCATTGAGAAGGAAGATCAAACCAGACTCCGATTCTGCTAGGCTTTTTACTCCCGAAAAATCCGCTTTGGAATAATCCACACCAATCTGTTCTGCTTTTCTCAAAATAGAAGCAATTCTGGCGTGGGAATATTGAATGAATGGGCCTGTATTTCCTTGGAATTCAATAGATTCTTGAGGATTGAAAAGCATTCTTTTTTTAGGGTCCACTTTTAACAGGAAATACTTCAGTGCCCCCAGTCCTAAAATTTCATAGAGTTCTTCAGCTTGCTCTTTGGAGAACCCTTCGATTTTTCCTAGTTCCTTGGTATGGGATTCTGCTGTTTCAATCATTTCCTGCATGAGGTCATCTGCATCAACCACAGTGCCTTCTCTAGATTTCATTTTTCCAGAGGGAAGGTCTACCATTCCATAGGAGAGGTGGTACAGTCCAGGTCCATAAGGTCTTCCTAATTTCTGCATGATCTTAAACAAGACATCAAAGTGGTAATCTTGCTCATTTCCAACAACATATACAGATTTGTCAATTTGGAAATCTTTGTATTTCAGATCAGCAGTTCCCATATCTTGAGTGATATAAACTGAAGTGCCATCTCCTCTAAGAACGAGTTTTTCATCCAAGCCTTCATCAGTCAAATCAACCCATACAGATCCGTTTTCCTTTTTGAAAAAGACCCCTTTGGCAAGTCCCTCTTCAACAATGTCTTTTCCCAGTAGGTAAGTGTCTGATTCGTAGTAAAACTTGTCAAAGTCCACTCCCATTTTCTTGTAAGTAGCATCAAAGCCAGCATAAACCCAAGCGTTCATCTGCTTCCATAAAGACACAGTGGCTTCATCATTTGCTTCCCATTTTCTTAGCATTTCCTGGGCTTCCAGAAGGATAGGAGCATTCTTTTTGGCTTCTTCCTCAGATTGACCTGAAGATTTTAGCTCATCGATTTGCTTCTTGTACTCTTTGTCGAAAAGGACATAATATTTACCTGCCAGGTGATCTCCCTTTAGTCCAGAAGATTCCGGAGTTTCTCCGTTTCCAAATTTAAGGTAGGCCACCATGGATTTGCAGATATGGATTCCGCGGTCATTTACCAAATTGGCTTTGATTACTTCATATCCGTTTGCCTTGAGAATTTCGGCAACAGAATACCCAAGGAAATTATTTCTTAGATGACCCAAATGAAGGGGCTTATTGGTGTTGGGGGAGGAATATTCCACCATGACCTTTTGGCCATTGGCTGGCAATTGTCCGGGGTTTGGGTTGGTAATTAGCTTCTGAAATACATCCAGCCAGGAAAGTTCATTCAAAACCAGGTTCAAAAACCCTTTGACTACGTTGTAATCCGCAACTTCCGCAATATTTTCTTTCAGGAAATCCCCGATTTTACTTGCTGTTGCTTCTGGGGAAAGTTTGCTGACTTTCAGAAATGGAAAAACCACAAAAGTGTATGTGCCTTCAAACTCCTTTCTGGTTGGTGCCAAACTTATTTGCTCAAGCTCCAGCTGGTGATCAAAAATATTCTGGAAAGCCTGTTGAATTCCTTGCGAAATGTTTGCTTGTATATTCATACCGAATGGTAAACTGATTGCTCTTGAATTTTAAGGAAAGCCAAGAGTTGATTTTCGTTTGATTGTTTATTCGGATGCAAATCTATGCACTCTGATTTATTTACCATGGACTTTATTCTCAATTCAATGTTTTAGAAGTTTTCTACCAGTGCTTTGGTAGTAACTTCCAAGACTTCAAATGCGGCTTCGGCCATGGTGTTTTCTGTATCCAGCGTAGGGTTGACTTCTACAATTTCCCAACAACACACTCTTTTGTCTTTGATCAGTTCTGCATTGAGTTGTATTGCTTCTTGCAATTTCAATCCATTGGGAACCGGTGTTCCTGTCCCTACGGAAATAGAACTATCCAAGCTATCTACATCAAAGGAAATATAAATCTGGTCGCAGTCCTTTAAGATTTCCAAGGTCTGTTGTGCTACTAACTTTATACCTAGTGTCCTGACCTCTTGAGTAGTGAAGTTTTTTATACCATGTTTTTCAATCAAATGGTCTTCAGGCTTTTCTGTGTCTCTAACTGAAATGAAAACAATATCCTTTGGGGCAATTTTGGCTTGGTCACCTCCGATTTTTTTGATGCGCTCCCAATAGAGAATAGTTTCTTTTTCTGGTTGGTTTATTTGGCATTCTTTGTTGTCCAACTGAGTCACCATCGCCAATGGCATTCCATGCATGTTGCCTGATGGGGTAGTAAATGGGGAATGGAGGTCTGCATGGGCATCTATCCAGATGACTCCCAATTTTTTGTCCGGATCTGCCGCCTTTATGCCCATTATTGTTCCGGCTGCTGTGCTGTGATCACCTGCTAAAACAATCGGAAATTTTTTATCTAATCGTAGAGACTCAATGGATCTGAATACATTTTTTAACACTTGATAAACTCCGTCTATATGTTTTGCATGCGGATATTTATTCCCCTTCCAGAGGTAATCATTGGCATCTTGTACATTGATAGGGTCAAACTTCATGAAGAAATCTGATTTTTTGTCTAGACTAGCAATCTTCAATGCGTCGATTCCCATACTTGCTCCTCTTGTCCCTGCTGCAATTTCCGACCTTACTTCGATCAGTTTTATATCTCTCATATCTGTCTCCTAAAATTGTATTGGGTTAATTAAAGGCCAAAACTAATTAAAATGGCCTGTTTTCACATTTTTTCATGGATATCATACCATTTGAATATCATCCCAAAAAAAATATGGGGAAAATTGGTTTTAATGAATTTCATCTCTATTTGCACAGTTTATTAATCAAATTCATAATTAGGAGTGCATCAAGTCTATCTTTAATCAAACCGCATAGGCACTTTTGGCTTTCCTCGAGTACATCTCGGCAGAATGAGGTAAATATGAAAACGCAGGATTTTCTGAATAGAACAATTGGTCTATTGGAAAAGGAAATTCAATTCAAGGCAGTTTTAAGTCAGGTTTTACTCCATAAAAAAAGATTTTTTGTTGAACAGGCTTTATTGCTGAATTCCCTGATTGACAAGCAGTAAGGGGGAAAGGATTGGAAAAATCATATAAATAGGGGGCAATCCTTTGGGATTTGTCCCCTTTTCATTTGAATTACGCTGATAAAAAGCAATTTTTGCAGGGCAATACGATATAAAATAAGGGGCAAATGAACCGATATATTGACCTGATTCAACAAACTTTTGATTTTCCTACCAAAGAGTTTCATGTAGAAAATAATGAGTTGTTTTTTAATGGGGTAAACTTGATGGAAATCATCAAGACCTATGGGACACCGTTGAAATTGACTTATTTACCCAAGATTTCTGAAAATATTCAGAATGCCAAGACCTATTTCAACAACGCAATACAGAACCATAATTACAAGGGGAAATACACGTATTGCTATTGTACCAAGTCCTCTCATTTCAGTTTCGTGCTGGATGAGGCGTTGAAAAATGATATCCATATTGAGACTTCCTCAACCTTTGATATTCCATTGGTGAGAAGCCTTTATGAAAAAGGCAAAATCTCCAAGGATACTTTTATTGTTTGCAATGGGTTTAAAAGGGAGCTATACAAGCAGTATATCACGGAATTGATCAATGATGGCTTCAATTGTGTGCCTATTTTGGACAATCTCGGTGAAATAGATTATTATTTAGAGCATGTGAAAGTTCCATTCCAAGTAGGGATCAGAATTGCTGCTGACGAAGAACCAAAGTTCGGCTTTTACACTTCTCGCTTGGGAGTACGATATAATGACATCATCAAACTATATGAAGAAAAGATCAAAGATCACCCTTTGGTAAGTTTGAAGATGCTTCACTTTTTCATCAATTCAGGAATCAAGGATACAGCTTATTACTGGTCCGAATTGACTCGATTTATTCAAAAGTATGTGGATCTCAAAAAGGTGGCTCCAACTTTGGATACCATGGATATTGGGGGTGGTTGGCCAATCAAAACCAATGTGTTTTTTGATTACGACTACCAATATATGGCAGACCAGATTGTCAAAAACATCAAATGGATGTGTGCAAAAAACCATACGGACGAGCCTAATATTTTTACGGAATTTGGAAGCTATACCGTGGGTGAAAGTGGAGCTGTTTTGTATTCTATTCTGGATGAAAAATTGCAGAATGACAAGGAGCTCTGGTACATGATTGATGGTTCATTCATTACCCAGTTACCAGATAGCTGGGGGTTGAATCAGAAATACATCATGCTTGCAATCAACAATTGGGATGAAACGTATCACAACATCTCATTGGGTGGTCTGACTTGCGACAGTATGGATTATTACAACTCCGAAGCTCATCAGTTTAATATTTATCTTCCCAAGATTGAGTCTGGAAGAACCCAATACATTGGCTTCTTCCATACGGGAGCCTATCAGGAATCATTGGGTGGATATGGAGGAATCCAGCATTGTCTGATTCCGGCACCAAAGCATGTGCTGATTGATCGAGATGAAAACGGAAATATTACCCACAGGCTTTTTGCAAAGGATCAGACTGAAGAAAGTATGCTGAAGATCCTGGGTTATGAATGATTTTTAAAAGAACCGCTGAAAAGCGGTTTTTTTATTGGGGAGTAGGGAAGTCCACCAGAATTGGTGATTTTTTTGGACAGGATTTTCTGGATAGAATTTAACCCAGGGCTACATCCAGCATCATCATGGTTGCAAATCCAATCATAGCGCCTATTGTGGAGAGGTCCGTCTCATTTCCATGTTGGGATTCAGGGATAAGCTCCTCAATCACCACAAAGATCATAGCACCTGCTGCAAATGAAAGGGCGTAAGGAAGGAGGTGCGACATGCTAACAACCAAAAAAGCTCCTAAAACTCCGGCAATTGGCTCGACGATTCCAGACAATTGGCCATAAAAAAAGGCTTTCCTTCTGGATAAACCCTCGCGTCTTAGAGGTACTGATACAGCCGTTCCTTCCGGAAAATTTTGTAAGCCTATTCCAATTGCCAAAAGTATTGCCCCTGTTAAAATAGCAGGATCCTGGCTAACTCCATAAGCCCCAAATGCAACTCCCACTGCAAGACCTTCGGGAATATTATGCAGGGTGATCGCAAGTATCAATAAAACGCTCCTTTCCCAGGAAGTTTTGATCCCCTCTGCACGCTCGATGGGAAGTCTTCGGTGAAGGTGGGGTAAGAGCTTGTCAATGAGCAGAAGAAATGCCCCTCCTAATAAAAAACCAATTGTCGCCGGGAACCAAGCAAAATCCGGATCATCTTCAGCAACCATTTCTATGGCAGGGGAGAGCAGGGACCAGAAACTTGCTGCGATCATAACCCCAGCTGTAAAACCCAGCATCAGATTCATGACCCTACGATGAATATCTTTAAAGAAAAATACCAAAGCAGCTCCCGCCATGGTTATAGCCCAAGTAAATAGAGTAGCCAATAAAGCGAGTAAAATTGGGTTCTCGATTGAAAGCCATTCTATGTCCATATTCTGCCCTATTTTAAACGATAAATTTCTCCCATGCTACCCGGGTATGGGTGGCTACTTTAGATGAATTTCATATCCTAAAAAGCTCCTTTTTATTTGATTTTATGCTCCTCGAGTTGGTCGCGAAGCAGCTTTTTAAGACTTTCCAGATAATCTTCCAGAATTTCCTTGTTGATTTTGGGATTGGCTTCTGAAGGAATTGTCATGGGGTTTTCATCCAACCGATTGTAGAGTTCGGGGAAATTGTTCTCAATGTTTATAGTCAATTGAGTAATTTCTCTAAGAAGGCTTTGAAGATTTCTCATGGCTTTAATATTTAAATTGAAAATCAGGTTCAAATGGATTATTATTTACCCTGGTCTTTGGGTTTTTTCTTCGTTTAAGTGATGCCTAAGTAATTGCTTGAGACTCTCCAGATAATTCTCAAGAAGACCCGCATTAATTTTTGGATGCTCTTCTGTGGGTAAAGTGATAGGATTTTCATCCAACAGGCGGTACAACTCTGGGTAGTTGTATTTGATGTTTGTTGTTAACTGGGTTATCTCTAATAGGAGAGAATTAATGTCTTTCATGGCTTTTATTGCTTTGGTTTAGAGACGAATCAAGGGCATAACCACGAATAAGTGGATGAAAAATAAAATCACATAAATAATCCCTAAGACCAAGGGATAGGATATCAGTTTGTATTTGGTTTGGGCTTTTAGTGTATGGGCCAATAGGCCATGAACTCCAGCTATCAACAAAAGGAATTGCACAAATGCGATGGGTATCAGGAATTGTGGAGAATATTGCTCTGGCGTTATCCAATAGAAATAAATTCCCATTAGAATAGAAATAACGAGTAATGCCCAATAAATTCTTCTAGCTAACATAATCTTCTGTTTTAAATGGACTTGAATGGAATTTTCGCTCAATGAAGTAGGTGTTTTTCACTGAAACTCAATACAGGAATATGGCTATGGAATTCCATCTTTTTCACCAGATCAGGATGAAACAGGTTGTCCCACAAGCCTTTTCTGTCTTTCTCCAGCATAATCAATAGATCCACTTGATTTTGCTGTAAATAATTTAAGATGCTCTTACCGGTTTTATCAGCGTAAAGAATCTCAATGCGGATATTGGGATACTTAATCAAATCATGGATCTGGCTTTTAAAGAATTGGACAAACTCGGCGCTTACTATGTCATCATACCTACTGATGTGTATGATGGTGATTTCGGGGTGAAACGGTTCCAGAAAACTGATGGACTGAGTTAATGCCCGAAGATCTTCCGTCTGAAAATCAGAGGCGAAAACCACTTTTTTAAAGCTGACCTTGGTGATGTTTTCAGGGATTGCCAAAATAGGAACCGGTGAATCATTTAACATTGCTTTTGTAGTACTTCCAACAAGCAGTTCTTTCACCTTGCTTTCTCCCTTGGTTCCGACTATTAGGATTTCTGCACCACTTTCTTCAATGCCTTCCAGTATTCCTTTGACCACTGATCTATTTCCAATAACCAAATAGTTTGCTCTTAGAATTTCATCACTTCGGGTATGATTTTGGAAAAGTTCTGCCAGGTTTTTTTCGGCATTTCGCACTGCTTGCCTTTCCATTTCAAGAGCAGTTTCTGCATGAGGGTAATTCCAAGACGTAGGAATATCGAAGACATGGAGCATGGTGATTTCCGCTCCGTGATTTCTGGCTAGGTTCAAGGCAAAATCCAGAGCTCTTTCAGCATTTTCTGAAAAATCGGTTGCAAACAAGATATTTTTCATATCAAAATCTGGTTTGGTAAGAATTAAAAATACCCAGACTTTCAAAGAATTACACTGATAATTGTCAGTTCAGAGGCTGAAATCAACCGTTTTTTCCCGTTGAATATGAATAGGTTGAGTTTTGTTTGAAATGGCTTTTCGATTCAATTTTTCTCGAACAATTTTTAATGATGAGAAAGCAAAATGAAAAAACAGCTCTAAAATCTTATCGGCTAAAAGCAACCAAAACTGAAGGGGATCAACCTTTCAAAAACTTTTCCAAGGCATCAAATGTCCCTTTAAAGCCCTGCTGCATATTAGATAAGTTTTCTGAAAATAGCTTTTGACTGGCTTCTGGCGCTTGGTGTGGAAAGGATACCAAATCAATTCGGGTCAAGTCACCATCTTGGTAAAATTCCAGATTCATGACCATTTCTAAAGGCCAGTCCTTTCCAAAGGGAATCTCAGGTGCGGGGACAGTTTCCCCTACAGGATTGGAAAAGGAATTGATGACTTGAAGCCGTGAGGGTTCCTCTATTTCCCTGATTACCCATTTAGCCCAGATGTCAAATCCATTGGGTCCCCTTAAGACAAAATGAACCATTCCCCCAGGGTAGAATTCAAAGGTTTTGATTTCCATCTCAAAGCCTGATGGCCCCCACCATTGACTGAGTTGTTCAGGATTGGAGAAAGCAGCATACGTTTTTTCAATTGGTGCTGAAAAGTTTCGAGATATTTCTAAATCCGAGTAGGACATACACTATTGGTTTGAAACGTACTTTAAAATTGTGCTTTTAGTAAAGCTTTATCTCTTTTCGACCACCAACAAATAGTCTACTTTTGCAGTGGCCCCCATAAGTTGAAATGTGGGCTTGACATTGGGAATGATGGAAATTACCTCTCCATCCAGTGTGTTGAGAAAAAGCTCCAACTTCTCCTGCATGTCTCCGCTTTTTAACATTGAGCCGGTGAACTTTATATTTCATAGGTTTCAAATTTGATTCTTCCAATGCTTCAATTTCAATGTTATCTTGAAAGCTTCAATATCCGAATTGCTCCCAAAACCACCAAGACAAATACAATAGCTCCGACTAGCAAATCAGGAATTCCGGATTCAAGCCAAAGGACAAAAAGTCCGGCAAGAATCACCCCAAGGTTAATCAGGATATCATTGGAAGTGAATATCATACTGGCTTTCATATGTGCTTCCTCACTTCTCGAACTTTGAAGTAAATACAGGCAATAGGCATTGGCGCCCAAGGCAAGAACAGAGACCCAAATCATGGTATGGAAATCAGGCGTTGCCTCATTTCCCAAGAATCTTCTGATGACTTCTAAAAAACCCAAAAGGGCCAAAATTCCCTGTAAGATCCCAGCAATTAAAGCAACTTTCTTTTGATTGCTTGTTTGGGTTCCTATTGCCAAAAGACTCAAACCGTAAACCAAAGCATCTGCCATCATATCCAAACTGTCAGCAATTAGCCCCATGGACTTTGAAAAGTATCCATAAATGGATTCCACTACGAAAAAACCGAAGTTTATCGCTAGGACAATCCAAAGGAGTCTTCGCTGATCGGCTTCCCTTTCTTTTGGAATTTGCTTGATTTCCCTACTTTCCAACCAATGGCTTCCTAAATTTAGGCCGTCAAGGGCGGTAGTAAGCACAGGAAGTATTTCTTCTTGATGATATATTTTGAGTTCTCGTTTTTCCAAGTCGAATGCCAACTGATGAATTCCCTGAACCCCGCGAAGTTTCAACCGGATCAGGTTTTCTTCCGAGGGGCAATCCATATTTGGGATTTTAAACAGGGACTCTTTCATTTTTTAATGACAACCTTCTGCGTGGTCAATGATTTTTCCGTCCAGACTCAGGTATTCTCCCATGGCGTCTGCTGTCATACAGGAATGAATAGGTAAAATGCCCAGTAAGTCACCAACTTTAGCCGTTTCCAGTAAGGATTTAGATGCCTTGATTACTCCGTGTTCTTGTGAGATGCTTTTCAGATAAGAACGGTCCTTTGAATCCGGGATAGTCCATCCAGAGGCATTTAGGTATACCACCTCTCCAAAATTGTTGCTACCATCGGGGTTTTTCAAGACATCTTTTGCTAAATGGACTCCGCCACCATGTACCAGAATTTCTCCTCTTTCTTGGTTGATGTCAACGACTGGAACAGCAAGGCAAACTGCAACATCAGATCTTTCGCAGCCACCTAGTTCCACTTGCATCAGGTCATAAAAGACAAAATTTCCAGGTCCCATTTCATCGATATCCCCAAAATCCTCCATCACTGCACATCCTGGGGTGTCACCGGTTCTGGTCACCAAATTTGGATATTCTTTACGGTATCTTGTCTTCAGGTCACTTAAAGCATTCCGGGTTTGTTCATAAAGTGCCGGAATATCGGGCATATAGTAAGAGTGGCCTGCATGGAGATAAAACCCTTTGAAAAAGAGGTGTTCGGATGTTTTTGCGGTTTGAAGGATTGAATCAATTAATTCAAAATCTGTGTTTTTGACGCCTGTTCTACCGTAACCAGCATCTATTTCGATAAAGAATCCTACTTTTTTTGTAAGCCCATCTACCAGTTTTTGGGTAGTTACGGTATTGATCAACTGAATAGAAATAGATTGAGATTTCGCAAGTCTGTTCAACCTGGGAATTTCCAGTGGGTTAAAAGGAAAGGCAATATGAATATTTTCCCAACCCTGACCGCAAAGGTATTCAGCCATTTTGATAGAGGAAGCGGTTACTTCTTTGATGCCATATTCTTTGGCCCAGTTTCCGATTTCATGGGACTGGGCTGTTTTCCAGTGCGGAACCAACTTCAGGCCATGGCGAGAAGCTTTATCTGCCATACGTTTCATATTGGCTCGACAGATTTTTTCGTCAATCAGTAAAGTGGGGGAGGTGATTTGATCTAAATAGGTCATGCTTGAGTTTGGGATTAAATTGAGTTCCTTAAAATAGAAAAGAAATGGCAATGAAACGGCAGGAGAATAGATAAACGGAAATTAGGTTTGGGGATTGCCGAACTTTTGATCCAAGTTTTTTTGATTATTGAAGTCAAATTTCAAAACCTAACAGATCAGAACGTAATTTCCCCGTTTCTATGCACATTAGCCCATCATTTATTCTATTTTTGTGTCCCGGTTAAAAGGGTTGATTTTCATCCTTTTTATTACCGAAGAATAAGATAAGACAATAAAGCCAAGCGCATCGTTTACCTTCATGGAAGCAAAAAAAATACGGAGTACCTTCATTGAGTTTTTCCAGTCAAAGCAGCACCAATTCGTTCCCTCATCTCCGATAGTAGTCAAAAATGACCCTACGTTGATGTTTACCAATGCAGGGATGAATCAATTTAAAGACGCCTTTTTGGGAAATGAAGTCGCGAAATATCCCCGTGTAGCAAACTCCCAGAAATGTCTCAGAGTAAGTGGAAAGCATAATGATCTGGAGGAAGTTGGGGTAGATACCTATCACCATACCATGTTCGAAATGCTGGGAAACTGGTCTTTTGGAGATTATTTCAAGAAGGAAGCCATTGACTGGGCCTGGGAATTGCTTACTGAAGTGTATCAGCTACCAAAAGATCGCCTGTATGCTTCCGTTTTCCAGGGTGACCAGGGAGATAATCTGGAAATGGATCAGGAGGCCTATGATTTTTGGAAATCCATCATCCCGGAAGACAGAATCATCATGGGGTCCAAAAAGGATAATTTTTGGGAAATGGGTGATACAGGACCTTGTGGGCCTTGTTCCGAGATCCACATTGACTTGAGACCGGATTCAGAGCGCCAAGAAGTTCCGGGACGGGATTTGGTAAACAAAGACCATCCTCAGGTGATCGAAATCTGGAACCTGGTATTTATGCAGTTCAACAGGCTTGCGGATGGTAGTCTAAAAGACCTTCCTGCCAAGCATGTGGATACCGGGATGGGCTTTGAACGTTTGGTTCGTGCCATACAGGGAAAGTCTTCCAACTATGATACAGATGTGTTTACTCCCTTTATTCATTTTCTGGAAGAAAAATCAGGGAAGAAATACGGGGAAAATGAACAGACTGATATCGCATTCCGGGTAATTGTGGATCATATCCGTGCCATTTCCTTTACCATAGGGGATGGACAGTTGCCTTCCAATAACAAGGCAGGATATGTGATCCGTAGAATTCTGCGTAGGGCAGTTCGATATGGATATACCTTTTTGGGATTCCAAGAGCCGTTTTTGTACCAATTGACTCCCCTGATTGCAGAGCATTTTGGAGATATTTTCCCTGAAGTAAGACAGCAACAGGAGTTTATTGCTAAGGTTATTCAGGAAGAAGAAGCCTCCTTCCTTCGCACGTTGGATCACGGTCTTAAAATGCTGGATCAGATTAAGACAGATTTAAAAGAAAATGGAGAAAGTGTCATCCCTGGAAAGACTGCTTTTGAATTGTATGATACCTATGGTTTTCCACTGGATTTGACATCCTTGATCGCTCGGGAAAGTGGTCTTTCCCTTGACGAAAAGGGATTTGCTTCCGAAATGGAAAAGCAAAAGAACCGAAGTAGAGCCGCATCTGAATCTGAAACCGGTGATTGGGTTTTTGTTCATGAGGATAATGGAGTGGAATTTATAGGCTATGACTTTCTTGAGACCTACTCTCATATCATCAAGTACCGGGTCGTGAAGGATAAAAAAGGAGACAAGTTCCAATTGGTTTTGGATAAAACTCCTTTCTATGCAGAAAGTGGTGGCCAAGTAGGGGATACCGGCTGGTTGGTGTCTGAGACGGAAAAAATCCGTGTGATCGATACCAAAAAAGAAAACGATTTGATCGTTCACTTTGTGGAAAAGCTTCCTGTAAAACCTGAATCCCGGTTTTCCTCTGAAGTGGATTCGGATAAGCGTTCTTTCACCATGAATAACCATACCGCCACTCACTTGCTCCAATCTGCATTGAGAACGGTTTTGGGTGACCATATCCAGCAGCGAGGTTCTTTGGTAAATGAGAATTTGCTTCGTTTTGATTTCTCGCATTTCAGCAAAATGACTGATCAGGAAATCAGACAGGTAGAAGACATTGTCAATGCCAAAATCCGTCAAAACATTCCTTTGAACGAGCAGAGAAATGTACCCATTGAGGAAGCCAAGAAAATGGGAGCAACAGCTTTGTTTGGTGAAAAGTATGGAGACTTTGTGCGGGTCATCACTTTTGACCAGGATTTTTCTGTGGAGCTATGTGGTGGTACCCATGTTCCTTCCACTTCTCAAATCGGGTTATTCAAGATTATATCAGAAGGTTCTGTTGCATCCGGTGTAAGAAGAATAGAGGCGATAACGTCAGTTGCTGCGGAGACCTATTTGAGGGAGCAGGAGAATTTGGTGAAGGAGATCCAAGAAATGCTGAAGAGTCCTAAGGATCTGAAAAAAGCCATCGAAGCATTGTTACAGGAAAGAAATGAGCTGAAGAAAGAAATTGAGGGCCTATATCTTGAAAAATCCGCTGGTGTGAAATCGGAGTTGCTCAAGCAATTTGTAGAAAAAGAAGGTGTGAATACCCTGATTGCACAGGTGGAACTTCCGAATGCGGATTCTTTGAAAAAACTGGCATACGAGCTGAAAAATGAGGTGGCAAACGCCTTTGTTATTCTTGCCGCCAAAATTGAGGACAAACCTCAGATCGCAGTGATTCTTGACGAAAGCCTGATTCAATCTAAGAATCTGAATGCCGGTCAGATCGTAAGGGATTTGGCAAAGGAAATTCAAGGAGGGGGAGGCGGACAGCCGTTTTTTGCCACTGCAGGTGGAAAAAACCTGGCTGGCTTGGAAAATGTCGTGACCAAAGCACGAGCATTGTACCTGTAAAAATTCGAAATATACGCTGTAATGGTAAGCGATGAAATAAAAAGTAAGTACCAATTGGTAATCGGTCTGGAGGTTCATGCCCAGTTGATGACTGAGAGCAAGATGTTTGCATCAGATTCGACTGAATACGGACAGCTACCTAATACTCAGGTTTCTGTAATCACCTTGGGACATCCAGGTACCCTGCCAAAAGTCAATAAAAAGGCAGTTGAATATGCCATCAAAATGGGATTGGCATGCAATTCCGAAATTACCCGGTATAATATTTTCTCGAGAAAAAATTACTTCTACCCAGACTTACCCAAAGGATATCAAATCACCCAGGACAAAGGTCCCATTTGTGTTGGTGGAATAGTTCCTATTCGGCTTTCCGATGGTACCAAAAAAGAAATCCATCTCAATCGCATCCATATGGAAGAGGATGCCGGTAAGTCCATCCACCTTGCTGAAGAAACGGATACCTTGGTGGATTACAACCGTGCCGGAACTCCATTGATAGAAATTGTAACCGATCCCGACCTGAGAAGCTCTGAAGAAGCTTATGTTTTCTTAAATGAAATCAGAAAGCTGGTCATGTATCTTGGAGTTTGTGACGGAAATATGGAGGAAGGCTCCTTGCGTTGTGATGCCAACGTATCCGTGATGCTAAAAGGGGCTACTGAATATGGGAAAAAGGTAGAAGTAAAAAACATGAACTCTTTCCGAAATGTTGCCCGGGCCATCGAACATGAATTTGATAGAATTGTTGGCTTATTGGAAGCGGGTGAGGAGATCATTTCAGAAACCAGGACATTTGATGCCAATTCTGGTACAACTGCAAGCATGCGTACCAAGGAGGACTTGAATGATTACCGATATTTCCCGGAGCCGGATTTGAGTCCAGTTGTAATTTCTGAGGAATGGCTCAACTCAATAAGGCATACCATGCCCTTATTGCCAAGAGAACTACATGCGAAGTTTGTCAATGAATTCGGTTTGCCTGATTATGATGCGGGGGTTTTGACGGATACTAAGGAGATTGCCATGTGGTTTGATGAACTTTGTGAGCAAACTTCGAATTATAAAGCGGCGTCTAATTGGATGATGGGACCTGTAAAGTCTTATCTCAATGAGTCGAATATTGGTATTGAAGATTTTCCAGTATCCACTTCTGAATTGGCAGATTTGATTGCCCTGATTGACGAAGGGAAAGTAAGTTACACGGTGGCTTCTCAGAGTATCTATCCTGAATTGCTCGTGGGCAAACATGAGACTCCCTTGGAGATTGCACATCGATTGAATTTAATTCAGGAAAGTGATGAGTCTTCCTTAAAACCAATTGTAGAGCTTGTTTTGGAAGAAAATAAAGCAAAAGTTGCTGAATATAAATCCGGTAAAAAAGGACTGATAGGCATGTTTATGGGACTGGTGATGAAAAAGTCACAGGGAAAGGCAGATCCCAAAGTTGCCACGAAATTACTACAAGAATTATTAGACAAATGAATATGATGAAGAAGCATATGCTTGGAATTTGGCTTGGTTTAGTTTTGGGTTTTGCCTCCTGTGGAGGAAATCCAAGTTCAGAAGAGGGGATTATCCAGATTACTGGAAGGATTCAAAATGCACCAAGTGGAAATATTGTTCTATCCCAGTTTACTGACAGCAGGCCTAAAGTATTGGATACATTGGAGCTTTCAGAAGGTGGAGAATTTAGCTATGAACTTGCACTAACCACACCAACTTTCTATGATCTGAATCTATTTGGACAAAAGTCAGTGCGTCTTGCTTTGCTGGACGAGGATGTGCAAGTAGCCTATGATTTTTCAGATCCAGAGAGCCTGCAGATTGAAGGTTCCGTGGATTCTAAAGAAATGCAGAAGCTTGATAAGTTGTTTCAGGACTACCAGTTAGAAGTGAATACCCTAAATGAAGCGTATTATGAGGCCATGAGTTCCAATAATAGTGAGGAGATAAAAAAGATTCAATTGGAGGCAATGGCATTGGAATCAAGACAGGCTACCAAGGTTAAAGAAATGATTACAAGTATGGGGGATAGTTTTGCCTCTTTGGCAGCCATCGGCCTATTAAGCCCTAAAAATGATTTTCCTTTTATTGATGATTTGGTCAATAAACTCAATGAAAATTATCCGGGAACCATTGCTGTCCTCCAACTGAAACAGCAGCTGGATGAACTCAGACCTTTGGCTGTTGGTCAAATCGCTCCGGAAATCGAACTTCCTAATCCTGATGGGGAATTGGTGAAGCTGTCGGATCTTCGTGGAAAATATATTCTGATCGATTTCTGGGCGGCATGGTGTAAGCCTTGTCGGGAAGAAAATCCAAACTTAGTTCGACTTTATGCTCAGTATAAAGACAAAGGCTTCGATATTTTGGGGGTTTCTTTGGATAGATCTAAAGAAGATTGGCTGAAGGCAATTGACGATGATGGCCTGAGCTGGACTCAGATTTCTGATTTGCAATACTTTAATTCAGTAGCTGCCGAGACCTATAAGATTGACGCTATTCCTGCCTCTTATTTACTTGATCCCGATGGGAAGATTATTGCAAAAGGTTTGAGAGGGCTTAGCCTGGAAAATAAACTTATAGAGATTTTCGACTAAAGTAAAGTCCGATATTTCATAAAGAACCCCGCCTCTTAAAAAGAAGCGGGGTTTTTTAATGAGCAGAAATTCTTACTTAAGCAATAAAAGGAAGGAGGAAAAAGTACCAAACAATCCTTCCTTTAAAAATCAGTTCTTTGAAAAAGGAATCGCAAAAGTTGTTTATCACCCGGGACAAATCTAATAAAAAGATTTAAAAAAAAAACAATCTAAAAATTATTGTTTTTTTTGTTAATGGTAATATTTCAATAATAGATATTACAAAAATGTCATTAGCCAAGTTAAATTCCTTTTAATGACGCTTTTGTGATTTCAATTTTTTTTTGGATCTCTTCCTTTTTTAAATGCAAAAAAAAACCTGTAGGATTTCTACAGGCTTAGAGGTTGATGCTTGAATTTTTACTTCTCAATTTTTTCATAACTAGCGATGACCCCTCTTACCATTGCTGAACTGAAACCCTGGTGTTCCATTTCATTCAGGCCTACAATGGTACAGCCCTTGGGAGTGGTTACTTTGTCAATGGCTGCTTCAGGATGCATGTTTTTTTGGATCATCAGTTCAGCAGCCCCTTTTACCGTTTGGTTTACGATTTTACTTGCGGTCACGGAATCAAAACCAATTTGTATCCCCCCTTGGATCATCGCTCTCATAAATCGCAACACATAGGCTATACCACATGCTCCAAGTACTGTGGCTGCTTCCATGAGACTTTCATCTATGGAAATGGTGAATCCTATGGAATCAAAAAGTTTTTTGATCAACTTTACTTGCTCTGCATTGGCATTTTGATCACAGATGCAAGTGATGGATTCCTGGATATCTGCTGCAATATTGGGCATGGCTCTGAATGCAACAGTTTTAGGATCTAATACCTGATACATTTCTTCAAGGGAAATTCCCGTTGCCAGGGAAATAATGAGCTGCTTATTGGGATCCAATGAAGGCTTGAGATCCTTCAATATGGGAGTAACATTATAAGGTTTGACACCTAAAATGACAATGTCTGCATTTTGAACAGCTACTTGATTGTCAGTAAGAACCTGCACACCTTGCTTTTGGTAGGCTTCCAGAGAGCTGATATTCCGTTTAGTCAGTGTCAGGTTTTCAGGTTGGAAACCCTGCATTTGGAGTAATCCATTGGCAATGGAGGTACCCAAATTTCCACATCCTATGATTGCGATTTTCGATGTTGAAATCATCAATTTTCTAATTTTTTATGAATTCGATTGAATAAAGGTAAACAAAAGGCGGGTTTCTTTTGAAAAAATGCAAATGAAAACATTTTCTCTGTATTGGTTTAATAAATATTCTTCTTGATTTAATGTAAAATATATTTTACATTTAGTAAAGTAAAAACTACATTTAGTAAAACGTAATTTACTTATGAAGACTAATTCACTATTCAATGTACCCTTGCTGTCTCCAGCTTGGAAAAAGGTGGCAATAGGATTCTTTCCTTTGCCGGTTTTATTGGTGATTGGGATTTCATTTTCAAACCCCCAATTCAATCCGGATGAGGTCGCACAGATCATTTATGGATTTTGGGCAATTGGATTCGGAATGCTCATTCTTACCCGGGAAAAAGTAGAGGATGAAATGATTAAATCATTTCGCTTGCAGGCCTTTCAGACCGGTTTTTACTGGTTGATCTGGGGCATAGGAGCCATTATGCTGATCAGTTATGTCCGTTATGGACGCTTTACTTCTGAGTTCTTTTCAGCCTATTTGATCCTGTTCTTATTGAATCTCTACATCTATGCTGCATTTCAATTACAGCTTTACCAATCCAAGAAAGAAAAATGAAATCCATGTTGTCTAAAATACTCTTACCACATCGCTTTCAGTGGATTGGATGGGCTCTTTTTGTCCCTTCTGCTGTATTGGCGTTTATGACCTTAAGTTTTGAATTCGAATTTGAATGGTTGGAAATAGCCAATATCCGAAAGCCCGGAATTTTCAGTAATTCCGATGAAAACTTCACCAATGAAACTGCGGTCATCTTATTGTTCATCAGCTTGTTTTTAATAGCCTTTACCAAGGAAAAAAAGGAAGACGAATACATCCAAAAGATCCGCCTTGATTCCATTTTGTTCGCTACCTACGGATATTTCATTTTAAATGTCATCGGTACGCTGCTGTTCTATGGATTCGATTATTTTTCATTTATCCTGCTCAACATGTATTCCATACCCCTGCTATTTATAGCCCGGTTTCGTTGGGTCATGTATAGACAGCGTCAATCACTAGACCTCATTTTATGAAAAACTTCATAAAAATTGAGCGGGCAAGACATAACCTGACCCAGCAGGATTTGGCCGATAAGGTTTCGGTTTCCCGACAAACCATCAATTCCATTGAGGCTGGAAAATATGTGCCCTCTACGGTTTTGGCATTGAAAATCGCCCGCGTATTTGAATTGCCTTTGGAGGAGATTTTTGAATTGGAAGAGGGGGATTAAAAGGTTAGAAAATCAGTTGTTATTAAGTTTTACTTTCTGCTTCTATCCTTTAACTTCATATTGATTCTGAAAAGAAGTAATGGATATTCTTGAGACAGCCATATTGGAAATGTGCAGAAAGCAAAAGGGAAAGAGTTTTTGCCCTTCCGAAGTAGTACAACAAATGTTTCCAGAAGATTGGAGTTTGTTTATGGAGGATGTTCTGGAAGCCATGATGGGGCTTTACAGGAGAGACCGGATTTTGGTGACCCAAAATGGGGAACCTGTTTCAAGGGATAGGACCCCTGAAGGTCCTGTTAGAATTTCAAACCCTTAATGTCTTTGTTCGTTTTCTTACTATATCTATGATGAGCGCTGAATTTGATTTACCCCAAACTCCTGTTGTAGTGCCTGAAGGACAGGATGTGATCACCTTGGGGGGAGGTTGTTTCTGGTGTACCGAAGCAGTCTTTCAAAGGCTAAATGGAGTTGTCCGAGTGATTTCTGGCTACTCGGGAGGATTTGTTGAAAATCCAACCTACGAGGAGATCTGCTCCGGTACGACCGGGCACGCTGAAGTGGTCCAGATATTCTTTGACCCAAAGATCATCAGGCTGGAAGCTATTCTGGAGGTCTTTTGGGCTACACATGATCCTACTACGCTCAATAGACAGGGGGCGGATGTGGGACCTCAGTATCGTTCTGTTGTTTTCTACCATCATCCAGAGCAAAAGCAGATAGTTACCCACCAAAGGGATCAAATAGAAGAGGCCAAGGTTTTTGAAAGTCCTTTGGTCACGGAAATCACGGCATTCAGCAATTTTTATCCCGCAGAAAAATACCATCAGGATTATTTCAATCAACATGGAGGGCAGCCCTATTGCCAATTTGTGATCCTGCCGAAAGTAGAAAAGCTGAAGAAGTTTTTTGCTGCCAGGCTAAAAAATGAAGCTTAATACCAAGATGTAATTCAGTTCCGGTCTTTCCTTTTGGGTGATAGAAAATGGGGAAGGTATTAATCTCCTTTTAAGAGAGGTTGATGCAATTCCCTGACTCATTTCTGATAAATGCTCCAAAAATTCCTCTAAAAAGCCTATTTTTGCTGAATTTAACCTAAATCAAACGCATGAAAAGAACGAGAGCACAAGAATCCAGAGCAGCCATTGAAAGGCTTTACATCACCATGAGACATCTTTTTACCCGGGGTAGTTACAAGCCCATGGGGGTTTCCGGCGAAAGTCTAGTCAATGCTCTGATGGTGCTGAGTCCTGAAATCTATGGAACTCTGACTGATCCCGAAAAAATCGAATTGGACGGTTTGCTGTATGTGATGGAGCGTCTTCCAAGGGGAATCGAAGAATGCAGATTTGTGAGGTTGATCAGCCGGGAAGGATACGAAACTTCTCATCTCAGTCCAATAGTGCCTCCAAAGAGAAAGCGGAATTGCTACCGGTTGGATGAGCAGGTCATGTATGTGGAAATGACCCGTGGACGCTCTGATATCTATGATATTTTGACTCATTTGACCTTCCTGTATATCGAGTCCAATAAAATCTACAAGAACAGCGTAGATCCCAAAGGTAGGATCTCACTCAATTGGACGATGCTGGAAGAGTTTGTGAAAAAGGAGAACAATGGGGAGGATTTTGACAAGGAGGCAGCAAGTGCCTATCTCAGTCATTTGATCGGGAGAACGTTTGAAGAGACCGTTCAGGCGGTTGAAAAATTCGAAAAGAGTGCCAATTCCAACAGCCTTTATTCCATTGTTTACCACATGGGCAAACTGGCCATGGAAGAGGCCAGAAACAACCTGGATCGGGAAATTTCCTTTTCGGCCACTCTTCGGGAGCGCATCGGTCACCACGTATATGGAGAGCTTTGGGCCAACCGGATCAAAAAGACCCTGGATGAACTCAATCTACTGAAGCGCCCCATCCACATTATTTCGGCAAACCTTCACTCGGTTCTTAATACCATTTATTCCACCCAAAAACTGGGAATCAAAAGTTTTGAGGAGCTTGAAAAGGTCGCCATGGACATCAGTACCAAGGCCAAAGGAAACCAAGGAAAGGCGCTCTATGACTATGCCCAGAAACACGGGTTTGTGGATCTACCGGATGAGTCCGGAACCAATATCGGTGCCCAGATCATCGATACCGCTAAATTGGAAAAGGAGGAACTGATTCCCGGAGTTTTCCTGCCTAAGGAAAATGAGAAAAAGCCGGTATTTGTCGTGATGGATTATGCCTTTGGCGAGCAGGCCTATGAGTGCTTTGACGAGCTGCTGAAACCCTATAAAAAAGGCGATAAGGAAGAGGCACTGAATGTCATCTCCACCTCGATCATGGGGAAAGCAGGGATTCTTTATGGAGGAAAAGGCGACCTGATGATCCCGGATGCCCATGTGTTCGAAGGTACAGCAGACAATTACCCTTTCAAAAATGAACTGAAAAAGTCCGATTTCGAAGGCTATGGGTTGGGAGTTTATGAGGGTTCTATGGTGACTGTTTTGGGCACTTCCCTTCAAAACAAGGACATCCTCAAGTACTTCATGGAATCTTCCTGGAATGCAGTGGGACTGGAAATGGAAGGGGCACATTACCAAAAAGCCATTCAATCCGCCTCCAAAATCCGGAAAAGCATCCGCTCCAATGTAAAGGTCCTCTATGCCTACTATGCTTCGGACAATCCTCTGGAAACCGGCAGTACCCTGGCCTCCGGTGCCCTGGGAATGGAAGGGGTAAGGCCTACTTATCTGATCACTTACAAGATTTTGGAAAAACTCTTCAATTAATCTTCGAACAAACAAAAAGCCCGGGATTTGACTCCCGGGCTTTTTTGCTTATGGTTGTGTTCGGTAGTCTAAAGAGACTTATAGGGTAATCTGATAATAGCCTTTCTTTTGAAGCTGGAATCCATGCAGGATGCCATTCTCCACTATTCCAACTGCGGAAGGAAGCTTTTCTGCATCGACTTTGAATTTTTGAAGGGAGAAGCCACAGGCCAAAATCTTCACGCCGCTTTTCTCTGCCATAGTTAAGATAGGAGTCATGGTCTCCGTTTTTACCATGTCTTCTACGGCCTGACCACAGATCACGACCTGATAATCTCCGAATTGGTCTCCTTCTTCAGCGGCCAAAGCATCTGCTGCCAGGATGATGGCTTTTAACTGCCCGATGTTTCGGGTAAGTACAAAATAATTGCTTTGATCGGCTTGGGCCTGTGCCTCATGGGCAAAGGAAAAGGCAAAAACCGACAAAAGGAGGAGGAGTACATTCAGGTTTTTCTTCATGACTTGTCTTTTTGTTGTTGGATAGTTCAGCAAGTTTAGGCCCTAATTTTTTGAATCTTTGTAGGAAAAGTTACAAAGGAAAAGTCCCTCCAAAAGTGGGGGCCTTGTCAGATTGAGTGAACGAGCCAATAAAAAAGCCAACCTTTTGGGCTGGCTTTGGAATTTTATTGAAGCTTGGAATTGATTGGAGGAGGGCCGTCAGGAATGATTCCCTTGTACACATAATCTCCTTTTTTCTCCTTGAATTCCGCTTGTACAGACTCTCTGAGTTCTTCATTTTGATACAGATCCACCATGGTCATCGCCAAAGCTTTGGCCGCATAAGCCATACCTTTGTGTCCAATGGACATCCCTCCGGCAGCTACTACGGCCCAGGAGTGCCAAGGGGTTCCGTTCGGTGCGGTGGTGGCGCTCAGGCGGATAGTCGGTACTACCCAGCTCACATCTCCCACATCGGTACTTCCTCCCATGGAATGCTCTGCGGTTTCCTCCATCGGTTCGATTTTGGATACCAAACCAATCTGTGGCTTTCCGGTAGCTTCCTGGATTTTCTTTGCAAATTCCTGCTCCTCTTCGGTATAGGTAATGGAGCCTAAGGTCTCCAGGTTTTTCTGCAAGGCAGCCGAACCGGTTCTGTTGACCAATACTTCATGGACTCCGGAAATTAAGTTCACCTCATAATCCACATTGGCCAGGATTGCAGCACCTTCCGCCATCTTTTCAACTTGTTTCCAAACCGGAATCAAGCCTTCTCGGCTGCTGTCCCGAACCCGCACCCAGATTCGGCTGTAATCCGGAACTACATTGACCACTTGCCCGGCGTCCTGAATATGGTAGTGGATTCTTACAGTAGGCTTGATGTGCTCTCGGTAATAGTTGATCCCGGTTGTATACAGTTCCAAGGCATCCGCTGCACTGCGTCCGTTCCAGGGATCTGCAGAAGCATGGGCTGCCTGTCCTCTAAACTCCACCAGGAAATCCACCAAAGCAAGTCCTTTCTGAACCGCCGCCTTGGTTTCTGCAGCCGGGTGCCAATCCATCATGACATCCACATCTTCAAAAAGCCCTGCACGGATCATCCAGAGTTTCCCGAAAAACTTTTCCTCGGCAGGCGTTCCGTAGAATCGGACTGTTCCCTGCAATTTTCCTTCAGCAATCAAATCCTTGATGGCAGAAGCTGCTCCCAAAGAAGCCACTCCGAAGAGGTTGTGTCCACATCCGTGTCCCGGTGCTCCTTCATGCACTGGGTCTTTGTATGGAACGGTATTTTGGGAAAGTCCCGGCAAGGCATCAAATTCTCCCAACACCCCGATGATGGGATGTCCGGAACCGTATTCGGCTACGAAAGCAGTGGGGATCTCCGCCACACCACGGGTCACTTTAAAACCCAGGGATTCCGCATAATCGGATAGGGCAGCAGCGGATTGGCTTTCCTGAAAGGCTATTTCCTCGAATGACCAGATTTTGTCACTGAGGTCAGTAAGTGCTTCAAATCGGCTGTCTACCGAATTTTGAACCTCTGTTTTGAGGGGATTGGGTTTTGTTTTCTTCTGGGCCTGAAGGGGAAGAACGCTTCCCAAACCCATGGCAAGCAACAAAACCGGTTGGTATACTTTTCTCATAAGGTGATGGTATTGATTGATGGTTTTAAGGTAATCAAAAATTCAATCCACTGGCATTGGAATATGATGAATGAATGGTATAGGTTGCAAGCTGAGATGCGCGGCCTAATGGGGCAGAATTCCAAATTCAAACCAATTGTACCGTCCCTATGGGACTTGGAGGGGGCTTTTTTGGCAAATGCCGTTAGGTACGCTAGTTAGGTCGGGAATTAAGTCAAGGAATCAAGAAACTGCCGTAGGCAGGATACAGGGAGTAGTGAAGGTTTGGAAAGCGGAATTACAAATTCCATAAAATAGAAGGTAAGAATAAGTTCGACCCCTTTGGGGTCGTATAAAATCATCATCTGTTGATCTTCATTTCCATGGGTTTTACCCATGGCTATTGAAAGGTTGGACCCCTTTCGGGGTCTTCCCTAGTTAGAATTTCTGTTGGTCAAATAAATGATCCTGTAAGGATCGAACCTTTGAGTAGCCCCCGGTAAAACCGGGGGATTAGAACGGGTGTTTGAGACCGTTTTAACAACCCTGTAAGGGTTGAACTTACAGGGTTTATAAGATGGCACCTACAAAAGATATTTTTCATCAAATTCGATTTCATGATCTTTTAGGATTGCCTTGTATTCATCCAAAAAGGAAATCTTTTGATGGTGCTTCTCTTGATTTTTGATGTAGTTGATTAAGCGGTTTTTGGCCGAATAGGACTCTGAAAACGCTCCATAACCATCTTGCCAGCCTTTGAATTTTGGGAAAACATCTTCCTTTTTGATGAAATCATCTGCTGCCAATTTGATGTCTTTGATCAAGGAAGAAATTGAATTGGTAGGATGGATATGTGTCAAAATATGAAGGTGATCTTCAACACCATTAATTCGATACATATGGCAGTTTTTATTGTTTAATAGTTGATGGATATAGGCAAAAAGTCGTTTTTTCTGGTCAAAAACTATGGTGGGCTCTCGATACTTGGTCGAAAAAACAATATGATATAAAAGTTGGGTATGTGTGGCCATAACGTATTGGATTTGAATGAAAAAAGGATAATTGAATTTCAGAAATGAATTTAAAAAAGGCAACAAAGAAAGAAGTTCGACCCCTTTGGGGTCGTATAAATCATCATCTGTTGATCTTCATTTCCATGGGTTTTACCCATGGCTATTGAAAGGTTGGACCCCTTGTCAGGGGTCATTATGGCCTAAGTCTGGGGAAGCCGTCAATGATTTTTGATCAATTATTGGAATGGGAAAAAGACGGTGAAGCCGTCGAACCTCTGAATAACTTGTCCGCTGCGGCGGAGCCCTAGGTGAAACCTAGGGAAGAAAAGGTCACGATGGTGAACACCAACCCCGAAGCGGGTTGAACTTGTCCGAAAAGAATTACAAATTCCTAAAAAATATGAAAGCGTAGATACAATCTACGCTTAGTCCTAACAAGGAATTCTACACTCAGTGGGGCTTTTTTGGCCAGTGCCTTTAGGCACGCTAGTTAGGTCGGGAATTAAGTCAAGGAATCAAGAAACTGCCGTAGGCAGGGTACTGGTGAAAATACATAGGAATGGTTGTACCGTCCCTATGGGACTTGGAGGGGGCTTGGGATGTTCTGGGTTACCAGACTTTCGTCCCTACGGGACTTTCTTGGTTATTTTCCAGTGCCTTTAGGCACGCTAGTTAGGTGGTGAATTAAGGTAAGCAATCAAGAAACTGCTGTAGGCAGGATAGAGGAAGAAAGGAATTACAAATTCCTAAAAATAAAATGGTGTAGTTGCAAACTACACCAAGTCAAACGATATATCTACTCCCAGTCAGGGTTGCAAACTACACCTAGTCAAACGATTTATCTACGCCCAGTCGGGGGATGTTATAGGTTACCAGACTTTCGTCCCTACGGGACTTTCCTGGTTTTTTTCCAGTGCCTTTAAGCAGGCCAGTTGGGTGGTGAAGTAAGGCAAGCAATCAAGAAACTGCTATAGGCAGGGTACCGGTGAAAATACATAGGAATAGTTGTACCGTCCCTATGGGACTTGGAGGGGGCTTGGGATGTTCTGGGTTACCTGGCTTTCGTCCCTACGGGACTTTCCTGGTTTTTTTCCAGTGCCGTTAGGCACGCCAGTTGGGTGGTGAATTAAGGCAAGCTATTCTAAAACTGCAGTAAGCAGGGTACCGGTGAAAATACATAGGAATAGTTGTACCGTCCCTATGGGACTTGGAGGGGGCTTGGGATGCTCTATGTTACCGGACTTTCGTCCCTACGGGACTTTCCTGGTTTATTTCCAGTGCCGTTAGGCACGCCAGTTGGGTGGTGAATTAAGGCAAGCAATCAAGAAACTGCCGTAGGCAGGATAGAGGAAGAAAGGAATTACAAATTCCTAAAAAATATGAAAGCGTAGATACAATCTACGCTTAGTCAAAAATACTACTCCCAGTCGGGGAACCACAAACCACGGACTCTTCCATGCAGCAAGGGCTAATGGATAGCCAAATGACCAGAAGTCCCAATAGCAGGGTCGAAAATTTCATCTGATAAAGATAAAAGGTCCTGCCAAAGATGTAAAATCCAAGCACTGGTTGTTTTTAGATGTTTTGTACAAAAACTGAATCTGAAAAGTCGATTTTCTTGGGATTGACTTTTCGGTAAAAAGCCAAATAAACACTCCAAACTTTATCCTGATCAGTTTCCTTTACTTCTACACTTAATTCCAGATGATGGGATTTGCCCGCTTCTGGAAACCAATAAAATGACCCAGAAGGGAGATGAAGTAGGAATACCAGGACTTGAGCTGGATGGAAAGAACTACCTTGTTTGGATGGATCACGCCAAGTAAGCCTGATCAACTGATTTTCTTTAGTCGCCTTTACCTCTTCTGGTCCCAAAAGACTTCCTGCAGATATTTTGAGGTAGGAAGGATCAATTCGGGGTTCCTGCCCAAAGGTATATCCCCGTTGTACCAATTCCTGATAGGCACAGTGGGTCCCTCTTTTACTTTGGGTGCATTGGTTTTGGAAGCCGAAGTTTAATACCTCTTTAAATGGTTTCAAGAACGCATTGATTTCCTTGAAACGCTGTCTGTAAAGAAGCTGAAGAGAAGTAGGATTAGTTTTGTTTCGATGACTGGCAGGCAGTCTTCGCATGATGGTTTGTCCATTGAGTTGATAGAAAGTGAAGCCTCCTGATTTTCCCTGTGGACTGAATCCGCCCAATCCTATAAGTCTTGCCATGATTTCTAAGGTTTTAAAGATGAAAAATGCTGAAAAGCAAAGTAAAATAAGGGTTATGGCTTTGGCAAAGGAATATGCGCTATTTGCCGAAATGTGCGGTTTTTTGCGGATTTGCCAGGATTTACTTTCAGGTAAATTTCATGACATAAAAAATAAAGGGTTGATTTACCACGAATTAACCCTGTATTGAGGGCGAATTTGTTATGAGATTGTTGAAGGATTCCGGATATTTTCCCGAGGATTTGATTTGAATAGACCCAAAAAAGGAATTGCAAATTCAAACCAATTGTACCGTCCCCATGGGACTTGGAGGGGGCTTGGGATGTTCTGGGTTACCTGGCTTTCGTCCCTACGGGACTTTCCTGGATATTTTCCAGTGCCGTTAGGCACGCCAGTTAGGTGGTGAATTAAGGTGAGCAATCAAGAAACTGCCTTAGGCAGGATAGAGGAAGAAAGGAATTGCAAATTCCTAAAAAATATGAAAGCGTAGATACAATCTACGCTTAGTCAAAAATACTACTCCCAGTCGGGGACAGCATTCTATTCCCTTTCAGATATTTCTTTCCATTTTTTTTTATATTCGCTATGTCTAGGATAATGAAAAACCGTATTATATAAATATACTATTCTAATTAGGAATAAAATAAATAAAACTAAAGATAATATATATTTTAAAAAATATGAATCAATAAAACCAATTTCCCCATAAAACATAAAAATCAAAAACAAATCAATAGTAACTGATAAGGTGAAGAAGTTTGTGAATCTTCTAAAATATTTATTTTGAACCCATCTTTCATTTTTTTTAAAATGCAAATTTCGGCTTTCCCAATTAATTCCTTTTAATTCTTTTTCAATAAAAATTTCCAGATAGGAGCTTAATTTTACCCTCAAATTTGCAGCGATAAAGTAGCGTTCTAATCCCCAAATTAGAATTATTAAATAAATAAATGGAAGAAATAGTAATAAATAATGATTTGAAGTAAACCCCGCACTTGCTGAAGCAATTATTACACCTAATACATAATAGGAAATTGTCATTTGTTCTTTCTCAAGTCTAACAATTTCTTCTCTGAGTACTTTATATTCTTCGAGAATGTTTTCCTTCTTTCCCATTTTATTTTTGATTTTCCACAATCCTAATCTCTTCCTCGGTCAAGCCATACAATTCATAGACTAGGGCGTCGATTTCGCGGTCGAGGCGGGTTATTTCCGCTTGTAAGGCTGAGGCCTTGGCTTTTTGTTCAGTAAAATAGGCCATCCACTCGGCTTCTTCGGACAAACTCAATTTCACCTTGGCCTTGTTTAACTCTCCAATAAAATTGACAAAATCTTTTTCCGAGAGGAAATTCTTGTTTAATTCTAATTGACTAAATTTTTTATTAATGAATAAAACAAAAGATTCCTTAAGCAAACTTAGTCTATCCTTTAACTCCAATACTTGACCTCCAAAATCTTCAAATATCTCTTGATCTTTTAGGCCCAAATTAACTATTGGAAGTTCTTTTAATTGAAACCCTTTTATTTTTGGAAATAAGAGTTTTGAGTCGGAATATTTTGAGAGCCAATATCTTTTTATTAAAGATGAGTTTAAAATACAAAGTAAATATCTAAGAGAAAAATTGTCAGTTTTAGGATAAACACTGTAAAGAGTGTTAGAAGCAAGAATGTTCGCTCTACTCAATCCAACAATAGGAACTTGACCAATTTGTCTGATAACAATTCTTTCCTTCGAATATACTTTCCAATCTCCTCCACTTTTTATCATTTCTGGTCGATAATTAAAGAATTTCCTTGGTTTAGCGTACTCAAACGGAAAAACATCTCCTCCATCAATTATTTCTAAAAATGATTCATTTATTTTACTTTCAGATATAGAACTGGTTCTATCATAAGCCTGTATACCAAAATAGGTATTACAAATTTTACCTAATTCTATAAAATTTTTAAAATTAAATGCAAATTCACTCTTTATATTGAAAATACTATCACTATCACATTCCCATTGACTTTGTGGTTTTGATCCAATTTCAATAAATTCTGAGTTAACATCTTTATATATTAAAACGAAATTATTTTTTTTCTTTATTTTATTTAAAATAATTGTCGAAACATCTACGCTTGCTTCAGGGAAAACATTTTTTTCATGATTAATTATAAGTTCAATGTCAGTTTGATTCAATATAAACTTCCGTAATGGAGAAATGTATTTATTTGTCAAATATGTGTTTGGAGTTATAAAACCCAATTTTCCTGAATCCTGAAGTATCTTTAAAGATTTTTCAAAGAACAAATGGAACAAGTCTATTTTATAACATGCGACTTCAAAAGTTTTATAAAAGTCTAGAACTTTTATTGGCGTGTTTGAAGGTTGACAAAGAACATAAGGCGGATTTCCCACCACCACATCAAATCCTCCTTTGGCAAAGACCTGTGGGAATTGCTCGGCCCAGTTGAAGGCCAAGTCTCCGGCCACTTCGGGGTCATCGATCAGGGAGTTGCCAACTTTGATATTGGAGTTTAGGCTGCTGAGTTTGCGCCCTTTTTTGGCCGTGCGCAGCCATAGGGAGAGGCGGGCGATCTCCACGGATTCTTCATTGATATCGACTCCGAAGATGTTGTTCTCCAGAATGTGGTTTTCCACATTGGGAAGAATCAGGGGCGTATCGAAGAGTTGGGCTTCGAGTTCGTCCACGTAGCGATGCTCGGCGATCAGGAATTCCAGGACCTGATTCAGAAAGGCACCGGAACCGCAAGCCGGGTCGCAGATGGTGAGTTGCAGCAGCCAGTTGCGGTAGCTGTCCAGTCTTTCCTTGAGCTTTTGGATGGTTTTCTTTTGCCTTCCCCGCTTTCCCTCGGCAAAGTCCTCGTCGATAATACCAAGTTCTGCTTTCTTCTCCGTACAGAGTCGGCCAAGCGTATTGTCCACGATGTACTTGGTGATATACTTGGGCGTGTAGAAGACCCCGTCCCGCTTGCGCTTGGTTTTGGACTTGTCCACAGTTTCCCCGGCGATCTGGGCGCGGACATTTTCGATATCATTCAGACTGTGCTCGAAGATATGCCCGAGGATATTGGTATCCACTTCGGATTCGAAGTCGTACTCGGTGAGCTTGCGCACGTGCTTGTCCAGTACTTCATCGGAAATCACCAAGGTATCCAGGATCGGGTCGGGTGCGAAGAGTCCCCCGTTGTAGGCATGGATTTCGGCTTTACCGGGTTGGATTCGGCCGGTATTCAGGTAGCCGAAGTAGAGATTGAAGCGCTTGTAGAGAGGAACGTAGGCGTCGAGTTCCTGCAAGCTTCGCCACTGATTGACGATCTCCATGATGGAATTGGGCGGAAGCAGGCCTTTGTCCTCGGCAAAGAAGATAAATAGAAAGCGGTCGAGGAGCTTTTGGCTTTTCTTGTAGAGGACCAGTTCATCCTCTTCGGGATTTTGTCTGACCAAGTCCTGCCAGAGTTCCTGCTTGAAAGTGGAATAATCCTTATAGAGCTTTTTGGTAACCTGCTCTTCCGCGAGTAGGGATTCTTCTTTGACCTTCTTAGGAATTCCACTGAGGAGGTTTTCTTTGTGAAGCAAAAGCCAAAAAAGTTGAAATTCCTCCCATTGCATTCCCAAAACATTAAACTCGACAAAGTCCACAGCATTGTCGATGTAGAATCGGAGTTTTTCAAAATTACTCGTAATTACATAGATACAATCGGGTTGGTTGTTTTTGTAATTGAAGGCCTGATCCCTGATTTTATCCAAGTCTTTGGTATCAGTTCCTTTCAATTCTATCACCGCAAGAGCCGAACCATCCTTCATAATAGCCCCATCGGTCTTTTTGGAATCCTTGATGTTTTTGAGTTCTGTGGTCAGATTATAGTCTGGTTCGGGATTGATGGTATAGCCCAGGATTTTGACAAACAATTCCCGAAGAAAACCTTCCTGAAATTGTTCTTCCTTTGAAGCCCGGATATTTTCCCGAATTCGGGGATTATGAAAATAAGTTAGATAAGCTCCAAAAGCCTCATGCATGGGCTGATGGATTTGAGAGGATATGTATTTTTTAAGAACGGAATTTTGGAAAAGGGCCATCGAAAAAAAGAAATTAAAAACTGTTCCCTAAAGATATCAGTAAAGCTGAAAAGGCAAAGAAATTTTTCGGTGTTGGATCAACTATTTTTCCAATCAACAAAAAAAGGAACAAGCTTTCGCCTGTTCCCATTTTTAATTCATCATTCATCATTTAACATTCAGCATTCCCCTTACCAGGCGATGCCGTAGTCGTCTCCGTAATCACTGCTTCCTCCCCAGAAGCTGCCGTGTTTCCAGTCAAACCAGATGGCATTCAGAGGGCCGGAGGTCTTGTTCCAGAAATCCATGGAATAGCCCCGCTTGGCCAGTTCCTTGCGGATCCAGTCCGGAGTATCTTTTCTCAGTACCATGGCACCCGGACGGATTTCATGGTCTCCAAAGGAGCTCTGCATCTGGTAGGAGTTGAAATTGGCCGCTTCGGTGGCTTCCTGTACGTCCATGCCGAATTCCACGACATTGAGGAAAAGCTGAAGCAGGTTCTGATCCTGGGAATCCCCGCCCTGCACCGCAAAGGAAAGGAAAGGTCTTCCGTCCTTCATCGCCAAGCTTGGGGTAAGGGTCACTCTTGGTCTCTTGCCCGGCTCCGGAAGGTTGTAAGGATTGAGGTTTTCGTCCAGAACGAAACTCTGCATTCTCTGGGAAAGACCCACTCCGGAATTGCCGGCCACTACCGCAGGAATCCAGCCACCGCTTGGGGTCACGGATACTACCCAGCCTTCCGCATCGGCAGTTTCCACGGAAGTGGTACCGCTTTGGAAGTCCGCCAAAAACTGCTCATCCAAGGTGGAATTGATCTGTTCCGGAGAAAGAGAGGCTATGGCCTGCTGGTTCTTTTTCAAAATGTGCAGATAGGGGTTGGTTCCTCCCTGGAAAGGATAGGGGTCGCCCGGACCGATGGTCGGATCGTTGTTGTAACCGATCAGTTTGGCGCGCTCCTTTGCATATTCCTTGGAAAGGAGGCCTTTCATCGGAGATTTTACAAAAGCTGGATCTCCGTAATAGAAATCCCGGTCTGCAAAGGCCAAGCTCATGGCCTGATACACGGTATGGATGTAATTGGCGGAATTGTAGCCCATGGACTTCAGGTCGAAGTTTTCAAGGATGTTCAAGGACTGCAACAAAGCAGGTCCCTGGGTCCATTCCTGAAGTTTGTAGACATCGATCCCTTTGTAATTCACATGAAGCGGTTCTTCGATTTTTACTTTCCAGTTGGCCAGATCTGCCTCAGTGAAGAGTCCACCTTGCTCTCGGGTACCTCTGACGATTTCTTTGGCGATGTCTCCCTTGTAGAACCGGTCATAAGCGGCATAGATGGCTTCTTTTCTTGATTTTCCTGCTTTCAGGGCATTTCTTTCCGCCTCTACCAGTTTGGAAAGGGTTTGGTACAGATCTTCCTGTACGAATATTTCGCCCGGAGACGGGGCTTCCCGCTCTTCACCCAAATGGGTCAGGAAGATCTTTTTGGAATAGGGCCACTGTTTGATTCTTGCCTTTTGCGCTTCGATGGCATTGGCCGTCTGGGCTTCGATGGGGTAGCCTTTTGCCAGCTCCATGGAAGGCTTGAGGACTTGCTCCAGGCTCATGGTTCCATACTCGGCAAGCATGGTCATGATCCCACCCGGAGTGCCCGGGGTAGTAGCTGCCAAAGGTCCAAACTGAGGGGGATAATCCATTCCCTGGGACTTGTAGTAGTCCACCGTAGCTCCGGTCGGGGCATAGCCCAGGGCATTGATGGCGATGACTTTCTTCTCTACCGGATGATAGATCAGGGCTTGGGTTTCTCCGCCCCAAGAGAGCACGTCCCACATGGTGGATGTGGCGGCAATCATGGCACAGGATGCGTCCACGGCGTTACCACCCTGTTGGAAGATGGCGGCACCTGCTGTGGCAGCAAGGGGTTTACCGGTGATGGCTACCCAGTTTTTTCCATGGAGAATGGGCTTGTTATTGGGAGTGGTACCAGCGCCCAGTCCGGGGAGTCCCTGCCCATTGGCGTTCCATGCAAGGAACAGCAAAACGATTAGATGTAATTTTCGCATAAGGGGTGATGGTTTAATTATTGGTTTCGTCAATCAATTGGCTCATAATCGGTCTGAAGCCTTCGAATTGGGAATTGTAAAAGGTAAATACTTTGAAAACCGAATTGGGATCTTTGACCGAAAGGCTGTTGGAATTGACAAAGTCTTCAATTTCTCCGGCCTTGTCTCCAAAGAGGGCAAAGAACTTTTTGCGGTTTTTGGGTACCTCGATTACGTCTTTTCCACGGAGGTAATAGTACACATTCCGCTTGATGATTTGATCATTTTTTTGACCAACCATCAAAGCGGTGTTGTAATTGGATTCTTTGAAGACGGCCATTGTCCTCCGCATCAGGGGAAGCTCCCCGTCAATCAGGACTTCAAAGAATCCCGAAATGGGAACGCCTTCATCCCGGAAGTCCATTCCATTGACAAAATAGCGGGGGACTTTATAGGTGGAATCCACCCACACGATGTTTTGTACCCGAAGTCCCGGCATGACTGAGACCAGGTTGTTTTCCGGTTCCATCAGTTCAAACATGTTGGAGACGATATTGTATCTGACCCGGAAACCCTCCAGAACTTCCTGATCCCGGTAGAGCAGGATGGAGGCTGAGTTCCATTTGAGGTCCAGGTAATTGTTGCCTTCCACCTGTTTGGGTTCAGGAGGGATGCCGTAGACCATGTTTCCTCCGATAAAGTTGGGGCGCTCATTGAGCAGGCGGATGATGTTGTCCGATCGAATGGTTTTTTGCAGCGCGGCACCACTTCCTGCTGCTCCAATTCGGACCATGAAAATTTCTCCCAGATTGAGGTCTTTTTGAAGATGGACCACTTGGTCATAGCGGTTGTATCCCTGGAGATTGATGGAAAGCACATAGCGGTCCTCGGGGAGATTGCCAATGGAGAAATTTCCTCCGCCAACAGTCACCGTCCCAAATGCTGTTTCCCTCAACGTGACCGAGGCTCCGTCCAGATATTCCCGGGTTTCAGAATCGATCAATCTTCCTTTTAGGGTGAAGTTCTGTGCCAAACCCAGGAGCGGAAGGAGCCAAATTAGCAGTGGGAGAGCAAAGAGTCGGCTGAGTCTTTTTGGATTCATAAAAGTTGGTTTGCTTGAGTGAAACAAAGAAGGAGGCCAGTGATTCCAAGTGGATGAATGTTGATCCTCTGAGATTTCCTTTGGTCTTTTACTATCAAATTATCAACAAATGAAATATAGTCCAATTCAGTCATTTATTCTAAAATGGAAGGGAATTGAATCAGGTCTAGCCCGACAGGTCCCGTAGATTTGGCAATCTGTAGGAATTAAATCTATATTTGGTAAGTTACATATTGTCGATATCACATCTTTAATCAAATAATTCCATTTTGGATTTCTCTCAATTTCACTTTGAAACCACGCTTCAGGAAGGTCTGGATGCCATGGGTTTTGAAAAGCCTACACCTATTCAGGAAAAAGCGATCCCTGTACTTTTGGAAGGCAAGGATCTCATTGCTTGTGCACAGACCGGAACCGGAAAAACCGCTGCTTTTATCTTACCTGTTTTAAACAAGATTTCGAAGGCAGGCACCAACCGCCTCAATACCCTCATATTGGCGCCCACCCGGGAATTGGCCATTCAGATTGACCAACAAATTCAGGGCTTTGCCTACTTTTTGGGGATCAGTTCCATTCCCATTTATGGGGGAGGGGACGGAATCGTATGGGAGCAGCAAAAAAAGGCCTTGGAAACAGGAGCTGAAATTGTGGTGGCTACACCGGGTAGATTGATTGCTCTTTTGGCCGGAGGAAAAATGGATCTGAGTTCATTGGAACATCTGATTCTGGATGAGGCCGACCGGATGATGGATATGGGATTTTCAGATGATATTTTGAAAATCGTCAATTACCTGCCCAAGAAAAGACAGACGGTTTTGTTTTCGGCTACTATGCCTCCCAAAATCCGTCAGTTTAGCATGAAAATTCTCAATCAACCTGAGGAGATTTCCATTGCCATCGGAAAAACAGCGGAAGGGGTGACTCAGTCCATGTATTCTGTGTATGACGGGCAAAAGGAGGACTTGGTCAAGCATATTCTTTCCCAGAAAGCCTATGAGGCCGTGATCATTTTTGCTTCTACTAAGGAAAAGGTGAAAGCCCTGTATAAAGCCTTGCGCAAGCATTTTGAGGTGGAAGCCTTCCATTCCGATCTGGAGCAGGTGGAGCGGGAGAAGATCATGTCCGCTTTTAAAAACAAGGCAGTCAAAATCCTGATCGGTACGGATATCATCTCCAGGGGAATCGATGTGGTTGGAATCGAACTGGTGATCAATTACGATACGCCAAGTGATCCGGAAGATTATGTGCACAGAGTTGGCCGTACCGCCCGGGCAGACAAGGAGGGAGAGGCCATTACTTTTGTCAACCCGAAGGACCAACACAAATTTGTCCGGATTGAGAACCTGATCGGGATGGAAGTCACCCAAAATCCACTTCCTGAAGGATTTGAAGCTGGACCTGAATACCGTCGTGATCAGAAAAGGTCCCCTTCAGCAGGAGGAGGACAAAGCCAGAAAAAGAAAACGAATTTTAAGAATAAACAGAGGAAGAATAAGAAGCAGCCCCAACAGGGCAAAAAAGAGGGGAAGGCTCCACAGGAAGCTCCAAGCCCGGCAAAAAGTCAAACAAATCCACCAAAAGCTGGAAAATTTGGACCTAGAAAAAATGTGGTAGACAGCTCAGAGTGAGTTATTTGGAGGCTGCTTATCAAAGGGTTGTAGCGTTTTAGGGGAAGGGTTTGACTGTTTTTTTATATTAAATTCTTTCCTGCCTCGTTTTATACTCTAAAAGACACTTTTGAGACTGATTTAAGTTTTAGAATTTTGATTGTTTAAACCCAAATTTTATGGTTTTAAAAGAATTTATTCAACTTTTCGAGCGGGATCTGGACAGGTTGGCAAAAGAAATCGAGCTGTATTCCAATTCGGAAAATCTATGGAAAACAGCTCCCGGGATCAGCAATTCATCAGGGAACCTCTGCATGCATTTGCTGGGTAATCTCAGAGCTTTTGTCTGCAAAGAGATGGGAGGATTTGACTATATCCGGGACCGTGAGCGGGAGTTCAATGCAAAAGGAATTGATACCAAAGACCTTCTGGAAGAAATTTATTTGGTAAAAAAACAGTTGGAAATAAGTTTGGAAGGGTTGGATGAAAGCATTCTGAACAAATCCTATCCATTGGAAGTATTCGGTGAACCCATGACTTACGGTTATTTCCTGATCCATCTCTATGGACATTTCAATTATCATCTGGGACAGATCAATTATTGCAGAAGACTTTTGGAGAGTTAAAAAGATTTCATTTAAGCCCTAGTAATAAAAAAAGCTCCCGTTTGGGAGCTTTGATTTTTAGTAAAGGATTCTGAAACGAATCGTGCCCGGAATGGACTTGAGGGCTTCGATGGCTTCCTGTGTATAAGCTTTATCAATGTCGGTAATTACATAGCCGATTTTTTCATTGGTTTTGAGATATTGTCCCACAATGTTGATTTCATATCCAGCCAATACCTGGTTGATTTTGGCCAATACTCCCGGTTCATTGTGGTGAATGTGAATCAATCGATGGGCGTCCTTTAGGAAAGGCAACTGGATATTTGGGAAGTTGACCGAATTGAAGGTATTTCCCGTATTCACATATTCCATGATTTTGCCCGGTACAAAACGGGCGATGTTTTCCTGGGCTTCCAGAGTACTGCCTCCGATATGTGGAGTCAGGATGGTATTTGGCAGACCTTTCAATTCAGAGACAAATGGCTCTTTGTTGTTTTTGGGTTCTTCAGGGAAAACATCCACTGCACAACCTGCCAAATGACCAGAAAGTATAGCATCTTTTAATGCAGGAATATCCACTACATGCCCTCTGCTGAGGTTTACCAAGATGGCTCCCTTTTTCATCATGTTGATTTTCTTGCGGTCAATCAAACACTTATTTTCCTTACGTCCATCCACATGCAGGGAAATGATGTCACAGGTTTGGAGCAATTCGTCCAAAGATTCCAGTTTGGTGGCATTACCCAGGGCGAGTTTTTCGATGACATCGTAGTAGAACACATTCATGCCCAAGTTTTCAGCCAATACGGAAAGCTGGGCACCGATATTTCCGTATCCTATAATTCCGAGTTTTTTGCCTCTTACCTCGAAGCTTCCTGTAGCGGATTTATCCCATTTTCCCTGATGCATTCCGACACTTTTATCGAAGAAATTCCTCATCAGGAAGATGATTTCTGCGATTGCCATTTCCACTACGGATCGGGTATTGCTGAATGGGGCATTGAAAACTGCAATTCCTTTTTCCTGACAGGTTTCCAGGTCAATCTGATTGGTACCAATACAGAAAGCACCAATTGCAATCAGGCGATTGGCATTTTCCAATACCTTTTTGGTGACATTGGTCTTGGAACGGATTCCCAGGATGGAAACATTCTTGATTTTTTCGCAAAGTTCCTCTTCGCTCATGGCGGAGCTTACCACCTCTACTTGATATCCTTCTTCCTTGAGTAGCTCAATTCCGATAGGATGTACATTTTCTAGTAGGAGAACTTTGATACGGCTTTTTGGGTAGGAAAATTTCGTGTTCAACTTGTTGATATATAGGATTTCATCAAAACTCGGTGCGATATGATCTGCCTGACTGGTGACCTTTGGACGGTGTACGTTTTCGGTAAACGCATAAAACTTATTGGCATAACCGGAGGCTTTGATTTCATAATCCGTATAGCCATCTCCGATCACATAGATATCCCCTTCCAGATTCACTCTTCGAATGGTTTCTGCCTTTCCGTTGTTCTGGGATAGGGGATTTTCTCTATTGAAATCTACGATATTTCCTGATTCATCGTACACAAAGTCATTGGCAAAGACGTTTTCCTTTTTGATCCCATAATCGGATACAATAGGAATGATGAAGTCTTTGAAGCCATTGGAAATGATGTAAATATCATCTGCGTTTTCCTTCAGGAATTCCTTATTTCTCTCAAATGACTTAGAGACTTTCTTTTTAAGGGCAGTAATCAGGTCTTTGATCTGGGACTTGTTTGCTTTTAGGATTGCCAGACGCTGCTCCAAGCTTTGCCGAAAGTTGATGGAACCTTCCATTCCCTTGTCGGTAATGTCCTTTATGGCTTGGAGTTTGGATGGTGCATCGGGGTCATTTACCAAAGATATTTCTCCTAAAATATCCAGAGCTTCTACTTGGGTAAATGTACTGTCGAAATCGATGATGAATTTTTTGGTTTGAGGCATGAGAGAGTTGATTCGATCAAATTCTCTGTAAAATTAAAGGATTGTTAAAAAAATTGAATGTTTATTGAAAAAATTGTTTCAATTGATTTTCAAAGTTCCAATTTTTGCAATCGATTGAGTGCTTTATTTGAATTTTGTGTGACTTTTTTGACAGAGTTTGAATTAATTTTTTTTTAGGATGTGGGATAACAGTCTATTTTTAGAAAAATTTTATACACTATGAAAAAGACCAGTATTATTTCCTTTGCCATTCTTTTAGGATTGAGTTTTTCCTGTCAAAAATCCGATTCTTCCCATCATGAATCAGATTCCCACCATCATGAAACTGATAAAAAAAGCGAGGCCGTGATTGGCGTAGCCGAAGTCGTTCCGGGAAATTATGGCGCTGAAATTTCCAGTAATGAGGTGGTGACTTTTGAAGAAATGATTGGAACTGTAGAGGAAACAGGAACTTTTTCGGGAAAAATTTCTGGTGAAATCAAAGAAGTCTGTTCAAGTAAGGGCTGTTGGTTGACCATGGACTTGCCGAATGGGGAAAGCATGCGTGTAACCTTCAAGGATTATGGATTTTTTGTTCCAACCAATTCCCAAGGTTTTCCAATTGTTTTGGACGGGGTTGCTGTCCTTTCCGAAACCGATGTTGAAACTCTCCGTCATTTTGCAAAAGATCAAGGGAAATCCGAAGAGGAAATTGCTGCCATTACAGAACCAAAAAAAGAGATTACATTTGAAGCCATAGGCGTAGTGATTCGAGAAAAAGCATAAAATGGCAATAGCGTTGGATAACCTTCGGGTAGGTAGAAAATACCTTCTAGTCAATCAAGGTGAGGTTAGGAAGTTGGAAATCATGAACCGTCTTCAAGGGGATAATTTCAAAGTCAAAGACTTGGATACCTTAGAGTATTATACCATTGCCGAACTTCTCCAATGGGGAAAAGGTAAAGATTTCGAACTGGATGAATTGGAGGAAGTAAGATAAAAGGGCGTAAAGCCCTTTTTTCATGGTGATTTTAGTTACTGCTTCTGAATCCAGGAAGTTTAATTTTGTGAAAAATTTTAAATAATGAGTAAGAAAAGTGGATTAGTGGCCATGTTGGGAGGTAAGTGCCCCCAATGTAGGGAAGGACATATGTTTCCAGTGTCTTTGATCAGTTATAATAAACTGTCCCAAGTCAATAAAAATTGTGAAGTGTGTGGTGCCAATTTCCAGCCAGAGCCAGACTTTTACTATGGGGCCATGTACATCAGTTATGCATTTTCCGTGGCATTGGTGATCACAGCTCTGGTAGCCATTAATGTTTTGATTGAAAAGCCAGAGCTATGGATGTACCTGACGACCGTAGTGGTTTTGAATGTTTTTCTTCTTCCCGTCATGCTGCGTTTGTCTAAAACGCTTTATTTATACTGGTTGGGTAAACTGAAATATAGAGGAAAGTAATTTTAAAAAGAGGGAGTTTTCTTCCTCTTTTTGCTTTTGTAGAAGCTAATTCTTATCTGTTATTTTCAGCATTGTAAATTTTACTAACAAAATTTAAAGTAAATCTAAACCTTTTGTAAACTAGCTCCGTTACCATCCTGAAATCTCAGAAAAAATGGAGGCTATTGTAAGAAAAATCAAGGTAGAGGTCAATTCAAAGCTTTACCACAAAGAGCCCTTTAGCTCAGAATTGGGAGTTTCTATTGTCCAGGAAGGTTTGGCATTGTTGCTGGAATTGGGATTGGAGAATTTTACATTTAAGAAACTTTCCCAAAAGATAGGAAGCACCGAACCAGCGATTTATCGCTATTTTGACAACAAGCATAAATTTTTGCTCTATTTGTCGGCTTGGTATTGGGGCTGGATGGAGCATAATCTGGTTTTTGCCACCGCCAATTTAAAGGCAGCTGAAGACCGACTTGCCGTCGCTTTGAGACTCTTGACAGAGGGGCCTTTATTTACCAAAAATGATTATTTGGATCCTTTGGTTCTTCATGAAGTAATCATCAATGAATCCCTAAAAGGGTATTTGACCAAGCAGGTAGATGAGGAGAATAAAACCGGGATTTTTGCCCAAATTTTGAAGTTCGGCGAGAGAGTTACAACTATTATTGAGGAAATGAATCCGAGTTACCCATTTCCCAAAACCTTGGTTTTCACTGTTCTAGAATCCAGTCTTCTGCAGTCATTCAATGCCCTGCATCTTCCCGGGATGACAGAAACTGGAATCAGTAATGAAACCAAATTTCAATTTTTCCATCAATTAGTAATTAAGGCTATTACAAATGAGTAACGTTACTGGAATAACCCCAATAAAGCGTGTGTTCAGGCTTTTGAGGGAGGAGAAAAATCAGGTTTATGCAATCTACTTTTATGCCATATTAAATGGTCTGATCACACTTTCTTTGCCATTGGGAATACAGGCCATTCTGAATTTCATCTTAGGTGGCAGAGTGTCTACTTCCTGGGTATTATTGGTACTGATAGTGGCAGCTGGTGTGGCCTTTGGAGGATTTTTGCAGGTTTCCCAACTTCAGATTATGGAAAAATTCCAACAGCGGATTTTTACCAAAGCGGGTCTTTCCCTTGCATACAGACTTCCTAAAGTGAAAGCGGAGATCCTTCATGGAAAGTATGGGCCCGAAATTGTCAATCGGTTTTTTGATACCATTAATTTGCAGAAAGGGCTTTCAAAGATCCTGATTGATTTTTCCACAGCTCTTTTGCAGGTGATTTTTGGTTTGCTTTTGCTTTCCGTTTACCATCCCATCTTCATTCTTTTTGGAGTGACTTTGGTGTCAATTTTGGGTTTGATCTTCTTTTTGAGTGGGCCTAGAGGCATGGAAACAGCACTTAAGGAGTCGACTTATAAATATGAAACCGTGTATTGGCTGGAAGAAATCGGCCGTACTTTGAATTCTTTCAAGCTGGTAGGAAGTAGTCGACTTCCGATTCTTCGAATAGATAAACTGTTGCAGCATTACGTGGATTTTCGCTCCAAGCATTTCGCCGTTTTGATATTCCAGTACAAGGTCATGATTGTGTTTAAGATTCTGATCGTAACCGGGTTGTTGGTAGCGGGCAGTCTTCTTTTGATCAACGACCAGATCAGTATTGGACAATTTGTAGCAGCTGAAGTGATCATCGTATTAGTGGTTAATTCTGTTGAAAAGTTGATTTTATCACTGGAAACGGTTTATGACACTCTGGTTTCGGTTGAAAAACTCGGACAGGTTATGGATCTAGAAATGGAAAATTCCGAGGGTCATGAAAAAACAATTCGACCCATTCCACAGGGGTTGAAGTTTGAATTGGAAAATGTGGTGTTTCAGCCTGTAGATGCAGACGAGCCCCTTTTAAAAGGTGTTTCTTTAGTAGTAGAGCCCGGAAAAAAGGTGGTATTAACGGGAAAAAGTGGAAGTGGGAAAAGTACATTACTTTCACTTTTGTCAGGATTATATGAGGATTTTACCGGGAAAATCAAGGTCAATGATCTTTCCATTGATATGATTCACCTGGAGAAATATCGCAGTTTGATCGGAGATTGCTTGGAGATGGGACAGATATTTCACGGATCCATTCGCGACAATATTTTGGTCGGCAGAGACTATAATCAGGAGCAGCTTGATTTTATTTTGGAGCTTACCGAATTGAAAGATTATATCTACAAGCTTCCTCACGATTTAGGAACCATACTCCAGCCAGAAGGAAAGGGCTTGTCTAAAAAACTGATCCAGAGTATTTTATTGGCCAGGGCTTTTGTTGGAAAACCAAAAGCCATGATTATGGAAAATGCCATTTTACATATCGATAAGGAAGTAGCCGATCGGATAATTGATTATTTGATGAAAGGAGACTGGACCTTGGTTTTGATCACTCAAAATGAAAGTGCCATCCAAAAAGCTGATGAAATTATATTGATGGATAGAGGAAGAGTATTGTTTCAAGGTGACTATAAAAGCTACAAGGAATATTTGAAAAACTAGAAATCAGCTATGCTAAATATATCTAACTCTAAGATCAAAGAAACGATTCCTTTTAGTGGGGCCAAAAGTTTGGTAATGACTTTACCTGTCAAGGAGAGTCAGAAAAGGATGAAAATTTTAACTGGCTTGCTCCTGATATTTTTCCTGCTTCTGTTTGTGCCTTGGACTCAAAATATACGGTCCAAAGGCTACGTGACAGCCCTGAATCCTGAGCAAAGACCTCAGACCATTCATTCTGTAATCGCAGGAAGGATAGAAAAATGGTATGTTCAGGAAGGAGCGTACGTTTCCAAGGGTGATACAATCCTGAGGATTTCAGAAATCAAGGATGAGTATTTTGATTCTCTTTTATTACCCAGGACTCAACTACAAGTAGATGCGAAGAATCTTTCAGCCCAATCCTATAAGGAAAAGGTCGATGCACTAAAGGACCAAATCGAGGCCTTGAAGCGGAATAATGTCTTGCGGATCAAGCAAGCAGAAAACCGTTTGAGAATGGCGGAATTGAAGGTTGAGTCCGATAGCATTCGATTCCAACAGGCTCAGGTCAATTTCGATATTGGTAAACAACAGCTTGATCGTTGGGAAAAACTTTATGAAGAAGGTCTTCGCTCCTTGACGGATTTGGAGACCAGAAGATTGAAGTTTCAGGAAGTGCAGGCTAGTCTTGTGGCTGCAGAAAACAATCTCTTGAGCAGTCAGAATTCCTTGATAGCTGCCCAGATTGACCTAGATGCCATTGATAATGATTTCAAGGACAAGTTGGCCAAAGCAGAATCAGATATGTATACTGCCATGTCTGCTCAGTTTGATGCGGAAGCAAGCGCAACTAAACTGGAAAACCAATATTCCAATTATGAGGCACGAACTGGATTCCGATATATTCTTGCTCCTCAAAACGGATATCTCGCCAAGGCCTTGCAAGTAGGTATCGGAGAGACTATAAAAGAAGGGGATCCGATTTTGAATATTGTACCAGCCAATGCCGAATTGGCAGTGGAGATGTATGTGGAACCTGTGGATTTGCCACTTATCAACGTAGGCAACAAAGTCCGCTTCATTTTCGATGGTTGGCCTGCAATTGTGTTTTCAGGTTGGCCTCAAATCTCCAATGGTACTTTTGGTGGGATTGTAGTAGCAGTGGACCAGTTTGCTGGGCCAAACAACCAATATCGGGTATTGGTAATAGAAGATCCTGAAGAAGAAGCTTGGCCGGATTTATTGAGGATAGGTTCAGGAGCAGATGGAATAGCCTTGCTCAATGATGTACCTGTCTGGTATGAGATTTGGCGTCAGCTGAATGGATTCCCTGCTGATTACTATACCCAGGAAGAAAAAGAGAGCATTGCTAAGGAGAAGAAATGAGAAAGGTATTGCTTGGTTTTTATTTGCTCTTTTTGGGTTATAATTCCCATGCCCAGGAATTAGATACTTTAAGATTTGAGGTATTTATGAAATGGGTTGAGAGTTTTCATCCCATGGCTTCTCAAGCGGAAATTTACCTTGGAATGGGGGAAATGGAAGTTCGGAAGGCCAGGGGAGGTTTTGATCCTCTTTTGTATGGAACTATTGACCAGAAAGATTTTAGTGAAAAGACCTATTACGATAAGCGGGAGGCAGGATTAAAGATCCCAACCGTTGCCGGGATTGAACTCAACGGTGCTTTTGAACAAAATTCAGGACAATTCCTGAATCCTGAAAATTCTGTCCCTTCTGGTGGGCTCCTTGCTGCAGGAGCTTCTTTAAACCTGGGTCAAGGGTTGATTTTGGATGAAAGAAGAGCGGCTTTGAGACAGGCACAGCTGTACCAACAATCGACGGAATCGGAGAGAGTCAAACTTTTAAATGAGCTTTATCTAAAGGGATATGAGGCATATTGGAATTGGTCCCTTGCTTTTTCCAATTTGCTGGTTCTTCAGGAAGGGTATAAATTAACTCTAAATCGGTATGAGGGAGTTAGACAGTCTTTCTTTCAGGGTGATTTGGCGGCAATTGATACTGTTGAGGCTTTTTCACAATTGTTGAATCGTCAATACAAATTACAAAGTGCTGAAAACGCCTATTTCAAAGCAACTCAAGAGTTGAATTCCTATTTGTGGAATGAAGGTGGTGAACCTATGGTTTTGGATCAAGAAATCCTCCCTCAGGTTTTGGGGGAAATAGGTGCATCTTCCTTGGATTTCGAGGCGCTGAGGACTTCCGTAGGAAATCATCCTGAATTGATCATTGCGGATTATGAATTGGCGGGATTAGGAATAGAAAAGAAACTGAAAGCACAATCCTTGCTTCCCGTGGTCAAATTGAAATATAATTTTCTTGTTGAAGATCTGGGAGGTTTTGGTTCGGCTCCATTTTTTGAAAACAATTACAAATGGGGAATATCAGCCTACACGCCTTTACTTTGGAGAAAGGCGAGAGGTTCTGTAGCCCTGGCAAATGCTAAAATTGACTTCAAGCAAAATTCAAGAGATCTCAAGGAACTCCAGTTGAGAACTAAATTGGAAAGTGAGTTGAACAGCTGGGAAGTACTTTCTAAGCAAGTGAATGTTTTCAAAAGAAATGTAGATAATCTTGATCGTCTTTTGGATGGAGAGCTAAGGAAGTTTGAAATCGGGGAAAGCAGTTTGTTTTTGGTCAATGCCCGTGAAGTTTCTGTTTTGGATTCGAGAATTACCTTAAATGAACTTCTTGCAAAACAGAAATTAGCTTTTGGTAAAGCTAGATTTGCCGCAGGTCTGGGATTTTGAAGGAGTCCCGGATTCTTTCTTTAATTTTACTTTAAACAGAAAACAAAATTCTAAATGGCAGCAATAGTCTTGGTGGAAGCAGACATCCACAATCCAGAAATTTATGATGCGTACAAAAAATTAACTCCTGCCACTGTAGAGGCATATGGGGGCAAATTTGTAATCCGGGGAAACCCTGTAGAAGTACTCGAGGGGGAGTGGAAGCATGACCGTTTGGTGATGTTGGAATTCCCGGATAAGAAAAGTGCAATTGATTGGTATAATTCCAAGGAATACCAAGAAGCAAAGGCAATTCGGTCCAAAGGGTCCACTGCAAAATTTATTTTAATCGAAATTTGACATTTTTGGCATTTTTATTGGTATGTAATGCATTAATCTGTGTTTTGAGGTTTTTGGAATCAAAATACAGTTCTGAATTATTTTGATTAAGAGTTAACCAATTTATTCTATCGACCTTAAAAATGTTCAAATGAAAAAGCATTACATGTTCCAAAAGGGCTTATTAGCAATAGCCTCAGCAGTCACAATTTTCACCTCTTGTATTTCGGACGGTGAAGAGCCATTGGTAGAAGTAAAACCTCTTGAGGCAGAGCTTCTGGTAACCGATCCTTCTGGAGAGGAAAATTTGAGAAAAAGTGACACCCCTTATACCTATATAGAGGTTTTTAAGAATCAGATAATGCCAAGTGGTGAACCACCATTGTATGATTATCTCCCTGGATCAGGCGTAGGTTTGGGGAAATATTTAGGGAAATCCTACTCGTTCATAAACCAAAAGCCTATTACCCCTTTAATGTCGGAAGGTGCACCTGTAACCATGTTCTTTGAAGATGATCTTGCAGCATTAGGGATTACCGATATTCCAGATAATGTAAGCTCTGTAACCGTTTCCAATGGGGGACATGCCTTGTTTTTTGAAAGTGGATTAAATGAAGGAAAACTCGTTTCGAATGATAGGATTGAATTTGAAGCTGATTTAACCATAGTAGATGGAAGAGGGAAATTTGAAGGAGTTACAGGTACCGGAAAAGTAACAGGTTTTTTTAATCCAAATACAGGAGAGGGGCAATCTAAAGTTATCGCTGAGATTATATTCGAATAATATTAGAGAGAGCTTAAAATGAAAAGGACCACAATATTGTGGTCCTTTTCATTTTATAGTGAAACACCCCGTTTCCAAGGAATAAAGTCAAAGTTTCGGTTTTTGTCTGCTTTGGCCTGAACCTCTCCACTTGCTACCTGTATGACCAGTTCGAGCAATTTTTCTCCGGAGCTTTCAATTGTTTCATCACCGCTTATGATTCCTCCGGTATTGAAGTCAATGATGTCCGGCATTCTTTGAGCCAGTTTGGTGTTGGTGGATACTTTTATTACTGGGCTGATAGGATTTCCGGTAGGGGTGCCCAAACCAGTTGTGAAAAGGATGATATTGGCACCGCTTCCTGCCAAACCAGTTGTGCTTTCTACATCATTTCCAGGTGTACACAGCAAGTTCAAACCCGGAGTTTTCAAATATTCAGTATAATCCAAAACATCCGAGACAGGGGCGGTTCCTCCCTTTTTGGCAGCCCCACAGGATTTTATGGCATCCGTCAGCAAACCGTCTTTGATGTTTCCAGGACTTGGATTCATATCAAATCCGCTTCCTACTTGCTCTGCTGCTTTTGAATAAGCTTCCATGAGATGAATAAATTTGGTGGCAGACTCTTCTGTTTCACATCGGTCAATCAGATTTTGTTCGGCACCGCAAAGTTCGGGAAACTCAGAAAGAATAGCTGAACCTCCTGAGGCAACTACCAAATCGGAGACTCTTCCCAAGGTAGGGTTAGCTGAAATCCCTGAAAATCCATCAGAGCCCCCACATTCCAAACCAATAACCAGCTTGCTCAAAGGGGCTGGTTCACGCTTGATTTTATTTGCCTCAACCAGTCCTTCAAAAGTCTCCCTGATTGCCTTTTGGATCAATTGATCTGTAGTTCCTTCCTGTTGTTGTTCACAGATTATCAGTGGTTTATTATTATTTACTTCAAGTAGATTTAACTTTTCTTTCAAAATATCCACTTGGGCATTTTGGCAACCCAAACTCAAAACTGTGGCCCCGGCAACATTTGGATGGTGAATGTATCCGGCCAAAAGTGCGCAAAGTGATTCTGCATCTTGTCGGGTTCCTCCGCAGCCTCCTTGATGGGTTAGGAATCGGATTCCGTCTAAGTTTTCAAAAATCTTTTTGTCCTTTTTCTGAGAATCCGAAACCGATTCCGTGATTTCTTTTCTTTTGGATTGCTGAAAAGACGCAACCAATTCCAAAATTTGGGCTTCATAGGGATTGGGAGAGGAAAACCCTAAAGCCTTTTCGAAGGCTTCCTGTAGAAGTAAAACGTTAGTATTTTCACAAAAAACCAAAGGTAAAACCAACCAGTAGTTGGCTGTTCCAACTTGGCCATCCTGTCTTTTGTAACCCATAAAAGTTCGGGTTTTCCACTTGCTTACATTGGGTGGAGTCCAATGGTATTTTCTGGTGTTCCGGATATAATCCCTGGTTTTGTGTCGGATATTGGATAAGGTAATCGCTTCTCCCTGAGCAATAAACCGGGTTGCTTCCCCTACGATGGTTCCATACATTAAAATGGAGTCCTCCGGATTGAAATCTTGAAGGGCAAATTTATGCTTGGCTGAAACGGGTTCTCTAAGAGTGATGGTTTTCCCTTGAAGATTGAGGGTTTCTCCTTGCTCCAAATCCGTAAGGGCTACGCCTACATTATCAGCTGGGTCAAGGCATAGAGATTTATTGATCATATTTTGAATTGATTATCTTCGGTTCTCGGCAGTTGAAAGTATAGAAATTTTAGAGATAGATGAAAAAAATTATCACACTAGGGGAAGTGATGCTTCGGCTTTCTCCTCCAGGGCATCAGCGATTTGTACAGAGTCAGGTCTTGGAAGTAGAATTCGGCGGTTCTGAAGCCAATGTAGGAGCAGCTTTGGCTTTTTGGGGGCATCATGCAATCCATATCACTTCTTTTCCTGATCATGAAATAGGATGGGCCGCCAAGTCGGCCTTACGGTCAAATGGAATTGACACTTCTTTTGTCCAGTTTTCGGAAGGAAGGATGGGGATTTATTTTCTGGAGAATGGTGCCATGCAAAGGAGTTCCCAAGTCATCTATGATCGTGCAGATTCTTCTTTTTCCAGATTTGATGGAAAAAATCTTGATTGGGATACAATATTGGAAGGATCGGATTGGATTCACTGGTCCGGAATTACTCCTGCATTGTCCCAGGAATCAGCAGATCTCACTCTGAAGGCTCTTCAAAAGGCCAACGAAAAAGGACTGAAAGTAAGTGGGGACTTGAATTATCGAAGTAATCTTTGGAAATATGGAAAAGCTCCCTATGAAATTATGCCGAAGCTAATGGAATTGACCCATGTGATGATTGCAGGGATCCGGGATTTTAACCAATGCTTAAATCAGAGAATGGAGGATTTTGAGGCGGTGAAAGACTTTGCATTCAGTAGGTTCAAACAGCTTGAATTCATAAGTAAAACAGAAAGGATTTCCCATAGTTCCTCACATAATACAATTTCCGGTGCCCTTTATTCGAAGGATAAATCCTATTATTCCAAATCCTATGAATTGACCCATATTGTGGACCGTGTTGGAACCGGGGATGCATTTGGAGCGGGTTTGATTGATGGTTTATTAGAAAGGCATGACCCTCAAGAAGCCATTGAGTTTGCAGTGGCTGCAGGGGCCATCAAACATTCGGTGCCTGGCGATATTTTAAATTGTTCCAAAACAGAAATTGAAGAATTAATTGCCGGCCTTTCCGGTAAAATCAAGCGTTGAATATGAGAAATACAGAAAGTCCATTTATACAGAGAATGCATCAGGCTGGGATCATGCCTATTTTTTTCAATCCGGACGAAAAAACCTGTTTAAAGTTACTCGAAGTGGCTTATGAGGGAGGAATACGGGTAATTGAATTGGTCAATAGAGGAGTGGAAGCGCCGGATATATTCCCTGTTCTTCGAAAAGCAGCCGATCAAATGCCGGGTCTTTTCCTTGGAGTGGGGACTATTTACAAACCATACGAAGCTGAACAGTTTTTAGACATGGGCGCTGAATTTATTGTAGCGCCGGTAATGAATCCTGCCTTAGGAGAATATTGTAGTAAAATGGATATTCCCTGGGTTCCGGGCTGTGGTACGATCAGTGAAATTTGGCAAGCCCAGGAATTGGGAGCTGAATTAGTGAAGATATACCCTGCTAATGTTTTGACTCCTGAATTCGTACCGGCTGTTCACGCAGTTTTGCCCAAAGTAGAGATCATCCCCACAGGAGGTGTAGAACCCAATGCCGAAAATCTAAAGGAATGGTTTGATGCGGGGGTTTTATGTGTAGGGATGGGTTCCCAACTTTTTAGAAAAGATTTGGTAGCAAAAGGGGAGTTTGGAAAAATCAAAGAAACCATCCAACAGGTGGTCAGTTTGGTAAATCAAATGAAATAGCATTTTGTCCTTGACAATGTTTGGGGCTTTCGCGAGAAGGCCCTTTTTTGTTGGGAAGCTATTTGCAAAATCTTATTCTGAGGAATGGAATTGGACTCTGATCCTGTTTTTCAGCCTCTTTATTTAATATCTTCCGACTGTTTTTCGATGTGCAGACCGATTATGTAAAAAGTTCAAAAAAATCACCTTTATCTTGAACCATTCTGAACTTGAACATTTAATACTGCATTATCTAAATCTGAACAATTCATCTAAAACATAAATCAACCACCCATGAAAACCTACTACAACGCTGAGGATTTAAAGAAATTTGGTAAAATCGGAGATCTCCAAAAACCATTGGCTGATAAGTTTTTTGATTACTATGGAGAGGTCTTCAAGGAGGGAGCGTTGACGGCTAGGGAAAAATCCCTCATTGCTTTGGCTGTGGCCCACGCACTTCAATGTCCCTATTGTATAGATGCATATACCACGGAAAGCTTGGAAAAAGGCTGTGACGAGGAGCAAATGATGGAAGCAGTCCATGTCGCATCTGCAATACGAGGAGGAGCTTCTTTGGTGCATGCCACACAGATGATGAATAAGATTAAGGAAATTTCAATGTAATGAAGTCCCTTAAAGCACAACATAATCCAATTGCAGAATCTTCCTATGAACTGGAAATTCTCAATGGTATAGAATTAACCTCTTTTCGGGAGAAAATGGACCAGATAGGTTTATTTCCTCTGAAGCCCGTGGATTTGAAAATATTTCAGATCAATATGGGTAAAATGTGTAATCAGGTTTGCAAGCATTGCCATGTAGATGCCGGACCTGACAGGAAGGAAATCATGACCCGGGAAACCTTGGAGTATTGTCTGGATATTATTCGGCAGAATTCCTTCCATACTGTGGATTTGACAGGTGGAGCGCCTGAAATGAATCCCAATTTTCGATGGTTTGTAGAGTCAGTTCGCAAAATTGACCCCAATTGTACCATAATAGTCAGATGCAACCTGACGATCATATTGGCAAATCCCAAATTCCATGATCTTCCTGATTTTTTCAAAAACAATAAGGTAGAGGTTGTTTCTTCCCTTCCATATTTCACGGCCATGAAGACCGATTCCCAAAGGGGAGAAGGGGTGTTTGAAAAGTCTATAAAGGCTTTGAAAATGCTCAATGAGGTCGGATATGGGGATGCTTCATCGGGTTTGATCCTCAATTTGGTTTATAACCCTTCAGGAGCATTTCTACCCGCTTCTCAAGGTGAACTTGAAGTAGAGTTTAAGAAGAAATTGCGGGACAGATGTGGGATTGTTTTCAATTCCTTATTTACAATTACCAATCTTCCTATAAGTCGTTTTCTCGAGTATTTGATAAGAAGTGAGAATTTTGATGCCTATATGGAGAAACTAGTGGACAGTTTTAATCCATCGGCAGCGATGGGAGTGATGTGTCGTGACACGATTTCTGTAGGTTGGGATGGCTATTTGTATGATTGTGATTTCAATCAGATGCTTGACTTGAAAGTGGATAGTGTAAATAGTGTCCATGTCAAAGACTGGAATGGAAAGGCTTTGGCCCAAAGGAATATTGTTTTGGGAAATCATTGCTATGGTTGCACTGCTGGTGCTGGTTCGAGTTGCGGAGGAGCTACCGCTTGATGGACCAAGCTGCTATCATTATTTTCAGGAAAAACCGGATTCCAGGCCAAGTAAAGACCAGGTTAGCCTCTGTATTGGGTGAGGATAAAGCTTTAGAGATTTATGAAAAACTTGTAGAGCGGACCCTTAAGGCCTGCCATGGAGTAATTGCTGAAAAATTCCTCTATTATTCTGACTTTATTCCGGAAGAAAGCAGGCAATTAAACGGATTTCATTTTAGGGTTCAATCCTCTGGAGATTTAGGGGCTAAAATGGATCAGGCGCTTTCAGATATTATCGGAGAGGGATTTTCCAGAGTTCTTTTAATTGGGACGGATTGTGCGGAAATGTCCTCAGAAGTATTGAATCAAGGCTTGGATTTGCTTCAGGAAAACGAAGTGGTTTTGGGACCTGCAGAGGATGGGGGATATTATTTGGTCGGTTCAAGAAAACCAGTTCCTGGGATATTTGAAAATATGACTTGGAGTACAGATTCGGTTTACCAAGAAACCATTGAACGCTTGAAAAGCTTGAAAATTAAATATGGGGTTTTACCCGTTCTAATGGACGTGGATGTACCTGAAGATTGGGAAAAAGTGAAAGAAAAATTTAACTGAATATGAGTAATTACCTGGATACTACAATTGATGTATATGCAAAGGCTGCCCAAACCCCTGATGTAGGTTTGTGCTGTACTACATCGCCCATTTGGCAACTTCCTGAGCTGAGTATACCCAAGATTATGCAGCAGATGAACTATGGCTGTGGAAGTACAGTTCATCCCCGCGACTTGGTGAATAACCCTAAGATCCTTTATGTGGGAGTAGGGGGCGGAATGGAAGTCCTGCAGTTTGCTTATTTCTCCAGACAGAATGCCAGCGTGATCGGAGTGGATGTAGTAGATGAGATGCTGGCGGCTTGTGATGAAAATCTAAAACTTGCTGAAAAAGAGAACCAATGGTTTAAGCGTGATTTTGTAAGTCTGAAAAAGGGGAATGCACTCAATTTACCCGTGGATGACAATAGCGTAGATGTAGCTGCACAGAATTGCCTGTTCAATATTTTCACCAAAGAAGATCTAAAAAAGGCCCTTGCTGAGATGTACAGGGTGTTGAAACCTCATGGTAGGTTGGTTCTCAGTGATCCGATTACTGAAAACTTCATGCCCGAATCCCTGAAAAATGACCCCAAACTCAGAGCTTTATGTTTGAGTGGTTCACTTCCTTTGAAAGAGTACATTCAATTGATCACAGATGCAGGGTTTGGTACGGTTGAGATTCGGGCTAAAAGACCGTATAGGATTTTGGCTCCCGGTCAATATGATACGACTGAAAAGATTATCCTGGAATCTGTGGAAGTGTGCGCAATCAAAGATCCAATGCCAGAAGACGGCCCATGTGTTTTCACTGGAAAGGTGGCCATTTATTATGGGAATGAAGAGTATTTTGACGATCATAAGGGACATGTGTTGATGCAAAACCAACCTCTTGCTATATGTGATAAAACTGCAGGGGCTTTGGCTTCCCTAAATAATCCTGATATATACATTTCAGACTCCACCTATTTCTATGATGGTGGCGGATGCTGTTGATCAGTTTTATTCATGAAAAAAAGAAACCGGAGAGTCATAAGGCTTTCCGGTTTCTTTTTTTGGACATGGAAATAGGGGGGCATTATCCAATTTTTAAAACCAAATCAACTAAGCGGTTGGAATATCCGGCTTCATTATCATACCAACCTACAACTTTTACCAAATTCCCTTTACTGGAGGTCAAAGCAGCATCAATAATGCAGGAATGCGGATTGCCGATAATGTCCATGGATACGATAGGATCATTTTCTACTTGTAAAAATCCCCTAAGCTTTCCCTTTGAATACGATTCAAAAGCTTCGTTGATTTCTTCTGCACTAGCGGATTTTTTAAGTTCTACAATCAAATCTGTCAAGGATCCATCTGGCACAGGAACTCTCATGGCTGAGGCCTCTATTTTTCCACTGAGTTCCGGTAAAATCCTGTCCAAAGCTTTTCCTGCATTTGTTGTCGTGGGGATAATGGAATAAGCAGCAGCACGGGCCCTTCTCAGGTCTCTATGGGGAGCATCATGAAGATTCTGATCATTGGTATAGGAATGGACAGTGGAAGCATAGCCTTTTTCTATGCCAAAACATTCCTCCAGAACTTGGACCATTGGTGCCAAGCAATTGGTGGTGCAGGATGCATTGGAAACGATTCGCTCGTCTCCTTTTAGTATGGAATCATTAACTCCGAGAACAACCATTTTAATGCTTTGATCCTGGGACGGTGCTGAAATAATCACTTTTTTGGCCCCGACTTTTATGTGTTTTTCCGCATTTAACCTGTCAGTAAATCTTCCGGTACACTCTAGGACTACATCAATTTGAAGAGAATCCCAAGGTAGTTCCTCAGGGTTGGGTGAATTGAGGAGCTTGATTTTAGAATCACCGATTAGCAAAAGATCATTTTCAACAACTACCTTTTGCTCTAATTTGCCATGTATGGAGTCATATTTCAATAAATGAGCAATAGCAACATTATCAGCTAGGTCATTAATGGCTACCAATTCCAATTCCCGATGCTCAAGGATCAACTTTGCCGTATATCGTCCAATTCTGCCAAATCCGTTGATGGCGACCCGAATGGTTTTTTTGTCAGACATGGTGTGTTTTTTTCGTTTCCTAAAATTAGAAAAAAGGAAATCAAAGCTCTGAAGAAAATATTTATTGCTTTGGATCAGCTTTTTAACTCTCTTTCCAAATAAATTTTGGAGGCCATTTTGCTATTGTAAACTCAAGCCTCTATATTTGCACAACCTTTTGAAAAAGCACGTTTTTCAAAGACTTTAATGGTCCGTTCGTCTAGGGGTTAGGACGCATCCCTTTCACGGATGAAACACGGGTTCGATTCCCGTACGGACTACAAAATGTTTGAATTTTGGCTCTATGCCTAGATTTTGACATGATCCTATTTATTGTTTTAAACCCCAAATGGTCCGTTCGTCTAGGGGTTAGGACGCATCCCTTTCACGGATGAAACACGGGTTCGATTCCCGTACGGACTACAGAGATTAAGCCTTACTGCTTAATTTTAATTTATTTTTGTTTTATGGTTGTTAGTGGTTAAAGTGAACAAAATCCCGGTCTTTGATCGGGATTTTTGTTTTAGGGACCATTCATACAATTATGGCATTACATCTTTTAACTTTTTAGCTAATTTGCTATTTAAATCAAACCTTTTACAAATGCCTCAAACCCAATTTAAACCACTAAAATTCATACTTTCTGTACTAGGTGCAGGAATGTTGTTTTATTCCTGTAAAAAGGAACCTGTTGATCTCCGGATCAAAACTCTGACCAAGGAAGAAATTCAGACTCAAGTGGGTCAAATCCAATCCCAAGTTTCTCCCACTCTCAAAGAAGGACTTAAGCTTTCTGTTTGGGCTGTAGATTCTTTGGTATACGACCCAATTTCTATCCAAATCACCGATCAAGGGGATTTATATTATTCCCGGACCAACCGTCAAAAAAACTCTGAATTTGATATCAGGGGGCATCAGGATTGGGAAATCCGATCCATAGCCTTACAATCCATAGAAGACAAGCGGAAGTTTTTGCATGAGGAACTTTCTCCTGAGCGTAGTGAACTCAACACATGGCTTGAAGACCTGAATGGTGATGGGTCTCACGACTGGAGAGATATGACGGTTGAGAAAGAACATATCTACAGATTAAGAGATACAGATGGGGATGGGTTTGCTGATGAGTCCCAGTTAGCGGTTGAGGATTTCAATGATGAAGTTACCGATGTCGCAGGTGCCGTGATGAAAACTGATGATGGTTTGTTTGTAGGTGTAGGGCCGGATGTTTGGAGGTTGATGGATAAAAATGGGGATGGAATCATGGATGAAAAGACTTCCATTTCCCATGGGTATGGAATCCACATTGGTTTTGGTGCCCACGGGATGTCAGGCCTTGAAATGGGTCCTGATGGAAGAATTTATTGGGGTATAGGAGATATTGGATTTAATGGAACAGGACCAGATGGTACCGAATGGAAATATCCCAACAGGGGTGTCATTGCGCGTTCCAATCCTGATGGTTCGGATTTTGAGATTTTTGCCATGGGGGTTAGAAATACCCATGAATTTGTTTTTGATGCCTACAATAACTTAATCTCCGTGGACAATGACGGAGACCATGCCGGGGAAAAAGAGCGTTTGGTGTACCTTACCAATGGTTCAGATACTGGTTGGAGAATCAACTGGCAGTTTGGCAAATATCGTGACCCGGATAACAATACCTATAAGGTTTGGATGGATGAAAAACTGTATTTACCAAGATGGGATAAACAAGCTGCATTCATCACTCCTCCAATAGCTAATTATGTTTCCGGCCCTACCGGTATGGTTTATAATCCCGGTGCAGGACTGGGAGAAAAATGGAAGAATCACTTCTTTGTCGTTGAATTTGTGGGTAGCCCAGCCCGATCTGGGGTTCATGCTTTTACCCTGAAACCAAATGGAGCCACTTTTGAATTGGAAAAAACGGAACAAATTGTTTCAGGTATTCTTCCTACCGGAATGGACTTTGGTCCTGATGGAGCCCTTTATATGGCAGATTGGATCAGTGGTTGGGGAACAAAGGATTATGGAAGAATCTGGAAAATGGAGGATGAAACAGCCGCTGGATGGAAACTTCAAAAGGAAACTGAGGCCGAACTAAAAGCAGATTACAAAAAGCTCGCTGAAAATGAATTAAAATCAAAATTGTATCATGAAGACCTTAGAGTAAGACGTAAGGCACAATTTGAACTTGCAAAAAGAGGAGAAAAGGGGGCTGAAGTTTTCAAAGCAGTTATCACAGACAGAACTAACCAACTTGCCAGAATACATGCAATCGTTGGTCTTAGTCAATTGGCTAGGATGGATGACATGGTTTATGCTGAAAGTATTACCGGGCTTCTTTCTGACGAAGATCCGGAAATCAAGGCCCAAGCAGCCAAGTGGTTGGGGGATATCCGGTATAAAAATGCGGGGGAGGCACTTATAAAAGGATTACAAGATTCAAATCCAAGAGTTCAATTCTTTAGTGCAGAGGCTTTGGGCCGTACTGAGAATTCGGATGCCGTACAGCCCTTGATTCAACTTCTTGAACAGAACAACGATGAAGATGCATACCTAAGACATGCTGCAAGTTTGGCTCTTGCTAGAATTGGAAATGTCGAGGCAATTGCCGCTCTTTCTTCCCATCCTTCCAAAGCTGTAAGAATGGGGGCTGTTTTGGCACTTCGTAGATTGTCCTCTCCTGAATTGGCGAAGTTTCTTCAGGACTCTGACGAGTTGATTGTAACAGAAGCTGCCAGAGCTATCCATGATGATTTTTCTGTGCCGGCTGCATTACCTGCTTTGGCAGACCTGATCAATAGTACAGGTTTTACAAATGAACCTTTGATGAGAAGAGTGATCAGTGCCAATCAGCGCCTGGGAGAGGAGAAAAATTTATATGATATGCTTTCCTATATTTCTAAAGCTGGAACTCCTGAGCCTCTTAAACTTGAGGCTATCGCAAGTATAGGCACCTGGGCTAGACCCTCAGTGGTGGATAGAGTAGATGGAAGATACAGAGGAGAAGTGGTAAGAGATTCCCCTTTGATTCAGGAAAAAAGTAAATCCCCATTGGTTTCCCAGATGAATCTTGGAAATGTAGCAGTCCGTGTTGAAGCGGCAAAGGCTATTGGTAAACTTGGGATTAAAGATGCAGCTTCAGACTTGTTGGCAAAAGTAAAAAGCGATCCATCGGAACAGGTCAAGGTACAGGCTTTACGCTCTTTGTATAGCCTGAATACTCCAGAATTAGGAGAAGGTATCTCGGCTGCCATGAATGACAATAATCAAGCGGTTCGAGTTGCCGGATTGTCTCTGTTGGCAGAAACTTCTTTACCTCTGGATCAAAAAGTTACTCTTCTTACCGAGATCATTCAAAAAAGAACCAATGCTGAGAAGCAAACAGCTCTTTTGACACTTGGAGGACTAGAAGGAAGTAAAGAATTGGAAGTTTGGAAGAGTATTCTTTCCGATTTTGAAAATGGAAAACTTCCAGAAGCGACTTGGGTTGAACTGGAAGAAGCCATCGCTTCTACAGGTTCAGAAGCACTTCAATCCCAGTTTAACACACTTTTGGAGAATAAAACCAATGGAAGCGAGTGGAAGAAATTTGCTGGTGCTTTGGCCGAAGGAAGTGTTAGGGAAGGAAGGTCAATTTTCTTCCAAAACCAAACTGCTCAGTGTATCAGATGTCATGCTTATGATGATATGGGCGGAAATGCCGGTCCGAGATTGAATGGAGTAGGGAATAGGCTAAGTAGAGAGGAATTGTTAATTGCCTTGGTGGATCCAAGCGCAAGGTTAGCACCGGGCTTTGGGTTTATTACTCTGGAGTTGGGGAATGGAGAAACCATCACAGGGACTTTAATTGAGGAAAATTCAAATGGAATCACCATCAGCGTGGGAGGTCAAGCGGAAAAAGTCTATCCGACTGCAGATATCGTTAGTTCTAAAAAAGCGCCTTCCAGTATGCCTCCAATGGGAGACCAATTGACCAAAAGAGAGTTGAGAGATCTGGTTAGTTTTCTAAGTAGTTTAACTGGAGAAGAGTGATCACAAGACTTTTAAAAATTGCAGGAGTGGCCTTAGTGCTGCTCCTGTTTTTTTCATACCTATTGATCTTAGTTGGTAGAAATCAACTGCATGATTCAGAAATCGAAACCCGTGAACATTTGATTTCAAGGGAAAATAAGAAAAGGATTCTGGCATTTTTTCCACATCCAGATGATGAAGTCACTGTTTCGGGGACTTTGATGAAGCTAGTGGATGAGGGGCATGAAGTTCATCTTCTTTGTCTTACCAAAGGTGAAGCAGGGAACTCAGGGGAGGGCTATTCCAAAGAAGAATTGGCTAAAATTAGGGCTGAAGAGATGAAGCAGGCTGCAGGAATAATCAGAGTTGAGCAACTTCATTTGCTCGATTATCCAGACAGCGGATTGGCCGAAATTGGTTTGGATAGCATAAAAAGGATTGCTTTTTCGCAGATACATCAGATTCAACCGGATGTTCTTATTTCTTATGATTCAAAGGTAGGGCTTTACGGTCATCCAGATCATCGGCTTTCTGGGTTGGCATTGGAAGAGGTTTTTATGGAGAATAAAGGAAAAGCAGGCTTTTCGCCTCAGTCCTTATTTCAGGTCACACTTTCTCCCAAACAAATTCAAGTTGCTTTAAAATTATCTTCAGGTTTTCAGAGGAATTACCCGAAAGAGGCAGAAAAGGGTTTGCCCAAACCTGATTTTTCAATAATTACTCAGCCTTATTTCAATCGGGTACTGCAAGTCATGAAAGCACATGAATCTCAACAAAAAGTCTTGCAGGACTTAATGCCTTATCATGACCGCATTCCCTCTGTGATTTACTCCCGGATATTTGACCGGGAATATTTCCATGAGGTCAAATAAAACTTGGTCAACCATAAAAATGAAAAAGCCACCTTTGAGGGTGGCTTTTTGGTTGGTGGTTGATTGTGATTAATTCAGGAATTCATCAAAAGAAAGGCTGACGAAGTACATGGTTCCAACAGTTGGGTTACCCCAGGCCTGACGATAACCGTTGGAGAAGAGATTGGAAGCACCTACTTTGAGGATAGATTTCATGCTCTTCAACTTGTAGCTTAACTGGGCATCGAAGGTGCCAAATGCTGGCATCACAGAAAGTTGCTGAGAAGATACAGCAGGGCCTACAAATGAGGACTGCCATACAAACTCATCCTGCCATCTGTATGCTACTGCAAAACCAAGGTTTTTGTAAACCTCTCTATTGGCAAAATTCAAAACATACCTGTATTCTGGAGTATTAAAGCTTGGCTGGAATCCAGTTTCTGCAAGTTCATCCAGATTGGAAAGGGTATTGTAAGACACATTACCTCCGATTGAATAACCTTTTGGAAGTTTGTAGTCCATACCCAAAGCCCATCCCCAAGACTTGATGATTTCAGTTCTGTTCACTGGGATAGAGAAAATTGTTCTTCCTCCTGGACCTACTCCAATTAGATTAAGACCAGTAATTGCATTGGGGCCTTGAGATCCAGTAGTTGGATTTCCATCTTGGATCAAAACCTGTCCGCCGATAAAGTTTTCAAATCTGTTGAAATAGGCATAGGAATCAATCAACAATCGGTTTCCAAACAAGCCTTTATAACCAACTTCAAATGATTTTACTCTTTCAGGCTTGAATTCGGAAAGTTCAAATGGCTTTAATGTTTCCAAATTGTTGGTAGAGGCTACAACAGGTACAAGTTGAGTAGCAAGTGCCGCAACAGCTGCTTGGATTGCTGCCGGATCATTAGGGATTTGACCAGCCTGAACTTGTCCTATTACAATTTGAGTAGCTTGGTTAATTGCAGCCTGAATAATAGCAGGGTTACTTACATCAGCTAGAACTCCAGCTCCAAAGTCAGAAACTGTAGATAAGGAATAAACTGGGTTGGTATTAAATCCATATCGGCTTCTGAAAATAGGAAGACCACCTAACAATCTAGCCTGAGGAGTCAATAAATCAATGTATTGATCCTGGGTAGTTGGGATACGGAAACCAGTCTGGTAAGAAGCTCTGAAGTTATGGTTACCTACTGAATATACTCCGGAAACTCTTGGGGACCACTGTCCAGTAAAGTTCTCATTCTTATCATATCGAACTGAAGCTGTCAGTTTGAAATGGTCATTGAAGAGCATTTTGGAGCCTTGAACATAACCTCCGTATTCTTTGATGTTAAATTCATTGCCGTTTTCGTCTGTTGCGAAGAGCGTTTTTTCTGAGTTGAGTTGATACACTCTGTAATTACCTCCAACTACGAATTCAGCAAACTTGATAGCATCAGATAGGTTGTAAGAACCTTCTACTTGATACAGGTTGGATTTGTCGACAAATTTTGCTCCTACACCAGATGCATTTCCTGGGATTGGTCTGGAGGTTACATCAGCAAGTGCTTGGTTAAACTGTGCAGTTCCAGGCATGAATCTTCCCTGATCAGCAAAAGCTCTAGCAGCAGCGTGTGCTTGATCAGAAGTCATTCCACCTTGAACAGCTTGTGCATATGCCCCTACGTATTGAGGGAACCAAAGTGAGCTTGGCTTCCAAGCTTCATTGATTCCTTGTGCGGCAATACCCACGGCAAAAGCATCACCTGAACGCTCCTGGGTGGTATATGCTCTAAGGAACCAATTTGCACCTCGCAATTCAGCCTTGTATTGGCCCAATTTAAAATTGGCAATAGAATAACGGTCTGCTCCGGTATACACAGTAGTACCAAAGCCATAATTTCCTTGAAGAATTGCTTCTACACGGTCATTCAATCTCCAGTGCAAAGCAGCATTGAGTTTTAAGGATTTGGTTCCATAATCTGCCAAGTCTCGCTCAAAGTAACCCGTTCTAGAAACTGAAGTTTGTGGAATCAAGCCCAAAGCTGCAGCAGGTAGAGCACCGGCTGAAACCATTGACTGCGCCACGGAGAACATGTTTACATTGGTTTCGTCACCATAGACGTTTACACCATTGTATCCTGGGTTATTTTCACGGGTTCCTGTAGCAATTGAAGAACCATTCAATAAAGACTGATCTCTGAAATCATTTGCCTGCCAGTCGTCTGCTCTTAAATATTGAACATTGACCTTGAAAGCAAGCTTGTCATTGAATGCTTTGGCATATCTGGCACTGAAATCATAGAAACCTGTTGATGGAGTGGATCTGCTCTCCTCATTCATGATTCCTGTCTTTACTGAAGCAGAAAGCCCTTGATACTGGAAAGGGTTTTTGGAGTTCATCAGCAAGATCCCGTTGATGGCATTTGGACCGTACAGGGCAGAGGATGCACCTGGTAGAAGTTCTACACTTTCAAGATCCAGTTCAGAAATCCCTACTATGTTTCCTACAGAGAAGTTCAACCCTGGAGCTTGATTGTCCATACCGTCAATCATTTGAACGGTTCTTACGTTTCCGTTGGCATTAAATCCTCGAGTGTTAAAGGATTTAAATGTCAAGGATTGTGTGCTCATTTCTACACCTTTTAGGTTATTGAGCGCATCATAAAAGCTCGCTTGTGGGGCTTCACGGATGGCGATGATATCCATTTTTTCAACGGAAACTGGAGATTTCATCACACTTTCTTCTACACGCGATGCGGAAATTACCACTTCTGAGCCCAACATAGTGGATTCGGAAAGTGAAACATCAAGAGAAGTCATGCCTCCGGTCACCTCAATTTCCTGGGTGGTATATCCCACCATTGAAAATACCAGGGTAAAAGGAGGGGCTTGATTCACATTTAGGGTATATCTACCATCCAAATCAGTAATCGTTCCGATTACTTTTCCTTTGACAATAATATTTACCCCGATTAATGTCTCTTGGGTATCTGCATCTGTAACAGTTCCCGAGATTGTGGTTTGGGCAAATCCTTGGCCCACGACCATTTGAGCTAGGAGGATTAGTGCAGCGACAATCCCCCACATTTTTCTTGTAAATTTACTCATAAGCTATTTTGGAGTTATTAGATTTACTTATACAAAAGTTGGGTGAAAATGTATAGGTGATCCGAAATTTATGGCAAAAACTGAATAATCAATGATTTTGCAAAAAAATTGGAAACTATTTTTGATGTAATAAATAAGGTGGATTTTTAAACTTTCAACTACTTTATGAAAAACTGAAAACAAATCGATTTGTTTCTTGCTGAATCTCAATCGCTAACCTTCTTTTATTGAGTATCTAAAAAATTATAAAGGATTTTGACATTTGTTAAAAAAAATAGACCTGATAAGATTCAGGTCTATTTTAGTTGGTAGTTATTTGGATTGTCTTGAGTTTTCTTCATTCACATGACGAACCAATCTGTCACATAAATCTTTCATCTCCTCAGACATGTATTCATCACCGGTGCTCGACAAAATTGTTTGAGCCATTCCGCCTATCACATCAATGTAAAACCGCTTCATTTCAGCCACAGACATTTCTTCAGTCCAAAGGTCTATTCGGAGGGTACTGTGGTTGAGATTATCCCAAACGTTCAAACTGATACTTTTGGTTGATTCCAATCCTTCTCCCTCTTTGTCTGATGCATCCCACTGTATGGCTTTTGGAATATTATTCTCATCCAGAGAGACTTGAAACTTTATTTCTGAATTCTTCATTTGATTAAATTTGATTGAAAACTATCTATCGCACAGGCAAGTTCCCTTGATTGTGATTTATTAAAACTCCATTTCAGGAACTTCTCCCTCAATAATCAATTTTCCTGAGGTTTTTTCTCTGATAAACTCAACGCTTACTCCAGGGGCTCTTTCTTTAAGAATGAAGCCTCCTTCAGGGGAAATATCCAAGACTGCCAAGTCTGATACTATTTTTTTGACACATCGAACTCCGGTTATTGGTAGTGTGCATTCCGGTAAAAGTTTGCATTCTCCATCCTTGGAGCAATGCTGCATTGCCACAATAATGTTTTCTGCGGATGCAACGAGATCCATTGCACCTCCCATGCCTTTGACCATTTTACCGGGTATCTTCCAATTGGCTATATCTCCATTTTCCGATACTTCCATAGCTCCCAATATTGTTAGGTGTACATGCCCGCCTCGGATCATGGCGAAGGATTCAGCTGAATTGAAAAGGACGGATCCTTTGACCATGGATACGGTTTGTTTGCCTGCATTGATCAGGTCCGGATCCACTTGGTCTTCAGTGGGGAATGGGCCTATCCCTAAAAGACCGTTTTCTGACTGTAGGACTACGTCAAGATTGGAAGGTATATAATTTGCAACTAGGGTAGGGATTCCAATTCCTAGGTTGATGTATTGTCCATTCTGGACTTCTTTGGCTATTCTTTGGGCTATTTGTTCTTTGCTTAGCATAGGGTTACCTGGTTTGGGTTTACTCTGACTATTTCAATAGGAAAAATTTCTCAGTCCTTACTTACCGTTCGTTTCTCAATTCGCTTTTCATAATCCTTGCCTTGAAAAATCCGCTGAACATATATTCCCGGAGTGTGGATTTGATTGGGGTCAAGTTCACCCACAGGAACCAGTTCCTCTACTTCGGCAATACAAATCTTTCCGGCGGCAGCCATCATTGGATTGAAATTGCGGGCTGTACCCTTGTATATAAGATTACCGGCAGTATCACCTTTCCATGCTTTGACAATTGAAAAGTCTGCTCTGAGCCACTTTTCCATTAAGTATATTTTCCCGTCAAATTCTCGTGTTTCCTTTCCTTCGGCTACTTCGGTTCCCACACCAGCAGGAGTGAAGAAGGCCGGAATCCCGGCACCTCCTGCACGTACCCGTTCTGCCAAGGTTCCCTGGGGAATCAATTCTACTTCCAATTCACCGCTGAGAAGTTGCCGTTCAAACTCCGCATTTTCACCCACGTAGCTTGAAATCATTTTTTTGACCATTCTCTTTTGGAGCAATAAGCCAATACCAAAATCATCCACACCGGCATTGTTGGACACGATGGTCAGACCATCAATATCCCTTTCCAATAGTGCCGCAATGCTGTTTTCAGGAATTCCACATAACCCAAATCCTCCCATCATCAAAAAGGAGTTACTGGATATATCTGCCACAGCTTCTTTGGCATCTCTGACTGTTTTATTGATCATATATATTTGGGTTTATAGTAAAGATTTAGCTCTTTTCTGATCTTTCTGTAGCTGGAGTTTTAAGGCATCCAGATTTTCAAATTTTTGTTCATCTCTTAAAAATGCTTTGAGAAAAATTGTGATTTGTTTGTCATAAAGATTACCCTGAAAGTCAAAAAGATGGGCTTCTACTGTTTTTTTGGTCCCGTCAACAGTTGGTCTATTACCAATATTGAGCATGGCTTTGTACATCAACCCATCCACACAGGCTTCTACTGCATAAACGCCATCTTTTGGAATGAGTTTATAATCATTGGGAATATGAATGTTGGCGGTCGGAAAACCGATGGATCTTCCGATTTGCTGTCCTTTAATAACCAATCCGTTAAGTTCATACGGTCTGCCTAAATATGAATTGGCTGTTTCTATATCTCCTTTTTCAAGAGCAAACCGGATTTTGGTGCTGGAAACTCCGATTTCGTCTACATCTTGTCTGGAAATTTCTTCCAAATCAAACCCGTATTCATAGGAATGTGCTTGAAGGTATTCAAAACTTCCTTCCCGGTTTTTTCCAAATCGATGATCATAGCCGATAACCAGTTTCTTGGTGCCTATCTTTTCCATCAAGATCTGCTCAATAAATTCCTGGGAAGTAAGCTGGGAAAATTCCTTGGTGAAAGGAATGGTAATTAGATGATCAATCCCGAATTGTCTAAGCAATTTTGTTTTTTCCTCAAATGTGCTCAATAACCTTAGTTTATGTTCATGAGGATAAAGAACCAGCCTGGGATGTGGCCAAAAAGTGATCAGGACCGTTTCCCCTCCAATAGAACGGGCGATTTGCCGTATCCGTTCTAGGATTTTTTGATGGCCTAAATGAACACCGTCAAAAGTTCCGCTGGTAACCACTGGGTTTGGGACTTTTGGGAAATCATTTAGTCCTTCATAGATTTTCATTGGCTTTCCGGGCTTTTATTTCTTCTATCAAAGGTAAAAGTTGTTTGGCATTAGATAAATGAAAGTCACCAATGCGTGTTCGGCACAAGCGACTCATATAAGCCCCAACCTGGAGAATTTCCCCTAAATCTCTGGCAAGACTTCGGATGTAAGTTCCCTTTGAACAGGAAATTCGAAAATCAACTTCATTACCTTCAAATCGGGTAATTTCAAATTCACGAACCTGCACAGGTCGGGCTTCCATTTTAATTTCTTTTCCTACTCTTGCAGCCTCATAGACTCGTTTACCATCAACTTTGATGGCAGAATGCATGGGAGGAATCTGCATGATATCACCAGTAAGTTGAGCTGCGGCTTTTTTTACATCTTCCAAGGTAATGTGGGAGGGATCAGCCACAGGCACTACAGGTTTTTCTAAGTCAAATGACTCAGTAGTGGATCCAATTACAAATGTTCCCTCATATTCCTTTTCCTGACCCATGTATTTTTCAATTTGCTTGGTCTGTTTTCCAGCACAGATGATCAGCAAACCGGTTGCTAAAGGGTCCAAGGTGCCCGCATGTCCCACCTTTTTAATTTTCAATGCATTTCTGATCTTTTTTACCGCATCAAATGAGGTCCATTCTTTTGGCTTATCGATTAGAAAAACCTCCCCATAGGGTTCTTGTTCTTGCATTTTTATATTCCTTTTGAAAAGAAATCTTCCTAGAAAGGATTAATCTTTTTCAGATTTGGCGAAAATGGCATAAAACTCAAATATAAACCCTGCTAAAGTAACGATAGGGCCTATGGTAAGACCTAAGATCCCGTTACCGTGGGGATCAGAATCTAGACCTATCAATAAAAAGCCCAGCAAGATCAGGGCAATCCCAATCAGCATGAGTTTGTAGTTTTTCTTTGTAAAAGGAAATGATGCTTTGCTCATATCAGTATAATTCGTCCAAGGACATGTTCAAATATTTGTTGACAGCGCGCAAGGTGCTAGCCCAAGAAAGCAAACCACCAATTACTATCAATATTCCGAATAGAATTAAGAGAAGGTCGGTATTCTGCAAAAGCGCGAATCCTTCTATGGCACTTTTTGCATAAGTTATCAATCCAAACAAAACCAAAGAGGCTATAGCTCCCGCTAGCATTCCAAAAAACCAGGAACGAAGCAAGAATGGTTTTCGGATGAAACTTCTTGTGGCTCCTACTAATTGCATGGAACGGATCAAGAATCTTTGGGAAAACAGGGCCAGGCGTATTGTATTGTTGATTAACATGACCACTGTTATTATCAAAATCAAAATAAATCCTCCCATTACCAAACTTACTTTCAAGAGGTTTTTATTGATAGATTCAACCAAATCTGTCATGTACGAGACTTCAAAAACCCCTTCGATACTTTCAAGCTCCTTTGCAATCCTGTCTAGTTGTTCAGAAGTTTGAAATTCTTCAGCAATACCAATGACATAACTGTCATGTAGAGGATTGTCTTCTAGGAATTTTGTAAAATCCTCACCGGTACTTTCTATAAATGTAGCTGCGGCTTCTTCACTTGAAATAAACCTAAGGCTTAAGCTATCTGTTTTTCGCAATACAAAAGGTCTACTGGCTAAATCCTGATTGATGTTTTTTAATTCAGAGTCCTTGAGGTTTTTATCCAAAAAGACCTGAACTTCAATATTCTCCCTAATCATACTGGTGATAGTCCTTGCCTGAATGAGTATGAGTCCAAATAAGCCTACAATAAACAAGGATAGGGTGGTACTGAATAGTACACTTCCATATTTGAAATGTCCGAGTATTTTCTTTTTTCTTGGATAATTTGCCATGGATTTTTAATTCTGATCAAAGCTAAGCAACACCAAGGATTTTGCCAATCTTAAATCAGGAAAGGATAGGAATGACTTTGGAGGCAGCAACTCCATATATCTGACTGCTTAAATTGGGTTTCATCATGAAAAGTCCTGTGAAATTTCCAAAAGCGGGTAATATCAATTGGTGGTTTTCATAATAAAAGCATGGTATACGAAGGTTTTGTCTTGCTTTTCCCTGTAATCGTATTCCTGGGTGTATATGCCCGCAAATGTTTAAATATCCCCTTGGTACTTCTTCCAAGGGTTCATGACTTAGGATTTTCTGACCCATAGTCAATATTTCGGAATGGACCTCCAAAAGGGAATTAGTATAAAAAGAAGGGGAGAGGATATCATGATTGCCTTTGATCAGATGAAAATTTGTATCTGGAAAAGTGGATAAAAAATCCATCACAGTTTCCCACTGCGCATTCCAATCACTATGAAACAGGTCTCCCAAAAAGTAAACATGATTTGCTTGAAAGGTTTCAATCAATCTTTTCAAAATCATGAAATCCTGATCATGTATGGGTTCTGGTATGGGAATACCGGATTTTCTGAAATGAGATGCTTTCCCAAAGTGAAGGTCAGCGATCAGTAGTGCCTTTTCCTCCGGGAGCCAAACCGCCTTCTCCTTTAATAAAACTAACTCAACCCCAGAAAGGCAAACGCTTAAATGACTCAATTTTGAATTCCTTTTACTCTGAATGAATTCAAATCTAAGTAGAATTTAACCTGATAGGGTAATAAAAATTTAAAAGCTGACAATTGCTTTCGTTATTCTACTGTCTTTTGGTTTTCAAAATAGAATTGAAAAGTGAGGAGGAATAAACCGGAAATTAATCCGGTTTATTTTCTTCAAGGTAGAATGATTTCAGAAAATAGGCGAGTTGCTCAAATTCGATCAAAAAAGCATCATGTCCAGCTGTGGATTGGATTTCCTTATAGGTTCCTCGTTGTACATGCTGGCTGATGAATCTTGATTCATGAGGTAGAAATAGTAGATCGGAGTTAACCCCAATGGTCAATACTCTCGCACTGATTTTTTCCAAGGCTTTTTCTGCGCTTTCTCTTCCTCTTCCTAAATCATGACTGTCCATTGCTTTGGTCAGAGTCCAGTAGGAAAGTGCGTTGAACCGCTTTGCCAGCTTTTGTCCTTGATATCTTAAATAGGAGGAAACACGGAAGTTGTCCAATTTCTCATCTGTGTCGGATTGCTTTTTTTCCATGTCTTCCGGATGCCTATAGCTAAGCATAGCGATAGCTCTTGCAGCTTCCAGTCCTTTTTTACCTGCATCAAGTCTCTTTTCACCCCAAGTACAATCTGATTCAATAGCCATCCTTTGCGCTTCATTAAAGCCTTTTACCCAAGAAGATGATTTAGCTGTTGAGGCTAAAATTATCGCATTTTTGAGTTTTTCTCCCAAACTAAAAGCCCATTCTAGCCCGACTTGCCCACCTAATGAACCTCCAATCAAAGTATGAATTTCATCCAGTTCTAGATGAATTCTCAATCGATCAAGTGAAACTGCGAGGTCCCTTGGGCTGAGATGGGGAAAATCATAGAAATAGGTTTCTCCGGTACTTGGGTTTATGCTTAATGGACTGGTTGAACCGTAGCAGGAACCCAAAAGATTGGCGCAGACTATAAAGAAATCCGCGGGATCATAAAATTTATCTTCCCCAACCAAGCCACTCCACCATTCTGAAACATTGGAATCTCCAGTCAAAGCATGGATTACCCAAACCACATTGCTTTTGTTTTCATTCAACTGACCGTAGGTTGAATAAACCAATTCAAATTCGGGAAGGGATTCTCCAGATTCTAAGTTTAACGGAGTGGTCGAATGAAATATACTTTGACTCATGGTAATAGAAGCGTATTGACTTTTTAGGTTCATCAGGCTAATTAAATTAAATCGAAGGCTTGTTGAAGATCACCTTTCAGATCATCAATGTGTTCTATCCCCACAGATAATCTAAGAAGAGTAGGACTTACTCCTGAGGCTCGCTGTTCTTCCTCACTTAATTGCTGATGCGTAGTAGCAGCAGGCTGGATGATCAGGGTTTTGGCATCTCCTACGTTTGCTAGGTGGGATATAAGCTTTAGGTTATTTATAAAGGCAGAAGTTTGCTCCTTGTCACCTTTTATCTCAAAGCTTAAAACTCCTCCAAATCCGTTTTTGAGGTATTTTTTTGCCAATTTATGGTAAGGGGAGGACTCCAACCCCGGATAATTGACCTTCTGTACCTGTGGATGCCATTCCAACCATTTGGCTAGTTCCAGAGCATTTTCGGTAGTACGATGAACACGAAGGGATAGAGTTTCAATTCCCTGCAAGAGCTGGAAGGAATTGAAAGGGCTTATCGCAGGTCCAAAATCTCGAAGGCCTTCTACTCTTGCCCGGATTGCAAAGGCAATATTAGGTAGTCCTAATGGGTTGTTTTCACCAAAAACCTCCCAAAAGTTCAAGCCATGGTATCCTTCTGAAGGTTCAGAAAACTGTGGGAACTTTCCATTTCCCCAATTGAAATTTCCTCCATCAATGATGATTCCTCCGATTGAAGTTCCATGTCCACCTATCCATTTGGTGGCAGAAGCAGTTACTATATTCGCTCCATGTTTCAGAGGTCTGAACAAATACCCACCGGCGCCAAAAGTATTATCCACTATCAATGGGATATCGTGTTTTTTTGCCAATTCCGCTATGGCTTCAAAATCTGGGATGTTGAATTCTGGATTGCCGATTGTTTCCAGGTAAATGGCTTTTGTTTTTGAATCTATAAGCTTTTCAAATGCCTCTGGAGAATCTCCTTTTGCAAATCTTGCCTCAATTCCAATTCGCTTGAAAGCAACTTTAAATTGGTTGTAAGTACCTCCATAAAGGAATGAGGTTGAAACAAAGTTTTCGCCTGACTGAAGAATATTGTTCAATGCTAAAAACTGAGCAGCTTGTCCCGAGGATGTAGCAACTGCTGCCACTCCACCTTCCAATGCAGCGATTCTTTTTTCGAAAACATCAGTTGTAGGATTCATGATCCTTGTATAAATATTTCCGAATTCCTTCAGGCCAAAAAGATTGGCTCCGTGTTCTGCGGAGTTAAAAACAAAAGAAGTGGTTTGATAAATGGGAACGGCTCTGGAATTGGTTGTTGGATCCGGTTCCTGACCAGCATGAAGTTGAAGAGTTTCAAATCGATAATGTGCAGACATAGTGAAAAGGTTTATTTGTTAAAATTTGAATTTCTGAAAAGCTTACTGATAGAAAGGCCTGAAACAGGCTTGAAGTAAGGCATGAAAAACCTGCGAAATCAACAATATCCGCTGATTAGTAAATAGAATTACCAAAAAGGAGGGGAAATTAAATCCTGTTTTCATATCGCAGAGAATTTATAGTTCCAAGCAAGACCTTCTTACTTGGCAGGAATTGGCACCTTGGTTTTTCCAGGTTGCCAGAGGGTCATAGAGCCTGTCTCTCGCCTCTTCTTTATAAATCCTCCCACGCAAAAAGTAGAAGGATGCTGCAAAGTAAATCAGGGAAAGCGAGTTTTCAAAATGAAACCCACTTTCCTGAGAAAATTTTAGAGGTCTGTCTTCAGTTGTTCTTGATTATACCTAAAAATCGGATTAATATTTTCGATCTCCGGTTTGATCGTAACCAGTTCTTTGACAAGTCCATTTTTCAAGCCATATACCCAACCGTGGATTTCCGGTCCCTTTCTTTCCAGCCAAGCTTTTTGAACAATGGAAGTCTTGATCAAATCCTGGCATTGTTCAATCACATTGAATTCTACCAGTTTGTTCACTTTGTCAGAATGCTCTTGTAGGGAATCCACTTCCTTTTGATAGGTCTTATAGACCTCTTTGATGTTTCTCAACCATTTGTTGATAAGCCCCATATGACTATTTGTCAATGCAGCATCAACTCCTCCGCATCCATAATGCCCGCAAACTATTATATGCTCCACTTTCAATACTTCCACTGCATACTGTAAAACGGACAATAAGTTTAGGTCAGTGTGAACTACCATATTTGCGATATTTCTATGGACAAATATTTCTCCCGGGTCAGTTCCTGTAATTTCATTTGCTGGCACTCGGCTATCTGAACAGCCGATCCACAAAAATTTTGGCTTTTGTTGGGAAGCCAATCTTGTGAAAAAATCCTTATCAAATTCAGTCTTTTCTTCAGACCAGGCTTTATTCTGTAAGAGCAGTTTTTCGTACGGGTTCATAAAGTTTCTTTTAGATTGTAATTAAATCCCTCTACGGATACCGTGATATTTTTATCGGAAGAGGTACGGATGAAGTCATTCAGAACTTCCTGAATATCACTGTCAATAAACCTTGCCCTTTGGGCATTGATCACCACATAGCTTCCCGATGGGATCAATCCCAATTGATGCATCAATGGGGCTTTATTTAAAAAAGAGACATCCTTCTGAAGTTTTATTAAATAGTTACCGTGAAGTTCAGTGATTCTTACAGCACGTTGGTAATTGGTTTTTATAACAAAAAATAGCCCTATGACCATCCCGATTCCAATTCCCACCAGCAAGTCTGTAAAAAGTATAGCTGAAACAGTCACTAGGAAAGGGATAAATTGGTCTTTTCCCTTTTCATACATTCCAAAAAATATAGATGGTTTAGCCAGCTTGAAGCCTACCATAATCAAAACCGCAGCAAGACAACTCAAGGGAATCAAATTCAAAATTTGGGGAATGGCCAGTACCAAGAGAAGTAACAAGACTCCGTGAAGTATGGCCGAAAGCTTGGTTTTTGCTCCCGAACTGATATTGGCAGAAGACCTTACAATAACTGCAGTTATGGGGAGTCCACCGATCAGTCCGGAAATACTGTTGCCTAAACCTTGAGCAACCAGTTCTTTGCTTGCCGGCGTTATTCTTTTTTGTGGGTCTATTTTATCGGCGGCATCAATACTCAGCAGCGTCTCAATACTTCCTATGACTGCTATGGTAACTGCTATAATCCAAAAAGCCGGGTCGTTGATTAATCCAAAATTTGGAAAAGTTAAAAGGCTGGAAATTTCTCCAATCCCATTTAAAACAGGAATATTTACTAAATGCTCTCCTTCCAGTTTCCAATCGGGTATCCACATTCCATAGCTATTATTGATGACTATTCCTGAGATTACTGCCAAAAGTGCTCCCGGGATGATCCCAAAGACCTTATGGTTTTTAATTGACGGCTTTTCATAAAGAATAAGGATCAACAGGCCGATGACGACTATGGGAATAGCTCCGGGACTATAATATTGTATGGCATACCAGATTTCTGTAAACGTATTGTGTTGATCTGCCTGAAGAAAAGCTTCATCACCCATGGAATCTATATCATATCCTAATGCATGAGGAATTTGCTTTAAAATCAAAATCAAGCCAATTGCGGTTAGCATTCCTTTGATTACTGAGTGGGGAAAATAATATCCTAGAACACCAGCTTTAAGAAGACCAAATCCCAGTTGCATTAATCCCGCTACCACTACTGCCGCAAGAAATAATTCAAAGGTTCCTAAAGTTGAAATGGAGTCCAAAACAATGACAGTAAGGCCCGCTGCTGGACCACTTACACTGACATGGGAACCAGACAATGATCCGATTATTATTCCACCTACAATTCCGGCAATCAGTCCTGACATTGGAGGAGCGCCACTTGCAACTGCTATACCCAAACAAAGAGGTAATGCAACCAAAAATACCACAAGACTTGACTTGAGGTCATAAGGTAAGTTTTTTCCTAACAGATTGTTTTTCATTGCATTTGGAGTCCTGGGTATACGTAATTCTAAAAATCTTACTTATATAAAAATAAGTAAAGTTTAGAATTGTGCTAGAAAATTCAGGATAAATCCAAACCGGAAAGGTGTTCGTGTATTCACCTTTCTTTAATAAAAATATGGATTGAAAAAAATAGAAAGGGGGAAAACCCCCTTTATTTATTGAATAAGTGAGTTGAGTGCCGATTCAACTTTATTGAAATTGAAAGCATCAAGAGCCCGGATCATTTTTTCGCGAATTTGTTCAGTACAAAGGTTACCAATACTTCCTTCATGCGTGTGGTTGAGTTTGGACTGGTCTGGAGCAAAATCATCAGACTCTATTGCCAAGCCGACTTGTTTGTATGCATCTCGGAATGGAACTCCTTTTAAAACCAATTCATTGACCTGTTCTACAGAAAATACATGTTTGTAGAATGAATCGCTTAGGATGTTTTCCCGGATTCGAATGGATTTTAGCATAAAGGCAGTCATAGAAATACAAGACTTAAGACTATCAATTGCCGGGAATATTTCTTCTTTTAAGAGCTGTAAATCTCTGTGGTATCCTGTTGTTGAATTAGTTAAAATAAGGCTTACAGCATTGGGAACTGCCTGAATTTGATTGGTTTTTGCTCTGATCAATTCAAATACATCCGGATTTTTTTTGTGAGGCATAATACTGCTACCTGTAGTTAGGTCGTCCGGAAATGAAATAAAACCAAAGTGCTGGTTCATGAATAGACAAACGTCATCGGCAAGACGATTTAAGGTTCCTGCCATTCCGGCCATAGCAAATGCCAAAGTTCTTTCGGTTTTTCCTCTGGAGTTTTGGGCATTGATGACATTATGATGAAGGTCTGAGAAACCCAATAAATCTGTGGTAAATGTTCTATCTAACGGGAAGCTGGAACCGTATCCAGCTGCCGATCCCAATGGATTTTTATTGGATAAATCAAATGCGGCTTTAAGCAAGCCAAGGTCTTCAGTCAAACCCTCAGCAAAGGATCCAAACCATAAGCCAAAGGATGAAGGCATGGCTAATTGGGTATGTGTGTAGCCAGGCATCAGGTCTCCTTTATGCTTTTCAGAAAGTTCAAGGAGCAATTCAAACAACTCCCTACTTTCTTCTACGAGATCACTGATTGCTGCACGGTAGAATAGTTTCAAGTCCACCAAAACCTGATCATTTCGGCTTCTTCCACTGTGAAGTTTTTTTCCGACTTCACCATATCTCTCAGTCAACAAAAACTCTACCTGGGAATGGACATCCTCTACGCCCGGGGCTATTTCAAACTTACCCTGCTCGATTTCCTTATAAATTTCCCGAAGACCATTTTGAAGAGTTTGATTCTCTTCAGCAGTCAAAAGTCCGATTTTTGCCAACATTTCAGCATGGGCCATTGAACCCAATACATCAAAAGGAGCTAAAATAATATCGAATTCAGGGTCTCTACCGATGGTAAAAGATTCTACTTCTTTTTGGTTTCCAATGGCTTTTTGCCAGATTTTCATGAGTCGATTTCGTTGGTTTTGCTTAATTCAGCATAGGTGATAATCAGGTCCAAGTAACCTTGAATTCCTTCTTTGATCTCATTCACAAAGATAAATTCGTTGGCGGTATGAGATCTAGCAGAATCTCCTGGACCAATTTTTACAGATGGATAGGGGATCAAAGCCTGGTCGGATAGAGTAGGGCTGCCATAGCATTCAAGTTGAAGTTTTTCCGCTACTTTAAAAATCAAATGCCCAATTGGTACCCGGGATGATTGCAAACGCATGGAGCGCGGGTTCAATTCAGAAGAAAGGTGAGATTTCAGTTCCTCTAAAGCTTCTTCCAAGGTATAAGAATCCGTAACTCTAACATCCAAAGTGAACTCACAAAGATCTGGAACCACATTATGCTGTTTTCCGGAATTGATGATAGTTGCAGACACCTTAGTTTTTCCCAGAAATGGTGATATTCTTTCGAATTCAAAATCCCGGATAATCAATAAATCATCCAAAGCCTTGTATATGGCATTTTCTCCCTCTTCTCGGGCTGCATGTCCTGATTTGCCATGAGCCTTGGCATCGATGACCATCAGGCCTTTTTCTGCTACTGCCAATTGCATTTGGGTCGGTTCACCCACAATAGCCAGTTCACAAGGAGGGATTTGGGAAATTAGGGAGGCGATTCCATTTTTACCTGAAATCTCCTCCTCTGCGGAAGCTATGAGAATCAGGTTAAATGGTAAGGATTTCTCTTTTAAATGGAGAAAAGCTCCAATGAGGCTGACCAAGGGGCCTCCAGCATCATTGCTTCCTAATCCATAAAGTTTGCCGTCCTCAACATGGGGATGAAAGGGGTCTTTGGTATAACTTATATTGGGCTTTATCGTGTCATGGTGGGAATTCAACCAAATAGTTTCTTTGGTTTCATCATACTCATTTAAAAAAGCCCAGAGATTGTTTCCCTTTCTTTGAAATTCTATGTCATTTTTGACGAAAAATCTACCCAAAAGCGTAGCAGTATCATCCTCCTCTTTTGAAAAGGAAGGAGTGCTGATCAAATCATTCAGTAACTGAATACAGCTTTCTACTATTTCTTCTTTTGCTTTCATTAATACAGATCGTAGCGGTGGCGTTCGATTATAGTCCCTGAAAGTTTCCCTTTGGTAGCCAAAAGCAAGTTTTCTGCTTTTCCTATCCACACATGATGTACCCCTTTTTGAAGTGCTGCAAAAGCATTGTCAAGTTTAGGGATCATTCCGGAGTGGATTACATTTTCTTTTTTAAGTTCCTCGTAAATATCCTCATTAATGAGAGGAATTATTGAACTTTCATTTTTTTCATCGATCAATACTCCACTCTTGTTAAAACAAAAGTAGAGATTGACATGATGTTCTTTTGCCAAGCTTGTCGCCAAAGCGGAGGCAATGCTATCGGCGTTGGTATTTAAAAGCTGCCCGTTTTGATCATGCGTAATTGCATTTAAAACAGGAACTAGATTTGACTGAAATAAATGCTTGATTAAATCTGTATTAACTTCCTGAATGTCACCTACAAAACCATAGTCGATGTCTTTTACCGGACGCTTGATCGAACGGATAATATTTCCATCTGCGCCGGTCATTCCAATGGCATTGACATGGAGCGCTTGAAGTTTGGCAACCACATTCTTATTGATCAACCCTGCATACACCATGGTGACAATATCCAGTGTGTCCTTATCGGTTATCCTTCTGCCGTCAACCATTTCAGGCATGACACCTAAAGACTCTCCAAACCTAGAAGCCATGACACCTCCTCCATGAACAATGATTTTATGCCCAGGGAATTTAGCAAAAAGAGCCAAAAACTCATCAAGCTTTTCAGGGTAGTCAATGACGTTTCCGCCGATTTTGATGATACTGATTTTCATAGGTTTGATTGCTAGAAGTTAATATTGATCCAGGAGGTAACTAATAGCTGCCTGTGCTGCATATATTCTGTTTTCAGCTTGTTTTTGAACAAGAGAATGAGGTCCGTCCAAAATCTCATCTGATAATTCCACGTTCCTTCTTACCGGTAGGCAATGCATTACTTTGGCATTATTGGTATTTCTCAAATGTGCTTCAGTCAGCATCCAACTCGGGTCGGTGGTAATGATTTTACCGTAATCATTAAATCCGGACCAGTTTTTCACATAGATAAAGTCAGCATCCTCCAAGGCTTTGGCCTGGTTGTATTCGATCTTTGCCCCTTGGGTAAAATTTTCATCCAACTCATATCCTGCTGGATGGGTGATCGTTAAGTCATGTCCCATTCCCAATGTCCATTCTGCAAAGCTATTGGCCACTGCATGTGGAATAGCTTTGATATGAGGAGCCCAGGTCAAAACTACTTTTGGTTTTCTGCCCGTGGGAGCAAATTCCTTCATGGTAATCTGATCTGCCAAACTTTGTAAAGGATGCCGAGTGGCGGATTCAAGGCTGACTACAGGAATACCACAGTATTTTAGAAACTGCCCGAAAACAAAGTCATTTACATCATCCTCTCTATGAGTAAGAGAAGGAAATGCCCGAATAGCAAGGATATCAAAGTAAGTTCCCAATACCCCTGCGGCATCTTTGATGTGCTCCACAGTTCCATGGTTCATTACAGCGCCTTCCTTCATTTCCAAAGCCCAACCTTCCTTATCCATATTGAGGACTATTGGTTCCATTCCAAGATTCAATGCCGCCAGTTGGGTAGATACTCTTGTTCTCAGGGAAGGATTTAGGAAAATAAGACCAATTCTCTTTCCTTGGCCCTTCTCAAAATCTAATTTGGGGTTGGATTTATACTTCAGGGCTTGTTCAACCAATTTTTGACCAAGCTCGAGGTTTTCAAATTTTGTAAAATGTCTCAATTTATTGGAGGGGTTCATAAGCTTAAGCAGTAGGGGATTTACTCAGAATTTCTTTAAGACTGCTTATAAACGAATTTAACTGATTCCATTCGATATTTAAAGGAGGAAGCAAACGAATCGTTTGTTTGCCAGCGGAAGAACCAGTGAAAATATGGTATTTGTTTACCAACTCGGAACGAACTGGCCCTGCATCTCTATCCAAATCTACACCAATCATCAAGCCTTTTCCTCTGACTTCAACCACCCCCTGGATTTTCTTTAGTTCCTCCATGAGTTTCTCTCCAAGTGCTAGGGCATTTTCCTGTAGTTTCTCATCTTCCAAAACTTCCAAAACTGCCAAGCCAGCAGCGCAAGCCAGATGATTTCCTCCAAAGGTGGTCCCTAGCACACCGTAGCTAGATTCAAAGTCAGGAGAAATAAGCAAGCCGGCGATTGGGAAGCCATTCCCCATTCCTTTGGCCATGGAGATCAGATCAGGCTTTAATCTTTCAACCCACTGGTGAGCGAAAAATCTTCCTGTACGTCCATATCCTGCCTGAACTTCGTCGAGGATAAGCTTGGCACCGTATTTTTTTGTTAAGGCTGACAAGCTTCTTAAAAAAACCTCAGAGGGTACTTGGATACCACCAACACCCTGAATCCCCTCGATTATTACACCTGCAATTTTGCCTTTCTTGAGTAATTCTTCGGTTGCTCCCAAATCCTCCCATGGTAGGATATAGAAGTCTTCCCGCTTATTACAGGGAGCGACGATTTTGGGATTGTCGGTAAGTGCGACTGCTGCGGAAGTTCTTCCATGAAATGATCCAGAAAAAGCAATAAAACCAGATTTTCCTGTTGAGAAGGAAGCGAGTTTGATCGCATTTTCATTGGCTTCAGCTCCTGAATTGCAGAGAAATAGCTGGTAATCTTCCAGTTCGGAAAGCTTTCCAAGCTTATTGGCCAATTCCTTCTGGATTGGAATTTGGATAGAATTGGAGTAGAAAGCGATCTGATCCAACTGATCTTTGATCCGCTTGACATAATGGGGATGAGTATGTCCTATGGAAATCACTGCATGCCCTCCATACAAATCCAAATATTCTTTCCCCTGATCATCCCATAGTTTTGCGCCTTGGCCCTTTTCAATGGTTACGGGTATAAGGGGATATACGTCAAATAATTTCATTTTATAGCTGTGTTATAAATTGGAGAGCAGATTTGGGTAAAAAATTTCTTCCTTCTCCACCCTTAATCACCAATTTTAAAATGCAATACTTTTTAAATTCAGCCCTGTCTTTTCATCCAAACCAAATGCTAGGTTGAAATTCTGTACGGCTTGTCCAGAAGCTCCTTTCAAAAGGTTATCAATTGCAGAATAGATCACCAATTGACCGGCTTCTTTTTGAACATGAAGAATACACTTATTGGTATTTACCGCTTGTTTTAAATCAATGTCCCTATCAGAAACGTGTGTAAATGCCGCATCTTTATAAAACTCCTTATAAGCATTTACTGCTTCTTCCTCAGTTCCTTCAAATGGGAAATAGGCTGTCACCCAAATTCCCCTGGAAAAATTGCCTCTGTAGGGTACAAATAACAATTCAGAATCAAATTCCTCATTCAGTTGCCTGAAGGTTTGTTTGATTTCTTTCAAATGCTGATGGGTAAAAAGCTTGTAAACAGACATGTTGCCAGTTCTATAGCTGAAATGTGAGGTTTCCGAAAGCTTTTTTCCGGCTCCTGTACTTCCGGTAATTCCAGAGATTTGGACCGGTGAATTAACCCAACCTTTGGAAATTGCAGGTGCTAAAGCAAGTTGGATTCCCGTTGCAAAACAGCCCGGGTTGGCGATTTTTTTTGCAGATTTGATTTTTTCCGAATTGACTTCAGGTAAACCATATACAAATCCATTGGATTCGTCCCGAAAATCGGTGGACAGATCAATTAGGACCGTTTCCTCTGAAAATGGATTTGCCTCCAAAAATCCTTTGGTCTCTCCATGAGGTAAGCCTAGAAATACTGCATCCAAACCTGTAGTTGGGACTTCATCGGTGAATACCAAGTTACAATCCCCAATTAAGTCTGGATGTACATCCGTTACTTTTTTTCCTTTCTGGCTATTGCTGTGTACACAGACAAGGTCACAGGAAGGATGGTTTACTAAAATTCTTAGGAGCTCTCCTCCCGTATAGCCTGCGGCTCCAATTATAGCTGTTTTGATCTTATTCATTTCCACTGTTTACCTTATGGAAAATGGCAGTTTGGTTGCCCAGAATTCGAGTGAATCCTTTCACATCTTCCCCTGTGTATCCCTTGTTCATTTCTCCATAGCTTCCAAACTTGGATGACATGAGATCATGATCGGAGCTGATTCCGAGTAAGGTAAACCGATAAGGTTGAAGAAGAACCCGAACATTTCCGGTAACAAATTCCTGAGTGCTGCTCATAAAAGATTCCAGGTTTCTCATTACTGGGTCCAAATAATGACCTTCGTGCAGGTGGTTGCCATAAAACTCTGCCAACTGATTTTTCCAGAATAATTGCCATTTTGTTAGGGTATGCTTTTCCAACAGTTGATGGCCTTTGATGATAATCAGTGGGGCAGCTGCCTCAAAACCAACTCTTCCTTTAATACCAATAATTGTATCACCAACATGGATATCTCTTCCTATTCCATAAGGTGCAGCCATGGACTGAACCTTCAAAATTGCATCCACAGGATTATCAAAAGCTTCTCCATTTACTCCTTTTAATTCTCCTTGAACAAAAGTCAATTGGATTTCCTTAGCTTCAGATTCAGTGACTTGAGTTGGCCAAGCTTCTTCAGGTAGGTACTCTGAAGAGGTAAGCGTTTCTTTTCCACCAACAGAAGTTCCCCAGATTCCTTTGTTGATGGAATAGGCTGCCTTCTCGAAGTTCATGACAACCCCATGCTTTTTCAAGTAATCGATTTCTTCCTGACGTGAAAGCTTAAGGTCACGGATAGGAGTGATGATTTCAATATCCGGAACAATAGTCTGGAATATCATATCAAAGCGAACCTGGTCGTTTCCAGCACCTGTAGAACCATGGGCCACAGCTTTTGCGCCTATGGATTTTGCATATTCCGCGAGTGATTTAGCCTGGAGGATACGCTCTGCGGACACAGATAGGGGATAGGTTTGGTTTTTCAATACATTTCCAAAAACCAGGTACTTGATCACCTCTTGGTAATAAGTGTCCATTACTTCCAAAATCTTAAAGGAGGCAACTCCCAAAGTTTTGGCCCTATTTTCAATTGCTTCTAATTCTTCTTTGGAGAATCCTCCTGTATTTACAATTACTGCGTGAACTTCGTATCCAAGATCTTTGGAAAGGTGCAAAGCACAAAAAGTGGTATCTAAGCCTCCACTATAGGCTAAAACAACTTTTTTCATCGTTTATATTTTGTTTACCCCAGCAGGGGAATGAGTTTAAAGGAAAATGCTCTTTGCCGAATCTTTAGATTTAGAAAGTTTCAGCATCACATATTTTTTAAGTCTGACCCAACGGTCAAATAGTTTGATTTCTTTCTTGAAGTCTTCCCTTAATGCGATCTCCTCAATGTGATTCTTTTTTGCATTTGGGTCAAACAACATGGCAGTGCAAAGACAGTTCTGACGGTTTTTACTCATCAGAATTTCATAATTCACACAGCTTTGGCATCCCTTCCAAAATTCATTGTCATCAGTCAGATCTGCATAAGAAACAGGGATATAGCCAAGTTCTGAGTTGATTTTCATAACAGCTGCTCCAGTTGTCAATCCAAAAATTTTGGAATCTGGATATTTCTTACGACTGAGTTTGAAAATTTCGCGCTTGATTTTTCTGGCTAAACCATACTTTCTGAATTCAGGGGAAACGATCAGTCCTGAATTTGCTACATACTTACCGTGGCCCCAAGCCTCAATATAACAGAAACCAGCCCATTTTCCATCGGAAGTCAAGGCAATTACTGCCTTTCCTTCATCCATTTTGGACTGGATGTATTCTGGGCTTCTTTTTGCGATACCGGTACCCCTTGCTTTGGCAGAATTTGCCATTTCATCGGTAATGGTTTCCGCATATTCTTTGTGGGATGAATCGGCAACAAGGATTTGGAAAGAAATATTTTCCATGCTGATGGAATGAATTTTAATCCGATTTTACTCGGGTGAATTTTATTAATCTGTATAGGAAATTGGCCGGGGTAGTTTTCCACGAAGGAAAACAAAAATAACTTATAGGGTTCAAACCCTAAAAAAGAACCTATACCTCCTCAAAGGAGTAAAAAGTGACATAGCAGAATCCATCACGCATACTGGCGCGTTTTGGACATTTCGGTTTGCTATGTGAAAATTCATATTCATTACTTAGAGGCAGTAAAGTTGGAATATGTGAAAAGGAATTGCAAGAAAATTTTCTAAAATTTTAAATAATCCCACAATTCCTTAAGTATGTTTCAATTAACATTCCTAATCCTTTGGACTTAGTGAATGGAATTGAGCAGAAATTCAATTAAGCATTCCCTGACATCTTTTTTAGAGCATATACAAATTGATCCAACTCAGATTCGGTGGTGTATACATTAGGAGAAATTCTACATCCTTTCACTCCCGCTCCATTAATGGCTACGGTGTATATTTTATACTCTTCCATCAATCGATTAGCCATTTCAGCAGGAGATTCCTTTATCAAACCCACATTGGCAATGGCACAGGAACGCTTGCTGTCTAAAGGCGTATTTACTACTACACCTGGTAAATCTCGGACCTGATCTGACCAATAGCGCTGTATGTATCTCAGCCGTTCTTCTTTCCTTTTCCCGCCAATTTTATTGTGAAACTCTATAGCATTGATAACAGCCAAATCTGTTGCTACTGGGTGAGTACCTGTGTGATTCAAGTTTAAGATTCCTTCCTGGTCCAGTTCATAGGGAGCCAAAATAGGGTCAATTTGGGCTGATTTTCCTTTTTTGACATACAATAATCCTGCCCCTAAAGGTACACTGAGCCATTTATGAAGGCTTGATCCATAATAATCGCAGTTTAACTCATTCATGGAAAATTCGAAATGTCCGACAGCATGGGCTCCATCTACCATGACTTCCACACCGTGTTTATGAGACATGTCACAGATTTTACGGATCGGAAGGATATGCCCGGTGATATTGACGATATGAGGCACCATCATCAACTTTGTCTTTGGAGTGATGGCTTTTTCGTAAGCTTCTACCACTTCTTCGTCATCTTTTGGATGCATTGGAATATCAATCCTTTTCAAAGCGAGGCCATGCCTTCTTTTTGCAAGTTCAAACATATTGAGCATGCTTCCATAGTCCTGATTGGACATGATGGCTTCATCTCCGTTTTTCCAAGGAAAACCTGAAATAATGAGATCTAAGGATTCTGTAGTGTTTCGGGTAATCACCACTTCATCAGGAGATGCTCCTACCAATTCAGCCAACATGGCCGCACTTTTGGCTTTGTTTTCCCATTGTACATTACGCATGTAATAGGATCCTTGATAGTTCACTTCCCGAATATGTTCAATATACTTTTCTAGGGTTTCCTGAGGAAGGAAGCAATAGTAACCGTTTTCCAAATTGATATAATCTGGCTTAAGCTTGTAAGATGCACGGATTTGCTCCCAGATAGTATCTGAATTGAAGTCAAGATCATCCAATGAAGGAATGTTGGCTTTTGCTTTGAAAACTGAGCCTGAACTTAAGCCCAGAACTGCCAACGATTTGAGAAAGGAACGCTTATTCATAGGGTGTTTTTTTAGAGAATGTAAGTAAGGATCCAAACCAAAAGCAGGAAAATTGCGAGCCAAGTAATCCAAGGGGATCTTTTTGGAAATTCATATTTGCAAATCGGGCAAATTTTCTCCTTTGCATCGATTTCCATGGCACAGGAAGGGCATTCTTTGGTTTTCAAATTCAATTGAACTCTTTTGGATTAAATAAGATTTATACTGAATTAAATGAAATTCAATGAAAATAGAAATTTGGTCTGATATAGTTTGCCCTTTTTGTTTTATAGGTAAACGAAAATTGGAAAAATCCCTACAAAAGTTTGGCAACAGGGACGCTGTAGAAATAGAATGGAAAAGTTTTCTTCTGAACCCGGATTTACAAACTGATCCTTCGGCGACTTCTTTGGAGCATTTATCAAAAACCAAAGGCTGGTCCCTGGAACAAACCCTTCAAATCACTACTCAGGTTGAAGAAATGGCTAAACTGGAGGGTTTAGAGTATAATCTGCAAAATGCAAGGGTTGCCAATTCAAAAAATGCACATCGTCTTCTGCAGTTTGCAAAGGTTCATGGAAAAGGGGATGCCATGAAGGAGAGGTTGTTAAAAGCCCACCTTTCAGAATCTAGGAATATCGATTATTTTGAAACTTTGATTTCGCTTGGGAAAGAAGTGGGTTTGGATGAAGAAAATATTAAATCAATACTTTACTCAAAGGAGTTTGAAAATGCTGTTGATCAAGATATGTACGAAGCCCATTTGATTGGAGTTAGAGGGGTTCCTTTCTTTGTTTTTGACAGAAAATTCGCGATTTCTGGCGCTCAGGCGGATGAAGTTTTTGATCGGACTTTAGAACAAGCCTGGAATGAATTCTCTTTGTCTAAGGAGGGGAGTTTGAAGGTTACCGAAGGAGAAGAAGGTGAAAGCTGCACAGACGATGGAAATTGCGGCTAAGCCAATCGGAAATTTTTAAAAACTTTAATCCCGCAGCCTGATTGATATTTGGGCTGCGGGATTTTTTATTTACCAAACACCTCTAGTTTTCATCTGAAGAGTATAAACGGCATCCATCGCTGTGATAAATAAAGTTTTTCTGTCCAAGGCTCCAAATACAACATTGGCAGTCCATTTTGCTGGAACAGGAATATGAGCGATTTGCTCACCCTTTCGGTCAAATACAGTTACCCCATTTCCGGTAAGGTATATATTGCCTCTGTCATCTATCGTCATTCCATCAGAACCCATATCGCAAAACAGGGTTTTATTGGTCAAATAGCCATCTTCCCTTATTTCATATCTATAGGTCTTGTTGTCGCCAATATCTGCTACATACAAATATTTGCCATCCGGTGAACCAACGATTCCGTTGGGTTTAACCAAATCTTCTGCTACCCTGAATAGCTCTGATCTATCAGCCGAGAGAAAATATACATGTTGACCGTCCTGCTGCATATCCTTGTCTCGGATTCCTTCCCAGTAAGGGCGAGGATATAATGGGTCTGTAAAGTATAATCCACCTTTTGGACGAACCCAAACATCATTTGGTCCATTTAATTTTTTTCCTCTGAAAGAGTTGACCAATACTTCTTTTTCTCCTGTGGTCTGAATAGACCATAGCTCGTTTTGCTCATCAGCACAGGAGATAAGAGTTCCGTCAAGCATGAAATACATACCATTTGACCTTCCAGCATCTTCCATAAACACTGTCACTTCATTGGAAATCGCATTCCATTTGTGAATTCTGTTATTAGGTTGGTCTGTGAAGAAAACGTCTCCAAATCTATTGATTGCCGGGCCCTCTGTAAATGAAAAGCCGTCCTGAACTTTGGTCAATTCAGCATCTTTGGCCACTATTCCTTTTTTGTCTTCAATCTGAGCAAATAAGGAATTCCCAACCAGAAGTCCTGAAATTAGAAAATAGGTGATTTTTGAGTACATAGGTTATTGTTGGTTTTTTCTTTCTATTGCAAACACGAGAATTTGAAGCTCAGGGCTATAGGCTAGCCTACTAATATTTTGATGGGTATCTGATTCTATAGTACCAATTTCTTTCCAGATTCCTTCACTGACTTTCCTCTTATAAATTGTATTACCCCTAGCCATCAATAGGGTATTTTTGTCAATCCAGATAAAATCCTGAGAACCTTCTAATCCATTACCCAATTCTCCAAAAACTTTACTTTCAATGTCAAAATATTTTAAGGTCAGAGCTTTTCCATTGTTAGTTTCAACAGGATCTTTTAACGACAAATAAGTGATCTGAGAGGTTTTGGGCCGGGTTTTTACAGATCTGGCTATATTCTCATCAATTTGGATCAAATCGTTTCTGCCTTCGGCGTAGACCAATTTATTGGGTTCACCCAGTACAAACATTGCTGCCTTATTTTTGTACCAATCATAATATCCCACCGGTTCTATATCATCGTACAAAAGTTCAGGCTTTTCAAAATTGGTAGGGTACAACCAAATTCGTTGTGATTTATCTTCTTCCATTACCACAGCACCGATGTATTGTCCACAATCCGTGATTTGTGGGGAAAATTCACTTACAGAAGCCGTTTTACTGAGGTTGGTAAACTTCCCCGTTTCAAAATTGTAAACTATGATATCATGGTTTCCATTTTCATCGGCTGCGGAAAAAACCATTTGATATTCATTGATAAAGGAGGGCTGATTGTCGTATTCAGGTCTATCGGTAATAGGTTTTGCTGTTTTTGGCGCTATTTTAAGATTATTCGATTTCCCCTCTGTCTTTACCTGCCAAAGGTCAAAACTAGTAGTCTGTGCAGTAAGATGGGTTACAAAAAACCATGAAAGGCTGAGAGTAAAGAGGAAGGATTTAATCATAAAATTTTTACTACTGGCCATCCAAAATACAAATTCAAAATAAGAAAGCTGTGAATAAACTGAAGCTTTACTAAAATTCCAATTTGGTTTAGATCATATGGAGTGCCTCAGTCTATTCTCGAATGTATTCTATTTCAATTAACCGTTCATAATCGGACATTATTATGTACGTAAATCAAGCATTCATCAATGCCAAAACCACATTTATTCTTGAATTTGGGGCTTTTTTGTGGATGGCACCTTTTTCGTACTTTCAGAAGCATGAAAGAGATTATCAATCGGGTTTCACAATTTCCATTGGAACTGATGTTCTGGATGGCCAGTATGATTGCCATTCTGACTTTGAATCCATCGGCTGATGCGCATTTTAGCCTTTGTCCATTGAGTCAGCTTGGAATAGAATGGTGTCCTGGTTGTGGTTTGGGCCGGTCCATGAACCTTCTTGCAAGAGGGGAGTTTCAGGAGTCTTGGTCCATGCATCCCTTGGCCATGTTGGCTTATTTGGTAATCCTTTCTAGAATTTGGAATTTGATTAAAAACCTAAAAACAACACACAATTATGGCTAATGTATTGAGACACCTTCCGGAATTGGAAGGAATGGAACTGGGTTACATCCAGGGTCTAATGAAAAACATGGATGATGATCAGGCGTCGTTATTTGCTCAGGTTTATCGGGCAAGAAGAAAAGACTCCCAAATGATTTTGATCTTAACATTGATTGGATTCTTTGGTTTTGCTGGCTTGCACCGTTTTATTCTAGGCCAAGTCGGGTTGGGGATTTTGTATATCCTGACTGTAGGTCTTTGTTTCATCGGTACCATTGTCGATTTGGTGAATTACAAAAGCCTTGCTTATGAATATAATGTGAAAATGGCTCATGAAACCCTAGCGATGATTTCAAATCATTACCCGGGTTCTGAAGAAGGAAAATGATCACTAAACCAACTTAACACACCAACCTGAAGCCCCGAAAAATCGGGGCTTTTTTTACCAATTGTCGTCTGGGGTTTCATTTTCTGATTCAGAAAACTCCTCGTATAACTTTTGGCCTCTCTCTGAAACCAACAATTGAAATTGGTGAATTGAGCTATTTAGCTGCTTGAGTTCTTGAAAACTTGCCTGATCAATATGATAGGGGAGTTGGATCAGATTATCATTTTTAGAGGAAAAAGGAGGAGCAGTTTCGGAAGCAAAAAAGTATGGCCAGAGGGTTTTTCCGCAAGAAATACCCCAATAATCAATTGGGTGGTTTCGCCCATAAAATGAAAGCCGCTCATTGATATCCTCAAAAAAGCGAGCTGATTCTTCCAGACGAATTCTGGAGCCTGCTCTTGATTTTCCTTTTGTTTTTAAATGCTTGATTTGGCTTTTTCCCTGCTTTTTCCTGACCATGTAGGCTCGAAAGACTTTATGATCCATCAGTTCCCCATTGTGTATATAGCCAGTACAGGCTTGGCCGGCTCGTATCAATACTAATCCTATGTGGGAATCTTCCATTTGTTTAAATCCATGCTCAAAGCTCCAAGTCTGATTCCAGGGAATAAATAAACGATACATCCACTGTTGTTCAGTGCTGAATTCCAGTTGCTTAATTTCCTTTTTGTATTCCACCGCCAGGCCAATGTTCAGGCATTGGTTTACCAAATCATTTGCCTGAATTATACTGACTGTTTGTGCACCGGGGATTTTCATATCTGCTTGCAATCTATTCAGCTATATTTGCAAATAAACCGAAAAATTATGGAGCAGGAAATCCAATTTCTATTTGACAAAATGTGCGATCCTCAAGAAGGGGAGGCGTATGTCTATGCAGACAAACTTGGTAAGATTGCAACTGAGGAAGTGAAAGACCGCTTGATTCAGCTAGTCAATGGAGATGATTGGGAAATTGCTTATTTGGCTTGCCGGGCACTTTCCAAAACGCCTTATAACGAGGAAGCACTGGATGCCATATTTGAGTCGATCTTTGACCGTAAAAACAGAAACCAGCAAGGTGCTTTTGTTCAGATTTTGGAGGAGTTTGATTTGAGTCAGCGATTTGTAGATATTTTTAGGGTTTATTTATTCGGGAATTTTAAGGCTTCCACTTTGGCAAAGGATTATTTGGACCAGTTAGAATTTGATATCACTCCCCGAACCATTCGAAAAGCCGAAAAACATTGGAACCATTACCTTCACAATCCAGAGGATGAAGGCAGCCTGCAAATCAAAAAGTCTGAAGTGGAGCCTATGCTGGTGGAATTGAAGGAATTATTTCTTTGATAAAACAACAAATCCGGGTTTCATCAGTTAAAATATATGTGAGGAAACTGGATGTCATAGGGCTTCATTTTGGGTTTTTTAAGGACTTTGGATTTGAGTTCAATGACACTCATTTGATGTTTTTCAAAAACTTTCCGCAGGGAAAACAGGTGATTTTCGTGCAACTTTCTGAAACCCCGGAGGGAAGTTTTTTGGAATACAATCTTGGTGTCAGAATAAATAAAGTTGAAAAGCTAATTCATCAGTTTCTGCCAAGTTTGGGAGATTATTCCGAACGCTCCATGACTTTGATCCAACCTGCTTATAAATTGGACAAGACTTTGCCAAAGCATTTTTCAATTGAAAATGATTCGGAGTTGTCTCAGGCATTGATAGTTGCAGAAAAGTTCTTTATCAGCAAGGGTTTTCCTTGGTTGGATCAAATGATTGACCCGGTGGTTCTGGAACATGCATTTTACAACAGGAAAGACAAGTCATTTAAGAGTCAGAACTTTGTCTACAATGCCTTTAGGGCCACTGCTTTGAGCAAGCTGTATAACCCTCTTGATTATCCGGAAATCCGTCAGAATTTTTTGGAGCAAATCCAGTCCAGAGAAGAAACTCCTTTTACCATTGCATCATTTCTTCAGTTTTTGAATTATCTGGACAGGGAATTACCCGGTTAATTTCTTCGTTTAACTCCCCGTACGGCTTCAGCCTGAGTTGGGTCATCCGGCCATTCGTGTTTGGGATAGCGCCTTTTTAATTCTTTTTTCACCTCGAAATATCCATTTTGCCAAAAACTCTTTAAATCCTGAGTCAGTTGAACTGGCTTGTATCCGGGAGATAGTAGTTCTATCAGAAGTGGTGTTTTGCCGTTGTTGATTTTCGGAGTTTCCAATAAGCCAAATAGTTCCTGTAGCCGAACTGATAAGAGGGGAGGCTGTCCATCTTCTTTGTACTGTATTTTTATTAGACTTCCTGACGGAACTTCAATTCGATTGGGAACCAGTGCGTTGATGGCCTCTTGTTGCTCAAAATCCAAACTATACTGAAGAATCTGAACGAGGTTCAATTTCTTCAAGTCCTCATTTTTTGATTGGTTTTCCAGATAAGGTTCAAGCCAACTCTCCGGATTTTCACATAAGCTTGAAACGCTCCAATCAGGCCAATTCTGATCAGGGTTCCAATTCTTAAGAGACTGGATTTGGTAGATGAGCTGCATCACCTCTTCATTGAAATCCAGCAGAAACTCTCCCTCATCTTTGATAGCTTCTAAAATTGCCCCTTTTACCTGTTTTTTATCAAAATTTTGTAAGGGTCTTTTTCCCAAAACAATGGCTCCGATTCGTACTTCGGAATGAGCGATTAGCCCTCCCTTTTTTCTGTCCCACTCCAATACCTCTTTTATTTTCAGCATGGGTGCTAAATCTTTTGGGTTCAGTGGGGCTGCCAACCAGATTTTACCCATTCCATCCCTTGCATCTAAATGGGCAACAGCTAACCAGGATTCATGGGCCAAATCATCTCTATGGCCGATTTGAGCAATTTTTCCATTCGCCAATTGAAATTGGGCATTGTTTCCGGGACGGGCTGATGCTATCCGTTCTGGGTATGCAAAAGCAAGGAGTAAGCCTGTTTGCCAAGGGTCAATTGCTTCATTTTCGGCTTGGATCTTAAAAAGCTTCCGATAGGAGGAAGCTACCTTTTCAATTTTTTTGATTCGTGCAATACTGACTCCATGGCTTCTGAATCTTCTTAAAGCTTCGATTCTTAAGTTGATATCCACCCCTGAGTTTGATCTCAAAGGATCTCTTTCCTCCAAAATTGCAGCAATATCAGTCCCAAGTCCTAACTGGTTTGCCTTTTTAGCATAGATGAGCATATGGGCAATTCTAGGATGACAGGGGAGTTGGAGGATTTCTTTTCCATGTGGAGTCAACTGACCTTCAGAAACTGCCTCAATTTCTTCCAGGGTTTTTTCGGCAAGGGCCAGGTTCCCAGCTGAAGGAGGTGTTAGCCAGGTCATGGTCCGAATGTCCTGTTTGCCCCAAGCTTTCATATCCAAAACCATCCCAGTCAGATCTGCTTCCAGCAATTCCGGGGTCCTAAAATCAGCCAATAGGTTTTGGGTTCCTTTTCCCCATAATCTATAGGAATTTCCTGCACTTAATCTTCCCGCTCTTCCGCTTCTTTGGTCAGCAGAATCCTTGCTGATTCTGTGTAAAACCAATTTTGACAAACCTGATCTTGGATCAAAACGGCTGGATTTGGCAAAACCTGAATCCACCACCACTCTTACCCCTTCAATGGTCAGGGAAGTCTCTGCTATATCCGTGGAAAGGACAATCTTTCTTTTCCCACTTGGGTGGGGAAGTATAGCCTTTTGCTGTTCTGAATAACTTAACTGCCCATAAAGAGGAACAATGCTATCTTCTGGTAAAGCTCTGGATAAAATTCCTGCTGCCTTTTTGATTTCTCCTTGCCCTGGTAAAAAAACAAGGAAGTCTCCTTCAAGTTGTTGGGCTAGAGGGATGATTTGTCTTGCAGTATCCTCGCCGATCTCATATTCGTCCACTTCTTTGAGATAATGGATATCTACTGGATATTGCCTTCCCTGACTCTGGATTACTTTGGTGTTTAGCAGGGATGCAAGCTGTTGGGAATCGATAGTAGCTGACATCAGCAATATTCTCAAATCAGGACGAAGGATTTGCTGGGATTCCCGACACAATGCCAAGGCTACCTCTGAATGCAGGTTTCTCTCATGAAACTCATCAAAAATGACAAGACCCACATCCTCCAGGGCATTGTCTGAATGCAACATTCTAGTAAGGATTCCTTCAGTTATTACCTCTAATTGGGTGTTTTCAGAAATAGCTGATTCGAACCTGATCCTGTATCCCACCAAATCCCCCAATTTAGAATTGCTCATGGATGCCATTCTTTGGGCGATGGATTTTGTGGCAAGCCTTCGAGGTTCCAATAGTATTATTTTCTTACCCTTTAGCCAAGGTTCCTCGAGTAAGGCCAATGGCAAAAGAGTACTTTTACCTGCTCCGGGAGGTGCTTGGACAATGAGAGAATTATTGGTAGCAAGGTGGTTTTTGACCTCGGAGATGATTTCGGCTACTGGAAGGTCAAAGGAGAATGGATCGAAACTCTTATGCATTATCCTGCAAAATTAAAAAAGCCACAAGGATTTTCCCTGTGGCTTTGTAGTCTGTTTTCAAAAAAGCTTAAACTCCGAGTTTAGCGGAAGCTTTTCCGTATTCCCACCGGATTTCGAAGCTATTTGGTTTTACTTCGTAAACAAGCCTTTCTTCAAGAGTAGAAGTTTGCTGAGAAGGTACACTAACTCTCAAGGCATCTTCTTTCATGTCATAATTAAATGCTCCCCATTGTTTGGAGACCTTATTGAAGATGAAGGTAGATTCGTACTCGCCAGGAATAACAAAGAAACTATAGGTTCCAGCAGGCAATTTTTGGCCTTCTACCATAATATCCTTAGTAGTAGTGAAGGTAGTAGCCTCATTGGCACCCGCTCTCCAAACTTGTCCCAAAGGAACCAAATCTCCCCAAATTACCCGGCCTTTTACAGCAGGGGAAGAATAGTTAATGGTAATTTTCGCATCTCCTACAGAACCTTCGGCTGTTTTTGCTGGACTAGCTTTTTCTTGAGCATTTGCTGCAAAAATTGTCAGTACCATCATCAGTACAGAAAAGAGACTTTTCCTCAAATTCATAGCTTTAAAATTTAAAGTTTTGGTTATAGGTTAATTAAAATACTAAATCAAGATACTGACAAAAAGCTAGAAAGGTTTTTAAATTTTAACCCAAGCTTGCTTCTTATTGGATTCAATAATGCGTTCACCGATGATCAATTCTCTCAAACCATCCGCAAAAGTCGGGAAGCTTGGAGTTTCAGGCTGCTTACCTTCTCGTACTGCGGCATAAACCTCTTTGAACATCTGCTTGGAAGTGTCAGGGAATCCTTCGTTGTGACCCCCTGGGAAACTAACCAATGCGGAAGCTTGTGGATGCAGAAGGGAAGGGTCTTTCATCAGGCTTTCGTTTGCCTTTTCCCGCTTACCTATCCATAGTTCATTTGGTCTTTCTGAATTGAATTCAAAGTTTGACTTGGAGCCTGCAATTTCAATATTCAATCGGTTCTTTCTTCCTGCATTAACCTGGGAAACTGTAATAGAACCCTTGTTTCCGTTGTCAAAACGAAGCATTACAGTTGCATGATCCTCGGTGTTGATTGGAACCTCCGCATAGTCATCCATAGTCAGCATTTTGCCGGAATAGGTTTCTATTGGCTTCAGTGGCTTCAATCGGGTTTTATGGACTGTTGAAAAATCAGCCATTACTTCTGTGATTTTCAATCCTGTCACATATTCAGTGATATCCAGTAAGTGAGAACCGATATCGGCTATGGCACGGGAATCACCGGATTTATCTGGTTCCAATCTCCAGTTGTAGTCGGTTTGCAAGAAAAGCCAATCCTGAAGGTAGGAACCCATTACAGAATAAACTTCTCCAAGCTCACCTTTTTCTCTCATGGTTTTCATTTGACGAACCATAGGATAGTAACGCAAATTGAAATGAACTGCATTCACCAATCCTTTTTCTGCAGCTAATGAAACAAGCTCTTCAGCCTCATCTATTCTTACTGCCAAGGGCTTTTCGCAGATGACATGCTTTCCGGCAAGCAACACTGCTTTTGCCTGGGAAAAATGTAGAAAATTAGGGGTACAGATATGAACTACATCAATATCAGACTGCTTAAGCATCTCATCAAAAGTATAGGCATTGGGAATACCAAGGACTTTTGCTTTTTCATCAGCCAATTCTTGGCTCACTTCCACAAGAGAGGTGACTTCTACGTTAGGGATTCTTCTGAGGGCTTCTAAGTGAGCTGGACCGATAAATCCAGTACCTACGATAGCTGCTTTGATGGTTTGAGACATAGGTTTATTTTGGTTTAAATAAAGTTTATGAAGGATTGAAATTAGAAAAAATGCTTAGAATTTACCTAAGTCAGTTTCTTCAATTTTTAAGAAGTCCTGGCAATCAGGGAATATTAAGCTTAGGGCTTGATCCACCATTGCTCTGTAATAGACATTTCCTCTTTGATTTCTATGTATTCTCCAATTTTCGGGATGAACACTGGAATTTGCAGCTGCTCTGCTTTTACCAATACCCGCTCGACTGGATCAGTCCAAGAATGCATGGCTAAAGAAAATGCTCCCCAATGAATGGGCATGATGATTTTGGCACCTAAATCCACCCCGGCTTGGGCGGTCTCCTCGGGCATCATGTGGATCTCCTTCCAATTTTCATTGTATTGTCCGCATTCAAGCATAGCAAAGTTGAATGGTCCGTATTTCTTTCCGATTTCATTAAAATGTGGTCCATATCCGCTATCTCCACTGAAATATATGTTTTCTTGACTTCCCTTGATTACCCAAGATCCCCAAAGGGTAGAAAAGCGATTGGTCATTCCTCTTCCCGAAAAATGTCTGGAAGGAGTAAAAGCGAGTAATAAATTTTCATAGGAAATTTCTTGCCACCAGTCTAATTCTTGGATTTTTTCTTCCGCTACTCCCCAATGGCTTAAATGGGAACCTACACCTAGCGGTACAAAAAACTTTTTTGTTTTTCCCTTCAGTTTTTGAACTGATTCATAATCCAAATGATCGTAGTGGTCATGGGAGAAAATCACTAAGTCGATTTCTGGTAATTTTTCCACTTCAATGGGTAATTCCTTGGAAAAGCGCTTTTTCCCCAAAAGGGGATGTGGTGCCGGAACTTCTCCAAACATCGGGTCCAATAAAATATTTTTCCCGTCCATCTGTAAGAGAAAAGCCGAATGGCCAAACCAAACCAATCGTGCAGGCTCCTGAGCTTTTACCAATTCAAGTGAATCAACTTTGACGACTGGAATTTCAAAATCAGGCCTAGTACTGGGGTTGTTTTTGAAGAATTTGGGAAAAAGTTTGATTGCTTTCCAAAAATCCATGTCCATGCTTGTGGGTATCAGATTTTGGAATTTTCCATCTTCAAAATGCCCTGTTTTTTCAAATTGGGCTTTTTCTTCGGCACTTGGCTCTTTGCCGAATTGAGGGCTGAAATTGACAAACATAATACCTGCTACAAGAAAGAGAGAAATAAGGGAAACAACAGTCCAAATTGTAATTCGGAAAAGTTTGACGAAGAGTTTATACATAATCTTTTTGAAATCCTCCTAAAGGAACACAATAGGTCGATTAACAAGATATTTTGAAAAAAGATTTTTACCATTTGTATTTTTTTCTAGTCGAAATAAAAAATCACCTTTTTAAAAGCCTTGATTTTCTTTAATTTATAGTCGAAACATTATTAAACTCATGGCAAACTATAACCTAAAGATCAACGGAAAAACACATCAGGTTGATGTAGAAGATGATACCCCTCTATTGTGGGTGTTAAGAGACCACCTTGGTTTGGTGGGCACTAAGTACTCCTGTGGAATCGCCCAATGTGGTGCATGTACCGTTCATATCAACGGGAATGCGACTTTTTCCTGTGTCACCCCAGTTTCCAGTGTTGGAAATGCTGAAGTAACAACTATTGAAGGACTTTCTGAGAATGGGGACCATCCTGTACAGAAAGCCTGGGAGGAAGTGGACGTTGCTCAATGTGGCTATTGTCAAGCCGGTCAGATCATGCAGGCCGCCTCATTTTTAGAAAACAACCCCAATCCAAGTATGGAGGAAATTGACAATGCTATGAACAGAAACATTTGTCGATGTGGAACTTATCATAAAATCCGGGAAGCAGTTGCTTTAGCCGCTAAAACCAAATAAACCATGGCAACATTACAAAAAGCAAGTAGAAGAGATTTTCTAAAAATTGCAGGAACCACAGCTGGTGGTTTGGTGATCGGATTTAACTGGTTTAGCTGTGATTCTCCAAAAGTGGAAGTGATCAGTACTGAAGAAATTTTAAGTTCAGCAAAAAACTTCAACAGCTACCTTTCTATTGCCCCTTCTGGTGATGTGGTGATTTACTCCCCAAATCCTGAATTGGGTCAAAATATCAAAACCTCTTTCCCAATGGTTGTGGCTGAGGAATTGGATGCAGATTGGAGTAAGGTACGTGTGGTACAAGCCAATTTGGATACGGAGAAGTATGATCGTCAGTTGACAGGTGGATCAGGAGCAATGCCCCATAGCTGGGAAAGATTAAGAAAAGCAGGAGCAACAGCAAAATATCTTTTGGTCGCCGCTGCTGCAAAGACCTGGAATGTACCTTCTGAAGAAATTAATGTGGATAATGGAATCATTTCTCATAAACCCAGTGGGAAAAGTGGCCATTTTGGAGAGTTTGTCTTGGAAGCTTCCAGTATGGAAGCTCCGGAAGAAGTAAATCTCAAGGATAAAAAAGATTTTAAAATCATTGGAACTCCGGTCAAAAACGTGGATTCCAAGGAAATGTATACAGGTAAACCTCTGTATGGCCTAGATTTTTATAGAGAAGGGATGCTTCACGCCATGATTCAAAGAGCTCCTTTTGGAATGAAAATAAAGGCATTAGATGATGCTGGTGCAAGAGCGGTTTCGGGAGTTACTGACGTCGTGACATTTGGTACAAGTGTTGCCGTTGTCGGAACTTCAACTTGGCCTTTGATGAAGGCAAAAAAGTTGTTGAAAATTGAGTATGAACCAGATGGAACAACTATAGAGAGTTCTGCTGACCATGATCGTATTTTCTCCGAGCTAATGGCAAATGGTAAATCCGAAGTCAGAAGAAAAGACGGAAACGTGGATTCTGCCTTTAAAAATGCAGCAAAAGTTGTAACGGCAGAATACCAATGTCCATTTTTGGCGCATTCTCCGATGGAACCGGAAAACTTCTTTGCCCATGTACAGGGAGACAAAGTGGAACTGATTGGTCCAACACAAACACCGGATAGAGCAAGACAGGAAACCGCCAGACTTCTGGGGATTCCTCCAGAAAATGTCACAGTTGAAATTACCCGATTGGGTGGTGGTTTTGGACGCAGATTACGAGCAGATTATGTAGTTGAAGCAGTAGAAGTTTCCAAAGCTGTGAATGCACCGGTGAAAGTGACCTGGAGCCGTGAAGATGAACTAACAGGTGGAGCTTATCGTCCAGCTGTAAGGTACAGGTTCGAAGCTGCCCTCGATGAATCCGGAAATATGGTTGGATATAAGTTGAGGGGAGTGGGAATGAATGCTGGAAATACCACCCGTGAGAATAATTTTCCTGCAGCCGCAGTAGATAATTTGCTGATTGAAAGTGTGAATTATGAATCCAGCATCACAACAAATGCCTGGAGAGCACCTATTACGAATTTCTTGGCCTATGCTGAACAGTCCTTCCTGGATGAAGTAGCGTTGGAAGCAGGAAAAGATCCGGTACAGTTCCGTTTGGAATTATTGCAGAGAGCCAAAAACAATCCTGTTGGTCAGCCTGGCTATGATGTGGATCGTATGATTGGAGTAGTTAAAATGGCAGCAGAGAAATCCAATTGGGGAAAAAATCCTAATATCAAGCAAGGCTTTAGTGTTTACTTTTCCCATAGATCTTATGTTGCCCAGGTAGCAGATATAGTAACAGAGGGCGGTACTCCAACTTTGAAAAAAATCACAGCAGTGACAGATTGTGGTTTAGTCGTGAATCCTACGGGAGCTAATCACCAGGTAAGAGGTGGTATTGTAGACGGAATGGGCCATGCTATGTATGGAAACCTGACTTTCGAAAATGGACTTCCCAAACAAAAGAACTTTGACACTTACCGGTTGATTAGATTGAAGGAAGTTCCTGAAATTGATGTTCACTATGTAGATAGCGGCTTTGACCCAACAGGACTTGGTGAGCCCGCCTTGCCACCAACTGGAGGAGCTATTGCAAATGCAATCTTCAGTGCTACGGGAAGAAGACTTCGGTCTCAGCCATTTATTGAGCAAAAGGAATTCTCGGACATCAAACTTGACATCCGAAGATCCTAATGAGTATTAATGAAAAAGCCACTGAGAAATCAGTGGCTTTTTCATTGTATTGAAGAATTAAAGAGAATTTACTTTTTCTGCCTCTTCTTTTAAAATCTCATTTTCGTCCGCTAAACCGGCTTGAATAAACTGTTCAATAGCTTCATTTCGTATTTGACCATTTTTCAACAGTACCCCCAAAACCAGCATTACAGCGATTCGTGTCCCCACCTTTTTAGCTGCAGTGTTGAATAGGGGTTCCAATTCCTCATAGCTTACTTCTTCTGCAAACTGGATAATTGAATCTTTTGCAGCCTCCAGTTTTTCTCCGGAGAAATTGGTTAGTTTCTTGCCAATCTGCTGAATCTCATTCAAAGCTTTTCTTTTATCCTGAGTTTTCGGAGCTAAAGTTGTAGGGCTTTGTGTTTGAGGAGCAGGGGTTTGGGATTGTTTGGCCCAAGTATCTTTTAGCCCAACAGTTTTATTGAAAACCAATTTGCCTTCCTGGGAATCCTTGTCTAGGGTGAAGTATCCCAAACGCTGAAACTGATATTTGTCATCCAAAGTGGCATTGGCCAAATAAGGCTCCAAATAGGCCTCTTTTATTACCTTCAAGGATTCGGGATTTACAAATTCAAGGAAGTTTTTATCCTCATGGGAATCCGGAGCTTCTTCTAAAAACAAACGGTCGTATTCTCTGATTTCAGCTTTGATCGCATGATCAATTGATACCCAGTGAAGTGTTCCTTTTACTTTTCTGGTGCTGGCTTCAGTTCCACTGCCTGAGCGTGAATCAGGATCATAGGTACAATGTATTTCCAGAATGTTTCCATTTTCATCTTTGATGACAGATTCTCCCTTAATGATATAGGCACTTTTCAGACGTACTTCATTTCCCAGAGATAACCTGAAGAATTTCTTTCCAGCATCTTCCTTAAAGTCTTCACGCTCAATGTAGAGATTTCGGGAAAAAGGAACTTCATGGGTTCCGGAATTGGCTTCTTCTGGATTGTTTTCAAGTTGAAGCATTTCAACTTTTCCTTCAGGATAATTGGTGATCACTAGCTTAACAGGATCCAAAACACCCATCACTCGGGTTGCCCTTTTGTTCAGATCTTCTCGTATACAATATTCCAAAAGCGATACATCGGTTACATTATCCCGCTTGGAAATCCCCGACACTTCACTGAATTTCCTGATGGAATCAGGTGTATAGCCTCTTCTTCTTAAACCTGATATAGTTGGCATTCTCGGATCATCCCATCCTGCTACAATCTTTTTCTGAACCAGTTCAAGTAATTTACGCTTACTCATCACTGTATAGCTCAGATTTCTTCTAGCAAATTCACGCTGCTTGGGTCTTAGGAGACTAGGGTCATAAATTTGATCCAAATACCAGTCATAGAGTTCCCGATGGGCCTTAAACTCCAAGGTGCAAAGAGAGTGGGAGACTTGTTCTATGTAATCAGATTCACCATGCGCCCAATCATACATTGGATAAATGCACCAATCCGAACCTGTTCTATGGTGAGGAGCATTGACAATTCTATAAAGAATAGGATCACGCATGTGCATATTTGGAGAAGCCATGTCAATTTTCGCACGGAGCAAATAGGAGCCAGCCGGAAATTCACCATTCTTCATTTTTTCAAAGAGCTCCAAATTTTCGGCAATTGAGCGTTCTCTGTAAGGACTTGGCTGTCCAGGGCTAGTCGGTGTACCTTTTTGAGCAGCTATTTCTTCAGATGTCTGCTGATCTACATAGGCTTTTCCTTCTTTGATCAACTGTACAGCCCAATCGTATAATTGCTGAAAATAATCAGAGGAAAAGCACTCATTGGCCCATTTAAAACCAAGCCAGGCAATGTCTCTCTTGATCGCATCTACGTATTCCTGTTCTTCTTTGGCAGGATTAGTATCATCAAATCGGAGATTTACAGGTGCATTGTATTTTTCTCCCAAACCAAAATTCAAACAAATTGAGGCGGCATGTCCTATGTGCAGGTAACCATTTGGCTCAGGTGGAAATCTAAATCGAAGTTTCTCTTTTGGAAAACCATTCGCGAGGTCTTCCTCGATAATATGTTCAATGAAATTGAGTGCTGCTGATGATTCTTTCATTTTATGAAAAATTGATAAGCAAAATTAATTCGATTGATAGGAATTACAACTCTATCAGGCTTTGCTTTTTTGAAGAACTAACTGTCAAAAATTCCAAGTTTATCAACTGATGTACCTATTTTAACTTTGGCTTTGATTTAAAAAAGCATATTAAATAGGGTGCTGATCTAGAAAACAAGTTCTAACCTTGGATAAGTTAATTAGGAACAAAAAATATCTAATCGAAAATTATTTCAATTTTCGACTTAGAAAAAATATAGCACACAAATTCAATCCTTAGTCTTAAAATTTTGCCCCACTATCTTTTTACTGGGTTTTTTAACTAAGGGAAAATGTAAACCTTAAAATTGAATGGACTTTAATTAACGGATCCTTTCAATTAAAAAAATAACTTTCCAATAAAATAAATGCCCGGAAAGAAAAGCATGTAAGCGACACATTTACAAGGAAAAAGGATCTTTTGTACCCAAGCTGGGTACTCTGCCTTGGTTAATTTGGAGACAATTTTCATAGTGATTTGGTTTTGGGTTTACTGGATATTTTCAGTTTTAAACTCATCAGGTTCAACAAACATGCAGTTTACTATAGCTATTTGTAAGACCTGTTTTAATCTTAAAAAAGGAATTTGAGTAGACCAATTAAATTGTTTGGAAGATACCCTAATCCCATATTACTCCAATATTTCAGATTAATATAGGAATATTTATAATAAAATACTATCCGTGTAATTTTTTTTAGAAAAATAGGGTAAAATTTTAAGGGAGGAACTTCCATTTATACCCAATCATTAAATTAAATTTTCATTTACAGGGGTTTGGAGTTAGATGAAAAAAACAAGAAACTTGAATTCATGAATTATCCCGTTTATTTAGATTACAATGCCACCACTCCTTGTGCCACCGAGGTTGTGGATGCAATGCTTCCTTTTTTTGACCTTCATTTTGGAAATGCTGCAAGTAAAAGTCATCCTTATGGATGGATGGCTGAAAATGCAGTAGAAGAGGCTCGTGAAAAAATTGCGCAACTCATTCAGGCTAAATCAAAGGAGATCATCTTTACTTCTGGTGCAACCGAGTCGATTAATTTGGCTATTAAAGGGATTTTTGAGGCTTATGGAAGAAGTGAAAAGCAACATTACATTACTTGTCAAACAGAGCATAAAGCCGTATTGGATACTTTCGCTGAGCTTGAAAAATGTGGGGCAGAAGTAACTTATCTACCTGTAAATCGACAAGGTGAAATCAATTTGAAGGAATTGGAAAAGGCTATTTTACCTCATTCCAAGATGATTTGTTTGATGTGGGCCAACAATGAAACTGGTGTGATTCATCCCATTAAAACTATTTCAAAGATAGCAGAAGAAAGGAATCTGATATTTTTCACTGATGGGGTTCAGGCCGCCGGAAAAATACCCATCGATGTAAATGGTATCCATTTAATGGCGATTTCAGCACACAAACTTTATGGTCCAAAAGGTATTGGCGCTTTATACGTACGTCACAATCACCCTTTGCCAAAGCCACTGGCTCAAATACACGGTGGGGGGCACGAAAAGGGTATGCGTAGCGGTACTTTGAATGTTCCGGCAATTATTGGCTTTGGAAAAGCTGCTGAGATAAGAACTGAAAAGTTGGAGAAAGATGCCCAAAGGTTGCTGATCTTAAGGGATAAACTGGAAAAAGGACTTTTAGAAATTCCGGGCACCTTCCTCAATGGAAATCCTTCAATGCGTTTAAGCCATGTGTGTAATGTGGCATTTGCTGATGTTGAAGGAGTGGATTTACTCCAAAAAATAAACAGGAAAGTGGCCGTGAGTTCTGGTTCTGCCTGTACTTCCATATCACCCAAGCCTAGCCATGTACTAGAAGCAATGGGACTTCCAGCTGATTTGGGGAGAGCATCTGTACGCTTCAGTCTAGGTCAAAACACCCAAGAGTCAGATATTGATTTTACGTTGGAGTGGATAAAAAAAGTTTTGGAGGAGTTAAGAGGGGAGTAGAAGAATAGGCTACTTTAATTTTTCCAAGTCTTCTGCAGTGTCTACATCAATCTCTCCTAAAGAAAATTGAATTGGAGCAAGATCTTCCGGGTTTTGTGCAATTATTTTTCTTGCTCCTTCAGCGCCTTCCAATTCGAATAATTTCGGAAAATATTTTTTTTCAAAAAGTGCTGGTACTCCCAAGGTCCCAGAATAATAAGAAGCAATAATTCCTTTTTTTGATTCCTCTTTTTTCTCTATCAATTGGTCAATAAGACTGCTAGTGACATGGGGTTGATCACAAAGCATCAAAACCACCTGATCAAGTTCTCCTTTCGAAAGTAAAAAATTTAATCCTGTTTGGATACTAGAAGCCATCCCATTGCTCCAGTTATTATTTACAACATAGGGCACAGTTCCTGAATCAAATCCTGTTTTGATCAATTCGGGATTAAAGCCCAAAACAACTACCAAATGATCTGATTTGCTTCTCTGTGCTGCTTCTATTGCATTTTGGAGTAAACATTTTCCCTTGAATTGAATCAATTGTTTGGGCTGTCCCAATCTTGAAGAAGAGCCTGCGGCTAAAATTATAATTCCGGTTTTCAGCTTAGTCTTTTTCATGGATAGGACCGGTTTTGTCCTTAAGGAAAATTGGTTGCTTTTGATTCAATACGGCTTTGATCTCAGCCAATATTGACAGTGCAATCTCTTCGGAAGTTTCTGCTCCGATTTCCAGCCCAATTGGGGCGTAAATATTCTCTGTTGTTACCTGAATTCCTTTGGATTCCAACCTTTGTATAAGCTTCTCTGTTTTTCGCTTTGGACCCAAAATACCAATGTAGGGGATCATACAGGTTAGCAATTTTTCCAAAACAATAACTTCATACTCAAAATTGTGAGTCATCAATAGAGCAACAGTCTGAGGGTCTGTTTCAAATTTATTCACTACCTCCTCAGCCGGTCCTTGGATAATCTCTTCAGCTGTTGGAAACCTTGATTGAGTTGCCAAATTATTTCTACCATCAATCAATATCAGTTCAAAACCTAGAATTTCAGCCATTTTGGCTACAGGTAAGGTGTCGTTTCCGGCTCCAAAAAGCAGAACCCTTGTGCTAGGTTTAATAAGCTCAAAAAACACGGAAATTTCATCCAATTCAGGGTAGGTCCTGATTTCGTTTGAGTTTCCTTCAAACTTTTCCAGTTCAGAAAGAACGAAATCCCTCATTTCCGGTTGGATAATTTTCTTTTCCCAGTTTCCAAATTTCCTGCTATCCTTATTCAATAGAACTGTTCCAATTTGTTCAGATTTGGAATTTTTCATGGAAAAAAGGGTCACCAAAAGTGAAAGATTCCGATCGGAAGTGGCTCTTATGATTAATTCAATAGGGTTTTGCTGGTCTGAGAAATCAATAGGCTCAATCAATACATAAATGATCCCATTGCAACCTAAGCCAACCCCAAACTTCTGATCATCCTCATCTGTGGTATCGTAGGTTACCAGCATGGATTTTTGTTGGAAAATGACAGCTTGTGCCTTTCGAAGCGCATCGCCTTCCAAGCAACCTCCGCTTATCGCGCCTGTCAAATTCCCTTCTTCAGTTACCAACATGCGGGCTCCAGGTCTTCGATATGCAGAGCCGTCGACCTTCACCACGGTAGCGAGTGCTACTTTTATATTTTCGGATTTGCAGACTTCATAAGCCTGTATTATCTGTCGAAATTCCTTCATTTAAAATATTATAAATCAATATTTTATGTTGTAATAAATTTTCTAAATGAATACCAAACAGAGAACCCTGTGGACATCAGTAAATAGAATATGAAGATGGGAAGAATTCCTGGGAATTGTGTGTTTAAACCAAACCAATCTCCACTAGAAAACACCAAATACAGGCCAAAAGCTGATTTTAGGCTCTCCCAAATCCAAGCTTTTGGGTTTCTGTCCATCAATTCGGAATAGGCATAGACAGTTAGGAAGACAAATCCCCCATAAATGAAAATTCCGGGAGCACCAATTGCCGAGATGTTTGCAAAAAGATAACTGATTAACAGTAGGAGGGCGAACAATTGGAATAAGCTCCAGACCAAAAGTCCATTCGGTAAAATCGGATTGTATTTTTCAAAGTGATAAACGTCCTGAATTTTATCGACAGGATATTTTTCAGCTACTTCGCTGGGCCTCCAACCAAGGGGCATAAACCAAATTTTAAATTTGTCAGACCATTTTTTTGCCCTCCAGGCATCTTTTATCAAAAGCCAGAGGTGCATAAAATTAATTTTAATTGGATTCCAGGTTTGGACCGGCCGAGTGACTCCATAAACAGCTGGAACATCATCCATTTCTTCTTGATAAGTCCCAAACCATTTGTCCCAAAAGATGAAAATCTGGCCGTAGTTTTTATCCAAATATTCAGGATTGATCGCATGGTGAACCCGGTGGTGGGAGGGAGTTACTATGATTTTTTCCAACAAACCCATTTTCCCAATATGTCGGGTATGATACCAAAACTGAGCGAAAAGGTGCAAAGGAGCGACAATGGCTATGACTTGGGCTGGTACCCCAAGAATGGCCGCCGGTAGTAAGAAAACCGCGAAAATCTTGACTATGGAAGAAATACTCTGTCTGAGGGCACAGGCAAGATTAAACTCCTCACTGCTGTGATGGATGATATGGTTGTTCCAAAAAATATTGTACTCATGGGATATTCTATGGGTCCAATATCCAGCAAAATCCAAGGCCATGAACGCGATAAAATAGATCAACCAGGAGCTTTCTATTTTAAAAAAGCCAAATTGATGATAAAGCCACTCGTAGGATATCACTACAATACTTAAGCCAAGTACATCCTTTGTGACATTGGTTATTCCTGAACTAAGACTGGAAATCATGTCGTTAAGTGGCACGGTATCATTTCCTTTCCAGATTCCCCAGAATTTTTCAAACAGTACCAGTACCAAAAATATCGGCATGGCGATCAATAATATTTTTCCGTAAGCTTCCATTGGGTTTATTATCAGCTTTTAAACTTATTGAATCAGAACATTGCATTCAACACTTTAGTGGAATTGATTTATTTATTGATGTAAATCAACGCGTATTTTCGCCCTTTTTCCGAAAAAGTCAAAGGCTCATAAGCAAAAGAAAATTCATTATCTTCCAACTGCTTTACTCTTCCCCTTATGTTAAAAAAGTTTTGCTTTCTAGTACTTGTTGCCGGTTTACATTTTTCGGTATTTGCCCAACTCAGTCCACAGGATATTAAAATTGAATCCGAGAAAGGTCTTCGGTCATCCTTACAGGAATTTTCTGAATTTCTTCAGATTCCCAACAATGGGAATGATCCAAAACAGATAGAAGAAAACCTCAATTGGTGCCAATCTCAATTGGAAAATTTGGGTTATCAAACACAGGTTTTGAGTTCAGGAGGAATCCCTCATTTATTTGCCCAAGACATTGCAAACCCAGCCAAGAAGACGGTTTTGGTATATATGCAGATTGATGGTCAACCTGTTGATCCTTCTGCATGGGATCAGGAAAATCCGTATTTACCTGTTTTGAAGGAAAAGATTAATGGAGGCTTTTCTGAGATACCTTGGGAAAGCTTGAATGGAGAAATCAATCCAGACTGGAAAATATTTGCCCGCTCTGCGTCAGATTCCAAAGGCCCGGCAATGGCTTTCTTGACTGCCTTGAAAATTTTGAAGGAAAAGGGTATAGAGCCCAGTGTGAACCTAAAGTTTATCTTGGATTTTCAGGAAGAACTTTCCTCTCCACAACTCAAAACAATAGTTTCCGAAAATCTCGGTTTATTCCATTCCGATGGGGTTTTGATCATGGATGGAACCAGGCATTTGTCGAATCTTCCAAACCTTTCCTTTGGTGCACGTGGAATTGTAACCGCCACCATTAAGGTTTTTGGTGCGAGAAATGACCTACACAGTGGTCAGTACGGAAATTATGCTCCCAATCCAGTTTTTCACTTAGCCCGATTGATTGCGGCTATGAAAGATGAGGATGGAAGAGTGTTAATCCCTGGGTTTTATGGTGGAGTTGCCATTTCCGAGGTGGATCAAAAGGCCATGGCTGCAGTTCCTGAAGATCCAAACACCATCAATGCCGATTTGGGAATAGCCCAAAATGAAAAGGTGGGGAATAGTTATCAGGAATCCATGCAATATCCCTCTCTAAACATTCGCGGAATGCGTGCAGCCTGGGTAGAAGAAGATGTCCGCACATTGATCCCTTCTGAGGCAATTGCAGAGATTGACATGAGGATTGTAAAAGAAACCCCTGCCGAGCGTCAAGCACAAATGCTGAAGGATTTTATAGAATCCCAGGGCTTTCATCTGATTGCCGGAACAAAGCCTACGGAAATGGAAAGAAGAACGTATCCAAAATTGGCCTCATTTCACTACAAAATAGGATCTATGGCTTTCCGGGCGGATTTGGAATCGGATTTTGGAATGTGGCTAGAAAGAGGAATGCAATATGTATTTGATAGGTTTTATGTCAAAACCAGGCAAACGGGAGGTTCTCAACCCATGGCTCCCTTTGTCAATTTATTGGATGTTCCTGCTGTTTCGGTACGAATTCCCAATCCTGACAACAGTATACATGCTCCCAATGAGAATATCCGGATAGGAAATTACCTGGAAGGAATCCAAACCTGCTTGAGTATCTTATTGCAAGAATTCGAATGATGGGAAAGCTGGATATAGTTTCTCTTGTAATAGTTGCGGCAACAGTGATTTTTGTATTGAGAATCAGCCATGTAAAAAATAAGGTCGTTCAGAAGGTTTTAGATTGGTTTCCAGCAATTCTTTTCGCTTATGTGATCCCTGCACTGTTTACACATTCCTTTGGTTTGGACCTTTCTCAAGGGACAATACACAGTTTAAGTATGTATTTGGTAATCCCTATAGCATTGCTTTCGGTTATGTCTGCCCTGTCTTTTAAGCAATTGGCAATGGTTGGGATCAAACCAATTATATTGTTTGTTGCCGGATCGGCTTTGATTGCCATTTTACCGGTTTTACTGGTGAATTGGTATGGAACAGTAGATGCTCAATCTTGGGAACTGTTCATGGAAGATTCCTATTGGAAAGGACTAGCTCCAATAGTTGGAGGCTGGATCGGGGGAAGTACAAGTCAGTTGATCCTCAAAGAATTGGCCCAAACTCCAGAAAACCTGTTCCTTTCCGTTCTGGTCCTTGACAATATCCTGGTCAATATTTGGACTTTTTTAATGTTCCAGTTTATCAAGAAAGGGGAGAAGCTGAGTCTTGTTTTTAAAATCAAGGATGAGCTCCCTGAATCATTGGAGGTAAATGAGAGAAACCATACAAAAGCTTTGAAACCAATCTTTGTGGGAATCATTTTCTTGGGTTTCACAGGAATCACTTATGTTCTGGACCTTTCCTTTTTGAACTTGGTTATCGTTCTTTCCATTCTGGGATTGATTTTGGGAAATTTTGTTTCCAATTGGAATACACGGTTTTCACTCCAATTAGGAGCTGTGGCCATCGTTTTGGTGATGGCCATTTTAGGTCTTCGGCTGGATTTCAATAATTTAAGCCTTCCCTGGACATTTATAAACTTGGTCATTGTTTGGCTGTTCCTGCATTTTATCGGGATGGTTTTGGTTGCAAAACTGCTTGGAATCAACCTGATTTGGGTTCCTATTGCTTCTATGGCTAATTTGGGAGGGATTTCCACCGCACCTGCAGTTACGGCTGCCTATCGCAAGGATCTCATGCCCCATGCGGTCTTGCTTGCTATTCTGAGTATGGTTACCGGTACGGCCTGGGGTTTGTTGACCATATACCTATTTCAATTAGTCTAATTTAATTCACCTTTTCATGCAGATTCCAAGTCTGGCGCAACTCAAAAAAGAATTAAGCTACCTATCCGAAAAAGAGCTTGTCTCCTTGATTACTGAACTAGCCAAATTAAATAGAGATAATAAAGCTTTCCTCTATTTTAAAATGAATGAAAGGGATGATCCGGGTCTTTTTGTGGAGTCTGTTAAAGAAGAATTAGATGAAGCATTCGAGTCAGCAAATACTGGAAACTCCTACTATGCTAAAAAAGCCTCCCAATCCATCCGCCGAAAACTGAACAAAGCCCTCAAACTGAGTAAAAACAAGGCTGACCAGGCAGAATGTATTTTGTATTTCTGTGAAAAATTAAAGGACTACGGTTTTTTGAAATTTCGAAATCCGGTGATTTTAAACCTTTACGATTCTCAAATTGGGAAAATCCGAGGCTTAATGGGAAGTTTACATGAAGATTTACAAAGCGATCTTGAAGCAAAACTTGAAGAATTACAATAAACCAAAATGATAACAATCACTGAAAACCCGCAAACTCTAGGACAGCTTGCCGGAAAAACCGGGGCCGATCTTCTCAAGGAAACTTTGAAACAAAAAGGATATGCCAATATCATTTTGGCTACAGGAACGAGCCAGTTTGAGACTTTGAAGCAACTTCTGTCTGAACAAGATATGGACTGGAGTAAGGTCCAGATTTTTCACTTAGATGAATACATTGGCTTACCGATTTCCCATCCTGCCAGCTTCAGAAAATATCTCTTGGAACGCTTCATAAACCATGTTCCTGATTTAAAAGCTTACCATTTGATCGATGGGGAAGCTGACCCGGAAAAGGAATGTCAGCGTCTATCTGAATTGATTTCCAAAAACCCAATTGACCTTGTATTTGTGGGAATTGGGGAAAATGGACACTTAGCATTTAATGATCCTCCTGCGGATTTTGAAACAGAGAAACCATACATCGTCGTGGAATTGGATCATGCATGCCGTATGCAGCAATTGGGAGAAGGTTGGTTTCCAAATTTGGAGGCTGTTCCGGAAAAGGCAATCAGCATGTCGATCCGGCAGATTATGAAATCCAAATCCATCATATGTTCCGTTCCGGATAAGAGAAAGGCAAAGGCAGTAAAAGATTGCCTGGAAGGAAATGTCACTCCGGACCATCCTGCTTCTATTCTTCAAAATCATTCAAATTGTCAGGTTTTTCTTGATAAGCTTTCCTCATCCTTACTTTCCAACCATTGAACTGAAAAATTTTGGATAACTGACATAAAATTTGGTATTTAAAAATTCTGACTGTAGAAGTATTTGGAATTGGGCCAATTCAACTACAGTCAGTTTAATCATCACCCAAAATACCTATGTCAAACCAAAGCTCTTCAGTTAAAGTGGAATCTCTAAGCCAAAGGGATACATGGATTTCCATTGGAATTATTGGCACCTTATTTTTCATCTTTGGATTTGTATCCTGGGTCAATGCGATTTTGATTCCTTACTTCAAAATCGCCTTTGAGTTAAGCAATTTCGATTCATATCTGGTTGCCTTTGCTTTTTACATTTCCTATTTGGTAATGTCAGTACCTTCTTCCTATTTATTGAAATCGGTCGGCTTTAAAAAAGGGATGATGGTAGGTTTCTTTGCCATGTCCTTGGGTGCTTTCATTTTTGTCCCGGCTGCCATGGGGAAAACCTATGAGGTATTCTTAATTGGTTTGTTTACTCTTGGTACAGGTCTCGCTATTCTACAAACTGCTGCAAATCCCTATGTGACTGTTTTGGGACCCAAGGAACGAGCTGCTCAACGGATCAGCATCATGGGGATCTTCAACAAAGGCGCAGGGATTTTGGCACCTATCATTTTTGCCGCTGTTGTCTTAAGAGTAGGGGATACGGAATTGTTCAATGAATTGGCAACCATGTCTGAAGCAGCTAAAAATGAAGCATTGACTGAATTGATCCAACGGGTAATAGTTCCATATAGCGTAGTGGGAGCAGTTTTGCTAATGCTTGGAATATTTGTTCGATTTTCTCCATTACCTGAAATCGATACGGACCATGAAAGTGCTGAACTTGCCGAGGCCAACTCCGGTAAAAACAGCATTTTTCAGTTTCCCCATTTGATCCTGGGTGCATTGGCGATTTTCCTTCATGTAGGTACTCAAGTCATTGCCATTGATACGGTAATCGGATATGCCAATTCATTTGGGATTGGATTAATGGAGGCCAAAATCTTCCCTTCATTTACTTTGGCTTTCACTATTTTGGGCTACTTGGTAGGGATATCCCTGATTCCAAAATTTATTTCCCAAGTCAATATTTTGAGGATTTGTACAATCCTAGGTACTGTATTCACCCTGTTGATCATTTTCGTTTCTGGAGAAGTAACTCTATTTGGAATTACTTCTGATGCCTCAATTTGGTTTGTGGTTCTTTTGGGGCTTGCTAATTCCCTGGTTTGGGCCGGTATCTGGCCTTTGGCTTTGGATGGGCTTGGAAGATTTACCAAGTTGGGAGCATCCATCATGATTATGGGATTGTGTGGCAATGCAATCATGCCATTGGCCTATGGATATGTAGCCGATATTTTGAATGTACGCTTTGCTTATTGGGTATTATTTCCTTGTTACCTATATCTGGTGTTTTATGCGATTCATGGGTTTAAAATCAGAAGGTGGAAACTGTGAGTATGAAATTAGAAGGGCTATCCTATAAAGATCGAGCTCCAATTGCCATTCAGATTGAGGATGGGATAATCAAATCCTTATCCAAATCAGATCGGGCACTACCCGATACCCGATTAATAGGCCCCGGTTTTACCGATATCCAGGTTAATGGATATGCCAGATACGATTATAACTCCTTGGAAAATGATTTTATGAATTTAGGTCAAATTTCACGATCTCTTTTCAAAGAGGGGGTTACAAGCCATTTTCCAACTGTTATTACCAATAGCCCGGAGCAAATTTCAAAGCTGATTCGGCAAGTCATTTTCTTGAGAAATGAAGATCCTTTAGCTTCATTAAGTATTGAAGGAATCCATGTGGAAGGCCCTTTTATATCTCAAGAAGACGGTCCAAGAGGAGCGCATCCCAAAGAGCATGTTCGAGCTCCTAACTGGGATTTGATTCAAAAATGGCAGGATGAAGCGGAGGGCTTAGTCAAGTTGATTACCCTTTCACCGGAATGGCCTGAATCCAATACCGTGATAGAAAAGTGTGTTGAAAATGGAATAGCTGTAGCAATAGGACATACCAATGCAAAACATCAACAAATCGAAGATGCGGTAAAAGCAGGGGCTAGGCTTTCCACTCATTTGGGAAACGGGATGCACCCCATTCTTCCCCGCCACCCCAATTACTTATGGTCCCAACTATCCATGGACCAACTTTCGGCAACAATCATTGCCGATGGTTTTCATTTGCCTCCGGAAGTAATTAAAGTATTTAAAAAAGTAAAGTGTGAAAATTTGCTTCTGGTGAGTGATTCAGTCTCTCTTGCAGGCATGCCTCCTGGAGATTATGATTTGCACATAGGAGGGCAGGTTACCCTTTCCCCAGAAGGGAAACTGCATTTACGATCCAATCCTAAAATCCTGGCTGGTTCGGCAATGAACCTGAGACAGGGTGTTTCCTTCCTGCTAAGGGAAAAGTTGGCAAATCTTCCAGAAGCATGGGAAATGGCTTCCATTCGACCCGAGCGATTTATCAATCCCCAAGAATTAATAATGGAATCAGGGGGAAAAGCTGATCTTATCCAAGTGGAATTGACTTCTGACAATCAACTCAAAATCATTAAAACCATCAAAAACGGACAAGAGGTTTATTCTCTTGACTAATACCCTTAAACCCAAAAGCCTTATGAAAAATGAATTGAACCGCAGGAATTTCCTAAAGACAGCCGCTACAGGAACTTTGGGCTTGGCTGCTCTTCCCGCCGCTGCTTATTCCTTCAATATCCTTTCTGAATATCCTATGAAGGATAAATATCGAGTTGCTATAATGGGAGTGAATGGTAGAGGAACTCAACATATCCAGGCTCTTTCGAAAATTCCAAATGTAGAGATTGCCTATATCTGTGATGTGGATCAAAGAGCTATGGAAAATGGAATTGAATTAGCCATTAAATCCGGTTCAAAAACTAAGCCTCAGGGCGTAACAGATTTTAGGAAGGCCTTGGAGGACAAAAGCTTGGATGCCATAACCATTGCTGCACCAGACCATTGGCATACCCCTGCAGCCTTATTGGCTTTACAGGCTGGTAAGCATGTTTACGTGGAAAAACCAGGTTCCCACAACCCTGCGGAAGCAGTGCTCTTGACAGAGGCTACCAAGAAATACGGCAAGGTCGTTCAAATGGGAAACCAGAGAAGGAGTTGGCCAAGGGTGCAAGAGGCAATGAAAGAGCTGCATGGGGGAGTGATTGGCAGGGTATATTACGCCAGAACCTGGTATACCAATAACAGACCTAGTATTGGATATGGTAAGACTGTTGCTGTTCCGGATTGGCTGGATTTCGAATTATGGCAGGGACCTGCTCCCCGAAGTGAATACAAGGATAACTTGCTTCATTACAACTGGCATTGGTTCTGGAAATGGGGCACAGGGGAGATTGTCAATAATGGGGTGCACTTTTTGGATTTGGCCAGATGGGGCCTGCAGGAAGATTATCCGATCAAAGCCTACTCTTCCGGAGGACGATATCAATACAAGGACGATTGGGAAACTCCGGATACTCAAACAGCCAGTTTTGACTTTGAAAGTGGAAAAAGCATACTCTGGGAAGGCCGCAGCTGCAACAGAAGAGGCATCAATGACATGGGATCTGGAGTCTCATTTCATGGGGAAAATGGCACCTTGGAATTGAAGGATAACTCCTACAAAATTTTCGATAATTCAAATAATCTGATCAAATCCGCAGAGCCTACTACCAATACGGTGGTAGACCAAAGGGGAGCAGGATTTGATATGGATATTGCTCATTTTACCAATTTCATTAATGCCATAGATAGTGGTGAAAGCTTAATTTCCCCATATCCCGAAATCCGGAAAAGTGTGCTTTTGTGCCATTTGGGAAATATTTCCTACCGCACAGGTAGATCCTTGAATATAGATTCCAGTTCTGGTAAAATTCTTCATGATCAGGAGGCGATGAAACTGTGGGGAAGGGATTATGAAAAAGGCTGGGAACCTAAGTTATAACTTTATGGATATCCAGCTGCAACAACCTTCCAATCGCTTGGTTTCGATAGATGCTCTGCGAGGATTTGACATGCTGATGATCTGTGGGGCTGATGTCTTCTTTTCAAGTTTTCACGGAAAAACGGATTGGCCTTGGCTTAATGCATTGGCGGAACAATTTGAACATCCCGAGTGGATCGGTTTTGCTTTTTATGATTTTATTTTCCCGCTTTTTCTCTTTTTGGCGGGTGTTTCCATTCCTTTTTCCCTTGGAAAAGCAAAAGCTCAAAAACTACCCAATAGGGACATATACCGAAAGGCAATGGTTCGTATGTTCATTTTGATCGGTTTGGGTTTGCTATATAAAAACGCTCCATTTCCGTTTTTTGAGTGGGAAAAGATAAGATTGGGAAGTGTGCTGGGAAGGATTGGTATCGCAGGTTTTGTGACGGTTTTTCTTTATTTGAACCTGGACTCTTTAAAACGCCTGATGGTAGCTGCGGGGATTCTTTTGCTGTATTATGCAGCAGTATTTTTAATTCCCGTTCCGGGATTTGGAGCAGGAGATCTGAGTTTTGAAGGAAATTTGGTGGGGTGGTTTGATCGGACTTTTCTACCGGGAAGATTACTACAGGGAACCTTTGATGAACTGGGGATTTTGACCACTTTTCCGGCAATTTGTCTGACCATTTTTGGTGCTCATGCCGGAGAAATTCTCCGAAATCAGGGGAAGGGAGAAAATCAAAAACTTGGTCAATTACTTGTTTTTGGAGCGGCATGTTTTGTACTGGCCTTGATCTGGAACCAGCATTTTCCAATTTTCAAAAGAATGTGGACCAGCTCCTTTATCCTTTTGACCGGAGGTATGGCCTTTTTGACTTTGGGAATATTCTATTGGATCATTGACATTCTGAAGTTCAAGAAATGGACTTTTTTCTTTGTGGTCATCGGGATGAATAGTTTGACCATTTATTTGATTTACCGTTTTGTCAATTTCAGATATACTGCAAGACTCCTTTTTGAAGGACTATACAGGCCCTTTGGTGAGGAATGGTTTTCAGTTTTCGAAAGTTTGGGAGCTATCCTTTTGGTTTGGCTTTTCCTCCATTTCCTTTATCGTAAAAAAATCTTCTTTAAAGTATAAGTTCCAATTCTAATAAATCATCTGAAATCCCAATATCATGAATAATTCAAGAAGGTCATTTATCAAGAAATCCGCATTTACCGGTATGGTTGCTGGTTTGGGCACTCTTCCCATTTCCTTGTTTGCTGAGGAAAAGATAAACCCGATTAAAATTGGAATCATCGGGTTGGATACCTCGCATTCTCCAGCTTTTACCAAACTCTTCAATGCAGAAAATCCAGCTCCAGAATTGTCAGGATTCCGGGTTGTGGCAGCTTATCCTTATGGGAGTAGGGATATCAAATCAAGTGCGGACAGGATTCCTTCTTACATAGAGCAAGTGAAAGAGTGGGGTGTGGAAATTACAGATTCTATAGAAAGCCTCCTTGAAAAGGTAGACGTAGTGCTTTTGGAAACCAATGATGGGAAACCAAGATTGGAACAGGCCAGAAAGGTGATACAGGCCAAAAAACCTGTATTTATTGACAAACCAGTAGCGGCTAGCCTTAAGGATACTTTGACCATATATAGAGAGGCAAAAGAGAATCATGTCCCTGTGTTTTCCGCATCTTCCCTAAGATACATGAGCAATGCTCAAGCTGTCCGATATGATAATAAAATCGGAAAAGTATTGGGTTGTGATGCATTCAGCCCTGCGACTTTGGAACCAGGTCATCCTGATCTTTTTTGGTATGGAATCCATGGCGTGGAAATTCTCTTCACCGTGATGGGGACTGGTTGTGAGTCTGTGACCCGATTTAGTACCCAAGATGAGGAAGTAGTGGTAGGTACTTGGAAGGATGGAAGAATCGGGACTTTCAGGGGGATGAGAGCTGGTAAGCATGAATACGGAGGAACAGCATTTGGATCAGATGGGAATATTTTCTTGGGGAAATATGAAGGGTATGAACCTTTGGCAGGGAAAATCGCCGAGTTTTTCAAAACCGGAAAGTCACCTGTAGCCGATGAGGAAACACTGGAAATCTATGCCTTTATGGAGGCAGCGGATGAAAGTAAAAGAAGGGGAGGAGCTCAAGTCCAACTTTCAGACTTCCTCAAGGGTTAAACTTCCTTTTGACATACTCTTTTAGGTTTTAAGATTTTAAAATTATTTTCCAATTATGAATCAACTTTATAAAACCCTTCAACGCTTCTTTTTTATTGTCTTGATTTTGTTTGCTTGGGTAGCAAAGGCCCAAAACTTGAAATGGGATAAGGATGGTAATTCTTATTTTCAAATCGAGCAGAATCAGATTTTCCGGTACACTTTGCCAAAGAACCAAGGGGAAGTAGTCATATCTGATAAAGACCTCAGTCCTGATGGGCAGAAGGCTCTTCGAATTCGGGATTTTTCATTTTCCCCTGACGGAAAAAAGGCCTTAATCTACACCAATACCAAGCGGGTTTGGAGACTGGATACCCAAGGGGATTACTGGGTTTTAGATTTGGAAACAAAAAATCTATACCAAGCAGGAAAGGGGCTTCCAGAGTCAAGCTTACGATTTGCCAAATTCTCACCGGATGGAGCAAAAATTGCTTATGTCAGTGAGTTTAACTTGTATATTGAAGATTTGAAAAGTGGAGAAATCAAAAAGTTGACCTCTGACGGAAATCGGAAATTGATTAACGGAACTTTTGACTGGGCCTATGAGGAAGAATTTGCCTGTCGGGATGGTTTTCAGTGGAGTCCGGATGGAAACAAGATTTCATTTTGGCAGATAGACGCCAACCAAATCCGTGATTATTACATGGTCAATTTTACGGATTCAGTGTACTCCCAGATTATTCCGGTTGAGTATCCCAAAGTGGGTGAGTCACCTTCCCCAGCTAAAATTGGAGTTATTGATTTGATGAGTCAAAAGACCACTTGGCTCAATATTCCGGGTGATCCTCAGCAGCATTATCTGCCAAGAATGGAATGGAATAACCCTGATTTGCTTTTGGTTCAGCAACTCAACCGAAAGCAGAATCACAGTAAAATCTATGCTGTCAATGTCCCTCAAAATGATGCAAAAGTAATTTCCGAAGAAATTGAAGAAACCTGGATCGATGTACTTTCCAACTGGGAAAATGTCTATGGCTTAACCTATCGTCACGAATTCAAATGGCTTTCTTCCAAGAAGGAATTTCTTTGGTTTAGTGAAAAAGACGGTTGGAGACATGTCTATAAAATCGGTCTGGATGGAAAAGAAACCCTATTGACACCGGGAAATTACGATGTGATCAACCTTCTTCATCTGGATGAGAAAAACAACATCGCGTATTTTCATGCCTCTCCGGAAAATGCAACCCAGAAGTATTTGTATAAGATCAAATTGGATGGAAAGAGTAAGGCAGAGCGTTTAACACCGGCCCTTTTTGAGGGAACGAATACCTATTCTATTTCTCCTTCAGGCCAATTTGCCCTGCATCAGTTTAATAATACCTATACTCGACCAGCTACCGAATGGATTGAACTTGCCAAGCATAAACCTTTGGACCAGGAAAATAGCATTGAAAGCAATTTAGCTAAAAACCAAGGGCCAAAGACTGTTGAGTTTTTCAAAATTAATACAGCCGATGGAACCGAAATGGACGGTTGGATGATCAAACCGCACAATTTCGACCCTGCCAAAAAGTACCCGGTTGTATTTTTTGTTTACACCGAACCTTGGGGTGCCAACGTGAAAGATACCTATGGAACAGGCAAAAACAGGAATTACGAGGGTGATATGGCTGCTGATGGATACATCTACATCTCCATCGATAATCGGGGCACCCCAGCACCAAAGGGTAGAGCTTGGAGAAAAAGCATCTATAGAAAAATTGGTCAGTTGAATATTTCAGATCAGGCAGAAGCTGCCAAACAAATTGTAAAATGGGATTTTGTAGACCCAGAAAGAGTGGCTGTATGGGGACACAGTGGGGGAGGCTCCGCAACCCTTAACCTGATGTTCCAATATCCTGAGATTTACAAAACAGGAATCTCCTTGGCTGCGGTCGGGAACCAGTTGACCTATGATAATATTTATCAGGAGAGGTATATGGGGCTACCCCAGGAAAATTTGGAAGATTTTGTGGCGGGTTCACCGATTACCCATGCAAAAAATCTTCAGGGGAACTTACTTTACATCCATGGAACCGGCGATGATAATGTCCATTACGACAATGCCGAAATGCTGATCAATGAATTGATCAAACACGGAAAACTGTTTCAGTTTATGCCTTATCCCAACCGTTCCCATGGAATTACTGAGGGAGAGGGCACTACTGCCCACTTGAGAAAACTGTACACAGATTATTTGAAAAGGTATTGTCCTCCAGGGGGTAAATAATTGAGAATTGAGAATTGAGAATTGAGAATTGAGAATTAAAAAAATTAATGAATTATAAAGCAGCTAGTAAACTCAAATCTATTCTTCTAGGATTGTGTCTATCAACTCTATTTGGATTGGATGCCTATGGCCAACAGGAATTCACCCGTGCTGATACACTTCGGGGAAGTATTACTCCTGAAAGAGCTTGGTGGGACTTGGGTTTTTACCATTTGAAGGTGGAAGTTTTTCCGGAAACCAAATCGATCAAGGGCAGTAATCTGGTTCGATATCGTGTTGATAAAGAGCATCAAGTCCTTCAAATTGATCTCCAGGAACCCCTTCAAATAACGTCAGTTTTGCAGGATGGGGAAAGGCTCGAGTTCAAAAGGGAAGGAGCTGCTCATTTTATTTCTCTGAAGAAAAAGCAAATACCGGGTCAAATTGAGGAAGTCCAAATTTTCTATGAAGGCAAACCCAAAGAAGCAATTCGACCGCCATGGGATGGTGGAATTACCTGGACGAAGGACTCCAATGGAAAACCATTTATCGCTTCTTCAAATCAGGGTATTGGTTCCAGTATCTGGTGGCCCCTCAAAGATCATCCTGCCGATGAGGTGGATAGTCTGAACATTAGCGTGACGGTGCCAAAAGGGCTGAAAGACATCTCAAATGGTCGCTTGTTAAAAGTGGATATGGGACCAAATTCAGACACTTTCCACTGGTCTGTTGTCAATCCCATCAACGACTACGGAGTCAATATCAACATTGGGGATTATGTTCATTTTGGTGAAAAATTTGAAGGGGAGAAGGGCTTTTTGGATATGGATTACTATGTCCTCAGAGAAAATCTTGAGAAGGCCAAGGCTCATTTTCAAGATGCCAGAAGAATGATGGAGGCTTTCGAGCATTGGTTTGGGCCATATCCATTCTATGAAGATGGCTTTAAATTAGTTGATGCCCCTTATTTGGGTATGGAACACCAGAGCTCGGTCACATATGGAAATGGTTACCAAAATGGTTATCGGGGCCGTGATTTGAGTGGAACCGGTTGGGGCTTGAAATTCGATTTTATCATTATCCACGAGGCAGGTCATGAATGGTTTGCCAACAACATCACTTACAAGGATGTGGCCGATATGTGGATCCACGAAAGCTTCACCAATTATTCCGAAAGTCTCTTTTTGGAATATCATTACGGAAAAGAAGCCGGTCAGGAATATGTAAGGGGAACCAGAATGAATATTTCCAATGATATCCCGATCATCGGAAAGTACGGATTAAACAAGCGCGGTTCCGGAGATATGTATTACAAAGGTGGTAACATGCTTAATATGCTCCGGGAAATCCTCCAGGATGATGGAAAATGGAGAAGCATTCTTCGGGGTTTAAATCAGGAGTTTTACCATCAAACAGTTACTACCGAACAGGTTGAGGAATATATTTCTATGGAAATGGGAATGGACCTTCAACCATTTTTTGACCAATACCTTCGGGATATTCGGATACCCGTTTTGGAATATTACTATTCTGATGAGAAAACTTTAAACTATAGATGGAACAATTGTTTAGAGTCTTTTGATATTCCCGTTGACATTGAAATCGGGGAGAAAAAGATGAGAATTATGCCCGAAAATTCTTGGAAAACGCTGGAGGTAAATAAGCCTGCTGATGTAACGGTTGATCCAGATTATTATGTTTCGGTTTTAAAAATGCGATAAGTACCCTTTACAGAGTAATTCTTGATTTTTTAAGGTATTAGGTAACTTCTGGGATTTGACTTTTCTAAATCCAAATTTTTTATAAGCTCTTGTACACTTGGGATTTTCCTTTTTTCCTAACTGATGGAGCTGTTTAAATTTTGATCGTTTAGGGGAAATTGTGAATTCCCCAATTGAGCAAGCTAATGGATATTTTTTCCTGACCAAAATCACATGGCTCTGTGCTCCTCATCACCGTTAATTTTTCTTAAATAGGCTAATTTAAAGGTGTAGTTAAATGATTTGTTGACCACTAAATTATCGTATCATGAAAACGTTAAAACAAATTTTCACACTGATTTTTGTGCTGGCCGGTACCTTGGCTTTCACATCGTGTGACTTAGATCGAGTTGCGGAATTAAATGGGGATGTGGCGGGAGTAAATAAAAATGATACCAACAATCCTTATGATCCGAATGGTGCTGCTTTTCGTAAAGTAATAGAAAGTACAGTAACCCATAACCTCTCCTTCCCAGTAATTTGGGCAGAGGGAACTACAAAGGCATTGAGAGAACCACCAGCAGGTGTAGGTCCTACTGAATATAAGCTAAATGGAGAATATTGGTATGTATGGGGAGAAGATCCTGCAGATCCTGATTATCCTATATATAGCTGTTTACCTCTCGATAGCGCTGACTATTGTTATCCTGAAGGTGCTGATGTCTACAAAGCTTGGGTTCAGAAAGACGCGTTAAACTACTGGCAAGCTGATGCAGAAAACGCTGTTGGGTTAGTCAATGTTGATGTCATCGATTGGGGAGACAATTTGGAATCTGTTGACTGGTACTTGACCTCCAAAGTACGGACTGAAGTAGTCTTGTATGAAAACCATGAAGGTGCGACCCCCTTACGTCAATATTCAATGAGACATGTATCTGGTTGGGGTATCGATGAATTACATGGGCTTCAAACCGATTTGGATGATGAACCTGTCATGGGCCCAGGTGACCAGGCTACAATTTATTCTACGCATGCCAGACTTACTATTCAAAAACTTACCTCCGAAACTCCTGAATTAACTTGGGATGCAGAAAATTCAGAGTGGACAGGTGATGTATTAGAACCTGTATTTACTGGTGCAGTTTGGGAAGCAGGAGATGGCCCAGGCTATTACAATGCAGAAATTAACATCAAAGGTAAAATCATCTATGGATATACCTGGGATGTGAAAAAAGCAAACAATGGAATGGGAGTTTACCGAATTACCTTCAGTTTTGACGGTTCCGACGCAGGCAGTGTTTTAAATACATTTTTCACTGAAAACACTTTCCTTGCGGAATCAGTAATAGTGCCAGAGCAAGAAGTCAGTGCGTCAGCTGAAGAAGAAGAAGGCGGGCCAAAAGCTGTTATTGATTTTGACAACAACCTTACTTATATCGATGTAACTATCTTGGGTAACAAAGGTGGCGGTAAAGGAGGAAACAGTGGTAACGCCGGCACTGACGGTACTGGTGGCTTTGGTGGAAATGGTGGTAGTGGTAGTGGTGGAAATGGAGGTAATGGAGGTAAACCAACAAATTAATTTGACTCCATCTTTTTTCCAACCTTAAACCCGCGTCTAACCCCAAGTAAGATGCGGGTTTTTTTGAGCTTTACAACTTTTTATAAATTTAAAAAAGGGTTCAAATTTCATCGGGGTCCGTATTTAAGATAGGACCTGAGGCCAGTTAGGGGCTGTTGATTAGAAGAGGAAAAATCCCAAATATTACCTTTCTTCCTTTCAATACAAATGACTTTTCTTTACTAAATCATCTGTTTTATATCATTGATGATTCTTCCAAAAATGATTACCTTCTGACAGAATCATCAAGAAATGAAGCAGTTAAAATCACTTCTATTTTTCTTTTTAATCCATCTTCTCTTTACAGGAATAAGCGAAGCCCAAACAGCTGTGGATATTGTCCGAAAAGCAGATGAAAAAATGCGCGGAAAGACATCCATGGCTGAGATGGTAATCAAAACCAGTCGTCCAACCTGGAGTAGGGAAATGGAGGTAAAAACCTGGATCAAAGGAACGAATTATGCCATGATTCTGATCCAATCTCCTGCCAAGGATAAGGGAATCGTATTTTTAAAAAGAAGCAAGGAAGTTTGGAACTGGCTGCCTACTGTAGAGCGATCCATCAAACTCCCGCCTTCCATGATGAACCAATCCTGGATGGGAACAGACTTCACCAATGATGATTTGGTCAAAGAATCTTCCATACTAGAAGATTATACCCACAATATCTTGGGAGATACGATAATCAGTGAGCGGGAAGCCTACCTAATTGAAATGATCCCAAAACCCGAAGCTGCATTGGTTTGGGGAAAATTGGTGGTCTCTATTGACAAGAAAGATTTCTTGGAACTGCATACAAGGTTTTATGATGAAGACGGTTTCTTGGTCAATACCATGTATGCCTATGATGTTAAGGAAATGGATGGGCGCTTGATACCCACCCGCTTTGTAATGATCCCTGAAGACAAGAAAAACCAAAAAACAGAGATTATATACAAAAGCATCCTCTTTGACAGGAATATTGAAGACGGGTTTTTTACCATGAATCAAATGCGAAATCTTCGATAGCCATGTGGTTGCTTAAGCTGAGTTGGAAAAATATGTGGAGAAACCGCAACAGAACTGCCATCACCATGACGGCTGTATTTTTCTCTGTGATCCTATCCATTTTGACCAATAGCCTACAGGAAGGAGTATTCGACAATCTGATCAAAAATGTGGTGAGCTTCTATTCCGGATACATTCAGATTCATAAGACCGGGTATTGGGATGAACAAATCCTGGATAACACTTTTGAAAATTCACAAGAACTTCAGGATCAAATCCTTCAACTTGAAAATATAGATGCAGTGACTCCGAGGCTTGAATCCTTTGCCTTGGCTTCTTCCGATACCCTGACCAAAGGCTGTATGGTAATTGGAATTTTACCCGGAAAAGAAGATGCCATTACTCAATTGAAAAATAAGGTGACTGAGGGAAATTATCTCAGTGATGGAGATCTAGGAATCATGATGGGAGAGGGCCTTGCACGTCGCCTGAAACTTGAGCTCAAAGACTCTGTTGTTTTGATAGGCCAAGGTTATCATGGTGCCATGGCAGTGGGGAAATATCCAATTACCGGAATTCTGAGCTTTGGTCAGCCCGAAATGAACGATCAATCCCTGTACATGACGCTTGCCAATGCCCAAGTCCTTTATAGTGCTGAAAATCGGCTGACATCTTATGTAATCGGTTTAGAAAACACCAATGATCTTGACCCTACAGCAGAAAACATCAGGTCTTCCTTGGGGGATGGGTATGAGACCATGACCTGGGAAGAAATGATGCCAGAAGTAGTACAGCATATCCGAACAGATAAGGGAAGTATGGTGATCATTCAATTGGTTCTCTATATGCTGATTGCATTTGGGATTTTCGGGACCTTGCTGATGATGATGGTGGAGAGAAAATATGAAATGGGAATGCTGGTAGCCATAGGAATGAAGAAATTCAAGCTCATGCAGGTCATGATGCTGGAATCCCTTTTCACCGTATTGAGTGGATGTATTTTGGGGATTTTGGCAAGTATACCGATTGTGGTTTACCTGTATAAATATCCCATTCGCTTCAAAGGCCAGTTGGCTGAGGTCTATGAAGAATTTGGTTTTGAAGCCATTTTTCCCACTTCCACCAATCCGGAAATCTTCTTGAACCAAGGAATTTTAGTCCTTATTCTGGGATTGATTCTTTCTCTATATCCTATAGTTAAAATTGCCCGAATCAATCCGGTTAATGCAATGAAAAAATGACCCCATCATGAACCTGAAATTTGCATGGCGAAACGTCTGGAGAAACAAAAGCAGAAGCATTATTATCATGGCTTCAGTGGCAATAGGTTTGTTTGCCGGGCTGTTTGTAGAAGGCCTTTATGTGGGGATGATGAGATCTAGGGTCCGGATTGTGATTGACACGGAAGTTGCTCATTTACAAATCCATCACCCTGATTTTAAGCAGGATTATGATCCTAATTTTACGGTAGATCTAGATCGTATTAAGGATAGCTTGAACAAAGTTCAAAGCATACGAAAAGTGGCTTTCCGATCGATTACACAAGGAATGTTGGCAACAACCACAGGAAGTGCAGGAGTGCAGATTTTTGGAATTGGGGTAGAGGAGGAGGGGGTAGTTTCCTCCCTCAATGATAAGATCAAAGAAGGGGAGACGCTTGACCCCGACAAAAAGAACGGGATACTCATAGGAAGAAAACTGGCTGACAAAATGAAGGTTAAGTTGGGTTCCAAACTGGTTTTAACCTTTACAGATCGGGAAAACAATGTCATTTCTGGGGCATTTCGTATTTCGGGGATTTATCAGACCATCAATACTCCTTTGGATGAACGCTTTGTTTACATCCATCGGGAGCGGCTCAATGAGTATTTGGGGCTCGGTGATACCTGTCATGAGGTAGCCATTTTGCTAAATCGAGATGAGGAATTGGATGCTACAAAAACTGAACTTTTGGCTCAGTTTCCAGAATATTCCGTCAAGACATGGAGAGAAAACTCTCCGGAAACTGACCTGATGGTGGGGACAATCAACCAATATTCCACGATCATCATCATCATTATCATGATTGCCCTGGCCTTCGGGATCATCAATACCATGTTGATGTCCGTACTGGAAAGAACCCGGGAAATCGGAATGCTCTCAGCTTTGGGAATGAATCGGATCAAAGTCTTTTCCCTGATCCTTGGAGAAACTTTCATTTTGACCTTGATAGGGGTTCCTTTGGGGGTTTTAATGACCTGGATTTCCATAAATCACTATTCTGTAGTAGGAATTGATATTTCATCCTTTTCTGAGGAAGCCATGTCCAGCTTTGGTTTTACCAGCATCATTTATCCCGAATTCCCTTGGGAAAATTTAACTTCGGTATTAGTAATAGTCGTAGGAACTGCGCTGATTTCTTCCATTTTTCCATCCCTCAAAGCAATCAAACTGCAACCTGCAGATGCTTTGAGACAATAATATTTAAAAGCCATGAAGACAGTCATAGATGCACATAATATCAGCAAAACATTCAATCCTGAAACCATCCCAATTCATGCGGTCAGAGATGTGCATTTGCATTTGGAGAGGGGAGAGTTCACCGCTTTGGTAGGCCCTTCTGGCTCAGGAAAAACCACTCTTTTAAATATGCTGGGAGGTTTGGACAAACCGGACAAAGGAAACATCCTTATCAATGGGGTAGATATAACCTCCTTAACACCCAATGCCCTAATCGATTTTCGTCTGAAAAACATAGGATTTGTATTCCAGTCCTTTAATCTCATTCCTGTATTTACTGCTCGGGAAAATGTGGAACTGATCATGCAACTCCAGCATAGGAGCAAATCAGAGATTGAAGAAAGAGTGAGGACTTTGTTTCAGGAAATTGGTTTGGAGGACAAAATGGACACCCGACCGGCTCAGCTTTCCGGAGGCCAACAGCAACGGGTCGCCGTGGCTAGGGCATTGGCTTCCAAGCCCCAATTTATCCTGGCCGATGAACCCACAGCCAATTTGGATTCAAAATCAGCCACCAAACTTTTGGATATCATGGCCAAATTGAATGAGGAGGAAAATATCACCTTTATATTCTCTACCCATGATCCTAGAGTGATCAAACGCGCCAGGAGGGTGATTACCTTGGTGGATGGGCAGGTTCATTCAGACACAGGACCTATTGATACTTCAAGTGATCACTTTAATACCATTGAAAAAGAGTGAGTTATGTCTTTCAAATTCCTGCTTCCCTTATTTTTGATTACAGTAGGATTACCCCATTTTTTGTATGGGCAGGAGGAAGCTTGGGACCTGGAAAAAGCGCCGAAGTGGGAGATAGGGGGCTATTTGAAATACTTGAATTATAAGACCTTTACGGGAAATTTTGACGAGTCCATAAATGGTAATCTGATCCATCACCGTTTGAATATCAAATGGAATCCAAGTGATCGGATTTCAGGTGCAGCTGAATTTCGGAATCGGATATTTTGGGGCGAGGAAATCCGAAACACCCCTAATTATTCCAATTTGATCACCAATTCTGAAGCTAGCCTCAATACTTCCATCATTTGGTTTGATACTGAGAATGCCCTGATGCAAACCTATATAGATCGGTTATGGCTGGAATACCGGGCAGAGAAATGGGATGTCAGGCTGGGAAAACAACGCATAAACTGGGGGATGGCTACCCTCTGGAATCCCAACGATATTTACAACACCTATAATTTTTTGGATTTCGATTACGAAGAAAGGCCCGGTAGTGACGCAGTCAAATTCCGCTATAATTTTACAGGAATGAGTAATATTCAGTTTGCTCTGGCGACATCCTCCAAAAGAGAAAATACAGACGCAGCCCTGAAATACTTTACCAATAAATGGAATTACGATTTCCAGTTTACTACTGGGGTTTTTCGTGAAAAATTCACCTTAGGTGGCGGATGGTCAGGAAGTATTAAGGATTTTGGATTTAAAGGAGAAATTCAATATTTCTCAGCTCACAATTCAGACAATTCCCAAGTGAATCTCGTCGTAGAATCCGATTATCTGTTTTCCAAAGGCTGGTATCTCAATTTGGGGTTTTTGATGAACAGTAACGGGACAACGGAGGCTATGGATTTTCTGAATTTGTCAGACTTTCAATTGACTCCGCAAAATTTGATGCCTACCAAATGGAATGTAGCCCTGATTACGTCCAAACAAATCACTCCCTTGTTTACAGGCAGTCTTTCAGGGATTTATGCACCGGGAACCAATCTATTCTTGATTCTTCCAACTTTGCAGTACAACCTGGCCACCAATTTGGATTTGGATCTTACTTGGCAATCCTTCTTTGCGGAACAAAATGAGGTGTTCAAAGGGGCTGTACACCGAGCGTATTTGAGGATTAAATGGAGTTATTGAGCTTCAATTCCTTGTAGGGATTAACTCCCGTATTTTTTGATAATCGCCAATTGACCTGCATGATAGGCCGTATGGGAAATGATCCTACCAAAAGCTTCTGCCTTGGTTTTGGTCCCAAATTCTTTGGTGGTAATACTGCTTTCCCAATCATCCTCTTTTTGTTGCTCCACGATGAATTTGAGCTTTGAAAAGGACTCTGAAACAAATTTTTTCAAAGCTTCCAAATCTGTCCATTCACCGCTGTCATGTTGAGCTTTGATGGTTTCTGCGGAAATTTTAATCGAGGCATCCCCAAACACATTTTTTGCAAAGAGCAATTCAACTTCTCCAATATGGCGGATCAAAAAACCCACCGAATTCGGAGCATTGCCCAACTTCTTTTTCAAATCCTGTTCTGAAATGTGTTCCAATTGATTGGAAAAGCGGGTACGGGATTCTATCCATAATTCGAGTAATAGAGTTGTTTTGGTTTTCATCTTAGTAGTATTAATTGGTTCCAGACTCTAGGATATTGGAGGTTATTTGTATTTAAATGATTTCTTTTGAATTTCTTGAACCTCTGTTAGAAATCCAAATTGGTATTATTGTTCTATAATTTATATTATGTTAAATAAATAAAAAAGAAGCCTCCTTTCAAATTCTTTTCTATTTTAGCCTATGAAATAATCTACCCACCCCATTTCTACTACAAATGAGTAACTGGTTGCCCAGATTGGGACTTTACTTCGGTCCTATAGCATTTATTCTGATCTATTTTTTTGCTCAATCCGAAGGTTTAAATCCTGAAGCTCAGGCTATGCTCGGTTTGGCTGTTTGGATGGCCATCTGGTGGATTACCGAAGCACTGCCTATTGCGGCTACTGCATTTTTGCCTTTAATCCTGATGCCTTTATTGGGAATTCTAAAAATTGGAAATGTTTCAGCCAATTACATGCACCCTACAGTTCTATTGTACATGGGTGGATTTTTGATGGCTACAGGAATTGAAAAATGGAATTTACACAGAAGGATTGCCTTGAATATCATCAATATCCTGGGTACGGATCTTCGAAAAATTGTTTTGGGTTTTATTTTGGCTACTGGATTTCTATCCATGTGGATTTCGAATTCTGCTACATCACTTATGATGCTTCCAATTGGTTTGGCAGTTGTCAATCAGTTTAAATCCCAGTTGGGCGTATCCAATTCGTCAATTTCTGAGAATTTAGGGAAAAATATCATGTTAGGCATTGCATATGGAGCTTCCATTGGCGGTGTGGCTACTTTGATCGGAACCCCTACCAATGCCATTCTTGCGGCGGTTGTCAATGAGCTCTATGATTATAGCATTGGATTCAATGAATGGTTGTTTTTTGGTTTTCCATTGGCTGTGATCCTATTGGGAATCTGTTGGTTTTATTTGGTCACCAAAGCCAACCCTCTACCTAAAAAGCTTAGCATTAGTGACGGAAAATCAATTATCGGTACTCAACTAAAATCCTTGGGGAAAATTTCCTTTGAAGAAAAATCTGTATTGGCTGTTTTTCTTTTGGTGTGTTTTGCCTGGATTTCCAGAAGTTTTTTGATTGTCAAAATTTTCCCACAGATCGATGACACCATTATTGTATTGATTGGAGTGGTTTTACTTTTCTTGCTTCCCTCCTCCTCTAAACATGAGAGAATCCTTGACTGGAAAACTGCAGAACAGATTCCTTGGGGTGTTTTGATTCTTTTTGGAGGTGGTTTGGCTCTGGCAGAAGGCTTTAAAGAAACCGGATTGGCTGAATGGATCGGTCAAAGATTCACTCTCATAGAAGGAATTAGTTTAATACTATTGCTATTGATCATCATTGCTTCGGTGAATTTCCTTACAGAAGTCACCTCCAATGTGGCTACTGCTTCCATGCTTTTGCCCATTCTTGCCTCAGTGGCGATCAAATTGGACCTGCATCCTTTCGGATTGATGGTTGGCGCTACATTGGCTGCTAGTTGTGCCTTTATGCTTCCCGTTGCCACCCCTCCCAATGCGGTGGTATTTGGATCGGGATATCTGAAAATGAAAGATATGGTCACTGCAGGATTCTGGCTCAACATCATTTCTATTATCCTAGTGACGTTGATGGTTTACTATTTTCTACCTACACTTTGGGGAATTGAATTGAATTCAAATCCTTTCGAATCTCATTAATAATTCAGGCTAAAGTCCTTTCTATAGGCCAAAGGTGTCTTCCCCATTTTCTCCTTAAACTGTTTGTTAAAGTTGGAAAGGGTAAAATATCCGCATTCATAGGATATCTCACTGATATTCAATTCACTTTCATTTAGGAGTTTACAAGCATGACTGATCCTGATGTCGATGAGAAATTCTGAAAAGGATTTATTGACACGGGATTTGAAAAATCGGCTAAAAGCAGAGGGAGAAAGATTGGCAATTTCTGCGGCTTTTTCCAAGGATACTTTATCCTTAAAATTGTTCATTACATATTCATAAACCTGTCCCATCCGGTCTTTTTCGGACTCTTTATTGGTATTGGTATATCCGGTCGTCACAATTGTTTTTACTTCATTGGACTCAGAAATAATGTGCAGGATTTTGAAAAAATTAATCACTTGAGGGCCACCTTTAAGACCTATCATTTCCTGCATGAGTTTTCGGATAATTTGATTGGTTTCTCCGGTGATTTCCAACCCCAGTTCTGAACGCCTAAGCATCTGGGCTATACTTTCAAATTCCTCCAGTTTGAAGACCGAATTATTCATTAGATCCTCTGGAAAATAAATCACAATCCCATGAGTTTCCAAGCCATTGTTGAGGTCGAAATACTCATTGTCATTTCTCCATAAATGAGGCAAATTGGGCCCGGTCAAAACCATATCCCCTTCCCGAAATGTCTTCATATGGTCTCCCACGAAACGGGTTCCCCTACCCTTCAATGCAATAAATAACTGATATTCTGAATGAAAGTGCCAGCTCACATCAAAATAAGGAGCAATTAACTCTTTGATTACGAATGTTTTATTTTCTGGAATGCGGGATTTTTTGAGTGGTTTCTTCACTGATTAATGCTATTTTTAAAAATCACCTAATCAATAATTGTCAAAATACAGTCATAATTTAAATGGATACAGTGAGATTTCTATCCTGAAATTGATGAATATGGCATTTAATTACACAAGTAAACCCATAGTATGATAAACCAAGATAATAGTCACCTAAAAATGCGACAGGGTATTTGGATTTTCTTGTTCGCTTTGGTGCTGGGAGCATGCACTAAAAACAGTCAAGAGAACTTCCTTTCTTCGACAGATCCCAGGAGAGTTGAGATCCTTGTTTTGGGTCATGAAAGTGAGCATCACAACTCAGAAAAATTGATGATGTACCTTTCCACCCCTTTGTTTCAAAAGGGAATCAATCTAACCTATACCACAGATGTCAATGACCTCAATGAGGGCAAGTTGAACAACTACGATGGATTGATGATCTACGCCAATCATGAGCAGATCAGCCCTGATCAGGAAAAAGCCCTTAAATCGTATGTGGAAAGCGGAAAGGCGCTGATTCCGATACATAGTGCTTCTTTTTGTTTCCAGAATTCCGATTGGTATATCAATGCGGTTGGTGGACAGTTTAGTACCCATGGAGCGGGCGATTTTACCGTATCGATCATAGATTCAGAACATCCTGCTATGCAGGGAATTTCTGAGTTTGAAACATGGGATGAAACCTATGTTCATTCAAAAGTCAATCCGGATATGCATGTTTTGATGGAACGTGTTGAAGGAAATCACCGGGAACCTTATACCTGGGTGAGAAATGAAGGAAAAGGCAGGGTATTTTATACTGCCTATGGTCACAACGAAAAGACTTGGGAAAAAAAGGAATTTCAGGAATTAGTGGCCAATGGAATACTTTGGGCAGTTGGAGATGAGGTAAATGCCTTATTACAGGCCTATCAAATCCCTCAGACTGAATTTAAGGATGCAGAAATCCCTAATTATGAAAGAAGAGACCCTGCTCCTCGTTTTCAGATGCCTCTAAGCCCTGAGGAATCCATGAAGCTGGTTCAGGTTCCTGTTGGGTTTGAATTGCAGCTTTTTGCTTCCGAACCCATGATCACCAACCCAATGTCTATGACTTGGGATGAAAGAGGAAGACTTTTTGTGATAGAAACCACCGACTATCCCAACGAGGTACGTACGGAAGGGGGCAATGACAAGATCAAGATTTTGGAAGATACAGATGGAGATGGCAAAGCAGACAAAGTCACCGTTTTTGCTGAAAACCTAAATATCCCAACTTCCATCATGGCTGTTAATGGAGGTATTTTGATTTCCATGGCTCCTGATTTTATATTCCTAAAGGATACCGACGGGGATGATGTGGCTGATGTTCGTGAAGTGATCATGACAGGCTGGGGAAAAAGCGATACCCATGCCGGCCCATCCAATCTAAAATATGGTTTTGACAATAAAATATGGGGGGTACTTGGTTACTCTGGTTTTAATGGAGAAGTCAGTGGCGTAAACCACACTTTTGGACAAGGAGTTTACCGTTTTGAAACCAACGGAGAGAATCTGGAATACCTTGGAAATACCTCCAATAATACCTGGGGATTAGGTTTTACAGAGGACTTTGAAACCTTTATTTCCACAGCAAATGGACAGCACAGTGTCTATTTTTCCATGGCTAATAATTATGTGAAGCGTCCTGTTTTCCAGGGCTCAGCCAATACAGTTCATGGAATTGATAGCCATTACGATATGCCTCATTTGACTCCTTTCCTACGTCAGGTAGATTGGCATGGAGGCTATACGGCTGCAGCTGGTCATAACTTCTATACAGCAAGAAGTTTCCCAAAAAACTATTGGAACAAGATTGCTTTCGTAGCAGAGCCAACCGGACGCGTATTGCATAATGCACTCATTAATGGTGAAGGTTCCGGATTCAAGGAAAAAAATGGTTTCAATATTCTTGCGAGTTCAGATGAGTGGTTCTCCCCTGTTCATGCAGAAGTTGGCCCTGATGGAGCACTTTGGGTTGCAGATTGGTATAATTTCATCATACAGCACAATCCAACACCAAGAGGCTTTGAAAATGGGGCTGGAAATGCTTACATCAATCCTTTGAGAGACCGTCAACACGGACGTATTTACAGATTGAAATACAAAGGCGGTGAGGACTCAGAGGTTTTCGATTTGAAGAATGCAGATGCTGGAGAACTGATTGAAGCCCTTAAAAGCGAAAATATGTTCTGGAGACTTACTGCTCAAAGACTGATCGTGGAGCAACAAAATAAATCAGTGCTTCCTGATTTGTATAAAATCATTTCGGATACCAATACAGATGAAATAGGACTCAATGGTCCAGCCATCAATGCACTTTGGGCTTTACATGGTTTGGGAGAGTTGAACGGTGAAAACAGGGAAGCTGAAATGATTGTGGAAAAAGCCTTGCGCCATCCTTCTGCTGCTGTTAGAAAAAATGCTTTGAGAGTATTGCCTAAAACTCCGGATGCATTAAAAGCAATTTTGGGATCTGACTTGATCAATGACCCTGACCTGCATACCAGAAAATATGCTTTCCTGGCGGTTTCAGACATGCCTTTCTCTGAAGAAGCGGCTGCCAAACTACTTGAGGCTGCCAATGTCAAAGAAAACGGAGAAGATGCCTTTTTACCTCAGGCAATTTTCGCAGCGGTTTTGGCCCATCCTACTGAATTTGCCAAGCGTGAAAGCTCATTGGCTATTCAGGCCTCTGCTGATACAGAACTGTCCCTTGCCGATCGAATCAGCCGAAGCCTTGTAGCTGAGCAATATCCTTTGGATCAAAGAAATTCCATTCTCTTCCCTCCTGATGTAGCTGGAAAAGAAATCGCAATCCGAATGATGGTTGCAAAAGGAAATAATCCTTTGGAAGGGGTTTTGGTGGCACAAGGAAACAATACCAATGGTTACAGTTTGTACATCCATCAGGATGCCCTGCACTTTGCCATTGCTCAAAATGAAAAGTTGACCATCCTAAGTTCCAAAAAAGGACTACCCGAGGAGCAGTTTACCATTGATGCAAGCTTGGTAGAAGATGGAAGCATGGTATTGAAAATCAATGGTGAGGAAATTGCCAAAGGAAAAACCCAAGGTCTTTTTGCCTCTGAACTAACTCCAAGGCGAGTTCGTGTAGGTCAGAATGACGGAAGAAATGTAGTGGGTAAATATGAAGGTACCTGGTGGTTTGGAGGCCGATTGAGCAACAAATCCACTCTGGCACTTACCAAGCCGGGAGCGGATGTTCAGGTTTTGGATGAATCAGTAGCTGCTTCTACCGTAAATGGTACTTCCTATGTGAAACTTGGGGTGATACCTCATGAGATGAAATTCAACAAGGCTGAATTTACCGTGAAAGCAGGTTCTCAGGTTACCATTGATTTTGAAAACCCTGACTTTATGCAACACAATTTGGTGATAGGACAGAAAGGTGAAATGGAAACCATTGGAAAGGCAGCGGACGAATTGGCAAGGAATCCAAAAGGAGCCGAGCAAAATTTCGTACCTAAAATTCCTCAGGTAATTGCAGCTACACGACTCGTAGATCCGGAAGGAAGGGAATCCTTGGTATTTACTGCTCCTACTGAGCCTGGAGAGTATCCATTTGTCTGCACTGTCCCTGGACACTGGAGAATTATGAACGGAATAATGAAAGTAGAATAGAGAATAGGAATGGCGTTGAATGTAAAATTTGGAGTTAGTACCTGGCTTTGGACCTCCCCTTTTAATAAGGAAACGGTCAATTTGTTTCCAAAAATTAAGAGCTATGGTTACGATTCCGTAGAAATACCGGTAGAAGATCCGGCATTGATTGATACTGATTGGGTAAAAAAAGCGCTTGCGGATAATGGGCTTAGTCCCATTATCTGTGGGGCTTTTGGGCCTACCAGGGACCTGACTCATGAAGATCCCAGTTATCATAAAACCTGTTTTGATTACCTAGAAGCCTGTTTTGAAATTGCATCTGAACTAGGTGCCGGTTTTGTGGCCGGTCCCATGTATTCAGCTGTTGGAAAGGCAAGACTGGTTTCTCCGGAACAAAAGAAGATCGAATGGAACCGAGCTGTAACCAATCTCAGAAAGGTCTGTGGACGTGCTGGAGAGTTTGGGTTGGAGATTGCCATAGAAACGCTTAACCGCTTCGAAACAGACCTGATCAATACAGCGGAAGAATTGATGCAATTGATCCATGATATCAATGAGCCACAGGCGAAGGCTATTTTGGATGGCTTTCATATGAATATTGAGGAACCTGATATTGAGCAAGCAATACGAAGAGTAGGTGAGAAACTCATTCATGTACAGGTTTCGGAAAATTACAGGGGTACACCTGGAACCGGACAGACCAATTGGGCTGCATGGAAACGAGGTTTAGAGGCTATAAACTATCAAGGCACGATATCTATTGAAAGTTTTACCCCTGAGGTGAAAGAACTAGCAGGAGCTGTTTGTATTTGGAAACCCTTGGTTCCCAGTCAGGATGGTTTCGCAAAGGAAGGTCTTGAATTCCTGAAAAAATGGGCCGCAGCATAAATTAGAATTAAAATTTTTAAATCGAAATTGAAGTAAAAATGAGTAAGAAACAATTCAATATTGCCATTATAGGTTTAGGCTTTGGAGCTGAGTTTATCCCAATTTACCAAAAGCATCCATTGGCCAACATGTATGCCATCTGCCAAAGAAATAAGGAAAAAGCAGAGGAAATAGGGAAAGCATTTGGGATTGAAAAGGTTTACACGGATTACGACGAATTGTTGAAGGACCCGAATATTGATGCCGTTCACATCAATACTCCTATTCAAAACCATGCTGAACAATCCATTAAAGCTTTGAAAGCTGGCAAACATGTCGCCTGTACTGTTCCTATGGCTACAACAGTTGAGGAATGCCGTCAAATCGTTGAGCTCACCGAACAAACGGGATTGACTTATATGATGATGGAAACGGTGATTTACAGTCGTGAATTCCTCTTTGTGAAGGAAATGTATGAGAAAGGTGAGCTAGGCAAGATCCAGTTTCTAAGAGCATCCCATCAGCAGGAAATGGCTGGCTGGCCTGGATACTGGGAAGGCCTCCCTCCTATGCATTATGCTACCCATTGCGTGGGTCCGGTTTTAGCCTTACCAAAAGGGCAAGCTGAATATGTTTCTTGCCTGGGTTCCGGTAGAATTGATGAAAATTTGATTCCTAAGTATGGTTCTCCATTTGCCATTGAAACTTGTCATATCAAATTGAAGGATTCTGATTTGGCTGCTGAAGTGACCAGGTCATTGTTTAATACGGCTAGACAGTACCGTGAAAGCTTCGATGTATATGGTTCTAAAAAGTCATTCGAATGGACATTGATCGAGCATGAAGATTCTGTCATGCATGAAGGAGAAATTCCTTCCAGAGTAAAGATTCCAGATTTTGCACATTTGCTTCCGGATGAAATTGCTCCTTTTACAACGCAAGGAGTTTATGATTCAGACGATAACCAACACCTTTCCTTTATCCAAGGGTCTGGTCATGGAGGATCACACCCACATTTGGTTCATGAATTTTTGACCGCATTGGCTGAAGAAAGGGCTCCTTACCCAGATGCAAGACAATCTGCTAATATCACCTGTGTAGGTATTCTGGCACATGAATCTGCTATGGAAGGAGGAAAAATTAAATACCTTCCTGAATTTACATTAAGCAAAAAGTAAGAAAAGAGCCCCGAATCATTTCGGGGCTTTCTCTTTTGCCTGAAATTTACCGGGCATAAAAAGTCAAGTTTTTCATCTCCCATGGATTTTCACCATTAGAAAGGGATTCTATTTTGAGATAATTTACATTTCCTAAAGCTTTCCAGCTCAAATTGTTAACTCCTGGATTTCCTTTTGATTTTCCAACTTTTGCCCAGGATCTTCCATCCGTAGACACTGAAACAGCATAAGAAATTGGAAACCCTTCTTTTCCGGAATCAAACTGGATTTCTGTCAATATATGAGCTGTAGGTAATTTGACCATAAGCCAGTTTCCGGTTTCCTGTGGCCCTTCTGTTTTCCAGCCTTTGAATGTGAAGACATAAGATGGATCTTTTGGGTAGCCCACTCCTATGTAGGCTGTACTACTCGCTGAGACTTCCCAATTGTCCTGAAAACTGAGTGCTTTGGGAATTTCACCAATTAGCTCATCAAATGAATAATTGGTTTTTCTGGACTCTGTCTCCTTCCGGATTTGAGCTACAAATTCTGGCTGAACAAAGCTTGCTGAGTTTCCAAATTCATTTCTGATATAGGAAATCACAGAAGCAAGGTAATCATCATCGTTGGAGTCCATTGCTATCATTACACCTTCATATTCATTATTATCAATTCCTCCAGTTAAACCGTGCAAAAGCACCTTTACCGCATATTCTGGATGCCCTAAGATCCTTGGTGATCCTGAAAATGCAGGGGCAATCAAATGACCATTTCCAGTGGGAGCTCCTAGACCATTAGGCCCATGGCAAATTGAGCAGTAGCTATCATAAATGGTTTTACCCTTTGTGAAAAGTGCCAGCTCCTTTGGAGAATACTTGGTTACTTCAGCTTTTTTAGCTTCTGCCATTTTCTCCAATAATTGTTCTCCAACCACCTGAATTCCTTTGGAAGGATTACTTTCCATGGTATTCTTGATCAGATTTTCTACTTGATCAATTTTCAAAAAATTTGCACTTAGAATTGCCTGTATTGCGACCTCAGGGTCATTGTCTTTAGCAGCATCCCTGTAATCATCAGCCAGGCTTTTATCTCCATATTTATACAATGTCTCCCCGGCTCTTAAGCCTTGGATTCTGATTTTAGGATTTTGGTCTTTTATAAATGATCTAACCATTTCAGGTTTAAGTTCACCCAATCCTTCCAAAGTCCACAAAGCATGAATTCGGGTTAGCTTATTGGAAGAGTTATTCGCATAATTAACCAATTCCCCTACCACAGATTTATCCTGATTCAAGATTAAAATCTGCTGAGCCATATCTCTCCACCATCCGTTTGGATGCTCTAAATGCTTGACTAGTTCTGCTCCGGTTTCTTCATACATCCGAGGTTTTTGGGTATTTCTGGGCATGGATTCATGGGAAAGCCTCCAAATTCTACCATTTCCAATGACATCATCCATTTGATATTGTTGGATTTTGGTTCGTAGGTAGCTTCCTTCCTGAGTCCACTGCCCTTCCTGAATAATACCTCTATACATATCGACGATGTACAAGGTACCATCTGGAGCCGTAGCCATATCTACCGGTCGGAATAATGGATCTGTGGATTGGATAAATTCCGATTCCGAATCAATGTATTTGTTTTGCAAATAGGATAAACCTTCAACTTTTTCGGTAACTACTCTTCTGACGATCCTAGCTACGGGTTCACCATAGATATAATCCCCCACAAGATCTTTGGGTAATCGATCACCCCGAAACACATCATTTCCGGCAGCTCCAGTTACATTCGATAGAGATCCATCAGGCTTTACTTCTTTCATTCCAGGCTGAAAATCCTCTAACTGTACTAAGCTATAAGGAACCCGGAATCCATCCTTCAATCCGCCTTCAACACGGAAGTTTCCATACACAATTGGGAATTGAAATCCTTGAGGTACCCCTCCCGCTCCATCCTGAAACCAAATCTGTCCGTAATTGTCCTGTGTAACACCCCATTGCCCCCAGGGATTACCACTGGGTTCTTGAATTACCCCTGTTGGAGTCCAACGGATCCTTTTACTGTTGTAGGTGCTGTACATCCAGTTATCCAAAGTCCAGGTCAAAAAGCTGGTTTGATGCTCCACGTTTCCGGATCTACCCAGACCAGAAGCAAACAGTTCATTTTTATCTGCTTTACCATCCTGATCTGTATCGGTGAATTTGTAAACATGGTCTTCATTGGATTCCATGGAAAGAATACTATTTGGGCCAAAAGGGAAAACAAAACGAGGGAATACCAGACTATCCAAAAAGACTACTCCAGATTCATAAATTCCATCATTGTCCAAATCCTCCCACCTAGAGATTCTGGAAGTAGGCAAAAGTTCACCATTCGCATCCAAATCCTGCATATAGGTCCTTAGCTCCAATACATACATCCTTCCATTTCCATCAAACTGAATGGCGGCTGGTTCTCGAATTAGAGGTTCAGACAAAACAGGGTCCATCTTAAACCCGGGCTTTAATACAAAAGATTTCTTTTGCTCATTTGCAGAAACAGGAACTACAGGTGGTTTTGGACTTAAATCAATCCCTTTCCAAGTTGGGGACTCCATGTCCGCTCCTTCAGGCACAGAAATTTGGGGAAAAGGTTCTTCCAGTCTCTTGGGGTCCATGGATTCAGCCGGAGAAACATCAAAAGGCGATTTTTCGGGTTTACTACATGCAAAAACCAGTAACATCATAATACCTGGGTAAATGCTGTTTTTCTTTATTTGGAGCATGCTTTTTAATAGGTTGGAATTGACTTAGCCATATTGGCAATTTGCTAAAGACAAAGTAGGGTAAAATTTCTTTTTTCGTAAACCGATTAAAAAATTCCAAAACTGGCTCTTAAAAAGGAAGTGAAACCAAGCAGATAAGAAAATGACTAGTTCTTGACTAGTCCTGAATAAAATAAAAAAACCACCCATTTCTGAGTGGTTTTTGAGCCCCTTGCCGGGATCGAACCAGCGACCTACTGATTACAAGTCAGTTGCTCTACCAGCTGAGCTAAAGAGGCGTTCCTTAATTGTGACGCAAATATAGGTCTTCAATATATTCAGTCCAAACCTAATAGAATTGAAATCTAATTTCTGTCTCTATCTTCTTAATTTTGAGAGAGATTAATTTAAAATTCCCTAAGGATCGAAAGCTTTTTCTTAAGCTTTTCAATTTCCTCTTCGGCTTTTTGGATCTTCACATCAAACTGATTCTTGAGTTTGTCAGCTGTTTTGGAAGCCGCAAAGAACTCTAGATTGTTTTTCCAAAGTGTGATGTTGTTTTCCAAATCGGAAATCTGTTTACGAATACCATGCTCCTTTTTATTCAAAGTCTTTACCGCATTTGGATCCGATTGGATTCTATTCAGATTTAACCTGAATAGGAAATCTTCCCTATTAAAGTCGTCTCCTCCGAGTTTTTCCAAATACGTATCAACTGCCTCTTTAAACTGAGCCTGGATATCCTTCATGTTCTTTCTTGGAACAAATCCAATTTCATTGAATTTATTAACCAAATCTGTCAATTCTTCTTCGGAAGTTTCCGATCCTTTGGAGGCCTCTATGATCTCCTGGCAGATATCCTGCTTTTCTTTATAATTAGCTTCGAATTCCGAGTTCTCCTGCTTATTGGAACTCCTTCTGTTTTCAAAGAAGCTATCACAAGCGTTTTTAAAACGCTTATAAAGACCATCTCTACTCTTTTCAGGGATAGGTCCCAGCTTTTTCCAGTCTTGCTGAAGTTTGATCAAAGCATTGGCAGTATTTTGCCAATCTGTGCTTTCCATTAGCTCCTCGGCTTTTTTGATCAACTCTTCAGCTTTTGCTTCATTGGTCGCCCGTATTTCATCCAGTCCCTTAAAAAACTGGTTTTTATTATGGAAAAACTGCTTAAAAGCAGCCCAGAATGACTTATTGATTTCCTTGCCGGATTCACGGGGTACGGGACCGATTTTTTCCCAGGATTTCTGAATCTCTAGGATCTCCTTCGTCTTGGTGTTCCAATCTTTTATCCTGTCTGCCTTGAAATCACTGTAAGTAGCAAGCTTTTCAATCAATGCTTCTTTTTCAAGTTGGTTCTTCTTGAAAACTTCTTTTTGGCTTTCATAAAAGTCCTTTCTTCTATCATATACAGCATCTGAAGCAGCTTTAAATCTCTGCCAAACAGACTCTTGGTCTTCTCTTGGAACTGGGCCTGTATGCTTAAATTCTTCATGAAGTTCATTTAAAGATTTAATCGCTTCTTTAAGATCTTTTAATCCTTTAAGTGCTTCAGCTTTTTCACAAAGTTCCAGTTTGGTTTCAAGGTTTTTCTTTCGATCCAGTTCCTTAAGTTCAAAATAGATACTTCTATTGTCATAGAACCTATCCATCAATGCATTGTAACTGGCCCAAAGACTTCTGTTTTGAGCTGAAGGTACAGGTCCAATTGCTTTCCACTCTTCCTGAATGGACTTGATGGTATTCATGCTGAGGGTGGTCTCTTCACCATCTACCAAGTCCCTAAGTCTATTGAGTATTTCTGTTTTTGCCTCGAGGTTCTTTTCCTTTTGTTTTTCCGCTTCTTTGCGAATGGATGAAACCTGGCTTCTAAACTCAAAATAGTATTTGTTGAATTCCCGTTCCTCCTCACTAGGTCTGAAATCAAAATCATCTTCAACTCCACCTTCGGACTTAAATTTCTCTAGAGCTTCTTCTCTTTCCTTATTGGTAAATTCATCGAATGCAGCCTTAATTTCATGCACAACTTTTTCAAGTTTCAGGATATTTCCTTTCGAAATTTTCTCCCTCAATAGATGGACAAGTTGTTTTTTGCTAAGGTCTGTTAAATCCAAATCCTCTTCATGGTGATCCTCCTCTTCTTCATGATTCTCATCATGTTCCTCTTCAGAAAGCTCGGTGGAAGCTTCAGGGCTTTGGACTTGCAAACTTTGAACTGATTCTTCTTCATTGGCTTCAACAGCCTGCTCCTCTACTTTATCCTCCGAAGAAGCTTCAGTAGAAGCATCTGAATTTTGTTCAGAATCAACAGTTTCTGCAGGAATCGACAATTCCATTTTACCCTCTTCCTGATTTTTTTCAGGTTCTTGAGTCACCTTGTCTTTGTCAGACAAATCATTACTTTTTTCAGTCATAAAAACGGTACTATTTCAAGGCAATATGGACAAATGTAGGGATTTTGCCTAATTTAATCTTGGGTCCAAGGGATAATTTGCAATAACTTTAAACTCTCCTCCCATACTTTTTAACAAGTGTTTCCAAAGCATTTCGGAAGTTAAATCCAGAATTTCTGCATCAATCTCTGTTTTGCAGATTATCCAAGTGTTTTCTTTAAGCTCTTCTTCCAGCTGACCGGATCCCCAACCGCTGTAGCCTATAAAAAAGCGAACGGAATCCTCCTGAATTATTCCGCTTTTAATTTTTTCCACTAAATGTTCGAAATCTCCGCCCCACCAAAGATTTTCTCCTATTCCCACACTTCCCGGAAGCTGTTTTTCTCCAAAATAAATGAAATGAAGCGTGTTTTGCTCAACTGGTCCCCCCACATATACCTCACAGTCCAAAAAATGGAAAACATCCATCAACTCATTCAATTTTAATATGGAGGGCTTATTTAAAACCAGTCCGAAGCTCCCTTCATTATTATGCTCGCACAATAACACAACCGATCGAACGAAGTTTTCATCCTGTAAAAATGGCTCTGAGATCAACATATCACCAGGCTGGGGAATTTGAAAATTTGAATTGCTCATTTCCTTTCGTTGGTATTATTTCTATAAAAATATAGACCTAAATTTTATAAATGCAATGGTGATTGTACATTTATTGTTGAAAAAATACGAACTGAATAATCTATATGAATATTGCTTCAATACGTAAAGAATACGCCCTTAAAACACTGGGGATCAATGATGTAAACTCCGACCCTATTCATCAATTTAGGGAATGGTTTAAAGAGGCAATGAAGGCAGAAGTATTGGAGGTAAATGCCATGACCCTTTCTACTTTAGGGCTTGACGGGATTCCAAATGGAAGAATTCTACTTCTTAAGGATGTGGATCACGGGTTTGTGTTTTTTTCCAATTACCAAAGTGAAAAGGGAAAAGAACTGGAAAATCTCTCAAAGGGCGCTCTTACTTTTTATTGGGCGGAACTGGAAAGGCAAGTACGAATTAAAGGTGAAATTGAAAAGGTTTCCTCACAACTTTCAGATGAGTATTATTTTAGTAGACCTTATGGCTCCCAAATTGGGGCCTGGGCTTCTCCACAAAGCCAAAAGATCAAATCAAGAGATTTTTTAGATGAAAACCACAAAGTTTATCAGCAGAAATTTGAAAGTGAACCAATCCAAAGACCCGAACATTGGGGAGGCTATCGCTTAAATCCGGTTCAAATGGAATTTTGGCAAGGTAGACCAAGCCGCCTTCATGACAGAATTTTGTATGAAAAAAATGAGGCGGGAAATTGGTCCATTTCCCGCCTTGCTCCTTGATTTATTTCAAATCAAATAAATTATCTGAACCTATTACTCGCTCCACAGTAAAACCCTCTCCAAAAGTTGAGTGGATTTTGTGTCCGAATTCTCTAGCTCTTGCTTCTATAAATGGTAGAAAATCCGGGGAAGAAATAAAGCTTTGAGGCTCTTCACTATTCGGATCATGAAATTGGGACTTAAATGCCAAAATACTTTTGATTTTGATGTCCCAATATGGAGTGATATCAAATACAAAGTCAGGTTCGATGTAATTGTTTTGAATGTAATGGTAAACATATTTGGGTCTCCATGCTTCCTGCACCTTTCCATCCAAAATAGTTTCCAACCTTCTCAAGCCACTCATAAAGCAAGCATTTGTAGCCAAAGCTGAACCTTTTCCATGATCAGGATGGCGATCAGTAATTGCATTGGCCAATACAATTTCGGGTTGGTATTTACGGATAATCTTGACCAAATCTATCTGATGCTTTTCCTCATCGATAAAAAACACATCTTTGAATCCCAAATTTTCTCTAGCAGAAAGCCCAAGAATTTTTGATGCTTCATTTGATTCCTGCAAGCGTATTTCAGGAGTACCTCTGGTTCCCATTTCTCCCTGAGTCAGGTCTACAATTCCAACTTTGAATCCTTTTGCAACGTGAGCAGCTATTGTGCCAGAGCAACCCAGTTCTGCATCATCGGGATGTGCGGCAATAACCAAAATATCAAGCTTTGTCATGATAATAGATTTACCTTACCTAACTCTTAGATTCTGACCAATTCTCAATATACTACGTGTAGATATACCGTTTAAACGGGCAATCGTATTCACAGAAACTCCATATCGCCTCGCAATTCCGCCTAGGGTATCTCCACTTTTTACTCGGTGATATGCTCTTGACCTTGCTTTGGCAACATGAGAAAAGGTCTCGGGTGTAATTAAGTAATCTTGTGTTAAAATTTTTGAATCATTGAAATCATACACTTTTTCTGGATCAAAGGCTAAACCTCTGTACCTCAGTTCATAATGCAAATGAGATCCTGTACTTCTACCTGTGTTCCCTCCTTTTGCAATCAAATCACCTGCCTTAACTTCCTGACCAACATCTACCAAAAATTTGGACAAATGGCCATAAAGCGTTTCCAGACCATTTTTGTGCCTAATTACCAAAAAATAACCATATCCATAACGGTCATAGGATCGAACTCGAACAATCCCATCAAATCCACTATAAACTGGATTTCCGGTATTAAGATCTAAATCAGTACCGTAATGCATCCTTCCCCATCTAAAACCAAACTCAGAGGTTTTAGGAGTAGACTCTAGTGGCATTTTCCAGTCATATCCGAAAATGGGATCATACAAGCGGATATTGACTGAATCCTGAAAATTCTTGACGTCAAAGTTATAAATATCTATCTTCTTCGAATCCCATGAAGAATAATGTTCATAAGCTGTAATCCAAATACTGTCGATAAGGATTTGCTCCGAAACTTTTACCAACTGATTGGTCGGTGCCCAAATCATGATATTGGGATCCTCACTAATAATCGAGCGGGTTTTTCTAAGGTTTACATTATTCTCAAATATCAGGGAATCCGTAATTGATGTAAGTGTACGGAGATAGGCTTCCTGATCAAACTCCCTCAATTCAATGGTCTTGCGCTCCTGAGGAAGGTTGGTAGTAGTGGTGTTTTTTTTAATAATCTTAGGAAAAATTTGAGCATTGACCTGAAAAGGGCCAATGCTCAAAAAAATCCCGAAAATAAGTATCAGTGGATACCTCATGAATGGAAATTAATGATTCTCGATTTCTGCTAAATACCTTTCAGCATCGAGGGCAGCCATACAACCTGTTCCAGCAGCAGTTACTGCCTGTCTGTAAACATTGTCCTGAGCATCACCACATGCAAAAACTCCTTCTACATTGGTTTTTGTACTTCCAGGAACTGTTTTTATATAGCCGGCCTCATCCATATGGATGAATTTTTTAAATACTTCAGTATTGGGCTGATGACCAATAGCAACAAAGAAGCCAGAAATCTCCAAATCTCTTTTTTCTCCTGTTTTATTATTGACAACCCTAGCTCCTTTTACTTCATCTTCACCTAAAACCTCTTCGGTTTCGGTATTCCAAAGTATTTCAATTTTTGGATTGTTCATCACCCGCTTTTGCATGATCTGAGAAGCTCTCATTTCGTCCTTTCTGACAAGCATGTATACTTTGCTACAAATATTTGCCAAGTATGCTGCTTCTTCACAGGCTGTGTCACCAGCCCCAACTATTGCCACATCTTGTCCGCGGAAGAAAAACCCATCACAAACGGCACAGGCGGAAACTCCTCTACCGTTCAATCTTGTTTCACTTTCAAGCCCCAACCATTTGGCTGAAGCGCCAGTGGAAATTATAACGGTATCTGCATGGATTTTGATTTGTTCGTCTACGGTAATCAATTTTGGAGTGACTGTAAAATCAACATCTGTAACTAACCCGTATCTGACTTCCGTACCAAATCTTTCTGCTTGTTTACGAAAGTCTTCCATCATTTCAGGCCCCATGATTCCATCTGGGTAACCGGGGTAATTTTCCACATCAGTTGTAATAGTCAACTGACCACCTGGTTGCCCTCCTGTATATAAAACCGGGTTTAATCCAGCTCTGGAAGCATAAATGGCAGCGGTATATCCAGCAGGCCCTGACCCTATGATCAAAACCTTAACTTTTTCAGTTTCTTGATTCATCTATAATAAATATGAATAGGTAAATTTTGATATTTCTCCTTTTTCAACAAAGATAGGCCCTGTTAAAATTCCCAAATGAGCTTCTTTTCATTTGGGAATCAAGGGAATTCTTTTTCAGAAATAATTTAATAAAAAAGGGGGCTTCGAGCCCCCTTTAACTTTTAACCAAGGTAAGGCTTCAAGGTCTTACTTCGGGAAGTGTGTCTCAATCTACGGATTGCTTTTTCTTTAATTTGTCTTACCCTTTCACGGGTCAAGTTGAATTTTTCACCAATTTCCTCAAGGGTCATGGCATGTTCTCCATTCAATCCAAAATACAGGGTGATCACATCTGCTTCTCTCTGGGTAAGTGTTGAAAGTGCTCTCTGCACTTCTTTTCTCAAAGAGTCATTCATCAAACCATCATCTGGCTTTTCGTCCCCATCATTTTCCAATACGTCCAAAAGGCTGTTTTCTTCACCCTGAACGAATGGAGCATCCATAGAAACATGACGACCTGAAATTTTCATGGTGTCAACTACCTCTGATGCAGTCACTTCAAGTACCTCAGCAAGTTCTTCCGGAGATGGCTCTCTTTCAAATTTCTGTTCCAATTCACTGAAGGTCTTTGATATTTTATTCAAAGATCCTACCCTGTTCAATGGAAGACGAACAATTCTGGACTGTTCTGCCAAAGCTTGAAGGATGGACTGTCTAATCCACCATACTGCATAGGAGATGAACTTGAAGCCTCTGGTTTCATCAAATCGCTGAGCGGCTTTAATCAATCCGAGGTTACCCTCATTGATCAAATCACCCAAGGACAAACCCTGATTTTGATACTGTTTGGCTACTGATACAACAAATCGAAGGTTTGCTTTAGTCAACTTCTCCAAGGCAAGTTGGTCACCTTCCCGGATTCTTTTTGCTAAAACAACTTCTTCGTCTGCAGTCAACAGATCCACCTTACCGATTTCCTGAAGGTATTTATCCAGGGACTGGCTTTCTCTATTGGTAATCTGTTTGCTAATTTTTAGCTGCCTCATTCAGTATAAGTATTTGTGTATTTTTATTAAGTTCTTGAATCTAATCAATAATAAAAGGAAAATCTTAAGATTTTGGTTCCTGCTTTTCGGGTTTTGGCAAAAGTGCCTTTCTGGAAAGCTTGAATTTCCCTGTTTTCTTATCAATATCTATCAATTTAACCATTATTTCTTCTCCGGGTTCGAGGACGCCATCCATGCTTTCTAAGCGCTCCCATTTTATTTCGGATATATGGAGTAAACCATCTTTACCTGGCATAAATTCCACAAAGGCTCCAAATGGCTGAATGTTTTTCACTTTACCAGTATAAACCTCACCAATTTCAGGCTGTGCAACAATAGCTTTAATGCGTTTCAAAGCTGCATCCATATTATCCTGATTGGCAGAGAATACGTTGATTTTACCCTGATTGTCAATTTCTTCAATTACAATAGTAGTATTGGTATCTTTTTGGATTTCCTGGATTACCTTACCACCAGGCCCGATTACAGCTCCGATCAATTCCTTAGGAATGAACATCACAAATGATCTTGGAGTATGAGGTTTCAAGTCTGGCTTTGGTGCTGCCAAAGTTTTGGAAATCTCTTTCAAAATGTGGAGTCTCCCCTCTTTAGCTTGATAAAGAGCCTCCTTCAGGACATTGTAATCCAGACCTTCTACTTTTAGATCCATCTGGCAGGCAGTAATCCCTTTTTCTGTACCGGTTACCTTGAAGTCCATATCACCAAGATGATCTTCATCACCTAAAATATCGGATAGGATTGAATATTTGCCTGTTTTGGAATCGGAGATCATCCCCATTGCAATACCCGTCACTGGTGCAGAAATCTGAACACCCGCATCCATTAGAGCAAGTGAACCAGCGCAAACTGTAGCCATGGATGAAGATCCATTGGATTCCAAAATATCGGAAACGATCCGAATGGTATAAGGGTTTTCGGTTTCAGAAGGCAATACTTTTTTCAAAGCTCTCATGGCCAAGTTTCCATGACCAACCTCTCTTCTACCAGGTCCTCTGTTTGGCTTCACTTCACCGGTTGAAAATCCCGGGAAATTGTAGTGAAGGAAAAACTTGTTGTATCCGGAAAGAACTGCTCCATCAACCATTTGCTCATCCATTTTGGTACCCAAAGTACAAGTCGTTATAGACTGAGTTTCACCTCGGGTAAAAATAGCAGAACCATGAGCAGAAGGCAGATAATCAACCACGGACCAAATAGGTCTGATTTCATCCAAATTACGTCCATCAAGACGCTTTTTTTCATTCAAGGTCAAATTACGGGCAGCTTCCTTGTGGATTTTGTGGAAATAAGAGCCGATTAAACTTGACTCAAATTCATGATCCTCTCCCAAACTCTCTACGAACTGATCTTTGATTTCTTTTACCAAAGTACTACGCTCTGATTTGTTTGGAATTTGTCTGCTTACTACTTCGTACAATTTATCATACAATTCGGCATTCATCTTTTCATACAAAGCCAAATCGGATTTCTCGTGACTATATTCTCTCTTGAGCTCTTTCCCTACTGCTTTGGTCAATTCAATTTGAGCCTGGCAGTGACGGATGATTTCTTCGTGGGCAAACTGTAAAGCTTCAACCATCTCATCTTCGGAGATTTCACTCGCTTCTCCTTCTACCATCAAAATATAATCCACAGACCCGGCTACGATGAACTCCATGGTTGCTTTTTCCAACTCTGAAGGGCTAGGATTGATGCAAAGTTTTCCATCGATCTTAGCTACTCTAACCTCTGAGATAGGTCCGTTGAAAGGAATATCGGATACAGCCAAAGCAGCAGAAGCTGCTAATCCTGCCAATGCATCTGGAAGTACATTTTCATCGGAAGACATCAGGGTAATTGCTACCTGAGTATCTGCATGATAATCATCCGGGAAAATTGGTCTTATAGCTCTATCAACCAATCGGCTGATCAAAATTTCATAATCGGATAGGCGTCCTTCTCTTTTCAAAAATCCACCAGGAATTTTTCCTGAAGCGGCAAATTTTTCTTGATAATCAACTGAAAGCGGTAAAAAATCAACCCCCTCCAACGCTTCTTTTTTGGAAACAACGGTAGCCAAAAGCACAGCTTTTCCCATACGTACTACAACCGATCCATCCGCTTGCTTGGCCAAAGCCCCTGTTTCTATAGTAATTTCTCTGCCATCCTCTAAAGTAATGGTCTTGGTGATTAAGTTTGGTAACATAAGTAATTGTTAGAATTAAAGCATCAAAGTTTTAAAAGTCCTCTTATTTCGCTGTAAAAAAGAAAAAAGTAAGGTTCTCAACTTAGAGAACCTTACCCTGTGTGGTTATTTTCTAATTCCTAGATCGGCAATAATTGCTCTGTATCGCTCGATATCCTTTTTATGGAGATAGTCTAGTAGGCTTCTTCTCTTACCTACCAACTTCAACAAACCAAGTCTTGAAGAGTGATCTTTTTTGTTTGACTTAAGATGCTCTGTTAAGTGCTTGATTCTGTGTGTAAAGAGGGCAATCTGAGACTCAGGGGATCCTGTGTCTGTAGCAGATTTTAACCGTCCATGATTCTTAAACAACTCTTGTTTTTTCTCTGATGTTAAATACATGTTTAGCTAAATTAATTAAAACAACCACAAAGGTAAGGGTAATATTCCAAAAAGTAAAACATCCTTACCTCTTCTATTTTTTCAAAATGAGTTTTGATTTTAAGCTTTTCCAAATCCCCACATAAAAGTCTGGCTCAAAGAGTCTAGCATCTTTTCGGGCCTGCTTCAAAAAGAACAATCCAAAAGGCAACAAACAGACACAGGAGAACCAAGTACCTACCAAAGCATTCGTAACTCCCTCCTTTGCCCACTTTTCACCGGTAATGGTCAACATATAATACACAATGAAAAATATGATAGAAATCAAAACAGGAAAACCTAATCCTCCCTTTTTGATAATAGCCCCTAATGGAGCTCCGATCAGGAACATAACCAAACAAGCAAATGCTTGGGTATACTTTTGATACCAGGCAATCTGAAACCTTCTATATTCCCGTTCAAAACCTTCAATTTGGTTATTTTTAATGTTGAAGGAGTTTTTGAGATTGCGTGAATTATTCAATGCCATCGTAAGGGCATTGGACCTGTATCCTCTTTGGTAAATCAGGGAATCTATTAATTCCTTCTCTTCAGCTGTCAATAATGTAGTTCGAGTCACCTTTTTGGACAAATCTTGACGATTAGGTGTGTTTTTTTTTGCAGGACTTTCAGTGGAGTCCATCTTAACCAGTCTTGGGGTTCGGTTTGTTACCTTAGCCTTAAAAATGGAATCTGATTTGGATACTTCCCCTACCGATTTCACATTAAGAACCCCTGACGAGTCTTGAGTATTAGATAAACGTTTTTCAGGAAGTATGGAGGAAACTTCAGATGAATCAGGTTGGAGTTTCTGATTAAGCCTTTCAAGAGAATCCTTTAGTGATTTTTCTTTTCGTGCCTTTAAAACCCTTGCAGTATCATCTTGAGCTTTTCTTTCAACAATTTCAGCCAGAGGCGCAAGTTTCCTTTGCCTGGTAAAAAAAGGATAAATACCCTCAGCCGTTTGATAGTTTTGATACTGATGGTCATTGATCAAAGTGTAAATGGAGTCCAAACCTACTTTGATTTCCCCTATGTTTTTTATGGAACGGTTGGTAGACCAAAGATCTTCAGGGGTACGACTGAGTTTAAATGCATCCAAATTAAAAATGATCACATTTTCATCAAAAGTAGTTCGGTTGAATTCTACTGGTTTTTCTGAAATGCCCCTAGTAGCCCTAGCCTCTTTATAATTTTGGCCATTATACAAAGTCAACCTCATATAATTATCATTGAAAAACGGTTCCATCCTGCCTGAATCAGCAATAGTTACATCTAGGTTTCCTGCTACATCGTTGTGGTTATAAATAATAATATCCTTAAGGTCATTTTCACCTATTTTTTGATTGACCTTGATGCTATATCCTGGGATTCCCGCATAAAAAACCCCTTCTTTTATATCCAGGGCAGGAGACTTCATCCGAATGTCATAAAGCAAACTGAAGGTCTTTAAATTGACTTTTGGGACGAGGTAATTATTGGACAAATAGGCGGCTATAACCAGGAAAAACACAAAAATTCCTATTGGACGCAACGCTCGGACCAAAGAAATCCCACTGCTCTTGATTGCTGTCAGTTCAAAATGTTCTCCAAGATTTCCAAATGTCATCAAACTGGAAAGCAACACTGCCAAAGGCAAGGCCATGGGAGAAATACTGATCACGAAGTACCCGATCAGTTCGGCGTAAATCCAGAAACTGAGACCTTTTCCAAAGATCTCATCAAAATATTTCAGCATGTTGACAATCAATAAAATGAAGTCAACCACGATGAAAGTCAATAAAAATGGGCCTATAAAAGACCCTAAAATAAGCTTGTCTAATTTCTTCATGGATAAACTCTGAACCTTGCCTCAATTTACGAAACAAAGATTTTGATGTTTAAAGTTGGTAAATTACTTGAAATTAACCACCTATTATCTCTTTGAGTTTGCTGACTAACCCGTCCCAAATGGCCACAAGTTCATCATCATCATACCCATCCGAATAGTCAATCACCTTTAAGAATAGCGTTTGGGTAAGTTCATTTTCCTCCAGTTTAAATTCTATATATGAATTATCGTCTTCCTCGAGATTTTTAGGATCAAAAAATTCAAATTTAACATGGGCATTATTCCTTAAGGATGCCAACCGGGCGTAATGATCTTCATTGTCAAAATCAAAAATAAATACTTTGTCTTCATTGATTTTTACCTCATCCGCAAACCACTCTTCCAGACCACTCGCTGTACTTAAATAATGAAAAACTATTTTCTTTGATGCATTGATTTGATAATCAGATACAAACTTATTTTTTACCATGATTTCAGGTTATTCAGTCGTAGAAAATTCATTTTTTTAAAGAACATCAACTTGCTTTTCACAGTACAAGACCTCATATTTGCATTCCCATTCGCAAGGGAGATTTCTAAGTTGAAAATAAACGGTTTTCAATCTCTTTAGTTTTGGATTTCGACCGTGCTTTAATATAGGCATTAATTTGAAAATTCAATACTGAAAAAATCCGATTAAAAAATATTCTGGCGAGGTAGCTCAGTTGGTTAGAGCGCAGGATTCATAACCCTGAGGTCACGGGTTCAACTCCCGTCCTCGCTACAAAGGCTTTCAGAAATGAGAGCCTTTTTTATTTTTACATATATGGATCAATTTGTGGTATATGTTCTTTTTTCAAAACAGTCCGGAAAAACATATACCGGAATGACTACTGATCTAATCACAAGATTTCATTTTCACAATGCAAAATCCAACAAAGGGTTTACTATAAGGTATAGACCCTGGATAGTGATCCATGTGGAATTCTTCCTCGAAAAATCAGTCGCTGCAAAGCGTGAAAAAGAACTCAAAACAGGAAAAGGAAGGGACTGGATCAGACAACATATCATTCCTCTCTACAAATACTAAGCACAGGATTCATATCCGCCGCGGCGGACACGGGTTCAACTCCCGTTCTCGCTACAAAGGCTTTCAGAAATGAGAGCCTTTTTTGTTTCTATTTCAAGGTGCAATTCCCGACCTATTTGTACCTGACTGATTTTGGGATATTTGGATTTTGGCTATATTCCAAAGTATGCCAAACATCTCCCCTTCCTTCCAAGTCCAAAACCCTCCCCAATCTTTCTTTTCAAAACTTCGCTTTCTAGGGCCTGGTTTTATTCTTTCTGCATCCATTGTTGGTTCCGGTGAATTGATCGCTACCACGATTCTGGGAGCAAAAGGGGGATTTATCACTTTTTGGGTTATTCTGGTCAGTTGCTTTATCAAAGTAGCCATCCAATTGGAATATGGGAAAAACAGCATCCTTTCTGGAAATAGCCTGATGGCTGAATTCAATCAGTTTGGAGGGCCAAAACTGAAAAAAGCCAACTGGTCGGTTTGGACGACTTTCTTCTTAACAGGTTTAAAGATCCTGCAGCTTGGAGGGATGCTGGGAGGAGCAGCCATAGCGCTAAGCTTGATCTTCCCCTCAATTTCCGTGTCTTTTGGTGCTTTATTGATCGGAATTAGCCTAATACTTTTCTTCTTGAAAAACTATTATCCCTTAATAGAGAAGTCAGCAACCCTAATGGTTTTCGGTTTTACACTTTTTACATTGATTTCCCTAATTGCTATTTTCTATACTCCCTATGCTTTAACTTGGGAACAGGTCGCTTCTGGTTTGACTTTTAATCTACCCAATGAATTGATTTTTGTTGCAATTGGAGCTTTTGGTATTACAGGAGTAGCCAGTGATGAAATCATTGCCTATACCTATTGGTGTCAGGAAAAAGGCTATGCAAGTTTTGTAGGAGAATATGACGGTTCAGAAGAATGGAAAAGCCGGGCGAAAGGATGGATCAAAATCATGCAAATGGATGCATTTTTGGCAATGTTGATTTATACCCTGGTAACAGCTGCATTTTATCTTCTTGGAGCTTCTATTCTTCATGGGAACCAAGAAATACCTGAAGGCATGGATTTGATCAATTCCTTAGCTTCCATTTACACAGAATCCCTTGGTCCCAATGCAAGAACCGGATATCTGATTGGAGGATTTTTTGCCTTGTATTCCAGTGTGTTTGCCACATTGGCTTATTGGACTAGGCTTTTCCCCGATGCACTTTCCCAAATCGGTTGGATTGCTGAGGAGAATGAGAAAAAGAAAGCGGTAAAAATCATGTCATTTCTTTTTCCTTTGTTCTGGGTGATTGCTTTTCTATTTATTAAACAGCCTGGTTTTATGGTTCTTTTTGGCGGGGTAATAGGATCGGTTTTACTTCTTCTTGTAGTCTATGGAGCTTTGAAATTTTATTTTAAAAACAGAAAATTAAATCTGGCCCAAAATGGGTTGTATGGGATTATATTTTGGCTTAGCGTCCTGTCAATTGTGAGCGTTTCCTTTTATGGGGTTTATAAACTCTTCTAAATAAAAAAGCCTTCCCATTAGGGAAGGCTTCCGCAAAATAAGGTGTGCCGACCTTATTTCACTCTTTCAACTACAGCTTTGAATGCCTCTGGGTGATTCATGGCCAAATCAGCCAAAACCTTACGGTTTAGCTCGATATCAGCTTTCTTCAATAGTCCCATAAATTGAGAATAGGAAATACCGTGCTCTCTAGCACCTGCATTGATACGCTGGATCCATAAAGCTCTGAATTCTCTTTTCTTCGCTTTTCTGTCTCTGTACGCGTACTGAAGACCTTTCTCGTACTTGTTTTTGGCTACAGTCCAAACGTTGCTACCTCTTCCGAAATAACCTCTAGTGGCCTTTAGCACTTTCTTTCTTCTTGCTCTTGACGCTACCGCGTTTACTGATCTAGGCATAGTTTTTTGTTTTTTGACACTTGGTGCTTAATGTTAAGTCTTGAATACCAAAGCATCTGGTGAATAAATAAACCTTAATTGTTTTTTAGAGTGATGGTGAAAATCAGATTCTCAACATATCTCTTACTCTACCCTCATCGGACACATCTACAAGACCAGTTTTGGTCAAGTTGTGCTTACGCTTGGTAGATTTTTTGGTCAGGATGTGGCTTTTGAAAGCGTGTTTCCTTTTGATTTTACCGGTTCCTGTCAAAGAGAACCTCTTTTTTGCACTGGATTTAGTTTTTACTTTTGGCATTTTACTGTGTATTTAGTTGAAATTTATTTCTTACTTGCTTTCGGAGCTATGAAAATACTCATTCTCTTGCCCTCAAGCTTTGGAAGCTGTTCTACAGCTCCATAGTCCTCAAGTGCCTGAGCAAATTTCAATAACAACATCTCTCCTCTTTCTTTAAATACAATGCTTCGGCCGACGAAATGAACATAAGCCTTCACCTTTGCACCTTCCTTAAGAAAGTTGATGGCATGCTTTAATTTGAAATTAAAATCATGATCATCGGTGTTAGGTCCGAATCTGATTTCTTTCAAAACTACCTTGGCTGCATTTGCTTTAATTTCCTTCTGCTTCTTCTTTTGTTCGTATTTGAATTTGGCATAGTCCAAAATCTTACAAACAGGCGGATTCACATTTGGGGAAATCTCAACCAGGTCCAGATCATTTTCCTGAGCAAGTCTGATAGCTCTATCCAAAGAAAGTACTGCATTTCCTCCCTCTACGAATTCTCCTACTACTCTTACTTCTCGGGCTCTGATTTTTTGGTTTACCTTGTAAGGTTCTTCCTGTCGACCTCTGTTTGGTTGTCTGTCTCTCAAGTTTGTTTTGATTGAATTTTTGAAATTGAGTGCAAATATCAGAATTATTTCTAATTCATGAAAGCAGAATAAAATTTTACTTAGTTATTCCCTAGTCAGTGATTCTGAAATAATTCCTTGGAAATACTGTATAAACTCTTCCGGAGAAAAGTTACCTAGGTCTCCTTGTCCATGTTTCCGGACAGAGAGTTTACGTTCTTCTTGCTCCTTCTCCCCTACAATCAGCATAAAAGGAACCTTTTTTACTTCGGAGTCTCGGATCTTTCTACCGATCTTCTCGTCACGGTTATCAATGGATCCTGTAATTCCTGCCTCTTCCAAAATTGCCTTTACTTCTTCTGCATATCCTATAAACTTCTCTGAAATTGGAAGAATATTAATTTGCTCTGGAGATAACCATAATGGGAAATTACCTGCACAGTGCTCGATCAATACGGCTACGAAGCGCTCCAAAGAACCAAACGGAGCTCGGTGAATCATCACTGGGCGATGTTTTTGGTTGTCTGAACCGATATACTCCAACTGGAAACGCTCTGGAAGCTGATAATCTACCTGAATGGTTCCCAACTGCCATTTTCTTCCCAAAGCATCCTTAACCATGAAATCAAGCTTTGGACCATAAAATGCCGCTTCTCCCAACTCAGTAACTGTCTGGAGACCTTTTTCTGCAGCAGCCTCAATAATTGCTGCTTCTGCTTTGTTCCAAGCTTCATCCCCACCAATGTATTTGGTTGGGTTTTCAGGATCTCTTAGGGAAATTTGAGCTATATAATCCTCAAAGCCCAATGCTTTAAATACATAGAGCACGAGATCAATAACCTTTATAAATTCTTCTTTTACCTGATCAGGACGACAGAATATGTGAGCATCATCTTGAGTAAATCCCCTTACACGAGTCAATCCATGAAGTTCTCCACTTTGTTCATATCTGTAAACCGTTCCAAATTCCGCGTAACGGATTGGCAAATCCTTATAAGATCTCGGTTTATGCTTGTAAATCTCACAATGGTGAGGACAGTTCATTGGCTTGAGCAAAAACTCCTCTCCCTCATTTGGAGTAGCAATAGGCTGGAATGAATCCTTACCATACTTCTCGTAATGCCCTGAGGTTTCGTAAAGAGCCTTATGACCAATATGCGGGGTAGTTACCTGCTGATAGCCTGATTTGTCCTGGGCCTTTTTCATAAAGTTCACCAGCCTCTCTCTCAAAATAGTTCCTTTAGGCAACCACAAAGGCAAACCCATTCCTACCTTTTCGGAGAAAGTAAACAGTTCCAGTTCACGGCCAATCTTACGGTGATCACGCTTTTTGGCCTCTTCGAGCATGGTCAGGTATTCCTGAAGCTCCTTGGCCTTTGGAAATGTAACCCCATAGATACGGGTAAGCATTTTGCGTTTTTCATCACCTCTCCAATACGCTCCGGCAATATTCGTAAGCTTTACAGCTTTGATAAACCCTGTATTTGGAATATGAGGTCCCCGACAAAGATCCGTGAAGTTTCCTTGTTCATAGAAAGTGATGGAACCATCCTCCAAACCTTCCAATAGGTCTAGCTTGTATTCATCTCCCTTTTCCTGGAAATAAGCTATCGCATCACTTTTGGAAACCTCTTTTCTGATGTATTCATTCTTGGCTTTCGCCAATTCGATCATTTTCTGCTCGATTTTTTCCAGCTCCGATCCCTCAAGGGTTTTCTCTCCAAAATCCACATCATAGTAAAATCCGGTTTCAATTGGAGGCCCAATACCAAATTTGATCCCTGGATATAGGTCTTCCAAGGCTTCTGCCATCAGGTGAGCGGAAGAATGCCAGAAGGTGTTCTTTCCTTCATTGTCATTCCAAGTCAGTAATTGAAGAGTGGAATCTTTTGTAATGGGTCGGGTTGCGTCCCAAACTTCACCATTAACTTTTGCGGCCAGAACATTTCGGGCTAGACCCTCGCTGATACTGGCAGCAATCTGTAACCCTGTTGTTCCTTTGTCATACACTTTCACAGTGCCATCTGGAAGTGTAATATTTATTTGTTTTGACATATAAGTTTAATTTCTGCCCATACAAAAGGGCATCTATGTTGAAGTTGCAAATATGCAAAGAGTGAGCCCAAAGGAAAAATTTAAGGGAGGATATCGAAGGTTTACTTACAAAATAATTTGTGCACTTACCTTGACAACAAAAGGTTTTGCCTCTGGTACATCCAAATAAGTCATACGGTGAAAGAAATCCACTCTGAAAAACTTAAAGATATTTTCCACTCCATAACCTAATTCCAAATACGGCTTGGATGGTTCTAATCTACCGAATGTTTTTACAGGATTCCCCTCAGGATCTGTTGTAGGGACATTGGATATATTGACGTCACTTACACTTCCCCACAAAACATTGGCATTGGCCACAGCTCTCCATTTCAACCTTCTGATAAGAGGAATTTTATTGAGTAAAAACCCCTCAAAGAAATGCCGGTATCGCATGCTTAAGTATTGGTCGGAAGCAAATTCATTGAAGTTCATGGTATTGAATGCTGCCGTGGTATAAAAGAATGTGCCATTCCCCAAATGGTTTTTCAAAATAGGATACGGCACCTCTCCAAAAACCTTTCCTGCATCCAATTCATAGCGTGATACCCCGAACATTCCCATATTCAGGCGCTGATACACGTAAAAAGCCAGCTTGTCATAAGAAACATCTCCTCCAAGCCATTGCAGGCCTTTTGAATAATTCACTTCAAAAATCGGCCATTTAGATGGACCTAAAGAAACCCGTTCGTTATCGTTGATGATGATGATTTCATCCCTCCCGTAGCGTAATCCTAATTTTGCCTCAGTGGTTTCAAACCTAGACCTGTATTCTCTGGTGTTTTTATCCAAATAATAAAAGTTAAACAATGGGTCAAACTGCGCCACATTCACTCCTCCGCTCAATAAGAATCCTTTAAAAAACTCGCGATGGAAATTCAGCCGTTGGTTGGTACTGATAAAGGGTCTCCTTAAGGTCCCAAAACGGCTTGCAGCCAAAAACACCGAATTTCCAGCCAAACTTTCCATCTCAAGCCCGACTTGGTCTATTTCTCGGGATGAGCGCAACTGTAAAGCCGTCCAGTGATTTCTATCCAAGATACGTGTGACACTTGCTGAATACTTAAATCGTTCATCTTTTAAACCATAGGCCAAATAGCCTTGCAATAACCACTTGTTACTGAATTTATAATTGGTTCGCAGTCCAAATCCACCCCTTAATCCTTCTACATTATTATAATTCCCAAACTCAGTCCAGGGACCTAAATCTATTTTCCCAACAGGCAGAAAACCTGTCGCAAAGAACTTCAACCCTTCCGAATAAAACCGGATAATCGGAATCTTCTTAAGGGTATCCACCATCTGAAATACAGCCAATTCTTCGGCGGTCAGAGGGTCATGTCTATTTTTTTCCCAAAACTCCTCCCCTCCGGTATTGAAATCTGACTTAAGTTCAACTGCTTGGTAAAAAAACGAAGTTGGTTTGGGCTCGGATACAATAACACTGTCCACTGAAGTGTAGAATTTAGCCAAAAGACCAGCTGTTTTAGGGGTGATCTGCCCAATTTTTACCTGAACTCTTGTTTTCGAAGGAATTAATGGACCGGCAGTCGTTGGTTTTAATTCCTGTTGGATTTTAATTCTTTCGATAAAATTCAAATTGGATTCCTTTGGGATTGCCAAATCGACTTGCTTAAGCGCATAAGTATCTTTATTGATCCAGATCGTACCTGAAAAAGCCAAATCCTGTTCACGCAAAGGGTAAACCTGAAGAACATAACAAGAATCATCACCAACCAAGACAGAGTCCATCAGGTCATAATCGTAAAAGCCCTTCCAGCCATCTGCTATTGGAGAGACAAATTCCTTTTCAAGAATATTGAGCCAGTTTTTGTAAAAATTGTATTCCTGAAAGGCTGAACCGGTAATCTGAGAGGTAGTAGAACCATCTGTGATCCCAACACCAGTAACTTTTGACTTTTCAACCACCTCTTTTTTCAAGAGTGGATCATTCCGGAAATAGAATCTGGAAAGAGTCTCTGAAAAGAAAACCGGGAGGATTTTTTCTCCTTCATCGTCACGTAATTCCTGAATACTATCCAATACAGCGGTCACTTTTTGAACAGTTTTTCGCTGCCTGAAATCCTCAGAGAGATGATCAATGTCTATCTCAATCTTGGTATAATTCCTCGTTTCATAAGCTTCCAGGTTTCGCTTATCAAATACTTCCTTACGCTCTACAGCCCTTCTAATAATCTCAAATGCCGGATTTTCCCCTGCTTCAAATACAAAGGCTTCCAATTCAAAATCAGAGGGACGAAGCTGAAAATTGATGGTTTGCTCTGACTCAGTTCCAAGAGCTTTTGTTTGAGTGAAATATCCCAAATAACTCACCTGGATACTATCTGCCTTCACTTTGGTTTCTATCCTGTAATTTCCCTCAAAGTCTGAGTTCATCCCAGTGGTAGTCCCAAGCAATAAAACACTGGCAAAAGGAATTGGGTCGCCTGTTTCAGCATCCGTGATTTTACCCTTGACTACGATTTGAGCCTGGGCTTGGAAGGAAAAGATCAAAAAGAAAATAAAAGCTGCTAGCCGATTCATTCGGATTTTTTTGTTTTTAACTAAAGCCCTGCAAAATAAATTCATTCCTAAAGGCCAAACGATAAAATCATGTGAAATTTTCATAAGGAATCAAGCCCTTCGGTACTAGTTCGAAAAAGAAAATGCAAATACAGCTACTATATTTGAGCAAGAATCAACAGCAACATGACATACGATATTGTAATCATTGGAGGAGGAATTGTAGGTTTAGCCACCGGGCTTAAAGTTCAAAAAGTGCGTCCAGATCTTAAAATAGCCATTTTGGAAAAAGAGGATCAGCTTGCAAAACATCAAACTGGCAATAACTCTGGTGTTATACATTCCGGTCTTTATTACAAGCCAGGTTCTTTAAAAGCTACCAATTGCATCAATGGCTATCATGAGTTGATTCAATTTTGTGAAGAGGAAAAAATTCCATTTGAGATAACCGGTAAAGTTGTGGTTGCTACTAGGGAAGAACAAAAGCCCTTGTTGGAAAATCTATTTCAAAGAGGACTTCAAAACGGACTTACAGGCACTAGAAAAATCACTTTGGAGGAATTAAAGGAATATGAGCCTCACTGTACTGGCGTGGCTGCTATTCATGTTCCTCAGACGGGAATTGTAGATTATTACCAGGTAGCCCTAGTCTACGGAAGAAAAATCATCCAAAAGGGAGGAGAGATATTTTTGAATCATAAAGTTCTAGCTATTAATGAGAAAGATGGCATTAATTATATTGAAACTTCAAAATCAACCTTTGAGGCAAAATTGGTAATTAATTGTGCCGGACTTTATTCCGATAAAGTTGCCAAGATGAGTTCAGATGATTCTGTAGATGTAAAAATCATTCCATTTAGAGGTGAATATTACAAGCTCAAAAAAGAAAGAGAATACTTAGTCAAAAACCTCATTTACCCTGTTCCGGATCCTAACTTTCCTTTCTTGGGGGTACATTTTACCAGAATGAAAAAAGGAGGAGTGGAAGCGGGTCCTAATGCCGTGCTTGCATTTAGAAGAGAGGGTTATAAGAAATCCCAGATTAATCTGGCTGAACTGGCAGAGACGCTAGCTTGGCCTGGTTTTCAAAAAGTTGCAGCCAAATACTGGAAAACAGGCTTTGGGGAACTTTATCGTTCATTTTCAAAAGCAGCATTTACAAAAGCTCTTCAGGAATTGATTCCCGAAATACAAGAATCTGACTTAGTCGAAGGTGGAGCTGGAGTAAGAGCTCAGGCCTGTGACAAAACTGGGGGCCTATTGGACGATTTTTCCATTATGGAAACTCCCATGGCCATCAATGTCCTCAATGCGCCATCCCCAGCGGCTACCAGCTCACTTTCAATTGGTGGAACTGTGGCATCAATGGCACTCAAGCGGTTTAATTAAAAATTAAACTTGAGTGTTTACTGTATCCGAGAAATAGCGGTTGGCCAGCATGATCATTTCATCCCCTTTCACAAGGTCATGAATACTCAACTGAGAAGTATGGGAATGCCCTGCAGCCCCCAACAATTCTTTGACCGAATGAATGGTATTTTGGTGAAAATTGTACACTCTGAGGGATTTATCAGTTACTACAAGCCCCTTTGCTAATTTAGGGTTTTGAGTGGCTACTCCTGTTGGGCAGTCATTTGTATTACATCGCAAAGCTTGGATACAGCCAAGGCCAAACATAAATGCCCGGGCGGAATTACAGGAATCAGCACCAAGTGCTATATTTTTCACTATAGAAAATGCACTCAATACTTTTCCAGAAGCGATGATTCGGATTTTATCTCTGAGGTTAAATTTTTCCAAAGCTGCCCTGACGAAAATCAAAGCCGGTTCCAAAGGTAGGCCTACGCTGTCTGAAAATTCAAGCGGAGCTGCACCTGTTCCCCCTTCAGCCCCATCAATGGTGATGAAGTCCGGCCATATTTCCTTTTTCAGCATTTCTTTGCAAATGGCAATAAATTCCTCAGTACGCCCAATACAAAGCTTAAAACCAATGGGTTTTCCTCCAGAAAGCTGCCTAAGTTGATTAATAAAATCTATTAAACCCTCGGGACCTGAAAAAGCAGTATGACTGGGTGGTGATAAGACGGTTATGCCTGGTTTTAGCCCTCTTATTTCCGATATTTCAACGGTATTTTTTACCCCGGGCAATACACCACCATGGCCTGGTTTGGCTCCTTGGGAAATTTTGATTTCGATCATTTTTACCTGAGGAAATTGAGCTTTTTCGCGAAATTTTTCAGAATCGAAATTTCCATGCTCATCTCTACATCCAAAGTACCCTGTCCCAATTTGCCAGCAAATATCTCCTCCCCCTTCAAGGTGATAGCTTGATATTCCTCCCTCTCCCGTGTTATGGTAAAAGTTTCCTTTTTTTGCGCCTCTATTCAATGCAGATATTGCGGCCCCACTTAAGGAACCGAAACTCATGGCAGAAATATTCAGAATAGATGCTGAATATGGTATTTTACACAAAGGCCCTCCAATAGTAATTCTTAAATCCTCTTCTGAAGGAGACTTTGCATAAATGGAATGTCTCAGGGCAATGTATTCCTCTCCATCCAAATCCCTTTGAGTTCCAAATGGATGCGTATCATTGACACTTTTGGAGCGTCTGTAGGCCAAAGCACGGAGGTTTCTGCTAAATGGCCTCCCGTCTGTATTGCTTTCAATAAAATATTGCTGGATTTCCGGACTGATCTTTTCGAACATGTATCTAAAATGCCCTATAACAGGGAAGTTCCTTAGAATGGCGTGTTTGGTTTGAAGAATATCATAAATCCCCACAAGGAGAAGAAAAACAAGTACACCAAGGACCACATAACCAAATTTGAAAGTTTCAAACTGGAGAATCCACATCATAAAAAAAGTTAGAACAAATAGTATGATCAGGATTAGAAAAAAGGATTTTCTCATGACAGAATGAATTTCAGAGTATTACTAAATATAGTAATTGCCTGGACTATTCCAGAAAGGTCAGCCTTGAATCAAAAATTCCAACAACCTTTTCTCAGCATAAGTAAACTCTTCATTAAAAAGCGTAAACCCGGTGTGTCCTCCTCTTGAAGGCATTTCCAAAAGGATCTCAGGTTTGGATTCAGCCAATTTTACAGGATAGCACTTTTTCCCCAACAAGGGATCATTCAGGGCATTGATTATTAATACAGGAACTTCAATGTTCTTAATCCAATTGTCAGGACTAACTGAGCGATAAAAATCAGCTGCATCTTTGAATCCATGAAGTTTGGCTGTAAATAAGGTGTCAAACTGATCAAAATTAGTTACTGTTTTCAATAATTCGCTGTCAATCAGTTCAGGGAACTGCTCCCCTTTTGCAGCCATTTTCTTCTTCAATTTTCCTAAAAATCGGTTTTTGTAAAATCGATTTGAAGGCAGTTTAAGAGTTGCTGCACTGGAAGGTAGGTTCACTGGGGTAGAAAATACGGCTGCTTTGGAAACCTGGCTAGGCAGAGAAGGTCCATTTTCACCCAAATACTTTAAAGTCTGGGCACCTCCCATGCTGATTCCCGCTAAAACTATCTCCTCATAGCTACGGGTTTTTAGCACATGTTTTATGGTTGTATCCAAATCAAAGCTTGATCCATGATGATATAATACAGGCTGCAAATTCAATTCTCCACCACAAGACCGATTATTCCAAACCAAGACATCAATCCCGTTTTGATTGAAAAGCTTCACAAGCCCCATGGCATAGTGACGCCTTGAATCACCTTCCAATCCATGAGAAATGATCAAAAGTTTATTGCTTCCAACAGTGGACCAATCCAAGTTCAAAAAATCCTCATCGGGAGTGGTAATCCTTTCCCGGAAATAGTTTACTCCTTCTATTTTCCGAAGCAAACTGGGAACAATGGTTTCCAAATGTCCATTGAATAAATAAAACGGTGGATTATTATAGCTGGATTCTATAATTGGCATAAATCAAAAACTTCACTTGAATTTAACCTTGAGTTAAGAAACAAAAGTAAGATCAGACCTACCTTTGTCTTACTAAATTTCTCATAGGGCAACATAAAAGTGGAGCGGCAAGTGCCAGCTCCTTTTTTATTTCAATGCTTCAACAGCTAGTATGGCATTTGCCAATTTGGAGTGAAATTGAATAGCATGAGAATCGAACTCCTGTCCAAATCCTGAAGTTTCCAGAATAGTCTTACCTGTTTGTAGACAGTCTCCCAAATCCTCAAACTCAAACATTGCCAGAGTTGGTTTCAGCTTATGCCTTATTTGTTGAATTGTTTCCAGATTCTGCATTTGGGTTCCTTCTGTGTATTTTGTCTGAAGTTCTATTAACCCATTGTATATAGCAGACACCAATTCATTTCTGAAGTCCTCATCTCCTTCAGACATTTCATTCACGATTTGGTTGAGTTCAGGATAGTGAATACTCATAATTTCTGTTTAAAAGTAGATTTGCCAGCAAGAAACCCAGTTGACCAGGCAGCTTGAAAATTAAAGCCTCCAGTAATTCCGTCAATATCCAATACCTCTCCAGCAAAGTATAAGTTTGGATAATAAATACTTTCCATAGTGTCAGGGTTTATCTCATGTAATGGTAGCCCACCAGCGGTAACAAACTCTTCTTTAAAAGTCGTTTTTCCTTCGACAGTCAAATTATAGCAAAAAAGATTCTGCACCAATTTATTGATATGCTTTTTAGAAAGATTTCCATAAACCAAATTTTCATCAATTTCAGATCGTTGGAGAAAATGAATCCAAAGTCTTGAAGGCAATTCAAATAAGGGATAATTTTCCACCTTTCTATTGGGATGTTTAATTGAATATTCTTTGAGATGATTGGTGTATTGATCCTCTTTAAAGTTCGCATTCCAATTGATAATAGCACTGGCTTTATAATCATGCTCAAACATCCAATCTGCTCCAAAAGCTGATAATTTGAGCACCGCTGGACCGCTTATCCCCCAATGAGTAATCAAAATAGGCCCTTGGTAGGAAAGTTTTGTCCCTTCCAGCCGGACATTGGCATTTGGGACAGAAAGTCCCATCAATTTCCTAATTGTCTCCTGAGGGGTATTGAAGGTAAACAAAGAAGGAATTGGAGAAACAAGTTGGTGTTTTAGCTTAGATAGAAAAGAATAACCATCCTTTTTGGGATGCCCGCCAGTGGCTACAATTACTGCGTCTGCATGGATTATGCCTCGATCTGTTTCCAAATCGAAGCCATCTGCATTTGTAAAAATTGATCGAATCCCGGTTGAAACCGAAATTTTGATTTTCAACTTTTCTGCTTCAGTTTGAAGGGCATTGATTATTGATTGGGATTGATCACTTTTTGGAAAAACCCTTCCATCTGCTTCTTCTTTCAAAGCAACACCTCTTTCTTCAAACCACTGAATTGTGTCCTCTGATTTAAAATGATGGAAAACCCGTTTTAAAAACTTTCCACCTCTTGGATAATTTTTGATCAATTTGGAGATTTCTAAAGGCCTGTGGGTCACATTGCATCTACCGCCCCCAGATACTTTCACTTTGGAAAGAAGCTTGGGAGATTTTTCAAATATTTCAACAGTCCTACCCGGTCCACTTGCATGGATAGCCGCAAAAAAACCAGCAGCTCCGCCTCCAATTACAGCAATTTTCAAAATCTATAACAATTTGTTATACAATCAATTAACTATTTTATCTTCTCTTAGTAAATGAACCTAAAATTCCACGAGTTAATTCCCTGAAAATCGTTCTTCCAATTTGTCTTACCATGGTGTTTTTACTCAGTTCCTCTATCAAAGATTCATCTTGTTTGGATCTTCTTCCTGTTCTTGGAATATGTCCAGAAGGAGTCTCTATTTTCTGCTCTCTTTCAATCCGCTCCAGTTTCTTTTCTAATATTTCAAATGCACTTTCCCGATCTATGTCTTCATTGTATTTTTTGACTAAATCTGAAGATGCCACCAAATTATCAATCTCATTTTCTGAAAGGATACCCATTCTGGTAATTGGAGCGCGAACCAAGGTTTGAGCCAAAGGAGTTGGTATTCCTTTTTCATTCAAAGCTGTAATCAAAGCTTCCCCTATTCCCATTGAAGTCAAAACCTCAGAAGTATTGTAAAAAGGAGAATCCGGATAATTTTCCGCTGTTTTGGTGATTGATTTCCGGTCTTTTGCAGTAAAGGCTCTCAATGCATGCTGGACTTTTAAGCCAAGTTGTCCTAATACCGAATCAGGAACATCTGTAGGCGTTTGGGTACAGAAAAATACCCCAACGCCTTTGGATCGGATCAATTTGATTATGGCTTCAATCTTTTCTAGAAGATCCTTGGATGCATTTGAAAAAACTAAATGAGCCTCGTCAATAAACAAACACAACTTGGGTTTGTCCTCATCTCCTTGTTCTGGAAAAGTCTCATAAATCTCTGAAAGCAAGCTTAACATGAAGGTGGAAAACAACTTAGGTTTGGATTGAATATCAGTCAACCTAATGATGGAAATGACTCCTCTTCCATATTTAGAACGTACAAAGTCCTCTACATCAAAAGATTTTTCACCAAAAAACAATTCAGCCCCCTCCTGTTCCAATTCGATGATTTTACGAATAATGGTATTGACAGAAGCAGAAGAAACCTGCCCATATTCCTTTGAAATGTCTTCTTTCCCTTCATTAGAAATGTATTGAAGAACTTTTTTCAAATCTTTCAAATCCACCAAGGGCAAATGTTGAGTATCACAATAGCGAAACACTACTGCTATTACCCCTCTTTGAGTGTCATTCAAATCAAGAATTTGAGAGATTAAAACAGGGCCAAACTCAGAAACCGTAGCCTTTAGCCTAACTCCTTTTTCATTGGAAATAGACATCAATTCCACAGGTAGATCCATAGGTTCATAAGTGACACCGATTTGCTCCGACCTTTTCAATATAAAATCAGTTGCATCTCCTGGTTGAGCCAATCCTGACAAATCACCTTTCAAATCCATCAGAACTGATGGAATTCCTTTCAGGGATAATTGCTCGGCAATGACCTGAAGTGTTTTGGTCTTCCCTGTACCCGTTGCCCCCGCAATCAGTCCATGTCGATTCAATGTTTTTAAGGGGACCTTTATTTGGGCACCTGAAATCGGCTCACCATCCAAAATACCGGTTCCCAAAATGATAGAATCCTTTTTATATAGCTGTCCTTCAACAAGATGTGAAATGAATTTTTCTTTCCTATTCATAGCAAAAATTTGATCACCCAAACTACGAAAAAACAATGATGGGTAAATCAAAATAAACTTTGATTTGATAGACAAAGGGAGAATTAAAACATAGTATCCAAGATGAAAAATCCACTTTTTACCCCGAGCTATATGATCTTTGTAAAAATTAACTTTTCAAAGACAAAACTTGTTGCTTATTTGGTTTAGTAATAAAATATCTACGTGAATTTCAAATCTACTCTCAAACTATTAATCCTATTCCTTCTATTAGGAGGTAGCCTTGAGGCCCAAATTCTTCCGAATCTAGGCCAGACTGATCGTTGGATGAAAGGAGCAACTGCTGCAATGGAAAGAAAGGATTATGAAACTGCAAATTCCATATTTAGGAATTTGATTGATTCCGGCCTTCCTCTTCCTGAAGAAATGCCTTATTTATTCGCAGAAACACTTTTTGAATTGGGTCAATACGACAACAGCTCAAATTTTTTAAAGAAATACCTTGAATTGACTGGATTCAATGGAGATAATTATGAAGGAGCCAAAGAACTCGAAAAGAGACTAGAGGGCCCCCTAAAAGAAATACAGGCATGTCAACTTTGTGACAGGAACGGGTACAGATTTGAAACCTGCAGTACTTGTCAAGGTAAACAGCAACTTGAACAAGAATGTAATTATTGCAAAGCAAAAGGAATTATAGGCTGTAGTAGATGTGCGGGTACCGGAATGATTACCAAAAAAAATATCTTCAATATCATTGAATACTTTGAGTGTGAGAGGTGCTCTGGGAAAGGAAGATTGACCTGCCCTGAGTGTAACGGTTCATTAAAGGAATTAAGTGCATGTAGGACTTGCAGCGGAAGCGGAAAAATCAGCAGCGAGTTAATCTGCAATCACAAGGAATTGCCTCACGAACATTAAAAAAGGCTGACTCTGTTGAGAGTCAGCCTTTTTTGGTAATTACTTGCAATATTTTTTCAGGGCATCCGAAGCCCCGGGATAATCTAGAGAACTTGCCAATTGGAAATCCTCACAAGCGGATCGGGTTCTCTTCAATGCAATTTTGAGAAGTCCCCGATTGAAATAAGCCTGGCCAAACTCTTTATCGAGCTTGATGGCATTTTCATAAGCTTTTAAAGCATCTTCTGGATTACCCAATTGATGCAGTGCCCTAGCTTTCATAAAGGAAGCCAGAGCAGGAGCTCCGGGGATTTCCTCGGCACGATTGGCATACAAAAATGCCTTTTCAAAATTCTTTTGAGAATAGTGTAGATTGGAAAGGCTCAAAAGCACTTGGAAATTTTTTGGATCTAGGTCAAGCGCTTTTTCAAAATCCACTTGGGCGGAGTCAAAAGACCCCTGCTCTTCATGTGCCCTACCTCTATTGTAGAGCATGGTCACGTCATTGGGATTAAACTTCAAATTTTGAGAATACACTTCAACTGCTTCTGAGTATTCACCTTTGTTGAAGTGAGCATCCCCTGCATTTTGACCTGAATTAGAACAAGCCAGCAATACTGTACCCAAAAGGACAGTATAACCGGCTCGAATAAACATTTTCATTTTAGTTGGTTTAGACTGCTACGTTATTTTCTCTTAGCGCATCATTGAGTGAAGTCTTGAGATCCGTAGAGGCTTTACGCTGACCAATTATCAATGCACAGGGTACATGATAAGTTCCCGCTGCAAAATTCTTAGGAAGTGAACCAGGAATTACAACTGATCTTGGGGGAACATACCCCTTATATTCTACAGGCTCAGCACCGGTTACATCGATAATCTTGGAACTCGCTGTCAATGTAACACCTGCCCCGATCACGGCTTCTTTTCCAATTCTTACCCCTTCAACAATAATTGCTCTGGAACCAATAAATGCTCCGTCTTCAACAATTACTGGAGCAGCCTGTACAGGTTCCAACACCCCTCCGATTCCAACACCACCACTCAAATGAACGTTTTTGCCGATTTGCGCACAAGAACCGACAGTAGCCCAGGTATCAACCATCGTGCCACTATCCACATAAGCACCGATATTAACATAACTAGGCATCATCACCACACCGGAGGCCAAATGTGCGCCGTATCTAGCTACTGCATGGGGAACAACTCGGACTCCTTGCTTTGCATAATTGGTTTTAAGCGCCATCTTATCATGAAACTCAAATGGTCCCACTTCAATAGTCTGCATTTTTTGAATCGGAAAATAAAGAATAACAGCTTTCTTCACCCAGTCATTGACTTTCCATGTTCCATCTTCCAGTGGTTCTGCAACTCTGGTTTGACCGGCATCCAAATCGTCAATGACAGTTTTGATTGCAATTTCAGTCTCTTTTTCTTTTAGAAGCTCCCGGTTTTCCCAGGCGTTTTCAATGATCGTTTTTAGTTCCATATTTTTGGTTAGTTTCGTTTATGCGTGAGACAACAGCTAATTCCTCTCTTGTCCCAATTTTGATAGCTTCTGTATTGAAGCCTATCCACGACAGCAGAGCTTATGAAAAGCTGGCGCTTTCAATGCGTGAAACAAATAAATACCGGGTAAACATCATAGGTTTTTCCAGTAAAAGAGTCCCTAAAGATCCGAAAATTCGATTTTTTAATTCCATGAGTCATTCCTATTCTTTATTGGATAGACTATGGGCTCAGGTCCGGTTTTTAAAAACCCTGTATGAGGTAAGGCCCAAACTTGTGATTTGCTGTACTTGGGAATTATTGCCAATTGCCCGTTTATTCAAAAAAAAACTGGGCTATTTTCTATTATATGATGTACAAGAAAATTACGTATTAAATCTAAATCTAAACCCGGAATTATCTCCTTTAAAGAAAAAGCTTGCAAAACTACTGATCCAAAAATCAGAATCAACAAGAGGTATAGACCATTTTATTTTGGCTGAAAAATGTTATCAAAACGAGATGCCAAACAAAAAGCCAAGCCTGGTTTTGGAAAATACCTTCGCAGGAAAAATGACCCCAAGAGCACCACTTAAATTTCCCTTAAAAAGGAGATATACCTTCTTACTATCCGGTACTATAACTCCGGCGTATGGGGTGATAGACGCCATAAATTGGTTTTTAAACCTTTTGGATGAATTCAAGGAAAGCAAACTTATCATTATTGGCCAGGTTCCAATACCGTCTTTCTTCGAAGGCCTTAAAAAACTGGCTAGCCAATTCCCGGAAATTCAATTGAGAATTGATCAAAACCCTGTCTCACATTCCCAGATAATGGAAGAAATGCAAAGGGCAGAGTTTGCCTTGTTACCCTATAAACTCCAACCGGAAATCTCTCCTAAAATGCCTACCAAACTTTTTGAAGCAGCTGCTTTGGGTGTACCGGTTTTGATCAACTCCAATGAGAATTGGAATAAATTTTTAGATGAATTTGGAGGGGGTACAGAAGTAGATTTTTTAAATCCTCAAACTGCTTCGGAACAATTTAAAAAGGCATTGGCCAAAACCTACTTTATCCACAAGCCTGATGATTCTATCCTGTGGAAAACCCAAGAATCTGAATTCCTGAATCTTATCTCCAAAATCCTTTCTTAATCAATTTTTCCATGTGATTAAGTGTGGATTTTATCCACCTTTTTGCCAAAACGAACACTCATTTTCCGCTTTAGGAAACCGGCTTCAACAATCCTTTTTTTCAAAAACCTCTTTCCTTACAATGAAAATTAAACATACAAATACTTTAACATCAGTACTTTAAGAATATTTGTTTTGATATCTAAATTTATTTTTAGTCAACCCTAAACACGAGGACACATCAAAATTCTAGTTATCCACACCTGTTTTAGTTTCTATTGAATTATTTTTTAGCCATTCCTAAATATATTTTTATATTTGCCCTATAATGATTTAAAAATGGAATTGACGACAGCAGAAGAAAATTATTTGAAGGCCATTTACCACCTATCCGATGGTGGTAAAAAATCAGTTTCTACCAATGACATAGCAGCAGAAATGAAAACAAAACCTGCTTCGGTTAGTGATATGATCCGAAAATTGGGAGAAAAAGAAGTCATACAATACCGGAAATATTATGGAGTTAATATCACTGAAGACGGTAAAAGAAGAGCTCTTCAGACTATAAGGAAACACAGGCTTTGGGAAGTTTTCTTGGTTGAAAAGCTTCAATTCGCCTGGGACGAAGTGCATGAGGTTGCAGAGGAGTTGGAACATATACAATCGCCTCTATTAATACAAAGACTTGACGCATACCTTAACTTCCCCAAGTTTGATCCACACGGAGACCCTATTCCTGATGAATTTGGTGATGTAAGAGCCAGACCAAGAGTAGCGCTAAATGAAATGGAAATTGACCAAACCGGTCAAATAGTGGCAGTGAAAGACAGTTCTGCTGCATTTCTTAGGTACTTGGATAAAGTGGGAGCATATATAGGAGCTAGAATAAAAGTATTGGACAAGGTAGAGTTTGACGGTTCACTTGAAATTCTGGTGGATCAGAAGAAAACCCTATTCATGTCAAAGGATGTCGCTGGAAACATTTTGGTTCTGCAATCATGAAATTTCTTTATTTTATCCTTATCCTCCCTCCCCTCCTTCTTTCCTCCTGCAAATTTGAAGGCCACGACACTCGTGAAAAACCACGGATCGTAGCCACGACCAGTATTCTGGCGGATGGAATCAAAAATTTGGTTGGTGATCAAGCAGAAGTTGTGGCTTTAATGCCGGCAGGCGTTGACCCTCATTTATATAAAGCATCTGTTAGGGATTTGGATTTATTGCAGAATGCAGACTTAGTGGTTTACCATGGTTTGTTTTTAGAAGGGAAGATGACTGAGATTTTTGAAAAGTTGAAGTACAGTCAAAATCTTATCAATGTATCAGAAAACCTCTCAAAAGAATATTTAATTAGCTCAGGACCAGAGGCCCACAGCGTCGATCCGCATATTTGGTTTGATGTTAAACTTTGGTCAATATGCCTAAAACATGCTGCCAAAGAATTGATTAAATGGAAACCTGAATTCTGTTCAACTATAGAAACCAATTCTGAAAAATACTCAAATGAATTGCTTGCACTCGATTCTGAAATTCGAACCAAAGTCAATGAACTCAGGTCAACAAATCAAGCCTTGATCACGGCCCATGATGCTTTCGCCTATTTTGGAAAGGCTTATGATTTTGAAGTCCAGGGTTTACAAGGTCTTTCCACCTTAAGTGAGCCAGGTCTAAGAGACTTGACAGGATTGGTTCAACTGATTGTGGATAGAAAAATCAAAGCTGTCTTTGCAGAACAAACCATTTCCCCAAAAGCCATTGAAGCCGTTGTTGCAGGCTGTAAAAATCAGGGTAATGAAATCAAATTAGCAGGTCCTCTTTTCACTGACAGTTTGGACCAAAAAGGAACCCCAGCCGGAACCTATATCGGAATGGTGAGAACCAACATCCAAACCATCTTCCAAAACCTCAAACCATGATAACACAAGTAGCCAATCCTATTTTAGAAATTCATGATCTCACCGTCAGCTATGACCAAAGTCCAGTTTTATGGAATGTGGATCTGAGTTTACCGCCAGGACAACTGATTGGTGTATTAGGACCAAATGGTGCTGGAAAATCTACGCTGATAAAGTCTGTAATGGGTCTCGTCCCTCCTACTAGCGGACATATATTGATTTTTGGAAAAGAACTCAATTCAGTCCGAAGCAAAATCAGTTATGTGCCCCAAAGGGAGTCGGTAGACTGGAATTTTCCCGCTTCTGTACTGGACGTGGTTTTGATGGGCACCTATGGAAAGTTGGGGCTTTTTAAGCGACCCGGTAAGAAGGAAAAGGAACTTTCAATGGAATGTCTAGAAAAAGTAGGAATGCAAGCCTTTTTCAATCGGCAAATTTCAGAGCTTTCAGGGGGACAGCAGCAACGGGTGTTTATTGCAAGAGCGCTTGCTCAAGAAGCGGATCTTTATTTAATGGATGAACCTTTTGCTGGAGTGGACATGGCTACAGAAACTGCCATTTTTCAATTACTCAAGGAAATGACCCAGGAGGGCAAAACCATTGTAGTGGTTCACCATGATATCCACTCAGCAATGAACTACTTCGATTGGTTAATCATGCTCAATTTGCATTTGGTCGCTTCCGGTCCCAAAAATGAAGTTGCAACAGAAGAACTTTTGAGAAAAACGTATGGGGGAAAACTAAACCTCCTTTCCAAGGTTTCGGAATTGATCCGACAGACTGACTTTAATCCATTAAAGAGTTAAGATGAACGATTTTGTATACTTCTTCACCTTTCAGGACCCTTCCATTGCATTTGTGGTATTGGGAATTACTCTTTTGGGAATAGGGGCGGCTTATGTGGGAACCTTCAGCTTTTTGGACAAAAAAGCTTTGATCGGTGATGCCATTTCCCATGCTGTACTCCCTGGAATTTGCCTTGGATTTATTTTAGCAGGACAAAAAGACCCTGCATACATCGTGACTGGTGCTTTTGTTTCTGGAGCACTTGCTACGTTTTTGACTTCCTGGCTGAGAACTAATACCAAGCTCAGTGAGGATACTATCATTGCTGCCATGCTTTCTGTTTTTTTTGGATTTGGAATCGTTCTGCTTACCGTTATCCAGAAAACCGGTAACCCAGAAATGGCTGGTTTGAACCAATTTATTTTTGGGAATGCAATCGCAATCCTTGAGGAAGACTTATTGATTTATGGAGGATTGGCAGTTCTAATAATTATTTGTCTTTCACTTTTTCAAAAGGAATTCAGCCTTTTGGTTTTTAACCCGGATTATGGCAAAGCGATTGGATATCCTATGGGTACCATCCGATTGGTATTCAATGTATTGATGATTTTATCTGTGGTAATAGGAATTCAGGCAATTGGAGTTGTCTTAATGGCGGCATTATTGATTACTCCCGGGGCAGCCGCTCGATTTTGGACGGACAAGCTTGGACCATTATTGATTTTAGCGGCATTGTTCGCTGTAATTTCCGGGATTATTGGCACCTATATTTCATTCGTGTTTCCCCAAATGCCCACAGGTCCTTGGGTAGTGGTCTGTCTATCAACTGTTGCATTGATTTCATTCCTATTTGCTCCCAAGAAAGGTGTAGTATTCAAAATGGTGGCCAGAAACCGATACCTGAGAAAAAGCCATAGAGAACACATCCTGAAAACACTTTATAAAGCTTTGGAGGAGGGGAAAGAAAGCCTGACCATAGAAGAAATCTATGAAGCCTTTCCGTATCAAACCCAAGAAAGTATCAACTCTATAAAAAGTTTATATGAAGATCAATTAATTATTAAAAATCAGAATGTTATATCATTATCGATTAAAGGAAAATCTGCTGCAAAAAGAGTTGTAAGGCTTCACCGGCTTTGGGAATTATACCTGAATGAATACATGAATATTGCCCCCGATCATGTACATGACTCTGCTGAAAAGCTGGAGCATATCCTAACTCCGGAATTGGAGGATTTGCTTGAAAATCGATTAAACTTTCCCAAACTGGATCCACACCAAGAAACCATCCCAAGAGACCATGATGAGCTTTGATCCCAACGCATTTCTGATAATTTCAACAGCATCCCTAATCGCCATTTCCTGTGGTCTTTTAGGTGTCTTTATGATGCTGCGAAAAATGTCCATGACGGGAGATGCAATTTCCCATGCAGTCCTACCGGGAATTGTAATTGGATTCTTCATTTCTGGAAGCCAAAGAGGACTTGAGGTAATTATTGGTGCTGGGATTCTTGGGATTTTGGCAACTTTAATGATCGACTGGTTCCGAAAAAAAGCAAAAGTCCAGTTGGATGCCTCCATAGGAATCACCTTTACCCTACTCTTCGCCATTGGAATCATTCTGATCAATGTATTGGCCTATAAGGTTGATTTGGACCAGGAATGTGTTCTTTATGGAGAAATCGCCTACTTACCTATCGACCTTTGGATTACCGGCTCAGGCATGAACCTCGGTCCTAGAATCACCTGGCTTGCTGTTTTAAATTTGATTTTGGTTTTAGGCTTTATTGTTTCCTTGTTCAAAGAATTGAGTCTTACAAGCTTCGACGAAGGTTTCAGTCTGGTTATAGGATTACCGGCAGGAGCTATTAATTTGGCCCTAATGAGCATGGTTTCTTATACCACTGTAAGTAGCTTTGAAGCTGTTGGAGCAATTCTGGTGGTTGCTTTGTTGGTGGTCCCTCCTGCCACAGCCTTCCTATGGACCAAAAAATTAATCCCCTTGATTAAAATCACGGCAGGCTTGGGAGTTATCATTTCAATTATAGGATACTATTTTGCCTATTGGCTAGACTCTTCGATTGCAGGGATGATGGTATCGGTATCAGGAGTTATTTTTCTTGCTTCGGCAATTCTTAAAAGTAAAAAGCCTAATTTTAAATTTGGAACTAAGATTGCTGATAAGCCGTTCAGCATATAAATGAATTTGAAAATGAAGAAATATCTTATCCTATTCCTTTTTCTGATTTCAGCCCAAATTGGTCTTAGCCAAGAAAAAATCGAGTGGCTGAAATTTGAAGAAGCTGTAGCTGCCAACCAAGCCAATCCAAAAATGCTTTTGGTAGATGTATATACCGATTGGTGTGGATGGTGCAAGGTAATGGATAAGAATACGTTCACTGATCCGGAGGTCATTTCTTATGTCAATGAAAATTTTTATGCAGTAAAGTTGAATGCCGAGGATACCGAAAGGACCTTCGAATTTATGGGAAAGACCTATAGCGAAGCACAAATGGCTAGCGCGATGAGGGTCCGCTCCTATCCCAATTTTGTGATCATTGAACCCACACTTCAAAATATTACTCAACTCCCCGGCTACAGGCCTCCTGTGGATTTTCTGAAAGGAATAAATGAAGTAGTAGAAAAAGCATTTAGAATAAAACCATGAGTTTTTCACTCGCTGAGCGGGAAGATACCATTATAGCTCTGGCAACTCCACAAGGTGTCGGAGCTATTGCTGTTATTAGGCTTTCTGGAAAAGATGCCATCAAAGTTGTAAATGAGGTTTTCCATGGGAAAAACCTAGAAGAGCAAGCCTCCCACACCATCCATTTTGGAACCATACGGGATGGAGAAAAAATCATTGATGAGGTGTTGGTTTCGATTTTTATTGCCCCGAAATCATTTACCAAAGAAAATGTGGTAGAGATTTCCACACATGGTTCATCCTATATTATCAATCAAGTAATCCGGCTTTTTGTAAAAAAAGGAGTTCGGCTCGCAAAACCTGGGGAATTCACCCAACGGGCATTTTTGCACGGACAGTTTGATTTGGCCCAAGCTGAGGCGGTTGCAGATTTGATACACTCTGATTCAGAAGCCTCGCATCAAGCAGCGCTCAATCAAATGAGAGGTGGATTCAGTTCGGAAATTCAGGAATTAAGAAATCAGCTGATCCATTTTGCTTCTATGATAGAATTGGAATTGGATTTTTCCGAAGAAGATGTGGAATTCGCGAGTAGAAAAGACCTTAGGCATCTAGTGGAACGGATTTTAAGGGTCGTTGAGGAATTGATTTTGAGTTTTGATCTCGGAAATGTGATCAAAAACGGGGTGCCGACAGTCATAGCTGGCAAACCGAATGCGGGAAAATCCACCCTCCTAAATGCCCTTTTGAATGAAGAAAAAGCCATCGTCTCCGACATTGCAGGTACAACCCGAGACTTCATAGAAGATGAGATCAATATAGGTGGGGTTATTTTCAGGTTTATCGATACAGCGGGATTGAGAGAAACTACCGATACTATAGAGGCTATCGGAGTGAGCAGGACTCAGGAAAAAATGAAGACAGCTTCCCTGATTCTCTACCTCTTTGACCTAAGCGATACTGACCTTATAGAGATCAATCGGGACATCAATAAACTGGAAAACTTGGGGGTTCCTTTTATTAAAGTAGCGAACAAAATAGATAAGTCCAATCCTCAATTAGTCAATGAATTAAAAGAATCCCATCCGGACACCATTTTTATTTCCGCCGGACAAAAAGAAAATCTGGAAGGGTTAAAAGCTAAGATTCTGGAACTGGTTAATTTGGATAAATTCAAGACTGGAAATACAGTGGTAACCAATATCCGGCATTACGACTCATTGACCAAAACAAGGGAATCACTTCTAGATGTATTGACAGGTCTGGATCAAGAAGTTAGCAATGACTTCCTGGCAATGGATATCCGTAGATCCTTACATTTTTTGGGAGAGATTACCGGAGAGATCACAACCGATGACCTTTTGGCTAACATCTTCAGCAAGTTTTGTATCGGAAAGTAATTAGGTTTCCTTTTCTACTCTAAACCCTTCTTATTCTTGCTTTTAGTCTGTTTTTCCTTCCTTTGTTTGTTGCTAATTATCCCTTTTTTTCCGTATATTTGTTGCTAATCAGTTGTTACTAGAAACAAGTTTGTTGGTAGCAACAGATTTTTTGAGCAATGGCGAGATGATGTTACATCAGGATACATACTGATACAATCAGATACATCCAGTGACAGAAACAAGCCCACAAAAGGAAACACGTGAGCAGCAACATTGAGATACCGAAGATCTGTCAGCACTGTGGTGAGTCATTCATCGCAAAGACTACGGTTACCCAATTCTGTAGCCATACATGTGCATCCCGAAATTATAAGAAGCGCAAGCGGGATGCTAAGCTACAAGAAGTGGCTCCTGTCTCCCATCAGCGTTTAGAGTTCCAAGAAGATCAGTTAGGAAGCAAAGACTTTCTAAGCATCGAAGAAACCTGCAAGCTACTTGGAGCAAGTCGCATGACTATCTACCGTCAAATCAAGTCCGGTACAATCAAAGCGGCCAAACTTGGCAGACGCACCATAATAAGGAGAACCGAAATCGATAAACTGTTTCAGGCATGAAAGTAACACTCAGACAAAGGAACCAGGGCGGAAAGACCAGCCTGTACCTTGATTACTACAACAAGGGCAAAAGGAAAACAGAATACCTAAATCTCTACCTAGAGCCTAACCCGAAAACTAAAGAGCAAAAGGAAATCAATAAGAAGACCCAGCAATTGGCTGAAACCATCCGAGCGCAAAGGCAGATTGAAATTCAAAACGGCACTTACGGTTTTCGTGACAATGAAAAACTAAAAGGTAGTTTCACTGCCTACCTGCAATTGCTTGCCAATAAACGCAAGGACAGCGCAGGAAATTACGGGAATTGGGATAGCATGATCAAGCACTTCAAGAAGTTCATGCCGCAAGACATTTCTTTTGAATTTGTGAATAGAGAGTTCGTGCAGGACTTCAAAGAATACCTGGACAAGAAGGCCATAGCCCATGGAGTTCAGAAACTATCTCAAAATTCAAAGTACTCCTATTTCAACAAGTTTCGGGCTGCCTTAAAGCAAGCCGTAAAGGATGGTATCATTCCAACCAATCCCAGTGAAGGAGTAGAAGCATTCAAGCAGGGAGAACCGGAAAGAGAGTTTTTGACACTGGAAGAACTGCAAGCAGCTGCGAATACCGAATGTGAAAACACCCAATTGAAGACAGCATTCATTTTTTCTTGCCTTACAGGACTTCGCTGGTCAGACATAAATAAACTCTTATGGTCCGAAGTGCAACATTCAAATGATCGGGGTTACTACATCCGATTCAGACAGAAGAAAACCAAAGGAGCAGAAACACTCCCAATCTCAGAACAAGCCGTTGGCTTGCTTGGCGAACGCCAAGATAAAGACGAGCGAGTGTTTAAAGGATTGAAATACTCAGCATGGCACAACCTGAAATTGCAACAATGGATGATGAAAGCCGGAATCTCCAAAACAATCACTTTCCATTGCGCCCGTCATACCTACGCAACATTGCAGCTTACAATGGGAACCGACATTTACACGGTTTCAAAGCTCTTAGGCCATAGGGAGCTAAAAACAACTCAAGTCTATGCGAAAATCATAGACGACAAGAAAAAAGAGGCAGCCAGTAAAATCAAACTTGACCTATGAGCAATCAAACAAAAATACTTGACGACATTCTCTACCAGGGGCTTCGCCCTTGGTCAGAGAAAAACAGCGTGGACGAAAAGTTTGCTCCAAAGTTCCGTGCCCTAAAAGAAGCCTCCACTGATTATCAATTCCGGTATGAAATCAAATTTGAAAGGCCTTTTGACAACAAAACCAAGTACTACTCAAAGCTGATTCTAAACACCCTCAAAACGGACATTGAAAGGCTCTACAACCTCATCAGTGAAGATGATACTGAAAACCTCATCCGCTATTGGCTGGATGATACTTTGAACAAGCGTTTAAAGACCCGCTTAAAAGACATTGGAAAGCTGATTAAAGAGAAGGACTTTGATTTGACATACATTGATCCCAAGAAAGCTTCCATTGAGTTTGACCAGGCACACAAAGCCAACACCTATATCATCCAATTGCTAAAGCTTGCATACATGCAACTTTACCTCGAAATCCAAGATGCTTTCAGCACTTGGATTGATGACAAGTTGGTGATAGAGGATTTTTACACCCAGCTACTACTTGAACCAATACCGCAAAAAGCTTTATTGACCGAGATTCAAATCATTGAAGTTGAAGCAAAGAAAGAACCAACTAAAAAGTCCCAACCCGAACCAACGGTAAATTCATTTCATTCATTTACCTACAAGCAATTCAGCACAAGTCCAGACAAGCTAACTGATTTATGTGATAGCCTCAAAAAGAACAATTTCATTAGCAAAGAAACTCAGCTATCCAGTTTCAGAAAGATTTTCTCAGGAGACGAAATCAAAACTCCCATTGTCTGGACAGGCAACGTAAGTGAGTTCTATTACTTCGTCAAATTGCTTTACACTAAATACAAATTGGTTGCAGACCTAAAGCAAAACCAATGGAAAGTTGCTTGCAAATGCTTTATTAAAACTGATGGATCATTCTTCGAACATGAAGGTCTTAGGAAAAATCAAGCTCCCAAGTCAACAGGCCATTTATTGGAATCCGCTATTTCATTGCTGAAATAAGCCGCTCGACACTTTACTCCTATTATCTTTTTTCTGTTTTTGTTTAGCCCTCTTTTTCAAAAAAAGTGGGCTATTCTTTTTTTCAGCCCACTCGACACTCGACACTCGACACTCCCCCCGCCATTCTGCACTCATAACGCCCTGTTAGCCATTCTAATTTAGCCCTGTCTTCGACAATCGAAGATGACATTTGGCCAGATGTCCATTTCCTAATTCATAATTGATTAAGTCATGGACGAAATAATTGAACGTCTTGAAAATCTCCAACGCCTAATTGAGAGCCAGGGGATTTACACAAAGGAAGTTTTAAACTTCAATGAAGCTTGCCAGTATCTGGAGCTTTCCCAATCTCACTTGTACAAATTGACAAGTGCAGGGAGCATTCCGCACTACAAGCCCAATGGAAAGAAGCTCTATTTCAAAAGAAGCGAGTTGGAAAGCTGGTTGCTACGCAACCGCAATTCCACTCAGGAAGAAATAGACCAAAGGGCTGCGGATTACCTAATCAAGAAAGGGAGGGTGAAGCTATGAACGAGATAATGGATATGATCTTGACACTAACTCAAGACATAAAAACAGTCAAAGCTTACCTCCTCAACTTCCACAAATCACGCTTGGAGCAATTCAGCGAAGAGTGGATTGATGGACAGGTAGTGATGCAAACGCTTCACATCAGCAAAAGAACCCTCCAATCCCTTCGGGATAGTGGGGTTCTTCCCTACAGCCGAATCAATGGCAAGTTCTATTACAAGGTTTCTGATATAGAAGCCTTGCTGGAATCCAATTACTCACCTTCAAAATCAAAGCACTATGGAGGTAAGTAGAAAAGCCATTCTCGACAAAACGCACTACGGCTTGAATATCTACGCCTATGTGCTGCGACAGTACTATCCGGGTGAAATCGACTCTGGAGATTCGAGCACACCGAATAAAGATAAATCAAAAGGTGCTCAAACAGTCCTTTCCCTTTCGGGAAGGGACTGCAAACCCTCTAAGAACCCTTTTAATGAGGACAAGCTCACATTGTTGATCAAAGTTGTTGACGGCTGCGCCATCCACACCGATTCAGAAGAAGCTATTGCACAAGGCAATGTCTTTGATTTTGCAGCACTGCATTTCAGCCTCGAAGGTCAAGCCCTTCTCGATAAGCTGAATGAAGAACTGCATTTGCGGATCGGTAAGCAACAGGGTTTTTACGCTCAGGCAGAATCGCAACCTACGGTTGCTCTTCCTGAAGTAGTCAAACCGGCTGCGCCAGTTTTCAGCTATTTCAACAAGCCTGTTACCAACACAATCCCAAGTCGGCAAGCCTCCTTGGTTGAGGTGTACCACCTTATCAAAGGCAATGAATTTGCTTCGTGTACAAGTACACTCCGCAAAATTCCCGATCCGAAGGAAGCCAGAAAGTATAAGGCTCAAAATTTCGATTATGTGACCTTCTCAGGCACTTTCTCCAAGAGAAATGATGCAAACCTTCAAAGACATTCAGGTTTGCTCACAATCGATTTTGACCACATTCAGGACATTCCTTCACTCAAGGCAGCACTACTCAACGACCACTACTTTGAAACGGAGCTACTGTTTGTATCTCCTTCAGGTGATGGCCTCAAATGGGTAATTCCAATCGACTTGACGCAGGCAAAACACCAGGACTATTTCAAGGCAGTGGCAAACTACGTTTCCCACACCTACCAACTCGAAATAGACCAATCCGGAAAGGACATTTCAAGAGCCTGTTTCCTTCCGCATGATTCAGAAATATTCATCAATCCTAAATACTTGTAGGACATGGAAAGAAAAACATTCAATCCGCAGGATTGGCTTAATCAGCCAACCCCGCAACCGAAAGTTACAGAGCAACAAACTTTCAATACAGATTCTCATATAGACGAAGTAGAACGCATCATCCAAAGCATTGAAGCCAACAGAACAGATATTACCTCCACGTATAGCGATTGGGTAAATATCGGATTTGCCTTCTCTGATGAGTTTGGAGAAAATGGCCGCACCCTATTTCATAGGGTGAGCCAGTTTTATCCAGGCTATTCCGCACCGGAGTGCGACAAGCAATTTGACAATTGCTTGAAATCAAAAGGTCATGGCGTTTCACTAAAGACCTTTTTCTACCTCGCCAAAGATGCAGGAATTGACATAGCACCTCCACGGACAGAAAAAAAGGATCAGCGAACTTTCAAAAGTGAAAAGCTGAATGGTAGTCAATCTGAATACCACCAGCCCGAAAATCAGGAACCGGAAGAAATGCCAACCTTTCCAGATTCCTTGTTTCCTGAACTTCCTGAATTTCTGCAAAAGGTTGTGGCGGTTGCCACATCCAATGAGGAAAGAGATATTCTCCTCCTCGGTTCCCTCGGAGCTATCAGCGCATGTTTGCCCAAAGTATCGGGCATATATGATGGCAAACGAGTATTCCCCAATCTATTCCTATTCATTACAGCCCAGGCATCCGCAGGTAAAGGCCGCTTGGTGCATTGTCGTCAGTTGGTCAACCCCATTCACAAAGAATTGAGGGAACAAGCCAAACTCCATAAACAGCACTATGAATTGGAAATGGCAGAATACAACTCCAAGAAGGGAAAGGAAGACGGTATCGAGAAGCCAGCCAAACCACCTGAAAAAATGCTGTTCATTCCGGCCAACAATAGTTCAACGGGAGCTTATCAGCTTTTGGGTGATAGTGATGGCAGAGGTCTGATATTCGAGACCGAAGGTGATACCTTAGCCCATGCCTTCAAGAGCGATTACGGAAACTACAGTGATGGCTTTAGAAAAGCCTTTCACCATGAAACCATTTCCTACTATCGCAGAACCGACCGTGAGTTTGTGGACATAGAAAGCCCTTGTCTTTCTACTGTCCTTTCAGGAACGCCAAAACAAGTTTCGGCTTTAATACCCAACGCTGAAAACGGCTTATTCAGCCGTTTCATCTTCTATTTCATGAACGTTCGCCCGGTATGGAAAAATGTTTTTGCAAGCCAGACCGATAACGGATTGGACGATTACTTTGAAGCCTTGGGCAATGAGTTCTATGAACTCTATAAAGAAATCATGCAGAATGAGCCAAAGCAGTTCTACCTTACGGCAGACCAACAGGAGCAATTCAACCAGTTCTTTGGGCAGATACAGGAAAAGTACATGAACCTTCAAGGATTGGACTACATGGCCACTATCAGAAGGTTAGGTTTGATTGCTTACCGAATCTGCATGATATTCTCCGCTTTGCGGATCATGGAAATGCGCCACATTAAATACGATAAAAATATTGGCGCATTCGACAGCACCACTGGAGAGATATTATCCAAAAGCTGTCAAACAGGCGACACTTCCAAGAAGATGATTTGTGAGGAAAGGGATTTTCAAGCTTCGCTTTCAATGGTCAAAGTACTGGTGAAGCATTCCAGTAAAGTGTTTGGAGAACTTCCACAAGAAGAGCCTAAGCCAGCTCGGTTGAATAAGAAAGAGAAGTTTCTATATGCCTTGCCACATACCTTCAACCGTCAGAAGTACCTCGAAGTAGCAAAAACCATGAGCATTCCGGCAAAGACAGCCGAAGGTTACATTGCCAACTTTGTGAAATCAGGGCTTATTCACCGTGAGGCACACGACCAGTACATAAACACCTCACTTGAGGAATCTCAGGATATTAAGGAAATCAAGGAAGAATAAGCCCGTTGGGCTTTTCTTCCGAAGATTCGACCAGACCATTGAAATCAAACACCTTTGGTCAAACTAAGGACGAATAATCCTTAGTTTCCTCTATTTCCTCAAAATCCTGAAATCAAAAAAAGCACTCTTTCTTCTCTTACTATCTTTTTCTTTTCCTATATTGTCCTAAATTTGACAAGTCACAAAATAAAAAGTCATGCACTTTGGTGAAAGGATAAAAGAGCTACGAGAAAGCCAGGGGCTTTTACAGCGTCAATTGGCCGCCAATCTTGAAATAGACACTCCAATGTTTAGCAAAATTGAGCGTGGGGAGAGAAATGCAAAGAGAGAACAGGTCATAGCTTTGGCCAAATTACTGAATGCCAATGAAGATGAATTGTTAACAATTTGGCTGTCCGATAAAATCATTGAGAACGTTGGGGATGAAACAGCTGCATTAGCAGCACTTAAACATGCCGAACAAGAATTAAAAAAGAAATCGAAATAATTGAGCAATGGCTATAGAAATCAAAAAAAACGGTAACAAGATTTTTGCCCCATTGATCGGCAAAGAATTAATCTGTACCCCGGAAGAAGAAGTCAGACAGGAATATATCATTCACCTAGTGAATAAATATGGCTATTCCCTAGATCAAATGGCCCAGGAAGTAAAAGTCAATAATTCCAAAAGAGGTCAAGGAAAAGCCAGAGCAGACATCGTCATTTGGAAAACGAAAGAAGATCGCAACTCGGATAACAGTCCAGTGATTGTAATTGAATGTAAAGCCGAACAAATTACAATACACGAAGAAGATTACTACCAAGGCTACAACTATGCTTCATGGGCAGGTGCTGATTTCTTTGTTACCACCAATCTAAAAGACACCAAATTTTTTAGGGTAGTGAAAGGCAAAATGCCTAAAAAGCTAGAAGAGGTAGTTGAAATTCCAAACGCTACTGAACTTTTTGATAAAAAGAAAATTGAAGAGCTTTTAACCAAAACAAAGGCATTTACCAGAGACGAGTTTAGTAAGCTGCTTTTCAAATGTCACAACATCATCCGTAACAATGACAAGCTTTCACCAGAGGCTGCATTTGATGAGATCAGCAAAATTCTCTTCATGAAAATTCGCTACGAAAGAGAACAAGCCAAAACAAAAGCGCTGTTCTCCAGAAAAGAATTTGAAGATTTGAAATCTGCCTATGAAAAAATCACAGGAAAGGATTCCCTTCCCTTCTACCAACATTTTTTCGAAAAGACAAAAGAAGTATTCAAAACAGATGAAATCTTCGACCCTAATGACAGTATAAAAATTAGGGAAACCAGCTTTCTACAAATCGTTAAGGAATTGGAGAAATACAATCTCTCTGACACTTCTGATGATATCAAAGGGATTGCCTTTGAAGAGTTTTTGGGAAGAACCTTTAGAGGTGAGTTAGGTCAATTCTTTACACCAAGAACCATTGTGGACTATATGGTTGACGTGCTTGATCCAGAAGAAGGTGAAATTATTTGCGATCCTTGCTGTGGTAGTGGTGGATTCCTCATTAAAGCATTTGAATATGTAAGGGAAAAAATTGAGAGGGATGTCCAAAAGCAAAAAGAGATAATAAAGGAGCTTTACTTTGGTCAAGATTACGAGAAGTTACCAGAAAAGAAACAAGAGGAAATTGCAAAGCGTGTAGATGACTTATTTGTAAAGCTAAATTTTGAATTGGACATCCACAATCCTAAAGGCCGCTTAAAAACGCTCTCATACGACTGTATTTTCGGTACAGACGCCAATCCAAGAATGGCTCGAACCGCCAAAATGAATATGATTATGCATGGTGATGGTCATGGAGGAGTGCATCATCATGATGGATTACTCAATGTCAACGGCATATTTGATGGACGTTTTGATGTCATACTTACCAATCCTCCTTTTGGTTCCAGAGTCAACAAAACATTGAAAGTAACTCCCTCTGATGTTCCCAATGAGGATAAAATCAGATTTTATGAAGATCGTTACGGTAGCCATTACAGACAGACTGTTGTTAAGCAAATACAAGATTGGGCAACCTATGACAATGGCCACGGTAAAAGCCGAGGAAAAGCCTTATTAGACATTTTTGATGTGGGTGCATGGAGTGGTTTGACAGAAGTGCTATTTATGGAAAGATGTCTCAACCTTCTAAAACCAGGCGGTAGATTGGGTATTGTATTGCCCGAAGGAGTTTTAAACAACAGTGCCCTTCAAAAAATTAGAGAATACATTGAAGGAAAGGCAAAGATTATCAACATCACTTCTATCCCTCAGGATGTATTCATTGCCTCAGGTGCTACAGTAAAACCAAGCTTACTATTCCTTAAAAAGTTCAGTGAAGAAGAGTTGGCTACCTATCAAAAAATCACAGAGGAAACCACCAAAGAGATTAAAGACAAATACCAGCCAAAACTGGATGAATTGAAAGCGACTTTCAAAAAAGAAGAGAAGAAATTGAAAGAAAGTAGATCAGCCAAAGACCTTCGGGAGTTGAAAAAGAAATATGCCGAAGATGTAAGGCAAATTGAAGACCTAATTGCTGCGGAAATTAAACCGCTTGTGAAAGAACGTTTCGATTATCCTATTCCGGTTATAGAAGTAGAAAAGGCAGGCATATCCAGTACCGGTGCGCCCTGCGAAAATGAGTTGGAAGAAGTGGCTGTAGAGTTTAGAGCCTACAGAAAAAAAGCCAAGCTCTGGGCTGAACCTAGAAAAGAAACACAATATCCTGTTGATGATGATGGTAACATTTCAAGACTACAGTTGATTGATGGCAATATTGTAAGTGAACCTGAAATATTTTATGGAGCATATGCGCACTGAGAAAGCCTTTAAATATCTCAATGAAGTACGCTTCATGACCCTCTCCAATTGGAGCGTGGGTGCTATTCTGAGCGACAAAGTTTTTTATAAAGATGGGTTCAAACTGGAACCTATCGGTAATCTCATTTTGCGTAATCGGGACAAAGAAATACTCGAAGATGATAAAGCGTACAAACAAGTAACCATCAAGTTGTACGGCAAAGGCGTGATACAGCGAGGTGATGAACTGATTTTTGGCAAAGACATTGGCACAAAGAATCAGTTCCGCATATCAGAAGGACAATTCATTATGAGCAAGATAGACGCCCGTAATGGAGCATTCGGCATTGTACCTGCTGAACTTGAAGGGGCTATCACCACGCAGGATTTCTTGAGCTACAACATCAATATTGAAAAGATTCTACCCGAATTTTTCAACCTGATCACAGGCACAAAACACTTTGCCGAATTGTGCCAAAAAGCAAGCTCTGGTACAACAGGGAGGCAAAGAGTGGATGAAAAGGCATTCTTGGCGTTTAGGATTCCAGTGCCATCACTCAAAATCCAGAATGATATTGTACAAGATTTCAAAAATCTTCATTCTTTAAGTCAAAATCAACTGAATGAAGTCGAAAATTTAAAATCTCAAAAAGATAATTTTCTTAAAAACTCTTTGGGTATTGATTACGAACTAAAAAATGAACATTCAAATGGTAAACTTAATATTGTCAAGTTTTCCAGTATGCGTGAATGGGATTCATTTTTTACTACAGGTAGAAGAAAACAGGTGAAAATTTCCAAGTTGTTTCCATCTGTTCGTCTTGATGAGATTGCAAGAATTACTATGGGGATTTCACCAAATAGCAGTTATTTCAGTAATACTGAAGGATTACCCTTCATTGGAGGGGCTAGTGAGTTAAATGATGGGCAAATTTCTGCTACAAGATTTCATAAGAAGCCAAGTGCAACAAGCACTAATGGAGATATTATCTTGTGTGTTAGAGCTACAATTGGAAAAATTGTTTGGAGTGATAAAGATTATTGCCTTGGCAGAGGCGTTTCAGCAATAACTGTTATTTCTGATAGTGTAATTCCTGAATTTCTATTTGAAATGTTAGACTATCTCGAAGATGATTTACAACGATTTGGAACAGGGTCTACTTTCAAACAAGTTTCAAAATCCACAATACAATCGCTATTGATTCCATTACCTCCATTAGATATCCAACAGAAATTGTTAAATCAATTGAAGGAAATAAAGGATTCGATTAAAGAAATGCTTAACCAAGCTGAGAAGAATCGAGAGACTTCATATAAAAATTTTGAATCCAGCATTTTCAATATTGACTAACCTATGAAAAAATCAGTAATTGCCATATACGGGCCATCGAGTCAGGGGAAATCGGAAACGGTTCTTGAAACAGCTAATTTATTGTTAGTCACTTTTCCAAACCACACACTTCAGGCAATTAACACTGGTGCAGATATTACTTATATCGTTGACTTCAAAGGTATAAAAATAGGTATAGAAAGCCAGGGAGATCCGAATAGCAGAATGTTTCAGAGTCTTCAAACATTCGTAGCTCAGAGATGCGATATTATTATTTGTTCGTGCCGTTCCAGAGGCGCAACAGCGTGGGCAGTTGAAGACTTGCACCGCCATCATCAATACGAAATCATTTGGTCAACCAATCACCGCTCATGGCATAAAAACCAAACGCAATTGAATCAAATAGCTGCTAGTGAAATTCTGGAATTAATCAAACTAATCATGAATGGACAGTTATGAGAATACATCACTTACATATCAAGGAATTTAAATCATTAAAGGACTTTACAATTAACTTTAATGAACCAGTATCACTCTTTATAGGCAAGAATGGTTCGGGTAAATCTACACTCTTAGAAGCCATTGCTTGGATATTTCGCTCGGCTCACCTTACTTATGTTGAGGAAAAACAGGAAAACACACCATTTGATTTTGAAATCACTTATGACCTTAGAATTGAAAAAGTGCTATCAGAATCCAGCACTTTCAGTGAAACAGCTACCGACTACATTGGTGTTACCTTAAAAGGCGATAGAAAAAACAAGAAATTCTGGTCAATCGATACAGATAATAACGCCTATAGTATTGATAATCTCATTAAAAAACATACGATAGAAAAGCTGTTACCATCAAACTTGGTAATCTATTATGCAGGATGGTTTGAGTCAATGGAATTTATCTGCAGCGAACACGAAAAGATATACAAGGAAAGACTACTTGAAGCCAAAACCGATTCAGATATTACTACCTCTTCTGAGGAGTTATATTCAAGAATTGGAGCTTTACCATTGATGTATATCGAAAAGCATCATTTCGAAATCTTACTGGCTTCGCTTTATGCATTTGAGTTCAATGACCGTGTAGATCGTTTTTTTGCTGAAGATCTCAAAATCACTAAGCCCGATAAAAACCCACTAGCCTTGTTTGTCAAAAAGAGACAATGGAAATCAGGAGCTGGTGCGGAGGAATTTTGGGGTGCTAAAGGATTACTGAGAGGCTTTCTTGATGTAGTGAGAAGGTTTGCATACAATGAGACCGCAAACTACATGGATGAAGATCAAATCTTATTCAATTTCCATATACATGACTGGTACGCATTGAGAGAATTTTATGGAGAAGAAAAAAAGTTGTTTTACCTGCTTCACATGCTTCATGCATCGGAAATGCTTGGAGGAATACAAATCTTCATGGATTTGCCAGAAATTGCAATTTCCCACCATGATTTAAGCGAGGGGCAGCAACAACTTATTACCATTAAAGCTATCAATGAACTCCTTGTAGACGAAAACTCTCTTTTACTTCTTGATGAACCAGATACTTACCTGCATCCACAGTGGCAAAGTAGTTTTCTGAAAGGAATTTATGAGGTAATTGATTTGTACAAAGCTTTATCGGTTCCGCCTCCCCAATTTATTATAGCATCTCATTCAACAATAATGCTATCCAATCTTTCAAGTGGAGACTTATTCAAAATGAGCGAAGGCAAGGCAGTTCCAATAGATAAAGGATACTACGGTCGTGAGTATGGATTTAATCTTTCTGCCATTATGGGGGGCAATGAGAGAGTTCCTGAAGTACAGGAAGAAATTGACACATTATTTGAACTCATCGACAGTGAACAGTTCGAAAAAGCTATTAAAGTGCTGGAAGAGTTAAAGCAAAAGCATACAGATGATCCAGAATTGACCCGTGCAGAAACAATGTTGGCTTTTTTAAAAGGTGAATGAGTGATGAAGTTTATTGTCAAAGGAAATGAGCCAGCGGCATGGAAAGCTTATAGAGAAACGGCAGGAGTTGATTTTGACGCAATCCCTGAATTGAAGGAGGCATTGCTAAATGATCAAGGGTATATATGCTGCTATTGTATGAATGGAATTAAAGAGGAAAATATGAAGGTGGAGCACTATAAACCGAGAAGTACTTATCCTACTTTAAAAATGGAATACATTAATCTTTTTGCGGCTTGCAAAGGTGATTTTTGTTCGGATAAGCATTGTGATACCAAAAAGGAAAACACTGAATTGAGCATTCATCCGGCTGATCCGAGAAACAACTGCGAAGCAATTATTGGATATAGCACTAATGGTAAATTGACATATCCAGATAAGTATAAAGTAGACATAGAAGAAACACTTAACCTGAACAATTCGGTGTTGATTTCAAATAGAAAAGGAGCATTATATGGTGCTGCTTTAGCATTAAAAAAGATTGGTTACAAGAGCATTAGCATTAAAAAATTAATTGATCAATACAAAACTAAAAGTCCTGAAGGTAAATTTCAACCTTACTGTAACACGGTTCTATGGCTTTTAAATAAAAAATTAAGTGCCAATTAACAAATATGGAAAACAGTCTTACACCAAATCAAAGCGAATTTCTACTCTATGTCTCCCAAAGTGGAGATATTAAGGTAGATGTATTGCTGCATGATGAAACAGTATGGCTCACCCAAAAGGGTATGCAAGAGTTGTTTGAAAAAGCAAAGTCCACCATATCAGAGCATATCAAAAATGTATTTGAAGAAGGGGAATTAAACGAAGAAGTGGTTGTTCGGGATTTCCGAACTACCAGTCCTCATGGTGCCATTGAAGGTAAAACTCAGGAAAATACGGTTAAGTATTACAATCTGGACGTTATTATTTCAGTTGGCTATCGGGTCAAATCGCAACGGGGTACACAGTTCCGTATCTGGGCTACTAAAGTATTGCGGGAATACATTATCAAAGGCTTTGCTATGGACGACCAACGCCTAAAGCAAGGTTCTGCACTCTTTGGCAAAGATTACTTTGATGAATTACTGGAACGTATCAGAGAGATACGAGCCAGTGAAAGACGCTTCTACCAGAAAATAACCGACATCTATGCGCAATGCAGCATAGACTATGATCCCAAAGCTGAGATAACACAGACTTTTTACAAAACTGTACAAAACAAACTCCATTGGGCTATTACTGGCCATACAGCAGCCGAAATTATCAAAGAAAGAGCCAATGCAGCTAAACCTTTTATGGGTTTAACTACATGGAAGAATGCCCCCCAAGGTAAAATCCTAAAAACAGATGTTTCGGTAGCTAAAAACTACCTGAATGAAAAAGAGATCCGGGACCTCAACCGAATAGTGACCATGTATCTGGACTTTGCCGAGCTACAAGCTGAACGGCAAGTTCCAATGAAAATGACAGATTGGGTAGCTCGTTTAGATGCATTTCTTCAATTCAATGAGTACAATGTATTGAAAGACGCAGGTAAAATTTCAGCCACCATTGCCAAGCAATTAGCTGAAAAGGAATATAATAAATTCAGAGTAGTTCAGGACAAGAATTTTGAATCCGACTTTGATAAGGAAGTAAAGCGGATCACTAAAAAAGGGAAAAACAAAAAATGATGTAAAATGCCCAAGCACTGTTTTAACATACTAACATTCAATCACCCGAGCGATTCGCTTACCTTCTATTTTTCAGATAAGGAGCAAGAGGGAACCACACGAATTTATCATTCATTAGTTCCTGATGAGGTCTTTGATAAGTATGGAGAGCAGGAGCATTACTACACATCGTTTTGCCAAGAAAAAGAAGGGTTCATTCCGGTCACTAAGCCAACTACACCAACCTTTGAGAAAATCACAACTGAAGAAGGAATTGAGAAAACCGTTCCGATTTCCAATTCCGCATTGTCTTCATCAATTCTCAAACGCTACTACAATTCATTAATCCATAACCATTTCAAAACTAAGGGCTGTTTGGTCAAACCTAATTTTGTAAGCGATACAGAAGTTTGGTTGCCAAGCGATACACAAGACAAGGAAGGGATATACAAAACCTTTGACCGTTTTTCCTTGAAAGTGCAGTTTAGGACAGTTTCCAGTAGCCTTGAATTATTGGTCACATTTGAGGGCAAGTCAAAGATTTTCAAAACACCTGTCTCAGAATTATTTGAAGAAGTACCAGTAAGGGCATTCAATTGGGTGGTCTATGAAAAAGGGCTACACCGCTTTGATGAATTGCCGGATGATGGTAAAAGAAATTACGACAAGGTTTATCCTGTTTGGAATTTTGAAATCAGGGATGCTTTGCACCAGGAAACAGAAGCCCCGGACAAGACGAACAAATACAAGAAATTCAAAACGGCCATTGATAAATTTTACAGAGAGCAGCTTAATACAACCGAGTTCAAGGCCATCATTCCGCTTTCATCTAAAGGGTTTATTCCAGTTGATGAAGTCCGCATCGGTTCAATTGAAAAGTCCAGCAACAAACTCGTATTTGGAAATCAAAAGCTGCACCATGTACCGTATTATGGCATTACAGAAAATGGTCCTTTCGAGTTAAGCCCATCATCAAAGATTCATTTCTTTTTTATTCTCCATGAAGATGATAGAGAAGTAGCTACCAAGATTCACAACTACTTTAACGGCAAACTCAACGGCTTTAGGGGGCTATCAAAATTCATTCATACACCGTATCATCCAGATAAAGAACTCGCAATCTATTTTAAAGATAGGGATAATCCTTGGCCGGAACTGTATGAGCAAATCAATGACAAGGACTTTGATACCGACATTCAGCACATAGCTATTTACATTACCCCAATCAGCAAGAATGTTCCAGTCAAATCTCAGAGGTTGGTTTACTACAAGCTGAAAGAGCTACTATTGAAAAAAGGAGTTTCCTCTCAGGTGATAGACCCTGATAAAGTGATTACCAACGACAAGTATCATTTCAGCTTGCCAAACATCGCAATAGCCATTCTCGCAAAGCTCAATGGCACTCCGTGGAGGTTGGACACAAAGCTGAAAAATGAATTGATTGTTGGAGTTGGAGCATTCAAGCACACAGAAGTTGACATTCAATATATCGGCAGTGCTTTCAGTTTCTCCAATACAGGGAAATTTAATCGCTTTGAATGCTTTCAGAAAGACCAAACAAAAGAGTTGGCAGGTTCTATCCTAAGAGCGGTTAAAGACTATGTGAATGTAAATACAGGAATCCGAAGGCTGGTAATTCACTTCTACAAAGACATGAGTAGAGAGGAAGTAGAACCGATTGAAAACGGCCTGAAAGAATTGGAATTGAACATTCCGGTCTTTATCGTCACCATCAATAAAACGGAATCCTCCGATATTGTTGCCTTTGATTTAGACTGGAAAGATTTGATGCCAGTAAGTGGCACATTCATCAAATTAGGTTACAACAGGTTTTTACTTTTCAACAATACCAGGTATTCCGCATCAGAGTTCAATTTCAATGATGGATTTTCATTTCCGGTAAAGCTCAAGATAAATTGCTCCAACCCTGAATTGGTTGATGATTACAAAACAGTCAAAGAGCTTATCAATCAAGTGTATCAATTCAGTCGCATGTACTGGAAATCAGTAAGACAACAAAATTTGCCCGTAACAATCAAGTACCCTGAAATGGTGGCAGAAATGCTCCCCTACTTTGAAGGCAACGAGATTCCTGATTACGGTAAAGACAATCTTTGGTTCTTGTAATGGACAGAATAGAAGAAATATTTAAAATTAAGGACGTAAAGCCGACTGCTGTAAGGATAGTAGTACTGCGCTACCTATTAGAACAAAAGAAAGCACAGTCTTTAAAGGACATTGAAGTTGGTCTCGATCAATCAGACAGAAGTTCAATTTTTCGCACACTAAAAACTTTTGAAGATCATAAGGTGATCCATAGTATCGAAGATGGCTCAGGGATGACCAAGTATGCTGTATGTGTAGAAGGCTGCAATTGCGATCCAGAAGACCTTCATTATCATTTCTATTGCACTTCATGTGAAATGACTTTTTGCCTTTTAGACCACCCTATTCCTTTAGTCAATCTACCAAATAATTTTAAAATGGCACAAGCTAACATGGTCATTAAAGGATTATGCGATAAGTGTAACCAATAACCTTTGCAATCGGGTTGCACTATCGCTTCATTATCTTTGTGACCAATGAAGTATTTATCTTTGATATTCGCCACGTTTACGCTGATGCTCTCCACAGTCCCTATTGAGGGAGCTTGTCGTAGTAACTCGTATGATGGTGTTTACAACTACTCAAATACAGAATCTAGTCAGCAGGAGAGCGGAAATCAGGATAACGAAAATTGCCCCCCACTCTGTCGTTGTCAATGTAGTCATGTACATGCAATCTCTTTTGGAAACAATAGGGTAATTATCAATCTGGTATTTGCGGATAATAATAAGTTGCCCAGAAACTACAACAATGGTATTTCTTTTAATTTAATAAATGCCGTTTGGCATCCCCCAAAGTTTTCCTAAAAGGTTATTGCTTACTTATTCACGGGCATTAACACCTGTGTTTTTAAAGTCACGTCAGTGTTATTCAATAACCACCATCCCGCCTACTGTCCAATAGAACAGTAGGGCTTGTATTTCCAAATCAACATGTTTAAAAGTCATAAACATCAGGACTTCTTTATCAAGAGATCCTGATAAAAGTAAAGCTATGATTAATCAAATAATTTCGTTTTCAATAAAAAACAAGCTTATTATTGGCCTGCTCACGCTGGCGCTCATTGGAGTGGGTATATACTCCATGTCCACCGTCAATCTGGGCTCTGTACCCGACATTACCAATAATCAGGTGCAGGTAATTACTGTATCAGAAAACCTGGCCACTGAGGATATCGAACAGTTCGTTACTTACCCTGTGGAGCTGGCCATGGGCAACCTGCCGGGAGTAGATGAAATCCGTTCTGTTTCGAGGTTCGGCCTCTCTGTCGTTACCATTGTTTTTGAAGACGATATGGGTACCTATCTGCCCCGCCAACTGGTACAGGAAAAACTGATCGAATTAAAAGAGACCATACCTGAGAAATTTGGAAGCCCATCAATGGGTCCCATTTCTACCGGTTTAGGCCAAATTTATGAATACACCATTGAACCACAAGAGGGTTATGACTCGATGTATTCACCTATGGAGTTGCGCACGATCCAAGAATGGATTGTAAAACGGCAATTAACTTTGCTTGAAGGTGTGGTTGAGGTGAATTCTTTCGGTGGCTATATTAAGCAATATGAAGTGGCCATTAACCCGGATAAACTCAATGCACAGAATGTGAGCATCTCTCAAGTATATGAGGCTCTGGCCAGAAACAATGTTAATACCGGTGGGGCTTACATTGAGAAGAACAGGATGTCTAATTTCATCCGTGGAGAAGGCTTGGTGCGCTCTCTGGATGATATCCGAAAAATCGTCATAAAAACAGAAAATGGGATCCCGGTTACGGTAGGTGATGTAGCCTCTAAAGTACACTTCGGCAGCCAGGTGCGATATGGGGCTTTCACACAGGATGGAAAAGAAGCTGTTGGCGGCATTATTATGATGCTAAAAGGCTCCAATCCCAATGCAGTCATTCAGAATGTAAAAGAGCGTATGGAAGAGATAGAAAAATCTCTTCCGGAGGGATTAGCGATCAATACGATAATTGATCGTAGTGATTTAATTTCCAGGACTACCGATACTGTAAAAACCAATCTTATAGAAGGGGCGCTGATTGTCATTTTCGCCCTGGTGATTCTGTTGGGTAGCCTTCGTGGCGGTATTATCACTGCGACTACCATTCCGCTTTCCCTACTGTTTGCCTTCATTTTAATGAAGCAGTTCAATGTGTGGGCCAACCTGATGAGCCTTGGGGCCATTGATTTTGGGATCATCATTGACGGGGCGGTGATCATTATAGAGGGCACAGTGTATGAAATCCAAAAGCGCATCCGGTCAGGGAAAATCAAATTCAACCAGGGCGTAATGGATGAGGTTGCTTATGATGCGGGCAGTACAATGATGAGTTCGGCCTTTTTCGGACAGATTATCATCCTCATTGTATTTACCCCCATCTTATTCCTTACCGGGGTGGAAGGTAAGATGTTTCAGCCGATGGCCTATACATTTGGCTTTGCCATGATTGGTGCCATTTTCCTTTGTCTGACGTATGTACCGATGATGTCGGCCTTGTTTATGAAACCTGTTCAAAACAAAAAGAACTGGTTTGGACGATTTGAACGCTGGCTGGAAAAGGTTAGTGATAAAATAATAGATGGCATTCAATGGGTTTATTTGCCTTTGCTAAAAGGTGCGCTGCGTTTTAAAGCAATTGTGATCACCGTAGCTATTGTGCTACTAGTAGCAGCCGGTTTCATTTTTTCACGTATGGGAGGGGAGTTTGTGCCACAGCTTGATGAAGGAGATATCGCGATGCAGGCACTCATCAGGCCCGGAAGTTCCCTAAGTGAGTCTAAAGAGGTATCAATCAAGATTGAGAACCTGTTGCTGGAAAGTTTTCCCGAAATAAAAACAGTAACTGCCAGAATTGGGGTGGCCGATATCCCTACGGACCCCATGCCGATGGATATAGCCGATATGTACCTCATATTGGAAAAAGATAAAGATAAATGGGTTTCAGTTGAAACCAAGGACGAGCTAATTGAGCAAATCAAGGAAAAGCTGGAAACCAATCTGACCGGGGTTAACCTGGTATTTACCCAGCCGGTAGAGCTGCGTTTTAATGAGTTGCTTGAAGGGGTACGGGAGGACATTGCCGTAAAACTCTATGGCGAAGACCTGGAAGTGCTTGCCGCAAAAGTGCAGGAAATGGCGGATATAATTTCTACCGTGCCAGGAGCCGGTGATGTAAACCCAGAACGTACATCAGGACTTCCCCAAATGACCGTTCGTTACAATCGGGATAAAATTGCCCAATATGGATTGGACATTCAAAAGATCAATGAGTATGTGAGTTCAGCCTTTGCAGGTGGTGTGGCCGGGGTGATTTTTGAAGGTGAAAAAAGATTTGATCTGGTCATCCGCTTTGATGAGGCGCACCGGAAAAGTATTGATGACCTGCGCACACTCTACATTGATCTACCCGATGGTACCCAAGTTCCGATAAAAGAAGTGGCCGACATTAGCTATGTGCCTGGCCCCATGCAAATCTCCAGAGACAACACGTATAGACGTACTTATGTGGGAGTCAATACAAGAGGTCGTGATGTGGAATCAGTCGTAAACGACATTCAGAAAAAACTGGATGCACAACTAGACTTGCCTCCGGGTTATTATATTTCCTACGGTGGGGAGTTTGAAAATCTGGAAAGGGCTAAAAGCAGATTAGCAATTGTTGTACCCATTGCTCTCTTTCTCATCTTTGTTCTGCTCTACTTCGCCCTGAAATCATTTTCTCAATCCATTATGATCTATATAGCTATTCCACTGGCAGCTATTGGGGGAGTATTTGCACTATGGGTTAGAGATATCCCATTTAGTATTTCAGCGGGAGTTGGTTTTATTGTGCTTTTTGGTGTAGCTGTCCTGAACGGTTTGGTATTGATCAACCGATTTAATTCCCTAAAAGAGGAAGGAGTCACCAGCATCAGAGACCGCATTTTTACAGGAACTAAAGAACGGATCAGGCCTATTATGCTTACCGCAACCACGGATATTCTTGGATTTATGCCCATGGCGTTTTCAGCATCTGCCGGAGCAGAAGTGCAGCGGCCTTTGGCTACTGTGGTAATTGGTGGTATGCTTACTGCCACCTTGCTTACGCTGGTAGTGCTCCCAGTGCTATACACTCTTGTAGAAGGAAGAAGTGACAGAAGAAAAAGCCTGAAAGCACCGAATGCTAATGTGATCATTGCCCTGATCGTTTGTGGTGGACTGGTTGGTTTACCGGCTGTGGCAAATGCACAGCAGCAGGGACAGGAGAAAGACAGCCTACCTACGATCACATTAGAACAGGCCAGAAAGCGGGCTGTAGAAAGTTATCCTAAAATTCAATCGGCACGTCTGGAAATTGAAAGCCAGCAGGCTCTCAAGAAAACAGCTTGGGACTTAGGGAATACCCAAATATTTACTGGTAAAGAGGAAGTGGGCAATGGATCGGATGGTGTCTACACACAATTTGGCATCCAGCAGCAGCAGATTGATGTGTTCGGTATAGCACCACGTTTGAAATTGCAAAAGGAACGGGTGGCATTGGCAGAAGCCGCTCTGGATTTGTCTGTAATAGAACTGGAAAGGGAAGTAAGTCAGGCCTGGGCGCAGGTATATGCTTCAAAGAATAATTACCAGGTGTATGAGCAGTTGGATTCGGTTTTTACCGATATTGAAAGAGCCGCACGAATCCGCTTAGAAACAGAAGCCACTTCCAAGCTGGAATATTTGGCTACTTCCAACCAGGCCAATCAGGTACAGATACAGAAGGAGCAGGCGTACAGAGATTATCTCAGCGCCTTGCAGCGGCTCAACCTTTGGTTTGCCAATGATACCCTCTTTACCGTGCCGGATATCCCGGCCACTCACTTGGATGAACCGCTGAATTATGTAGCCGATTCCCTAATGAACCATCCTATTTTGAATGTTTCAAAACAACAGGTAGATGTAGCGGATGCGACCATAAAAGAAAGGCGTTCGCAGTTTTTTCCACAGTTGCAAGGCCAATATGGACGACAACAAGTTGATGGGCAATCAGGATTTTATCAGTACCAAATTGGTATTCGGATCCCTTTGTTTTTTGGGCCTGAGCTTGGCAGAACACAATCGGCCAAAATACAGCGGGATATTGCAGGACAAAACCTGCGACAAAACCAGTTGGAGTTGAATGCAGCTTATCAGGAAATGAAAGAGCAGTATCTGAAATGGCTTTATTCATGGAACTACTACAGGGATGAAGCACTACCCCTGGCGCAGGAACAACGAGCCGGAGCTATTTTGGCTTATCGGGAAGGGGCCATTGACTATGTGACTTTTCTGCAAAACATCAGGGATGCCATTCGCATAGAGGTGGACTCATGGAATGCCTTCGGCAACTACCTGAATAGCCGCTACCAACTGGAATACTATTTAAAAACATCAAATTAAGCATTTAATAAAACCTGAATGGATAATCAGATTAAAAATATAAACACAATGAAAAAGCAAATCATATATATACTGGCATTGGTACTGATGGTATCGGTATTTACGGGCTGCGATAACAACTCGGCTGATAACTCAGGTGATGCCTCTCACGAAGAACACAGTGAGGGCGAGGCTGGGCACGAGGGTGAAGAAGGAACTAATGAAGAAGGGATGGCTGAGCTTCACCTTTCGGATCTCAAGTTTGAAAGCCTGGGCATCAAAATTGACACACTACCCATTCGCTCACTATCGGGCGTGGTAGAAGCAAATGGCCAGTTAGAAGTGCCACCTCAGCATGAAGCAACCGTTACAGCTATTCTGGGAGCCAACGTAACCTCCATCAAAGTGATAGAGGGAGACCAGGTTAGCAGAGGGCAGGTATTGGCCTATATTTCTCATCCCAACCTGACCAGGTTACAGACTGACTATGTAAGGGGTTATAGCCAATTACAGTTTCTGGAAAAAGAAAACCAGCGGCAGAAAAGGCTCTATGAAGAAGAGGTAGGTTCCGGAAAAACTTATCAGCAAATTCAGGCGGACTACCAGGCCATGAAAGGTGAGGTAAAAGGCTATGAAGCCCAATTGAAGCAGCTAAGCCTGAATGTGGAGAAGATACGGAGTGGGGAAATCTATGGGTACGTACCTGTAGTCAGTCCCATCCATGGATTCATACAAAAAGTCAAGGTTCAGATTGGTCAATATGTAGACCCTCAGACCAAGATGTTTATGATTGTCAATACCGACCACATTCATGCCGACCTGATGGTGTTTGAAAAGGATATTTATAAAGTAAAGGTAGGACAAAAAGTGTCCTTTACTGTGGAGTCTGTTCCGGGAAATACGCTGACTGCCAAAATCTATTCGGTAGGCAAACAATTTGAACAAAACCCGAAAGCGGTGCATGTACACGCAGAGATAGATCAAAAAGAAGATTTTTTGATCCCGGGGATGTATATCAATGGTAAAATAAGAACGGGTGATAATCAGGTAAAAGCCTTGCCGGAAAGTGCCATCATAGAAGAAGAAGGCAAGCCTTATATTTTTATGGCGGAAGCGCATGAAGAAGATGGCAAAACCGAATGGGCGTTTAAAGCCATAGAAGTACGAACAGGTATCACAGAAGACGGATGGGTAGAAATTAAATTGTTAGAGCCACTTCCTGAGGGCACAAAAGTAGCCTGGAACAACGCTTATTACCTAATTTCTGAAATGAAAAAAGGGGAGACTGGTGACGATGATTAAAGATAGAAGTATGAAAAAAACAATATTCAAAATATCGAGAATGGACTGCTCCTCTGAGGAACAGTTAATTCGTATGAAATTGGAGTCGTTTTCCAATATAAAACACCTTGAATTTGACATACCTTCCCGTCAACTTGGAATTTACCACATTGGTGACATAGATCAAATTCATCAGGCTATCAGCGAGTTGAACCTAAACGATAAATTGGAAAACACAGAAGACGCTGATTTGCCTTCAGTTGTTGACGAATCGCATCAAAGGAAAATACTATGGTGGGTATTGGGCATCAATTTCGGCTTCTTTGTAGTAGAAATGACTACCGGATGGATATCCCGCTCTATGGGTCTGGTGGCTGACTCGCTGGATATGCTGGCAGATTCCATCGTCTACGGCCTGAGCTTATTTGCTGTCGGTGCAGCTATTTCTCGTAAGAAGAAAGTAGCCAAAATCAGTGGCTATTTTCAGATGGGATTGGCTCTGTTAGGTTTTTCAGAAGTTTTGCGCAGGTTTTTCAGCGAAAGCGAAACACCGCTGTTTCAATGGATGATCATCATTTCGGTACTTGCCTTAATTGGTAACTTGGTCTCGCTTTGGCTGATCAACAAGGCTAAAAGTGATGAAGCTCACATGCAGGCCAGCGCGATATTTACATCTAATGATATTATAGTGAATGGAGGGGTAATACTAGCTGGGATTCTGGTTTATTTTCTAAAAAGTAAATGGCCGGATCTGGTTGTTGGTGGTGTTGTTTTCTCCTTTGTTATGCGTGGTGCTTTTCGAATATTGAAATTGGCAAAATGATTGATTCTAATCCCACCTCTCACCCATGTGCCTCCAATAGGTTCATTCCGTTCGTTCGTACCTCACTCTCTTCATTCACCCACTTCCAGCACCGCACAGCAAGAGTAGCCCGTTATTCCATTCCTCCCGATCCTTATCGGGATACATTCCATACCGTGCTACACTTGCTTTTTCCAACGCACCCCCCAACGCAGGTAAAGCGGTGTTCGTCAGTCGTTCCGTTTTGTTCCGCAAAAACATATCTGCAAGGAGGGCCGAGCGTTAAAAAACAATTCAGTGAATTGTTTTAGCGAAGGAGCCTGATTGAAGCGTGGGCTTGGCTTTATCCTCCTTGCGTATACCGTTCACTTACCAGTTCGTTTGCGCTCCAGTGGGTGCTCACTCACTGCCGTTCACTTGTTTTGCTTCACACACTCTCTCCTTCCTCACTCGCAGCTATTTCAGCCCCCCAAACTCCTTCTAAGGTGTTCGCTACACTCACAATATTTTTTATTGGGGGTCTGCCGCTGCTTATTGTTTTTGCTCGCCTGCGGGTCGCTGCGGGCTGATCGGGCTGTCATGTTTTTTGCAATTTCCCATGTGCTTACAGTCGCTTCGTTTCAGTCATTCGTTCCTCACTCCTTCAACTCAGCCACTTTCAGCACCGCACACAAGAGTAGCTCCTTCTCTTCACTCCACGAACCCACCCATCGTCATTCCGCAATCTGCCTACAATCCTTCCTCAATGTATTTGTTGTGCCATAAAAATTAACAAATACAGCCAACGCCATTGCAGTCAGTTATTGCTCCATTCCTTCCCAACAATCGTTTCGTTTCGTTCAATCGCTACCCTTGCCTTTGCCAACCCTGATGCAAAAAAACACGCCAGCCCTGCCGTAAACGGTAGGCGTCTGCCGCCCTCATTCTTCGGGCTTTTGCAGCCACCACCCTTGCTCCGCTCGCAGGCGGCTCGCAGAAATGGCTTCGCCTGGGTTTACCTGCGTTCACACACCTATCGTAATGAAGCTTATCTCTGATTGATATATTTAAGTATTTGCTTAAATATTAAACTCCTTTTCCTTTCTTTGTATTTATTTAAGTAATCTCTTAAATACGATTCTATATGACGAAAACTTGTATTAGGGTTTATGCTGATGAACAACAGATCAAACAGTGTAAGACAGCCATTGAAACAGTAGATGATGAAGTAATCCGAATAGCAAGGGCACTCAACCTTGCTGGTAATGAAGTGCGCCTAAAAATTCTGTTTCTATTGGACAAGGAATCCAAAATGTGTCCATGTGATCTTAGCGATATTCTGGATATGACAGTTCCTGCAATTTCTCAGCATTTGAGAAAGCTCAAAGATGCAGGGCTGGTTGAAACAAACAAAGTAGGTCAAACAATATTCTACTCTATTTCCGAATCCAACAACCTCATTCTAAATCCAATATTGGAGCTATTAACATCAGAAAAAGAATCAACAATATGACGAACAAGAAATCAAGCTCATTAGTAATTACAAGCGTATTGACGGCTATTAGTGCATCACTTTGTTGCATTACACCAGTGTTGGCACTACTTGCAGGTTCAAGTGGAGTAGCTGCAACATTTTCTTGGTTAGAACCTTTTCGCCCTTGGTTGATTGGAATAACAGTAGTCGTTTTAGCATTTGCATGGTATCAGAAATTGAGGCCAAGAACGGAGGAAGAAATTGCCTGCGTTTGTGATGAAGAAAAGCCCTCTTTTTGGCAGTCAAAGAAATTCCTTGGTATAGTGACGGTATTTGCAGCGATCATGCTTGCATTCCCTTATTACTCAGATACTTTTTACCCCAAAACCAAACTATCAGAATCAGAAAATGTCAATTTCGAATCAACCTACGAAATCAATATTGTTGGAATGACCTGTACGGGATGCGAAGAACATGTAAAACTTGAAATTGGTAAGCTTCCTGGTATTTTAGGATTAGAGGTTTCTTATGAAAAAGCAAATGCAGTGGTAACGTTTGATGAATCTAAAACAGACATTGAGCAAGTAAAATCAGCTGTTAACAAAACAGGTTACAAAGTAGAATCGGTAAACAAATCAAAATGAGTGAAGTAGTCCTTAAATCAACAATTACTTGTCCTAAATGTGGACATGAGAAAGAAGAAACCATGCCTACAGATGCGTGTCAGTATTTCTATGAGTGCGAAAATTGTATGGAGATACTTAAACCGTTACAAGGTGATTGTTGCGTTTACTGCTCTTATGGTACAGTGGCATGCCCACCAATCCAAGAAGGTGGTAACAGTTCATGCTGTCGGTAAATCAGACAATAAATAACTCAAACATAAAGCAAAGTTACAGGCGTGCGGATGCGAGAGCTGCAAGGGTTCGCTACGCCTGTTTGGTAAAAAAATCTCCACCCTACGGGTAGTATTTTTTTCCCACAGCCCTTGCATCAATCGCACCGTCCTGTTGTGTGAGGGCATTATGTTTAAGTTATTATTCAGAGTCCGTTTCGGCAGCCGGTGGTTGTTGGCGGGCGTTCGCACCTCAGGTCTTCCTTTCCATGCAGGCATTCAGCGTTGTGGCATCACAGATTATACGCTTCGTGTCTTTTGGTTCGAGTTGTGCCTTTCAGAGCTTCCTTTTTAGGGGGCTCTTTTTTTTACTCGTTAAGGGAAAATTTTAAAAAGAGAAAAGCAAAGATAGGCGGGTTCGCACATGCCCACCGCACTTTCGGACAGTCAAGGTCAAGCCCTACGGGTTTTGGAAAAAATCTCCACCCTGCGGGTAGTATTTTTCTCAAAAACCTTGACAGCCGAGCCTCACCCGCCTGAAAGACAGCTTTCTCTTTTCTTTTTTTCCCTTTTTTCTTTTCTCTTTTGAAAAAATATATGCGAAGCGCAGCGAGCAAAACTTTAATGGCTCACTGTATGAAATCGTTTCGTATCAAAACACACCGACTGGAAACCAGCTACCAACAACCGCACTTCTTTATTCTGAACAAGGGATTGAACAGCGGAAAACCGCTCAACCGAGCTTGCCCGAATTGCTTTGTTTGCCTCACCGACAACCAAGAGGACAGGGAATTTCTCTTTTGGCTTTGCTTTGGATTATGGAGGTCAAAATCATTTCACTATCTCCTGAAAGGCTCCGTGATTCCATTTGTGACTATTGATGAAATCCGAAAGCTGATCCGGGAAAGCTCCACCAAAGCAAGCTGCAAAGCCCAGGCATTTCAAAAGGCAATTCAAGCCCTTCAACTACTCGATACCAACGAGCAAAAAATCAAGGTCACACTAAAGATGATTGATACTGCCAGACAAGCCATATTTTATGACTTGATGAAAGAAGCAGGTGCAGGATAGATTCCTGCCCTGCCAAAAAAGCAGGGCAACAAAAGCAAAATAAAGCACACCACCGCAACAGCACCCAAGAGAGAACTACTGCCTAATTCTTGAAGTAATTTAGTTGGCGAAGGGCAAATCCATGGTAAGTCCGTGTCAAGTCCAAGCAAATGTTTAACTCTTAAAAAATCGTAAAGAGATGGGAAAAATTAATCAAGGTATTCTCGGTGGTGTCTCAGGACAGGTCGGGAATGTAATCGGTGGAACTTGGAAGGGCATCGATTACCTGCGCATCAAACCTTCCAGTGTAGCGAACCCAAGAACTGAAGGTCAGGTTGACCAGCGTTCGAAGTTCTCAACTGTCTTGCGGTTCTTGCAGCCCATGACAGACTTCCTGAGAGTCGGTTTCAAGTTGTATGCAAACAAAATGACCCAGTTTAATGCGGCCATGTCATACAACCTGAACAATGCGATTACCGGAGTTTATCCAAACTTCATGATTGACTATGCAAGTGCATTGGTTACTCGTGGTAATCTCACAACAGCTGCCAATGGTGCAGCCACTTCTCCAAGTGCTGGATCAGTGGAAGTGACCTGGACAGATAACTCAGGTAGTGGTAGTGCTCAGGCAACAGACAAGGCGCTGATTGCCCTTTTGAACACTACTCGTGGAGAAGCAGTTTTTACAACTGCTGGACCAGCAAGGAGTGCCGCAGCTGCAGCCATTCCTGTGCCTTCTGAGTACTCAGGAGAAGATGTAGAAGTCTTCTTAGGGTTTGTGTCAGAAGACGGAACTAAAGTCGCTAGCAGCGTTTATTTAGGCTCTGTAACAGTTGCGTAAAGCGATTGGTGTTTTCCTTGAAAACCGCTTCCTTTGTGGAGCGGTTTTTTTATGCCCGCACACTTCGTTTTTCCTTTCTTTAGCCCTTAATTAGCCTAATATCAACACTTCTTGTTGCTAATTCGTTGCTAATCAACCGTAACTAATTGATATACAGGTATTGAAAAGATATTGTATCGGGAAATAATCTCTTTTCAGTAAGCTACTAACAAGCCTCCAAATAATAGAATTGATAAAATGCCGTTTGCAGCGGCATTTTTTGTCTTTATTTTTTTGAATTTCATACTATTTGTTTTGAACATTATACCGAAACTATGATTTTTTCAAAATTAAATTTTGATTTTTGTAAGTCTATCTATACATTTCATTGATTTATTTGGATGTTTAAATAAATAAATCTTAAAAAACAGCCCTAGCAAATTGGTCAATAGAAAACTTTTAAATTCATTTATTAAGTAGAAAAAATGAAACTTGGAATTTTAGGAGGAACTAACCTAGGGAAAAGTTTGGGTAAAAAATACCTGAATGCAGGAATTGATGTTGTTTTTGGCGTCAGACCGGATTTTGATACCGAAGAGACTGAATGGAAAATCCTCAATCGGTTTTATGACAAACTTTGCCCCTATGATTCTGCTATTATCCAATCTGAAATAATTCTCATCTGTTGTGAAAACCAATACTTATCTCAAGTTTGTCAAAGCTTAAGACGGGTAGATTTGGAGGATAAAATCATCATAGATTGCACCAACAGTAAATACACTAATAAGCTGCGTAACTCCAATACCCAAATGATTCAAAGATCCGCGGCAAATGCAATTGTATTTAAAGCTTTCAATAATCTTGGACTCGACTATCCAAATTCAGACACGTTGGGAATCATTAAGGAAACCTTTTTCTGTGGGGATTCCATTCCTGAAAAAATCCGTATCAAGAGACTCATAGAATTAATAGGTTTCAAGGCAATTGATGCCGGAAAAATGACCAATGCTACCCTTTTGGAGGCATTTTATCACTTGGGGAAAGAGATTACCTGGAACAAACAAGAGGCTTCAAATTATCATTTCAAATTAGTTTCAGTTTAATGCTTCTGATTTGGAAGATTTTTAACCTTATTTTTTTCATAAGATTTAATCAAAATTGCCAAGTTGATTTGGAAGAATAGATCATTTTTTTGACTTTCAAAGAATAATAATCTAACCCAATCAATTGAATATTCTAGTTATAGACATAGGTGGTTCCAATGTGAAAATTCTGGCCACCGGACAAAGCGAAAGAATCAAAATCCCATCCGGTAGTGATTTCACACCAGAGGAAATGGTTCCATTGGTTAAAGAGCATGCCGCGAATTGGAAATACGACGTTATTACCATGGGGTTTCCAGGTGTTGTTAAAAACAATAAAATTGTATCCGAACCTGTAAACCTTGGAAAAGGCTGGACAACTTTTGACTACGAAAAAGCCTTTGGATGCCCTGTCAAGCTAATCAATGATGCTGCTATGCAAGCTCTTGGCAGTTATGAAGGAAAAAAAATGCTGTTTTTGGGTTTAGGTACAGGCTTGGGAACTGCAATGGTCATCCACCACACTGTTATTCCTATTGAAGGTGGTCACTTGCCTTATAGAAAATCAACCTTTGAAAGCTATATCGGAAAGGCCTACCTTCAAAAAAATGGTGAAAAAAAATGGGAGAAGCATGTTTTAAATGCTGTCGACATTTTTTCAGATGCACTTCAACCAGATGATATAGTTTTAGGCGGAGGTAACTCCAAGCTCCTATCAAAAATACCTGAAGGCTGTAGAACAGGAACCAATCAAAATGCCTTCAAAGGAGGGTTTAGACTTTGGGAAGAAAATTTTCATTTCTGATTTTACTTGATTAAACATAAAGGGGACAATTCATTGTTTAAGAATTGTCCCCTTTTTTATGCCTGATACCCTACTTGTTATTCTTTTCTTTTTCCAGTTTTCGGAAATACCTACGGAACAAGAAGCTATTTTTCAAGGCCTCCATGTTTTGATTGAAATTATAGGTACTGCTTTCAACATTTTGAATGCTGTTCAAAATAGATTCCTTCATCAATGAATCCGTCAATATGGCACCAGCTGTCCCTTGGCCTTCATTCACTCCTTTTAATATTTCCTTAGCTTCTAACATTACCTTTTGGGCTTCCTCACTGGTTTTGAGGATTTGTTCGATGGATGCTGAGAAATTCTCACTCATCACAGAATCGGTAAAGACCTTATTGACCAAACCATCTCCGTCCTGCAAAACCTCTAATAAATTTTTACCTGCATCTGCCATTTCAGAGGCTTTTAGGCCTGCCATTCTTATCTCATTTACCGCATCGGCAATATTTTCAGTGAAAACACTATCTGAAAGCAGTGCCCAAATATTCTTATTCTGGTTTAGTTTTTCCGTAATCTCGGCTAGGTTCAAAAGGGTTTTCTCTAAGTAATCTCCACTGACATCCAATCTGTTAAGCATTTCCTCTGTACCAATTTGGGGCTTGGCATAGATAATATCTCCCTCCTCTATGGGCTCAGCAAATCCATCTTGAGGAATAATGTGGATAATTTTGTTTCCCATCAGCCCATCTGTACTGATCGTGGTAAGCGAATTCTTTTTGATATGGGGCTGCATGCTTTTCCTGACATACAAACTGATTTGAATGGTGGAATCATTTGACATATCAATAGACCGAACGGTACCCACATCCATACCCTGAAAACGGACGTTGTTGCCTGGAACCAAACCATTGACATTATCGACAACAGAAATAATCGTGATTGAGGCACCGAAAATATTTTGGTTTTTCCCGATCATATACAAAGCAAAAACCAGAAATAAGACTCCAGCTATAACCAAAGCCCCTAGTTTCGCATTCTCTATTTTTTTCTTGTCTTTCATAATCAGTCAAAGAATTCTTTGATTTTCGGATCCTTAGCTAGTTGAAGGTTTTCATAAGTATCATCTGCATACCTTTTTCCATCTATCAACATAATTACCCTATTGGATGTCATTTTGATACAATGCATATCATGGGAAATAATCAAAGCAGTCGCATTATATTTCTCCTGTACTTTAAGCATCAACTGACTGATCTCCCGCGAAGTGATTGGATCCAAACCTGTCGTTGGTTCATCATACAAAATCACTTTTGGCTTCAAGATCAAAGCCCTTGCCAAGGCTATCCTTTTTCTCATGCCACCCGAAAGTTCAGCCGGCATCATATCTATAGTATGGGAAAGCCCAACATCATTCAGGGCCTCCAAAACTGCGGCTTCAGAACCTTTTTCCCGCTCTTCATTACTCCAATGTCTCCTAAGTGGAAATTCCAGATTTTCCCTGACAGTCATGGAATCATAAAGGGCATTACTCTGAAAAAGGAAACCGACTTCTGCTCTCATTTCGTCCAATTCGTCCTGATCCAATTCACTGAGATCTTTTCCTAAGACTATCATTTGTCCGGAATCAATTTCAATCAAATTTATAATACATTTGATCAAAACAGACTTACCGGAACCTGATTTACCAAGGATTGCCAAGTTTTCTCCTGGGTATACCGTCATTGAGAAGTCCCGTAGAACATGATTGTCCCCAAAAGATTTGTTCAGATTTTTTATTTCAATAATGGGTTCCAAGACTTTCATTAGGTTAGTCCCAATAAATCGGTGATCTGTACAGCTATCAAATCAATTACAAAGACCAAAAGAGAGGCAACAATTACTGCTGTAGTCGCTGATCTTCCCACCCCTTCTGTCCCTTTTTGGGAATTGTAACCCTTATAACATCCTATTATTCCTATTGCAAAGCCAAAGAAGAAAGTTTTGACTAAGGAAGGAATAAAATCACCGAAACTCAAAGCGTTGAATGCCTGAAACCAATACAAATGCCAGCTTACCTGGCCTCTGATATTCACACCTAAATACCCGCCGTAAAGGGCTATCGCATTACCCACACTGGATAAAATAGGCACCATGATTGTTGCTGCCATTACCCTAGTGACAACCAAGTATTTAAATGGATTAGTACCCGATACTTCCATCGCATCTATTTGCTCGGTAACACGCATTGAACCTAATTCAGCACCCATACCTGAGCCTATTTTCCCAGCACAAATCAAGGCCGTAATCACTGGAGAAATTTCACGAACAAGGGAAACAGACACCATGGATGGCAATAGGGATTCGGCACCAAACTCAACCAGGGTTGGTCTGGATTGGATCGTCAAAACCAAACCCATGATAAATGCCGTGATTCCTACCAAAGTCAGGGTTTTGTACCCAACCCAAAAACATTGGTTAATGAATTCTTCCCATTCCTGCTTGGGCTTGGAAATTTCACGGAAAAATCTTCCTGTGAAGTGGGCTATATCCCCTACTTCCTTCAGAAATGGACTGTTGAGCTTTGTTGATATTTTCACCTGTAATTGTTGATGCTTTTACCCTAATTTGCTTATTGTATGCATAATTTACACCCTATCAAATCAAATGAATTCATGATATTAGTCATATAATAAAGATTGTATAGGGATAATACAATTGTTTAGAATGTTTTCATCAAATAGCAGGAATTTAAAAAAGGACTTTTTCCTAAGAAAAAGCCCTTTTAAATTGATCTATTAATCCGGGTATTTTGAATTCAAATACTACTTAACGAATCAGCCTTCTTAAGTATTCACCATACCCGCTTTTGCCAAGTTTCTCTGCAGCGCTCAACAATTCTTCTTTTCCAATAAAGCCATTTCTATAGGCTATTTCTTCAATACAACCGATTTTAAGACCTTGACGCTCTTCAATTACTTCTACAAACTGCGCTGCTTGCAACAAGGATTGATGTGTGCCCGTATCAAGCCAAGCAGTACCTCTGTTTAGAATCGCAACCTGTAAAGCCCCCATTCTCAGGTATTCATTATTCACATCGGTTATTTCCAATTCTCCTCTTGGGCTAGGCTTTATATTTTTCGCAATCTCTAGTACCCTATTGTCATAAAAATATAAACCAGGAACCGCATAATTTGACTTTGGTTTAAGTGGCTTTTCCTCAATCGAAATGGCTTTTTGCTCTTCATCAAATTCCACCACTCCATAGCGTTCTGGATCATTGACATGATAGGCAAAAACAACTCCGCCATCCGGATTGGTATTTTCCTGAAGGGTTTTCTCCAAGCCAGCTCCGTAAAAAATATTATCTCCCAATATCAAGGCGACTTTATCATCACCAATGAATTTTTCCCCAATTAAAAAGGCCTGTGCCAAACCCTCAGGGGCAGGTTGAACAGCATATTCAAAATTACAGCCTACTTGAGAACCATCACCCAATAATTTTTGAAATGCTTCAGAATCCTCAGGAGTAGTAATTATCAATATTTCCCGTATCCCAGCCATCATTAAAACAGATAGAGGGTAATAAATCATGGGTTTATCATAAACCGGCATTAGCTGCTTACTCACCGAAATGGTCAAGGGATAAAGGCGAGTACCTGATCCTCCTGCCAAAATAATTCCTTTCATAGCTCCTTTTAAAAAACCTGGTTAAAACTACCAAATACTGATTAATATAAAAACCTTAGGATATAGGGGCAAAAATTTAGTTTTGATTCCTATTACAAAGCCATCTAACTTGTTTAAAAATTCGGTTTAGAATGATCAGGTTTCAGTTTTTAGTCTTTGCAATTGCCATAGTATTCAGCTCTTGTCAAAAAGAGAAAGAAATAATCTTTAGGGAAAGTGGCTTGGAAAAATACCGCCCCCTAATTCATTTCACACCTCCTTTCGGATGGATGAATGATCCCAATGGATTGATTTATAAAGATGGCATTTACCACCTTTTTTATCAGCACTATCCGGACAGCATTGAATGGGGCCCAATGCATTGGGGACATGCTACCTCAAAAAACCTGACCAAATGGGAACATCAACCTATTGCACTATACCCCGATAGTTTAGGGTACATATTTTCTGGAAGTGTAATTTATGACCAAGAGAACTCTTCGGGACTGGGAACTTTAGAGCTTCCGCCATTAGTAGCCATCTATACTTACCACAATATGGAAGGCGAAAAAAGCGGTAAACTTGATTTTCAATTTCAGGGAATTGCCTATTCTTCAGACAATGGAAAAACCTGGCATAAATATAAGGGCAACCCTGTCTTACCTAATCAAGGAGTGAAAGACTTTAGGGATCCAAAAGTCACACAAGTAGTTAAGGAAAATGGAGAAAAGATTTGGGTTATGACTCTTGCTGTATGGGACCGAGTCCATTTTTATAGTTCTAAAAATTTAATTGATTGGGACTTTCTCGGTCAATTTGGACAAAATAATGGAGCCCATGGCGGAGTTTGGGAATGCCCTGATTTATTTCAACTGGTTGCGCCTGATGGCAGTGAAAAATGGGTTTTAATCACCAGTATCAACCCAGGTGGACCTCAAAAGGGATCTGCTACCCAATATTTTATTGGTGACTTCCAAAATGGGCAGTTTATTCCTGATGATAACATGATTCGTTGGCTAGACTATGGGCCGGACAATTACGCTGGTGTCACTTTTTCCAATTTACCCAAAAACTCAAACAGAACTTTATTTATAGGTTGGATGAGTAATTGGTTATATGCTCAAGTAGTACCGACAAAATCATGGAGATCATCTATGACTCTACCCAGAGAACTCAGTTTATTTGAAGTAGAAGGAACAAAGCTCATCCAATCCAAACCGGCATCAGAACTTAAAGATCTGAGGAAGGAGGAATTTAAAATAAAAAAGAATCAATCTGGATTACCTTCCCAAGCAGTTGAAATCCTTGCATCCGTACAAAATAATGAGGACTTCAACATAGTCTTGAGTAATGAAAATGGAGAACAAGTTTCAATTTTCAAGGAAATGGGTCTTATTAGCATAGATCGTACTCAATCAGGGAGCCATGAATTTCATCCGGATTTTTTGGCCATGCATTCAGCACCAATGAGTTGGAGCGCTAAAAACATTCGGATTTACCTAGATTCCAATTCTATTGAACTATTTATAAACGATGGTGAATTGGTTATGACTTCACTATTGTTTCCTTCAAGTCCTTGGAAAAAAGTTGAATTTTCTAATAATCTAACCCAAAAAATCATTTACAGCCTGGCTGATTAGACTTGAAAAAAGTTTATCTGATCATAGTCAGGTATCAGTTCTTTGCTTGAAAAAGCTAAGTGATGAAAATCACTTTTGGGACTTCCCTTCAGGAGCTAATTTTGCAAAAATTTAAACAAACAGGCTTCATTAACGTAAGCATTCTCTGAACCTGAAATTTGAAAATTACCGACTGGAATTTACTAGCAAATGAAAACTATGAACCAACAATTTGCCAAAATAAAAAAAGCCGTAGAAGTATTTCATTCCTATGGCATCACTCTGACAGGATCAAGAAAAAATGATCATTTCATACAAAAATTGAATATGGATCCGGTATTTGTGAATGGATTGATTTTCGAATTGGAATTTGAGTTACAGGTCATTCTTCAGGAAGAAAAATTAAAAAATGCAGGAACGCCAAAAGAATTGATCCAACTATTATTGGAAATACCACAACATAACTAATCAAACATTTACTGTAAAAAAGGCAGCCCTAATTGTAGGGCTGCCTTTTTTTCTAGTTTTGATTTGCCATTATTTTTTAAACCATCCAATTAGGAGAGAGAATTTAGCATACTTTGGAGTTTTTCCCGAACCTCTCCAGCCAAAGCTTCTATATTTGGGTTTTGAACCACAGACATGGCAGCGGAAGGGTCCATTATAGCCACTTCATATAAATCACCTCCCAAACCACGAATAGTCACATTGCACGGAAGTAAAGTTCCAATATGAGGTTCCGCTTGAATTACTTTGTCAGCAAACACTGGGTTACATGCTCCGAGGATCAAATACGGCGGATAATCCTTATCCAATTTCTTTTTCATGGTTGCCTGAACATTAATTTCAGTCAGTACCCCAAAGCCTACTTCTTTCAAGCCTGCTTCAACTTGCGATCTTAAGGAATCCAAATCTTTGGAGTGTATATTTTTTGCTTGGTAATAATTCATGATTTTAGGAGTTTGTTTACTCTTAAATTTAAGGAAAAAGTAAAGAAATGATGCGTATTCAATCCCTAAAATATGTTCCATAAACTCGACACTAAAGGTTGGGTAAAAAACAAAACCATTATATTGTGAACGCTAAAATCACAACCAAAAACCATGTCACTCCATTCAAAATTTGCTCCCACCATCTATACCTTTATAGGTGTTTTATTACTAATAACATCCTGCAAAACCGAGACTGAAAGTAGTTTAAAAAATACTACTGAAAACCCGGCTAAAAAGGTGGAAATTTCAGAAATCGAGGCTGGCATCAAAAGTTATATAGACAGAAAGACTACAGAAAATGAGGGTTATTTTCCAGTAAAAGATGAAAACCATGACCTCAAAATGAAACTGGTCAGGGTTCACACGGAATACCTTTCCAACCTGGGTCCATCCAGTCATTTCGCCTGTGTGGATTTGGTGGATGTAAGTGGTGATGTCTATGATGTGGATTTTTTCATGGAAGGGGAACCGGGAAATATGCAAGTCACACAGACTACAGTTCATAAACTCAACGGAAAACCTTTTTACTCTTGGAAGCAAAAAGAAGATAAAACTTGGTATAGAATGCCTTTAGAACAATCTACTAATACCCTATTGGGAGTTATCGAAGGAAGTGATTCCTTTGAGTTTTACTATACTGCAAAGGTTCCCCAATTGGATCGAATGGCTAAAATGTGGATCCCTTTAGCCCAATCCGACCCTTTTCAAGATGTTAAAATAGTTTCAATGGAACTACCCGGTAAAAGCACCGAAATCAAGGATAATGATTTTGGTAATACGTTTATTTATTTAGAACTGGGACCGGATGATAGTGGAAAACCTATTGAAATCACTTATGAAGTTTATCGTAGAGAAAAAGGTCCTTACGAAGGTACTCCTGAAGTTGAATTGGATCTAGCCTCCAATTTATTGATGCCAAAAGGAGGAAGATTTGAAGAGATTGCCAAAGAGGCCTTGGGAGATAAAATCAAGGACAGCAAACTTGTTCAGGCCAGAGCTCTATATGATTACATCATTGACAATATGCGATACATGAAGTTTGGGGATTACGGGAGAGGTGACTCCAATTATGCATGTGATTCCAAGACTGGAAATTGTACTGAGTTTCATTCGTTTTTTATATCCTTGGCTAGATCCGTGGATATCCCAGCTAGATTCTCCATTGGCGCTTCAATTCCTTCTGACAGAAACGAAGGTGGAATAGATGGTTACCACTGCTGGGCCGAATTCTACGCAGATGGAAAATGGTGGCCAGTTGATATCAGTGAAGCAAACAAATACACTGCCTTGGCGACATATTATTTTGGAAGACATCCAGCCAACCGAATAGAATTGAGCAAAGGAAGAGACCTTGAGGTATCCCCTGGACCTGCTTCTGGCCCCATCAATTTTATTGCCTATCCTTTATTGGAAATTGATGGCAAAGAATTAAAAGTAGAATCGAGATTTTCCTTTACGAGAAAAACTCAAAATCTTTAACACAAAAGGCCGTAATGAATTACGGCCTTTCTTTTTTTCTTCACTGATTAAATCAATTTGAAGGATGCTCTGTACTATCCGAAGATGGATGTTCTCCCCCACTTGGATGTTCATCTCCACTTGATGGATGCTCCGAACTTTCTGCTTCATCCATAGGATGTTCAGTAGCATCTTCATTGCTTTCAGATTCTTTCTTTCCACCGCAAGAAGTAAAGGTCAGTGAAAACACAAAGCCTAAAGCCAAAAGACTCATAAGCAGAGATTTAAGATTGGTTTTCTTTTTCATGATTGTTTGAGATGATTATGATAAGTTGTTAAAGTACAAAATCATAGAATTCATACAAAGATAAATTAATGAGGATGTAAATTCATTTTTCAAGCCTTAGCTTATTTAATTTATCTTTTTAACATTCGGAATTTAATAATCAAGGAAGATCCAAGGGTGATAAGTCCTATCAAAGCTATGGCCACCTCTACTCCAAATAGATCGGCTACAATTCCTGATAAAATAGCCCCAATGGCATATCCCAAATCTCTCCATAGACGAAAGGTCCCTATACTTTCAGCCCTTTGCATTGGACTGGTTTCCTCCGCAATTGCCGCAAGGAAAGTTGGATAAACCAAAGCGGTCCCCCATCCAAGAATAAATGCAAGTCCAAAATAAACCCAAAACCCCTGGAAACCTGGAATAACCATGATGGCTAAACCTTGAAGCAGCATACCCCAAAAGAGCATCTTCTTTTTTGAAAAATGATCCGCCATTTTCCCCGTAAACAACTGGCCTATCCCCCAAACAGTTGGATACACAGCGGTTAGAACGCCAATTTCTTTGAGATTCATCCCATGAGATAACAAAACAATCGGAAATAATCCCCAGATCATTCCATCATTGAGGTTATTAACCAAACCAGCCTGAGTGATGGCACTTAGAGTCCTGTTTTTAAAACTCGTCTCTTTAAATACATTGGAAAGCTCTTTGGCCTCATTCTTTTTGGACTCGATTTTAACATGTGTCCGCGTATCCCGAACAAAAAACAAGCTTAATACTAATCCAAGCACTGCAATGGATTCCCCTAGAAAAAAAGGAAAGGGCCTTACCCCATAATTATTAGCCAAATAGGCGGTGAAAAAAGCGACAATCCCTACGGCAAAATACCCGGCAAACTCATTCAGTCCCATGGCTAAGCCACGGTTTCTCTCTCCTACCAGATCTATTTTCATCACAACGGTACTGCTCCAGGTCAAGCCCTGACTGATTCCCAGAAGCACATTTGCACCAATAACCCAAGCCCAAGAATTGGCATAAATAAGTATCAATGGAACCGGGAGTGCCAATAACCAGCCAAAAAGCAACAAATTCCTTCTTCCATATAGATTGGCCCACCTTCCGGTAAAATAATTAGCAAAAGCCTTACTGATACCAAAAGCAGTGATAAAGGACAAAATTGCTGATTTGGACTCTATACCAAAGACCTCTTCTGCAAATTGAGGAAATATGGACCGCTCCATCCCTACCATTGCCCCAACAAAACCATTAACAATCACCAAAAGCGTAAACTGTTTCCAGTTTTCCTTTAACCCAAGAATGACTTTTTCCATAGAATTTATGCTATCCTATGCAAAAGTCAGTTTTTGGAAATCCCAAACCTTTTACAAATGTTAAATAATCAGCGAATGGAAGCCCGAATCCTACTCAAACTAACCTGAGTGATCCCCAAATAGGAGGCAATATGCTTTAAAGGAATCCTTTTGATCAAATCTGGATTTTCACGGATCAACTGGAGATAGCGTTCTTCCGCAGTATGAAACTGAATAGTTTCGATCCGGTTTACTGTGTCAACATAAGCCATTTCCGTAATCTTCCTAAAAAGCCTTTCAAGGTCATGGTAGATATCATATTGCGCAAACAACCTCTCGGCAGGTATGCCAATAAAAACAGTGTCTTCAACAGCCTGAATGGCCTTGTTGCTGGGCATTCCAGTAAACAGACTTTCGGCCCGGACAATGATATCATGCTCAAATGCAAAGTATTCTGTCACTTCATTACCAGCTTTGTAATAATAAATCCTAGCCAAGCCCTGCTTGACGAAATAGATGGTCCGGCAGGTGACCCCTACCGGTTGAAGATCCTGGCCTTTTTTAACAGAAATGAGAGAACACAAATCAATCAATGCCGATTCAGATTCCTCAGCTAAGGGATTGATCTGAGAAAGAACATCCAAAAGAGAATTTATTTGAGGTTTATCGGCCATTATGGAATCACTTTAAAAAATTAAACAGACTATCCATCTATGGAAGTTTGATCGATCAGCAAATGGACATTGGGATGCAACCAAAGCAAGGAAGCCGGCAAATCTGTAGTTACTTTTCCTTCCAACAATTTGTTCCAAGCCTCATTTTTCCCTTTACCTGCAACAAATAATAGAACCATTTTGGATTTCAAGATATCTCCTACTCCCATAGTCATGCCCTGACTTAAAGGTACACCCACTTTTTCCAACATCCCACTGCCGACTGTACTGGAGTGAAGGTCTTCCACATGGCAGTTTGGGTTCAAACTCGTGGAAGGTTCATTCAGGGCAATGTGTCCGTTTTTTCCAATTCCAAGGATACAAATATCCATTGGGCCTTTTCTTTCCAAGGAAGTTTGGATTTTACGACATTCTGAATCCGGGTCAAGTGTGAAAGGATCAAAAGAATCATATCGATCTGGACCCACATCAAGAGCTTGAAGTAATTTGGTTTGCACATCGTACTCTGAGGTAAAAGTAGACCCTTGCGGTAAGCCTATCCATTCATCCAACTTGATCCATTGAAGTTTGGAGAAAAAAAGTAGGATTTGAATGATGCTTTTTGATCATCTCCTGATATAAACCCGAAGGGCTACCCCCGCTAGCCACACAAAACAAAAGGTCAGGTTTTTTGACAATGGCATCAAAAACCAATTCAGCTCCCAGCTTACTCATGGAGTCAAAATTCTGGCAATAATGAATATTCATCGATATAATGATCTTTTGGCTGAAGTTTACAATTCTATCCCAAGATAAATAATACCACCTAATCCGACCTAAAAAAGACAATTTGAAAAGGATTTTAAAAAGACCGGTACAAAGCCCTAATTTTGTACCATATGGAACTGTTTGTAAATGCACAACTGTTCCATTGACATTGTAACCTAATGGACCTTGAATCCATTAATTATTACACTTCATGAATAAGAAACCAAGAGTAGTTGTCGGCCTCTCCGGAGGGGTTGACAGTTCCGTAGCCGCACATTTGCTTCTCGAGCAAGGCTATGAAGTCATCGGCATGTTTATGAAAAACTGGCACGATGAATCCGTTACCATTTCCAATGAATGTCCCTGGATGGAAGATTCCACCGATGCCATGCTGGTTGCTGAAAAACTCGGCATCCCTTTTCAGGCTATTGATCTAAGTGAGGAATATAGGGAGAGGATTGTGGACTATATGTTTTCCGAATATGAAGCCGGAAGAACACCAAATCCGGATATTCTTTGCAACAGGGAAATCAAGTTTGATATTTTTCTAAAAGCTGCCGAAAAACTCAAAGCCGATTTTGTAGCCACAGGTCATTATTGCCAAAAAGGGGAAATAGAAGTAAATGGAAAGCCTGTTTATCAATTATTGGCCGGAGCTGATCCCAATAAGGACCAAAGCTACTTCCTATGCCAATTATCCCAGGAACAACTATCCAAAGCTCTTTTCCCAATCGGACATCTGCAAAAACCAGAAGTAAGAAAAATCGCCAAAGAATTAGATTTAGTCACAGCAGAAAAAAAGGATTCCCAAGGACTTTGCTTCATTGGAAAAGTAAGACTACCTGAGTTTCTTCAACAACAGCTAAAGCCGAAAAAAGGAAAAATCATCCAGATTCCAGAGGATTTGGAAGTTTTTGAAAAATATAAAATACCTTCAGGAATTGCCCTTGAAGAGTTAGACGAGGAAACATTGCAAAACCTAACATTCCCAATTCACTATCAAGAAAATCAGGGGAAAATTATAGGAGAACACAATGGAGCTCATTACTTCACTGTAGGGCAGCGCAAGGGATTGCATGTGGGTGGTACAGGAAAGCCACTTTTTGTAATTTCTACAGATACCCAATCCAATGTGATCTATACCGGTCTGGGTGATGATCATCCAGGTTTATTAAGAAATGCTCTATTCGTTCAAAACGATCAAATTCATTGGATTCGGGAAGATTTGGCTTTAAAGCCCGGAGAAAGTGCCCGATATGAAGCTAGAATCAGATACAGACAAGCACTTACAGGAGCTACATTGATCCGTAAAGAAAACGGGCTATATGTTGTCTTTGACCAAGCCCAAAAAGGAATTGCTTCCGGACAGTTTGTGGCTTGGTATGCTGGAAACGAAACTATAGGGTCTGGCACTATCTTTTAATAAGGAGTTTCGGATCCATTCAGTCAATACCCATCCAATGCTTGAAATTATTTACCAGGATGAATTTCTGGTTGCAATCAATAAACCTGCAGGTCTATTGGTTCACAGGACCAAAATTGCAGCCGAAGAACAGGTTGAATTTGCTGTTCAAAAATTAAGGGATCAGATTGGGCAGCGGGTATACCCTGCCCATCGCCTTGATAGACCCACTAGTGGAGTTCTGCTTTTTTCGAAACAAGCAGAACTGTTGCCCTTTCTTAAAGTACAGTTTGCAGAAAGGCTGGTTACCAAACACTATCTGGCCTTGGTAAGGGGTATTCCTGCCCAAGTTACCGGAGTCATAGATCATCCCCTTAAAAATGAAAGGTCAGGAAAACTTCAAGAGGCTAAAACCGAATATCAGGTTTTGGAGACCACAGAAATCCCTTTTGATACGACCGGGCGCTACCCTACGAGCCGCTACAGCTTAGTGATGCTAAAACCTGAAACTGGCAGAACCCATCAGATCAGACGACATCTTGCACATTTGAGACATTACATTATTGGAGATAAAAAGCACGGAAACAATAAACAGAACCAGTTTTTCGAGAAACAATTTGGCTTGACAAAGCTTTTGCTTCACTCCTATCAATTGGAATTTATTCATCCAGTCACGCAAAAACACAATGTACTAAACGCATCCCTTTCCGGTCATTTTCGTGAAACTCTTCTGGATTTAGGAATTCCCTCAATCAATTTCTGAATACGTAATAGTGAATTGCCCCAATTCCATTATTTTGGAAACAATAAATAAGCTTTATGAAAAAATCACTCTTAGTTTTTGGCCTAGTAGGTCTACTTGTATCACCTGTTTTTTCTCAAAAGACAGCTGTCAATAAAGAATTTAAAGAAAAAGAGGCCATAGCGCATTTCACCTATTTGGCTTCTGATGAATTGATGGGAAGGGATCCGATCCGTCCCGAAATCGAATTAGCCTATACATACATAGCTGATCAGTTAAAAAAATATGGTGCCAAACCTCTACCAGGTGGAAATGCATATTATCAGGATATACCATTCCGGTCCTCTGCACCGCCTAAAAAAGGGATAATCACTTTGGGAGATTCAACTTATTCCCAAGGTCAAAACTTATTGATTTTGGATGGAAATTCTCTTCAGGGAACATTTGAATTGGTAGATGTGGGATTTGGAACCGCAAGTGATTTCGAAGGAAAAGACCTAAAAGGAAAAATAGCGGTGTCCAATGTTGGTGCTCCGGATAAATTGAGTCCTTCCGATTTATTTGCCCTTGGAAGAGAAAAAGTAAACGTTGCTAAAGAAGCTGGAGCGGTAGCACTTATTGAGCGATTCAATGTCCCTTCCGTTCCTTGGCAGATGGTTTCCAATTTTCTAAACAGAACCCAATTGGGAATTGATCAGGGAGAAAGTTCTGACCTTCCTTACATTTGGATCAAGGACCTCAAAAATTCCCTGGCCCAGGATTTTGCAAAGAAAAAATCCCTACAAGCGTCCTTGGAAATTGAAGGTAAAATCAACAAAACCATAACCGGAAAAAATGTATTGGCTTGGATTGAGGGTACCGATCCAGAGCTTAAAAAGGAATTCATCATGCTTTCTGCCCATTATGACCATGTGGGTGTAGGAAGACCGGATGCCACAGGAGATTCCATTTACAATGGAGCAAGAGACAATGCAGTAGGAACAGTAGCCGTGATCAATGCAGCCAAATATTTTGCAAAAAACCCTCCAAAAAGATCTGTTTTGCTTGCCCTTTGGACCGCTGAGGAAAAAGGTTTGTTAGGAAGCCGATATTTCGCTGAAAACCCACTAATCCCCCTAAAAAACATTATTTACAACCTCAATATTGATAATGGTGGATACAATGACACCACTGTAATCTCTGTTGTTGGCTTGGGAAGAAATTCGGCTGATTTCCATCTGTCGGAGGCTTCTCAGGAATTTGGTCTCGAGGCTATAGAAGACCCTTCTCCAGAGCAGGGGCTTTATGATCGTTCGGACAATGTCAATTTTGCAAGAAAAGGCATTCCTGCTCCCACTTTCAGTTTAGGCTTTCGTTCTTTTGATGATGAAATCAACAAATACTATCATAAAGCCGGCGACCATGTGGAAAGCTTCGACTTAAATTATGCAGTAAAGTATTGGAAGGCTTATATATTATCCGCCGAACTCATCGCCAATGATCCCAATAAACCTACCTGGGTTCCTGGTGACAAATATGAAAAAGCCGGTAAAGAACTTTATGGAATTCAATAAATAAAGCAGAACTGAAAAAGGGATAGGAAATCGATTTCCTATCCCTTTTTTAGTTTAAAATAACATCCCAGCTATCGTCGCGGTCATCAAACAAGCCAAAGAGGCGGCCATCAGTGATTTCAAACCTAATCTGCTCAAATTTCCCTGTTGATTAGGGGCTATAATGCTGATTCCGCCCAATTGAATGGCAATGGAACTGAAATTGGAAAAACCACACAGCGCATAGGTTGCAATAACAACAGATTTGGAAGAAAGAGAGCCCATTTCCTTCATTTCAGAAAGGCTAAGGTAAGCTACAAATTCATTGATTACAGTTTTCTGGCCCAATAAGCTTCCTACTTGCAAGGTGTCATTCCACTCTACACCAATTACCCAGGCAAAGACCCTGAATATTTGACCAAAAATATATTCCAGAGAAAAGCCTTGAAACTGACCATTAGTAGAATTTGCCACAAAGCCATTCAGACCGGTATACTCTCCCAATAATCCGGAAAGTAAAAAGTTTATACCTGCTATCACTGCAATAAAGGCCAGCAGCATCGCTCCTACATTGAGGGCCAGCTTCAATCCCTCGGATGCACCTATTGACATAGCATCAATTAAATTAACACCCATGGCCTCATCGTTAACTTCCAGCTTGTCCTGAACTCTCTCCTTTTCTATTTCAGGAATAAAAATTTTGGACAAAACTATAGCCGCTGGAGCATTCATGATACTTGCTCCCAATAAGTATGCGGCAAATTTACTCTGCTCTTCCAAGCTATCTCCTCCCAAAAATGCAACATAACCTGCCAATACTCCGCCTGCAATCGTAGCCATCCCTCCCGTCATCAAACACATCAATTCGGATTTACTCATGTGGGGAATAAATGGACGAACTAACAATGGCGCTTCAGTCTGTCCTAAAAATATATTTCCTGCTGCAGAAAGACTCTCTGGACCGGACAGTCTCATGGTTCTAGCCATAACCCACGCTATACCATAAACCACCTTTTGAAGAATCCCCAAATAATATAGCCCGGCAGAAACTGTTGAGAAAAAGATAATTGTTGGCAACACTTTAAACGCGAAAATGAAACCGAAACTATCTCCAGCCAAATCCCCGAAAATAAAACGTGCACCATCCTCACTGAAGCTGAGGAATTTTACAAACCCTTCACTCAGCAGAGCAAATCCACTGGCAACAAAAGGAACTTTGGTGATTAAAATCCCGAAAACCAATTGAAGAAAAATCCCTATTCCAACAAGCCTCCAGTCTATCCTTCTTTTGTTACTCGAAAAAATATATGCGACTAAAACGATTACGATAAGTCCAAAGACACCTCTGATATAATCCATCTGATATTACTAGGTCAAATAAAGCGCTAAAAATAGTTAAGTAAGACGCAAGAAAAAAGCCCGAATTTACGGGCTTTAGATATTCTAGTTTCTTTTATTGATTTCATCCCGGATTCGGGCCGCTTTTTCGTAATCTTCATTTTCGATTGCCTTATCAAGCAATTGATTCAACTTATCTAGACTAAAGTCTTTTAATGAAGGTTCTTTTTTAAATTTTTGTGTTGGCTCCTGTTTTTTGGACTTGGTTCCTTCTTCTTCCTTTTCATCCACTTCATAATGTTCAACTCCACCTTCTGACATCGCTTTTTCGGTGCAATAAATTGGACAACCAAAACGAATTGCAATAGCTATGGCATCAGAAGGCCTGGCATCGATCTCCACTTCAGTAAGATCACTTTTACATTGGATTTTCGCATAAAAAACTCCCTCTTTCATATCCGTCACCACAACTTGTTCGATATCAAAGTTAAATCCATTCGCAAAGGATTTAAACAAATCATGTGTCATCGGACGATTGGGAATTATCTTTTCGATTTCCAATGCGATCGCCTGTGCTTCAAACATCCCGATTACAATCGGTAATCTCCTAATACCACCAACCTCACCCAACACCAAGGTAAATGACCCGGATTGGGAATGGTTGGAAGAAAGGCCCAAAATCTCAAGTTCTACGAGTTTTTCCACAAAGATTTAAAGTTCAGCTTTTAATGCTTCATTTAACTTCGGAACTACTTCAAATGCATCTCCTACGATTCCATAATCAGCAGCTTTAAAGAAAGGAGCTTCTGGATCTTTGTTGATCACCACAATGCATTTGGATGAATTTACCCCTGCAAGATGTTGAATCGCTCCTGAAATTCCTATTGCGATGTACAAACTTGGAGCTACTTTCACCCCAGTCTGTCCAACGTGCTCATGATGAGGTCTCCACCCCAAGTCAGAAACAGGTTTGGAACAACCCGTTGCAGCACCCAAAGTTTTTGCCAAATCCTCAATCATTCCCCAGTTTTCAGGACCTTTCAATCCTCTTCCCCCAGATACTACAATATCTGCTTCCGGAAGAAGAACTTCACCGGTCGCTCTTTCTGTAGATAGGATCTTTGATGCAAAATCAGAATCAGGTATCGATACTTCATACCCTTCAACAGAAGCTGCTACCCCATCCGTTTTAAGGTCTACCGCATTTTTCTTTACAGCAAGGATTTTATTTTCTGTCGTCACCTCTGTTTCGGCAAAGGCCTTACCAGTATAGATACTTCTTTTCACTTTATAACCGGCAGAAGTATCCGGAAGCTCTACGACATTGGAAACTAGAGCAGCATTGACCTTTATTGCTAATCTGGCTGCCACTGCATCCCCAAGTGATGACTTGGCTAACACTATGGTCTTTGCTCCTACTTTTTCAAAAGCCTGAGCAACAGCACTGGCATGGGCTTGGATCACGCCTGCGTTCAATCGTTCATCAGAAGCATGTAAAACCTTTGAAGCTCCAGCAGATCCAACTCCAGCAAGTTCATCCTGGGATACAGTGCCTAATGCTACAGCAACCACATCACCTTCTCCGGTTTTTTCAGAAAGTGCTTTCGCATAAGAAACGGCCTCCAGACTGGTCTTTTTTACTTTTCCTTCTGCTTGTTCTATATATACTAAAATTGACATAATTGACAGATTTATAAATATTTAAAAACGCTTGATTAAAGTACTTTTGCTTCGTTTTTCAAAAGCTTTACAAGCTCAGAAACATTGTCTTTATCCACAAGTTTGACAGCTCCCTTGGCAGGAGGCAATTGATATCCAGTGGCCTCTGCCTGTGTATCTGCAGCTACGGGTTCCACCACGTTCAATGGCTTTGTTCTAGCTGACATGATCCCTCTCATATTTGGGATCTTCCATTCTGCTATAGGCTCTTGGCAACCAGCAATTAATGGCAACTGAGCTTCCAACAGTTCCTTACCCCCTTCTATTTCTCGTGCCATTTTCACAGTAGTTCCATCCAAATCAAGTTTCATAACCGGAGAAAAAGAAGGAATCCCCAATAACTCTCCAACCATACCATGAACCATACCTCCATTGAAATCTATGGATTCTCTACCCATCAAAATCAGATCATATCCACCCTCTTTGGCATAGTGAGCTATCTGCTTTGCAACAAAAAAGGAATCTTTTGGAAAAGTGTTTACACGGATAGCTTCGTCTGCTCCAATAGCAAGTGCCTTTCTTAAGGTTGGTTCAGTTTCGGCTTCCCCAACATTCAAAACTGTTAGCTTTCCGTTGGTTTGATCTCTAAGTTCAACTGCTCTGGCGAGCGCATAATCATCATAGGGACCTATGATAAATTGAACTCCTGTGGTATCAAATTTGGTATTATTAGCAGTAAACTGAATCTTGGAGGTCGTATCCGGAACATGAGTGATACAAACAAGAATCTTCATTGGTTTAGGATTAGATTATTTTAGATTTATTTCGTGTGAAATTAACAGTCCTGCCCTAATTAAAAAAACAATTCATGCCCAATTTAGAGCGCCTAACCTTGCTTAGAGAGTTTTTGAAAGAAGAACCCAATAATCCTTTCAATTGGTACACCTTAGCCTTGGAATTGAGAGAAAAGGATTTGGAAGAAGCAGCTCGTATATTTAGAAAATTGCTTTTGGACTTTCCAGATTACCTCCCATCCTATTATGCAGCAGCACATCATTTTACTGAAATGGATGAAATCGCTGAGGCAAAATCAACCTTTGAAAAAGGCATCAACTTGGCAAAAGCACAAAAGGAGGATAAAACTATGAAAGAATTGAAGAACGCTTTCCAAAACTTCTTGTTTGAACAGGATTTGGAGGAATAGCACGACATCTATTCTTTTGTTTTAAAGCAAAATTTAAGGAAAACAAATACATATATCCCGCTCGTTTTTAGTATTTTAAAGTTACAATGTCTGAAATACTTTGAACATGGTCCTTTCCCAAGAAAGCCTCTTGAACTATTTTCTTCCCCAAATTGCAAAAAGGGCGAGACGGTATAAAAAGGTGTCTTTAATTAAAGCACGAAGAGCAGATCCGGGTATGGAAATTACTACCATTACTTCGGATGGCATTGAAACAAAAAAAATCGCACAAGAGGGGGAATTTTTAATCGAAAACCAGACCAGTACTTCTGAACTTTACCTGTTGGGTGAAGAAGTCATGGAAAAGAAATACCAAATCACACAGAGTTTGGATCATGGATGGGCAACCTATAAACAGAAAGGTTTTGTATTTGCCTTTGAACTCAATCCAAATGACTTAACAAACCTAGGCTTTAATGAAATCCTAAAATACATAGCACCCTGGGAATCGGAAAACTTTGCCAAATCAGGAGACTATATGGTTATCCAGGAGGATCAATCAGAAATCCACAGAATCGCTAAAAAGGAATTTGAGGAAACCTATAAGGAAATCTAAGGAACCAAAACGATTTTCCCCATTTGAGTTCCGGATCTCATTCTATCAAAAGCAACCTCTGCTTGATCCAAGGAAAAAACTTGATCAATAATAGGACGGATTTTATACTGATTTACAAATTCCAGCATTTGCTCAAAATCTCGGTCAGATCCCATTGTACTACCCATAATTTTCAACTGGTTCCAATAGACTTTCCGCGCATTAAATGATTCTGGATTTCCTGTAGTTGCACCATAAATCACAATTCGTCCCCCCGGTTTTGCGACTTGAATCAAATTATTAATGGAATTTCCGGAAGCACTATCTATGATCAAATCAAAGCCTCCGGTTGAAGCTAAGGCTCTTTCGGTCCAGTCTTCATTTTTATAATTAAAAGTATGAAGAACTCCAATCTCCTTAGCCTTTTCCAGTTTGGTAACATCACTACTGCTTACCGAAACTTTCGCTCCCAATGAAATAGCAAATTGAGCGGCAAACTGAGCAACGCCACCACCAAAGCCGGTAATCAGAACATTTTCTCCAGCTTGAACCTGTCCTTGGTATGTCAAAGCCCGAAAGGCAGTCAAACCTGCCAAAGGAAGAGCCGCTGCTTCTTCCCAAGTTAAATGGAAAGGTTTTTCATAGATTCGATCCTTAGGTACAATCAACTCCTCAGCCAAAGTTCCATTGCTTGGCATTCCAAGAATATCAAAATGTTCATTTTGAGCCAATTGATTATCACCCCAATTCAAAGCAGGATTGACTAGGACTTGCTTCCCAATCAAATTTGAATCAAATTCAGAACCTACGGCCACTACTATTCCTGCTCCATCTGAACCCAATATTTTACCATCCTCAAGGTTTCTATACAATCCCTGCCGACACCACTCGTCCCGATGGTTCAGAGCAGCAGCTTTAATTGCAACCTTGACTTCACCTGGCTTCAACTCCGGTAGATTAACTTCTTTAAATTCAATACCTGAAGGGAGAGATCGATTCAGTACAATACCTTTCATAGTTAGAAATCAGTTGGTTTGCCTCCCCCACTCAATAAATCATCCGTATCATCATTAGCCCGACTTTGTAGCTTAATGGTATGACCTGAATCAAAATCAGAAGCACCAGAGGATTGGTTTGAGAATTTATTTCCATAAAGTGGTTCACCAACCTGATTTGGAGGATAGCTATCGAATTGATCCAAATCTTGGAATTTGGTATAGCGACCGATAAATCTAAGTTTAACAGTATCCAAGGATCCGTTACGGTGTTTGGCTATAATCACTTCCCCAACACCCTGAGTGGACATCCCTTCGTCCTCAGTGATACCATAATATTCTGGTCTGTATAGGAACATTACCATATCTGCATCCTGTTCGATAGCTCCGGATTCACGAAGGTCGGAAAGTTGAGGTCTTTTGTCTCCTCCTCTGGTTTCTACCGCACGGGAAAGCTGAGATAGTGCAATTACCGGAATGCTTAATTCCTTTGCGATTTTCTTCAAAGCTCGGGATATACTTGCGATTTCCTGTTCACGGTTTCCGCCACCCGAACCTTTGCTGTCCCCTGACATCAACTGCAGGTAATCAATTACAACCATCTGAATATCATGCTGAGCTTTCAGTTTTCGGCATTTAGCACGGAGTTCCAGGATAGACAAAGCCGGAGTATCATCTACAAACAACGGAGCTTTTGAAAGTTTGGCTGTTTTATGTACCAACTGCGCCCATTCATGTTCGGCAAGAGACCCTTTTTTGATCTTTTCAGAATCCAGTTCAGCCTCAGCGGAAATTAAACGATTGACCAACTGGACAGAAGACATTTCCAGAGAGAAAATAGCTACAGGTTTATTGTGATCTACAGCCGCATTTCGAAGAACGGAAAGAACAAATGCTGTTTTCCCCATCGCAGGACGTGCCGCAATAATCACCAAATCAGATTTTTGCCAACCTGATGTGACTCTGTCCAATGCAGTAAAACCAGAAGGAACACCTGTCAAACCATCCTTTTGGTTCTTCTTGGATTCCATTTCAACAATTGCTTCCCGCATAATGGATTTCATATCTGAATAGTTCTTTCGGATATTTTTCTCCGAAATTTCAAACAGAGACTGTTCCATTTTGTCAAGCAATTCAAAAACGTCGGTGGTTTCCTCATAGGCATCCTTTTGGATCTCTGAGGAGATCTTGATCATTTCTCTTTTGATTGCCTGCTCGGTTATGATTCTGGCGTGGTATTCGATATTGGCCGCAGATGCTACTTTGGAAGTCAGTTCTGTTACATAAAAGGCTCCACCTGCTATTTCGAGAGTTCCATTTTTTCTTAACTGAGAAGTGACTGTCAGCAAATCAATGGGCTGGGAATCGGTGAAAAGATCCAAAATAGCCTGAAAAATCACCTGATGGGCATCTTTATAAAAGCTCTCTACTTTAAGAATGTCTATGACATTGGTCAAGGCATCCTTTTCCAACATTAACGCACCAAGAACTGCTTCTTCCAAATCCACAGCCTGAGGCGGAACTTTCCCCAGAAATGAGGGATTTTCAAATGAAGGTTTCTTACGGGTGATTCGCGGGTTGTTACTTTTCTCGGTCATTTAACAAATGTATCTTCTTTCAGGCAAGAGTTTTAAACAAGTTTTCCCAAAACTTATCAACAAAAATCAAGCCTTTGATTCTCAGTTCTCTTTATAATATACTCCATTTCGGTATCCCCTGAACATACTGCAGAGCATGGCCCAGGTAAAATGCCAGAGCATCTCAGAAAGCGGAATGTTTAGGATTTTAAATCCCAAAACAGGTTGATCCAACATACCATATTCATCCCAAAAATGAGGAAAAAGAAGGTTGAAATTGATGTAGTAAATGATAAACGAAATCGCCAAGGTCGCAAATGCGGAAAAAATGGAAATCCCAATCAAATCCGGACGCTGAATCCAAATATAGACCGAAAGCAGGAAAAAGGTCAAAAAGGTAACATAACCTGAATGGATCCCAAACCCTACACTAAAAACAGTAAGGCTGGCACATCCGATTAGAAACAGGAAAAAGAAATCCCGGTTTTTGGCAGGAGTAGTCCTATTTTCATCCACCTCCTTATTCGTAATAGCAGAATGGATATAACCCCCTACCCCAAAAAGAGCAAAGCCTATAATATAATCTTCAATCCCCGCTATTCCCTCACCAAATAAGGTTGGAGGTCTCCAGTAATCCCGAAAGTACCAGACCTCTGCGATTACCCCCATGATTCCACCTACTGCACCGACCTTGATCATTCCTGATTTCCAAGGACTTTTCCAATATACCAAAGCCCAAGCAAGCACATACAAAAGAGAAAGTGATAGGTATGCGTATTTATCTTCCAGCATATTCAAAAACTTAAAGGAGGTCGAAAATAGATAAAAAGCCTAAAAATCCTTCCAATTCTGCACAACATCATCGCTGGGCTGATATTTATTTTTAAGTTTGACAAAAGAAGAAATCGAAAACCAGCTACATGAATAAATACCACTTTATCGCTATTGGAGGGGCTGTCATGCACAACCTTGCACTTGCATTGGTCAAAAAGGGCTACGGGGTCTCAGGGTCTGACGATGAAATTTATGAACCCTCCCGAACCAGACTGGAAAAGTCTGGGATTTTACCTGAGAAGTTGGGATGGTTTCCTGAAAAGATCACCAATGATTTGGACGGGATCATTTTGGGCATGCATGCGAGAATAGACAATCCGGAGTTAATTCGTGCCCAGGAATTAGGCATTCCGGTATATTCCTTTCCCGAATTCATCTACAACCAAAGTACGGACAAAAAAAGAGTAGTGATTGCGGGATCCCATGGAAAAACTTCCATTACCTCGATGATCTTGCATGTCCTAAAAGAGCAGGGTCAAGACTTTGATTACCTGGTCGGAGCCCAAATAGAAGGGTTTGACTTAATGGTGAGGCTTTCGAATGCCCCCGTAATCATCATCGAAGGTGATGAATATCTGACTTCCCCATTGGACCGGACACCCAAATTTTTTCATTACAAACATGACATTGTTTTGGTGAGCGGTATTGCCTGGGATCACTACAATGTCTTTCCAGATTTTGAGGAGTATAAAGATCAGTTCCAAAAACTAATGGACATGACTCCAGAATCCGGGGAGTTAATTTATTGTGAAGTAGACCCTCTGGTAAAAAAAGCAGCTGAAACAAGTCCGAACAAATCCAAAAAAACAGCCTATAAATCCCATCCTGCATTGATCAAAGATGGTAAAACCTTCCTTCAGACAGAGATGGGACCTGTTCCAATTCAGATTTTTGGAGATCATAACCTTCAAAACCTACAGGGTGCAATGAACATCTGCCTTTCCTTAGGTCTGAGTGAAGAACAGTTTTATGAAAGTATCCAAACATTCACCGGAGCAGCCAAACGTCAGGAACTATTAAATGCGAATTCTGATTCGGCCTTATTCAGAGATTTCGCTCATGCTCCTTCCAAATTGAAGGCTACTGTCAATGCAGTCAAAAACCAATTTCCGGAAAGAAAACTGATAGCAGTTCAAGAATTACACACCTATTCTTCGTTAAACAAGGCATTTTTGCCTAACTATGCCGGATCTATGGATTCGGCAGATATTGCCATTGTATATTTAAATCCTCATGCCGTAGCCCTGAAAAAACTGGAATTGATGGATGAAGATACTTTGAGGGAAGGTTTCCAAAGAAAAGATCTGTATGTTTTTACAGATTCAGGAAAACTCAAAGATTTTCTTTTAGCCCAGAATTACAGTAATTCCAACTTACTATTGATGAGTTCCGGAAACTATGACAATATGAGTCTGGAAGAACTCAAAGCCAAATTTGATCAAGTATGAACTTAAACTTAAAAAACTCAATCGCATTTTTTGATCTGGAAGCAACTGGAACCAATGTTTCCACTGATAGAATTGTGGAAATATCCATTGTAAAACTCCATCCTGACCAGGGAAGAGAAATCTACACCCGAAAGGTCAATCCCGGAATTCCAATCCCGCTGGAAGCTTCCCTCATCCATGGGATCTATGACAAAGATGTCAAAGGTCTACCCTCATTTAAGGATTTGTCAAAGGAAATCCATCAATTCATCGGAAGTTCGGATTTGGCTGGGTTCAACGTATTGAAATATGACATTCCCCTATTAGTGGAGGAATTTTTGAGATCAGGAATTGATTTTGACCTGGATAAAAGGAACCTTCTCGATGCACAGAAAATTTTTTTCCTGATGGAAAAAAGAAATCTGACCGCAGCATACAAGTTTTACTGCAACAAGACTCTTGAAAATGCACACAGTGCTGAGGCAGACACCTTGGCGACCATGGATGTATTTATGGCGCAGATTGAACGTTACCACGGGGAGGAAGTAGAAGATTTACAGGGTAACAAAATAGGTGTTTTCCCAAATGACATGAAGAAAATTCACGAGCTGGTTAATGAAAAAATGGTGGATTTAGCCGGTCGCTTTGTTTTCAATTCCCAAGGAGAGGAGATTTTCAATTTTGGAAAGCATAAAGGAAAAACCATCGAACAGGTTTTTAAGGAAGAACCAGGATATTACGATTGGATGATGAGGGGAGATTTTCCCTTGGATACTAAAAGAAAACTCACCCAGGTAAAACTGAGAGGATTCAATAAATAACAAAAAAGCCCGAAATCACTTTCGGGCTTTTTTGTTATTGCTTTTTGTAATATTCCAATGCTTCAGGCATTTTGGCATTCAAACGTTCAATTCTTCTATCAGGGCCTGGGTGTGTTGAAAGAAATTCCGGTGGAGCCTGTCCTGAGCTCTTAGCGCTCATTCTTTCCCAGAAAACAGGTGCCATTCTTGGATCATAACCCGCCATGGCCATAAAAATCAAGCCCATTTCATCCGCTTCCAGTTCATGTTTTCTGGAAAAACTCAACATACCCAATTCACTTCCCATGCCCACAGACTGTAGCAAAATCTGCTCAGTCAAAGTTGGGTTCTGCCCCATGGCTGTGGACATGGCGCTTATACCAAAATTCAACATCAGACCATTTGACATCCTCTCTCTGGAATGGGAAGCCACAGCATGTGCTATCTCATGTCCCATCACCACAGCAATTCCTGCTTCATCTTCACAAATTGGCAATATGCCCGTATAAAATGCCACTTTTCCACCGGGCATACACCAGGCATTTACCTGATTACTTTCAAGAAGGTTAAATTCCCAATCAAAATCATCTACAAGACTTTGATAACCTTCCGAGATCAGGTATTCTTCCACAGCTTCGGCCATGTTCTTTCCAACACTGACTACCATCTGCCCCTTCTCACTGTCCGTCAAGACTTTGTATTCAGTCTTGGTTTTCTCATACTGCTCATTGACCAAAGGCATAATCTCTTCATTGGAAACCACAGCCAGCTGCATTCTTCCGGTCAAAGGAACTTTGGCACAGGCATAGGCTAAAAGCCCAACAGTTAGGAGTAATAGCGTCTTTTTCATGTTTTATTTGTTAACTGTAAAGAAAAATTCAAAAAGGATACCAGCATTAATCTCTTCCTTCATTTTTTAGTATTTTCCTCCAAATTTAACATTATGGAAAGGAAAAAACAGCTTTCTGACTTATCCAAAGAAGCATTGGATTATCAGGTTAAAATGACTAATCCCACCTATTTTTCAATAGCCATGCTACTGAAGCTTCCTAGCGTGGTATTTTGGGGGATTCGAATAAAAACCCTCAATAGCGGGCTTTGCCAAGTAACACTCCCCTTTACCTGGAAAACACAAAACCCTTTTAAGTCTATCTATTTTGCAGCATTGGCTGGGGCCGCGGAATTAAGCACCGGAGCTTTATGTCAAATGGCCATGGCAGGAAAGGGGCAATTTAGTATGCTGGTAGTAGAGTTTAGATCAGAATTCTATAAAAAAGCCAATCAAAAAATCACCTTCACCTGCGATCAGGGAAAAGAGCTTTTTGAGCTTTTGGAAAAGATGGAACCTGGAGACACGGAAAAATTAACCCTGATTTCCAGTGGAAAAAATGAGTCCGGAGAAGAGATTGGGAGATTTTTTGTGACTTGGTCCTTTAAAAGGAAAGCTTAGTCTCCAAGGCTTCTCTCGATTTGCACAAACTCTTCCAAACTCGTCAGAACCTTCTTTTCAGGCCAGTCAAGAAACCCATGGGACTGATGAAATAAATTGAAACGAATGACCAATTCATCCCAATCAGATTGCTCCAAAGCATACCTTTCTTTGATTCGCTCCCTTACTGAATCTGATTCAATAACTGCATAATACCCTTCCCTACGGGTATTCCAAATCTTCTTTTTCTCATATTCCCTGGCTTGTTTGGCCTTTTTTGTGAAATAAGAAATAGGTCCAGAGATGGCATATCCCCCATTTGGGTTACTTGTATTCGGTCCAGCCAATACTTCTCCTTTTCTAGAAGGTGATTTTTCTTCGTCAGGATCAACTAGTACCAATCTCCCATCCTTAAACCTAAAGGCCATTGGCTCGGCCTTCACCTCAAATGTGGGTAAAAATCTGGCCCTATCCTGCAGACTGATTAACAGAAAAGTTTCATCGCTCAATAAAATCTCTTGTGAGATAAAACCTGGAAAACTGACAAGCAGTGTATCCCCTATTACTCCTTTTAAATTGAAATACCCCCTTGTATTGGTAAAGGAAGAGATTTCGGAGTTTTTGACCTTTACCTCAACACCTTCCAAATAACGCTTATCTGAAGAATCGAGCACATTACCAGAATAAGTTCTTTGTGCATAAACCCATGTGGCACTAAAAAGAAAAAGGATAAGCAGGATGCGAAATTTCATCGGGTCAAAGATACCTCCAATCCCATCTTTACTACTCTGGGAAAAGTTAAAGAAGCTTAAGCCATCTATTAAAAAAGCTTAATCAATTACCACGGACCTCAAGAAGTATATCAGTGCCCAAAAATTCAGGTTTCTCAGTCCTGTACCATGTCCTTTGAGCTGGTATCCTAAGCGAATTAAATTCAATTTCCTTTTGGAGATAGATGATCTCTCCTACTAGGTTGGCTTCATCCTGGAAGAACTTATAAGCCTCCATTCTGAAATTTTCGGGATTGATATAAAAATACCAAGTATCCTTGTCATAAGGCACCCGAGCCACCAAATACTCTTTACCCCCAAGAATCTCATGACGGATACTATCCTCTATTACAGTCCCCGCATCCATCAATTTCATCGGTAGTCCCCACAAATAAGTATAATAATTCCTCATCCTCAATGCCCTCTCCTCTTCTATTTCACCTACAATTTGTATCAGGGAATCCTGAATGACTTCATAACTTAGACCATTGATTTTATACCCCATTTTGGAATTGGAGTTGTCCAAAAAAACCTCGTAAAAACGGGAATCTCGACCGGGAGGAAGACTGTCCTGGATCACCAAGGTGGCTTTCAAGTGACTCCAATTATTTGTAGGATCATGATATTCGATTGATTTCAAAATCAACTCCCTTCCGGTTTTTGGCTTGGAGCCTGAAATAGAATTACAAGAAAAGGCCAAAAGACAAATCACAAAATAAAAGTAGCTTGATTGCATAGGCTGATTTTTTTTCCAATCTAAGTAATTTGGCGGAATGGAATTCAAACTTACCCGGTTAGCTCCCACTCCCAGTGGGTTCCTTCATTTAGGAAATGCTTTCAATTTTCTCCTTACCAAAGCTCTTGCAGAAAAACATAATAGTAAAATACTACTCAGAATTGATGATTTGGACAGAGAGCGATACCGGAAAGAATATGTTCAGGATATTTTCGAAAGCTTGGATTTTCTTGAAATAAAGTACGATTTGGGTCCGAATTCCTTGGAAGAATTTGAGGATGCATGGTCTCAAAGCCATAGAATACCTGAATATGAATCGGCCCTCGAAAAACTTCGGCATTCAGGTTTGCTTTTTGCCTGTGACTGTTCCCGAAAAAAAATCCAGCAGCTGGATTCATCAGGCAATTATTTGGGTTTTTGTGTGGATAGAAGAATTTCCTTGGACAAAAAAGATGTGGCTTGGAGAATGAATACTTTGGAAGCTGATTTGATTCCGATCAAAACTTACCCTGATCGTATTGAATCCCATATACTTCCCCAAGACATAGCATTTTACGTAGTTCGCAAAAAGGACGGTATGCCCTCCTACCAGCTTTGTTCCGTCGTAGATGATCTACATTATGGAGTGGATTTGATTGTAAGGGGCAAAGATTTGTTCAGTTCCTCTCTCGCTCAAGTCCATTTGGCTGAGATTTTAGGAGAAGGGCAGAAATTCAAAAACATCACCTTTTACCATCATCAGCTCTTAAAAGGTCCGGGAAAGAAAAAACTTTCGAAATCAGATGGAGCTACCTCTCTCCAATACCTGATCAAGGAGGGAAAAAAGCTTTCAGATATTTTTAAGTTACTAGGGGAAATGGCCGGAATTCCAGAACCAATCCAGGATTTCAGTCAGTTTAAAAATTCATTTCTATAAAAATAGAGACTTTCTTTTGGAGAAATCGATAACATAAAAAAGGCCGGAATTTCCGGCCTTTCATCTTTTTATAAGTTGATTTTTAATACTTGGCAGGAGTATTAGGAGCTACCATTGATTTTTGGATGAACTGACGAATATCTTCATTTGATGTTTCTAGATCCTCAGCTCGCAAATACATCATATGACCAGATCTATAGCCCTTAAATTGGATTCTGTCTTTCATTTTTCCTGCAGGGTCGATATGCCATAGGCTATATTTTGCATTGAAGAAATCCGTTCCTCCATCAAAATATCCAGACTGAACCATCAAGTGCAAATAAGGGTTTTGCCGCATGGCTGTCCCTAAATCATATCCTGTAGATTCATTTGATCTATCCCAAGGGTGAACAGGTCCAAATAGATTATAAGTAAGGTCTGTATTGAATTTCAATACATTCTTTGCGTAATGATTGAATGCCGGAGCAAAAGCATGATTCCAGCTTGTCAATGCCGGGTCGAAATCATAACGATCACCAGCTTCCATTCTATCAAATCCACGGTAACGGCTATCCAATCGACCAATAGTCAAGCCTTCCTCACGAAGCAATTCCTTCCAGAAAAAGCTTGTAGGAACCATCAGATTATGATTAAGAAAAGCTTCTTTTTTAAGCCCGGAGTAACGGGCCATTTGAGTAGCTATGGCATCTCTTTCTGAGTCAGAAAGGCTTCCTCCTTTTACCATAGCAGGCAAGACTACATTCAGGGTATATTCCTCAACTTCTGGAAGGATTTCATCTAGGTCCTTCGCTTGCAAATCCGATGGAAGCTGCTTATGATACCAAGCTGTTGCAGCATAATAAGGTAGGTAATTGGCCATTTTCACCGGACCTCCCCTGTCAATACCCATATCAGTCGGAGAAACCAATATCACCCCATTGAAATACATCCAATGCGCATTTTGCAACTGGGAAACCAAGCCTGCCACGCGAGTGGTACCGTAGCTTTCACCAATCAAATATTTTGGAGAAGCCCAACGATTCGAACGGGTCACAAAAGTATTAACCCAATCTGCCAGGTATTTGATATCAGAGTTTATTCCGAAAAAGGTTGACCGTGGAGTTTCCGGATTCAGAATCCGGGAATAGCCCGTATTTACCGGATCTACATATACTATATCTGCTACGTCCAAAATAGAATGGGGATTGGAACGTGTTCCATAAGGCTGAACTGGATATCCTTCATCATCAATATTCAGCAAAACAGGGCCTGTGTAGGCCAAATGCATCCAAATAGAAGCCGAGCCTGGTCCACCGTTAAACGAAATTACCAAAGGCCTTTTTGCCTTATCAGACACATCCGTCCTTTCATAATAGGTGTAAAATAAAGAAGCAATGGGTTCACCCTTGTCGTCCCAGACAGGTTGAGTACCAGCTGTGGCCTTATAAGGCACTCTCTTGCCTTTGATGGTCACCTCATTACTGGTTTCTACCTTAGTTTCTACAGGTAGTTTCCGTGTTTCCTGTGCCTGTAGCATTCCTACGCAAAGCAACAGGATAATAGAAAGAGTTAATTTTCTCATAGTTCAATGATTTTAAAGAAAGCTAGTATCCAAAATTCCAATTTCCAGACGCTTTTACACCAGCGGAAATCTTACTTCCTTGTGCTACCTACAAGCCTGGCTATAACGACTGCTGGATAAAGAATTCCCACAGTTGAAAGAAAACCAGCTAGCATCTTGGACATAATATTGGCGGGATATAAATCCCCAAAGCCGACTGTAGTAAGAGAGACCAAGGAGAAGTACATATAGTTGGAAAAATCCTCATCGATGCCACTTAAAACGAGTTCCCCGGCAATACTGGAGCCTATATTCAAATGAATGATTTCAAAAACAAAGGCTCCCAAAATAGCGAGGGACAAATACACATTTATAGCACCAATTACTCTATAAACGTTTACTTCATTATCTCGAAATAAAAGCCTGATATTCAGAAATATAAATACAGACATATTGAGAATACCTACTATTCTTTCCATGAGGTAAAACTCAACTGGAAGATCACTGAATCGAAGTAATCTTAAGCCCAATTGGGTAAAAAACAATCCGGAAGTAAGGAAAATCAGAAATCGTTCCCGGGCCGAAAAAATACCTGTAAAAAAGAGAAAGAGGAAAACCAAGTTCACGAATAGCATCTCCACATGCCCATACTCTATCAAAATAGGAAGAGCAAAGGCTGTGAATATCAAAATCAAGAGCTGCAGTCCGAAGCTGGCATCAGTCAACCAATAATTTGCAAAGTGCTTATAAAGCCGGACTATTCTTGGTTTTCTTATTTTTTCCTCCTGTTCCATTCTAATCTAAATCTCCAAAGTTCCCCTCAAAACCGCAACAGCCTTGCCCTTTAAGATCACCCGATCATCATGTTTTTCCAACAAAAGAATGCCTCCCCGTTTGCTTGCCTGATAGGCTCTAAGTTGAGTTTTTCCGGTCTTTTGGTTCCAATAATCCATTAAGGCACAATGGGCAAAGCCGGTTACAGGATCTTCATTTACACCCACGTTTGGTCCGAAAAACCGAGATGCAATATCAAAACCCCTATTTCCTATTGCGGTTATAATAAACCCTTCCTCACTATGGGCTGCTATTTGAGCAAAATCAGGAACCAAGCTTTCCACCGCTTTCTGATCTTCCAACTCAAAAATCCAGTTCCGCTTCAGTTGTGCGGCTTGTATGATTTTTTTTCCAAAAAGCTCTTCTTTGAAATAAGGATGCTGATCATGATAAGTCGGAAGTAAAGGGAAGTTCATTTCCAGAAAATCTCCCTCGCTTTTCACCCTCAATTCCCCACTACGGGTTTGAAAGCTGATCAATTCTCCTTCCTGAGCCCATCCGTTTTGGATCATCCAATAAGAGGAAGCCAGGGTTGCATGCCCGCAAAGGTCAATTTCCAAAGTTGGCGTAAACCACCGAAGATTAAAATTCCCCGGTTGTTCTGTCTTCTGTACAAATGCAGTTTCACTCAAATTCATCTCCATAGCTATGGACTGCATCAAATCCGAATTCAGTTCCTGCTCCAATAAACAAACTGCAGCGGGATTTCCAGAAAACGGTCTATCTGTAAACGCATCAACAACACCGATCTCGATTTTCATGGCTTTTAGTATCGGGTTTTCAATATTTCCATATGATGGGCAAAATGTCCTGGTATAATCCAGAATAGTGCCCTAGGTGTGATAGGTTTTCCATTTCCATTGCCCACATTATCCAAAACATCCTCAGACAGGGTTTGAATCAAAGTCAAAAGCGCTTTTCTTTGGGCTATAAAATCAGCCACCAGTAAATCAATAGGTACTGCACCAAATTTCCCTTTGACCACATATTCATTCTGGTCAAAGCCTGGAAGAGCTGCCTCCTCTCCCCGAGCAAAGCACAAAGCTCTAAAAGTCATGATTCTATCGGTATCAGTAATATGGCCCAAAACCTCTTTTGGAGACCATTTTCCCTCTTCATAGACAAAATCTGCCCATTCCTTTGGTTTGGAATCAAACAATTGGGTAAGCTCTTCGATTTGTTTTAGAATCAATTCAGAGAAATTCTCACCACTCACCTTATCAACGTAAGTCGAATAATATGCAGGATAATCCTCTTTAAGTGGAAGATTGAAGGTGTTCATATAAAATTTGATTTGATTGTAATTCCTTTGGGATAAATTTAAGCCAAGCATAATTCTTACCCTATCATGTCTAAAACTTTATTCACTCTTTTATTGGGTTTGGCATCTGTCAGCGCCTTTTCCCAAACCATTATCATCAGAAACCCGGATATCCAACAAATGGTCACTGAAGTATCTTCGGATTCTTTGGAACAATATGTTCGGGATCTTGCTGCTTTTGAAAGCAGACATACCCTAAACACCAATTCCACAAACGGGATGATTGCCGCTCAACAGTATGTGCTCTCTAAGTTTGAAAGCTTTGCTAAAAAGTCAAACGGAAGAATGATAGCCAAAATTGAAGAATTTATCATTCCTTCAGATGGAAGAAGAATTGAAAATGATTCCCCGGCTGCAAATGTCTTTGCAACTCTAAAAGGTACGGATCCCAGTGATGACAGAATCTTTGTCCTTTCAGCCCATATGGATTCCAGAAACAAAAATGTCATGGATAAGGATGGTATTGCTCCGGGTGCAAATGACGATGGTAGCGGTACGGCTGCTGTAATAGAACTGGCTAGAGTAATGGCTTCCAGAGAATTTCCTGCAACAATCGTTTTCGTTGCCTTTACCGGTGAAGAACAGGGCCTAAAAGGTGCCACCTATATGTCCGTCAAGGCCAAGGAAGAAGGTTGGAACATTCAAGCCGTTCTCAACAATGATATCATAGGAAACAGTGAATCCTCCGGTACATTGATTAAGGACAATTTAAAAATGAGAGTATTCTCAGAAACCATCCCCGTTGCCGAAACAGAGCGAGAGGCTTCTTTAAGGAGGTATACCGGCTCAGAAAACGACTCCAAGTCAAGACAGTTGGCCAGATATATCAAAGAAGTTGGAGAACGCTATGTAGATCAGTTTGAAATTAAATTGATCTACCGAGCAGACAGATTTCTAAGAGGCGGTGATCAAACTGCCTTTGCTCGAAATGGTTTTACTGCAGTGAGACTTTCCGAAATGAATGAAAACTTCTACCACCAACATGAAAATGTTCGGGTTGAAAATGGAATTCAATACGGAGATTTGCCTGAGTTTATGGATTACGAATACCTGAGAAAGGTATCCTCTGTCAACTTGGCGTCTTTGGCAAGCTTGGCAAATTCCCCTAGTCTTCCTGAAGAAGTGCAGATAGATGTAAGAGGATTAAGCAATCACTCAATCCTTGTATGGAAAGCTCCGAAAATCGGAAAGGTAAAAGGGTATTATGTCCTAATGAGAGAAACATCCTCTCCAATGTGGGAACAGAAATTCTGGACAACGGATACTACCCTGACTATTCCTTATTCCAAAGACAACTATTTCTTTGCTGTTCAGGCAGTATCCGAATCCGGAGCCGAAAGCTTAGCTGTATTCCCCACCCCGTTGAGCCGTTGAGATTTAATTAAATCAATTCCAAATTTTCCCAAATCGGAGGTTTTGGCAACATCATCAGCTATATTTAGTTAAATCAAGAAACCGAATACGATATGAAATCCAAAGAAATAGTCACATTACAACGGTCTCTATTAGAGGACACAGAGAAACTTCTAAACAAACAGATAGAAATGGAAGGTAAATCCTCCGCCTACTATCTATCTATGGCATCTTGGTGTCATAAAATGGGCTATGAAAATGCAGCCAATTACCTTTATACCCATGCGGATGAGGAAAGAATGCATATGATGAAAATCTTTCGTTATGTCAACGAGGCAGGAGGTCATGCCATTCAGCCCGAAATCACTGGAATTAGACATCATTTCAACTCTCTTAGAGAATTATTTGAATTGATTTTGGAACATGAAATTCAAGTCACCAAATCTATCAACAACATAGTTGATCATGCCTTTGGAGTAAAGGATTTTGCTACTTTTAGCTTCATGCAGTGGTATGTAACCGAGCAAAGAGAGGAAGAAACCATGTCCAGAAGAGCTTTGGAATTATTTGACATTATCGGAGAAGAAGGAATTGGTCTTTGGACTATCGACCAAGAATTGGGCAAATTAAACGCCGCAGCCCATGCTGGTGATGGTGAAGCCTAATAACTTGCATTTACCTTAAAAAAAGCGGCAAATAGCCGCTTTTTTTGTTTCTTAATCGATGTATTTCACCTTTAGCAAGATTCCTAAAAACCATTCTCTGAATTTTGATTATTTTCGGGCAAACCCTCTTAAACCCATGAATACCTTGAATTCACTTGCTTATTTTGCTGCGGGTCTTTTATTAATGACTTCATGTACTAAGACAAGTCCGATTAAAACCCAACAAGAAGAGTTATCCATCAACACTGCCCCTGCCCCCAAGGACAAACCTGAAGGTATGGTATGGATTCCGGGAGGAGATTTTGTCATGGGAACCAATGATGCCGATGCCTATGAAGCGGAGAAACCGGCAGTACAGCTCAAAGTCAAAGGATTTTGGATGGATGCCCATGAGGTAACCAATGCAGAGTTTGCGGAATTTGTAAAAGAAACAGGTTACATCACTGTAGCAGAGAGGGAAATCGATTGGGAAGAACTGAAAAAACAACTCCCTCCGGGTACTCCTAAACCTGACGATTCTGTCTTAGTTCCAGGATCTATGGTATTCACCCCTCCTCCTTTTCCTGTTCCTACCAGAGACATCTCCCTCTGGTGGTCCTGGGTCAATGGTGCATCCTGGAGACATCCTGAAGGACCTGATAGCGACTTGATAGGAAAAGAAAACCACCCTGTAGTACATATTGCCTTTGAAGATGCAGAAGCTTATGCTCAATGGGCAGGCAAAAGACTTCCTTCCGAAATTGAATGGGAGTTTGCTGCTCGAGGCGGAATGAACGGAAAGCGTTTTGCTTGGGGAGATGAACTCACTCCTAATGGACAATATTTGGCCAATACTTTTCAAGGTACATTTCCCCACGAAAACCTAGGGCAAGACGGATTTATTGGAACCTCCCCTGTTCAATCCTTTGCTCCCAACACCTTTGGACTATATGACATGATCGGTAACGTGTGGGAATTGACCAGTGACTGGTATGATGCCCTCAAATATGCAAGAATAGCAGGACAAGCCCCCAAACTTGATGCTGGTATGAACCCATGCTACAATCCTGACAATCCTTATGCTCAAGAAAGGGTAATAAAAGGAGGATCCTTTCTCTGCGCAGCTAATTATTGCGTCAATTACAGACCCTCTGCGAGACAGGGACAGGCTTTTGATTCAGGAACCTCCAATGTGGGCTTCAGGCTTGTAAAAGACGTAGATCAGAAGACTCTTGGATTAAAATAAGATCCTGATTTCTTAAGAAGTGGGATATCCTTTGATTATCCTCTGGATATACTTGCCAACAATGTCAAATTCCAGATTCACCAAATCTCCAACTTTCAATTGGTGGAAGTTTGTATGCTCGTAAGTATAAGGAATAATAGCAACAGAAAATCTTCCAGGCCCTGAATTGAAACAAGTTAAGCTTGTCCCGTTGATAGTTATGGAACCTTTTTCCACCGTAACATTTCCCAAGGAAGGATCATATTCAAAATCAAAAATCCAAGATCCATCCTGATCTGAAATATTCTTGACCATCCCGGTTTGATCCACATGCCCTTGTACAATATGACCGTCAAATCTTCCATTGGCAGGCATGCAGCGTTCCAGGTTTACTTTCTTTCCTACAGCCCATCTTGACAGATTGGTTTTTTTGATCGTTTCATCGATAGCGGTTACCCGATAAGAAACTGAATCACAAGCTACCACAGTCAGGCAGACTCCATCATGGGCCAGTGACTGGTCAATTTTTAATTCCTGAGCCAAATTTGACTCCAAATCAAAGTGAAAATTGCTCCCATCCTGGGTAATTTTTTTGATGGTTCCAAAAGTTTCTATTATTCCTGTAAACATGAATATTATATTTTCCAAGCTTTCAATGAGTAAGCAAAAATTGCCTTTTCGGGTTTAAAATTAAGCCAAATAATCGGTTATCTTCGAAACAATTTGAATCATCCATGCCCCTACTGAAATTAGAAGACACCTATTTGCATAAAGGAAAACGAAGAGCATTGGTTGCTGAATTGAGGGCCAAAGGAATTAAGAGCGAAAGAGTTTTAGAAGCCATCAATACTTTACCCCGCCATTTTTTCTTTGACTCAGCTTTGATTTCCCATGCTTATGAAGACAAGGCTTTTCCTATAGGGGAAGGACAAACCATTTCCCAACCCTACACCGTGGCATTTCAAACGGAACTTCTGGATATTCATCCCGGAGACAAGGTGTTGGAAATAGGAACAGGCTCAGGATATCAAGCCAGTATACTGCACCTGCTGGGAGCAGAAGTCTATAGCATTGAATATCAGAAAAAGCTTTTCGAAGGCACACAGCGTTTCCTAAAAAGACTTGGAATTGAAACGAAGCTATTTTATGGAGACGGTACAGTGGGAATTCCTCAGTTTGCTCCCTATGACAAAATCATTGTAACGGCAGGTGCTCCTGTAGTTCCAGATGCATTGATCAATCAGTTGAAAATAGGCGGAATTCTCGTCATTCCGGTTGGGGACAGAAAAAGTCAAAGCATGCTCAAGATCAGTAAAAAATCTGCAAATGAAATTATACGGGAAGAATTTCAGGGATTTGCGTTTGTCCCTCTTTTGGGAAAAGACGGTTGGAAATAAGATCATACACAAAGGAGACTCCAAATTGATTTAAAAAAATGCAATACCCATTTTATCAAAATAAAATTTTGATATAAGCCATCAATAATTTTTAACCCAAATAATATTTCTATTTTTGTCCAAAATTACATCTATGAGTAAGAAGAAATTTGCAAGGGAATCCGCCACCATCATGACAGAGATGGTGCTACCAAACGACACCAATACACTGAACAACCTGATGGGAGGACGATTGATGCATTGGTTGGACGTAGTGGCCGCCATTGCTGCTCAAAAACACTCCAATCGAATTGTGGTAACGGCATCAGCAGACAGCATTTCCTTTAAGCAGCCCATTGCTTTGGGAAATGTGGTAACACTTACTGCTAAAGTAACTAGGGCATTCAACTCTTCCATGGAAGTTTTTATTGAAGTGACCGCAGAAGATATACCAGCAAATAAAAAGACTACCACACACCGCGCATTTTTCACTTTTGTTGCTGTGGACCAAAATGGGAAACCGATCGAGGTTCCTGAAGTAGTTCCCGAAACAGAAGAAGAAATCGAACTATTTGAAGGGGCCTTAAGACGTAGACAACTTAGACTGGTGCTTGCCAAGCGAATGAAACCTGAAGAAGCAGTGGAATTGAAATCCATTTTCAATTTAGACGTCGATAAATAATCAAGAAAATTAGAATGGGGGCTTTGACAAAGTCCCCACTTTTTTTGGCTTGATATTTATTTTTCATCAATTTTCTGTTATGGAAGAAAGCAGCCTCAATCAACTCCAATACATCCTTAAAGAAGAGCTTTTTCTGGTGGAAGAAGAGATCAGTGATTTATCCACCAAAGTCTCCCAAAACCCATTGGATTCCAGCTCTGTAAAGGAACCCAACACTGAAAAATATCATACAGAAAAAGAAGAGCAGATAGAATTAACTGTACAGAAGGAACCAATTCCTGTAAGAGGAAGCTTTAAAAAAGGAATCCTAATTCTTCATGAGGAAGATTCCCTTGCTCCTGCTGTAATGGAGATGCTCGTCAAAATCATCAATGCAGTTGGTCACTCCATGAATGAAGTGGGTATGCTTAACTCCAAAGAACTTGAAGGTCGATCCATGGAGGAATTCAAGGCTATCAACGCCCATGTTGTGTTGAAATTTGGAACTATCAACCACCCTATCAATGCTTTGGTTTCTACCCCCTACGAAAGTCTTACAGAGGAAGAAACCGAATACCTATTTGCCGATTCCCTAAGCACCATATCAGAGGATCAAATTCTGAAAAAGAAGCTTTGGGACTCCTTAAGAGTTTTATTTAATATTTCTCAGAAAAAATGAGTCTTTCACCCGAACAAAGCACTTGGGCAAAACGCTTCAAGTGGATTAGCCTTATTGAAGGCACTTCATTTTTGGTTTTGCTATTTATAGCCATGCCATTAAAATATGTAATGGACCAACCTATGGCAGTGACTGTTGTAGGATGGGCTCATGGAATCCTGTTTATCCTTTATATTTACACGGTCTTTCCCACAGCTTCAAAGTTAAATTGGAATTTCAGCAGAACCCTCTTTGCTTTGATTGCATCCGTTTTACCTTTTGGTCCATTTATTTTTGACAGGAATCTGAAAAAATCCCAACACGTAGATTTTTAAAAAATGGCATTGATTAGTAAGAAAAAGAAAGTTTTTCCTATTAATGCCGGCCTTAGGCGCTATCTCGTCAAGTATTCAAGAGAGGTGGATATTCCTATCCACTATCATGAATTATTGCGCTATTCCAATTCCATAGCTCTCTATGATTCCAAAGATCAGGACACCCTTTGGGAGACGGTTTTTTATGAGCAAAGTGATAGAGAAGAAATTCATCTGAATGTCAAAAAAATCTATGCCTTGCTGAAAGCGGGTGGGGATATGTCTGTCATGGAGCATCTCTATGTAGACAGAATTGACCTTTGTATTTATGGAAATACCCAGCCCTTTCGGGTACGAATTGTAAACCGGATCAACGATAACTTTGATTATTTCTATATCAAAAATGCGGATGCTTCCCGGGTCTATGGGTTGGAACTGGAACACCTTCTATCACCCAACAGAATCAGCTATTTAGTACATCAAAACACCCTGATCGAGGAGCATATCGCTGGGATTCCCGGGGATAAATTCATGCGTCTCCATATGCAGGACCCACATTTGAATCCCATTCGATTGGCAAAGGAATTTGTCAAGTTCAATGAGCGCTGTTTTGTGAGGTTACTTGGAGACATGCATTCTTCCAATTTCGTGATAGATGTTACCCCGGATTTTGAGGAAACGCACTATCGCATCAGAGCCATAGACTTTGACCAGCAATCCTATGAGGGAAAAAAATCCATTTACCTTCCCCAATACTTCAAAGAAAACAATATCCTGATAGAATTAGGGATGAAATACATCACTCCCGAGTCCATGCGTCAGTACCAAAGAGAAGAACGGGCATTGATTGCAACCAGATTCAAGTCCTCCCATTATGAAATAGAGTCCATTCTGGAAGCGATGGAGGAAGACGAAATTGCACCGTTTGAAAATGTAAACAGCCTTCGAAAAGAACTGGCCCGTCATTATAAAAATCAAAAATTCATGTCCTGTCAAAACATGGGACAAATCCTCAGAGTCAGTCTGGAGCAGCTTTTGAAATAAAACTACTTTTTCTTCCTTTCCTGAAGGAGATGATTATCCAGTGGGCCCTTAAATAGTACCTACCACTTTTTCAATTGCTCATATACCAAATGAAGGGGAAAACCCATGACATTAAAATAAGACCCTTCAATTCTGCTGACTCCAACAAAACCGATCCATTCCTGAATTCCATAAGCTCCGGCTTTGTCAAAAGGCTTGTACTCCCGTACGTAATGCCAGATTTCTTCTTCTTCCAAAAATCGAAAAGTGACTGTTGTTTCATCTTCCAGTGTAATCCTTTTCAACCTGTCCATTATAGTCACAGCTGTCATGACAGTATGGCTCGTACCGGAAAGGCTTTTGATCATATCAAAAGCCTCCTGTTCTGAATTTGGTTTTCCCAAAATATGGCCATCCAGAATCACTACAGTATCTGAAGTAATGAGAATTTCATTTTCTGCAAGCTCCTCCGGGTAGGACTCCGCTTTCAACTTTGATAAATAGGCAGCTACATAGTCTGCTGGCATATCAGAGGGTATGCTTTCATCCACAGGATTGACTTTTATTTCGAATTCTACCTCCAATCCTTTCAATAGATCCTGTCTTCTAGGCGAGTTTGAGCCTAAGATGATTTTCTTACCTTTCAGTTTACTTAAAAAAGACTCCATAATCAAAATCAAATTCTTCCTGAATAATACTTGCAAAGAGTAATCCTCCCAGCGCTTTGGGATAAAAATACGTAGATTTTTGTGGCATTAAATACCCGGACTTACATACTTGCATCACTTGATCCATCTCCAGTTCCCTGGTAATCACAGCAAAATCGGCTTTACCATCTCTCACTTCTCCAAGACATCGGGCAAAATTTCTTTCGTATTGAATTTTTTCTGAGTTTCTCTGCTGTTCCGGCTCTATTCCAAGAATCCGATTAAAAAGGACCTCATGCAATACTACCAAATCCAGACTACGAAGAACTTCTGGAATTGCCTTATCCAATTTTCTCCACTTTTCTTCTTTCAACTGAAGAAAATAACTCCTTTCTCCTAAAATCAGCCCAAATGCCCAAGGTTTGGTCCAAGTATAACTGCCCAATTCCTCTGGATCAGGCAAATTCTTTATCCAAAACCAATCATCCAGTTTTTTAAAAAATTCCTGAGGTTCAAGTTCCAATCCCCGATACAGCCTATGAGTTGGTAGAATTTTCAGATGATTATCCTGGACATTGGTCAGATACATAAGATGAAAATCATGGGCTTTCCATTCTTTATCAGGATAGCTTCCTTTCATGGCTTCCCGATGAGCTATGGAGGCTTCCAAGCGGTGGTGACCATCTGCCAAAACGATCCTCTTTTCTCTCAGAACATCAAGAAAAAGCGAAATCACCTCAGCATCATGAATCACCGCAAGTACCTCTCTAACACCTTGATAATCTTCCAAGTCATAAATAGGCGAAGCAATGGCCGAATCCATATATTTTTCAAGAATCAGGTCCGGATCTTCATAGAGCCCATGCGTTGGACTAGCTTGAATCCCACTACTTTTCAATAATTCAATTCTCTCATCAACTGCAGAGACCAGGGTGTTCTCATGTCGGAGAATTTGATTTTCCTCCCAAGAATAGGCCTTGATTTGAGCAATAAAGCCTTTTCTGCATCTCTCCTGCTTTTCACCAGGCAAGCGAAAATATTGGTAGTATACATAGATCCCCGGAAGGGAATCCTGAATAATAACTCCGGAATCTTTCCATTTTTGAAGGATTCGGGATGCAATGGATACAGAATTGGAACCACGGGGAAAGGATAAATGGATGCTATTCAGCGGATTTTGATAGAGGGACTCCCTTTGCCTTTTGGATACCACATCAAACAAAGGAGAAGTCAGTTCTTCTATTCTTCCACCAAGCTCCGCCGAATACCTCCATGCGCGCAGGGGTAGTATTTCTGCCATTTTATTTTAACCTATTTCTCCAAGAGGAATTAGTCACAGGAGTTGAGGTGGAAGCAGTTGAACTGGACTTGCCTTTCTGGGAAAGCAAGAACTCAATTGCCAAAGCTGCCAATAGCTCCTCTTCTTCTGAGCTAATACTTGGCTTCAATAGCTCCGGAGTAAAATACCTTTCTACAAACTTGGTGTCAAAATTTCCTGAAGTAAAGGCTTCATGAGTTAGTGCAAATTTGCAAAAATCGAGGGTTGTTTGGATTCCGGTGATCTGATACTCATCAATAGCACGGATCATCCGATCAATTGCTGCACCTCTGTTTTCTCCATGGGTGATCAATTTGGCTATCATTGGATCATAGTAAATAGGAATATCCATACCTTCCTCAAATCCATCATCCACACGAATTCCAGGTCCTTGAGGCCTCTGGTAGGTAATCAGCTTTCCAATATCGGGCAGGAAATTATTGGAAGGGTCTTCGGCATAAACCCTAACTTCTATAGAATGGCCGTTGATCTGCAAATCCTCCTGGGAAAAAGACAATTTATTACCTTCGGCAATCAGAATCTGTTCCCTTACCAAATCTTTTCCGGTTATCATTTCCGTCACAGGATGCTCAACCTGAAGACGGGTATTCATCTCCAAGAAGTAAAAGTTTAGGTTCTCATCGACGATGAATTCTACTGTACCTGCACCATAATAATTACAGGCTTTTGCAACTCCGACTGCCGCCTCTCCCATGGCTTTTCGCATATCTTCAGAAACAACCGCAGAGGGAGCTTCCTCAATCACTTTTTGGTGTCTTCGCTGGATGGAACATTCCCTTTCAAAAAGATAAACTATATTTCCTTGTTGGTCTCCCAATACCTGTATTTCAATATGTCGTGGTGAAGTGATGAATTTTTCAATGAAAACAGCACCGTCACCAAAGGCCGATTGGGCCTCAGAAACAGCTCGCTGCATCTGTTCCTCAAATTCATCTGAAGATTCCACAATCCTCATCCCTTTACCTCCTCCTCCTGCACTGGCTTTAATCAAAATTGGGTAACCGATTTCAGCTGCTTTTATTTTTGCAGCAGAAATATCAGAAATAGCTTCCTCGGTACCGGGCACCAAAGGAATATCATATTTGGCAACAGCCTGTTTTGCAGCCAGTTTACTCCCCATCACTTCAATGGCCTCCGGGGAAGGTCCCACGAAAATTATTCCTGCCTCGGTTACTTTCCGAGCAAAATCCGCGTTTTCAGACAAAAAACCATAACCTGGATGGATGGCATCCACACCGAGATTCTTACAAACCTCAATTATCTTATCACCCAACAAATAAGATTCGCTTGAAGGAGGCGGGCCAAGACAAACTGCTTCATCAGCGAATTTGACATGAGGGGAAAGTCGGTCCGCTTCACTGTAAACAGCCACAGTTTGGATTCCCATTTCTCTTGCGGTCCTCATAATCCTCAAGGTAATTTCCCCCCTATTGGCTACTAAAAGTTTTTTGATTTTAGGCATTTTCTCTAATCGTTAATTTGGGCTTCACTAATTATTGATAACTAAATACGGAAATAAATTTGATGTATGTTAATAATGCTTGGTCTGCTGTAGGGATTTTTGCTTGGTAGGTAATTAAGTTTTATTTTTGGCCGATTTTCAGAAAGAAATGCAGGAAAATCTTAATCACTTTAAAACATTAAGCTTTGGATCTATTTGCTAAACTTCACACGAATCTAGGCCCTTTGGGCAAACATTCCCAGTTTTCTGACGGCTATTACATGTTCCCAAAACTCGAAGGTGAAATCGCCCCACGAATGAGGTTTCAGGGAAGAGAAGTATTGACTTGGTCATTAAACAATTACCTCGGTCTTGCCAATCACCCTGAAGTAAGAAAAACTGACGCAGAAGCCGCTGCCAAGTGGGGAGCTGCCTACCCTATGGGTGCCAGAATGATGTCTGGACAAACCTCTCTTCACGAGAAACTGGAAGATGAGTTGGCAAGTTTTGTAGGAAAAGAAAAAGCTTACCTTCTTAACTACGGGTACCAGGGGATCATGTCTGTGATCGATGCCTTATTGGACAGAAAAGACGTAGTGGTATATGACTCTGAATGTCATGCTTGTATTATCGATGCCTTGCGCATGCACATGGGTAAGCGATATGTATACCCACACAATGACATCGAAAATGCTGAAAAGCAATTAGAAAGAGCAACAAAACTTGCAGCCGAGACTGGAGGAGGAATTCTCTTTATAACTGAAGGTGTATTCGGGATGACCGGTGACCAAGGAAAACTAAAGGAGATTGTAGAATTAAAGAAGAAGTTTGAATTCAGACTTCTTGTAGATGACGCTCACGGATTCGGTACTATGGGTAAGACCGGTGCCGGTACCCATGAAGAGCAAGGAGTAATTGAAGGTGTTGACCTTTATTTCTCAACATTTGCAAAATCCATGGCTTCCATCGGAGCCTTCATCGCAGGTGAGGAAAAAGTAATCTACTACTTGAGGTTCAACATGCGTTCTCAAATCTTCGCAAAATCTCTTCCAATGCTTTTGGTTGAAGGTGCATTGAAACGTCTAGAGCTATTGAAAACCCAGCCTGAACTCAAGGCAAATCTTTGGAAAATCGTAAATGCCCTCAGAGACGGCCTACATAAAAACGGATTTAGCACCGGAAAATCAAATTCTCCAGTTACTCCTGTTGTATTGAACGGTACGGTTGGAGAAGCTGCTGCACTATCCCATGACCTGAGAGAAAATTACAATATCTTCTGTTCGGTAGTGATTTACCCAGTAGTACCTAAAGGTATGATTATCTTGAGGTTGATCCCTACAGCAGTTCACACGTTGGCTGACGTTGAAGAGACCATACAGGCTTTTGCAGCGATCAAAGAGAAACTGACCAGTGGGTATTACAAAAATTCTGAGATCGCAATTTCTTTTGGAGAATAAAAATTTTTTCAAAAAAAATGCCCTCAGAGTTGAAATAGGAAGTATTTGGGCTATATTGAGTCAAAATAAACTTATCATCAACCTAAAAAACACACTTTTACTATGAGCAGATTTAGTGAAGTTAAAGATCTTGTAATGGGCCTTGAAGCCGATTTCGAAAAATTTTATGAAAAAGGTAACCAAGCTGCTGGAACCAGAGTAAGAAAGGGAATGCAAGATTTGAAAAACCTAGCACAGGACATCCGTAAGGAAGTTCAGGATAAAAAGAATGCTGGTTGATACCAAAAAATAAAAAAGGTGGCTTAGGCCACCTTTTTTATTTATTTGTCTTTATTTGAAAGTGGAGCCTTAAAACTCCACTTTATTGTTTTCTCTTTCCAAATCTGCCATCCTTCCAGATGGATCAATTTCTATGGATTTGATTGTAGATTTTTTTCTAGGAATCGAAACCGTCTTAGTCAAATTAGTCCAAGGCCAATCTTCAGTCAATATTCTAGCAGGTAATCCAGCTTCGTTTGCTTTTTCACCTCTCATGATTACCAAAGGCATATAAAGCTGTTCCTGGCTTCCATCCTGATAAGTAATAACCACATCCAAAGGCATTGGCATTAAACCTAAACGCTCAAATGTAATAGTCGTGGAGTCGCCATTTTCAACCACATCCTTTATTCCATAATCTATAGTCTTTGTTCCATAGACAAAGTACTCCTTGTACCAATCCAGTTCAAGACCACTTTCTTTTTCCATGATTCGAATCAAATCATTGACATTTGGATGCTTAAACTTCCATGTGTTGAAATAACGCAACAAAGCTCTATCCCTAACTTCAGCTCCAATCACATATCCCATTTGTTCCATAAATACAGCTCCTTTGGCATAAGCCGCAGAACTATAAGCTCTATTTGTATGATAATGATCTGAATGAGTTGACATAGGCTCTTCCAAGCCGGATTTCGCCAAGCTAGAATAACCACGATAGGATCCCGCGTGTACGTTTCCTCCATTTCCTCGTGGCATAATGGAAGCCATTGTTAAGCTAGAGGCATAGCTGGTAAATCCTTCATCCATCCAAGGATATAAAGACTCATTACTTGCCAAAACTCCATGGAACCAGCTATGTGCCAATTCATGAACCATCACACCCACCAAACTATTCAGGTTCCTTTCTCCTGTGATCAAAGTAGACATGGCATATTCCATTCCACCGTCTCCGCCTTGTACCACAGAAAATTGCTTGTAAGGATATTGACCAAAATGCTCCGACATATAGCTAATTGCCTTTGGTGTATATTCTTTTAGCTTTTCCCAATTTTCTGAAGTTTTTTCTCCCGGAATAAAGAAGTGGTGAACCGTAATTCCATTGTCCATCTGGATTTTATCATGCTGATACTTAGGATCTGCACCCCACATAAAATCATGAACCATAGGAGCTTTAAAATGCCAGGTTAGTGTATTGCCTTTTGGGTTTGGCACTTTGACGCCTTCATCCTCATATCCGTGTCCTATTTCGTTAGGGTTTTGCAAATAACCTGTACCACCGATTGTATAATCCTTGTCAATGGTGATTTTCACATCAAAATCTCCCCAAATTCCATAAAACTCCCTACCGATGTAAGGATTGGCATGCCAACCCTGCTCATCATAATTGGCCATTTTAGGATACCACTGGGACATGGAATAACGAACACCTTCCTCAGAATCTCTTCCAGAACGTCTGATTTGAATAGGAACCTGACCGTCAAACTCCAAGGTGAAAGTTGCCTCAGAGTTAGGCAAGATCGGTTCTGAAAGCTCAACTTCAAGAATTGTTTCCACTTCATTGAATTTGACTTCCTTACCATTCATTTTCAAATTTCGAACATGAAGATATCCTATTTCCTCAGGGGTCAATTTGGAAATCCGATCTCCCACTCTCCTATCAGGGTCGGAAATAGTTCTTGACCGAACATCCATCATACTTCCGGGCTGAAATGCATTGTAATACAAATGATAGAATACCCGGGTTAAAGTATCCGGAGAATTGTTGGTATACTTTAGGGTCTGGGTCCCGGTATACTGATTTGTGTTGACATCCATTTGGACATCCATCTGATAATCAACAGCTTGTTGAAACCGGCCAGTTTGAGCATTTGCTCCAAAGGCCAGTAACAAGCAAAGAAAAAGCCCTTTTATAGGCTTCATTACTTTATATCTCATGGGTTTAATAATTTTTACTAAAGAAAAAGAAAAAGAAATCAGCCCCCAAACCATCAATCAAATTTCAAGGCATCGCGTAGATGAAGGTTCAGCTAGTTTCTCTTCCGCTTGAATAAAATTCATCCTCATAATTTCTACTTTTTACTTATTTAACCTTATAATCAAATATAACTTTATGAAAAAACTCTACATTTTCATTTTGGTGGCTTGCATGGGACTTGGTGTCCAGGCGCAGCAGGTCGACATGGATTTGTTTAAATCCATGAAAACCAGGAATGTGGGACCTGCTGGGATGAGCGGCAGAATCACAGCCATTGATGCAGTAGATGATGACCCAAGTATAATTTATGCTGGTTCAGCATCAGGAGGTCTTTGGAAATCAACCTCAGGGGGAATTACCTGGGAACCAATTTTTGATGACCAAAAAGTACACTCAATCGGATCTATTTCCATTTATCAGAAAAACCCCAACATCATCTGGGTAGGAACCGGAGAAGGTAACCCTAGAAACTCCCTAAATATGGGATATGGTGTTTACAGATCCTTGGATGCTGGAAAAACTTGGGAGTTGATGGGATTGGAAAAAACACGTGCAATCCACAGAATCATTGTTCATCCGGATGATCCAAACACTGTTTTTGTGGGTGCAATTGGATCTCCTTGGGGTGAACAGGAAGACAGAGGTTTGTATAAAACCACAGATGGAGGAAAAACCTGGGAAAAAATCCTTTACATCGATACCAAGACTGGAGTTGGCGAAATGATTATGGACCCAAACAACCCTAATAAGATCTTTGTCAACATGTGGCAGCACAGACGCTATCCCTGGTTTTTTGAATCAGGAGGCTCCTCTTCAGGACTCTATGTGACCTATGATGGAGGCGAAAACTGGAAAAAGCTAGATGATAAAAACGGCTTGCCAAAAGGTGATTTGGGAAGAATGGGGCTTGCGATTTCAAATTCCAACAGTGACAAAATTTATGCATTGGTAGAATCCTCTAAAAATGCACTTTACGTTTCTGAAGATGGGGGAAATAATTTTACAATGGTCAACAGCAAACCTGAAATCGGGGACAGACCATTCTATTATTTCGAGATCTATGCGGATCCTAAAAATGACAACAGAGTTTATACCCTGTATTCAAGGGTTGGAATGACAGAAGATGGTGGTAAATCCTTTACCCAAATTCTACAATACGAGGGAGTTCACCCTGATCACCATGCTTTCTACATAAACCCAAATGATCCAAACTTCCTTATTGATGGAAATGATGGAGGTTTGAATATTTCCAGAGACGGTGGGAAGACCTGGTATTTTGCCGAAAACCTACCTGTAGGACAGTTTTACCATGTCAATGTAGACAATGAAATCCCGTACAATATCTATGGTGGTATGCAAGACAACGGTTCTTGGACTGGTCCAGCTTATGTTTGGAGAAGAGACGGTATCAGAAACACCTATTGGCAGGAAGTTTCCTTCGGTGACGGTTTTGACGTTTCTCCCCACCCAAGCAATTCCCGCTATGGCTACACCATGTCTCAGGCAGGAAACCTTTCGAGATTTGATAAGCTGACCGGTCATAACAGATTTATCAAACCCACACATCCTGACAAGGATGTATTCTTGAGATTCAACTGGAATGCGGCGCTTGCACAAGACCCACATGATGCCAATACCATTTATTACGGATCTCAATTCCTGCACAAATCAACTGACAATGGGGAAACCTGGGAAATAATTTCCCCGGATCTTACTACCAATGACTCTACCAAACAGAGGCAGCAGCAGACAGGTGGATTGACCTTCGACATCACAGGTGCTGAAAACCATACTACCATTTTAGCAATTGCACCAAGCCCAGTGGACCCAAATGTGATCTGGGTTGGTACGGATGATGGAAACCTTCAGGTGACAAGAGACGGAGGAAAAACTTGGGCCAACGTCAACAACAAATTGACAGGTCTTCCAAAGGCTAGTTGGATCCCTCAAATCCAAGCATCTAAATATGATGCAGCTGAAGTTTGGGTGATTGCCAACAATTATAGAAACAACGATTTCAGTGCATATGCTTATCATAGCAAAGACTTCGGAAAAAGTTTCACCCGAATAGCAGATGATAGCAAAGTTTGGGGCTACACTCTTTCTATCAAGCAAGACACCGAAGAACCTAATCTGGTATTCTTAGGAACTGAATTTGGGCTGTACGTTTCCTTTGATAAGGCAAAAACCTGGAACAAATGGGAGCATGGTTATCCTAAGGCAGTATCTACTTATGATATGACCATTCAAGAAAGAGAAGCCGACTTGGTGATCGGAACATTCGGCAGATCCATGTGGGTATTGGATGACATTCGCCCATTGAGAGTATTTGCAGCCAATGGAGGAAAAGCTCCAGAGGCTAAAATTACCGCAGTAGCCGCACCAGATGCTTATCAGGCTGAAATCCAGCAACCACATGGTGAACGTTTCCCTGCCAATGGAAAATATGCTGCCGAAAACAGGGAATTTGGGGGAAGATTAAGCTTTATCCTCAATGATAACAAAGAAAAATTTGACACCGTAACCGTTAACATTTACAATGAAGCAGGTGAGCAGATCAGAACTCTGAAAACTGTTCCTGTTAAAGGTGTAAACCGAATCAACTGGGGACTTGACAGAAAGTCTACAGCCGAAAACACCGGAGGTAACAGAGGTCGTAGAAACGGATTCTTCGAGCCTAGTGGAGGCGATGCACTACCAGGTACTTACAAAGTTGAATTTGTGTATGGGGATGAAAAGTCTGAGACGAGTATCAATGTATATGCAGATCCAAGAATTGAAGTTCAACTTGCCAACCTGAAAGCTAGGGAAGACTTCTCCAAAAAGCTGGAAGGGCTTCAATCTGAAGTAACCAATGCTACTAACCAAATGGATGAAGCTCAGAAAACCATTGACAAGGTGCTGGCAATGACCAAAGACCTAGATTCAGAAGAGGCAAAATCCCTGAGCGCTGCAGCCAAAGACATTAAGAAAAAACTGGACAAAGTAAGAGAAGCTTTCAACGGCCCAACCCGTGAAGGTCAGGGAATCGTTAGAAACCTTTATCCAACTACCATGACCATGCTCTTTGCACCAAGACGTTATGCTAGTTCTTCCTATTTGGCTCCTGGAGCTACAGAAGAAAGAATGTACCAGCATGCAAAAGAAGCAGCAGATGAATCAATTGCCGTGCTCAAAGAATTTATGAATGGAGATTGGAAAGCTTTTGAAGAAAAAGTAAAAAACACTCCAGTTGATCTATTCGAGGGAGTAAAGAAAGATTAATTCAAATGAAATAAAGTGGTAGATCTCTGCCATTGATAGAGACCGATTCTTTAAGGATCGGTCTCTTTTTATTTTTAGTTACAAAGTGATCCCTTTCCCCTCTTTGGTTCAAAATCAAATCTTAAAAATCAGACAAATTCAATTAATGCCCAATGACCTATACCTAAAGTCAGATTGCCGAGAATATTATGTAATGACGAAAGGATAAAACCATGACAGAACAAGCCACTTGGTGGTTCACGCTATGCCATTAAAAACAAGTAATATTTCTAAGGTCCGCTCATCAAAAAAGGCTATGCTCAAATCAATGTGCATAGCCTTTTATAAAGCGCGTTAAGATTTAATGATAAGGTTATTCTTTCTTAATCAATCTTCTGGTTAGAATCTGGTAATTGATCTGAACCTGAACGGTGTACATTCCAGCACTTAAGGATTCAAGATCAACATTTCGAACAAAACCATCTTCATGGAATCCTTTTTCCTCAAATACCAAACGTCCGACAGCGTCGTAAATTCGGATGGTGACATCTGATTCCTCTCTAATCTCCACTTGGATATTGGTTTCATCCGCGGCTGGGTTTGGATATACCCAAACATTATTTGGAATTGGCTCCCTAGTAAGTCGGATATCCTTCAAAATAGTCTGCCCTGCCCTATCTGTACTGTAAACCCGAACAGTATAACCAGAAGCAACTTTGCTTGTACTACCCTTCCATCTAAGTAGGTTTCCATCCAATTCGAAATGCTCATTTTCATCCAAATGATAGGTATGTATATCATCAACTGGATCCAGAGTATGGAATGCACCTATTAACTCTCCTTCAGCAAGTTCTTTGGCTATTTCAGAATTATCAATAATGATATCCTCAGGAAGAGGTTTATCCAAGACAAGAACTTGCATATTAATACCATTCATCGGAACTCTAAACCCTATAGTGGCTTCTTTGAGTTCTCCCGAGATCTGGTAATATCCCGGAAGAAGCGGATTATAATCTTCCTCATTCCATGTCACTTCAAGTTCGTAATCCATTCCATTGTCAGTAAAGGAATAGGTATAGTCTTTCAAAGTTTCAAATGGAGTGTTCCAATCAACGGTAATCAAAGAAGAGGAGTCTAGGGATTTGTTTTTGCCTTTCACAGGGTTATGGATAATGATACTTCCACCGGAAATCTCTGTTTTTGCATCAGAGTTATCGGATTCACCCTGCTGGTTGTCATAAATGACTTCTGAAGTTTGGATATCCCAGATTTTGATACGGAATTTATCGGCTTCTTCAATTTCCTTCTTGGCTCCATCAATTGCGGAAACCATAAAAGAATAACCATCTATTCCATTCACCCTACCTATCCCCTTGTAGATAGCTTTATAGCCAGCAACAACCAAGGACATATCCTCATGCGAAGTACTGTTAAAGGTCAAGTCACCATTCTTGAATTGGAACTCGGTATGGCCATCTACCTTATTACTTCCTTTTCTATACTTAGCTACAAACCCGAAGTTGGCACGACCTTCTGCTTCATAGTCGCTAGGCATAGAGCCTTTAGGCGACCAAATCCATCCACCCCCAGTGACAAAGCCTCCGTTTGGATCAAATATTACGGCCAAATCTGTGTAGCCTACTGTTTCATTTCCACATTCATCAGTAAGAACTAAGCTAATTTGATAAACACCAGGCGTGGTATAAATATGGCTAGCTGAATAATCAGTAAATGGAGAACTCAAGACTGTTTCTTCACCATCATCCCAAATCCATTTAGCAGTTACTACTTCCCCTGTAACTTCGGCTAAAACACTAATTGAAGAGTTTACCTCATGTGGGTCTAATGGACCAGAAATTGAATGGATTACCTCTTCCTCAAGACAAGGATTGTTTTCGCAGTTTTGAAGTGAGAAGGAGTTTATCAGTTCATCCCCATCATTGCAATCATAATTATTAGGCACATACCCATCAGGAGCAGAGCAATCATAAACAGGAGTTGAGTTTGCCGCACCATATCCGTCTCCGTCTTCATCAATGTAGAATGCAGTCTGTACACCTTCGTCAATCGTTCCGTCGCAGTTGTTGTCCATACCGTCACATACTTCTGGTGCTCCCGGATAAACTGTCGCATCTGAATCGTCACAATCCCCTTGATTCGGAGTAAATCCATCATTATCTGAATCTATATCTCCAGGATCTACCGAATTGAGAATAATTGTAACAAAAGCAGAAGCAGAATTTTGATTTCCATGAATGTCAATAACCGTCAAGACAACAGAATTCACTCCTTCATCCGCAGAAGTAAACGTTGTTTTGCTCAGGCTATAACTTTCAATTCCACAATTATCAGATGAACCATTATCAATATCCAATGGATCCACTGTAATTATATCCGCTTCATCTATGCTGAATTCCAGATCTTGAGTTAGAACATTTGGCAATTCATTGTCAGTTACTATTACATTGAATCTACAAATAGACTGATTACCAGCCGCATCGGTAGCAGTGTAAATCACCTCAGTAGTTCCCACAGGGAATATTGAACCAGGTTCATAATTGCTTATCAATGATACTGAGCCACTATTGTCCGTAGCTATTGGTTCTGTCCAAGTCACCACCGCTCCACAATTGCCAGAGTCATTTGACACATTAATGTCAGAAGGACAATCATTGATTACTGGGTCTTCATTATCCGCGCTTTCAGTAATAGTTACAGTAAAGCTACATTCAGCAGAATTTCCCGCAGTATCAGTTGCTTTATAAGTCACCGTAGTAATTCCCACAGGGAAAACTTCTCCACTTGGCAAACCACTGATCAATTCCATGGTTGGTACTCCACAATTATCAGTTGTAGTAGGTAGGTCATAAGTAATCACTTTACCGATCTGTCCAAACTCAACGGTTGAGCTTATATTATTAGGACATGTAATGACAGGAAGCTCGTTGTCCGTAACAGTCACCGTGAAGCTCGCTGTCTCGGTATTTCCGTGGATATCAGTAGCTGTATAGGTTACTGTCGTGATACCTACCGGGAAGACTGCGCCATTCACCTGGTCCGCATTGAAGCTTTCAATTCCACAGTTGTCCGAAGCATTTGGTTCAGTCCAGCTTACCACCGCTCCGCAGACTCCTGCATCGTTGTTCACCGAGATGTCGGTTGGAACATTCGTAATGACAGGAAGCTCATTATCCGTAACGGTCACCGTGAAGCTTGCTGTCTCGGAATTGCCGTGGATATCGATCGCCGTGTAGGTTACCGTCGTGGTGCCTACCGGGAACTCATCACCTGAAGTGTAATCGGCTGTAAAGCTTTCAATACCGCAGTTATCTGCCGCATTTGGTTCGATCCAGCTCACCACTGCTCCGCAAACTCCTGCATCGTTGTTCACCGAGATGTTGGCTGGAACATTCGTAATGACAGGAAGCTCATTGTCCGTAACGGTGATCGTGAAGCTTGCTGTCTCCATATTTCCGTGGATATCGGTTGCCATATAGGTCACCAATGTTTCGCCTACTGGGAACTCATCACCTGAAGCGTAATCGGCTGTAAAGCTTTCAATACCGCAGTTATCTGCCGCATCTGGTTCGATCCAGGTTACCACCGCTCCGCAAACTCCCGGATCGTTGTTCACCGAGATATTGGCTGGAACATTCGTAATGACAGGAAGCTCATTATCCGTAACGGTTATCGTGAAGCTCGCTGTCGCTGTATTACCATGGATATCGGTTGCTGTATAGGTCACCAATGTTTCGCCTACCGGGAACTCATCACCTGAAGCGTAATCGGCTGTAAAACTTTCAATACCGCAGTTATCTGCCGCATCTGGTTCGATCCAGGTTACCACCGCTCCGCAAACTCCCGGATCGTTGTTCACCGAGATGTCGGTTGGAACATTCGTAATGACAGGAAGCTCATTGTCCGTAACAGTCACCGTAAAGCTCGATGTCTCAATATTGCCATGGATATCGGTCGCTGTATAGATTACTGTCGTGGTGCCTACTGGGAACTCATAACCTGAAGTGTAATCGGCTGTAAAGCTTTCAATACCGCAGTTATCTTCCGCAATCGGTTCGGTCCAAGTCACTACCGCTCCGCAGACTCCTTCATCGTTGTTCACCGAGATATTGGTTGGAACATTCGTAATGACAGGAAGCTCATTGTCCGTAACAGTAACCGTGAAGCTCGCTGTCTCGGTATTGCCGTGGATATCGGTTGCCGTATAGGTTACTGTCGTGATGCCAACCGGGAAGACTTCGTCTGAAATGTGATCAGAAGTGAAGGTGGCGATTTCACAGTTGTCCGAAGCAATCGGTTCGGCCCAAGTCACTACCGCTCCGCAGACTCCCGGATCGTTGTTCACCGAGATGTTAGCTGGAACATTTGTAATGACCGGAAGCTCATTATCCGTAACGGTTATCGTAAAGCTCGCTGTTTCAGCATTGCCATGAATATCCGTAGCGGTATAAGTAACCGTAGTTTCTCCAACTGGGAAGGCTGATCCACTGGCAAAATCTGAAGTAAAGGTTTCTATTCCACAGTTATCTGCCGCAATCGGTTCGGCCCAAGTCACCACAGCCCCGCAAACTCCTGGATCGTTGTTCACCGAGATATTGGCTGGAACATTTGTAATGACAGGAAGCTCATTGTCCGTAACAGTAACCGTGAAGCTCGCCGTCTCGGTATTGCCATGAACATCGGTCGCTGTGTAGGTTACCGTGGTTTCACCTACTGGGAAGACTGCTCCATTCACTCGATCGGCTGTAAAGCTTTCAATACCGCAGTTATCTGCCGCATCTGGTTCGATCCAGGTTACCACCGCTCCGCAAACTCCCGGATCATTGTTCACCGAGATATTGGCTGGAACATTCGTAATGACAGGAAGCTCATTATCCGTAACGGTTATCGTGAAGCTCGCTGTCGCTGTATTACCATGGATATCGGTTGCTGTATAGGTCACCAATGTTTCGCCTACCGGGAACTCATCACCTGAAGTGTAATCAGAAGTGAAGCTTGCAATACCGCAGTTGTCGGCAGCATTCGGTTCAGTCCAGGTTACAGCCGCTCCGCAAACTCCTGGATCGTTGTTCACCGAGATGTTAGCTGGAACATTTGTAATGACCGGAATCTCATTGTCCGTAACAGTCACCGTAAAGCTCGCTGTCTCGGTATTGCCGTGGATATCGGTAGCGGTATAAGTAACCGTAGTTTCTCCAACTGGGAAGGCTGATCCACTGGCAAAATCTGAAGTAAAGGTTTCTATTCCACAGTTATCTGCCGCAATCGGTTCAGTCCAAGTCACTACCGCTCCGCAGACTCCTGTATCGTTGTTCACCGAGATGTTGGCTGGAACATTCGTAATGACAGGAAGCTCATTGTCAGTTACGGTTATCGTAAAGCTCGCTGTCTCGATATTGCCATGGATATCCGTAGCGGTATAAGTAACCGTAGTTTCTCCAACTGGGAAGACAGATCCATTCACCTGATCCGCTGTGAAGCTTTCAATGCCGCAGTTGTCCGAGGCATTTGGTTCAGTCCAGCTTACCACCGCTCCGCAGACTCCCGCATCATTGTTAACCGTGATGTTGGCTGGAACATTCGTAATGACAGGAAGCTCATTGTCCGATACCGTTACCGTGAAGCTGGCTGTTTCTTCATTGCCATGGATATCCCTAGCGGTATAGGTAACAGTAGTTTCTCCTACCGGGAAGACTGATCCGTTTGCCTGATCAGCTGTGAAGCTTTCAATACCACAGTTGTCAGCAGCATTCGGTTCGGTCCAGGCTACCACCGCTCCGCAGACTCCTGCATCGTTGTTCACCGAGATGTTGGCTGGAACATTTGTAATGACAGGAAGCTCATTGTCCGTAACGGTTACCGTGAAGCTGGCTGTTTCTTCATTGCCATGGATATCCCTAGCGGTATAGGTAACAGTAGTTTCTCCAACTGGGAAGACTGATCCGTTTACCTGATCAGCTGTGAAGCTATCTATTCCACAGTTGTCCGAAGCATTCGGTTCATTCCAGCTTACCACCGCTCCGCAGACTCCCGGATCGTTGTTCACCGAGATTTTGGCTGGCATAGTGGAGATCACAGGAAGCTCGTTGTCCGTAACGGTTATCGTGAAGCTCGCTGTCTCCATATTGCCATGGATATCGGTTGCCGTATAGGTCACCAATGTTTCGCCTACCGGGAACTCATCGCCTGAAGTGTAATCAGAAGTGAAGCTATCTATTCCACAGTTGTCCGAAGCATTTGGTTCAGTCCAGGTTACCACCGCTCCGCAGACTCCCGCATCATTGTTCACCGAGATGTCGGTTGGAACATCCGTAATGACAGGAAGCTCATTGTCCGTAACAGTAACCGTGAAGCTCGCCGTCTCGGTATTGCCATGAACATCGGTCGCCGTGTAGGTTACAGTGGTTTCACCTACTGGGAACTCATCACCTGAAGTGTAATCAGAAGTGAAGGTTCCGATTTCACAGTTGTCCGAAGCAATCGGTTCGGTCCAGCTTACCACCGCTCCGCAGACTCCTGCATCGTTGTTCACCGAGATATTGGCTGGAACATTTGTAATGACAGGAAGCTCATTGTCCGTAACAGTAACCGTGAAGCTCGCCGTCTCGGTATTGCCATGAACATCGGTCGCCGTGTAGGTTACAGTGGTTTCACCTACTGGGAACTCATCACCTGAAGTGTAATCAGAAGTGAAGGTTCCGATTTCACAGTTGTCCGAAGCAATCGGTTCGGTCCAGCTTACCACCGCTCCGCAGACTCCCGGATCGTTGTTCACCGAGATATTGGCTGGGACATTCGTGATGACAGGAAGCTCATTGTCTGTAACGGTTATCGTGAAGCTCGCTGTCTCGGAATTGCCGTGGATATCGGTTGCCGTATAGGTTACCGTTGTAGTGCCAACTGGGAAGACTGCGCCATTCACCTGGTCCGCATTGAAGCTTTCAATTCCACAGTTATCTGCCGCAATCGGTTCGGTCCAAGTCACTACCGCTCCGCAGACTCCTGTATCGTTGTTCACCGAGATGTCGGCTGGAACATTCGTAATGACAGGAAGCTCGTTGTCCGTAACAGTCACCGTGAAGCTCGCCGTCTCGGTATTGCCGTGGATATCGATTGCCGTATAGGTCACCAATGTTTCGCCTACCGGGAACGCATCACCTGAAGTATGATCAGAAGCGAAGGTTGCGATTTCACAGTTGTCCGAAGCAATCGGTTCAGTCCAGGTTACCACCGTTCCACAGACTCCTGCATCGTTGTTCACCGAGATGTTGGCTGGAACATTCGTGATGACCGGCTTCAATTCATCCAACACAAGTACATTAAAGGATTTTACAGAGATGTTTCCATTTGTATCAACGACTTTGAAGTCAACAGAAATAGATTGACCAACATCTCCACATCCAAATGGAATCGATGTTACTCCTTCATTGAAATATTTGGAACTGATACCACAATTGTCGAATGAAGCATCATTTAGCATTTCGACAGTCAATAACGTGGAACCACTTTGATCCAAGAATAAGGTGATTTCAGTCGGGATATCAATCACAGGATATTGGAAATCCCCTACAATCAATTCAACCTGTTCGGTTAAGGTTTCCGAATTGGAATCAGTAACCCGAACTTCATAGGATCCAGCTGACAGATTTTCTAGTAAAATACCAGTATCAGGCAAAAGCTGACCATTCTTATACCATTCAATGGTGTACGGAGGCAATCCTGCAAATACATTTACCTGAAGTTTTCCATCTCCTGCTTCAAAACAGGACTCATTGGTTACTCCTAACCTTATTCTAAAGTTCTCCACAAATTCAGCAACCACCTGCTTATCTGCATCCATGCTGAGCTGAAGTGGATTGTCGGAACCAGTAGCATCACCTGACCACTGTACAAAACTCCATCCCTCTGCAGGAATCGGGTTCAGGGAAACGGTATTTCCATCCAAGAATTGATTTTGATTAGGATCTCGAACAATTATTCCTTCCCCAACCACACTAGTTGTCAAAGTGTATTCGGCTACAACATTTGTACAGAATGCTTTTTCAATACTATTGTCGAGAATATCATATTCAATTGGGTCTGCTCCTGATAACTCTGCATAAATAGTAAAGGTGTTACTTAAAAGCGTAATCGGAACAGACACCTCTACCGTATCTTGGGGTCCGACAGTTATTAAATCTCGAGAAATTTCATCAAGGCTTTCCCCGGATTTGTAGTAAAACTTCAGTGTTGCTTCTGTACCTACATCTCCTTCATTGAAAATGCTTGCTGTAAGTAATACTTCGTCTCCATTTTTAGGACAATCATTACTGAAAATTAAATCAGCAAATCGAAGGTTTGGCGCATCACCCACAAATATGCTTCGGAGCGCTGTATTATTATCCCTATTTCTATCGGGCTGCTCTTCCAAGACATCAATAATGGCTTCCAGTGTTTTGAGACCACCAATTGTTGAGGAATAAGTATCCGAAATAGCTACTGTTCCATCTTCACCTGCTGCTACCCCACTGACTTGTGCGTCCTCTCCTATTTGCTGGCCATCAACCAATAACCTTACTTTAAAAGGACCAGAAGGAACCACTCCCAAATTCTCATAGGAAACAAAGAAATTAACAGGTTCACCAAGATCTGGATTTAGTTTAGTGGGAGATATAAATTGAGGTTCAACCGAAAGATCTGGACCCGGAGTAAGAATCGTGATCTGCTTGCTAAATTCATTATTGTCCTCTTGACACTCCGTATATTTCCCTTCCTCATCTACCACTACTTTCAAAGTGAAAGTACCTGCTTCAACAAATACATACGGTAACTGGACAAATGATGCTGAACCGCCAAGAATATTAGGAACAACTGTACTGGCAATCTCTACATCATCCAAATAGAATTTTACTGATACCTCCTCTGAATCAAAAAGCCCAGTGTTTTGGATATTAGCAGTCAAAAACTGCTCCGTATAAATTTGGTAATTACCCCGCCAAGCATTGTAAAAATAAAATGAACTTGATGCCAGTGAAAAATCAACACATAAGAAACCAAAACCTGCATTATTCGACTCATTTGACTCAGAAATTTCAGAATTAGCATCCAGTAGATAATCGATTCGATTATTACCATAAGTTGTTAAACTGGTATAGATACTATCAGTTCTGGAACCTCCTGGTTCAATCGAATCTTCTATGCGATTACTAATCACCCGTTCTACACCATTTTCATTAATTATAAATGAATTCGTAAATGGAGCGGCAGTTGCAGTTCGTCCAATATTTCGATAAAGACGTTTGATTTTAAATGTCTCTCCAAGATTTGGATGGCTTGGCTCAATTTTAAATCGCTGATAATAAGTATCTAGATCGGGTTTCTTAGGGGAGTATCTTATCGTAAACTCCAAGACATTATTGGTTTCATCAAACTCATCAATAACGCCAGATCCAATCGGTGTATCGGCCTCAATTCGAATTACTTTATCATCCGTCGTTGTAAACAACCAGCTCAAAGAATAGAGCTGTGAACGATCGCAGTTTTCAATATTTTCAGAAATCAACCTTGAATCGACTTCAACCCCATCGATATAAACTTTCATTGTAAAAGGCACTGCATTAGCTACCCCTCCAAGATTTCTTGCAGAAACCCTTAAGGTATAAGGATCCTTTAAATTGAAAGTCGAAGGAGAAGATTTTTCAGGTTTGATATCAGGCTTCTCAGCAAATATCCTTTTTGAAATTTGAACCGTATTATTGGATTCAGAGCTTTCAGATACCTGACCAAAATAATCTGCAGTAGCTGAGAAATAGCAATAATCTAGATATCCAAAACAACTATTTAATAAAGCAGAATCAGAAATTGTAGTTACAAAAGGATATTCAATAAATTCTCCCGGCTGCAAAAGTGGAATAAATACCTCTCCAATTACTCCTTGACAAGAGGAATACCTGAACACAAAGTTTTCAGCTGGTGCATCACCCCTATTGGTTACCCGTGCAGTACCCTCTATGGTTTCACCACGCAAATAATAACCTCTTCCTTCTTTTGGAAATAAGGAGAATTGAGTTTCAAGATCAGGAAGTTTTACAGTTTCCCCAGAATTGTCTTCTACCACTTGAATGGTTAATGGTCCAAAAGATTGAACAAACCTACCTTCATCCACCTCGCCTGTGATAGTGTAAGTACCAATTTCAAAAGGACCGGTGAAAGTGGAATAAAATCCTCCGGCAGAATTTGTTATTGTTTGTTTTTCCTGGCCATTACTCATCGTAAGTCTTACAGTAGCTCCAGAAACCTTTGGAGTAATTGCAAGGTCTAGCCCAAAATAACTTGCTACACCAGATACCGTGAAACTTTGATTTGGAAATATGGTAGACGGATTAACAGATGAAGTAACATTGATCCCTTCTGGCAATGCATAAAACCGGATGGCAAAATTATTGAGTTCGTTTTTCTCATCCAGTACATTGGTTTCATCCAAAATCACTTTGACTTCATGATATCCTGATACTGAAAAAGCATACTGGAATTGAACCCAAACCGTGTCCTGTGGAGCAACAAAATCTACGGTTTGAGAAGCAATAAATTGCTCATCATCATATACAGAGACTACGAAGTTTTCTGCTGGAAAATCAGAGGTATTCCTAACAATTCCCGTAATCGTAAATTCATCTCCAACTCCAGGTTCATCATTGCTAAATAGGATATCACCAGCAAAAATCCCAACATCCAATAAATCACTTGTTACTAAAGGTGTAGCAACCCAACCTGAGTTTACTTCACAGCCTTCTGAGGTACGAACTGCGATTTGAGATTCCCAATTGGCATCCTCGGCTAAGTTTGTAACCAGAGCCCGATAAATTTTCCCATCAGTCACATCCAAATCACTTGGATCCTCTTCAAACATTACAATTTCCCGAGTTTCAATAAAGCTTTTTAAAGTCAATTTAGGGAAACCTGCAGCAGGTAAAAGCCCTGAAGATTCGGTGTATTTAAATCGGAATATGAATTCGGTGGAATTAACACCAACTGTAGGAGAAACATAAGACGATTCAAATCCTGCATCTCCCACATATTCAATTTGTGGAAGCTGATTAACCGTAACAGTAATTGATTTTTCAACCGAACACCCATTCTCATCGGTAATCAGAACCGTATAAGTAGTAGTTTCCGTAGGTTGAACACTTAGCCCTTGGACTGTGCTTCCATTGTGCATCCATAAATAACTAACTCCTCCATCGGCAATCAAGGCTGTGAATTCCCCTTTACAAATTGTGGTATTCCCAGTTAAACTGACGTTAGGTTCAGGGAAGTGGGTAATGGTTTTTGAAAGTTCATTATTCGTAAGATTTTCATCAGCTTCCAAAACCCCTACCACAATCGTATAATCCCCTTTTTGACTTAAGTCCGCTGCTTGTTCAAAGGTATAGGTATAGCTTTGACCAGGAGCCAAAACAATAGAAGAAGGCAATACTTCTTCCACCAAAGCTCCTCCAAGGACTTGATAGGTCAGCGTAATATTCCCAATAAATGATGTTCCAACATTGGAAATACGAACTTGAATCTGTTCTTGATCGCTCAAGAAACAATTGGAGTCAGGAGAAATGATTTCACTGATAGCCAAATCCCGTCCATTGTCAGAGAAGAACTGCACGGCACCTATACTCACAGGAACCAATCGAGGAACTCCATTAATATCCTCCGAAACAATAGCTGTTAAATCAGCACCATTAACAGCTAAAGCATCTTCTTGTGGAGTAAGATCCAAAGAAGAAACAAATTGAGCATCCACGGTCAGGGAATTCGAGTCCGTACCGGATAGTGCTTTCCAAGCATCTAGATCAGTGGCATCAGAATTACCCCATCGTCCGAGCAAAGACCCTGAGCTAAATAGATTATTGTAATCAATGTTAACGAATGCTGCGGGTGCACCAATTCGAAGGGCATAGCCACTGGTTCCCTGGAATATATTATTGACCAACTGATTATTGGATCCGCTGGAAGCATATTCCAAACTAGCCCCATTGCCTTGGTTCCAAACAGCATTATGATAAAATAAAAGATGAGTGGTATTGGAAAGGTAGACTATTCTATTGCTTCCTTTTCCCTGTAAGAAATTATTGTATACCAAGTTTGGAGAACCTGTATTTCCTGCGGAATTGACTATTCTCAAAGCATTGCCATCCACACTGGTTACCCGGTTATTTTTCACCAAGGATCCATCAGAGTTGTTCTCCAGAAGAATAGCGATCTGGTCTGCTGTGGAAGTAGTAGTGACTGTGTTTCCCACCACTTCAGGGGCTTGGGTATAGTTGAGATAGATAGAGCGGAAATGAATTCCACTCAACTCATTTTCAGAAACCAATACCTGTCCAACTCTAGATGAAGAACTTGCACCCTTAACATATATTCCATAGGCACCTCCCGATATCCTATTTTTCAGAATTCTGATATTTTCCGTGAAAGTTCCAGAAACATCGATTCCACCTCTTGCACCCGAAGTATTGGTAGTAGTTGGACTTTCAATGATGTTATTTTCAAAAAGTAAATTAACTCCTCGATTTCTCACTTGAATCACTTGAGCTACACCCAGTGTCTTGAAAGTTATATTTGAGAAGCTGTAATGCTCTGCATTGTCCAGCTTTAGGGTATAATTATCTGTATGGACAACAATGACTGCTAAAGGATCAATACTTGCCGATTTAAAATTGACAGTAAACTCTGAGGAAGCACCTGGAACCGCTCCAAAATTCAACTGCTCTTCATAGGTACCATCCGCAACAAAAAAATCAACTTTACCAGAAATTCCATTAACCCGCAAGGCTTCAGAAGAAGCCGCGAAGGAAACAAAATTCCGTTCCCCAGATCCGTTTGGATCAATCGTATATTCCCCAATTAAAGGTTCTCCTGCTTGCGCAAATTCCACTGCTCCGATACTTACAGGAACCGTTCGTGGATTACCATCAATATCTGTGGAGACAAAAGCAGTTAAATCTGTTCCAGCTTCTGTAAGTACTGGATTTTGGGGTGTTAAGTCCGTATCCGAAACAAATAAAGGATCTTCATTCAAGGAATTCGCATCCTTGGAGGACAGCGACTGCCAAGTCGCTAGGTCAGTAGCATTGGTGGTTCCCCACCGGGCCAAATACGTCCCCGAGGTGTACAGGTCATTATAATCCATTGTCACCAAGCCCGTTGAAATCGCTACCTCCACCGAATAGCCCGTATTCCCCTTAAAAATGTTGTTTACAAAATCATTGCCCGCAGAGGCCCAACCACTGTAATACAGCCCATCCCCGCTGCCTGTGTTGTGGATACTGTTGTGATAAAA